>NZ_JBICZJ010000001.1:0-1143076 GCF_043201895.1 Streptomyces sp. NPDC048254
AAACGCCCGGTTACATTCCGAACCCGGAAGCTAAGCCTTACAGCGCCGATGGTACTGCAGGGGGGACCCTGTGGGAGAGTAGGACACCGCCGAACAAATTTTAGGGGAAGGCCCACGCCGTCATGGCGTGGGCCTTTCTGCATTTCCGGGTGTTCTTGGATTCTCTGGGTGTTCTTGGATACGCGGAGGAATTGGCAGGCCCGACGGCGGGCCTGCCACGGAGTTTCAGAGCCGGCCCGCCGCTTTCAAGGCCAGATAGGCGTCGGCCAATGCGGGAGCGAGATCTTCAGGCGTCGCGTCCACAACCGTCACACCGTGCCGACGGAGTTGTTCTGCGGTGCGGTGCCGTTCGCTCTGCGCCTGTGCTGCGGCCGCCGCCTCATACACCGCGTCGGCGTTTCCGCGTGCCGTCGCCATGCGGGCGACACGCGGGTCCGCCACTGAAGCAATCAGGACCGTATGGCGTTGGGTCAGTTGGGAGAGAACGGGAAGCAGGCCCTGTTCGACGGGTGCCGCGTCGAGCGTCGTCAGAAGGACGATCAGGGAACGGCGTGGAGCCGTACGGAGCGCCGTGGCCGTGAGTCCGCGCGCATCTGTTTCGACGAGCTCGGGCTCCAGCATGGCCATCGCGTTGACCAAGGACGGGAGGACATCGCCCGCGGCGCGGCCCTGGACGAGCGCGCGGACTCGGCGGTCGTAGGCGAGTAGATCCACGCGGTCACCCGCGCGTGAGGCGAGGGCGGCGAGGAGGAGTGCCGCGTCCATCGAGGCGTCCAGACGTGGGGCGTCGCCGACGCGGCCGGCGGAAGTGCGGCCGGTGTCGAGGACCAGGAGGATGTGGCGATCGCGTTCCGGACGCCAGGTCCGTACGGCGACCGCCGACTGGCGTGCCGTGGCGCGCCAGTCGATGGAGCGGGTGTCGTCGCCGGGAACGTACTCGCGCAGGCTGTCGAATTCGGTGCCCTCGCCGCGGGTCAGGACGCTGGTGCGGCCGTCGAGTTCACGCAATCGGGCGAGTTTCGACGGTAGGTGCTTTCGGCTGGTGAACGGGGGCAGAACCCGTACAGACCAGGGCACTTTGTGACCTCCCTGGCGGGAGAACAGCCCGAGGGGGCCGTAGGAGCGGATCGTGACGCGGTCTGCCTGCCGGTCGCCGCGGCGGGTGGGGCGCAGGCGGGTCGTCACGCGCCGACGTTCACCCGGCGGCACAGTGAGGCGGTGGCGTGAAGCGTCGATCTCCGTGCCGGGCTGCCAGCTGCTCGGCGGCCAGCCGTCCCTGAGCCGGGCCCGGAGGATGCGTCCGGACGGGTTGGTCACGGTCAGGGTGACGTCGGCGGTCTCACCGAGGCGCGCGGATGTGTCACCGGAGCGGGTCAGCCCGAGCCGTCGTACCGGAGCGGCCAGGGCGAAGTCGCAGGCGCAGGCCAGGGCGAGCGGACCGTTCACCGCGAGGATGCCCGTCCAGCTCGGTTCCCAGATGCCGATGGGGATCGATCCGATTGCCGCGAGGAGGGCGGCGCGTCCGGTGAGGGGCATCAGCGGGGTACCGGGACGTGGGCGAGGATCGCGTTGATGACGGAGTCGGCCGTCACGCCTTCCATCTCGGCCTCGGGGCGGAGCTGGACACGGTGGCGGAGGGTGGGCAGGGCGAGGGCCTTGACGTCGTCGGGGATGACGTAGTCGCGGCCGGTCAGCCAGGCCCATGCGCGCGAGGTGGCCAGGAGAGCGGTTGCGCCGCGTGGGGAGACACCGAGGGTGAGGGACGGCGACTCGCGGGTGGCGCGGCAGATGTCCACCACGTAGGCGGTGATCTCGGGTGAGACGGTCGTCTTGGCGACCGCGGCGCGGGCGGCTTCGAGGGCGGCGGGGCCGGCCACGGGGCGTACGCCGGCGGCACGCAGGTCACGCGGGTTGAAGCCCTCGGCGTGGCGGGTGAGGACGTCGATCTCGTCCTGGCGGGAGGGGAGAGGGATCGTCAGCTTGAGGAGGAAACGGTCGAGTTGGGCTTCCGGGAGGGGATACGTGCCCTCGTACTCGACCGGGTTCTGGGTCGCGGCGACCAGGAACGGGTCGGGGAGCGGGCGCGATGTGCCGTCGACCGTGACCTGGCGTTCCTCCATGGCTTCGAGGAGGGCCGACTGGGTCTTGGGCGGGGTGCGGTTGATCTCGTCCGCGAGGAGGAGGTTGGTGAAGACCGGGCCGGGCTGGAAGGAGAACTCGGCGGTGCGGATGTCGTAGACCAGGGAGCCCGTGATGTCGCTCGGCATGAGGTCCGGGGTGAACTGGACGCGCTTGGTGTCCAGTTCGAGCGCGGCGGCGAGGGCGCGGACGAGCAACGTTTTGGCGACCCCGGGGACTCCTTCAAGTAGCACGTGTCCGCGGCAGAGGAGAGCGACGACGAGGCCGGTCACGGCGGGGTCCTGGCCGACCACGGCTTTGGCGATCTCGGCGCGCAGGGCCTCCAGGGAGGCCCGGGCGTCGGCCGGGTTCCCGGTGTTCCCGGCGTTGTCAGTGGTCGGGTCCATCATGGACGGCGTACCTCTCTTTCGAGGGCGTCGAGTTGGTCGGTGAGGGCGATGAGGGCCGCGTCGTCGCCGGGCGGCGGACCGAAGAGGAGGGAGTGCAGTGCCTGGCCGTCGCCATGGAGGTGGGCGGACAGTGCGGGGAGCAGGGCCTCGGGCGCGTGCGCCTGGGAGACGGGGACGCCGACGAGGGGGGCGAGGCGGGTGCGAGCGGTGGAGCGAAGAGCGGCGGCCGCCCGGTCGCGGGCGTTGGCTTTGCGGTAGAGGCGGGCGCGGCCTTCGACGGTTTCGGAGGCGCGGATCGCCACGGGGAGTTTCTCGGGCACCAGGGGGCCGAGTCGGCGCGCCCGCCAGAAGGCGGCGAGGGCCGCGGCGAAGAAGAGCTGGAGTGTGCCCCAGAGCCAGCCGGAAGGGAGCAGGTCGAACAAGGACTTCTGGTTGCCCGTGCCGGAGGCCGAGGCGTCGGAGAGCGAGGGGAGGTACCAGACCAGATGGTGGCGGGAGCCGAGGAGTTGGAGTGCGAGCGAGGCGTTGCCCTGCTCGTCGAGACGGTCGTTGAGCAGGATGTCGGGCGCACCCAGGACGACGGTGTCGCCGCCTCCGGAGGCAGCGGGGACGCGGATCAGGGTGGCCAGGCGCTGACTGGGGTAGCAGGAGTCGGCGTCGAGGTGGGTGGTGGTGTAGCGGATGCCACCGGTGTCGGCGCTGCCCGCGCGGCGGGCCTCGGCCAGGCTGCAGTGGGGGTCGAGCGTGGACTTCAGGCTGGTGGCGGGGTCGGCGGTGACTCCGGGGGCGAGCCGTTCGACGGACGTGCTGCCGGCGGCGACCAGGATCGTGCGGCCGCCCGAAGCAGCGGTCGACACTCGCAGCTGGGACTGCTGATCCGGGGTGAGCAGGTCGGGGACGGCGACGAGCAGGGTGGTGTCGCGGCCGGCCGCGGCGCGGGCCTCGGCCAGGGTGGTGACCAAGCGGGTGGACACGCCCCGGTCGGCGAGGAGTTCGGCGACGGCGCGGCTGCCGTAGGGGTCGGCGGAGCGTGGGTCGAGGATGCCGTGCCTGCTGTCGGAGCGGACGACGGCGATGGCGACAGCACCGGCCAGGAGGAGCACCACGGCGAGGACGATGCCCCGGGTCCGGGTCCACACCTGGCGGGTGGTGGGCGCGGTGGAGGTGGGCGGGAGGGCTACGCCGGTGGTCATTCGGCGGCTCCCTGGCGGGTGTTGTGGGCGGTGCTCGGGGTGCTGCTGGCGAGTATCGGCCTGGTGCGTTCCAGGTCTCGGTCGAGTTCGGCGATGCGCTCGTACGACGCTTGGGTCGCCCTGCGGCCGCCGTACGTCACGTCGTCGAACTCCCGGGCGGCGGCGCGCAGCCGGTCCGTGTGGGCGGGCAGGACGCGGCCGGCTTCGGCGGCGGCCTCGTCGGCGGTGCGGCCCGGGCGGGCATCGAGCAGGGCGCGTTCCTCCAGGGCGCGGACGACGGCACGCATGCGTTCCTGGAGGGCCTGGTTCCAGTGGCCCTGGGCGGCGTGTGCCTCCGCGGCCGCGCGGTGTTCGGCGGCGCTGCGGGGGCGGTCGTCGAACAGGGCGGCGGCAGAGGCGGGTTGGCGGCGCGGGGTGCCCAGGCGCCACCACAGGGCGCCCAGAACGGCGACGACGGCCAGGACCACGACGACGAGGCCCAGCGTGCCTCCGGGCGTTGCGGACGCGGCGGCGGAGAGCATGCGATCGACCCAGTCCAGGGCGGCGTTCAGTGCGCGTTGGAACAGCCCGGGGTCGTTCTCGTGGTACATCCGCTTGGACAGCTCATGCCGTGCCGCCTCCCGTGCGGGGTCGCGCGGGATCGTCACGGGCGGTTCGTCGCCCGAGCCGGTCAGCGACAGCAGGACCGTCTCCCGGGCCCGCAGCAGGCCGCGTACGGCCTCGTCGGCGGCGCGCGGCAGGGCCGCCGGCACCGCTGTGAAGACTCCCCCCGTCGAGCTCACCGCATCAGCTCCCCGGGACGGTGCCGGGGGTGCTGGTGCCGTAGTTCTCGACACCGGCGGCGCGGGCCAGTTCGAGGTCGAGGGCCTCGCGGCGGATGCGCTGGTCGATGTAGAGGAGCACGGTGACGCCCGCGTTGATCGGGAAGGTGAGCATGGAGCCGATCACCGAGCCGATGCCGCTGACGATGAGGAACGTCCAGCCGACGCCGGCGTTGCTGCTCTCGAGGAAGCCGGTGAAGCCGTCGCCGCTGAGGAAGGCGGCGCCTACGGCGAAGGGGATCACGGCGATCGAGGAGACGATGTTGGCGATGATCGTTGCCAGGATCTGGATGCCGAAGACCCGCCACCAGGAGCCGCGGACAAGCTTGGCGGAGCGGCCCAGGGACTTCGTGATGCTCTGCTTCTCCAGCATCAGGGCGGGGGAGGCCAGGGAGAAGCGGATCATCAGCCACAGGGTGACGACGGCGCCCGCGAGGATGCCCACGATGAGCAGGGCGGCGATGGCGCCGCCCGGGCCGCCCGTGATCGCGACGACGATGCCGGGCAGTGCGCCGACGAGCAGGATGCCGACCGCGATGAGTCCCATCAGGACGATGAGGCCGAACAGTTTGATGACCTGCGGGCGGGCGTCG
Source organism: Streptomyces sp. NPDC048254 (assembly GCF_043201895.1). Lineage (NCBI taxonomy): Bacteria > Bacillati > Actinomycetota > Actinomycetes > Kitasatosporales > Streptomycetaceae > Streptomyces > Streptomyces sp. NPDC048254. The sequence continues at coordinate 5,136 of NZ_JBICZJ010000001.1, forward strand.
CGCCAGGCCTCGCCGGTGGTCACGGACCTGCCGAGCACGGCGCGGCTGGTGACCGTGGTCAGCAGGGCTGTCGCGATGATGGTGCCGACCAGCGAGATCAGCAGGACGGCACCCGAGCTGAGCATGACCTCGCCCGCGGCGCGGGACACCTCGCTGAGGGAGGCGCTCGGGTCGTTGAGGGCGTCGGTGGTCTCGGTGTCGTTCAGGACGAGACCCTGGAGGAGGATCACCGCGACCTGGGTGACGACGGCGACCGTCAGCGAGATGCCGAGGACCGTGCGCCAGTAGGTGCGCATCGTGGAGACGGCGCCGTCGAGGATCTCGCCGACGCCGAGCGGGCGCAGCGGGATCACGCCGGGCTTGGCGGCGGGCGGGGGACCGCCCCAGCCACCGCCCCAGGCTCCGTAACCGCCGGGCGGGCCGTATCCGCCGGGCGGCCCGTATCCGCCCGGGGCGCCGTAACCGCCGGGGCCGGGCACGCCGGGGCCGCCGTAGCCTCCGTAACCGCCGCCGGGGGGCTGGCCGCCCCAGCCGGGGCCGGGGGGTGGGGGCGGCGGTGCCTGGCCCGGTGCCGGGGCTCCCGTGGGCGCGGACCACTGGCCGGGCGGTGGCTGCTCCTTGGACCACTTCGAGCCGGAGCCCTGTGGGTCCGTACCCGGTTGATCGGTGGGCTGCTCGGCAGGGCCTGCGGGGACGGGGCGGTCGGCAGGGGCGGACGCGCCGGGTTCCCGCCCGTCGGACGGGGCGGATCCGGGCGAGGCCCAGCCCGGAGTGTCGTTCATCGAAGCTCCTTCACGGTGCCCGTCCGCGGTCGCGGTGGCAGGTTGGCTGCCATCGTGCCATGGGGTGGTCACCCAGTGACCTGCCGCGGTACAGGCTCCGCACCTTCAATTGTCCGCCGGATACGGGGCAGACTGACGGCATGGCTGATCAGTACGCGCAAACCGGCGAGGACAAGCGGCCGACGGGAATGCCCGTGATCCGGTGGGAGGAGCCGCCCGAAGGTCCCGTGGTGGTCCTTCTTGACCAGACCAGACTGCCGGCCGAGGAGGTCGAGCTGGTGTGCACGGATGCGTCGGCGCTGGTGGAGGCGATCCGGACGCTCGCGGTGCGCGGGGCGCCGCTGCTCGGGATAGCGGGGGCGTACGGCGTCGCGCTCGCCGCCGTGCGGGGTTTCGACGTGGACGAGGCCGCGGCGGCGCTGGCGGGTGCCCGGCCCACGGCCGTGAATCTTTCTGTCGGGGTGCGCAGGGCTGCTTCGGCGTACCGGTCGGCTCTGGCCAAGAGCGGTGACAGCGGGGCGGCGGCCGTGGCGGCGCTGGTCGCGGCGCGGGCGCTGCACCGGGAAGATGCCGAGGCCAGCGCCCGGATGGCCGGGCACGGGCTGGCGCTTCTGGACGAGTTGCTGCCGGGCGGAGGGCACCGGATCCTCACCCACTGCAACACCGGTTCGCTGGTGTCGGGAGGGGAGGGAACGGCGTTCGCGGTGGCCCTGCGGGCACATCGGGCAGGACGGCTCCGGCGGCTCTGGGTGGACGAAACGCGTCCGTTGCTGCAAGGTGCTCGCCTGACGGCATACGAAGCGGCTCGCAGCGGCATGGCGTACACCTTGCTCACCGACAACGCGGCCGGTTCGCTGTTCGCGGCGGGGGAGGTGGACGCGGTGCTGATCGGGGCGGACCGGATCGCGGCCGACGGTTCGGTGGCGAACAAGGTGGGGAGCTATCCGCTCGCGGTGCTCGCGCGGTACCACCATGTGCCGTTCATCGTGGTGGCGCCGGTGACGACGGTGGATTTGGAGACGCCGGACGGGGCGTCCATCGAGGTCGAACAGCGCCCCGGATATGAGGTGACCGAGATCACAGCACCGCAGGTGCCGGTGACGGGAGCGGGAGGCGGGATTCCGGTGGCACCCCTGGGGACCCAGGCGTACAACCCGGCGTTCGACGTGACGCCGCCCGAGTTGGTGACGGCGATCGTCACCGAGGAAGGCGCCGTTTCGCCCGTGACGGCTGAGGCCCTTGCCGAGCTGTGTGCCAGGTCACGCCAGGTAACGATTAGCTAATGGGATGATGTCGTTTATGAAGGGACGAGTCCTTGTCGTCGACGACGACACCGCACTGGCCGAGATGCTCGGCATTGTGTTGCGTGGTGAAGGTTTTGAGCCGTCTTTCGTAGCCGACGGCGACAAGGCGCTGGCCGCTTTCCGGGAGAGCAAGCCCGATCTGGTGCTGCTGGATCTGATGCTGCCCGGCCGGGACGGTATCGAGGTGTGCCGCCTGATCAGGGCGGAGTCCGGGGTGCCGATCGTGATGCTCACGGCGAAGAGCGACACCGTCGATGTGGTCGTGGGCCTGGAGTCGGGTGCGGACGACTACATCGTGAAGCCGTTCAAGCCGAAGGAGCTGGTCGCCCGGATCCGGGCGAGGCTGCGCAGGTCGGAGGAGCCGGCGCCGGAGCAGCTCGCCATAGGTGACCTGGTCATCGACGTGGCCGGGCACTCGGTGAAGCGGGACGGGCAGTCGATCGCGCTGACCCCGCTGGAGTTCGACCTGCTGGTCGCGCTCGCCCGCAAGCCGTGGCAGGTGTTCACGCGTGAGGTGCTCCTGGAGCAGGTCTGGGGCTACCGGCACGCGGCGGACACCCGTCTCGTCAACGTTCACGTCCAGCGGCTGCGCTCCAAGGTCGAGAAGGACCCGGAGCGGCCGGAGATCGTGGTGACCGTCCGTGGTGTCGGATACAAGGCCGGACCGAGCTGACATGTCCGGGGACAGTGCCGCTTCGGCCCCCGGCCGGTCCGGGGACCGTCCGGGGCGGCCTGTCGGCGGCAAGCGGCCCGGTTCGCGCTGGGCGCTGCTCTTCGAGGGCGGGCTGCTGCAGGGCGGGGTCCAGGGCAGCCCGGTGCTGCGGCTGTTCATGCGCTGGGTGCGTCGGCCGCTGCTGCCGGTCATGCGGCTGTGGCGGCGCAACATCCAGCTCAAGGTCGTCGCAACGACCCTGCTGATGTCGCTGGGCGTCGTTCTGCTGCTCGGATTCGTCGTCATCGGGCAGGTGCGCAACGGCCTGCTGGACGCCAAGGTGAAGGCTTCGCAGAGCCAGGCCACCGGCGGTTTCGCGGTGGCCAAGCAGAAGGCCGACGAGGCCGCGGCCGGCACCGGTGACACCGCCGCGTCGGCGGACGGACGGCAGTCGCAGAACCTCACCCCGTGGATGAGCGACCTCGTCGAGTCCCTCTCCAGCGGTGGCCAGGGCGCCTTCGACGTGGTGACGCTGCCCGCGGGCGACAACAGCGGTGGCGGGCGCGGTCCGCGTGCCTCCGGCCAGGTCGACCCGACGTCCAGCGTGCCCGACGACCTGCGCACGCGGATCAACGGCAGCATGACGGCCGCGCAGAGCTACACGCGGATCGTCTACAAGGACAGCGACAAGGATTCGCAGCCCGCCCTGGTCATCGGCAAGCAGGTCAACGATCCGAACGGCGACCCGTACGAGCTGTACTACCTCTTCCCGCTCACCCAGGAGGAGAAGTCCCTCAGCCTGGTCAAGGGCACGCTCGCGACCGCCGGGCTCTTCGTCGTCGTACTGCTCGGGGCCATCGCCTGGCTGGTGGTGCGGCAGGTCGTCACACCCGTGCGGATGGCGGCCGGGATCGCCGAGCGGCTGTCCGCCGGGCGGCTCTTGGAGCGGATGAAGGTCACCGGCGAGGACGACATCGCGCGGCTCGGCGAGGCCTTCAACAAGATGGCGCAGAACCTTCAGCTGAAGATCCAGCAGCTGGAGGACCTGTCGCGGATGCAGCGCCGGTTCGTGTCGGACGTGTCGCACGAGCTGCGTACGCCGTTGACGACCGTGCGGATGGCGGCCGACGTCATCCACGAGGCGCGCGAGGACTTCGATCCGGTGACCGCGCGGTCCGCGGAGCTGCTCGCCGACCAGCTGGACCGGTTCGAGTCGCTGCTCGCCGACCTGCTGGAGATCAGCCGCTTCGACGCGGGCGCGGCGGCGCTGGAGGCGGAGCCGATAGACCTCAGAGAGGTCGTACGGCGGGTCGTCAGCGGGGCCGCGCCGCTCGCGGAGCGGAAAGGCACGCACATACGCGTGCTCGGCGACCTGCAGCCCGTGGTGGCCGAGGCGGACACCCGGCGTGTGGAGCGGGTGCTGCGCAACCTGGTCGTCAACGCCGTGGAGCACGGCGAGGGCAAGGACGTCGTCGTCAAGCTGGCCTCGGCCGGCGGGGCGGTGGCGATCGCGGTGCGCGACTACGGCGTCGGGCTCAAGCCCGGCGAGGCGACCCGGGTCTTCAGCCGCTTCTGGCGGGCGGACCCGGCACGCGCGCGTGCCACCGGCGGTACGGGCCTGGGGCTGTCGATCGCCCTGGAGGACGCGCGGCTGCACGGCGGCTGGCTGCAGGCGTGGGGGGAGCCGGGCGGCGGTTCGCAGTTCCGGCTGACGCTGCCGCGGACCGCTGACGAGCCGCTGCGGGGCTCGCCGATACCCCTGGAGCCCAAGGACTCCCGGCGTAACCGGGGGCTCAACGACGCCGGTCTGCCGAGCGGTGGCGGGGACAAGCGGGCCACCGTGCCGGTGCAGTCCGGCGGCGGACAGGGGGCGGCGCTCGCTCCCATGGCACAGCGGATGGCCACCGTGGCCCCCACCGCAGACCCGACCGCGCTGCCGGGCAACGGCGCGCGCGTGGTGCCCAGGCCCCATGGGGGCGCACGGCGCCAGGAGGGCACGCCCGGGAACGGCCCGGCGGACGACGGGAGCGTCGGCGGGCCGGACGAGTCGAACAAGCCAGGGGAGGCATTTCGTGGTCGCTGACCGCGAGGGGAGCGCGCGGCCCGGACCGGTGCGCGCGATGGCGTACGCCGCCTGCGGAGCCGTACTGCTGGCGGGCTGCGCCTCCATGCCGGACAGTGGCGACCTGCGGGATGTCGAGTCCACGCCACGGCAGGACACGCAGGTGCGGGTGTTCGCCATGCCGCCGCAGCAGGACGCTTCCTCCACCGAGATCGTCCAGGGCTTCCTGGAGGCTCTGACCAGCGACGATCCGCGCTATGACACAGCGCGCAAGTACCTGACCACGGCCGCCGCGAAGAATTGGCGGCCGGAGTCGCAGGCCACGGTGCTGGCGAACGGGCCGAGTATCCAGACCGACCCGCGGCAGGCCGGCCGGGATGGCACGGACAGCATCACCTACTCGCTGCAGGGCAGCCGGGTGGCCACGGTCGACGTGCAGCAGGCTTACACGCCCGTCGCCGGGGCGTATCAGAGGACGGTGCATCTGACGAAGGACGCCAAGAGCGGGCAGTGGCGGATCGACTCGCTGCCGCAGGGCGTGGTGATGGGCAAGTCCGACTTCCAGCGCAACTACACGTCCGTCAACAAGTACTACTTCGCCTCGGGCACCTCGGCCGGGGAGACCGGGCAGCCGGTGGCGGTCGCCGATCCGGTCTTCGTCCGCAGCCCGGTGGATCCGACGACCCAGCTGGTGCGTTCGCTGATCAAGGGCCCCACCACCTGGCTCGGCCCGGTGGTCCGGTCGAGCTTCCCGACCGGTACGGCGCTGAAGAAGGGTGTGTCCGGGCTGACACCGGACGACCAGAACCAGGTCACCGTGCCGCTGAACGTCAAGGCGTCCCGGATCGGGTCGGCCAAGTGCACCGAGATGGCGACCCAGTTGCTGTTCACGCTGCGGAGCCTGACGCCCACCGTGGAGTCGGTCGCGCTGCAGTCCGTCAACGGCGGCCGGATGTGCGACGTCACCGAGGATCAGGCCGAGGCCACCGCCTGGCGCCCGTCCGCCAAGCGGCCCGACTACCTGTACTTCCTCGACAGCAAGCACCGGCTGGTGCGGATGACGACCGGCGGTACCGGTACCAGCGCGGTCGCCGTGCCGGGCCCGTTCGGCGCGGGCACCAAGTCGCTGCGGTCGGTGGCGGTCGCCCGCGACGAGCGGACCGCGGCCGGGGTCACGGGCGACGCCAAGTCCCTGTACGTCACCTCGCTCGCGTCGGACGGTTCGCTGGGCGACGCCGTGCTGACCAGCCACGGAGCGACCGAGGACGACCGGCTGACGGCGCCGAGCTGGGACGCCCGGGGCGACCTGTGGGTGGCCGACCGGGATCCCGCCAAGCCGCAGCTGTACATGCTGGCGCAGGGCGTCGGCCAGCCCCTGGCAGTGCAGATCCCCGAGCTGAACGGCCGTATCGAGGAGGTGCGGGTCGCCGCCGACGGGGTGCGGATCGCGCTCGTCGTGGAGAAGGACGGCAAGCAGTCGCTGTTCGTGGGGCGGATCGAGCGCACCAAGTCCGAGGACCAGCAGGAGGTTTCGGTCCTCGAACTGCGTTCCGCCACTCCTGGCGCCGAGGAGGTCACCGCGATGTCCTGGGCCGGGGACAGCCGGCTCGTGGTGGTCGGGCGCGAGCAGGGCGGAGTGCAGCAGACGCGGTACGTCCAGGTCGACGGCTCCACGCCGGACGGGCCGGCGCCCGCCGCCCTCACGGGCGTCCTGGCGATCGCCGCGTCCGAGGACGACCGGGTGCCGCTGGTGGCCGACTCGCAGGACGACGGGATCGTCCGGCTGCCGTCCGGGGCGCAGTGGCAGAAGGTGATCAAGGACGGTTCGGTGCCGGTCTATCCGGGCTGAGCGCGGAGAACGGCGTGAGAGCGGCCGTCCCGGTCCGGCGCGGAGCCGGCGGGACGGCCGTCTTGTTTTTGTGCGCGGGCAACCGCTGTTTGTGTGCCCAGGGCGACCGTTACCGAGTGGAACACCGGTCTCCTTACCCATGTGGGTGACGCGTTGTGTGTGTTCCGTGGAGTTGTCCACAGGCAGTTGTCCACAGGGGTGGCCGGTGCGGCCGGGCATTGGCACAGTGGGCACATGCGGGGGTGGTGGCAGGACCTCACCGACCTGGTGCTACCGGCCGAGTGCGGAGGCTGTGGGACGCCTCGCACGGTGCTCTGTGCCGAGTGCCGTGCCGCCCTGAGCGGGGCCGTACCGCGCCGGGTGCGACCGGTGCCGGAGCCGCTCGGGCTGCCGGCGGTGTACGCGGCGGCGCCTTATGCGGACGAGGTACGGGCGGCTCTCCTCGCCCACAAGGAACGGGGCGCGCTGGCGCTCGCCGGGGCCCTGGGCGCGGCTCTGGCGGGAGCGGTGCGGGCCGGGCTCCGGGAGAGCCGGACGGCCCGGACGACTCGGACGACGCGGACCGTGAGGATCGTGGCGTCCTGGGCCCACGACGCGACGGGCGGGACCGGTGGCGAGACCGGTGGCCTGATGACCGGGATCGGTGACAGGACCGGTGACGGGAACTGGGCCGGGAGCGGCGGTGCCCGGGCCGGCGGGCCCGTGCTTCTCGTGCCGGTGCCGTCCGCGCCCTGGGCCGTGCGGGCGCGCGGACACGATCCGGTGCGCCGGATCGCCCTGGCGGCGGCCACGGAGTTGCGGCGCACCGGGGTTTCGGCCCGGGTGGCCCCGGTCCTGCGGCAGCGGCGGGCCGTGGCCGACCAGTCGGGGCTCAACTCCCGGCAGCGACTGGCGAACATCGACGGCGCGCTGGAGGTGACGGCGGGCGGCGTCCGGCTGCTCGCGGGTGGCCCCGTTGTCCTCGTCGACGACCTCGTCACGACCGGCGCCACCCTCGCGGAGGCGGCGCGTGCGGTACGAGAGGGGACGGGGCCCGAAGGGGCAGGAGAGGAGACAGAGGAGACAACGGCCGTGTATCGGTGCGCGGCTTGGGAAGGTAGGGAGGAACGGATCGCCGGACCGAGGGAAGAGCGGGCGAAGTGGACACGGGACACGCCGGGAATGGCCGAGGGGAACGCCCCCGCGTGGCCGATCCGTGCGGCTGTGGTCGCGGCCGCACCGGATTCTTTCGAAATGAACCGGAACTGACTGTGAACGCCCATCGTTGCAGGTAGTGACCGGGCCAATTCACCTGAATGGAGGTACGCATCAGTAGAGGGTGACGACATCCGTCCGGGCGAGATATGTTCGGTTGTGAGGGAGAAAGCCGCAGGCCATGCCTCCCGTATCCGAATGCCGTGCCGCGGGTTTTCGGTAATCATCGCGGTGCTGGGGTGCAGATCTTGCCCATGGGGGAGGAGGAGGTGAAGTCGCCGAGTCCGAGGCTCCGGGGTTCACCGGAGTTGGGTGCAAAAAGGGAGATGCTCCGCCAGTGGAGCGGAGCGCTCCGGGAACGGAGTTCTGCGTGGACATCGTCGTCAAGGGCCGCAAGACCGAGGTGCCCGAGCGGTTCCGCAAGCACGTGGCCGAGAAGCTGAAGCTGGAGAAGATCCAGAAGCTCGACGGCAAGGTGATCAGCCTCGACGTCGAGGTGTCCAAGGAGCCCAACCCCCGACAGGCCGACCGTTGCGACCGAGTGGAGATCACGCTTCGCTCCCGCGGTCCGGTGATCCGGGCGGAGGCAGCGGCCAGTGACCCGTACGCGGCACTCGACCTGGCGGCGGAGAAGCTGGACGCGCGGCTGCGCAAGCAGCACGACAAGCGGTTCTCGCGCCGTGGCGCACAGCGGATCCCGGCCGCCGAGGTCCCCGACCACGTCCCGGACGCGGCGACGCTCAACGGGAACGGCAGCCCTGTCCGGGAGGAAGAGCCCGACGGTGTGCCCACCAAGAAGATGGGCTCCCTTGAGGTGAAGGGCGAAGGCCCCCTCGTCGTCCGCGAGAAGACCCACGTCGCCTCCCCGATGAGCCTCGACCAGGCCCTCTACGAGATGGAACTGGTCGGACACGACTTCTACCTGTTCATCGACTCCGAGACCAAGGAGCCGAGCGTCGTCTACCGGCGGCACGCGTACGACTACGGCGTCATCCACCTCAGCACGGACCCGATGGTGGCCCAGGCGCAACCCCCGGCGGCGGGAGGCACACTGGGCGGCTGACCCGCCCGCCCGGCAGCAGGACCTGTGCCCCTGGAAGCGTGTGTGCGCCCCCGGGGGCACCGGTGCGCGACCACTTCGCACCCCGCTCCGGCACCGCGTTGTCACCCGGGCATGGAATCATGGCCGCAACGGCCCAACCGGTGGGTCGCTGCCTTGGGTTGGCGATGGCACAGCACCACAGGCCACAGCCTTCAGGGGGAGGAACGATGGCGGACAGCTTCGGACCGATGCAGGACGACGCCGACGGCGGCGTCGTCGGCCTGGGCCCGGACGCGGGAGGCACCTCGCGCAAGGAACCGATCAGAGTCCTTGTCGTGGACGACCACGCCCTCTTCCGCCGCGGTCTGGAGATCGTGCTCGCCGCCGAGGAGGACATCCAGGTCGTAGGGGAGGCGGGCGACGGTGCAGAAGCCGTCGACAAGGCCGCCGACCTGCTGCCGGACATCGTGCTGATGGATGTCCGGATGCCCAAACGCGGCGGTATCGAGGCCTGCACCTCCATCAAGGAGGTCGCGCCCAGTGCGAAGATCATCATGCTGACGATCAGCGACGAAGAGGCCGATCTCTACGACGCGATCAAGGCGGGCGCGACCGGATATCTCCTCAAGGAGATCTCGACCGACGAGGTGGCCACCGCCATTCGCGCGGTGGCCGACGGGCAGTCGCAGATCAGCCCGTCCATGGCGTCGAAACTCCTCACCGAGTTCAAGTCGATGATCCAGCGCACCGACGAGCGCCGGCTGGTGCCGGCGCCACGGCTCACCGACCGTGAACTCGAAGTACTCAAACTCGTCGCCACGGGTATGAACAACCGCGATATCGCGAAGGAGTTGTTCATCTCCGAGAACACCGTGAAGAACCATGTGCGCAACATCCTGGAGAAGCTGCAGCTGCACTCCAGGATGGAGGCGGTGGTCTACGCGATGCGGGAGAAGATCCTGGAGATCCGCTGAGACCGCCGACGCCGGTCAGCGCAGCGCGGTCGTCAGCGCGCGGGTGACTTCCCGGACGAGCGGCTCGCGCAGTTCGGGGGTGTCCACCCGCTCGACCCGTACCGTCGTGCAGTTCACCCAGCTCGCCGCCTCGACGAGCGCCTCCGCCACCGCCGGCACCGCCTTCGGGCCGTCCAGCGTGACCTGGCGCGCCACCAGGACGCCGCTGCCCTCACGTGCGGGGTCCACCCGGCCCACCAGGCGGCCGCCGGCCAGCACCGGCATCGCGTAGTAGCCGTACACCCGCTTCGGCTTCGGGACGTAAGCCTCCAGGCGGTGGGTGAAGCCGAAGATCCGCTCGGTGCGCGCCCGGTCCCAGATCAGGGAGTCGAAGGGGGAGAGCAGGGTCGTACGGTGCCGGCCGCGCGGAGGCGTGGCCAGGGCCGCCGGGTCCGCCCAGGCGGGCTTGGACCAGCCCTCCACCTCCACCGGGACCAGGCCCGAGTCGGCGATCACCGCGTCGACCTGCTCCCCCTTGAGCCGGTGGTAGTCGGCGATGTCCGCGCGCGTGCCGACGCCCAGCGACTGCCCGGCCAGCCGGACCAGGCGGCGCAGGCACTCGGTGTCGTCCAGGTCGTCGTGCAGCAGCGTGGCCGGGACCGCGCGCTCGGCGAGGTCGTACACTCGCTTCCAGCCGCGCCGCTGGACGCACACCACCTCGCCGTACATCAGGGCGCGCTCCACGGCGACCTTGGTGCCGGACCAGTCCCACCACTCGCTGGTCTTCTTCGCGCCGCCCAATTCCGTGGCGGTCAGCGGCCCTTCGGTGCGCAGCTGCTTGATGACCTGGTCGTAGGCGCCGTCGGGGAGTTCGTGGCCCCAGTGCGGGCGGTCGCGGTAGGCGCGGCGGCGGAAGGCGAAGTGCGGCCACTCCTCGATGGGCAGGATGCAGGCCGCGTGCGACCAGTACTCGAACGCGTGCGTGTCCGTCCAGTAGGCGGCCTCGACCGTCTTGCGGCCGACGGCGCCGAGGCGGGCGTACGGGATGAGCTCGTGGGAGCGGGCGAGGACCGAGATGGTGTCGAGCTGGACCGCGCCGAGGTGGCGGAGCACGCCCCGGGCGCCCGAGCGGCGGTCGGGGGCGCCGAGGAAGCCCTGTGCCCTCAGGGCGATACGGCGGGCTTCGTCCGCCGAGAGGGTGGTGGTGGGGCGCGGGAGGGTCGTCATGGCTCGGACGATAGAGGGTGGCACTGACAGCCCATTGCGACCTGGGCGTTCATCCCCGCGACGGGGTCGGCAGATAGGGCGCGGCCGAGGGCAGGCCCAGGTCCGACGGGAGCAGGGAGCCCACCCAGCAGTCGCGTCGTACGCCCTTGTTGTTGAGGGCGGAGCGGAGGGTTCCCTCGATGGTGAAACCGGCGCGTTCCGCGACCGCGCGGGAGCCCTGGTTGCCGACCTCGGCACGCCACTCGACCCGGTCGATCGCCAGCCGCGTGAACCCCCAGCGGGCGGCGGCGAGGGTGGCCTCGGTGGTGTAGCCGCGGCCACGGTGCTCCTTGGCGGTCCAGAAACCCACCTCGGCCACCCCGAGGGAGCGCATGGTCAGGGCGAGCATCCCGGCCAGCTCCCCCGTGGGCGGGAAGACGCCGAAGGTGAACATCGAACTCTCGGACCAGCCGTCGGGGACCATCTGCTCCGTGAAGTTCCGGGCGTGTTCCGGGAGGTAGGGCGAGGGAATCGTCGTCCAGCGCTGGATGTCGGGGTCCTGGACGGCCGTGTACACCGCTTCGGTGTCCTGCGGGCCGACCGTGCGCAGGAGCAGACGGGGCGTGGTGAGCGTGACGGGTTCCATCGGCCGATTCTGCTCGGCCCGGCGCCCGGCACGCCATCCCTTTCGCGTTCCGTGACCGTGTGATCACGGTTCGCGCAATTCCTCGCCGGGATGCGGCACTATCCGCGTGCCACGGCCGTTGTCCTTTATGAAACGGCAAAACCTGGCGACACCACCCGGCACAACCGAATACCCACCCGGAAGAGTCACACGAAGGGGGCTCGCGGAGCCCTCGGAAAAGCAGCGGACGGCCGTCGGGCCGCCAGGCCTCCCGGCACGGCCGGGTCCTCGCATACGATGGCCGTTGCTCAGTACGTCCAATGGAAACCGACCGTCCCAGGCCCGACCGGCAAGGAGACAAACCCCCGTGTCCGTCCTCTCGAAGATCATGCGTGCAGGCGAAGGCAAGATCCTGCGCAAGCTGCACCGCATCGCGGACCAGGTCAACTCCATCGAAGAGGACTTCGTCGACCTCTCCGACGCCGAGCTGCGGGCCCTCACCGATGAGTACAAGCAGCGCTACGCCGACGGAGAGAGCCTCGACGACCTGCTCCCCGAGGCGTTCGCCACCGTCCGCGAGGCCGCCAAGCGCGCCCTCGGTCAGCGTCACTACGACGTGCAGATCATGGGTGGCGCGGCCCTCCACCTCGGCTACGTGGCCGAGATGAAGACCGGTGAGGGCAAGACCCTCGTCGGCACCCTGCCGGCGTACCTCAACGCGCTGTCGGGCAAGGGCGTCCACCTCATCACGGTCAACGACTACCTGGCCGAGCGCGACTCCGAGATGATGGGCCGCGTCCACAAGTTCCTGGGCCTGAGCGTCGGCTGCATCCTCGCCAACATGTCGCCGGCCCAGCGCCGTGAGCAGTACGCGTCGGACATCACGTACGGCACGAACAACGAGTTCGGCTTCGACTACCTGCGCGACAACATGGCGTGGGCCCAGGACGAGCTCGTCCAGCGCGGCCACAACTACGCCATCGTCGACGAGGTCGACTCCATCCTGGTCGACGAGGCCCGTACGCCGCTGATCATCTCCGGCCCGGCCGACCAGGCCACCAAGTGGTACGGCGACTTCGCCAAGCTGGTCCTGCGCCTGAAGAAGGGCGAGGCCGGCAACCCGCTCAAGGGCGTCGAGGAGACCGGCGACTACGAGGTCGACGAGAAGAAGCGCACGGTCGCGATCCACGAGTCCGGCGTCTCCAAGGTCGAGGACTGGCTGGGCATCGACAACCTCTACGAGTCGGTGAACACGCCTCTGGTGGGCTACCTGAACAACGCCATCAAGGCGAAGGAGCTCTTCAAGAAGGACAAGGACTACGTCGTCATGGACGGCGAGGTCATGATCGTCGACGAGCACACCGGCCGTATCCTCGCCGGCCGCCGCTACAACGAGGGCATGCACCAGGCGATCGAGGCGAAGGAAGGGGTGGACATCAAGGACGAGAACCAGACCCTCGCCACGATCACCCTGCAGAACTTCTTCCGCCTCTACAAGCGCCACGACCACAACGGCAAGGAACAGCCCGGCCTGTCCGGCATGACCGGTACGGCCATGACCGAGGCCGCCGAGTTCCACCAGATCTACAAGCTCGGCGTGGTCCCGATCCCGACGAACCGGCCGATGGTCCGCAAGGACCAGTCGGACCTGATCTACCGCACCGAGGTCGCCAAGTTCGAGGCGGTCGTCGACGACATCGCGGAGAAGCACGAGAAGGGCCAGCCGATTCTCGTCGGCACGACCTCCGTCGAGAAGTCGGAGTACCTCTCGCAGCAGCTCTCCAAGCGCGGCATCCAGCACGAGGTGCTCAACGCCAAGCACCACGAGCGGGAGGCGTCGATCGTCGCGCAGGCAGGCCGCAAGGGTGCCGTGACGGTGGCCACCAACATGGCCGGCCGTGGTACGGACATCAAGCTCGGCGGCAACCCGGACGACCTCGCCGAGGCGGAGCTGCGCCAGCGCGGCCTCGACCCCGAGGAGCACATCGAGGAGTGGGCGCAGGCCCTGCCCGCCGCCCTGGAGAAGGCCGAGCGAGCGGTGAAGGCCGAGTTCGAAGAGGTCAAGGATCTCGGCGGCCTCTACGTCCTCGGCACCGAGCGGCACGAGTCGCGCCGGATCGACAACCAGCTGCGCGGTCGTTCCGGCCGTCAGGGCGACCCCGGTGAGTCCCGCTTCTACCTCTCCCTCGGCGACGACCTGATGCGCCTGTTCAAGGCCCAGATGGTCGAGCGCGTGATGTCGATGGCCAACGTGCCGGACGATGTGCCGATCGAGAACAAGATGGTCACCCGCGCGATCGCGTCCGCGCAGTCGCAGGTCGAGCAGCAGAACTTCGAAACGCGTAAGAACGTTCTGAAGTACGACGAGGTGCTCAACCGCCAGCGTGAGGTCATCTACGGCGAGCGTCGGCGCGTCCTGGAGGGTGAGGACCTGCAGGAGCAGATCCAGCACTTCATGGACGACACGATCGACGCGTACATCGGCGCGGAGACCGCCGAGGGCTTCCCCGAGGACTGGGACCTCGACCGTCTGTGGGGCGCCTTCAAGCAGCTCTACCCGGTCAAGGTGACCATCGACGAGCTGGAGGAGGCGGCTGGTGACCGGGCCGGTCTGACCGCCGAGTACATCTCCGAGTCCATCAAGGACGACATCCACGAGCAGTACGAGTCGCGTGAGACGCAGCTCGGCTCCGAGATCATGCGTGAGCTGGAGCGCCGGGTCGTGCTCTCGGTCCTCGACCGCAAGTGGCGCGAGCACCTCTACGAGATGGACTACCTCCAGGAGGGCATCGGCCTGCGCGCGATGGCCCAGAAGGACCCGCTGGTCGAGTACCAGCGCGAGGGCTTCGACATGTTCACCGCGATGATGGACGGCATCAAGGAGGAGTCCGTCGGCTACCTGTTCAATCTGGAGGTCCAGGTCGAGCAGCAGGTCGAGGAGGTCCCGGTCGAGGACGCCGAGGCCGTCGCGGAGGGCGTCCAGGACTCGGTGCCGGCCCAGGCGGGCTCGCGTCCCGAGATCCGTGCGAAGGGCCTGGAGGCGCCGCAGCGGCGGGGCATGCACTTCTCGGCGGCCACCGTGGACGGCGAGGGCGGCATCGTCGAGGGCGACTTCGACTACGACGACGAGGAGCCCGCCCGCTCCGAGGCGGACGGCCTGACCCGCGCGGAGCGCCGCAAGCAGGCGAAGGGCAGCCGCCGCCGCCGGAAGTAACGGCACCGACAGCACCCACCAGGGCCGGCCACCCCGAAAAGGGGGGCCGGCCCTTCGGATTGTGGGCGGGGGTTCGGTGGGCTTTCCGTTGGGGCCAGGGGTGTGGGCCTTTGGTCTGTGGGTCCAGGTTCGGTGGGTCTTCTGCTTGAGGCCGGGGTGCGGTGGGCTTTCGGTTCGTGGCCGGGGGCGGTGGGGTCGGCTCGTGGCCGGGGTTCGGTGGGCCTTCGGATTGAGGTCGGGTTCGGTGGGCTTTGGTTGATGGCGGGTGTTCGGCGGTCTTCGGCTCGCGGTGTGGGTCCTGCGGCTCTTCGGCTCGCGGTGTGGGTCCTGCGGCTCTTCGGCTTGTGGGGCCGGGCCTGGGCCTGGGACGGGTCCGCGGCAGCCCCGTGGCCCCGGCTGGGGGGCGTTGGCTGCCCCGGCGTAGGCCCAGCCCCGGGGACGGGTCCTCGCAGGCCCGGCCCGGCCCGCCCGCCAGCACGTCGGTTCCCGGGGCGTGGTCCTCGGGCTAGTCGCCGCGCGGTGCGCGGGGGCCGCCCAGTTCCACTGCTGTGCAGCGCCAGCGCAGGTCGGGGCCCTGTTCCAGGCGGAAGGCCATGGCGCGCAGCTGGTCGCCCGCGGCGATGCGGGCGAAGACCTCCAGTGCGCCGGCGCGGGGGACGTAGTAGCCGATGTCGCGGACGACGGGATCGGCGCCGCGGGAACGCAGGGGACCGCGTTCGGCGAGGCGGGCCAGGTCGTCGTAGGCGGGTCCCGCCGTGTGCCGGAGCATCCAGTGGACGGGGCGGCGGCCGCTGAGGACGGCCAGCAGACGCTCCGCGAAGAGGTCGGTGGGGCGCGGGCTCGGCGGGGCCGCCGGAGGCGTCAGCGGCCTGCGGGAGGAGGGCACGCCGGGACGGCGGGAGTCGCGGCGGCCGGGCGGGCGGGTGCCCGGGCGGAGCTGGGCGGTCCTGGTCATGACCTTGTTCATGGGGATCCCCGTTCGGCGGGCCCGGCGGGTACCGGGCGGTAACTTGCGGTTGGGGATCTTGTACGGGGGCCGGGACGGTGGCAGCAAGGCGGTGCCGGTCCGTGTCGGGGGCCTTGGAATGTTCACCTATCCGAGTGATCGGGGGTGCGGGAAACCCTCTGGGCGGGCGGCGGCACCGGGTGAATCGCCGGGCACCGGGTGGACGCCCCCGACGTCATCGCCCGGGACTCGAAAGGGGACGCCCGCACGTATCCTGAAGGCCCTCCGGGAGGCGCCAGGACCTTCGGGAGACGCAGAGTCGAAGAGTCCAGAAGAGAGCGGCCAGCCATGCGCGTCTACGTCCCCCTGACCCTCCCCGGGCTCGCCGAGGCGCACAAGACGGGCGAGCTGGGGACCGGTCCGTTCGTCGCCTACGCCGTCACGCCCGCGCTGCGCGAGTGGTACCTCTCCGACGACATAGAGGAACTGGAGTACGCCGCGCTGAACCGGGCCGCGCTCGCCTCGCTGCGGCTGCTGGCCGCCGACCCGGGCGCGCTGCGTCGCAGGGTCGTGGTCGCCGTGGACGTCCCCGACGGTGCGGCCGCGGCCGACCCGGACCGCGGGCTCGACCCGGCGGCGCTGGGCGAGGTGCGGGTGACCGGGACGGTGGCGCTGGCCAAGGCGGCCGCGGTGCACGTCGACTCCGACGACGCGGAGGCGGACGTGGCCGCGGCGGCCGGGGCGCTTCCGGCGGCGGACGGCGGGGACGACGACGCGCAGTTCGTCGTGGACGGGGCCGAGGACCACGAGCTGCTCTGGTACGCGACGCAGGAGATCCCGAACCTCGTGGGGCTGGGCGGCTGAGCGGGGTCGGCGAGGCCCAGCCGGACGCCTGTGACCTGCGGTGACGTGTCAGCGGTCTTGATTGTCAGTGGCGGCGGGTAGCGTTTTTGGCATGGGGAAGCACGAAAACGCACACATCGTCTGGGACTGGAACGGGACGCTGTTCCACGACAACGACGCGATCATCGGGGCGACGAACGCGGCATCGGCCGAGCTGGGCCTGGCGCCGATCACGCTGGAGCAGTACCGGGCGCTGTACTGCGTGCCGGTGCCGAAGTTCTACGAGCGGCTGATGGGGCGGCTGCCGACCGACGCCGAGTGGGAGGTCATGGACGTGATCTTCCACCGGTACTACGCCGAGCACCGGGGGCTGTGCGGGCTGACCGACGGAGCCGCCGAACTGCTGGCGGGGTGGATTGCGGCGGGGCGCAGCCAGTCGCTGCTGAGCATGTACACGCATGACGAACTCGTGCCGCTGGTGCGGGGATTCGGCATCGAGCCGCACTTCATACGGGTCGAGGGGCGGGTCGGGCCGTCCGGGGGCAGCAAGGCCGAGCACATGGTGCGGCATCTGCGGTCGCTGGGGGATGTGCGGCCCGGGCGGACCGTGGTGATCGGGGACGCGGCGGACGACGCGGTGGCTGCGCAGGCTGTGGGGGCGAAGGCGGTGCTGTACACCGGGGGGTCGCACGGCAGGGCGAGCCTGGAGGAGGTCGGCGTGCCGGTCGTGGACTCACTGGCGGAGGCGGTCGAGGAGGCGGAGCGGCTGGTGGCGTGATCGGCGGGGCAGTGGGGGGAGTGGGGGTGCGAGCGCCGCGTCGCTGTGCAGAACGTCAAAGTTCCACCCCCTGTTTTGTACACATACGGCTCATGACGGCCCCCGGGTGAGGAGCGATAGCCTTGGTGGCGTGATCAGCGCGATAGTTCGCGGGGGCGTCGATGCCCCTGCCCTGCGCCCGGTGAACACGGAACACCTCCGTGACCGGGCGGCGGTCGCTGGTCTTCGCGGGCGGAGGGCACCCAGGACTGCCCTGGTAGCGGCGTTGCCGAGAGCGACGTCACACCCTTGGGGCATGTCGAGAATGGCCGAATACCCCCCGCTCGTCTCACCCTGCGGCATAGCGTCGGAGCAGACCGGAGACCCCGGCCGTGGCGTCGAGCCGCAGGGGGAAGAGCCCGCACTTCCTTCTACGTCACGCAATGGCGCGCGACAGGAGCCAGAGGACAATGCAGACCAAGCTGGACGAAGCCAAGGCCGAGCTGCTCGAACGGGCCGCCCGGGTAGCTGAGAACAGCCCGGCAGGGGGGCACCTACCGACTGGGACGACGGGGACGGCGGACCAGGAGTCCGTGTTCACGTTCCTTCAGCGCTACTACCTGCACACCGCGCCAGAGGACATCGCCGACCGCGACCCGGTCGACGTCTTCGGCGCAGCCGTCTCGCACTTCCGTCTCGCCGAGACCCGTCCGCAGGGCACCGCGAACGTCCGCGTGCACACCCCGACGGTCGAGGAGAACGGGTGGACCTGCAGCCACACCGTGGTGGAGGTCGTCACCGACGACATGCCCTTCCTCGTCGACTCGGTCACCAATGAGCTGACCCGGCAGGGGCGCGGCATCCACGTCGTCATCCACCCCCAGTTCGTCGTCCGCCGCGACCTCACCGGCAAGCTCATCGAGATGCTGCCCGCACCGGCCGCCGGCGAGGAACTGCCGCACGACGCGCACATCGAGTCCTGGATCCACGTCGAGATCGACCGCGAGACCGACCTCTCCGACCTCAAGCAGATCACCGTCGACCTGCTGCGGGTGCTGTCCGACGTCCGTGAGGCCGTCGAGGACTGGGAGAAGATGCGGGAGGCGGCGGTCCGTATCGCCGAGGACCTCGGCGCCGAGCCGGTCCCCGGCGACCTGCCCCGCCCCGAGGTCGAGGAGGCCCGGGAGCTGCTGCGCTGGCTGGCCGCCGACCACTTCACCTTCCTCGGCTTCCGCGAGTACCAGCTGCGCGAGGACGACTCGCTGGGCGCCGTGCCCGGCACCGGGCTCGGCATCCTGCGCTCCGACCCGCCCCACGCCGGTGAGGAGGGCCACCCGGTCAGCCCCTCCTTCGAGCGGCTCCCGGCCGACGCGCGCGCCAAGGCCCGCGAGCACAAGCTCCTCGTCCTGACCAAGGCGAACAGCCGGGCGACCGTGCACCGGCCGTCGTACCTGGACTACATCGGTGTCAAGAAGTTCGACGCGGACGGCAACGTCGTCGGTGAGCGCCGGTTCCTGGGACTGTTCTCGTCCGCCGCGTACACCGAGTCGGTGCGCCGGGTGCCCGTCATCCGCCGCAAGGTCGACGCGGTGCTCGACCGGGCCGGCTTCTCGCCCAACAGCCACGACGGCCGCGACCTGCTCCAGATCATGGAGACCTTCCCGCGTGACGAGCTGTTCCAGACCCCGGTCCCCGAGCTGGAGTCGATCGTCACGAGCGTCCTCTACCTGCAGGAACGCCGGCGGCTCCGCCTCTACCTGCGCCAGGACGAGTACGGCCGCTACTACTCGGCCCTCGTCTACCTCCCCCGGGACCGCTATACCACGGGTGTCCGGCTGCGGATCATCGACATCCTGAAGGAGGAGCTCGGCGGCACCAGCGTCGACTTCACGGCCTGGAACACCGAGTCGATCCTCTCCCGGCTGCACTTCGTCGTCCGGGTCCCGCAGGGCACCGAGCTGCCCGAGCTGTCCGACGCCGACAAGGACCGCATCGAGGCCCGCCTGGTCGAGGCGGCCCGCTCCTGGGCCGACAGCTTCGCCGAGGCGCTCAACGCCGAGTGCGGCGAAGAGCGCGCGGCCGAGCTGCAGCGCCGCTACATCAACTCCTTCCCCGAGGGCTACAAGGCCGACCACACCCCGCGTGCGGCGGTCGCCGACCTGGTCCACCTGGAGCGGCTCACCGAGGAGCCGGGCAACGACTTCGCGCTCAGCCTCTACGAGCCGGTGGGCGCCGCCCCCGACGAGCGCCGCTTCAAGATCTACCGCAAGGGCGCCGCGATCTCCCTGTCGGCGGTGCTGCCGGTTCTCAACCGGCTGGGCGTCGAGGTGATCGACGAGCGGCCGTACGAGCTGCGCTGCTCGGACCGGACGACCGCGTGGATCTACGACTTCGGGATGCGGATGCCGAGGACGGCGGGCGGCGGCAACGGCGACTACCTGGGCGACGACGGCCGTGAGCGGTTCCAGGACGCCTTCGCCGCGACCTGGACCGGCCTCGCGGAGAACGACGGCTTCAACGCGCTGGTGCTGAGCGCCGGGCTGAGCTGGCGGCAGGCGATGGTGCTGCGGGCGTACGCCAAGTACCTGCGGCAGGCCGGTTCCACGTTCAGCCAGGACTACATGGAGACCACCCTCCGCCACAACGTCCACACCACCCGGCTGCTCGTCTCGCTCTTCGAGGCGCGGATGTCGCCGGACCGGCAGAAGGCCGGCCTGGAGATCACCGACGCCCTCCAGGAGGAGCTGGACGCGGCGCTCGACCAGGTGGCGAGTCTCGACGAGGACCGCATCCTGCGCTCCTTCCTGACCGTCATCAAGGCGACGCTGCGCACCAACTTCTTCCAGGAGACGGTCGAGGGCGCCCCGCACACGTACGTCTCCATGAAGTTCGACCCGCAGGCCATCCCGGACCTCCCGGCGCCGCGCCCGGCGTTCGAGATCTGGGTGTACTCGCCGCGTGTCGAGGGTGTGCACCTGCGCTTCGGCAAGGTCGCGCGCGGCGGTCTGCGCTGGTCCGACCGGCGTGAGGACTTCCGGACCGAGATCCTCGGCCTGGTCAAGGCGCAGATGGTCAAGAACACCGTCATCGTGCCGGTCGGCGCCAAGGGCGGGTTCGTCGCCAAGCAGCTGCCGGATCCGTCGAAGGACCGGGACGCGTGGCTGGCCGAGGGCATCGCCAGCTACAAGACGTTCATCTCGGCGCTGCTCGACATCACCGACAACATGGTGGCCGGCGAGGTCGTGCCCCCGCAGGACGTGGTCCGGCATGACGAGGACGACACCTACCTGGTGGTCGCGGCCGACAAGGGCACGGCGACGTTCTCCGACATCGCCAACGAGGTCGCCGGCAGCTACAACTTCTGGCTCGGCGACGCCTTCGCCTCCGGCGGCAGCGCGGGCTACGACCACAAGGGCATGGGCATCACCGCGCGCGGCGCCTGGGAGTCCGTGAAGCGGCACTTCCGGGAGCTGGGCGTCGACACCCAGACCGAGGACTTCACCGTCGTCGGCATCGGTGACATGTCCGGTGACGTGTTCGGCAACGGGATGCTGCTCAGCGAGCACATCCGCCTGGTCGCCGCGTTCGACCACCGGCACATCTTCATCGACCCCACCCCGGACGCGGCCACGGGCTACGCCGAGCGCCGCCGGCTGTTCGAACTGCCCCGCTCCAGCTGGGGCGACTACAACACCGAGCTGCTCTCGGCGGGCGGCGGGATCTTCCCGCGCAGCGCCAAGGCGATCCAGGTCAACGCCCATATCCGCGAGGCCCTCGGCATCGAGGAGAAGGTCGCCAAGCTGACCCCGGCCGAGCTGATGAAGGCGATCCTCAAGGCGCAGGTCGACCTGCTGTGGAACGGCGGCATCGGCACCTACGTCAAGGCGTCGACCGAGTCGAACGCGGACGTCGGCGACAAGGCCAACGACGCCATCCGCGTCGACGGCGCCGACCTGCGCGTCAAGGTCGTCGGCGAGGGCGGCAACCTGGGCCTGACCCAGCTCGGCCGGATCGAGTTCGCCCGCCAGGGCGGCAAGATCAACACCGATGCCATCGACAACAGCGCGGGTGTGGACACCTCCGACCACGAGGTGAACATCAAGATCCTGCTCAACGGCGTGGTCGCGGACGGCGACATGACGGTCAAGCAGCGCAACAAGCTGCTCGCCGAGATGACCGACGAGGTCGGCTCGCTGGTGCTGCGCAACAACTACGCGCAGAACGTGGCGATCGCCAACGCGCTGGCCCAGTCCAAGGACATGCTCCACGCTCAGCAGCGGTTCATCCGCCACCTGGTCAGGGAGGGCCACCTCGACCGGGCCCTGGAGTTCCTGCCCACCGACCGGCAGATCCGCGAGCGCCTCGGCTCCGGACAGGGTCTGACCGGTCCGGAGACGGCCGTCCTGCTGGCGTACACGAAGATCACGGTCGCCGACGAGCTGCTGGCGACCACGCTGCCGGACGACCCGTATCTGAGCAGCCTGCTGCACGCCTACTTCCCGACGGCCCTGCGCGAGCGGTTCGCCGCCGCGCTCGCCACCCACCCGCTGCGCCGCGAGATCACCACCACGGTCCTGGTCAACGACACGGTCAACACCGGTGGTACGACCTATCTGCACCGGCTGCGCGAGGAGACCGGGGCCTCCCTGGAGGAGATCGTCCGGGCGCAGACCGCGGCGCGTGCGATCTTCCGCTCCGCCCCGGTGTGGGACGCGGTCGAGGAGCTGGACAACAAGGTCGACGCGGCCGTCCAGACCCGGATCCGGCTGCACTCCCGCCGTCTGGTGGAGCGCGGCACCCGCTGGCTGCTCAACAACCGGCCGCAGCCGCTGGAGCTGCTCGACACCGTCGACTTCTTCTCCGAGCGGGTCGAACAGGTCTGGCAGCAGCTGCCCAAGCTGCTGCGCGGCGCGGACCTGGAGTGGTACCAGCACGTGTACGACGAGCTGTCCGCGGCCGGTGTGCCGGACGAGGTGGCGGCCCGGGTGGCCGGCTTCTCCTCGGCCTTCCCGGCGCTGGACATCGTCTCGGTGGCCGACCGCACGGGCAAGGAGCCGCTGGACGTCGCCGAGGTCTACTACGACCTCGCCGACCGTCTCGGCGTGACCCAGCTGATGGACCGCATCATCGAACTCCCGCGCGCCGACCGCTGGCAGTCGATGGCCCGTGCCTCCATCCGCGAGGACCTGTACGCGGCTCACGCGATGCTCACCGCGGACGTGCTCGCCGCGGGCAACGGCACCTCGACGCCGGAGCAGCGCTACCAGGCCTGGGAGCAGAAGAACGCCGCCATCCTGGGCCGGGCCCGGTCCACGCTGGAGGAGATCCGCAGCTCGGACTCGTTCGACCTGGCCAACCTGTCGGTGGCCATGCGGACGATGCGGACGCTGCTGCGCACGCACGCGTAGTCGTACGAGTCGTACGACAGAAAGGGCGCCCCGGGCCGGTGACGGCTCGGGGCGCCCTTTCTGTCCGGTTGCCTTCAGGAGGGCTGGGCGACCTTCGAAGCGTCGGCCTGCTGCGGCGGCGCGGCCTTCGGCTTGGGCTTGGGCTTCGGTTTGGGCTTCGCCTTGTCGCCGGTGAAGGCCTCGTACTCCTGGAGGACCTCCTCGGTCGGCCCGTCCATGCGCAGCTCTCCGCGCTCCAGCCACAGCACCCGCTCGCAGGTGTCGCGGATGGACTTGTTGTTGTGGCTGACCAGGAACACCGTGCCCGCGTGCTCGCGCAGCGCCCGGATGCGCTCCTCGGAACGCATCCGGAAGGCCGCGTCACCGGTGGCCAGCGCCTCGTCGATGAGCAGGACGTCGTGGTCCTTGGCGGCGGCGATGGAGAACCGCAGCCGGGCACCCATGCCGGAGGAGTAGGTGCGCATCGGGAGGGTGATGAAGTCGCCCTTCTCGTTGATGCCGGAGAAGTCGACGATCTCCTGGTAGCGCTCCTTGATCTCCTCGCGGGTCATGCCCATGGCGAGGCCGCCGAGGTAGACGTTGCGCTCGCCGGTCAGGTCGCCCATCAGGGCCGCGTTGACACCGAGGAGGGAGGGCTGGCCGTCGGTGTAGATGGCGCCGTTCTCCACCGGCAGCAGGCCGGCGACGGCCTTGAGGAGGGTGGACTTGCCGGAGCCGTTGGTGCCGATGAGACCGATCGCCTCGCCCTTGTAGGCGACGAAGGAGACGTTCCTGACCGCGTGCACCTTGCGGACGCCCGCCGCCTTCTCGCTCTGCTTGCGGCGCAGCATGCGGTTGAGGGCGGCGGTGGCGGAACCGCGGCCGGCGCCGGTGCCGTTGACCCGGTAGACGATGTCGACGCCGTCGGCGACGACGGTGGGGATGCGGGTGTCGCTTACGTTCTCAGCCACGGCCGTACGTCTCCTCAGCCTTCCAGAAGTAGATGAAGCCGCCGACGCCGACGACCAGGGCCCAGCCGGTCGCGATGACCCACACGTGCGGCGGCAGCTGGCCGGCGTGGAAGCTGTCGATCAGGGCGAAGCGCATCAGGTCGATGTAGACGGCGGCCGGGTTGGCCTTGAGTACCGGGTTCACCCAGCTCGGCAGACCGCTGTGCTCGCCGGTCAGCTTGTCGATGTTCCACATGACGCCGGAGATGTACATCCAGGTACGCAGCACGAACGGCATCAGCTGGGAGATGTCCGGGGTCTTGGCGCCCCAGCGGGCCATGATCAGCGACATGCCGGTGTTGAAGGTGAACTGCAGGACCAGCGCCGGGACGGCCAGCACCCAGGAAGCGGCCACCGGAACGCCGAAGCAGAGCAGGATCACGACCAGGGCGGCCATCGAGAACAGCAGCTGCTGGAGCTGCTGGAGGCAGAAGGAGATCGGGAGCGCGGCGCGCGGGAAGTGCAGGGCGCGGACGAGTCCGAGGTTGCCGGCGATCGCACGGGTGCCGGTCATGATCGAGCTCGACGTGAACGTCCAGATGAACACGCCCGTGACCAGGAACGGGATGTAGTCCGGCACGCCCTTCTTGGTGTGCAGCAGAACACCGAAGATGAAGTAGTACACCGCCGCGTTCAGCAGCGGGGTCATGACCTGCCAGACCTGGCCGAGCTTCGCCTGCGCGTACTGGGCGGTGAGCTTGGCGGTGGCGAACGCGGTGATGAAGTGCCGCCGCGCCCACAGCTGGCGGACGTACGCCGGCAGGGTGGGGCGGGCGCCGCTGACCGAGAGTCCGTGCCGGGCGGCGAGTGCCGCGAGGTCGTCCTCGGCCGTGACCGGGGTCGGGGGCGGTGTGTGGAGAACCTGGGTCACATCCGCTGCTTTCACTCGGGGGGTGGGGGTGCGGCGTCCGGCTGGGCACCGGTCCCGTCATCCGATGTTTCCTTACGCTTCTCTTCGCGTTTTCTTACGTCGGGACGGGACCGTATCGTCGCAACGGGAGCGTAGGCCGAGTTGGCGTCGGAACGCAACCGTTTCGTCGTCACGGACTGGTGTGCGCCGTAACACTTCCGAGGTCGGGGCGCGACCGATTCGTTGCCGGGGGACGGGCCGTGCTCGTGTTCGGTACGGCGGTGAGCTGGGAGTCGTTCAGCGCGGCTCTGTTGCGGCGATCGGGTGGTGAGCCTCGTCGGGACGCAACCGTTTCGTCGTTACGCCCCTATGCTGGGTGACATGACGACGAACGCCGAGGAGTCCCAGACGCGTCCGCGCCGACGAGCCCCCGCCGGGGCGGCCGTCCTCCGCGAGGACGTGACCGAGGCCATCCGGGCCGCCGTCTTCGAGGAACTCGCGGCGGTCGGGTACGCCCGGATGTCCATCGAGGGCATCGCCCGCCGCGCGGGTGTCGGCAAGACCGCCGTCTACCGCCGCTGGCGCTCCAAGCTGCACCTCGTCCTCGACGTCGTCTCGGCCCTCGCGGTGCTGGGCCTGCCGGTGCCCGACACCGGCTCCCTGGAGGGCGACCTGCGGCTCCTGTACGAGGTCACCTCCCGTGCGCTGCGGCACCCGGTCGCCTCGCAGATCATCCCGGACCTCCAGGCCGAGGCGGCCCGCAACCCGGAGATCGCCGAGGCCATGCAGAAGACGCTGCGCGAGGGCCAGGACGGCGTCGCCAGCAAGATCATCGAGGCGGCCCAGCGGCGCGGCGAACTCGCCGCGAACCTCGACGACGACCTGGCCATGGACCTGATCTCCGGCCCGCTGTACTGGCGTTCGGTGGTGATCCGCACCCCGAAGCTGCCGAAGGGGTATCTGGCGGCGCTGGCCCGTGGCACCACGGAGGCGCTCAAGGCGCTGTGAACCACTCCGCCGGGGATGTCACAGGCGGGGCCGCCGTCTCGTCGTAGAGGGCGCAGGCATCCTCGATCAAGGAGTGGACGATGAACCTCGCCCTGTGGATCGCCGCCGGACTGCTCGCCGCGGTGGCCCTGACCGGTGGGATCAGCAAGACGTTCGTACCCCGGGAGAAGCTGGCCGCGGCCCACGGCGGAGGCTGGACGGGGGACGCGGGCGCCGGCTTCGTCAAGACGCTCGGCGTGCTGGAGCTCCTGGCCGCGGTGGGCCTGGTCCTGCCCGCGGTCGTCGGTGTCGCACCGGTGCTGGTGCCCGTGACGGCCGCCGCCTGGGTCCTGCTGATGACCGGTGCGATGATCACCCACGGCCGGCGCGGCGAGACCGCGTTCGTGGCGCTGAACCTCGTCTACCTCGTGCTCGCGCTGGTCGTCGCGGTGGGCCGGTTCGGCCCCGCGTCCTTCTGAGCGGCCGGTTCATGGATGTCGGAGGGGGAGCCGGGGGAGAAGGGGGACACGGGGAAATGGGGGAGTGGACATGAACAGGACCGAGGAGTTCCAGGAGCTGCGGCCGCTGCTGTTCTCGATCGCGTACCGGATCCTGGGCAGCGTCAGCGAGGCGGAGGACGCGGTCCAGGAGAGCTGGCTGCGGTTCGAGGGCTCGCCGACGGAGGTCAGGTCGCCGAAGGCGTTCCTGTCGGCCGCGGTCACCCGGATCTCGATCGACGTACTGCGTTCGGCCCGCGTCCGGCGAGAGGAGTACGTCGGCCCGTGGTTCCCCGAGCCGCTGCTCGCCGATCCCTACGAGGATCCGGCGCGGTCGGCTGAGCTGGCCGACTCGGTGTCGATGGCGGCGCTGCTGCTTCTGGAGCGGCTCAGCTCGCTGGAGCGGGCCGTCTTCGTGCTGCGCGAGGTGTTCGACTTCGGCTTCCCCGAGGTCGCGTCGGCGGTGGGCCGCTCGGAGGCCGCGTGCCGCCAGCTCGCGGTACGGGCCCGGCGCCACATGGCCGAGGGCCGCCCCCGCTTCGAGGCGGACCGGAGGGAACGGGACGAACTGGCGTCACGTTTCTTCGAGGCCCTCCACGAGGGCGACCTGGCCGGCCTGCGGGATCTGCTCGCCGCCGATGTGTCCCTGGTCGGCGACGGCGGCGGCAAGGCCCCGCAGCTGGCCCGGACGGTCATCGGCGCCCAGAACGTGGCCCGCCTTCTCGCGGCCGTCTTCCCGGTGCTGGACCGGGTCGAGGTGAGCTGTGAGCAGCACGAGGTCAACGGCCAGCCGGGCGCGATCTTCCACGACCGCGACGGCAAGGTCCTCCA
Organism: Streptomyces sp. NPDC048254; assembly: GCF_043201895.1. Taxonomy (NCBI): domain Bacteria; kingdom Bacillati; phylum Actinomycetota; class Actinomycetes; order Kitasatosporales; family Streptomycetaceae; genus Streptomyces; species Streptomyces sp. NPDC048254. Next base: position 32,127 of record NZ_JBICZJ010000001.1, read on the forward strand.
GACCTTCTCCCTGGACATCCTCGACGGCCGGATCCAGGCGATCCGCCTGGTCCTCAACCCCGACAAGCTCACCCACGTGGGCCCGGTGGCGGACGCCTGGGCCATCTCGGAGGAGCTCAAACGAGCCCGTCGGCCCGTGGACTGACCACCCCTCGCCCGCGGCACCCGGCCCGCGGGGCTGAGACCCCGGACTGCGGCGCCGAGACACGCGCCACATGGCGCCGAGACACGCGCCACACGGCGCCGAGACACGCGCCACATGGCGCCGAGACACGCGCCACACGGCGCCGAGACACGCGCCACATGGCGCCGTTGGACTCGGCCGCGGAGCCGAGGCCCCGGACCGAGGCGCCGAGACCCCGGACCGAGGCGCCGAGACCCCGGCCCGCGGCGCCGAGATACGGCCACACAGCGCTGAGATACGCGCTACACGGCGCCGTTCGACTCGGCCGTGGGGCCGGGGTGCCGGCCGGGGGCGCGTCCGCCTTCGGGCGGGGGGCGTCTCTGCTACCGGCCGATGGGCGTGGCGGCGGCTGCCGGCCGGCTCCCTGCTGCCGGGTGGATCCGGGCTGGCGGGCGGACCCGAGGTGGCGGCCGGCTCCCTGCTGCCGGGTGGATCCGGGCTGGCGGGCGGACCCGAGGTGGCGGCTGGCTCCCTGCTGCCGGGTGGATCCGGGCTGGCGGCGGCCCCGGGGGCGCGGGCGGACCCCGGGTGGCAGGCGGATCCGGGGCAGAGGGCGGATTCGGGCGTCGGGCGGACCCGGGGCGGCAAGGCGGATCCCGGGTGGAGGGCGGATCCGGGGCGGCAAGGCGGATCCGGGGCAGAGGACGGATTCGGGCGTCGGGCGGACCCGGGCGGCAAGGCGGATCCCGGGTGGCGGGGCGTATTCGCGGTGGCGGGGGTGTGGGTCAGGTTCGGGTTGCCTGTGGGTGCAGGCGTACCCAGCCCTCCCAGGCTGAGGTGATCATGTCCTGGACGTCGTGTTTGGCCTTCCAGCCCAGCTCTGTGGAGATGCGGTCGGCGGAGGCGACCACGCGGGCCGGGTCGCCGGGGCGGCGCGGGGTGACGGTCGGGGGGCGGTCGTAGCCGGTGACCGCGTTGATGCGGTCGATCATCTCGCGGACCGAGACGCCCTCCCCGCGGCCGATGTTGAGGGTCAGTTCGCGGCCCGGCTCGGCCTGGAGGGCGCGGGCCGCCGCCACATGGGCCTCGGCCAGGTCCACCACGTGGATGTAGTCACGGACACAGGTGCCGTCGGGCGTCGGGTAGTCGTCGCCGAAGACGCGCGGCGGGGCACCCTCCGTGAGCTTCTCGAAGACCATGGGGACGAGGTTGAAGACTCCCACGTCGGCGAGTTCGGGGCGGGCCGCGCCGGCCACGTTGAAGTAGCGCAGGCAGGCCGTCGAGAGACCGGTCGCCCGGCCCGTCGCCCGGACCAGCCACTCACCCGCCAGCTTCGTCTCGCCGTACGGCGACATCGGCACGCACGGCGTGTCCTCCGTCACCAGCTCGACGTCCGGCATGCCGTAGACCGCCGCGGAGGAGGAGAACACGAAGGACGGGACCCCCGCCTCCGTCACCGCCTGGAGCAGGACGCGCAGGCCTTCCACGTTCTCCCGGTAGTAGTGCAGGGGACGGTCCACCGACTCGCCCACCTGCTTCTTCGCCGCCAGGTGGACGACCCCGGTCACCTCGTGCTCGGCCAGGGCGCGCGCCACCTTCTCGCCGTCCAGCGTGGAGCCCACCACCAGGGGGACCTCCTCCGGCACGCGCTCGGCGACGCCGGTGGACAGGTCGTCGTACACCACCGTCCGCTCGCCCGCCTCGGTCATCGCGCGTACGACATGCGCCCCGATGTAACCGGCGCCGCCGGTGATGAGCCACGTCATGTATGCCCGTCCCCTCCGTCAGTTGGCCCGTGGTGTTCGTCAGCCGCGGTCGACCTTCAGTGAAGCAGGTGCCGCCGACATCAGCGGACGGCCGAGGTGACTTCCCGCGCCCAGGGAGGTGCGGACGGGGTCCGCCGGGCGGCGCGTGGCACGCCACAGGCGGGTCAGGGAGAGGACGGCGGCGGTGGCCAGCAGGCCGTTGCGGGCGAGCATCAGCAGACAGCCGGTCCAGGTGCCGTGCACGACCTCGGCGTAGAACGTGGGGTAGGCGACGGCGCTGAGCGCGGTCGCCGTCACGATCAGCGCGGCGACCGGGCGCTGGGTGGTGTGCCGCGAGGTCAGGCAGACGGCGGCCAGGCCGAGCAGCCAGATCATGTACTGGGGGCTGATCACCCGGCTGGTGACGGTGAAGAGGAGCACCGCGCTCAGCGCCGCGTCGTACGGGGTGGCCTCGGTCCAGTGCCGGGCCCGTACCCGCCACAGCACCAGGAGCGCGAAGGCGACGACGGTGAGCGCGAGGGAGACCGTCGCGACCGCGTGCACATGCGGGCCGACCAGCTCCATCGCGCCGTACTGGTAGCGGGTCGTGCCCCGCCAGCCGGCGTGCCGGGCGAGGCTGAGGGCGGTGCCGCCGAGGGACTCGACCTGCACACCCCGGCCGCCCTGCTGACGGAGAAAGGCGAGCGGGTTGCGGAAGGAGAGCAGGAACGCGGCGAGGGTCGCGGCCCCGGTCACGGCCGCCCAGGTCCACGCCGTGCGCGTCGGACGGCCGCGCTCGACGCCCAGCAGCACCAGCGCGGGCCACACCTTCACCAGCGCGCCGAGGGCCGCGAGCGCTCCGCACGCGCGCGTGGCGCGCCCCAGCGCCAGCAGGGAGAGCACGGCGAAGGCGGTGACCTCCACGTCGTAGCGGGCGAGCGGGAGGTGCAGCAGGAGGGGGAGGGCGCCGGTCCACAAGGCTGCGCCCAGCAGCGTGCGCCCGGGGCGCGTGCCCGCGCGTGCGAGCGCCGTCGTGATCAGCGCGTCGGTCGCCAGGGTGAGTGCCACGAACGCCTGGAAGTAGCTCGGCCCGGGCACCAGCCCCGGCGCGAGCAACACCGCGCCGGCGCCCGGCGGGTACTGCCACAACGTGTCGTGCGCCGGGAACGCGCCGTGCGACAGAACGCCGTACCAGTGGAAGTACAGCCGCCACACTTCGCGCGCGACCGCTCCGTGTCCCAGGAGTCGCTCGTTGTTGTGGGCGAGGAGCCACAGCATCGACGCGCGCGTGGCGAGCCAGACACCGACGAGCCAGACACCGGCGAGCCAGAGGGGGCGCGCGAGGCGCGGCGAGCGCGGGGGGTGTGCGGTGCGCGCGGGGCGCCGCAGGCGCGGGAGTCGAACAGGTGGGGCGAACGGGGCCCGTGGAAGCGGGAAGTACGAGCGGCGATTCATCAACCGCGAGCGTAAGCCGCGCGGATGGTGTATCCATGCCGATACGCCGTCAATACCCGGCAAAGGTTGGCTAATCGCAAAAGATCGGGCCGTGGTGAGTATCGGGCCTCTCGTAAAAGCGCATCCGCGGACGACGCGAACGACGACAACCGGCCGGCCGACTCCGTCGAGTCGGCCGAAGCCGTTGGGGGGACCGTCCGACGGGCCGCCGGGCCGCGCGCGCCGTGCCGTCGTCGTGGCCGTCCCGGCCGCGGTGATGCTCGCGGTCGGCCTCTGGGGGCTGCACCGCGGCGGGATGTGGCGCGACGAGGCCGTCACCTACCAGGTCGCCCGGCGCACGGTGCCGCAGATCTGGCGGCTGCTGCACGGCGTGGACGCGGTGCACGGCCTGTACTACCTGCTGATGCACGTCGTCCTCGCCGTCGCGCCGGGCCGGCCGGGCGAGGTCGACCTCCGGCTGCCCTCGGTGTGCGCGGCGGCCGCCACCGCGGGCCTGGTGGCCGTCCTCGGCACCCGCCTGGGCCGGCCGCGCGTCGGCCTGTGGGCCGGACTGATGTACGCGGTCACCCCGCTGGTCGGCCACTACGCGCAGGAGGGCCGCTCCTACGCCCTGGTCGCCGCCGGTGCGACCGGCGCGACCCTGCTGTTCGTACGGGCGGCGGACGAAAGGGAGACCGAAAGGGAGACCGGAGGCGAGACCCGAGGGGAGGCCGAAGACGGGACCGGGGGCGAGACCGGGAGCGGGACCGGAGGTGGGCGGCGGGCCTGGTGGTGGTACGGCGCCGTCCTCGGAGTCACCTGCTGGCTGCACGAGTTCGCGGTCCTGCTGCTGCTCGCGCACGCGGGAACCCTGGCGCTGGCCCGTTCGTCGGGAAGGGTGTGGCGGGGGTGGGGCTGCGCGGCCGGGGGCGTGGTGCTGTCGCTGCTGCCGATGGTCGTCGTCTCGCACGCGCAGTCGGCCCAGCTGGCGTGGCTGCGGGAGCCGGACCTGGAGACCGCGCAGGAGTTGCTGCGCCAGTACCTCGGACCGACCGACGGGGTGTACTGGGCATGCCTCGCGCTCGGTCTGCTGGGGCTGACCCGGCTGGTGGGCCGGCGCGGCGAGGTGACCCTCGCGGCGGTCGCGCTGCCGCTCGCGGTGCTGCCACCGGTGGCGTTGATGCTGGCCTCGCAGCTCACACCGCTGTACGTCGACCGGTATGTGCTGTACGCGCTCACCGGGGCGCCCCTGCTGGTGGCGCTCGGTGCGGACCGGGTCGCCGGGGTGCTCGGCCGGCTCTGGTCGCACGGCTCGGCGACCACGCCCAGGTCGCCCGCGCTCACCCTGGCCGGGGTCCTGGCGCTCGTCCTCGCCTTCACCCACCAGGTGCCGCTGCTGCGGCAGGACCGGGTGCCGACCACCCGGCCCGATGACCTCGGCGCGGTCGCGGAGGCGGCGGCGCGTGCGTTGCGGCCGGGTGACCCCGTGCTGTACCTGCCGGCCCATGCGCGGGGGACGGAGCTGGCCTATCCCGCCGATTTCAAGGGCACGCGGGACGTCGCACTGGCCGAACCGGCCTCGGTGTCCGGGACGTTGTACGGGAGCGAGGTCGGGGCGGGGACGCTGCGACGGCGGCTCGCGGGGGTGGACGAGGTGTGGGCGGTGATGGAGAAGTACGCGCTGGTGAGCGGGTACCGGCCGCGGCTCGCCACGGAGCGGGCCAAACTCGCCGTGCTGAACCAGCAGTTCGTGCTGCGGGAGGAGATGGTGATCGACCGGATCGCGCTGCGGCTGTATGTGCGGCCGATTCGGGGCGGGTCGGGCTGAGTTCAGCGCGCCCCTTCCTCCGAGGCCGCCGTGTCCAACGCCCCCGTCAGCTGGTCCAGGCGTGCCTTCAGATCCCGTATCTCGTCCACGTCGAAGCCGGTCGCGGACATGATCCTGCGCGGTACCTCGAAGGCCCGCTCCCGCAGTTCGGCGCCCTGTTCCGTCAGCCGTACCTCCACCGAGCGTTCGTCGCGGGCGCTGCGCTGCCGGTGGACCAGGCCCGCCGTCTCCAGGCGCTTGAGCAGGGGTGACAGCGTGCCGGAGTCCAGGCGCAGGTGTTCGCCGAGCTTCTTGACCGGCAGGTCGCCCTGTTCCCACAGCACCAGCATCACCAGGTACTGCGGGTAGGTGAGCCCGAGGTCCTTGAGGATCACGCGGTAGACGCTGTTGAAGGCGCGGGACGCGGCGTGCAGGGAGAAGCAGATCTGGCGGTCCAGGCGCAGCCACTCTGCCTCGGGGGCGGGGGTAGGGGTCGTCGCGGTCATGGCTCGATCGTACCTCTTGCGAGTCATTTAGTTGTGCACAATTGAATTGTGTGCTCTACTTGTCGTCGTGAGGGCGGCAGGAACGGAGCCGCCGGAACACAAAACTTCGAGAGGGATGGTTTTCCATGGACGCGCTCTACACCGCAGCCGCCACCGCCACCGGCCGGGAGGGACGGGCGGTCAGCTCGGACGGGCAGCTGGACCTCGCGCTGGCGTTCCCGCCGGCTCTCGGCGGCAACGGCCAGGGCACCAACCCCGAGCAGCTCTTCGCCGCCGGTTACGCCGCCTGTTTCGCCAGCGCCCTCGGCGCCATCGGCCGCCAGGCCAAGGTGGACACCGGCGAGATCTCCGTCACCGCCGAGGTCGGCATCGGCAAGGACGAGTCCGACGGCGGCTTCGCGCTCAAGGTCACCCTGCGCGTCGAGCTGCCCGAGGAGCTCTCCAACGAGACCGGCGAGAAGCTCGTCCACCAGGCCCACGACTACTGCCCCTACTCCAAGGCCACCCGGGGCAACATCCCGGTCGAGCTCATCGTCGAGTAGTCAGCCGGGCAGTCGGCCGGGCGGCCACCGGTACGTCCCTCGTCCGGGTGAGCCGCGCGAGCACCTCCCCGGTCCGCCGGCTCCAGTCCACGACCACCGCATCTCCGGGCAGCCGCTCGCGCCGCGTCAGCAGCAGCCAGCGCACCCGGGGGCGGTGGTCGTGGGCGTCGGCCAGTTCGATGCCGTATCCAGGAAGCAGGCGTACGGCGTAGTAGGCGTCCGTGACCACCGGTTCCCCGGCGCCGATATGCCGGGCCGCCCAGTCGTACGACGGCCAGCGCGGCGGCTGGACGAAGCCGACCGGGTCCAGTGAGCGCGGTACGACCGCCCCGGCCTGCGCGGTCAGGAAGCCCAGGCAGGCCCCGCCCGCGGCGGCCCACCCCAGCGTCCGCCGCCGGCCCGGCCAGCGCCGCTCGGCCGCCAGCTCCACCGCGAGCGCGCACTGCGGCGCCAGAAGGGCGGGGCCGAGCAGTTCGCCGAAGCCGTGGCGGACGCCGTACCCCGCCAGCAGGGCCTCCAGGACGAACAGCAGTACGAGCGGATCACGCCAAGCCGCGGTCCGTCCCGCAACCAGACATCCCTGCCGATCCGTCTGCCGGTCCGCCCGTCGCGGCGCCTGCCCGGCCGTGCGCCGAGCCCGCACCCACAGCGCCGGCACCCCGAGCAACGCCAGCCAGCACTGCCCGACCATCCCGCCGAAGCCGCCGAAGCCGCCGAAGCCGCCGAAGCCGCCGAAGCCCCCGAAGCCCCCGAAGCCCCCGAAGCCGCCGAAGCCCCCGACGGCCTCGTACGCCCCGTAGGCCTGTGGCAGCACGCGCGCATGTGTCCCGAAGGCGATCACCCCGGCCGCCGCCGCGCCCGTCAGCCCCCACCGCCCCCACACCGCGCCCCGCCACCCCCGCTGCCACCCCGCCGCGAACGCCACCGCCCCGGCCGCCGCCGCCACGCCGAGCACCGGGTCGACCAGGGCCACCACCCCGTACAGCACCCCGAGCGCCGCGAATCCGGAGAGGCTGCGCAGGCCGCTCGGGCCGACATAGCGCACCCGGCGCAGATCGCGGGCCCGGGCGCCGGTCAGGGCCCAGGCCCAGAGGGTGAGACCGAGGGCGAACGCGGACGGGTAGCCGAGGCTGCCGGTCAGCGGCAGCAGGGCCAGCGAACCGCCGCCCGACCCCGGCCGGGTGCCCCACAGCACGGACATGAAGGCCAGTGCCAGCACCGGTGCCCAGGGGCGCGGGGAGAGCACGCGGACCAGTCGGCCGAGGCCGGTCAGCAGCACCAGCAGGTTCAGCGGGCCGCACACCCGCAGCAGCTGCCAGCCGCTGAGCCCGGTCAGCCGTGCCAGCGTGTCCTGGGCCAGCACGTACGGGGACGCGGCGGCGTCCGCCAGGCCCGCCCGCAGCAGCCGCTCCACCGCCGCCGCGTGCTGTCCGGCCTCGCAGCACGGCGGCACCCGCCAGTACGCCAGGGTCATCACCAGCCAGAACAGCAGGCCGGAGAGCTGGTACGGGGTGAGTCTCCGGGCGCGGCCGCCGCGCAGAGCGGTGGAGCCGCGCGCGGCGCGCCGGACCAGGGCGCCGGTGCTCACCGGAGAGGACGGACAGGGCGGACCATTTGCCGAGTGTTCCCGCGGGTTCCGGTGACGTCCCGGCGGCTTCGCCGCCCGTCACCTCATCGAGTGAGCCTCCGGCAGGCCCCCGCCGCTCACCTCGTCGAGTGACCCCTGCGAAGGAACCCGAACCACCCGCTCCACCAGCGGCTCAAGGAGCAACGGCACCCCCACCACCGGCAGCAGCCAGGCCAGCACGATCAGCCGGTCGCCCCAGATGTTGATGTCCGGATGCCCGGCCTGGGTCAGGAACCCGGTGCCCGCGGCCGCCAGCAGGAAGACCCCGAAGGCCGGCCGCCGCCGCGCCCCCCAGGCTCCGGCCGCCAGCGCCGCCGGGAACAGCGGCGCCAGCAGCTGCCGGCGCAGCCACTCCACCCAGAAGTCCCACTCCAGATGGAGGAACTCCGGCCAGGGCCGGACCCGGTCCGGGTGGGTGTAGTGGTCGGTCAGCAGGTCCTGCATGCTCTCCGCCTCGGAGGGATAGCCCAGCAGCCGGGCCAGCAGCAGGGTGCCGGCGACCGCCACGCAGCCCGCCGCGGCGATCGCCACCACCGGGCGCCCGGCCGCCCGGCCGTGCCGTCGCCGCCGCACGGCGACCGCCGCTCCCGCCCCGGCCAGGCACACCCCGAGGAACAGCGCCTGCGCGTGCTTCACGGCGAACAGCGCAAGCAGCGCACCCGCCACCAGCGCCGTTCCCGCCCACGCCGTCCCCACCCGCGCCGTCCCGGCCCGCGCCGCTCCCGCCTGCCCGGTGAGGGCCAGCGCGCAGCCCCACACCGCCGTCAGGGTCAGCGCCAGCGTCAGGCCCTCGGTCATCGGCCGCATCGCGGTCGTGCCCACCGGCAGGGCGTAGTACAGGGCCTGCCCGGTCAGCGCGAGCGGCACCGGTACCGACAGCGTCCGCAGGATCAGGAAGGCCAGCGCCCCGCCCGCGGCCGTGACCAGCACACTCGCCAGCCACACTCCCCAGGTCACCCCGAACGCGGTGACGAACGGCAGCAGGAACACCGGATAGCCGGGCCGCACCTCGAAGATCGCCCGCAGCCGGGGAGCCACGAAGGGCACGATGTGCCCGTCCGTCTGCCCGGCCGCCAACCGGCGCTCCACGCGCCGCAGTTCATTCTCACGGCACTCCGCGAAGACCCGCCGCGCCGGGCTCGGTGCATGGAAGTGCAGCACGTTCACGCTCTGCGCGCGCGCCGCCGCCGATGCCTGGCCGGCGCACGCCCAGCCGGCCGTCCGGGCCGCCGCCTCCCGATGGTCCGCCCCGCCCAGGGTCAGCGCGTAGGACACGTAGTTCTCGGAGTCGGGGGTGTCCCGGCCGGTGACGTTGGCGAGTTGCAGCACCGCGAACACGGCGGCCAGGACCAGCACCCAGGTGCGCGGTCTCACGTCGACGCCAGCAGATCGTGACCCGGGGCCGGTTCCGGCACCCGCACACCGGCGGCCGGCATCGGCTCGCCGAGCAGCAGCGTCCGTACGACCCGTTCGGCGGCCCTGCCGTCGTCGAACTCGCAGAAACGGGACCGGAAGTCGGCCCGCAGCCGTGCCGACTCCTCGTCCCGCCAGCCGCCCGAGGCGAACAGCCACGCCAACTCCCGGTAAGTGTGCGACACATGGCCCGGCGCCTCGGCGGTGATGTCGAGATAGGCGCCCCGGCTCGCGGTGCAGGCGGCCCAGTCGTCGGCGTGCACGACGATCGGCCGGTCCAGGTTGGCGTAGTCGAACATCACGGAGGAGTAGTCGGTGACCAGGGCGTCCGCCGCCAGCAGCACCTGCTCCCCGTGCGGTTCGCCGGTCGCGTCGACCACGATCCCGCGCCGGTGCAGCTCGGCCAGGCCCATCCCGCGTGCCGGACCGGTCGCCAGCGTCGGATGCAGCCGGACCACCAGGGTGTGGCCCGCGCCGAGGTCGGCGGCGAACCGGGCCAGGTCGATCCGCTCGGTATGGCCGCCCCGGACGTGGTCCCGGCGGGTCGGGGCGTAGAGCACGACCGTGTGGCCGGCCGGAATGCCGTACCGGGCCCGGAAGTCCGAGGGGCCGCCCTCGACCAGCACGTCGTTGCGCGGGCTGCCCGTGCGGGCCGACGTGAAGTGGCAGGGGTAGGCCCGCTCCCACACCAGCTCGGAGTGGCGGTTGGCGACCAGGCTGTGGTCCCAGCGGTCGGCCCGGCGCAGCATCTGCGGCACGTCGAGACCGAGCCGGGCGCCGGGCTTGCCCAGCAGGTCGGCGCCCAGGTACTTGAGCGGGGTGCCCCGGTGGGTGTGGATGTGCACGCTGCCGGGCCGCTTGACCAGCGCGCCGGGCCAGTTGACGTCGTTCACGAGGAACTTCGCGCGGGCGGTGAGCCGCCGGTACTCCGGGGAGTCCAGCAGTACGTGCTCCACGTCGGCGGGCAGCCCCGCCGCCACCTCCGCGTCCTTCACCACCCAGACGCCCCGCAGCCCCGGCGCGATCTCCCGGGCCTTGCGGTAGACGGCCGCCGGGTCGCCCAGCAGGCCCCGGTGCGAGGACGCCGAGTACAGGACCAGCTGCTCGTCCAGCGCGCGGTGACCGCCCAGCCCGGTCAGCGCGTGCCGGGCCCGGGCTCCCGCCGCCCGCCGCATCCGCAGCGCCTGGCGTCCGCTCTCCCGGCCGATCCGCCCGGCCTGTTCGCGCAGCCGGTACGACGCGTACGAGCCGCCCAGTACCCCGAGGTCGGCGCCCTCCGGACGATACGCCCGGTACAGCTCCGCGGTACGCCGGAAGAACTCGCCCCTGGCCGCGGGCGGCAGCCGGTCCGGTTTGGCGAGGATGTCCAGGCAGTGCTCGCCCATCTTCCGGTGCAGATACGGCCGCCAGCCCGCCAGCTCAGGGCGCGAGTCGACGAACTCGAACACCCTGCGGTACTGGTCGTGGACGTCGAAGTGCTTGCGGCTGGTGGTGGAGAGGATGTTGCCCTGGCGGCGCTGGCGGTAGTTCAGGCAGATCCGGTCGAGGGTGGCGATCCGGCCGGCGCCGAGCAGGACCGGGAAGGTCCAGGGGGTGTCCTCGTAGTAGCCCGGCGGGAACCGGAAGCCGTTCTCCTCGACGAAGTCACGCCGGTAGGCCTTGTTCCACACCACCATCAACAGGTCGAGGATCTCCGGGTGTTCGGCCGCGGTGAAGACGCCGTCGGTCGAACTCAGCACCTCCGCGAGGGCGTTGCGCCGGGTGCCGCCCCACCAGTAGGTGCGGGCGTAGTCGAAGACCAGCACGTCCGGGTCGCCGGTCTCCGTCAGCCGGTCGGCGATCGCGTGCAGTGCGCCCGGGGTGAGGGTGTCGTCGCTGTCGAGGAAGAGCAGGAAGTCGCCGGTGGCGTGCGGGAGTCCGGCGTTGCGGGCGTGGCCGAGGCCGACGTTCTCGGGCAGGTGCAGGACCCGTACGCGCGGGTCGCGGGCCGCGTACTCGTCGAGGATCGCGCCGCTGCCGTCCGGGGAGCGGTCGTCGACGGCGATCACCTCGATGTCGTGGAAGGACTGCTCCAGGACCGAGTCGAGGCACTCGCGCAGAAAGCCCTGCACCTTGAAACAGGGCACGATCAGACTGAATCGGGGCACGGTCAGCTCCTCGCGAAGACGGTGGCGGCCGGGGCGGGCAGGCGTTCCGCGAGGGGGATCAGCGGCGGGAGCGCCTCCGGCGGCTGGCCGAGGAACACCCGGCGTACGACGCGTTCGGCGGCCAGACCGTCGTCGAACTGGCAGAAACGGGCCCGGAACTCGGCCCGCAGCCGCTTGGACTCCGGGCTCCGGTGGGAACCCTCGCGGAAGATCCGGGCCAGTTCCTCGGGGGTGCGCGCGACCGGGCCCGGCGGCTCGGCCATCAGGTCGAAGTACACGCCCCGGGTCTCCCGGTAGACCTCCCAGTCGTCGGCGTAGACGACGATCGGCCGGTCCAGGTTGGCGTAGTCGAACATGATGGAGGAGTAGTCGGTGATCAGCGCGTCCGCCGCGAGACACACGTCCTCGGCGGAGCGGTGCGCGGTGACGTCGATGACCCGGCCGGTGCCCGCGAAGGCTCCCCGGTCGTAGAAGTAGTGCGCGCGCAGGAGGACGACGACGTTCTCGCCGGCCGCCTCGCAGAACGCCTCCAGATCGAGGCCGGTCTCGAAGCCGGTGTGGTGGTCGCGGTGGGTGGGGGCGTACAGCACGGCCGTCCTGCCGTCCGGGACGCCCAGGCCGCGGCGAGCCCGGACCACGTCGTGGCCGGACGCCGTGTAGTAGACGTCGTTGCGCGGATAGCCGTACTCCAGCGCCTCGTACGAGCCGGGGAAGGCGCGCTCCCAGGTCTGGGTGGAGTGGCGGTTGGCGGAGAGGTTGTAGTCCCAGCGGTCGACGCGGCCGAGCAGCTTGGTGAAGCTGCCGGTCCGCGCGGCGACCACGGGGTACGTCGACTGGTCGACGCCCATCTTCTTCAGCGGGGTGCCGTGCTGCGTCTGCAGATGCACGCTGCCCGGCCGCTTGACCACGCCCTCGGCGAAGTTGGCGTTGTTGACCAGGTACTTGGCGCGGGCCAGCACCTGCCAGTAGCGGCGGCTGCCGATCACCGCGTACTCGACGTCCTCGGGCACCGTGTGTTCCTGGCCGGCCTCGACCAGGAACACCGAGCGCAGCCGCGGGGCGAGTTGGCGGGCCGTGGCGTGGATCGCGGCCGGGTTGCAGGTGTAACCGCGCCCCCAGTAGGCGCAGTACACGGCGAGGCTCTCGTCGAGCGGGCGGCGCAGGTCGAGGGCGTAACGCAGCCGGGTGAGCGGCAGCCGCGGGCGGGGCAGCCGCCCGGCCGCCCGGTTGGCCCCGCGCAGCGCCCGGAACGCGGTGTACGCGCCCGCCGCGAGGAGCCGGTGCTGCACCCCGAGACTCCCGCCCGGCATCCGGAACCCGGCCGGGCGGTACGTACGGTGCAGCCACCCCGCCCGGCGGAAGAACGCCCGGTGCCCGGACGGCAGCCGCTGCGGGCGGGCGGCCGTCCTCAGCACGGTCTCGAAGAGCTGCTCGAACAGCGGCCGCGCCCGTTCGCCCGGGAGCCCCGCCGCGAGCGCCCGTGCCAGTACCAGCTCGACCTGGTCGAGGAGTTCGTGCTGATGCGCACCCGGCAGGTTCAGCCGGCTGCCCTGCCGGCGCAGCCGGTGCCGTACGACCACCGAACGCAGCACCGCGACACGGTCGGCGGCGATACCGGTCAGGCCGCCCCAGCCGACGTCCGTGAAGTGGCCGTCGGGGAAGCGCAGCCGCCGGTCCGTGAGAAAGCTGCGGCGATGGGCCGCGCTCCACGCCGGCAGCGTCACCCCGGTCAGCGCGGGTGCCTCGGCCGGGGCGAAGGCGCCCTGCGGGGTGCCCGCCAGCAACGGCGCCGCCGGATTGGCCGGCTCGCCCTCCCACCAGGGCGCCCGCTCGTGCTCGAAGTACAGCACGTCCACGTCACCGGTCTCGGCCAGCCGTGCCGCCAGCCGCGCCAGCGCGCCCGGGACCAGGACGTCGTCGCCGTCGAGGAACAGCAGATACGTGCCCTGCGCCACTCGCATCCCGGTGTTGCGGGCCCCGCTCAGCCCCGCGGACGGCGGTGAGTGCACCGGGGCCACCCGGGAGTCCCGCTCGGCGTATCCGGCGGCGACCGCGGCGGCCGGGGCGTCCGGCGCGTCACAGACCGGGATCAGCTCCAGGTCGCCGAAGGACTGGGCGAGGACCGAGTCCAGCGCCTGGGACAGCCGGCCGGCGACCCCGTGGGACGGGACGATGATGCTGAAGCGGGGCATGCTGCTCTTTCTCAGGTGTCCATGCGGCCCGGCCTCCCCGTGGGTCGCCAGGTGGACGGCCGCGACGGAGTGGGCCGCGAGGTGTTCGGGGGCATGAAGGAACTCCCTGGAAGGCAAACGGCGGTCAGCGGCTCTCGGTGACGGGCAGGTGACCGGAAGGTTGCGGAACGGTGGCCAGCGGGGAGTGGGCGAGCCCCGAGGCCGCCGACGGCACGGGGTGCCGTTCGTCCGGCGGGATGACCTCCGGCAGCCCGGCCGGCTCGCCGAGCACCACATGCCGTACGACCCGCTCGGCGGCGCGTCCGTCGTCGTACCGGCAGAACCGCTCGCGGAACGCGGCGCGCAGCTGCGCGGAGCGGGAGCCGCGCCAGTGGCTGCTGGCGAAGATGTCGATCAGCTCGTCCTCGGTGCGGGCGACCGCGCCGGGCGGGCTGGAGCGCAGGTCGAAGTAGGTGCCGCGGGCCGCGTGGTAGGCGTCCCAGTCCTCGGTGTGCACGACGATCGGGCGGTCCAGGTTGGCGTAGTCGAACATGATCGACGAGTAGTCGGTGACCAGCGCGTCCGAGGCGAGGCAGAGGGACTCCACGCTCGGGTGGTCACTGACGTCGATCACCCGTCCCCCGGCCGCGAGCGGGCCGCCGTGCCAGTAGTGGGCGCGGGCCAGGATCACGAAGCGCGGGCCGAGCCGGCGCACGATCCGGTCCAGGTCGAGCGCGGGGCGCTGGGTGCGCCGGTAGTCGCGGTGGGTGGGCGCGTACAGCAGCGCGACCGCGCCCTCGGGGACGCCGAGCGACTCGCGGATCCGGGTCACGTCGGCGGAGGTGGCCTGCTGGAAGACGTCGTTGCGGGGATAGCCGTATTCGAGGGTGGTGTAGCCGCCGGGGTAGACGCGCTCCCAGGTGAGGGTGGTGTGGCGGTTCGCGGACAGGAGGTAGTCCCACTTGTCGACGCCCCGCAGGAGCTCCTCGAAGTCCATGTCGGCGGCGGCCGCCGGGTGTTCCTGGAGGTCGAGGCCCATGTGCTTGAGCGGGGTGCCGTGCTGGGTCTGCACGAACACCTGGCCGGGGCGCTTCTTCAGCCGCCGGTCGAAGTTGACGTTGTTGACCAGGTACTTGGAGCGGGCCAGCGCGGTCCAGTAGCCGAAGGTGCCCGGACGCAGCCGGCGCGGGCCCGGCGGGACGGTGTGCTGGTGCTCGGGGCGGGCGATCCAGGAGGTGCGGATGTGCGGGGCGTGACTGCGGAACGCCGCCTCCAGCGCGCCCGGGTTGCAGCTGTGGCCGCGGTTCCAGTAGGCGGCGAAGACCGCGCGGTCGGCGCGCAGCGGCAGGCGCAGCTGGACGCGGTAGTGCAGCTGGAGGAGGGCCGAGCGCAGGCCCCGGACGGACTTGACGCCGGCCTTGACCGTGCGGCGGCCTCCGGAGCGCGTCAGCTGGAGGGCGCGGTAGGTGCGGTGCAGGCCGTAGTGGACGAGGCCGTGGCGGAGCCGGGTGGGCCACGGGACCGGGGCGCCCTCGGCCCGGTACCGGCGGTAGTGGGCGCGGGCCCTGCGCAGGAACTCGGCGCGGGTGCCGCGGGGCAGCCGCTCCCGCCGGGTGAACACCGTCGACAGGTGGTCGATCATCCGCCGGAACAGCACCGGCCGCCAGCGGGCCAGTTCGGGCCGCTCCTCGATGAACGCGAAGACCCGGTCGTACTGTTCGAAGATGTCGAAGTGGCTGCGGCTCGCGGTGCCGAGAATGCTGCCCTGCCGCCGCTGCCGGTAGTGCACACAGACCCGGTCCAGCGTCGCGATCGTCCCGGCGGTCATCAGGACCGGGTAGGTCCAGGGGGTGTCCTCGTAGTAGCCGGGCGGGAAGGTGAAGTCGTGCTCCGCCACGAACTCCCGCCGGTACGCCTTGTTCCAGGCCACCATGAGGACGCGGAGGAGGCCCGGCCGGTCCTCGAGGCGGAAGGGCGCCGGGCCCTGTTCGGTCAGCTGGAACGCGACCTTGTTGCGCTCCGCCCGGCCCGTCCAGAAGGTCCGCGCGTAGTCGTACACCAGCACGTCCGGCTCGCCGGTCTCCTTGATCCGGTCGGCGATCGCCCGCAGCGCGTCGGGGGTGAGGGTGTCGTCGCCGTCCAGGAAGATCAGGTAGTCGCCGCGCGCCTGCTCCATCCCGGCGTTGCGGGCACCGCCCAGGCCCTGGTTCTCGGCCAGGTGGACGGGCCGTACGCGCGCGTCGCGGGCCGCGTACTCGTCGATGACCGTGCCGCAGGCGTCCGGCGAGCGGTCGTCGACGGCGATCAGTTCGAGATCGGGATACGACTGCGAGAGCACCGAGTCCAGGCACTCGGGCAGATACGCCTGGACCTTGTACGCGGGGACAATGACACTGAACCTGGGCAAGGGACATCCATGGGTCGGTCGGCGCGGGCGTTCTGCCCGGGAACGGCCAATGGAATGATTTGGTTACGGTTCGTTAGGTCATGTGGGTTACATTCCGTGAACGGTGAAGGACGAGCCGATGGCCGACTCGCCCTTCTTCGAGGCGTCTTGTGTGGTTATTTGACCGCGCCCGCCATCACCCCCGTCACGAACTGCCGCTGGAACGCGAAGAACACCGCCAGCGGGATCACCATCGAGATGAAGGCGCCGGGGGCCAGGACGTCGACGTTGTTGCCGAACTGGCGGACCTGGGTCTGGAGCGCCACCGTGATCGGCTGGGTGCCCGACTTGGTGAACACCAGCGCGACCAGCATGTCGTTCCACACCCACAGGAACTGGAAGATGCCCAGACTCGCGATCGCCGGCCCGCCGAGCGGCATCACCACCCGGGTGAACAGGCGCAGTTCACCGGCGCCGTCGAGACGGGCCGCCTCCAGCAGCTCTCGCGGGATCTCCGCGAAGAAGTTCCGCAGCAGGAACACCGCGAACGGCAGACCGAAGCCGACATGGAAGAGGACCACTCCGAGGATCGTCCCGAACAGGCCGATCTTGCCGAAGAGTTCGGCGATCGGGATCAGCGCGACCTGCACGGGGACCACCAGCAGGCTGACCACGATCAGGAACCACCAGTCCCGGCCGGGGAACTCCATCCACGCGAACGCGTAACCGGCCAGCGCCCCGATGATCACGACCAGGACCGTCGCCGGGACGGTGATCAGGACGGTGTTCCACAGCGAGTTGGTGATGTCGCTGTTCTCCAGAAGGTTCTGGTAGCTGTCGAAGGTGAGCTGGGACGGCTTGGCGAACACGTTCCACCAGCCGCTCGCGCTCATGTCCTCCGGGGAACGCAGGGAGGAGGCGAGCAGCCCGATCGTCGGCACCAGCCAGAACAGGGCGACGACGATCAGGAAGAACCGCACCAGACCGCCGTTGATCTTCTCCAGCAGCCAGCTCATCGCCGTTCCTCCCGTCGCAGCCGACGCACGTTGAACCACATCACCGGGATGACGAGGAGCAGCAGGAACACCGCGATCGCGCTCGCGATGCCCGGCTGGCCCTCCGCGAAGCCCTTGCGGTACAGCTCCAGGGCGAGCACGTTCGCGTCGTCCTGCGAGGAGCCCGGCGCGATGATGTACACGAGGTCGAAGACCTTCAGCACGTTGATCATCAGGGTGACGGTGACCACCGCGAGGACCGGTGCCAGGAGCGGCACGGTGACCTTGCGGAACACCTGCCACTCGGTCGCCCCGTCGACCCGGGCGGCCTCCAGGAGTTCCCGGGGGACACCTGCCAGTCCGGCCGCGATCAGCACCATCGCGAAGCCCGCCCACATCCAGATGTACGACCCGATGATGGCGGGCGTGACCAGGGACGGGCCGAGCCAGTCGACGCCGTTGTAGGGCTGCTTGAAGTTGCTCGCCGGGAGCCTGAGTTGTGCTCCGTCGGCAGCGGCGGGGAGGGTGAAGGTGCCGTCGGCGGCGGCCTCGGCCGAGGCCACCACCTTGCCGTCCTTCACCGCCTCGACGCGCATCCCGTCGTAGCCGAGCTCGGACGGGTCGGGGGCGCCGAGCCTGCCGACGCCCTTGCCACGGGTGAAGTCCTGCCAGGTGGTGCCGGTGATCTTCCCGGGGTCGGGCCGCGCCGCCACGGCCTTCTTGGCGCCGTCGGGCATCTGGTCCGGGGCGACGCCGACCAGGGGAAGGGTGACGGTCTGCCCGGTGTGGACGGTGGCCGTGGTGACGAAGCCGCCCTGGTCCGGCTTCAGCGGCGACTCCCGTCCCGGGTGGGCGTTCGGGAACGCGGAGGACTGGGCGAAGGTGTCGTGGATGCCCACCCAGACCGCGTTGGCGACGCCCTTGTCCGGGTCCTGGTCGTAGACGAGACGGAAGATGATCCCGGCGGCCAGCATGGAGATCGCCATCGGCATGAAGACGACCAGCTTGAACGCCGTGCCCCAGCGAATCCGTTCGGTCAGCACCGCGAAGATCAGACCGAGGGCGGTGGAGACCGTCGGCGCGAACACCACCCAGATGATGTTGTTCTTCAGGGCGGTGCGGATGCCGTCGTCCGTGAAGATCGCCTTGTAGTTGTCGAAGCCGGCGAAACCGTCGCCGTTCGCGTTGTAGAAGCTGCGGATCAGCGAGTACCCGATCGGGTAGACCACGAGCGCGCCGAGCAGCACCAGGGCGGGGAGGAGAAAGAGGAACGCCACGGTCCTGCGGGTGCCGGTCACGCTCTTGCGGCGGCCGGGGGGAGCGGGGGCCGTGGTCGCGGGTGCGGCCATCGCCGGGTCAGCTTCCGCTGCCGTAGGCGGCCGCCGCGTCCTTCTCCAGCTTCGCCTGGGTGCCCGCGACGTCCTTCGGGTTCTGCAGGAAGTCCTGGAGGTCCTTCCACTCGCCCTTGCCCGGGGTGCCGCCGAACGCCTGCGGGGCCTGGTCGGACATGTCGAAGCGGAAGTCGTCACCGGACGCGATCAGCGCCTTGGCGATCGTGCGCTGCACCTCGTTCGGATACGCCGAGTTCGGCACGCTCTTGTTCGGCGAGAGGTAGCCGCCGAGCTTCGCCTGGATCGTCGCCGCGTCAGGGGAGGCCAGGAAGGTCGCGAGGGCCTGGGCCCCCTTGGAGTCCTTGAAGATGACGGCCGCGTCACCGCCGGAGACCACGGGCGCGGCGGAGCCGACCGCCGGGAACGGGAACACCTTGGCGTCCGTGCCCACCTTCGCCTTGGTCTCACCGATGTTGACCTGCACGAAGTCGCCCTCGTAGACCATCCCTGCCTTCGGCTGGTCGCCGCCGGTGAAGGCCTGGGTGACCGAGGCCGGGAACTCCGTCTGCAGGGCGCCCTTCGCGCCGCCCGCCACGTACCCCTTCTTGCCCCAGATCTGGGCGAGCGTGGTCAGCGCCTGCTGCACCGACGGGTCGGTCCACTTGATCTTGTGCTGGGCGAGCTGGTCGTACTTCTCCGGGCCCGCCTGGGAGAGGTAGACGTTCTCGAACCAGTCGGTCAGCGTCCAGCCGTCGGCGCCGCCGACCGAGAACGGGGTGACGCCCGAGTCGTACACCGTCTGCGCGGTCGTCTGCAGGTCCTGCCAGGTCTTGGGTTCCTGGGCGCCCGCGTTCTCGAAGACCGTGGCGTTGTACCAGATCAGCGACTTGTTGGCGGCCTTGTAGTAGACGCCGTACTGCTTGCCGCCGACCTTGCCGATGTCCTGCCAGCCCTGCGAGTAGTTCTTCTGCACTTCCTTGACCGCGTCCGCGCCGAGCGGCTTCGCCCAGTCCTTCTGCACGGCCTGCTTGATCGCGCCGGGCTGCGGCAGCAGCGCGATGTCCGGCGGCTGACCGCCCGCGATCTTCGAGCCGAGGAAGTTGATGATCGGATCCTGGGCGGGCACGAAGGTGACCTTCGCACCGGTGCGCTTCTCGAACTCCGCGAGTACCTGCTTGAAGTTCTTCTGCTCCTGCCCGGTCCAGACGGCGGCCACCTCAAGCGTGGTGCCGTCCAGTTTCGGGAGGGTGAGGGTGGAACCGGACGTATTGGCGCTGCTCTCCGAGCCGTTGTCGTCCTTCTTGTCGTCGCTGCCTCCGCACGCGGTGAGCGCGAGGGCTCCCGCGAGGAGTGCGGCAAGCGTGGTGACGGCCCTGCCTGTCCGGATGGTGTTGCTCATGGCGCGCATCACTTCCCCGTTCGTCGTTCCTCGTTGAACGTCAGAACTCTGTCCCGTGCGCTCCGGTGTACGCGGGGGCCGCCTGTGCGGCAAGGGTGCGTACAGGTGAGGGGCGGGGATCGTGATCGCCTCGTGATCAGTGACCCGGGTCGCCCTCGCTCACAGAAGCGAAGGAACCTCCGCCGCCGAGACCTCCCGCGCCGCTCTCTCCACCGCGCTCGCCAGCAGCGCCAGGTCCGTCGGGCCGTTGCCCAGCTCCCGCACCGGGCGGCGGGTCGGGGGGTCGCCCATGCGGGGCCAGTCGAGGGGTACGACGGTGGGGCGCTGGGTCGCCGTGCGGGGGATGCGGCCGGTGACGCGGCCCGCCTGGAACGCCGTGACGTGGCCGTCCGGTGTGGTCAGGCGGCCGCGGCCCGGGGCCGGTTCGTCGGGTCCTGTGGCCGGTGGGTCCAGGGTGACGCGCAGGGTGGCCCGCCGGGCCGGTTCCGTCTCCGCCGTACGGCCGCCCGCACCGGTGGCCGCGATCAGGTGGACGCCGAGCCGGTCGCCCTCCTTGGCCACCGCCTCCAGCGCCCGCATCACGGAACCGGCGGCCGGCCGGCCCGGTGAACCGAGGGCGGGCGAGACCAGGGCGTCCAGATCGTCGACCACGACGACCAGGCGGGGCAACGGCGGTGGTGCCTCGGTGCGTTGACGGGCGGCGGCTCCGGCCGAGGGGCGCAGCCGGATCGTGGAGCTCGGCGGTGCCTCTATGTCGGCGGCGCCCGCGGCGGCGGGGCGGCCGCGCTGGGTGACGATCCGGCCCGAGATCTCCCGCTGGCTGTGCCAGTCGGTGAAGTGGGAGCGGCCCAGCAGTTCGGCCCGCCGCTTCAGCTCGGCGCTCAGTGACTGCGCCAACTCCCGCATCCGGACCGGGTCGTTGACGGAGAGGTGGGTGGTCACATGCGGTATGTCGGTGCACACCCGCAGGCCTTCGCCGAGTCCCGCGCCGGCACCGGTGCCGACGCCGTCGCGGCCGTCGATCAGGACGATCCCGAGCCGGTCGGGGCGTTCGGCGGCGGCCAGCGAGGCGACCATCGCCCGCAGCAGCTCCGTACGGCCACTGCCGGGCGGGCCCTCGACCAGCAGATGCGGTCCCTCGGTCACCAGGTCGGCGCCGAGCGGGCCGCGCGGTCCGGCGCCGAGCACCGCCCGGGCCCGGCCGCCCAGCGACTCGGCGTCGTCGGCCGCGTCCGCCCAACGGGCCATCAGCGACGCCGGGGTGGCCCGCGCCAGCCCCAACTCGTCCAGCAGGCGGGCGGACTGGGGGAGCGGGGTGGCCACGCGCGCGTGCCGGTCGCCGGCCGGGCCGTCGGGGCGCAGCGGGGCCAGCGCCCTCGCGAACCGCTCGGCCCAGGCGGGGGAGACCGCGTCCACCGCGGCCAGGGTGCCGGGGCCGAGGGGGCCCGCCGCGTCGGTGCGGGCCACCCGCAGCAGATGCAGGGCCGTCGCCACGTCCCCGCTGAGCAGGGCCACGGCCCCGCACTCCCGGAACGTCGGCGTCACCGCGCACGCCGCCTCGTAGGTCTGGGTGACCGGCGAGGTGGGCGAGGTGGGCGCCGTCTCCGCCAGGCAGATCACATGCACTCCGGCACGCGGCCCGGCGACGGTCAGCCGCGCCACCGCGTCCCGCAGCGCCGAGCCGCCGGGATCGCCGTCCACGACGACGACCGTGTACGGTCCCGGGAAGCCGCCCCTGCCGTCTTCGTCGCCGTCGCCGAGGTCGTCGCGGGCCCAGGAGGGGCGGTGGGCGGCCTCGGCGGGCGGGGCGTCCGCGGTCGTACCCGCCAGGTTCGGGCGGTCGGCGGCGGTGGCCGGCCGTCGGGGCGCGGACAGGTCCTCCACCCTGCGGAGCAGCTCCTCCACGCGGGCCGCGGCCTGTTCGCGGTCGTAGGCCAGCAGGAGCCGGCAGTCCTGGCCGTGCCCGGGGCGGACGTGCGGAAGCCAGCCGAGCCAGGACCATTCGGCCGTGCGCTCCTCGAGGGAGCGGGCCCGGTCCGCGCTGATCAGCACGATCTCCAGCAGGTCGGGGGAGTGCAGCGTGGCGAGCTGCGCCAGTACGGCGCGGGCGAGACCGGCGAGGCGGGTGCGCGGGCCCGCGAGACCGAGGGCGCCGGCCTCGCGCAGGTCGGCGGTGACCGGCACGGCGGGGAGCAGCCCCGGTCCGTCGGGCGCCGGGCGGTCCGCGGTGCCGAGCCGGACCGTGAGCGTCTCCGGGTGGCCGGGGCCGCGCTCCCAGAGGCGGGGGCCGGGGCCGAGCGCGGTCAGCAGCAGGGCGGCGGGATCGGGCCAGGTCTCGGGCTGGGCGGGGACACCGGGCGACGCCGTGCCGCCGTCCTCGGCCGCGGGTTCGCCGTCGGCGGCCGACAGCACCTCACCGCGTCCGCCGGCCAGCCGCCGCGCCCAGGCCCCGAGCCCGCCACGCCTGCGGGCGCCGGGCAGGGCGGGGGCGTCGGTACCGCGGAGGGGGGTGCCTTTGCGCCTGCCGGAGGAGGCGGCGGGGGCGGGGCCGTCGGAGACGTCACCGGCCGACGGGACGCCGTCCGGAGAGGTCCGGTGGTGCGCCGCCGCCGGGTCGGAGACCGCGGGTCCGGTCGGGCCGCTTCGGGCACCGGAACCGGACGCGGGCCCGTTGGAGCCACCTCGGGGGCCGGGGCCGCCGAGAACTCCGGAGCGGCCGGCGTGAGTGTCGCCGGAGCGTTGCGCGGGGGCGGACCGGCCCGTGGCGGTGGCGCGGTCCGCGGCGGCGGGGCGCTGTGGGTCACCGGTGCGTTGCGTGGTGGCGGAACCAGCGCGTGGGCCGGGCAGTCCGCCGCGGCTTCCGGCCGGCGAAGGGTCGTGCCCGCGTCCGGCCGGCGAGGGCTCGTACCCACGTCCGGCGGACGAGGGCGGCTCGTGCCCGGGTCCGGCGGCCGGTGCGCCGTCCCGGTGTCCGGCTGAGGACGGTTCGTGCCTGGATCCGGCCGGCTGCGGTCCGTCTCCGCGTCCGGCCGACGGCGGCTCGTGCCTGGGCCCGCCCGCCGGTGCTCCGTCCTCGCGCCCGGCGCCCGCAGGGAGTCCGCCGCCCTGCCCGGCCGTCGGCAGTGCACCCCGGCTCTCGATCCTCGGCGCTTCCCCCTGTGCGGGTACGACCGGTGACTCCCCCGGCCCGTGCTCCTGGCCCCCCGCCGCTCCGCCCGAGGCTCCCCAGCCCGCCGTGCCGTAGGCGTGATGGGTGCGGCCCGCCGGGCCGGGCGGGCCGTCGGCCGCGGCCGTCCCGCGCGCGGGGCTCGCGAGACCGCCGGCCGCGAAGCCGCCGCTGCCGTCGTCCGCGTCCGCGCCCTCACCCCCGAGCAGCACCCGCACGCATCCGTCCCCGTCCGGTGCCGTGCCGACCCGGGCTCCCGGTCCCCCGGACGGCGTAAGCCGCAGGGCCGATTCCCCGATGCGCAGGAGCGCTCCCGGGGCGAGGCGGACCGGGCGGTCGGTGACGCGGGTGCCGTCCAGGGCCGTGCCGTTGGTGGAGTGCAGGTCGGCCACCGAGACGCGGCCGTCGGCGGCGACCGTGACCGCGCAGTGCAGCCGGGAGACGTCCGGGTCGTCGAGCGGGACGTCGGCGTCGGCGGAGCGGCCGATGGTGATCTGGCCGCCGTGCAGGAGATGGACCCCGCCCGCGTCCGGGCCGGCGATCACATGCAGCTGGGCCGGGGCGTCGTCCAGCTCGGGATGCGGCTCGGGGGCGGCGGGCGCGCCCAGGGACAGCACGGCGCCGTCGACCAGCGGGGGCTCGCCCAGGATGCGGCGGCGGGCGTCCAGCCGCTCCGCCCCGGCGTACAGCACGACGGGGGCGCCGCTCGTCTCCCGGCCGCCCGGCCCGCCGTCACCGGTGACCGCCGAGGCCAGTGCTGAGGCCACCGCGGCCAGATCCGTGCCCGCGGGCGCCGTCACCAGCACGTCCCGGCTCACGGTCCGGCCCCGCTGCGCGGCAGGGCCCAGCGGGTCTACGACGGTCAGCCGGATCTGCATCGCCGTCAGCGGTCCCTTCTGCGCGGGCGCGGAATTCCCCCCACCGCCACGAGCACGTCGGCCAGTTCTGCTGTCGCACGCATCCTCGCACCTGCCACTGACAACGCGCCCACGACCCGATGGTAAGTGATCTTGATTGGTCAGCTCTGCCCCCAAAAGTGCCTGACCAATACCGCGCGGGCGATCACTTGAGATCGGTCACGTCCGGACCCGGCAACCACCGGACCGAAGCGAGCGTCTTTCCATCGAACAACTGCGGGAACGCCTACGTATGGGGATACGTCCGGAACACTCGTCGGCCGCCTGCGGTGCGGGGGAAAGCACAGCAGGACGACAGCCCGGTGCCAGGGACGACGGCACTACAGTGGGTCGGACACAAGAACCGGACACACCAGCAAGCGACAGGGAGCGGATGACGTGCGGCCGGTAGGCAGCAAGTACCTCCTGGAGGAGCCGCTCGGACGCGGCGCCACCGGCACCGTCTGGCGTGCCCGCCAGCGGGAGACCGCGGGCGCCGAGGCGGCCGTGCCCGGCCAGCCCGGGGAGACCGTCGCGATCAAGGTCCTCAAGGAAGAGCTCGCGAGCGACCCCGACATCGTGATGCGGTTCCTGCGGGAGCGCTCCGTGCTGCTCCGGCTGACCCACCCGAACATCGTCCGGGTCCGGGACCTCGTTGTAGAGGGCGATCTCCTTGCCCTGGTCATGGACCTCGTCGAGGGCCCCGACCTGCACCGCTACCTGCGGGAGAACGGCCCCTTCTCGCCGGTCGCCGCCGCGCTGCTGACCGCCCAGATCGCCGACGCGCTCGCCGCCAGCCACGCCGACGGCGTCGTGCACCGCGACCTGAAGCCCGCCAACGTGCTGCTCCAGCAGTACAACGGCCAGATGCACCCGCTGCTGACCGACTTCGGCATCGCGCGGCTCGCCGACTCCCCGGGCCTGACCCGCACCCACGAGTTCGTCGGCACGCCCGCGTACATAGCGCCGGAGTCCGCCGAGGGCCGCCCGCAGACCTCCGCCGTCGACATCTACGGCGCCGGCATCCTGCTGTACGAGCTGGTCACCGGGCGCCCGCCGTTCTCCGGCGGCAGCGCCCTCGAAGTCCTCCACCAGCACCTCAGCGCCGAGCCGCGCCGCCCGTCCACCGTCCCCGACCCGCTGTGGACGGTCATAGAGCGCTGCCTGCGCAAGAACCCCGACGACCGGCCCAGCGCCGAGAACCTCGCCCGCGGCCTGCGCGTCGTCGCCGAGGGCGTCGGCGTGCACGCGAACTCCGCGCAGATCGCCGCCGCCGAAGGGGTGGGCGCGCTGCTGGCCCCCGACCCGGCGCCGGCGGCCGTACCGGGGTCGGCCGATCCCACGCAGGTACTGCCGAACACCGGCGCGGGCGGGTCGTACGACCCGAACGCGGCGACCAGCGTGCTCCCGCACACCGGCGGCCCCGTCGGCGCCGCCGATCCGACCGCCGTGCTGCCGAACACCGGCGCAGCCGACCCGACGGCCGTCATGCCGCCGATGCCCCAGGGGCAGCCGGGCCAGCAGCAGCCGGAGCAGCCGCATCCCTGGCAGACCCAGCTCCGCGCGGCCCGCGACCGCAACGAGCAGACGCAGGTCCAGTACCTCGACCCGAACGAGGACCCGCTGCGCCGCCGCCCCCAGCGCCAGGTGGCCCGGCCGCAGCAGGAGCCGCCGCGCCAGGCCCCGCAGCAGCAGCCGGTACGCCGGCCGCAGCCGCGCGGGCAGCAGGGCGGACCGCAGGGCGGGGGATACGGGCAGCAGGGCGGATACGGCCAGCAGCAGCCCGCCGGGTACGGCCACCAGCCGCAGCAGTACGCCCCGCCGCCGCAGCAGCCCCAGCGGCCGCAGCAGCGCTACGCGCCCCCGGCCGCCCCCGCCGAGCCGCAGCGGGCCCCGCGCGAGCCGCGGCAGCGCAGCGCCAACCCGATGAAGATCCCCGGGCTCGGCTGCCTCAAGGGCTGCCTGTTCATGGTCGTCATCCTGTTCGTCGCGGGCTGGCTGATCTGGGACCTGACCCCGCTGCACACGTGGGTCGGGGAGGGCAAGGGCTACTGGCACCAGTTGAAGGACTGGACGAAGGCGGTCGGTGACTTCTTCGACAGCGTGGGCAACGGCAACTGACCGCGAGTCTGGGGATTTGTCGACATCTGGCGGGTGATTTCCGCCTCCGTGGTGAAGGTTGGCTCTTCGGACGCGTACTTTTGTCGGCAACACGCGTCTGTAGGAGCAGTCTTGGCACGGAAGATCGGCAGCCGGTACACCGCCAACCAGATCCTGGGGCGGGGCAGCGCCGGCACGGTGTGGCTGGGCGAGGGGCCGGAAGGGCCCGTCGCCATCAAGCTGCTGCGCGAGGACCTCGCTTCCGACGAGGAGCTGGTGGGCCGCTTCGTGCAGGAGCGCACGGCCCTGCTGGGCCTTGAGCACCCGAACGTGGTGTCCGTCCGCGACCTCGTCGTCGACGGCAACGACCTCGCCCTCGTCATGGACCTGGTCCGCGGTACCGATCTGCGCACCCGCCTGGAGCGGGAGCGGCGCCTCGCGCCCGAGGCGGCCGTCGCGATCGTCGCTGACGTCGCGGACGGGCTGGCGGCGGCGCACGCGGCGGGCGTGGTCCACCGGGACGTGAAGCCGGAGAACGTCCTGCTCGACATGCAGGGCCCGCTCGGCCCCGGCGGAGCCCACCCCGCCCTGCTGACCGACTTCGGCGTGGCGAAGCTGATCGACTCCCCGAAGCGGACCCGCGCCACGAAGATCATCGGTACGCCGGACTACCTGGCCCCGGAGATCGTGGAGGGCCTGCCGCCCCGGGCGTCGGTGGACATCTACGCCCTGGCGACCGTTCTGTACGAGCTCCTTGCGGGCTTCACCCCGTTCGGCGGCGGCCACCCCGGCGCGGTCCTGCGCCGTCACGTCACCGAGACCGTCGTCCCCCTCCCCGGTATCCCCGAGGAGCTGTGGCAGCTGCTCGTGCAGTGCCTGGCGAAGGCGCCGGCCTCCCGGCTGCGGGCGTCCGAGCTGGCCGCGCGGCTGCGGGAGCAGCTGCCGACGCTGGCGGGGATGCCGCCGCTGGACGTCGACGAGCCGGAGACGGAGGCGTCGGAGGAGGCCGCCGAGGAGACGGCCGCCGCTCCGGCGACGGAGGAGCAGCGGGTACGGCGACGGGGGGCCGTCTCCCTGGTGCCGGGCGCGAAGCCGGACTCCAACCGGGACACGCACACGTCGATGCGGGTGCCGGGTCCCGACGAGCTGGCGGGCGGCGCGCGGGGCACGGCCAGGGCGCCGAGGGCGTCCGGGGCGCCGCGACCGGGCTCGGCCCGGCACAAGGCGGTGGCACGGCGGCGCAGGGTGACGCTGGGAGTGGCCGGCGTCGTACTGGCGGCGGCGGTGGGTGTCGGCGCGTGGCTGGCGTCCTCCGGCGACGACTCCCCGCCCCAGGACACCCACAGCACGTCGACCCCGTGACCCTCCGCCCGCCCGTCTGACCCGGCGACCGCGGTCCCCGGGCACCCCGCCCCACCAGGCCGGTGGGCCGGGCACCGGTGGCCGGGCGCTGTGCGCTTGGCGGAGCCGTTACGCTGGGAGGCGTGGCAGTCGTCGATGTATCCGAAGAGCTCAAGTCCCTCTCCTCGACCATGGAGTCGATCGAGGCCGTTCTGGACCTCGACAAGCTGAGGGCAGACATCGCCGTGCTCGAGGAGCAGGCGGCCGCGCCGTCCCTGTGGGACAACCCGGACGAGGCGCAGAAGATCACCAGCAAGCTCTCCCACCTCCAGGCCGAGGTCAGGAAGGCGGAGACGCTGCGCGGGCGGATCGACGATCTTGCCGTGCTGTTCGAGATGGCCGAGGAGGAGGACGACCCGGACACCCGCGCCGAGGCCGACTCCGAGCTCGCCGCCGTCAAGAAGGCGCTGGACGAGATGGAAGTGCGGACGCTGCTCAGCGGGGAGTACGACTCCCGCGAGGCGCTCGTGAACATCCGCGCCGAGGCCGGTGGCGTCGACGCCGCCGACTTCGCCGAGAAGCTGCAGCGGATGTACCTGCGCTGGGCGGAGCAGAAGGGCTACAAGACCGAGGTCTACGAGACGTCGTACGCGGAAGAGGCCGGCATCAAGTCGACCACCTTCGCCGTGCAGGTGCCGTACGCCTACGGGACGCTCTCGGTCGAGCAGGGCACCCACCGCCTGGTGCGGATCTCGCCGTACGACAACCAGGGGCGCCGCCAGACCTCCTTCGCGGGGGTGGAAGTCCTCCCCGTCGTCGAGACGACCGACCACATCGAGATCGACGAGTCCGAGCTGAGGGTGGACGTGTACCGGTCCTCCGGGCCCGGCGGGCAGGGCGTCAACACCACCGACTCCGCGGTGCGCCTCACCCACATCCCCACCGGCATCGTCGTCTCCTGCCAGAACGAGCGGTCGCAGATCCAGAACAAGGCGACCGCGATGAACGTCCTCCAGGCCAAGCTGCTCGAGCGGCGCCGGCAGGAGGAGCAGGCCAGGATGGACGCCCTCAAGGGCGACGGCGGCAACTCCTGGGGCAACCAGATGCGTTCGTACGTCCTGCACCCGTACCAGATGGTCAAGGACCTGCGTACGGACTACGAGGTCGGCAACCCCGAGGCCGTCTTCAACGGCGAGATCGACGGCTTCCTGGAGGCCGGAATTCGCTGGCGCAAGCAGCAGGAGAAGTAACTTTGTCGACTAGCCCATGGCGAGTCGGCCGATCCGGAACTGCCGCCCCCGTGGCGGCAGTTCCCGTATTTCCGGGCTACGCCGGGGCTATGTCTGGGTTTTACGTCACACTCACAGGCTTCAACTCCCCGCATTCGGCGCGCAACTGGACATCGCGCCCGCAACGGCCTTGACGTTGCTTTGAAAAATGGGAAGGGTGAAGCGTGGCGTGCGTATCTTTGGGGCGCATGAGAACCGGGGGGCTTGCGCATCCGTAGCTATCTCCGTAGAGCACAGCCCCAGCGCCGCCAACCTGACATTCAGCTACTGGGGGTAGCAACCAGATGACCAAGAAGACACGGATCCGGGTCGCGCGGATAGCCGCCTGCGCCGTGATCGCCGCCGGTGCCTCGCTGACCGCAGCCGGCGCGGCCTCCGCCCTCTCCATCGGCGTCGAGGCCAACGAGGACGGCCTGACCGCCACCGTCAGCACCGACGACGATCCGAGCGAGGACCCCACCGGGATCCCGACCGGCCCGGCCACCAGCGAGCCGCCGAGCAGTGAGCCGACGGACGTGCCCACCGAGCCCACCGGTGAGCCGACCGACCTGCCCACCGAGCCCACGGACGAGCCCACCGAGCCGACCGATGAGCCCACCGAGCCCACGGACGAGCCGACCAGCGACAACCCGACCGACGGCAGCGGCACGGGCACCGGCGACGGCGGCAGCGGCAACAACACCGGCACCGACGGCAACTCGGGCACCTCCGCGCAGGAGGAGGGCTCCTCCGCCCTCACCGACACCGGTTCGGACACCTCGAACGCCCAGGCCCAGGGCGGCGGCGACCAGCTCGCCGAGACCGGTGCCGCGCAGACGACCTTCCTGGTCGTCGGTGCCGCCACGATGATCGCCGGCGGTATCGGTTTCCGCATCCTGCCGCGCCTCATGAGCGGCCGCGGCGGCGCCACCGCCTGACGGTAGCCGTTCGCTCACAGAGCGAATGCCTCACACACGGCGAAGGGCCCGGAGCGGTGGCTCCGGGCCCTTCGATCGTTTTCCGCCGGCTTCGCCGTGCGCCTTTATGTGACCTTCGCTACGTTCGCGCTACGCGGTCTGATGCGCCAGCAGCGCCATCGCGGCGATCAGCACCGCCAGCAGCCCGATCAGAGCCATCGGGTTCAGCCCGCCGAAGAAGTTCTCCTGCTGAAGACGCTGGCGGTTGGCGCGGCACACGGGGCACCGGCCTTCGCTCACGGGCGCCGCGCAGTTCGCGCATACCAACCGGTCGTACGTCATGCGCTCGCCCTCCTTGCACCGGCCATTACCCACACAACGCTCAGCGGAACGAGAACGTTCCCCCTCCACTGTGCCAGGTTCCCCCGGAAAGGGCGCGGCCGTCCGGGGACCTCGCCCCGGCGTTCCGGAAAGACTGCCCCGGAACAAAACCGCACAAGCCTCACCCAACCGTGACCGGCGCCTGCGCTGACTCACCCGACTCGCGTATGGTCACGCTCATCTACCCCCGGCGACCCGTGGTGCATCCGTGATCCGATTCGACAATGTCTCCAAGGTCTACCCCAAGCAGACCCACCCCGCACTCAGGGATGTCTCCCTGGAAGTGGAGAAGGGTGAGTTCGTCTTCCTCGTGGGATCCTCCGGCTCCGGAAAGTCCACCTTCCTGCGGCTGATCCTCCGCGAGGAGCGGTGCAGTCACGGCCAGGTGCACGTCCTGGGCAAGGACCTCGCCCGTCTCTCCAACTGGAAGGTGCCGCAGATGCGCCGCCAGCTCGGGACGGTCTTCCAGGACTTCCGGCTGCTGCCCAACAAGACGGTCGCCGAGAACGTGGCCTTCGCCCAGGAGGTCATCGGCAAGTCCAAGGGCGAGATCCGCAAGTCGGTGCCGCAGGTGCTCGACCTCGTCGGGCTCGGCGGCAAGGAGGACCGCAGACCGGGCGAGCTCTCCGGTGGTGAGCAGCAGCGCGTGGCCATCGCGCGGGCCTTCGTCAACCGGCCCAAGCTGCTGATCGCCGACGAGCCGACCGGCAACCTCGACCCGCAGACCTCCGTCGGCATCATGAAGCTGCTCGACCGGATCAACCGGACGGGCACCACTGTGGTGATGGCGACGCACGACCAGAACATCGTGGACCAGATGCGCAAGCGCGTCATCGAGCTGGAGAAGGGCCGACTCGTCCGCGACCAGGCCCGCGGCGTCTACGGCTACCAGCACTGACACCGATCCACACGTTCCCGACGCATCACGCGCTCCACGACGGAAAGGCATAACCCGACGCCATGCGCGCCCAGTTCGTACTGTCGGAGATCGGAGTCGGTCTCCGCCGCAATCTGACGATGACCTTCGCGGTCGTCGTCTCGGTCGCCCTGTCCCTGGCGCTCTTCGGTGGCTCGCTCCTCATGAGCGACCAGGTCACCACCATGAAGGGCTACTGGTACGACAAGGTCAACGTCTCGATCTTCCTCTGCAACAAGAGCGACGCCGAGTCCGACCCCAACTGTGCCAAGGGCGCGGTCACCGAGGACCAGAAGAAGCAGATCCAGGCGGACCTCGGCAAGATGACCTCGATCGTCGAGAAGGTCACCTACGAGTCGCAGGACGACGCGTACAAGCACTACAAGGAGCAGTTCGGCGACTCGCCCCTGGCCGACTCCCTCACGCCGGACCAGATGCAGGAGTCGTACCGGATCAAGCTGAAGGACCCGCAGAAGTACCAGGTGGTCGCGACGGCGTTCGACGGGCGTGACGGTGTCCAGTCCGTTCAGGACCAGAAGGGCATCCTGGACAACCTCTTCGGGCTGCTGAACGGTATGAACTGGGCGGCCCGCGCGGTCATGGCGATGATGCTGGTCGTCGCCCTGATGCTGATCGTCAACACGGTGCGCGTCTCCGCGTTCAGCCGTAGGCGCGAGACCGGCATCATGCGCCTGGTCGGCGCCTCCGGCTTCTACATCCAGGCCCCGTTCATCGCGGAGGCCGCGGTCGCCGGCCTGATCGGCGGCACGGTCGCCTGCGGATTCCTGGTGATCGCCCGCTACTTCATCATCGACCACGGCCTGGCCCTCTCCCAGAAGCTGAACCTGATCAACTTCATCGGCTGGGACGCGGTGTTGACCAAGCTCCCGCTCATCCTCGCAACGAGCCTCCTGATGCCCGCGCTTGCGGCGTTCTTCGCGCTGCGCAAGTACCTGAAGGTTTGACCGCTCCCCTCCCGGGAGGGAGGGGATTCCTGGCTCAGGCCGCCTCCTGGAGCAGCGCTCCAGGAGGTCTTGTGCCGTCGACACCAGCCGGGCTTGGTTCTCGCACCGCACCTTCCGCAGTCCATGGTGGTGTACGCGGGATGTACCAGGCGTACCTCCCGCCCGTGCTTACGGCCCATCTCGAGCAGGGCATTTTTCGTGGCGCCGATCGCGGCGTCGGCCGCCTTGCGCGCCATGCTGGTCCGCGTGAGGAACTTCGGCCGAAAGTCCTCGACCGCGATCACGTCATGATCCCGGACGGCCTTTTTCGCCCACTTGCGTGCGCGGTCCTGGCGTTGCCGCGCGATCTTCCGGCACGTCTTCGACCGCCACTTCTGCGCCTCCCGGTATCCCTTCGACGTGGCCTGCCCCCTCTTGGGCTTGCGACGGGCCATCATCCGGTCGTACCGCGTCAGCCTCGCCTGAGCTTTCCTGCCGTACTCGGCGTGGGGGAGGTCATGGCCGTCGGACGGGGTGGTGGCGATTTCCCGCACACCCCAGTCCACACCCAACACCGCGTTGGCGTCCGGCAGCGGTTCGGCCTGGGCGGGGACGACGAACGAGGCGTACCAGTCGCCGACGCCGTCCCTGAACACCCGCACGGACGAGGGCGCGGCGGGCAGTTGCCGTGACCACACCACGCTGAGTACGACACCTCCCGCGAGACGCAACCGCCCGTCCTGCAAGCGGAAGCCACGACGGGTGTAGTTCAGCGTCGGGCGTGCCTCGTGTTTCTTCTTGTGACTGGGCATTCCCGCTCGCTGCGATACAGGCAGGCGATTCCTGATGTCCTTGAGGGCCTTCGCGCGGGACGTTCCGAAGTCGCGGACGGTCTGCTGCTGCGGCACGCTGGCGCCGTCGGCCGGCCAGGGTGTGGCCGCCCTGGCCGCGGTCAGCATGCGGTCCAGTCGTGCCGGTCCGCACTTTTCGCCCCTCAGGTGAGCCTTCTTGGAGCGGGTCACGCACTCGTTCCAGACCCACCGGCATCGCCCCCACTCGGCCAGCAGCGCCTTTCGGGTGCAGGACGACACCCGCAGGCGATACGTGTACCGGACTTGCCCGGCCGCCCCGTTGGCCTTCCGCCCTGCCGTGGCCACTTCGTCATCCCCTCTGCTCGGTCACCTGCTCTTGTCATCGGACCGTATGGGCGATATCCGAACAACTGGGCGTAGTTGAGTCGCTGCAACTCTCACGAGTGAATGCCTGATCGTCCGGTGGACGCCGTGTTGCCCATGGGGCGGCGACGCGTGACGGATGCCACGAGGGCCGTACGGGCAACCTCCCTTACGGCCCTTCGGGTTGTCCTAGACTCACCGGCATGTCAGGCCGAGAGCTGTTCTGTCAGCCCCGCCGGGTTCGCCGGGGGGCGGCTCTGACGTTGGTGTTCGCAGGGCTGTTGGTGACCGGGGCGGCCACCGGGGCGTTTCCCCACCCGGGGCAGTCCGACCGGAAGACGCCCACCGGAGCCGCCCGTGCGGCCGACCGGCACGAGGACGTCGCCAAGGCCGCCGCCGACGCGATGGCCGACGGCAAGTCCCCCATGGAGGCCGCCGAACGGGCCGTGAGCCGCAGCGGGGACCGGTGGGCCGCGGTCTACTCCGAGGGTGAGTACCAGGAGTTCGAGGAAGCGCTCGACGGCCAGTACACCGGGGTCGGACTGTGGGCCCGGCGGGAGCGGGACGGCCGGATCGAGGTGACCAAGGTGCAGGCCGGGTCGCCCGCGGCCACCGCCGGCATCAGGAAGGGCGACCGGCTGCGCAGCGTCGACGGGGCGGACGTCGACGGGCGGCCCGTCACCGACGTCGTCTCTTTACTGCGCGGTGACGCCACCGACGCCCGCGCCGGTACGACCGTCACCCTCGGCCTCGAACGCGGCACGCACACGTGGCGCGAGACCCTGCGCCGGGCGCTGCTGTCCACCGACTCGGTGACCGTCCGCAAGCTGTCCGCCGGTATCACCGTCATCAGGATCTCCGCCTTCACCAAGGGCTCGGGGGACCTCGTCCGCGACGCCGTACGGCAGGCCCCCGCCGACGGCGGGATCGTGCTCGACCTGCGGGGCAACTCCGGCGGCCTGGTCAGCGAGGCCGTCACCGCCGCCTCCGCCTTCCTCGACGGCGGCCTGGTCGCCACCTACGACGTCGACGGCGCCCAGCGCGCCCTGCACGCCGACGCCGGCGGCGACACCGCGAGACCCCTGGTCGCGCTCGTCGACGGCGGCACGATGAGCGCGGCCGAGATGCTCACCGGCGCCCTCCAGGACCGCGGCCGTGCGGTCGTCCTCGGCTCCCGCACCTTCGGCAAGGGCTCCATCCAGATGCCCACCCGGCTCCCCGACGGCTCGGTCGCCGAGCTCACCGTCGGCCACTACCGCACCCCGTCGGGCCACACCGTCGACGGCCGGGGCATCACTCCCGACCTGGAAGTGGGCTCCGGGGCGCTGGCGCGGGCCGAGACGGTCCTCAGCGGCCTCGGCGACCCGTCGTAGCGTAATCCGCTTCCCCCGCACCCCCTCCGTGGTGCGAAAATGGACGGCACTATGGGCAAGGGAATGTACGTACCGAAAGAGTCCCAGCAGAAGCAGCAGGGGACGGCCGCCAAAGCCAGGGACGGCGAGAAGGGCGGCAAGCGCAAGATCGTCGCGCAGAACAAGAAGGCGCGGCACGACTACGCGATCATCGACACCTACGAGGCCGGCATCGTGCTGTCCGGCACCGAGGTGAAGTCGCTGCGTCAGGGCCGCACCTCGCTGACCGACGGCTTCGTGCAGATCGACGGGAACGAGGCGTGGCTGCACAACGCCCACATCCCCGAGTACAGCCAGGGCACCTGGACCAACCACTCGGTGCGCCGCAAGCGCAAGCTGCTGCTGCACCGGGAGGAGATCGACAAGCTGGAGGCCAAGTCCCAGGAGACGGGCCACACGATCGTGCCGCTCGCCATCTACTTCAAGGACGGCCGTGCGAAGGCGGAGATCGCGCTGGCGCGTGGCAAGAAGGAGTACGACAAGCGGCAGACCCTGCGTGAGCAGCAGGACCGGCGGGAGTCGGACCGGGCGATCGCGGCGGCGAAGCGGAAGCAGCGGGGCCAGTAGGGCGAAGCCGCCGGGAATACGGTGGCATCGGTGTGCGTTGGTCACGTACGATGGCACCAACACCAGGGGAAGCCCAGGTGTGCGCATTGAAAAATCAACATGGGGATGATCGGTTTCGACAGCGGATGTTGAAACAGGGGAAGCGTGTCGAGGAAGCGGCAATGATCTCGTTAACCATATGTCGCAACCAATAATCGCCAATTCCAAGAGCGATTCCCGCGCCTTCGCCCTCGCTGCCTAATAAGCAGTGAGTGAAGGCCCTTAACGGGTGTCAGCCCGGGGGTGTTCCCGACCCGGACCCTGGCATAATCTAGGGGACTAAACCATCGAGCCCGGTCACGGGGTTCGATGGGAAACCAAACAGTGACTGGGCCCGTCGGCGACTTGTTCGCGTGATCGCCGGGGCCGAGAAAATCACAGCGAACTGCACACGGAGAAGCCCTGCTTTTGCACCGTTGGACGCGGGTTCGATTCCCGCCATCTCCACGATCAGGAGGTCCCCGGACCTCCACATCCCATGTGGGCGAAGGCCCCGACGCTTCCGAGCGGCGGGGCCTTCGTCATGCCGCCACCGGATACGCCGGGCGACCGCGCAGGACCGCGGCCGGTGGCGGACACGTGATCGGAGTGAATCCCGCATGACCCACGAAGAACCGCGGGACCTGCTCGTGCAGGCCCGGGGCGAGCCCTCGCCGCTGTACCGGCCGCAGGAGTCCGGGACCTCCGAGGGTCTGGCCGCCTTCACCCGCAACGTCCCGCTGGACGACGGCCGGCCGGCACTTCCGCCGGAGCTGGCGGACTCTCTGCGCCGGTGGTCGCTGTCCCGCCCGCCGGAGGGCTTCGCCTCTCGCCCGGATCTGCGCAGGCACGTCGCGCGGGGTCTGGTGAACGCCCGGCGACTGGCCGTGCGGCTCGGGCCGTCGTGGCCGGTGCGCTTCTGGGACGAGCGCCACCGGACCGCGAAGTGGGTGTGCTGGAACTGCGACCGCCTGCACTGGGAACGCGACAGCCACGGCGCACCCGCGTACCCGGTCGACCTCACGGTCGAGGGCGAGTTCCGGTTCGGCCCGCTGCGCGCCGAGGGGTTCGGGGACTTCTTCCCCGACGATCCGGCCGCCGGGCTGGACCTGTCCCCAGAGCTCGTCGCCGCCTTGTACGTGTGGGCGGAGACCATCGACACCACGCTGAACCTGTACCTGCGGGACCGGGAGGAGGGCAGGTACGACGAGGTGTGGCAGCGGCTGTTTTGCGACGGGAAGGAGCTGGCCGCACGCCTCGCCCACGAGGTCGGCCCCGCTCGGAGGGTGACCTACCGGGGCCTGGCCCATGGCGGCCTGGCCATGATGACGTCCCTCACCTGGCAGGGCGAAAGGAAGTTGTAGGCGAGAGGGGGGCGCGCACCCGGGTGGGGGCCTTACCTTGTCCCAGCACCGGTACGAGTCCGCGGTCCGGTGGCCTTCCCACTGCCCCCGTCGACCGACTCCGTGAAGGACCCGTCCGTTCATGTTCCTGCTCCGTCTCCTCCCTCCGTTGCCCCGCGAGATATCCCTCGGCCTCGTCGGGTTCGTCTTCGGGCTGTTCCTGACCGTGCACGGTGTCCAGCAGGCCTACGCCGAGGCGACCGGCGTCCGCGGCACGGTCACCGTCGCCGACTGCACGCCCGCGACCGGCGGCCTGAGCGACCTGTGGCAGGACGGCTGGGCCTGCGAGGGCTCGTTCGCCGCCACCGACCGCACCGTCAGCGTCAGCGGCGTCACCGTCGACGGGGTGGTCGACGCCCGTCCCGCCGACGGGACCCTGCCCGCCCTCGTCGACGGCCCCGGCGACCACACCGCCACCCGTGACGGCTCCGGCAGTTGGAAGATCCCGACCCTCACCGGCGTCGTCATCCTCGGCTTCACCGCCTGGCGGGTCCGTACCGTCAGGAACCTGCTGCGCGAACGCCGGCGCCGTGCCGTGCCGACCGCGGCGCCGGCGGTCTGACCGGGAAGGGGAGGCGACGGCCATGACGGGACGTCAGGAACCTTATTACGTGGACTACATCGGGGACTTCGGGCTCAGTGGGCTGACCGAGGCGTTCGCCCTCGCGCCCGCGCCGCGGGACACCGGTACGGCGCTCGGTCTCGTCACGGCGAAGCTCGATGCCTACGACCTCGCGTACCCGGTGCACGGCGTCGGCCACCTCAGCGCGGAAGAGCGCAGCAGCTTCGGCTACGACACCAGCCACGACGAGTGGGGGTACGCCGACGATCTGCGCGAGGACGTGCGCGCTCTCCTGGCCTCGCCGCTGGCGGACGAGACGATCCGGACGGTGTGGCGAGCGGCCGCCGGGGGCCGCTGGGATCCCGCGGCGCACGGCATGAGCGCACGTGACTGGCTGCGGCACGTCGAAGAGACCTGCGCCGCCCGTCCGCCCCGGAAGGTGCCCGGGCGGCGCCCGGCGCCCTCCCCGATCTGGGACGCCCGGCCGCCGAAGCCCGACGAGGTGCGTGACGACGTCGTCGCGGAGATACGGTTCTGCCGCGAGCGGACGGCGGCTGCCCCGCCTTCCGCCGACACCCTCGCGGCCCTCGAAGAGGTGGCCGCCCACGCCAGTCCCGAACTCGCGTTCCGGCTCTTCCTGCGGGCTTTGAAGGCCCACTCCGTACGGATCGACAAGGAGTGGTACGACCGGTTCCAGGCGCTCGCCGAGAGGTTCGAGCACCACTCCGCGCTCGTCGATTCCGGTCTCGACATCGCGTGGCCGCCGATCGACACCGCCCGGCGCGACGCCACCTGGGACTTCGGGCTCTCCCACCTCGCCGGCGCGGCCCACCAGGACTGGTCCGGAAGCCGGGAGGAGATCCGTGATGCGGCCGACGGCGACGGCATCGGGCAGACCCCGGGCTCCGCGGCGGCCGTCCTCCTGGAGGACACACTCCGTCTGCTGCGGTCCGCACTGCCCGACACCGCGGTCTCCGCGCTGTGGGTCGGAGCCTCGGGCACACCGAGGCGCGTCGAAGGCCGGGACTGGTTGCGGCTGATCGGCGACGTGTGCCGGGAGCGGCTGGCGGAGGCCGCCCCCGCGTACACACCCGTGGTGGCGCCCGCCCGTACGGAACTCGCCGGCACGGTGCTGCGGGAAGTCCGGGAGACGGCGGCCGTCGTGGCGGACAAGGTCCTTGGTCCCCACGGGCGTCCCGTTCCCGCCCCGGACGTCATGAACGCGCTGGAACACGTGGTCACCCGGATCGATCCCGATCTCGGGTTCCGGCTGTTCCTCCGCGTCCTGAGCACGCTGGCCGTACCGCTCACCCGGGAGCAGTACGGCCGCTACGAGGCGATCGGCGAGCGCATCGGGTACGGCGAGTACCACGTCTCCGACGTGGAGTACCTGATCGACGCCGGCTGACCGCTCTCGACCGCCTTTCCCCAGGTCATGACCGCTCAGGGGGTCAGCGTGCGCGGTGCGGTGCTGGCGCGGTCGGTCAGCCGGGGCGCCAGCAGGGTCGCCTCCGGAACGTCCGGGTCCCCGCCCAGCTTGCGCATCAGCAACTCCGCCGCCCGTTCACCGAGTTCCGCGGCCGGCAGGGCGACCGAGGTGACCGGGACGCGGAGTCCGGCGGCGAGTTCGTCCGGGCAGATCGCGGTGATCGACAGGTCGGTGGGGACACGGAGGCCGAGCTGCTCGAAGGCGTCGACGAGGGGTTCCAGGACCGCCTCGTTGTGGACGACGACCCCGGTCAGCGCCGGCTGTTCGCGCAGCAGCCGCTCGGCCGCCCGGCGTGCCGCCGCCGGCGTGGCCTCACAGGGGTGGACGGAGGACGCCATGCCGTTGCGGTCCGCGGCGGCCGTGAAGCCCTGGACCACCCGCTGGGCGAACGCCGTCTCCCGCACATACACCTCGGGCGGCGAGCCGACCAGCGCCACCACCCGGTGGCCGAGCCCCGCCAGCCGCTCCACACACAGCTCACCGGCCGCACGGAAGTCCAGGTCGACGCAGGTCAGGCCGTCGGGGGAGGCCGGGAAGCCGATCAGTACCGACGGCCGTTCCAGCGCGCGCAGCAGCGGCAGCCGGGGGTCGTGCAGCTGGACGTCCATCACGATCAGCGCGTCCACCAGGGCCGTGTCGGCGACCCGGTGCAGCCCCTCCTCGCCCTCCTCCTGGGTCAGGAGCAGCACGTCATGGTCGTGGCGGCGGGCCGTGGTCACCACCGACACCGCGAACTGCATGACGACCGGGACGTGGATGCCGGTGCGCAGCGGGATCACCAGGGCGAGGACGTTGGAGCGGCTGCTGGCCAGGGCGCGGGCGCCGGCGTGCGGGCGGTAGCCCAGCTCGCGGATGGACGCCTCGACCCGCCGCCGGGTCTCCTCCGAGATCGGGCGCTTGCCGCTCAGCGCGTAGGACACCGTGCTGGGGGAGACCCCGGCGTGCCGGGCCACGTCGGTGATCTTCACCATCGGCCCAGCTCCAGGGAGAGGAACCCGGTGCCGGCCGCCGCCCGCGCCGTGCGCTCCCCGGCCGCCAGGTGCCACGCCGCCGCCGGGTCGTTGCACGAGGCCCGCAGGGTGTCCCCTTCGCGTACGACGGTGAACGTGACGTCCCCGACCGGGACCGTGACCTGCGCGCCGTGCTCCAGGCCGTACGCCCGCAGCGTCACCCCGTCCGCGTGGTCGTAGTCCGGGCGGTCCGCCACCGCGCCGACCGGGATCACCGCACCCGGCCTGACCAGCAGCGGCACACTCAGGAAGCCGTGCCGCTCACGCACCCAGCGCGGCCCGGTCACCCGCGTACCGGTCACGAAATGCGTCCACGTCCCCTCGGGCACGTAGTACGAGACCTCCCCCTCGTCGCTGAAGACGGGCGCCACCAGCAGATCCGGGCCGAGCATGTACTGCCGTTCCAGGTGCGCGCACCCGGGATCGTCCGGGAACTCCAGGACCATCGCCCGCATCATCGGCAGGCCCTCGGCGGAGGCGGTGCGCGCGGCCTCGTACAGGTAGGGCATCAGGCTCAGCTTCAGCCGGGTGAAGTGCCGCAGCACGTCCACGGATTCGTCGTCGAAGAGCCAGGGGACGCGGTACGACGAGCTGCCGTGCAGCCGGCTGTGGGAGGAGAGCAGCCCGAAGGCCAGCCACCGCTTGAACAGCGCCGGAGTCGGTGTGCCCTCGAAACCGCCGATGTCGTGGCTCCAGTAGCCGAAGCCCGACAGGCCCAGCGAGAGGCCGCCGCGCAGCGACTCTGCCATCGACTCGTACGTCGCCTCGCAGTCGCCGCCCCAGTGCACCGGGAACTTCTGGCTCCCCGCCGTCGCCGACCGGGCGAAGACGACCGCCTCGCCCTCGCCCCGGTGCTTGCGCAGCACCTCGAAGACGGTCCGGTTGTACAGGTAGGTGTAGTAGTTGTGCATCCGCTCGGGGTCCGAGCCGTCGGACCAGGCCACGTCGACCGGTACCCGTTCCCCGAAGTCGGTCTTGAAGCAGTCGACCCCCTGCGCCAGCAGCGCCTCCAGCTTGCCCGCGTACCAGTCGCGGGCCGCCGCCGACGTGAAGTCCACCAGCGCCATCCCCGGTTGCCACAGATCCCACTGCCACACGCTCCCGTCCGGTCGCCGCAGCAGGTGTCCCAGCTCCTTCCCCTCGGCGAACAGCGGCGAGCGCTGCGCGATGTACGGGTTGATCCAGACGCACACCCGCAGTCCGCGCTCGTGCAGTCGCCCCAGCATCCCCTCCGGATCCGAGAACACCCGGGGATCCCACCGGAAGTCGCACCAGTTGAACTCCCGCATCCAGAAACAGTCGAAGTGGAAAACAGAGAGCGGGAGTTCACGCTCCCGCATGCCCTCGATGAAGGACGTGACCGTCTTCTCGTCGTACGACGTCGTGAAGGAGGTGGAGAGCCACAGGCCGAAGGACCAGGCGGGCGGGAGCGCCGGGCGGCCGGTCAGGGCCGTGTACGTGCGGAGGATGTCCTTCGGGGTCGGGCCGTGGATGACGTAGTACGTCAACTGCTGTGACTCCACGCTGAACTGAACCCGGGACACGGCCTCCGAACCGACCTCGAAGGAGACCTTTCCCGGGTGGTCGACGAAGACGCCGTAGCCCGCGTCGGTCAGATAGAAGGGGGTGTTCTTGTAGGCCTGTTCGGTGGCCGTGCCGCCGTCGGCGTTCCAGACGTCGACGACCTGGCCGTTCTTGACCAGCGGGCCGAAGCGTTCGCCGAGGCCGTACACCGAGGTGCCGACCCCGAGGCCCAGCTGCTCCCGCAGATAGTGGGCGCCGGTGGCCGTGTCCCGCATGATGCCCATGCCCTTGGGGCCGCTGGAGGTGAGGATGCGGCCGCCCGCGAGGAAGTCGAGCCGCCAGGGCGCGGTCCGGCTCAGCCGCAGGGTCAGCGATCCGGAGGTCAGGGTCGCGTACTCGTCGTCGTACGACACCTGCGCGGCGAAGTCCGCGCGCTGGAGTTCGAACTGGGGGCCGCGCGGGCGCTCGCCCTCGAAGTGGGTGAAGGTGACGCCGATGACGTCGGGCATCGGGGTGTGCGCGCTGATCGTCACGACCGGTCCCTTCAGCAGGTCGCCGCGGTGCCGGATGGGCTGCGTCGGCGCGTGGATCTCCAGACCGGAGTCCGCGGCGGTGACGTCGAGGACCTCGACCGGATGGGCCGCGGTGACGCCCTCGCGCAGCAGCCAGTAGCCGTCGGTGAACTTCACGCAGGAACCTCCTACTTGACGGCGCCCACGGCGATGCCCCGGGTGAGCGTGCGCTGGAAGACGAGGAAGAAGACGATGGCCGGGAGCACGCCGAGCAGGGCGGCCGCGTTGGTCATCGTGGCGTCCATCAGGCGCTGGCCCTGGAGGACGCCGAGGGCGACGGACACCGTCTGGTTGTCGTTGGAGATCAGCATGACCAGCGGCAGCAGGAACTCGTTCCAGGTCCAGATGAAGAAGAAGACCAGGAGCACGCCCAGGGTCGGGCGGCTGACCGGGACGACGATCCGGACCAGGATCTGCCACTTGTTCGCGCCGTCGATCCGGGCCGCCTCGACGATCTCGCGCGGGAATCGGCCGAGGACGGCGGAGAGGAGATACGTCCCGAACGCCGACTGGATCACCGTGAACACGATGATCACGCTGAGCCTGGTGTCGTACAGACCCGCCTGCTTGCTCAGGTAGTAGAGCGGATAGACCAGCGCCTCCTGCGGCAGCATGTTGGCGAGGACGAAGAAGGCCAGGACCCAGGTGCGGCCCCTGATCCGGCCGATGCCGATCGCGTACGCGTTGAGGACGGAGAGCGCGGTCGCGAGCACGGCGACCGAGCCGCTGATGACGACGGAGTTGACCAGCTTCCGGCTGTAGTCGACGCGCTGCCAGAAGTCCTTGAGGCCGTCCAGGTAGAGACCGTGCGGGGGGCTCAGCGGGCCGTTCTGCGAGTACTCCGCCGGGGACTTGATCGCGTTCATCGTCACGATCAGAAACGGGACGATCATGAAGAGCGCGGCGAGACAGAGGGCGACGAGGACGGGGTAACGGCGTAGAGCGGTCATTCAGAGATCTCCGTCCTCCGCGCGGTTCTGCAGCTTCAGGCCGGTCAGGGACAGGGCCAGGATGATCACGGTGAGGACCGTGGAGATCGCCGAGCCGTAGCCGACCTGGGTCTTCTCGAAGAACGTGGTGAAGGAGAAGTAGGAGGGGACGTCGGTGGCGCCGCCCGGGCCGCCCTTCGTCAGGACGTACACGGCGCCGAAGACCTTGAGCGCGGCGATCGTGCACCAGGTCAGGACGACGTACACCTCGGGCCGCAGCTGCGGCAGCGTGATGTGCCGGAAGCGGCGCCACCAGCCGGCGCCGTCCAGTTCGGCCGCCTCGTACAGCTGCGGGTCGACGCGCCCGAGCCCGGCCATGAAGACGACCAGCGGGAAGCCGATCTGCACCCAGACCAGCACGCCCATCACGGTGTAGAGGGCGAGGTCCGGGTCGCCGAGCCAGTCCTGCTGCCAGGAGCCGAGCCCGACCGCCTTCAGCAGGGCGTTGAGGGTGCCGTTGTCCGGGGCCAGGATCCAGCTCCAGACGATGCCGGCCACCGCCACCGGCAGCACCTGGGGGAGGTAGAAGCAGGCGCGCAGGACGGCGGCGATCCGGGTGCCGAAGTGCTTGCCGACGTAGTCGAACAGGGTGGCGGCCAGGACCAGTCCGAGCGCCGTCGGGAGCACGGCCATCGCGACGACCATGAAGAGGCTGTGCCGGAAGGACGCCCAGAACTCGGCATCGTGCAGCAGCTCACGGTAGTTGGCGAGCCCGGACCACTTCGGACTGCCCACGCCCTGCCAGTCGGTGAAGCTCACGCCCGTGTTCATCAGGAACGGGACGACGACGACCGCGAGGAAGGCGAGGGCGCCGGGGAGGAGGAAGAGGGCGTAGGAGTCCCGGGGGCGGCGCGGGTTGGCTGTGGGGCGGGGGCGGCGCGCGTGACCCGTGGCGCGCCGCCCCTCGAAGGTCACCGTCACTTCGAGCCCTTGTCGTACGCCGTCTGGAGGTTGCTCAGGTAGGCGTCCGGTTTCTCGCTCCCGGTGATCAGTTTCTGGGTCTCGGAGACGAGGGTGTCGTAGAAGCCGGCGATCGGCCAGTCCGGGTAGAAGGCCAGGCCGTCGCGCTTGCTGAGGGTGTTGAAGTTGGCGATGAGCTCCTTGGCCTTGGGGTCGGTGACGGCGCTCGCGTCGGCCGCGACCGGGACTCCGCCCTTGTTGCCGAGCAGGTTCTGGATCTTCTTCGACATGGTGATGTCGATGAAGTCGTAGGCGAGATCCTTGTTCTCGGAGTTCTTCGGGACGACCCAGAGGTTGCCGCCGGAGCCGAGGGTGAGGTTCGAGCCGGGCCACAGGAAGCTGCCCCAGTCGAACTTGGCCTCCGACTGGAAGCGGCCGTACCACCAGCTGCCCGAGAACAGGATCGGCGCCTTGCCCTGGATGAAGGAGACCCCGGCCTGCTCGGCGGTCGTACCGCTGGACGTCTTCGCGATGTAGCCCTTCTTCACCCAGCCGGCGAAGGTGTCGGCCGCGTAGGTCCAGGCGGTGTCGTGGAAGTCGACCTTGCCCTTGTACAGCTCGTAGCTGTCCACCCAGGAGCGGTCGGCCTTCGACAGCGCCAGCTGGTAGAGGTACTGCTGGGCCAGGTACTCGGAGCCCGCGTTCGCCAGCGGGGTGACCTTGTTCTCGACGAACCTGTCCATCGCCGCCGTCAGGTCGTCGAACGTCTTCGGCTCGGCGATCCCGTACTTCTCGAACAGCTCCTTGTTGTAGTAGACCATCGTGTACTCGGCGTAGTTGGGCACTCCGTACCACTTGCCGGAGCCCATCACGCCGTCGGCGTCGTACCGGCTGGTGGTGCGCACGCCCGCGCTGAGCTTCTTGTCCCAGCCGCGCTTCGCCGCCTCGGCGGTCAGATCGGTGAGGAGTCCCTGCTTGGAGAGGAGTCCCGCCGTCGCGTTGCCCTTGTTGTACTCCATGATGTCGGGGGCGTCGGAGGAGTTCAGGACCATCTGGGCGGTCTTCTGGATCTGTTCGAAGCTCTTCTCCTCGTACTTCACCTTCACGCCCGGGTGGGACGCCTCGAACTCCTTGATGGCCTCGTTCCAGGCGACGCCCATCGCGCTGGTCGGACCCTCGTAGTGCCACAGCCGCAGCGTC
Source organism: Streptomyces sp. NPDC048254 (assembly GCF_043201895.1). NCBI lineage: Bacteria > Bacillati > Actinomycetota > Actinomycetes > Kitasatosporales > Streptomycetaceae > Streptomyces > Streptomyces sp. NPDC048254. Next base: position 76,504 of record NZ_JBICZJ010000001.1, read on the forward strand.
TTCCCGTCGGACGTGCTGCCGCCGGAGCCGCCGCAGGAGGTCAGCAGCAGCGATCCGGAGAGGATCACCGCCGCGGCCGCCGTCCGCCTTCGTGCCGTCGACATCCAGTGCCTCCAGGGGAGTCGGATGGATGGTGCTCGTCCCGCGTCGAATCGGTTCGATGCGGGACGTCGAAGCGCTTCGACGGAGGAAGGTAGGTGCGGGCTGTGTGGGCGTCAATGGGTGCGGCGGGAATCAGAGGAAGCGATTCGACTGATGGTGTTGAGCAGAAGGGCTGTGACGGCCGCGGCGACGGGCGCGGTGAAACCGGCGGTCGGTGAGACGTGCTCCGCCGCCCAGCCGCCCAGCGCGGAGCCCGCGGCGACGCCGGTCAGGAGGGCGGTCACGACCAGACTCATCCCCTCGTTGAGGCGGTCCGCGGGGGTGCGGTCCTGGACCAGGGTCATCGCGGTCACCATCGTGGGCGCGGTCGCCATGCCGGCCACGAGCAGAGCGGGCGCCAGGGCCCAGAGGCTGTCGGCCGTGCGGGCCGCGAGGAGGGGAAGGGACATCAGGACCGCCATCGCCGACAGGCAGACGGGGAACCGTCGTCCGGCCGGTCCCCGTGGCTTGACCGCCCCGTACACCAGCCCCGCCGCGCAGGAGCCGGCCGCCTGGAGGGCGAGGACGGCACCGGCCGCCGAACGGTGGCCCTGGGCGTCGGCGTAGGCGATGGTGACGACCTCCATCGAGCCGAACACCGCGCCGGTCGCGACGAAGCACGCCAGGAGAGAGGGGATGCGCAGCGGAGTTCTCGCGGTGCCGCCTCCGGCCCGGGGCGGCGGCTCGGTGGCCCGCTGGGCGGTGAACAGCAGCATGCCGGTCAGCAGCAGGACCGCGCCGACGAGTGTGCCGGCCTCCGGGAAGAACGTGCCGGTCAGGAAGGACGCCAGCACCGGGCCGAGCATGAAGCACAGCTCGTCGGCGGCCTGTTCGTAGGAGTTCGCGGTGTGCAGCCCGTCCGGGTCGTCGCGCAGCAGGTGGGCCCAGCGGGCGCGGGACATGCCGCCGAGGTTGGGGGTGGTGGCGGTGGCCGCGTAGGCGGCGAACAGGGTCCAGTCCGGGGCGCCGAAGCGGACGCAGAGCAGCAGGGCGAGGCTGCCGAGCACGGCGGTGACGGTGGCGGGTACGGCGACCCGCGCCTGGCCGTACCGGTCGACGAGCCGTGCCACCCAGGGCCCGGCCACCCCGGTCGCCGCCAGGCCGGTCGCGGTGACGGCACCGGCGAGGGCGTACGAGCCACGGGCACCGGCGATCATCACGACCGCGCTGACGCTGAACATGCCCATGGGCAGCCGGGCCAGCAGATTCCCGGCGGTGAAGGCACGGGTGCCGGGGAGGGCGAAGAGACGGCGGTAGGGGCCGGGCGGGCGGCGGTGGAGGCGGGGAGCGAGGTCGCGGGGCGCGAAGTCGACGGCGACGAGGGAGTCGGCGGTGACGGTGTACAGGGGCTGCCGGGGAGCCGGCTCGGTCGGTTGCGGCATGGACACCACCGTCGCCCGGAGCCGATCGAGGGGTCCAACACCTGCTGGGCGCCGATTCACGCACTGTTGTTGTGAGTCCGGCGAGGGCCGGGCCGTAGGGTGTGTCGGGCCGCTTCGGTCCGCTTCGGGCCGCTGCAGGGTGACCTGGAAGGTGACCGTCCCGGACGACACGCAGACAGAGTGGTCGGTGATGGCGCCGGCGCCCGCGGCCGAGGTGCAGGAGGAGGTGCCGCCGGCCGCCGGGGGGCGAGGCGGTCTACGCCGGCGCAGTGGCGACTGCCCGACGGGGCATCGGCCAGGTGCCCGGTGCGGTACCGGTAAGTTCGCCCGATGGCCGCCTCTCCCGCCCACATCGACCCCCGGCTCCTGCGTGTCTTCGTCGCCGTCGCCGAGGAACTGCACTTCACCCGCGCCGCCGCCCGGCTGTACGTCGCCCAGCAGGCCCTGAGCCGTGATGTACGGCGACTGGAGCGGGAGCTGGGCGCCGAGCTGTTCCTCCGGACCACCCGGCAGGTCGCCCTGACCGCCGACGGCGCCCGGCTGCTGCCGTACGCCCGCCGGGTGCTGGCCGCCCAGGACGCGCTGCTCGCCGCGTTCGGGCAGGCCCGGCCGCTGCTGGTGGACCTCAACTCGCCGGGCCTGGAAACCGGCCGACGCGTACTGCACCGCGCCCGCGAACTCGCCCCCGACTGCGAGCTGATGGCCCGCTACGAGAGCGGGCTCACCGGAGCGGCGGCCGAACTCCTGGCCGGGCGGCTCGACGCGTCCTTCGGACGGTTCGCGGGACTGGATCCGGCGCTGCGCTCCGGGCTCGAACAACAGCCCGTACGGTTCGAACGCATGGCCGTAATCATTCCCTCCGATCACCGGCTGGCGGGCCTGGAGGAGGTGCCGCTGGCCGCGCTGGCGGGCGAGGCGGTGTACGCCGGCGCCGGGAACGAGCGCACCCTGGAATGGACTGACCTGGCCTTTCACCTCTTCGACGGGCGAGGCATCGCGGTCGCGCCGCCCCTGCCGCTGGCCGTGGGGGAGGAGGAATTCGAGCGCATCATGGCCAAGAACCGGAATTCGATCCTCGGGGTAGTGGGATTTCCGGCCATACCTGGGACGGTCTCGCGGCCCCTGGTCGATCCCGTCCCGTTGTCGCCCGTGTCGCTCGTGTGGCGAAAGGGGCTGGTCCATTCGGGAGTGGACGCGCTGCGCCGGGCGGCCGCCGAGATCGGGCGGGCGGAGGGCTGGCTTCAGCGGCCGGCCGGTGGATGGATTCCAGCCAGTGATCAAGATGTGATGGACGACCACAAATGACACATCGAGAACGCGGCACCCCCTCGTGCGCTAGCTTCATGGCCCCGAGCGCGGAGAGCTAGAAGGGGGCGTTCGGAACCGGGTGGGGGCCCGGATCCGGTGACGTGTGCTCGGGTTCGTCAGCGCGCCCGGAACAGTCCCGTGGGGGGATGTACGCGCGTGAAAAATTGGCGAGAAGAAACCCAACCGGAATTGCCCCAGGTGGCCTTGGACGCCCGGGATGTGCCACTGGCGGGAGGAGACGAGCCAGGGGCGGCCGCCCAGGGCGCCGACGGCTCGGCGACGACCGGGGTGACCGGGACGACAGGCGTGACCGGGACGACCGGGGCGACCGAGGTGCTGCGGTTCGGTGCGCTGCGGGATCCGTGGGGCGTGGTCCATGGCGATGCGGCGCGCGCGGTCCCGGCCGATGCGGAGGACCCGTTCGCCGTCCGGGACCCGGACCTGGTGCCCGCCCCGGACGACGTCGGTGCGGTGCGGATACGCCCGACCGGTGCGGCGGAGGTGTCCGACGCACCGGTCTTCGTCGACGCGTCGGGGCGCCGCAGCCGCCGCTTCCGCAGGATCGGGATGGCCGTCGGCCTCGCCTGCGCGGTCTACGCGCTGGTCATCGTCGTCACGCTGCTGTCCGGCAGCTCCGACGCGCCCTGGCTGCCGGTGCCCGGGCAGAACCACGACCGGCCGGCCGGCAAGGTCGACGACTCGCCGCGGCCCGCGCGGTCCGCCCGGTCCTCGGACGACGGCGCCTCGGTGGCCGGTCCGGTCGTGAGCGACGGCACGACCCCGTCGGCCCGTGCCTCTTCCCGGGCACCCGGGGCGGGGAGGACGGGGGCCGGCCGGCCGACCGCGTCGACGTCCGCGCAGCCGACGTCGTCCGCCGGGACGGCGGGTTCCTCGCCGAAGCCCGGGTCGTCGTCCGTGGCGCCCTCGCCGTCCTCGCCGGCGCCCACGTCGGACACCCCGACCCCGCCCGCGTCGTCGCCGCCGCCCTCGCCCAGCGACTCGGCCGCCCCGACCGGCGGCCCGGTCGCGGAGGGCGCGGCCCCCCGGACCGGGACCGGCACCTCTCCCGCCCCTGTCCTGTGATGGCGCCCCGCACCCGCGGCCGTACCCGTACCGGCACGCGTACCGGCACCCGTGCCCGTCGTCATGGGAACACTCCCGCACCGCCCGCCGGCGGTCCCCGGCGCCGCCGCCTGTCCATGCGCCTGACGCTGCCCGTGCTGGTGCTCGGCGCCGTGATGGCGATGCTGATGCTGCGCGGCTACGTCCACAGCGAGATCCTCGCCGACCACCGCGTCCGCCCCGAGGCCGCCACCGACAAGGTCCCGGAGAAGATCCTGGACGGCGGCCCGGTCATCGACACCCGGGGCGGCCGTACGACGTCGCTGCGCATCCCCGACCACCACCTGGTCCTCACCTTCGACGACGGCCCCGACCCCGCCTGGACCCCGAAGGTCCTGGACGTCCTGAAGAAGCACCACGCGCACGCCGTCTTCTTCGTCACCGGCACCATGACCTCCCGCTATCCGCAGCTGGTCCGGCGCATGGTGGCCGAGGGCCACGAGGTCGGCGTGCACACCTTCAGCCACCCCGACCTGTCGTACCAGTCGAAGAAGCGCATCGACTGGGAGCTGTCCCAGACCCAGCTGGCGATCACCGGCGCGGCCGGCATCCGGACGTCCCTGTTCCGGCCGCCGTACTCCTCCTTCGCCGACGCGATGGACAACAGTTCCTGGCCGGTGACGCGGTACATCGGCAGCCGCGGCTACATCACGGTCGTCAACAACACGGACAGCGAGGACTGGCGCAAACCGGGCGTCGACGCCATCGTCCGCAACGCGACCCCGGGCGCCGGCAAGGGCGCGATCGTCCTGATGCACGACTCGGGCGGCGACCGCCACCAGACGGTCCAGGCCCTGGACCGCCTCATTCCGCAACTCCGGCACCGCGGCTACACCTTCGGCAACCTCACCGAGGCCCTGAAAGCACCGAGCGCCCACACCCAGGTCACCGGCCCCGACCTCTGGCAGGGCAGGGCGTGGATCTCCCTGGTCCAGGCGGCGGACGGCATCACGAACGTGCTGGTGGCCGGCCTGGCGGTGGTCGGCGCGGCGGTGCTGGCCCGGTTCGCCCTGATGCTCTGGCTCTCCTTCGTGCACACCCGCAGGGTCCGCCGCAGGGGCTTCAGCTGGGGCCGGCCGGTGACGGAGCCGGTCTCCGTCCTGGTCCCCGCCTACAACGAGGCCAAGTGCATCGAGAACACGGTCCGTTCACTGACCGCGAGCGAGCACCCGATCGAGATCCTCGTCGTCGACGACGGTTCGACGGACGGCACGGCGGGGATCGTGGCGGACCTGGACCTGCCGGACGTCCGGGTGATCCGCCAGGTGAACGCGGGCAAGCCCGCCGCCCTCAACAGGGGCCTGGCCAACGCCCGTCACGACATCGTCGTGATGATGGACGGCGACACGGTCTTCGAACCGGCCACGGTACGGGAGCTGGTCCAGCCCTTCGGCGATCCCCGGGTCGGCGCCGTCGCCGGCAACGCCAAGGTCGGCAACCGGGACTCGCTGATCGGCGCCTGGCAGCACATCGAGTACGTGATGGGCTTCAACCTGGACCGCCGGATGTACGACGTGCTGCGCTGCATGCCGACGATCCCGGGCGCGGTGGGCGCCTTCCGCCGTACCGCCCTGGAACGGGTCGGCGGCATGAGCGACGACACCCTCGCCGAGGACACCGACATCACGATGGCCATGCACCGGGACGGCTGGCGGGTGGTGTACGCGGAGCGGGCACGGGCCTGGACGGAGGCCCCGGAGTCCGTCTCCCAGCTCTGGTCCCAGCGCTACCGCTGGTCGTACGGCACCATGCAGGCGATCTGGAAACACCGCGGCGCGTTCCTCGACCGGGGCCCGTCGGGCCGCTTCGGCCGCGTGGGCCTCCCCCTGGTCTCGCTCTTCATGGTGGTGGCCCCCCTCCTGGCCCCCCTGATCGACGCGTTCCTCCTCTACGGCATCGTCTTCGGCCCGACGCAGAAGACGATCGGCGCCTGGCTGGGCGTGCTGGCCGTGCAGGCGGTCTGTGCGGCCTACGCCTTCCGCCTGGACCGCGAACGCATGACCCATCTCATCTCGCTCCCTCTCCAGCAGATCCTCTACCGCCAGCTGATGTACGTCGTACTCCTCCAGTCCTGGATCACGGCCCTCACCGGCGGCCGGCTGCGCTGGCAGAAGCTGCGGCGCACGGGGGTGGTGGAGGCGCCGGGCGGAGGCGCCGGCGGCCGGACGAAGGGGAGGCAGGCGGCATGACACAGGCCGAGACGACCCCGGTCGGAACGGGGAAGCGGTCCGGAACCGGCGGCCGGGACCGCTACCTGGACCTGCTCCGCTCCCTGGCCCTGTTCCGCGTGGTGGTCTACCACCTCTTCGGCTGGCCCTGGCTGACCATCCTCTTCCCCTCCATGGGCGTGATGTTCGCGCTGGCGGGCTCGCTGATGGCCCGCAGCCTGGACCGCCCGGCGGCGCACGTGATCCGGGGCAGGCTGCGCCGCCTGCTGCCCCCGCTCTGGCTGTTCAGCGCGGTCCTGCTGACCCTGATGCTCATTGCGGGCTGGCATCCGTTGAACGACCCGGACGTGGGGAGCGGTTGGGCTGGCTGGGGCAGGCTGATCGACTACTTCCTGCCGATCGGCGCCCCGCCGTACCCCGAACACCTCGGCTCGGCCACGGGTCTGCTGGACGACACGTGGGCGGAACAGGCGGCGGGCCCGCTGTGGTACCTGCGCGCCTACCTCTGGTTCGTGCTCCTGTCCCCGTTTCTCCTGTGGGCGTTCCGCAGGGCGCCGCTGCCGACGGTGCTGGCGCCGCTGGCACTGACGGCGGTGGTGGGCACGGGGCTGGTGTCCCTCCCCGGCGAAACGGGCAACGCGGTGACCGACTTCGCGGTGTACGGCGGCTGCTGGATCCTGGGCTTCGCCCACCACGAGGGCGCCCTGGCGCGGGTCCCGCGGTATGCGGCGGTCTCGCTGTCCTGCCTGGTGATGGCGCTGGGCCTGTGGTGGGCGTCGGGCCACCAGGGCCCCGACGGCTGGGACCTGAACGACATTCCCCTGGCACAGGCCTGCTGGTCGTTCGGGGCCGTGGTGCTGCTGTTGCAGTACTCCCCGTCATGGCGGGAGCTGCCGGGCCGCCTGCGCCGCTGGGACAGACCGATCACCCTCGCCAACAACCGTGCGGTGACCATCTACCTCTGGCACAACATGCTGATCATGGCAACGTTCCCGATCATCGACGAGGCGTACAACCTCCCGTTCATGGAGTCGGACCGGGCGGCGTCCCTGCTGGACTCGACGTACGGCTTCTGGACGTTCGTGGTGGTGTGGCCGCTGATCGCGGTGGCGGTGGTGGCGTTCGGATGGGTGGAGGACGTGGCGGCGGGACGGCGGGCGCGGGTGTGGCCGGACGGGGGACGGCGGGGAAGACCTCGCCGTCGATCGTGAAGGAACCCCCCTGACTCTGTGCAGGGGCCCGAGGCCCCGCCCGGCCCGTGATCAGTGCAGAGCTTCCGGGCGGACCGGCCTGGTGAGCCTTTCGACGGCTTCGTCGGGCGTGGCGGCCCACAGCGAGACCGTGTCCATGCCCATGTAGACCGCGCCGTCCTCCGCCATGGCCAGGTACCGGTTCCGGCGGTCGACCATGCCGAGCGGGTAGAGATCGGTTCCGGCCTGTTCACCGAGGTCGTCGAGGATCTCGGCGTCCCACATCGCCAGGAGCGGGTCCAGCCGGAAGTCCGTCCACGGCATGGTGTTCAGGGGGGAGCGGTAGGGAATCCCGACCTGACCGAACTCCGCGAGGAACCGGCGCGCGGCATCGTGGATCTCGTACTCGCCGGTCTCCAGCAGGATGCTCTCCCAGGTCGTCACGGGGACGGACCGTCCCGGGAACCAGCCACCCGCCCGCAGCACCCGATCCGTCAGGGCGGGCCAGCGCCGCTCAGCCGCGCGGTCATCGGGCGACACGGCGTCCAACCGTGTCCAGAACGCCGCGCCGCCACCCGGGGACACGTCGGCGGTCCGGGGGACGGTCCGGGCACCCTGCGTCGTGACCAGCCGGTCCAGAGCCTGGTCCACGGTCGTGCCGAGCAGTTCCAGGTGGTTCCCGGCAGCGATGTAGAGCTGCCCGTCTTCGGCGATACCCAGGCGGCTGCTCCCTTCGTCCGCGCTGCCCACGGGGTACAGAGGAGTCCCGGCCTGCCGGCTCATCCAGGCGTACGTCTCGTTCTCCCACTCGGCCTGGAGGGGGTCGAACCGGATGGCCGACCGCGTTGTGACCGAGTCGGTCGGCCATCCGTACGTCACCAGCCCGCCGAAGGCGCGGAGGAAGCGTCGGGCGGCCTCGTGGGGCACGAAGGAGCCGCGCTCCCGCAGGATCCACTCCCAGGTGTCCGTCGGCACCGCACGATCCGGCCGCCAGCCCGCCCGGCGAAGCACACCGTCGGTCTCAGGGGACCAGGTCAGGTCGTTCTCCCCTCACACCACCGTTCTCACACCCAGTTGATCACGCCGCACAGATCGCCCAGGCAGTCCATCAGGGCGTCCCAGTTCCGTCCGAAGTAGCCGGGGAAACGGAGGACTTCCGCGAAGGAGCGGTAGACCCCCTGTTCGGTCATCAGATCGCGGGCGTCGAAGTGGTGCACGAGGGCGCCGTTCGCCGTCAGTTGCGACAGATGCCGTCGGATCCTGCGGACTCCTCCGGGACAAGTACCACCCAGGGGCCGCAGGCACCTGGGGCCCGACAAGGGCCACTGCTCTGCGGAGCGGGCCGGAACACGTCACTCACCGGCGCTCGGTCGAGGCCAGTTGCGTCACGAAGGTGCCGAATGCGGCCAGGGAATTCTCCAGGTCCTCTCGCCCCGCGTCGTCCTCGGGCAGCAGCGGGAGCCGGGGTCGCGCGAAGCGCTCGGCTCCTGTGTGCACGGCGCTCGCCAGGTCCGCCGCGGACGAGCGGTCGAACACCGTACCGTCGTGGAGGGTCTCGATCGAACCGTCCCTTCCGCGCCGGAACGTCAGCGAGAAGGACGAGTCGACGGCGGACGTCGTGAAGGACCGGTCCCGGCCCGGCAGGAACCGGCGCAAGCCGTCCATGAGGAGGGGCAGCGAGAGATAGATCATCATCGCCTGGTCCGGGGTGCGGTCCCGTGAACTCGCCTCTCCCCGGTCGCCCCGGACGTCCATGTGCCCCAGGTCGAATCCCGACGGCGGGGGTGCCTCGTTCTCGTCCACGGAGAACTCGAACCGGATCATCCCGTGAATGCGTGGACGCGAGGGAGCTTTCAGCCGTCTCGGGTCCTCGTCCTCGCCACCCGGCCGATGCTCTTCGGTCACGATCCGCCCAGCATCCGGTCCTCGTCGAAACCGAGCTCGTCCTCGATACCCAGTTCCTCCGCGGCGTGCCAGCGCAGTGGGTCGGGCCAGACCGCGGGATCTCCGGTGGCGATGCCGCGCAGGAAGTCGACGGCTTCGGGGGTGCCGATCTCACCCAGTGTCTGGAGGGCCTTGACGCAGAACGTGAAGTAAGGGCCGTCGGTCGACTTCCGTTCCCGCACCAGGGCGGCGACCGGCTCGACTCCCTCCGGGGCCCGCAGCTCTCCGAGCAGGTCGACCAGGTCCTCCGTGTTCACGCCGGCAGGCCGCGTGGCCAGCACCGTCGCCAGGAGCGGCCCGAGCCCTTCGGGATGGAGGTGCAGCGCCAGCGCCGCGAGCCGTTCGAAGCGCCGCCAGTCGCCCTCGGCGGACGTGATCCGCAGCCAGTCCAGGACGCGCTGCCGTGCCGCAGGCACCGCGGCTGCGGTCTCCTCGGCCCGCTCGGCGCTGACGTACCCGCCGATGACGAGGGAGTCCACCCGCTCCAGGAGAGCGCGGTCGGCCGCTGATCCAGCTGACATGTGTGTCGTTCCACCTTCCAGGCCCGGGTGCTGCTGACGCACGCACCGGGTCAGATCCGTTCGTACGTCATTCTCAGGATGTTCGAGTTGAACACACCCGCCGAGCCCTCGCGGAGCCCGAAGTTCAGCCCTCCCCGTTCCATCTTCACGTGCACGAACTGGGTGCTCTCCCCGATCTCGTCCAGATGCAGACCGAACGCTTCCTTGATCGCCGCGATATTGTCGCCCGAGCCGCGCCCCGCGGCGATGAGAGCCTCTCTGGTGCCCGGCTCCATCTCGTAGCGGACGAGGTGCGTGTACTTCTGGGCGTTCCTGCCGCCGCGTCGGCCGAAGCGTTCCGCGATGCCCCGGACGTAGTCCTCCTCCTGCGTCACGAAGTTCTCGCCACGCGGCGTGATCTCGCCCTTCGGGCCGAGCCGGGAGAACTCCTTCTCCGACATCACGCGGTAGAAGGGCTCATAGGGCGACAGCCCCAGTGGGTCCGTGCCCGTCCAGGGGTTGGGCACATACGCCGTGGGGTGCGGTGCGGCGGTCAGCCCCAGCGGGTCGGGGCTGATGTAGTGCCCCGTCTCCGGGGCGTAGTAGCGGTGCCGGTTGTAGTGGAGTCCGGTTTCGCTGTCGTGATACTGCCCGGGGAAGCGGAGCGGTGTGTACGCGGTGCTCGGCTTCGGCCACGCCGTCGCGCCGAACAGTGTCGAGCGGGTGCGCCACGCGATGTCGCCCCGCTCGTCCACCAACTCGGTCGGGGTGCCCACCAGGTCGGTGATGATGGCGAAGAATCGGGAGTCGATCTCCCGCTGGGTCACAGTGTCCGTCAGACGCTCGGTCTGGGCGACCGGGTGGAGACCGTCGTGGTCCCAGGTCACGGTGGCGGCGTGCGCGAGCGCCTCTCCCGTGGTCGTCTGCTCCACAAGGGTGTCCCCGTCCCAGGTGAAGCGGGTCTCCTCGACGACCCGGGCGCCGTTGCCGTCGGCCGCCGCCCGCTGCTTCGCTATACGGCGCCCGAAGACGTCGTACCGGTAGCGCCAGAGCGTCCCGTCGGGAGTGACCACGGAGGTGAGACGGTCCTCGACGTCCCAGGTGTAGCGCCAGGTCTCCGTCTGTCCGGAGAGCCGGGCCCGGCGCCGGGTCACCAGCCGGCCGGCCGCGTCGTACTCGTAGCGGACACGTCCGGCCCTGGTGACGCGAGTGCCCTCGTAGCCGCGAGGCCCGCGCGCCTCCTCGCCGGGATGCGTGTCGGGCCAGTCGGCTTCGGTCTGGTCGCCGGCCGTGTCGTAGGCATACGACTCGGCCCAGTCCTGCGCGCTGACCGAGGTGACCCGGCCCACCGCATCCAGCTCGATACGGCGCCGACCCCCCGTCAGCTCCTCCACCCCGACCACCTGGCCGTCGGGACGGCGGCTGTAGCAACGGTGCTGCACCGTACCGCGTGCCGTGTCCGCGACCTGCTCGGCCAGCAGTCCGGACGGGTCCCAGCCGCTGCGCACGGTCAGTGCGGTGTTCACCTCGCGGGTGATCTCACGTCCGGCGACGTCGTAACCGAACCGGAGGGTGTGATCCGCCGTGCTCAGCGAGGAGCGACGGCCGTGGGCGTCGTAGACGTACTCCGTCACCAGCCCGGACGGCGTGGTCCGCCGGGTCCGTCGGCCGAGCGGGTCGTAGGCGAAGGTGATCGCACGGCCACCGACGGACTCGGCGACGATTCTTCCCCAGTCGTCCCTCTCGAGGCGTACGGAGGACTCGTCGGTACCCGCGCTCAGCAGGCGGCCCATGGCGTCGTGCTCGTAGCGCGTGACGACACCCCCGGCCGTCTTGACGGCGACCTGGCCGAGCATGTCGCGCTCATAGGCGATCCGCTCCCCGAGCGCGTTCTCGCGGGCGGTGACCCGGCCCGAGGCGTCGTACTCGTAGCGCAGCACACGGCCGTCGAAGTCGCGCTCGGACACGACGCGACCCGCCGGATCGTATGTGTACGTCCAGGTCAGCCCCCGTGGGTTCGTGACCCGGGTCAGGCGCAGCGACGCGTCGTGATCATAGGTGTAACGCGCTCCGTCCGGACCTGTCGTGGCCGAGAGGAGGTCGAAGTGCGTGTACTCGTACGACGTGACCCCACCGCAGGGGTCGGTGTGCCGGACGCAGTTGCCCTCCCCGTCGTACTCCCAGCTCTCCGCCGTTCCGTCCGGGCCCGTCCAGTGGGCGATACGACCCTCCACGGTCCACGACAGCCGCGCCTCGCCGCCCGCCGAGTCGCCGACCGCGCGGACGCGGCCGAACGCGTCGTACCGACGCCGTTCGTGGTTTCCACGGGGGTCGACGAGAGCGGTGGTGAGGCCGGCCGCGTTGGTTTCCAGCCGGGTCACGTTGCCGAGGGCGTCGATGACCGACGTGAGCCGGCCGGAGTCGTCGTAGGAGTACCCCACGGTGACGCCCGTGGGACCGGTGACCGTGGTGCAGTTGCCTCGTTCGTCGTAGGTCCGCCGCCAGGTGCTGCCGTCGGCCTGGACCGCCTCGGTCTGCCGGCCCAGGCGGTCGTAGGCGAAACGGGCGGTCGCGCCGTCCGGATACGTGATGACCAGCGGCCTGCCGAACCCGTCGCGGACGTAGCGGGTGGAGTGGCCGAGTGGGTCGGTGACGGCGATCTCGTGGTGGCGCTCGTCGTACTCGGTGCGCGTGGTGTTGCCGAGGGGGTCGATCTCGGCGATGACCTGGCTGTTGTCGTTGACGACGAAGCGAGTGACGGCGCCCTGGGCGGTGGTGAGGGTGGTGACGCGGGTGCCGGGCCAGGCGGGGTCGGTGCCGTCGTAGTCGAGGGCGATGGCGATGTGGCCGGCTTCGCCGCCCTCGGCGATGCAGCGGTCGTGGTCGTCGTAGGTGTAGGCGTAGCGGCTGTTGTTGGTGTCGGTCCAGGAGGTGACGCGCAGCCGGTCGTCGTAGGTGAAGCGCAGGGGCAGACCGGAGGAGTTGACCGTCTCGGTGAGGTTGCCGTCGGTGTAGCCGTAGCGCTTGACGACGACGTCGGTGCCGTCGTCGGCGGCGCCGGCCAGGGAAAGGGCGGTGACCCGGCCCTCGTCGATGGTGATGCGCAGGTGGTAGCCGCCGGAGTGGCGGATGGCGAGCGGGGTGCCGTGCTCGTCGTGGTCGAAGGTGATGGCGTGCTGGTTCCGGTCGGATATCCGGGTGAGCAGGGCGGTGCCATCGGGGGTGGGGCGGGCGAAGTGCCGGGTGTGGCCGGTGAGGGGGTCTTCGATGCGGTAGCCGCCGTCGTCCTGGCGGGTCAGGGGGCGGCGGGGGCCGGCCTCCGGCATGGCCGGGGTCTGGGGTGCGGTGGGATGGGGGTATGCGAGCAGCAGGCCGTCCTCGGTGACGTGGACGACGCCCTGCTCGTCCACCTCCAGGCGTTCGTCAAGCGTCGACGCCCAACTCGGGCCGAACCACCAGCCGCAGCGGTAGTCGGAGGCGACGCGGCGGGTGAAGGTCAGCGGGAGCAGGCCGGGCAGCTCGATGTCGCTCTGCGGGAGATACATGGCGCCGGTGGCCATGTCGACGGGGTCGCTGCCTTTGGACCGTACGACGCTCTTGAGCCGGTTGAACGCACCCTCGGCTCCGTCGGCGAGCATGCCGCGGGCGTTCTTGCCCAGCCCGCGGAGGGCGAGGCTCATGGCCTTCATGCCGCCGCGGAGGTTCTTCATCTCCTTGAGCCCCTTGGCGAGTTTGCCGAGGCTGGTGATGCCCTTGCCGCCGGGTATGCAGTCCAGGGCGGCAAAGGCCACGTCCCACAAGGAGGCTTGGCCCTTGGAGTATTTGTAGAGGGTGTCCGCGAGGACGACGAGCGCTGCGACCAGCACGATGGCGCCGAGGATGGGCCCGCCGATGATCAGCGCGATGATCCCGACGACCGCGACGACGACCTTGCAGACGGTGACGATGGTGTCCCAGTTGTCCTCGAACCAGTGGCCGACGTCCTGCCACCAGTGCCGGTTGGGGATCCCCGCGTCGGAGGCCTCGTCGATCTTCCGCTTCGCCTCACCCGCCGCGTCGTCCCGCATCTTCCGGGCGTCCTCGGCCATCTTCTTCGCGGCGTCGAGGGCGTTCTGCGCGGTGGTGACGTCCGACTGCGCCTTGGTGTGGGCCGACTTGGCGCTCTGCACGTCCCGGGTGGCGGCCCGCACCTTCGCCTCGTCCGGCTTGTCACCGTCCGACTTGCTGCCGGTGGGATCGTCCTTGTACTTGTCGGCTTCCTTGCCGGCCCGGGTGACCCAGGAATCGGCCGAGGACAGCCTGGACTTGGCGGAGGAGAGATCCGACTGGGCTTCCTTGGCCTTGGCGAGGGCCTTGTCCGCGAGGGCCTGGGCCCGCTCCAGCTTGGGCCAGTAGTCCGCGAGGGCGTCGCCGCACATCTCGTACGACTTCTTCAGCTTCTTCAGGTTCTTCGGGACGTCCTTGAACTGCTCCTTGAAGACGTCCGCGGACTTGCCCGCCCACTGCAGGAGTGTGTCCTCGCCGGCCATGCCCTTGACCAGGCGCAGGGCGTCGGAGACGTCGTCGGCGAAGTCGTGGAGCTGTGTGGCGAGCGAGCGGACGCGTTGCGGGTCACCCGGGGTCGGGTCCCTGTCGAGGTCGAGTGGATGCCAGTCCGCCGGCCGATACCCCGCCATAACCCGCAACCCCCGTCGCGTACGCCCCGTCAACAAATCTGTGCACACGTGAAGTTACAGGGCCTGCCGGCTTGAGGCGAAGGCTGTCCCGCGATCGGCCGGCTGGAGCTGTCATTGCCTTTAAGGCGCGTGTTGTCGCGCCGAGGAAGGGTTTGTCTGGGCTTGGTTGCCCTTTGCGTGGACCAACTGAGAGGCGCCGCGATGTCACGGGACGGCACCAAAGCTGAGGCGAGGACGCCGAGTTGCCCGACTATGATCTGCTGTGCGCGTTTCGCGCGGTCCGATCGCGGCAAATCGCTCTGGTGCGTTCCGGATGGACCCCGATACCGTATTCGCTGCTTCGCAGACCCCAACCGCCCCACCAGGAGCCCACCGTGACCCGCCGTTCCCGCCTGCTCACGACAGCCACCGCCGGTGTGACGGCCGCGCTCCTGCTCGCCGGCTGCGGCGGAGGCGACGGCGACAAGTCCGACTCGAATGACAAGATCACGGGCGCGGACACGGGGGCGTCGGCTTCGACTTCGGCTTCGCCGAGTGCTTCGGCTTCGGCGGTGACCGGCGGCCGCCCGAAGATCACCCTGCCGTCGGATATGACGTTGACCTTCGAGGGCGGCCAGACTGGGGACGCGGTGAAGGACGCGGTGCTCGCGGACGGCGCCGAAAGGGCGCGGGCGGAGGACGCCGCTATCACCGGGACAGACCCCAAGGGCGAGGGACTCGCCTACTACAACACGGGTAAGGCTCTTGAGGCCACGCTGTCCTGGGTCGCCCAGTTCAAGAAGGCCAACGTCACGATCACCGGCGTTGTCCGGTACTACGACCGCAAGGTGACGCTCAAGAGCAAGACGTCGGCCATCCTCACGTTCTGTGGTGATGAGAGTAAGGGCTTCAGCAAGAACAAGAAGACCAATAAGATCAACAAAACGCCTGTTACCAAGGACAGCTACGTCTCGTACAACACCAGGCTCGACAAGAACTCCGACGGCGTCTGGCAGACATCGCAGATTATTTCCATCAGGGGGGCAGCTCAGTGTCAGCCGTAGCCAGAGGAACCGCATGTGCTTTCGTGGTCGGCATCGTGTTGTGGACCTCCGGTCCGGCGGCTTGGGCCACCATCACCCCTGGAGGGGGTTCCGGCACCAACTCCCAGGTGAACGGCGACCAGAAGGACGGCAAGGTTTCCGCGACCGCCGGTGCCGTCGTCTACGACCTCTCCAAGAACGGTTCCGGGCCGTCGGCCGGTGCGGTGACGTCGACCACGACGTGGACCCCGCCGGCCTGTTACTACGCGCCCAAGTACTCACCTGCTGCGCTTGAGGCCTACCTGACACCGATCTGGGGGGCCGACTCGACGGGCTACGAGTGGGATGCGCAGCAGCGCGACCGCTACGTCAACGGGAAGCCGTACAAGGACTTCAACAAGGACAAGGCCGGCAAGGGCTACTGGTGGGACTCGTACGTCACGAAGGGCCGTGAGGGAGACCCCGGCGCGCTCGACTGCACGAAGCCCATTTTCTGGGTGGACACGGGTGACGACCCTCCGGCGGACGTACCCCAGGCGGTCACCCCGGAGATCTTGGCGCAACTTGCCTACAACGAGATCCGCGTCCCCAGTACGAAGGTGACCCTGGCCCCGGCGGACAAGACGAAGGTCAACCTTCCCACCTGGGCCTGGCTGGACGGTGCCGAGTTCAAGCCGGTCTCCGTCACCGCGTCGGTTCCCGTGCTGGGCATCAGCGCCACGACCACCGCCACCCCGTACTCCCTCAAGATCGACCCCGGTACGTCGGACGCCGTGACGTACCCAGCCTCGGGCGTCTGCGAGTTCAAGAACGGCAGCATCGGTGAGGCCTACGCCAAGGGGAAGGCCGACGAGACGCCACCCTGTGGGGTGAAGTACCTGCACTCCTCTGGCACGGGTTCGTACCCGCTCAAGGCCACGATCACCTGGAAGATCCACTGGACGGGTACCGGCACGCCAGGCGGAAACCTGCCTGACGGCACCTTCGGGGCCACTCAGGATGTCGTCGTGCAGGAGATCCAGTCCGTCAACAGGTGAGCAATGGCCGGCCGGAGCCCTCCGGCCGTAGGGGGCGCCGTGGGTGACAGGACCAGGATCGACGATCTCGACGTGCTCAAGAGCGTTGCCACGGGCATCGAGAAGATCGTCGAGGAGCTGCAGGGGCTCGACGACAAGGACAAGTACGGCTGGAGCCGGGAGGTCGTCGGTCATGAGGAGCTCACGGACCGGCTCGACGACTTCGCCGACAACTGGGACTACAAGCGGGGGAAGCTCGAAGGGGAGTTGTTCAAGCTCGCGGGAATCACCAAGGCCGCGGCCCAGGCCTACGAGCAGATAGACACCGACCTTGCCAACGCGGTCCGCAAACAGGAGAAGCAGCCCCAGCGGCAAGGGGGATGATGTCCCGACCGAAGGACTGGACACCGGTCGAGCTGGACTCCGACCCGGTGTCCGGGGACCCCGATGCCGTGGCGAAGCTGGGCCGGCGATTCCGCTCCGTGGCCGATGCCATCAGAAGGCAGACGGGCAACATCGAGGCCCTCTGCGGTGTGGACGGCTGGCAGAGTGACGCTGCTGACGAGTTCCGCAAGACCGCCGAGGGAGCCGTCGGACGGCTGAAGAAGGTCCTGGACCGTTTCGAGACGGCTGCCACCTCCTGGGTGAGCAGACCGACCGGCCGGACGAGAAGTACGCCTCCGTCCTGGCCTCCTCCCAGCAGGCGGCGGACAAGGCCCGCAACGACGCCGAGCGCGACCGCGAGGAGCGGGACCGTCTCGACAAGTCGCTCGACGCCCTGGACAAGTCCGCGGGCGACTACGAGCAGCAGAAGCACGACCTGACCACGAAGCGGGACGAGGTCGACGGTCGTATCAACGACGCCGTCAAACGGGTGCACGCCGCCAAGAACGCCCGCAACCGGGCAGGGGATAAGGCGGCCCGCGCTCTTGAGGCGCTCATCGACCACGACAAGCTGAAGGATTCCACCTGGGAGAACATCAAGGGAGCGCTCAAGAGCATCGCGGACATCGCCGGCTGGGTGGCGACGGCCTGCGCCCTCGCCTCACTGTTGGTGGGCT
The DNA here is from genome assembly GCF_043201895.1 of Streptomyces sp. NPDC048254. Classification (NCBI taxonomy): domain Bacteria; kingdom Bacillati; phylum Actinomycetota; class Actinomycetes; order Kitasatosporales; family Streptomycetaceae; genus Streptomyces; species Streptomyces sp. NPDC048254. Next base: position 94,034 of record NZ_JBICZJ010000001.1, read on the forward strand.
GGATCCCGGTGATCGGCTGGGCGCTGGCAGGTGTACTGGACGCGATCGCTCTGCTCGCGACTGTGGTGTCCCTCGCCTGTCATTTGGTACTCGTCTTCTCGGGAGACGCGAGCATCGCCGACCTGGTCCTGGACGGCGTGGCCCTGCTCACACTCGGCCTGGGCCGTGCCGCGCTGAGCGCGGGCAAGGCGGCTGCGGCGGGCGTGCGGGGTGTGCAGACGGCGAGCCGCTCCGCGCGCGCGGACTTCCTCGCCGCCAACTCGCTGACCGGCAGATCGGCGAAGGCCGCCAACACACTGAAGGGCAAGGCCACCAAGCTCGCCAACCAGGCCGCCGAAGACGCGTCACGGAGGCTTGCGGGTGACCTGCCGGGAGGCTTCGGGAAGCTCGGAGAGTTCAAGCACGTCCTGAATCCCAAGGTGATCTATCAGGTCACGGCCGACGCCGTGAAGGGCCTCAAGGACTTCAGGGACGTCGGGAAACTCTTCGGAAGGGATGCTTGGCGGGGAGCCCGGCCGTTCGGTAATCCGGAGTGGGTCGAGTCCAGCAAGGCACTCAAAGAAGTGCCGATTCTCGGTAAGTTCGAAAGCATGGGCGGCGTGAAGTTCACCGACTATGTACGATCCGCCGGGCAGAGGTGGCTCGGTTACACTGCCACGGCGACCGCCATCGATGGGAATGACAAACTCCACGACCTCACGGAGTGGGATAATCCGCACAACAGGTGGAAGACCGCTTGGACCACGGGCTCGTGACGGCCAGAAGAAATGCCACGTGAGCGACGACGTGATGTGGCAGTGCCTGATCTCCGAACCCGAGGGCAGTATCAGACTTCCCGTGGGAGAGAACGCGGAGTTCGAGAAATGGGCCAAGCGGGCTGCCCGGGAGTACCTGGCCACAGATGCTCCCCGGGGTGAAATCCGCGAACTGGCCTCGGTACTGGCTCGGGTGGCGGCCACGGCTGATCTGGGCGACCCCACCTTCGCCTATGCCTATGTGATCGACGCGGCCAAGGCGTTGACCGCCGTTTACGAGGTGCACGACTTCGACGGGGACGGCTACCGGTCCACGGACAGTCTTCCGGATCTCCTGGAAGCCGTGCTGCCCACCTCCCCCGAACGTCGCAGCGTGACCGAGGTGAACCTGTCGGCGGGCCCCGGTGTACGCGTCCAGGAACTCCTCTCGGTCGAGACCGGTTCGCTCTTCAAGAAGAAGACGATGATGGAGACGGTCACCTATGCGCTGCTTCCGCCGCAGGTCGACAACATCCTTGTCCTCCGGATGTCATGGACGAATCTCGTCTTCAGCGAAGCGCTCCTGGAGTTGGCGCAGACGCTGGCCGAGTCGCTGGAACTCGCCGAGATCAAGGAAGGATGAGGAATGCCGGACGCCGTCGCCGACGATCGCACCGACCGTGAGATTCACCCTCCGGGTGACTACGGTCTGCTCGTTCCGGACGGCTGGTTCAGGATTCCACTCGAGCCCGACGGCTGGAAAGCGCCCATTCGCGCCCTGGCCGAGCGGGTATTCGACGGCCAGGACGACGCGGTGCTCCTCAAGCGGGAATTCACCGAAACCGTAGGTGCGCGCGCGGAAGAAGGCTACGAGAACGGCGGCGTCGAACTCTACATCTCGACGACCTCCATCGGCCCGGTGTCACGTTGAAGGTCTTGCGCGAGGCCGACCCCGACTTCGCCCTGCTGGACGGCACCCTGGCAGAGTGCACCCGGTCGGCGACTCACGCGCAGACTACTCCCACGAGCACCGCCGGCACGGAGTGAACGTGCAGGTGGTCACCGATCCGGATGGCCGGCTGCTGTGGCTCTCACCCGCGCTGCCGGGCCGCACTCACGACCTGACCGCCGCTCGCACCCACAGGATCATCCGCATCTGTGAGCGCCAGGGCGTCCCCATCCTGGCCGATCTCGCCTACCAGGGCGCGGACCCTGGCTGACCACGGGCATCAAACGCAGGCCCCTGCAGGACCTCACCCTCACCGAGAAGACCGTGAACAGGGCCCTGGCTGCGGCAAGGGCACCCGTTGAACGCGGCGTCGCCCGCCTGAAGTCCTGGCGGATCTTCCGCAGGTCCCGATGCAGTCCGAACCGCATGACGCGAATCGCCAAGGCTGTCCTCACCCTGGAGCGGCAACGCTGAAGAAGCTCAGTGGTGAAAGAGCTCCCCGTCCCCGGCCCGCCCGCATTCAGCGCAGCCGCGCGAGCAGCAGATTCGGATCCGTGCGCGTGAGGTACGCCCCGCTCGCCACGTACACGGTCGAGCCCTTGACCGCCACCGAGGTCGGGTTCTCGATCCCGTCCGCCGCCGTCAGTACCGTCTGAACCATGCCGTCCGAGCTGACGATGCTGGCCTGGTTGGTGCCGTTCTGGGCGGCCAGCACCTGGTCGCCGCGGCCGGTGAAGGTGAAGTCGTCGATCCCGGACAGGCCGGTCGCCTTGACGGTGTCCGTACCTGCCGTGCCGTCCTTGTTGATCGGTACCCGAAGCAACGTACCGTTGCCGGTGTTGGTCACCCACACGGCGCCGTTGTGCACCTTGACACCGTTGGCCCCCAACGAGGACGTCGAGGTCGAACCGGGTTGGAAGTCGCCTCCCTGTGTCCACAGGGAGGCGACCCTCGTCCTCAGCGACACCTTCCACACGGTGCCGGACGAGGAGTCGGTCGCGTACAAGGTGTCACGGCTCGCGTCGATCGCCAGGCCGTTCAGCACCTTCACTTCGGGCATCGCCACCACCAGCACGGGAGTGCCACCGCCCGCCGGGATCCGATAGATGCCGGAATTGGTGCCCGCGTTGTAGTTGACGTAGAGCGTGCCGTCGGCGGTACGTACGATGCCGGACGCCGTCGCCGTCGCGCTGCCGGTGGGCGGCGCGGGAAGGGTCGCCAGTACGGTGATCGTCCCGCTCGTGGCCACCTGGGCCACCTGCCGGGACTTCTGGAACGTCACATCGGCGGCCCCGCCCGGCTCCAGCGTGATGTTCTCCGGCTGCTGCAGGGTGGCGATGTCGAAATGGACGACCTCGCGCGCACCGCTCAGCGGCGCGGTGGCACCGAAAGCGGTACCTGTGGTTTGTGTGCCGACGGCCAGTCCGGCGAGCGTGACCGCGCTCAGCAGGAGGGAGCGGCGATAGCGGCGAAGGCGAATGGAAATGAGGGCTCCCCGGGTCGTTGGCGGACCGATGCGAGCAGTTGACGGGCCTGATGCTCGCAACCTTGTCTGAGAACAGCCCAGGATTCGCATGAGAAACCCTCTTATCGCCGTGCCAACCGCGCCGCCCGCTCGGGCCGGCGGATTCAGCTGATGTGCGCGAGCAGCAGATCTGGGTCCGTGGGCGTGACGTACGTACCGCTCGCCACGTACGCGTCGCACCCTTGGCCACCACCGACGTCGGGTTCGCGCCGAAGGCCGAGAACCGGACCAATGGGCATCCGGCCAGTATCTGGGTGCGCGAGGACGTGCTCCTCAACAGACTCACAAGTCTTGTGTGCGGCCGGGTGTTCGCCGGCATCCGACGTCAGGTGCTGGAAGCCCACGTGGCGGCCGTGAATCAGACCGTCAACCGTGCGCTGTCGGCGGCGCGGGCACCGGTCGAGCCCGGCATCGCACGACTGAAGTCCGTCGTTCATCAAGAACAGGACGACGGGAAAGGTCGACGAAACGCCGACCACCGCGAACTCCTACGTGCTCTACCACACCAAACTCGCCAAGAACGCCGACGGCGTCTGGCAGACCACCGACATCCTTTCGAACAGGGGCGACAAGGCGTGCCAGCCGTAGTGGAGACCGTCGGTAGGCGTGGTTATTCGTCGAACCACGCCACCAGCCGTACGTTCTCCTCGCCGTGCATCCCGGCCAGCGTCTCCATGACCGTCCACACCGGGGCCCACGGGCCGTCCGCCGGGACCGCGTCACGGCGGCGGGAGCGTTCGGCTCGGTAGACGGTGGTGTCCGTGGTCAATTCCGTGCCTTCAGGGCAGAGGCCCGCCAGGTCGGTCGGTGATGTCGTCAGTGTGTTGATTCCGCTTGCTCGGGCGAAGGCCTGGCTCCAGTCGTGGGTGTGGAGCAGACGGAGGGTGCCGTCCTCGGCGCGGTGGTAGCGGGCGATGTGAGTGACGCGGGGGAGTGCCGGTTCCGTCCAGTCGATCGACCTCGCCTCCGGCCAGGTGAGCCGGTCTCCGCGAAGGCCGAACCGGCCCACGTGGCGTGATCCTCTCTGACCTCGGGGACAGGTCCGCCGGGAGACCCCGGTCCGCCGCCACCGGGCGCCACGTGCCGTGGAAGTCGCGTACGCCGAAGAGGCAGGCGAAGGCGTCGTAGTCCCTCGGCATGCCCAGCATCGACAAGCTGATCGCCGCAGACCATGCGGTCCCGTCGTGGTTCAGGCCCTCCCGCCAGGTGCGGCACTCGACCCAGCCGTGGATGTCCGTTCCCATGCGCTGATTGTGCCCGGGGGTGAAGTGGGCTCAGGCGGAGGGCGTGACCCTGCCCCGAAGCTGTTGCCGAAGCGAGGCGCGTCGCCGCACGGTCCTGGCGGGGTGAGGTGATTGGTGGATCTGTGCCGTCTGGATGGGCAGGCGACTGCCTATTTCAGCAGGTCAGATCGGTTGTCGGGTTCCCGGCGCGGCACAAGTCCGCCAATCACTGCCCTCGTATCGGGCCGGCGTGCGTACGCGAGGAAGCTGGCCCATGCGCCGTCGGTGACGGTGACGGTGACGGTGAGGTGGGGGGCGGGGGTGGTCTTCGAGTCGCGGATGTGGACGGCCGAGGGGGCGGTGGCTATCTCGACGCAGTTCGAGCTGTCGCCGCTGTGAGTGGACTTCCGCCAGTGGAGTATGTGCACGATCGCTCTCTCAGATGTCCTGGATGAGGCTCTGGACGAAGTCGCGTGATTCGGCGGGGCCGAGTGCGCAGGACTCCATGTGATCCAGCACGGCACGGTACTTGCTCAACTGTGCCTCGCCGTCGAGGAATCCGCACCCGCCGTGGTGGGTGTCGAGCTGCACTGTGTCGAGCTGGGGGACCGGGCCCACGACGTAGTCGAAGGACTGACCTGTGCTCGGGTAGTACTCCGCGTCGAACGGGATCACCCGGACGATCACGTTCGGCAGCTCGCTCATGTCGAGAAGATGCTTGAGCTGACCATGCCTGACATCGGGGCCGCCGAACCGGATACGAAGAGCCGATTCATGAATGATCGCCGTATACGGCAGCGGCTCCTCTCGGTGCAGGATGCCCTGTCGTTTCATGCGGTGCGTGAGGCGGTGCTCGATCTCGTACTGCCTCATGGGCGGTACCACAGCCCGGAACAGGGCGCGGGCGTGGTCAGCGGTCTGCAGCAATGCGGGAATGTGCATCGCGAGGGCCACCCGCAGCCCGGTTGCGTGGTGCTCAAGCTCGGCCAGATCGACCAACGCGGCCGGGAGGTGTTCGCGGTACTCCTCCCACCAGCCGCGCGTCCGGCGTCCGGTCATCGTCGCCAAGGCGTCGACCATGGCCCCGTCCGAGCAGTCATACGCCGATGCCAGTGAACGGACGCGGTCGGCGCTGAGGGAGCTGCGACCTGTCTCGATCATGCTGACGCGCCCCTGGTTGACGCCCAGAAGTGCGCCGGCCTGGGTGACCGTGAGACCGGATCGTTCACGGAGTTTGCGCAGCTCGGTGCCGAGACGCCGTTGCCGCAGAGTGGGGTTGCTGGTGGGCGGCACGGCATGTCCTTTCCGGTCGATGTGCGGCGCTCTCGTAACCCACATGAGGTAAGTGCAGGCACATCTCCCCGATTGTGGAGATATATCTCCCATTCGGGGCCTACTGTAGTGCCTGTACCGCTCAACTCCCCCCGCCCTAAGCCGGAAGCGCACCCCCCACGGCAGAGCCACCGCCCGGCGCGGTCGTTGAGCCCGATCCGCCTCCCCTTCTCTCGCTGGAGGTCACCATGGGAACCGTATCCCTGCCCGACACCTGGGCGTACGCCCTTCGCCTGCCCCATGATCCGCGCGCGGCACGCGTCGCACGTATGACCGTACGGGCGGCACTCGGAGGCCATGGAAGGCACGAAATCCTCGACCTGGTCGAGCTGTTGACGTCCGAACTGGTCACCAACGCCTACCGGCACACGGACGGCCCCGCCTCCCTCCGGCTGACCGCCCTGCCCGACGGCCGGTTGCGGGTCGGTGTCTGGGACAGTCATCCGCGCGTCCCGGCCCCCTTCGGTGCACCGCCGTCGGACCGTGTCCCGCTCGCCCCGGTGGATGCCGAAGAGGGGCGCGGGCTGCGTCTCGTGCAGGAGTACGCCGACTCGTGGGGCGGCTGGTCCATCGGGGACGGCGGCCCGCTGGACCGTGGTGCCGGGAAGCTGTTGTGGTTCGAGGTGGACAGGTCAAGCTCCAGTCAATCCACTCGGTAGCCGTCCCCTCGTGGCCTGCCGCATGGAAAACTTTCCCGGTTGCGGAAGTGAAAAGATGACTCAGCCGACGGGGAGTGGATGCTGTGAGTACGCGGCAGGTGCGGAAGATGTTCCGGTTGATGGCCGGCGGCGAGCCCGTCGAGCTCACCAACGCCTGGTCCTCCGTGAAGAAGCTGGCCCGGCTGGCCTTCATCGCCCAGCAGTTCGGGTACGAGTACGCCGACGCCCGCTACACCGGCTCCCGCAACAACGTGCTCAAGATGCTGATCGTCCCCGACCACAGCCCGCAGGGCCGGGCCCGCGCCGCGCAGAACTGGGCGCAGTACCCGAACGCCGCCGACGGGGTCTCCCTGCCGCCCCTCGTTCCCGACGCCGTCGAACTCCTCAAGGCCCGGATCCAGTTCGACCTCACCGGCAAGAACGCCGAGAAGCGGATGCTGTTCGCGGCCGGCGGCATCACCCTCGGGCTGGTGCTGGCCGCGGCGCGGGCCGGCGGGAGCGCCGGAGCCTTCTTCGTCTCCGGTGTCGTGTGGGTCGTCGTCATGGCCGTCATGGGGCTTGGTGTCTTCGTCACGCGCGGACGCAACGCCAAGTTCGCGCAGCGCCTCCAGGCCGCCGGGTTCATGCCGGTGACGGAGCAGAACGGCCGGGTGCGGTATCTGCCGCCGGGCACACCGATGCCGATGCCGATGCAGTCGACCCCGGTACAGCAGCACGGGCAGCAGGCCCCCTACCAGCAGCCTCAGTACCAGCAGCCATGGCCGCAGCAGCCCGGTCCCTACGGTCCGTACAGCACGCAGCCCCAGTACGGCACCCAGCCCCCGTACGGCACCCAGCCCGCCCCCGCCGGTTACGGCCAGCAGCCGCCCGCCCCGCCCGCCCCCGGCCCCTACGCCCCGCCCCCCGGCCCCTACGGGCCCTACACCCCGCCCCAGCAGCCTCCCTACCCCTCGTCCCGCTGAGTCCTCCTCCGCGGCGCCTCCTCCCCCGACCTCTCACCCGCCCTCCCCCCAGGGTGAGAGCAACGTTCCCTTCCGGTCACCCACAGCCACAGTGCGGAAACTCCGTCTCCCTACCTTCGGGCTCAGTCACTCATCCGAAGTCGGAAGACCGAGCACGCGGAGCACCGTGGAGGCGTCATGACAGCCCCAGCCCCTACCTCACGCAGTCGCTGGATCCAGGAGTGGGATCCGGAGGACGAGGCGTTCTGGAACGCGACCGGTGAGAAGGTCGCACGGCGGAACCTGATCTTCTCGGTCCTGTCCGAGCACATCGGGTTCTCGATCTGGACCATGTGGTCCGTGCTGGTGCTGTTCATGGGCCCCGAGTACGGCCTGACCCCGGCCGACAAGTTCCTGCTGACCTCCGTGGTCACCCTGGTCGGCGCCGTCGTCCGGGTGCCGTACACCTTCGCCGTCGCGCTCTTCGGCGGCCGGAACTGGACGATCATCTCCGCCGGGCTGCTGCTCGTCCCGACCGTCGCCGCCTTCGCGGTGATGAAGCCGGGGACGTCCTTCGACACCTTCCTCCTCATCGGCCTGCTGGCCGGCATCGGCGGCGGCAACTTCGCCTCCTCCATGACCAACATCAACGCCTTCTTCCCGTTGAAGAAGAAGGGGTGGGCGCTCGGGCTCAACGCGGGCGGCGGCAACATCGGGGTGCCCGTCATCCAGCTGGTCACCCTCGCGATCATCGGGGCCGGGGGCGGGCCGCGCGTGCTGCTCGGCATCTACATCCCGCTGATCCTGCTGGCCGCCGTCCTCGCCGCGGTCTTCATGGACAACCTCGCCACCGTGAAGAACGACACCGGCGCCGCGATCGACGCCGCGAAGGACGCCCACACCTGGATCATGTCCTTCCTCTACGTCGGGACGTTCGGGTCGTTCATCGGGTACGCGTTCGCCTTCGGCCAGGTGCTCCAGGTCCAGTTCGGCCGTACGCCGCTCCAGGCCGCGTACCTCACCTTCATCGGTCCGCTGCTCGGCTCCCTCATCCGGCCCGTCGGCGGATGGCTCGCCGACAGGTACGGCGGGGCGCGGATCACGCTCTGGAACTACGTCGGCATGGCCGCCGCCACCGCCCTCCTCGTCGTCGCCAGCATGCAGAAGTCACTGCCGCTGTTCGTCACGTTCTTCGTCGTGCTGTTCGTGCTCAGCGGCCTCGGCAACGGGTCGACGTACAAGATGATCCCCGGCATCTTCCAGGCCAAGGCCCTCGCCAAGGGGCTCGCCGGTGAGGAGGCCGTGGCCTACGGGCGGCGGCTGTCCGGGGCCTCCATGGGACTCATCGGGGCGGTCGGCGCGCTCGGCGGCGTCGGTATCAACCTCGCCTTCCGGCAGTCCTACCTCTCCTTCGGCTCCGGCACCGGTGCCTTCGTCGCCTTCCTGGTCTTCTACGGCCTGTGCTTCGCCGTCACCTGGGCCGTATACCTTCGGCGGCCCGCCGCGCAGGGGCGTCCCACAGCCGCCACCGAGACAAAGGCACAGCTCAGCTACGCCGAGGTGTGACGTAACACGGGTGACATGGAGCCGAACCGAGCCTGTCACGCACCGTTGACAGGCTCGGTCGGCATGCAGGTCAGCTAGGAGAGCAGCCATGGACGAGGAACAGCAGCGGCCGGACCCCGGCCGGCCCGGCCCTCTCGCGGGGTTCACCGTGGGGGTCACGGCCGCGCGCCGGGCCGACGAGCTCGGGGCGCTGCTCCAGCGGCGCGGTGCCGCCGTGCTGCACGCGCCCGCCCTGCGTATCGTGCCGCTCGCCGACGACGGGGAACTCCTCGCCGCCACGAAGGAGATCATCGACCAGGCGCCGGACGTGGCCGTGGCGACCACCGCGATCGGGTTCCGGGGGTGGATCGAGGCCGCGGACGGCTGGGGCTTCGGCGAGCAGCTGCTGGACCGGCTGCGCCATGTCGAGCTGCTGGCCCGCGGTCCCAAGGTCAAGGGGGCGGTCCGGGCCGCCGGGCTCACCGAGCAGTGGTCGCCGACCTCCGAGTCCATGGCCGAGGTGCTCGACCGGCTCCTGGAGGAGGGTGTCGAGGGCCGCCGGATCGCCGTACAGCTGCACGGGGAGCCGTTGCCGGGGTTCGTGGAGTCGCTGCGGGCCGCGGGAGCGGAGGTGCTGCCGGTGCCGGTGTACCGGTGGATGCCGCCGGAGGACCTCGGGCCGGTGGACCGGCTCCTGGACGCCGTCGTCTCCCGCTCGGTCGACGCGGTCACCTTCACCAGCGCTCCCGCCGCGGCCTCCCTGCTGTCCCGCGCCGGGAAACGGGGGCTCCACGACGACCTGCTCGCCGCCCTCCACCACGACGTCGTCCCGGCCTGCGTCGGCCCGGTCACCGCGCTCCCGCTCCAGGCCCTCGGCGTCGACACCATCCAGCCCGAACGCTTCCGGCTCGGACCTCTCGTACAGCTGCTCTGTCAGGAACTCCCCTCGCGCGCACGGGCGTTGCCCGTCGCCGGCCACCGGGTGGAGATCCGCGGGCATGCGGTCCTCGTCGACGGCGCGCTGCGGCCGGTACCGCCGGCCGGGATGTCCCTGCTGCGGGCGCTCGCACGGCGGCCGGGCTGGGTGGTCGCCCGCGCCGAACTCCTCCGGGCCCTGCCGGGCGCGGGCCGCGACGAACACGCGGTGGAGACGGCGATGGCCCGGCTGCGTACGGCCCTGGGCGCGCCGAAGCTGATCCAGACGGTGGTCAAGCGTGGCTACCGGCTGGCCCTGGACCCGGCTGCGGACGCCAAGTACGCCGACGTGTGAGACTCCGGTCATGGCGGCCACGGAGTGGTACCGGACGAGGCGATCGACCGTGCGGAGACCGAGGCACGTGCGTACTGCGACGCGCTGGACGACGTCGACCACGTCGATTTCGCCGAGGCGTTCCGGATGGACGACGTGCCGGGCGAAGGGGCCGAGGTCTTCTCCCTCATGCGGGAGAGCGCGCTGCCTTCGGGGGAGTACGTACGGCGGTTCTTCGCCACGGGGGATGAGCGGTCCGGCTGACCGTCGTACGACGTTCTGGGGACCGTCTCCCGGCAACCGGCCGTAACCGGCGGCTCCCGGGCCGCCACTCGGGCCGTCACTCGGGTCCGTCCCTCCCCGTCCGCGCCGGGGCGTCCCGCGCGGACGCGCACGCGGGACCGCGTGTGCCCCGGTCCGCGGGCGTGCGCTCTGCCGGATCCCCCCGGGCGGGCGGCACGCTGACGCCGGACCGAGGCACACGGGGGGAACGGGACATGACACGCTGGCAGCCGTTGCCGGCCACACTGCCGGGTGAGGCCCGGCAGCTGGTCGAGCAACTGCGGGTCCTGAAGGGCCGTACCGGGCTCAGCCTGGCCGAACTGGCCCGGCGTACCGCGTACAGCAAGTCGTCGTGGCAGCGCTATCTCAGCGGGGACAGACTGCCGCCGAGGAGTGCGGCCCAGGTGCTGTGCCGGCTGGGCGGCGGGGACCAGACGCGGCTGCTGGCACTGTGGGAGCTGGCCGAACAGGCGTGGCCGCAGGGGGCGTCGGAGCCACCGGAGGAACCGGTGCCCATACCGGAACCGCTGCCCGCGGCGGAGCCGCTCCCGGTACCGGAACCGCGAACGCGGCGGTGGCGGACTGCCGCCCTCGCCGCGTTCGGTGTCATCGTGCTGCTGACCGCGGGGCTGCTGTGGGCGCTGCCCCGCGGGGTGCTCAGCCGAGCTTGTCGTAGTACGCGATCTTGTAGGAGCCGGTGCCCTTGATCCGCACCCGGTACTTGCCGCTGATCCGCTTGAGCGGGGTGTTGTGCGCGGTGCCGTGGTACGTGACGGTCTGGAGCGAGGTCGGGCCGGTGAGCCGCTGCTGGGCGAAGGTCCACGTCTGGTCGGTGACGACGCCGTCGTTGTCCGAAAGACCGAAGTGCTCCTGCCACCACTGGGTGGCCGACTCGGTCTCGGGGCCGAACGAGCCGTCGATCTGGTTCCTGGTGAAGGGGTGCCAGTCGCCGTCGTCGTCCTGCCACTGGGCGCCGTCCGCCCACAGGACGGTCTCCCACAGGGCGGTGGCGTTGCTCGTGGCGTAGTCGTCGACGCCGAGGTTCTCCTCGTCCTGCCAGTCGTCGGTGACCGCGCCGCCGCCGTCGATGCCGTGGTACGGCGCGGCGGCACTCGCCGCGGGTGCCAGGGCCAGGCCGCCGGCGCCCAGCAGTACGGCCGTCGCCATCGCGACGACCCGGATGCGCATGCTCATGAACGTGTCCTCTCTGAACCGCCGTCCCCCGTGGTCCCCCTGGGGCGGCTCGCCGTGCGTTCGCAGGACAAAGGGTTACGGCCGCGGGGCGCCGCGGCGAGGCCTGCCGGGGTATCCGGACCGAACGGGGACGGCCCGCGCCGCACGCACCGGCGTCCCCGCCGGGTGCGGGTCGGACGGGAACCTCGCGGAACACGGGTGCGAGGGGTTCCGGCCGCCCGCCGGGCCGGGCACTGTGAGTGGACACGGTTCCCTGTCCTAGGCGGTGACAGGCACATGGCACTGGGTACGGCGACGGCCCCGTACGAACTGCGCTTCGACGCGGGGCGGATCTGTCTGGATCTGCTGGCGACCACGCATCCCGGCGAACGGCTCGACGCGCTCGAACCGTTGCGGGCCTGGATCACCGGTTCCGGACTCGTCCCGCCGGGCACCCCGCTGACGCACGCCGACACCGGCTGGCTCGTCGCATTCCGTGAACTACGGGAATATGTGGAGCAATTGGTGCGCGAACGGGACGGTAGCCGCAAAAGCGGCCATAACGGCGTCCGGAACAACCCCCGCCCCCGGTCGTACGACCTCGCACTCGCCGGCGTCAACGACCTCGCGCGAGCCGCCGCACCCCCGGCCCCGCGTGCCGTACCCGGCGCGGACGGGTTCCTGGTCCGGGAGCTGGCCGGTCCGCCGGAGTGCGCCGCGCTGCTCGCGGCCGTCGCCCGGGACACCGTGGAGCTGCTCACCGACCCCGTGGCGCGGGCGGCCGTCCGGGAGTGCGAGGGCGACAACTGCCCCATCGTCTACCTGGACACCTCCCGCGGGCGCAGACGCCGCTGGTGCTCCAGCGAGATCTGCGGCAACCGCGAGCGGGTGGCCCGCCACCGCCGCCGCGCGGCACTCGCCCAAGCCTGACCACCGACCGGCCCTCGCCCGAACCGCTCTCCTCAACCCCCGCCCCTTTTACGGTATCTGTCGGATCTTCATCGAAGCTCCTCGGAAGTGATTTCGACAACATTCAGTTTGTCGGCGGCAACCCCAGGGCATCGCTCGGGCGTTCGGCGATGTGTCGGAAATGTAAAGATCACGCGGTGGGAATGTGCGGTCATGTCCCGCTCGTCATGTCACCCCGCAGAAAAATGTGAGGTCTTGTTGAACACACCGCGGGCCACTTCCGTACCGGTGGGGGAGCGACCGACTGGGGGAACCCCCGGACACCGGAGGTGGGCGTGCGCAAGGATGCGGCCGTGGCCAATGAACGTGGATCGAGGGCCCGACATCGCATGTCCCAGCCCTCGGAGCCCGATGAGGAGCTGATGCGTGCTCTCTACCGAGAGCACGCCGGACCTCTCCTTGCGTATGTCCTTCGGCTGGTCGCCGGTGATCGGCAACGCGCCGAGGACGTCGTGCAAGAGACACTCATCCGTGCCTGGAAGAACGCCGGCCAGCTCAATCGAGCGACCGGATCGGTACGCCCCTGGCTGGTGACGGTCGCTCGCCGCATCGTCATCGACGGTCACCGCAGCCGGCAGGCCCGGCCGCAGGAGGTCGATCCGTCGCCGCTGGAGGTCATCCCCGCGGAGGACGAGATCGACAAGGCGCTGTGGCTGATGACGCTGTCTGACGCGCTCGACGACCTGACCCCGGCCCACCGGGAGGTGCTCGTCGAGACGTACTTCAAGGGGCGTACCGTCAACGAGGCGGCCGAAACGCTGGGTATACCCAGCGGCACCGTGCGCTCACGGGTGTTCTATGCCCTGCGGTCCATGAAGCTGGCACTGGAGGAGCGGGGGGTGACGGCGTGATGAGTGTGTACGGGGGACACGGCGGGTTCGGCACAGGTGGTTCGGGTATGTCTGGTGCTATGCAGGAATCTCCGGTTCCCAATGAGCACGAGACCGTCGGCGCGTATGCGCTGGGGATTCTCGACGACGCCGAGGCAACCGCTTTCGAGGCCCATCTGGCCGGGTGCGAATGGTGCGCCCAGCAGCTCGACGAGCTGGCCGGAATGGAGCCCATGCTAGCGGCCCTGGCCGATCTGCCGGGTTCCGGATCCACGCCGTCCATCGGCGAGTCGCTGTCCGCCAAACCCAGCCCCCGGATGGTCGAGAAGCTGGTCGTGGAGGTAGCCGACAAGCGGAAGGTCCGCACCCGGCGCAGCCTCTTCGGACTGGCGGCCTCGGTCGTGCTGATCGCCGGCGGCACCGCGGCCGGCGTGGCGCTGACCGGCTCGGACAGCGGCGGCGGCACGGACATGGCCATGGGGCCGGCTCAGACGGCCTTCCAGACGATGTCCGACAAGAAGTCGGCGACGGACCCGACGACCCACGTCTCCGCGACCGTCGCCGTCGAGAAGAAGGACTGGGGCACCCACGCGGTCCTCCAGCTCAAGAACGTCACCGGCCCGAAGAAGTGCTCACTGATCGCCGTCGGCAAGAACGGCGAGCGCGAGACGGTGACCTCCTGGTCCGTCCCGACCTGGGGATACGGCATCACGGACGCCAAGTCGGAGAAGGCCAAGGAGCCTCTCTACGTACACGGCGGCGCGGCCTTCACCCCCAACCAGATCGACCACTTCGAAGTCATGACGTTCGACGGCAAGAAGCTGGTCTCGGTCAGCGCGTAGCTTCAGCGGGCCCCCTTCGCGTACGGTTGACGGCTGCCCAGCACGTCAGAAGGGGGCCCGGTGGCCGCTCAGGCTCAACAATCCGCGGTCGGCCCTCACGGCTCGGAACAGGACTCCAGTCAGGACTCCGTTCGGGACCGTGAGATCAGCGTCGAACAGGAACACCTCGACCGGGTGTACCAGCGCCTCGAGGAGAAGATCCACGAGGCGGAATTCCTCATGACCGACGCGGCCAAGCGCGGCCAGGTGGGCACCCCCGGTGCCCTCGCCGAGCGGGACGCGCAGGTGTTCCGGGCGGGGGTCCACCTCAACCGGCTCAACAACGAGTTCGAGGACTTCCTCTTCGGCCGGATCGACCTGCTCCTCGGCAAGGACGGCAAGAAGGGCCCGGACGGCGCCTACACCGCCGTGGAGCCCGCCGAGGGCGCGGTCCGCGCGGACAACACCGCCGACATCGCCGAGACCCTGCACATCGGCCGGATCGGCGTCCTCGACCAGGACTACTCCCCGCTGGTCATCGACTGGCGGGCCCCGGCCGCCGCGCCGTTCTACAGGTCCACTCCGGTGGATCCCGGGCGTGTCGTACGACGCCGGGTGATCCGCTCCAAGGGCCGCCGGGTCCTCGGGGTCGAGGACGACCTGATGCGCCCGGAGCTGACCGCCTTCCTCGACGGCGGCACCCTGCCCGTCATCGGCGACGGCGCCCTGATGGCCGCCCTCGGCCAGGCCCGCACCCACTCCATGCGGGACATCGTCGCCTCCATCCAGGCCGAGCAGGACCTGGTCATCCGCGCCCCCGCCGCCTCCGTCACCTACGTCGAGGGCGGCCCGGGAACGGGCAAGACGGCCGTGGCGCTGCACCGCGCCGCCTACCTGCTCTACCAGGACCGGCGCCGGTACGCGGGCGGCATCCTGATCGTCTCCCCGACCCCGCTGCTGGTCGCCTACACCGAAGGGGTCCTCCCGTCCCTCGGCGAGGAGGGCCAGGTCGCCATCCGCGCCATCGGCTCCCTCGTCGACGGCGCCGAGGCGACCCTGTACGACACGCCGGCCACCGCCCGCGCCAAGGGCTCCTCCCGGATGCTCCGGGTGCTGCGCAAGGCCGCCCGCGGAGCCCTGGAGCTGAACGATTCACCGACCCGGCTCAGAGTCGTCGCCTTCGGCCGTCGCCTGGAGCTGGAGGCCGAGGAACTCGACCGCGTCAGACACAACGCGCTCAGCGGCACGGCCCCCGTCAACCTGCTGCGGCCGCGTGCCCGCAAGCTCCTCCTGGACGCCCTGTGGACCCGCTCCGGCGCGGCCGGCCGGCACAGCGACCCGGAGCTGGCCGCCGAACTGCGCTCCTCCTTCGACGAGGACATCGTCACGGAGGACTCCTTCATCGAGTTCCTCGACGCCTGGTGGCCCGAGCTGACCCCGCGGTCCGTCCTCACCGCGATGGCCGACGAGCGCCGCCTCGGCCGCTGGGCCCGCCGCATCCTCAACCCCGGCGAGATCCGCAGGGTCGCCCGCTCCCTGCGCCGGGACGGCCACACCGTGCACGACATCGCCATGCTCGACGAACTCCAGGCCATCCTCGGCGCCCCGGTCCGCCCCCGGAAGAAGCGCGAACTGGACCCGCTGGACCAGCTCACCGGCCTGGAGGAGCTGATGCCGACGCGCGAGGAGTCCCAGCGCGAGCGCGCCGAACGGCTCGCCCAGGAGCGCGTCGAGTACGCCCACGTCATCGTCGACGAGGCGCAGGACCTCACCCCCATGCAGTGGCGGATGGTCGGCCGCCGCGGCCGGCACGCCACCTGGACGGTGGTCGGCGACCCCGCCCAGTCCTCCTGGTCCGACCCGGACGAGGCGGCCGAGGCGCGGGACGAGGCCCTCGGCAGCCGCCCGCGCCGCCGCTTCGAGCTCACCGTGAACTACCGCAACCCGGCGGAGATCGCCGAACTCGCGGCCCGGGTGCTGGCCCTCGCCATGCCCGGCTCCAAGTCCCCGTCGGCGGTCCGCTCCACCGGCGTCGAGCCCAGCTTCACGGTTGTCCGCGACTCGCTGGAGAAGACCGTGCGGGCGGCGGCCGAGCGGCTTCTCGACCAGGTCGACGGCACGGTCGGCGTGGTCGTCGCCATGGACCGGCGCGCCGAGGCCGCCCGCTGGCTCGCCGGGCTCGGCGACCGGGTGGTGGCCCTGGGCAGCCTGGAGGCCAAGGGCCTGGAGTACGACGCGACGGTCGTCGTGTCGCCCGCCGAGATCGCCGACGAGTCCCCGGCCGGGCTACGCGTGCTGTACGTGGCCCTCACCCGGGCGACCCAGCAGCTGACGGTGGTCTCCGCGGAGCGGGACGAGCCGGACGCGGCCGGGGTGCCGGACCTCCTCAGGGAGTGAGCGCGGGGCCGTTCGGCTGGAGGTTTCCTGTGAAGTCCCCGGACGGGAATGGCCTTACGGGATCCGTTTGTTAGCCTTGTCGTGACACCGGCTCGATCCAAGCCCCCGGGCCCAACCTTCGTCGCTACGAGCGACCACTTGCCGCGAGGCGAGCATGGCGGGTCGGTGTCATGAACGTCGAAGAGGCCCACATCACAGTGTGATGTGGGCCTCTTTTTCGCGCGAACAATAGGCACGAAACCAGGCCCCGCTAACGCCTACCCGGCGGTAGGTGCGACGATCGGACGGCAGAAATCGCTACACGGTGAAACGAAGGAAGTCGGCCATGGCAACGGCGCCCAGCGTCTCCTACTCGATGACCATCCGGCTGGAGGTGCCCGCGAGCGGAACCGCCGTCTCGCAGCTCACCACCGCCGTGGAGTCCTCCGGAGGCTCGGTGACCGGCCTCGACGTCACCGCGTCGGGTCACGAGAAGCTCCGCATCGACGTCACCATCGCGGCCAGCTCGACCGCCCACGCCGACCAGATCGTCGGGCAGCTCCGCGAGATCGAGGGCGTCACCCTCGGCAAGGTCTCGGACCGTACGTTCCTCATGCACCTCGGCGGCAAGATCGAGATGCAGTCCAAGCACCCCATCCGCAACCGTGACGACCTCTCCATGATCTACACCCCGGGCGTGGCCCGCGTGTGCATGGCGATCGCGGAGAACCCCGAGGACGCGCGCCGCCTCACCATCAAGCGCAACTCCGTTGCGGTCGTGACGGACGGCTCCGCGGTCCTGGGCCTCGGCAACATCGGCCCGATGGCCGCGCTGCCCGTCATGGAGGGCAAGGCGGCCCTCTTCAAGCGGTTCGCCGGCATCGACGCCTGGCCGCTGTGCCTGGACACCCAGGACACCGACGCGATCGTCGAGATCGTCAAGGCGATCGCCCCCGGGTTCGCCGGCATCAACCTGGAGGACATCTCCGCCCCGCGCTGCTTCGAGATCGAGGCGCGCCTGCGTGAGGCCCTCGACATCCCCGTCTTCCACGACGACCAGCACGGCACCGCGATCGTCGTCCTCGCCGCCCTGACCAACGCACTTCGCTGCACCGGCAAGGCGATTGAGAACATCCGGGTCGTCATGTCCGGCGCCGGCGCGGCCGGTACGGCCATCCTCAAGCTGCTGATCGCGGCCGGCCTGAAGAACGCCGTCGTCGCCGACATCCGCGGTGTCGTGCACTCCGCCCGCGAGGACCTGGTGGAGGCCCCGGCCGATTCGCCGCTGCGCTGGATCGCCGACAACACCAACCACGAGGGCCTCACCGGCACGCTGAAGGAGGCCGTGCGGGGCGCGGACGTCTTCATCGGCGTCTCGGCCCCGAACGTCCTCGACGGCGACGACGTGGCCGCCATGGCCGACGACGCGATCGTGTTCGCACTCGCGAACCCGGACCCCGAGGTGGACCCGGCGATCGCCCGCCAGACGGCCGCCGTGGTGGCCACCGGCCGCTCCGACTTCCCCAACCAGATCAACAACGTGCTGGTCTTCCCGGGCGTCTTCCGCGGCCTCCTGGACGCCCAGTCCCGCACGGTGAACACGGACATGATGCTCGCGGCCGCGAAGGCGCTGGCCGACGTGGTCACCCAGGACGAGCTGAACCCGAACTACATCATCCCGAGCGTCTTCAACGAGAAGGTCGCGGGAGCGGTGGCGGGCGCGGTGCGGGAGGCCGCGAAGGGCGCCTGAGAACGCCCTCGCCAGGAGCGCCCCGTAAGGGGCGCGAGCAACCCCCACCGGGCCGGCACCCGAAACGACGCGACGCGCCCGCATGATGCAGGGGTCTGGGGGCAGCAGCCCCCAGTAAACGTCTGTGAAACTTGCCACGCCATCCAATCGGCGCGTCGTGAAACCCCCCCTTCGGCCCCCCCGTAGGGTATGGGCGGCAACGGATTGGCGTTCCCGCCGCAGGTGGGGGCAGGATGCGTCCCGGCCCAACATGCGGCTCCGCCGCGTGGCACGCCTCAATGGCAAGAAGAACACGGGAGTAACAACATGAACCGCAGTGAGCTGGTGGCCGCGCTGGCCGACCGTGCCGAGGTGACTCGCAAGGACGCCGACGCCGTGCTGGCCGCGTTCGCCGACGTCGTCGGTGACATCGTCTCCAAGGGCGACGAGAAGGTCACCATCCCCGGCTTCCTGACCTTCGAGCGGACCCACCGTGCCGCTCGCACCGCGCGCAACCCGCAGACCGGCGAGCCGATCAACATCCCCGCCGGCTTCAGCGTGAAGGTCTCCGCGGGCTCGAAGCTGAAGGAATCCGCGAAGGGCAAGTGACCTTGCCTTCCGTAGGCCACGGGACGGCGTACGGCGTGTAACACGACGATGGGGCGGCCCCTCCACCAGGGGCCGCCCCATCGTCGTACCAGCTGTGCGGGCGTCAGCCGAGCGCCTTGCCCGGCAGTTCGACCTTCGCGCCCAGTTCCACGAGCTTCTCCATGCTGTGTCTGCCCGGGGGATAACCCCCGGACCCCCAGCCCAGGGGCGCTGCTCCGGGCCGGGGCCGGGAGATAGCGGTCAGCCCAGCGCCTTGCCCGGCAGTTCGACCTTCGCGCCCAGTTCCACGAGCTTCTCCATGCTGTGTCTGCCCGGGGGATTACCCCCGGACCCCCAGCCCAGGGGCGCTGCTCCGGGCCGGGGCCGGGAGATAGCGGTCAGCCGAGCGCCTTGCCCGGCAGTTCGACCTTCGCGCCCAGTTCCACGAGCTTCTCCATGAAGTTCTCGTAGCCGCGGTTGATGAGGTCGATGCCGTGGACCCGGGACGTGCCCTGGGCCGCCAGGGCCGCGATCAGGTACGAGAAGCCGCCGCGCAGGTCGGGGATGACCAGGTCGGCGCCCTGGAGCTTGGTCGGCCCGGAGACGACCGCGGAGTGCAGGAAGTTGCGCTGCCCGAAGCGGCAGGCCGCGCCGCCCAGGCACTCGCGGTAGAGCTGGATGTGCGCACCCATCTGGTTCAGCGCCGAGGTGAAGCCGAGGCGGGACTCGTACACCGTCTCGTGCACGATCGACAGACCCGTCGCCTGGGTCAGGGCGACCACCAGCGGCTGCTGCCAGTCGGTCTGGAAGCCGGGGTGCACGTCCGTCTCCAGGGCGATCGACTTCAGCTGGCCGCCCGGGTGCCAGAAGCGGATGCCCTCGTCGTCGATCTCGAAGGCACCGCCCACCTTGCGGTAGGTGTTCAGGAACGTCATCATCGAGCGCTGCTGGGCGCCCCGGACGTAGATGTTGCCCTCGGTCGCCAGCGCCGCCGACGCCCAGGAGGCGGCCTCCAGACGGTCCGACAGGGCGCGGTGGTTGTAGCCGCCGAGTTCGTCCACGCCGGTGATGCGGATGGTCCGGTCGGTGTCCATCGCGATGATCGCGCCCATCTTCTGCAGCACGCAGATGAGGTCCTCGATCTCCGGCTCGACGGCCGCGTTGGACAACTCCGTGACACCCTCGGCGAGTACGGCCGTCAGCAGCACCTGCTCGGTCGCGCCGACGGACGGGTACGGCAGCCGGATCTTGGTGCCGCGCAGGCCCTTCGGCGCCTCCAGGTACTGGCCGTCGGCGCGCTTCTCGATGGTCGCGCCGAACTGCCGCAGCACGTCGAAGTGGAAGTCGATCGGGCGGCCGCCGATGTCACAGCCGCCCAGGCCCGGGATGAACGCGTGCCCGAGGCGGTGCAGCAGCGGGCCGCAGAACAGGATCGGGATGCGGCTCGAACCCGCGTGGGCATCGATGTCAGCGACGTTCGCGCTCTCCACGTACGTCGGATCCAGCACCAGCTCCCCGGGCTCCTCACCCGGACGGACCGTCACCCCGTGCAGCTGGAGCAGGCCGCGTACGACACGCACGTCACGGATGTCCGGAACGTTGCGCAGCCGACTCGGCGCACTGCCCAGCAGGGCGGCGACCATGGCCTTCGGTACGAGGTTCTTCGCACCGCGGACACGGATCTCGCCCTCCAGCGGGGTGCCGCCGTGGACAAGCAGGACATCGTCGTTGACGGTCATGAATCTCGCGTTCCGTGGAGTGGGGCAGGGCCGGAAAGACAGAGTAATCGCCCATCGGCCCCCTGCCGTAAGCCCAAGGACCGCCCAGCTACGTCATAGCTGTGTCACAACACGAACGGTTCCTAATCGGGCACATGGGGTCACCGCCCGTCACCGTGCGCCGGGAGTGCTTCCTTCCTCCCTGAGCTGCATTCACTCCCACACCCCAGTTGGCTCCCCATGCGAGGGGAAGATGCGGGATCATGTCAGGCATGACCGAGGTGTCCTCGCTCACAGGGCGGCTGCTCGTGGCCACGCCCGCCCTGGCGGACCCGAACTTCGACCGTGCGGTGGTGCTCCTTCTCGACCACGACGAGGAGGGCTCCCTCGGTGTCGTCCTCAACCGTCCCACCCCGGTGGACGTCCGGGACATCCTGGAGGGCTGGGCCGCTCTCGCCGGCGAGCCCGGGGTCGTCTTCCAGGGCGGCCCGGTGTCGCTGGACTCCGCGCTCGGCGTCGCGGTCATCCCGGGCGGCGGCAACGGCGACCGGGCCCCGCTCGGCTGGCGCCGGGTGCACGGCGCGATCGGCCTGGTCGACCTGGAGGCCCCGCCGGAGTTGCTCGCCTCGGCCCTCGGCTCGCTGCGGATCTTCGCCGGTTACGCCGGCTGGGGCCCCGGCCAGCTGGAGGACGAACTGGTCGAGGGCGCCTGGTACGTCGTCGAGTCGGAGCCCGGCGACGTCTCCTCGCCGTCACCCGAGAGACTCTGGCGCGAGGTGCTCCGCCGCCAGCGCAACGAGCTGGCGATGGTGGCCACCTACCCGGACGACGCCTCGCTCAACTGATAGCTCACTCTTTCGAGTGCCGGTGTGGCTGTTCGGGATCGGCGCCCTTGCTCACGGCATAGCGTCCTAGACGTGAAGCTCGTGACGCAGATCAGACTCCTGCCGACGCCGGAGCAGGCGGCTGCGCTGGACGTGACCCTGCGGCGGTGCAACGAAGCGGCGACCTGGGCCAGCGGCATCGCCTTCGAGAAAGACACGAGAAGAAACTTCCCGCTGCGCAAGCTCGTCTATGGCGAGATGAGGACGCGGTGGGGTCTTGGCTCACAAGCGGCGCAGCATGTGATCAAGAAGACGTGTGATGCCTACGCCGTGCTCGGGGCGAGCCTGAAGGCCGGGAACCTGGGGAAGCCGGGCTCGAAGCGGCACCGAAAGGCAGTGGGGAAGCCGATCGTCTTTCGGTCGGAGGGTGCGCAACCGTTTGACGACCGGATGCTGTCCTGGCAGATCGAGGAGCGGCGAGTATCCATCTGGACGGTTGCCGGTCGGCTGAAGGACGTGGCGATCACTGCCGGGCCTGATCAACTGGCGGTCCTGAGCCTGTATCGCAAGGGCGAGTCGGATCTGGTGCGGCGGGACGGGATGTGGTTTCTGTACGCCACCTGCGAGATTCCCGACGTCGAGCCGAACGCCGACCCGGTGGACTTCGTCGGCGTCGATCTGGGCATCGTGAACATCGCCACGACGTCGGACGGCGAGGTCATGGCCGGACGCGAACTCAGCCGAAGCCGGGTACGTGAGCGGAAACTACGTGCCAAACTTCACCATAAGAACACCGCGTCCACCAAGCGCCGCTTGAAGAAACGGCGCCGCAAGGAAGCGCGCCGGGCGACGGACATCAATCACAAGATCGCGAAGCGTGTGGTGGCAGAGGCTGAACGCACCGGTCGTGGGATTGCCCTGGAGGATCTGACGGGCATCCGCGAGCGGGTACGGCTGAGAAAGCCCCAACGGGCCACCCACTCCAGCTGGGCATTTGCCCAGCTGGGGGCGTTCATCGCGTACAAGGCCCGCAGGGCAGGGGTGCCGGTGATGTACGTCGATCCGGCGTTCACGTCACGCACCTGCGCCGAGTGCGGGTGCATCGACAGGGCGAACCGGGTCTCCCAGGCTCGGTTCGTGTGCCGGTCTTGCGGATTCGTTGATCACGCAGACCGGAACAGCTCCCGCAACATCCGCGCCCGAGCGTGGGAGTTGTGGCGACGCGGGGCCCGGTCAACGGCCCCTGCCCCGTCACCGCGTCAGCGTGGCGAGGCTGGACGCAAACGCAGTGCCGCAGCCAGTGGTGCCCGTTGTGCAAGCTTGGGAGCCATAGTTCTCGGCGGTTGATTACCCTTGGGCCTTATGAGCACTCTTGAGCCCGAGCGCGGGACTGGTACGGGGACCCTCGTAGAGCCGACGCCACAGGTGTCCCACGGCGACGGCGACCACGAGCGCTTCGCCCACTACGTCCAGAAGGACAAGATCATGGCGAGCGCCCTCGACGGCACTCCCGTCGTTGCGCTGTGCGGCAAGGTGTGGGTGCCGGGCCGCGACCCGAAGAAGTACCCCGTGTGTCCCATGTGCAAGGAGATCTACGAGTCCATGGGCAGCGGCGGCGACGGCGAGGGCGGCAAGGACAAGTAACACCCCCGGATCTTCCGAGGCCCCGGGCGCGCTTTGGCGTGCTCCGGGGCCTTTGTCGTACCCGTGCGTTGCACAGGGTGCGTCCGCCGGTCACAGAGTGGTCGAGACCTCTTGTCGGCATGTTCATGTTGTCCCTACCCTCCGTGGTGTTGTGCAGAGCGAAACCACCGTTGCATATGTTGCAACGAGTGCAGTGTGTGCAGTGCCAGCAGTGTCTTGAACGCTTACGCTTCAGCGCGCCCCGGAGGGTCACTCCATGAAGCTCCCCGCCCCCGCATTCCTCGTCGCCGCCCTGTTCCTGGCGGCCTGCGCCCCGCAGACCTCCTCCAACTCCGCCTCCGACAAGGACGACAAGAGCGGCACCCTGCGGGTGTGGCTCTTCCAGGAGGTCGGCAACGACCCCAAGCAGAAGGTCGTCGACTCGGTCGTCGCCGACTTCGAGAAGGCGCACTCCGGCACCAAGGTCGACGTGGAGTACATCCCGGTCGACACCCGAGCGCAGCGGGTCAAGGCCGCGTTCAACGACCCGGAGTCGGCTCCGGACGTGATGGAGTACGGCAACACCGACACCGCCGGTTACGTACGGGACGGCGGACTGCTCGACGTCACCAGGGACTTCGGGGCGTGGTCCGAGGCCAAGGACACCGACCCGACCGCCCGCCAGTCGGTCACCGTCGCCGGCAAGGTCTACGGCGCCCCCTTCTACGTCGGCGTCCGCGCCCTCTACTACCGCACGGACGTCTTCAGGGAACTCGGCCTGAAGCCGCCGGCGACCCTGGCCGAGCTGGCGTCCACGGCCCGTGCCGTCCGCAAGGCGAAGCCCGACCTGTACGGCCTGGTCGTCGGCGGCGCCTACACCTACGGCGCGATGCCCTTCATCTGGGCCGCCGGCGGCGAACTCGCCACGGCCAAGGGCACGTCGTACACCTCGGCGATCGACAGCGCGGCCGCCCAGAAGGGCATCAAGGAGTACACGTCACTCTTCGGCGACGACAACTGTCCGGCCGCCAAGTGCGCGGGCTTCGGCGGCAACGACACGGTCACCGCGTTCGCGGCCGGCAAGGCGGGCATGGCGATCGGCGGCGACTTCAGCCATGCGGCCGTGGAGGCGGGGACCGTCAAGGGCAAGTACGCGGTGGTGCCGCTGCCGGGGGCCACGGCCGGATCCGTAGCGCCGGCCTTCGCGGGCGGCAACAACATCGGGGTGCTGAAGAGCACGACGCACCGGACGCTGGCCGTCCAGCTGATGGAGGAGCTGACCGCCAAGAAGACGCAGGCGGCGATGTTCGACGCGATGGGTTTTCTGCCGACGTTCAAGGACGTCCGTGACCAGGCGGCGGCCAAGGAGCCGTTCGTGAAGCCGTTCGTACAGACGCTGGCCGCGGGGACGAAGTTCGTGCCGGCCTCTGCCGGGTGGTCGGGGATCGACTCCTCGCTGGTGCTGCCGACGATGTTCCAGGAGGTCATCAGCGGCAAGAAGAGTGTGGCGGCGGCTTCGGGGGAGGCGGCGGAGAAGATGGACGCGGCGTTTGGCTCCGCCGGATGACGCCGAACGGGGTGGGCGTCGCGGTGCGTTCGCGAGTGCGGGTCCGTGGGGGTCGTTCGCGCAGTTCCCCGCGCCCCTTCGGGGGCGCTGGGTGGAGCCCCTGGTTGTATCTCGCGCCCGCTCTCGTCGTCCTCGGCGGGCTGCTGGTCTACCCCCTCTATCAGCTCGGGCTGATCTCGGTCTTCCGGTACACACAGGCCCAGGTCAGTGGTGGGGAACCGACTGCCTTCGTGGGACTGGGCAACTACTCGGACGTCTTCTCCGACGACCAGTTCTGGTCGGTCCTGCTGGCCACCGTTCTGTTCGCCGCCGCCTGTGTCGTGTCGACGCTCGCCGTCGGGTGTGCGCTCGCCGTGTTGCTCACGCGGGTGCGGGCGGTGCCCCGGCTGGCGTTGATGCTGGCCGCGCTCGGGGCCTGGGCGACCCCGGCGGTCACCGGGTCGACCGTCTGGCTGTTCCTCTTCGACCCGGACTTCGGGCCCGTCGACCGTGTCCTCGGGCTCGGTGACCACTCCTGGACGTACGGGCGGTACAGCGCCTTTTTCCTCGTCCTGCTCGAAGTGGTCTGGTGCTCCTTCCCGTTCGTGATGGTCACCGTGTACGCCGGGATCCGTGCCGTACCGTCCGAGGTGCTGGAGGCCGCCGCGCTGGACGGTGCCTCGCAGTGGCGGATCTGGCGGTCGGTGCTGGCGCCGATGCTCCGGCCGATCCTGACGGTCGTCACCATCCAGTCGGTGATCTGGGACTTCAAGATCTTCACGCAGATCTACGTGATGACCGGCGGGGGCGGGATCGCCGGGCAGAACCTGGTGCTCAACGTCTACGCCTATCAGCAGGCCTTCGCGTCCTCGCAGTACGGGCTCGGCGCCGCCATCGGTGTCGTCACGCTGCTGATCCTGCTCGCCGTGACCCTCGGCTACCTGCGGCTGCTGCGCCGGCAGGGGGAGGAGCTGTGACCGTCGTGAATCTTGTGCGCGGGCTGGTCCGGCGGCCGGGGCGGCTGGCCGCCGAGGCGGCGGCGCTGGCGATCGCCGTCGTGGTCGCCTTTCCGCTGTACTGGATGGTGCTGGGCGCCTTCAAACCGGCCGGTGAGATCGAGTCCGACCGGCCCCGGCCATGGACTCTCGCGCCCTCTCTGGACTCCTTCCGGAGGGTCTTCGGGCAGCAGGAATTCGGCCGCTACTTCGTCAACAGCCTTGTCGTCGCGGGCAGTGTGGTCATCGTCTCGGCGCTGATCGCCTTTCTCGCCGCGACCGCCGTGACACGATTCCGGTTCCGCTTCCGGACCACCCTGCTGATCATGTTTCTGGTGGCCCAGATGGTGCCCGTGGAGGCCCTCACCATCCCCTTGTTCTTCCAGATGCGGGACTTCGGTCTGCTGAACACGCTGGGCTCGCTGATCCTGCCCCACATCGCCTTCTCGCTGCCCTTCGCGATCTGGATGCTGCGGGGGTTCGTGAAAGGGGTGCCGGAGGCGCTGGAGGAGGCCGCGTACATCGACGGGGCCAGCCGGTCGCGCTTTCTCTGGCAGATCCTTTTCCCGCTCGTGCTGCCGGGTCTGGTGGCCACGAGCGTGTTTTCCTTCATCTCCGCCTGGAACGACTTCCTCTTCGCCAAGTCCTTCATCATCAGCGACACTTCGCAGTCCACGCTGCCGATGGCGCTGCTGGTGTTCTTCAAGCCGGACGACCCGGACTGGGGCGGGGTCATGGCGGCGTCCACGGTGATGACGGTTCCGGTGCTGGTGTTCTTCGTACTCGTACAGCGACGGCTGGTCTCCGGACTGGCCGGAGCGGTCAAGGACTGACATGACTTCCGAAGTGGATCTGATTCCGGCGCCGCGCGCGATCGAGGGGCCGATGCGATGCGGCGTCCTGTTCGACGAGGACACCACCCTGTGGGCCGCCCCGGGTACCGAGGGGACCGAACGCTGGCTGCGCTCGACTCTCGGCGCGGCCCTCGGGCTGCCGCTGCGGCCCGGCACCGAGGACGCCCGCGACTGCGTACGACTGTGCCTGGACGACTCGCTGGAGCCCGAGGCGTACCGGCTGAGCGTGATCGCGACTTGGGGGGTCGAGATCCGCGGCGGCGGTCCGGCCGGGGTCTTCTGGGGCGCCCAGACCCTGCGCCAACTGCTGGGGCCGGAGGCCTTCCGCCGTGCGCCCGTGCGCCCCGGGATCCGGTACGGAATCCCGCACCAGATCATCGAGGACGCCCCCCGATTCCGCTGGCGCGGCCTCATGCTCGACGTCGCCCGGCACTTCATGCCGAAGGAAGGCGTCCTGCGCTACCTGGATCTCATGGCGGCGCACAAACTCAACGTCTTCCACTTCCATCTGACGGACGACCAGGGCTGGCGCATCCAGATCGAGCGCCACCCCCGGCTCACCGAGGTCGGCTCCTGGCGGGCCCGCACGAAATTCGGCCACCGGGCCTCACCGCTGTGGGAGGAGAAGCCGCGCGGCGGCTACTACACCCAGGACGACATCCGGGAGATCGTCGCCTACGCGGCCGCGCGGCATATCACGGTCGTCCCCGAAATCGACGTGCCCGGCCACTCGCAGGCCGCCATCGCCGCGTATCCGGAACTCGGCAACACCGACGTCATGGACACCTCCGCCCTCTCGGTCTGGGACACCTGGGGGATCTCTCCGAACGTACTCGCCCCCACTGACAACACCCTGCGCTTCTACGAGGGGGTGTTCGAGGAAGTGCTCGCACTGTTCCCTTCGGAGTTCATTCACGTCGGCGGCGACGAATGCCCCAAGGACCAGTGGCGGGCCTCGCCGGCCGCGCAGGCGCGGATGAAGGAACTCGGGCTCGCCGACGAGGACGAGTTGCAGTCGTGGTTCATCCGTCACTTCGCCAAGTGGCTTTCCGCGCGCGGGCGCAGACTGATCGGCTGGGACGAGATCCTGGAGGGCGGGCTCGCCGAGGGCGCGGCCGTGTCGTCGTGGCGCGGTTACGGCGGCGGGATCGCGGCCGCGCGGGCCGGCCACGACGTCGTCATGTGCCCCGAGCAGCATGTGTACCTGGACCACCGGCAGGCCGACGGCGCCGACGAGCCCGTGCCGATCGGATACGTCCGCACCCTGGAGGACGTGTACCGGTTCGAGCCCGTTCCACCGGAGCTCGACGCGTCCGAGGCGGGTCAGGTGCTGGGCACCCAGGCCAACGTCTGGACCGAGGTGATGGAGGACCACGCGCGCGTGGACTACCAGGTCTTCCCCAGGCTGGCCGCCTTCGCCGAGGTCGCCTGGAGCGCTCTGCCGGCCCCGGAGGAGCGGGACTTCGCCGGGTTCGAGCACCGTATGGCCGCGCACTACCGGCGGCTGGACGCCCTGGGGGTCGCCTACCGCCCGCCGGCCGGACCGCTGCCGTGGCAGCGGCGCCCCGGGGTGCCGGGCCGCCCGCTCGACGGTCCGCCCCCGAACCGCTAGCCCCCTCCCCGGCTGCCCTTCTCGCGGCTCCTCCCAGCCCCTCTCCGCCCTTCTCCTCGCTCCGAACGCGAAATGGAAAAAGACCCCAAGGATCACCGAAGAGTGTCAATCGGTACGCACTGGTGATGGCGTACGAAAACGGATCAAGTCGCCGGTGAGGTGGGTGAATGCCTCCTAGCGGACCCGTGCGTTCGAGGCTTGCGAAGATGTGCCAGAGTTGCCACGTCCGCCCTGTGAGCACGTACCGTACGGCCACACAGGTGGGACCAGGTGGGGGCAGCGGGAAGGGGCAGCCGGTTTTGACCACGCACGCACCGCAGGCGGCGCAGGCCGTCACGCTGCCCACGACGCTGAACGAAGCCGTGGCGGCCCTCACCGCCATGCCCACCGCGGTCCCCGTGGCGGGCGGCACCGACCTGATGGCCGCCGTCAACTCCGGGCAGCTCCGGCCCGCCGCCCTGGTCGGCCTCGGCCGGATCAGCGAGATCCGCGGCTGGCAGTACCAGGACGGCAACGCACTGCTCGGCGCCGGACTCACGCACGCCCGTATGGGCCGCCCCGACTTCGCGGCCCTGATCCCGGCGCTCGCCGCCGCCGCGCGGGCCGCCGGTCCGCCGCACATCCGCAACGCGGGCACCCTGGGCGGCAACATCGCCACGGCCGCGCCCACCGGCGACGCGCTGCCGGTGCTCGCCGCCCTGGAGGCGACGCTGATCATCGCGGGCCCGGGCGGATCCCGCCGGGAGATCCCGGTGTCGCACCTGCTGGCCGGCGTGGAGATGCTCCGCGGCGGCGAGCTGATCGGCTTCGTACGCGTGCCGCTGCTGCACGCCCCGCAGGTCTTCCTGAAGGCCACGGGCCGCACCGGACCCGGCCGCTCGGTGGCCTCCGTGGCGCTCGTCCTCGACCCGGCCCGGCGCGGGGTCAGATGCGCCGTCGGAGCCATAGCGCCTATGCCGCTGCGGCCGCTGGAGGCCGAGCAGTGGGTGGCCCGGCTGATCGACTGGGACAACGACCGCGCCCTCGTCCCGGAGGCGCTGCACGCCTTCGGCGAGTACGTCGCGGCCGCCTGCATCCCCGACCCGGCACCCGAGCCGGACGGCTCGGTGCCCCCGCTTCCGCCTGCCGTACTGCACCTGCGGCGCACCGTCGCCGCGCTGGCCCGACGAGCACTGGGGAGGGCGCTGTCATGACCGACGAACAGCACGAAGAGGGCGCGCCCTCGGGTGGCGGCCGCTGGGACCCGCTGCCCCAGGGCGACTACGACGACGGCGCGACCGCCTTCGTGAAACTCCCCGAGGGCGGCATCGAGGCCCTGCTGGCCCGTGACAGCCCCCTGGCCGCGCCCGGGCACGGCTACGTGCCGCCGCAGATAGCGGTCGCCCCCGGCACCGAGACCTGGGGCACGCCCGCCGACGGCGCCCAGTGGCCCGACCCGAACGCGGTCCCCCAGGAGCGGCCCGCCGACGACCGGTTCACGTACCACCCGGCGGCGACCCAGCAGTGGACGTACGAGGAGCCGCCGCCCGCGCCCGGTCACGATGTGACCGGGCAGTGGTCCATCCCGGTCGCGAGCGGTGATGTTCCGGACGAATCGGGCGAGTTCACCACATCCGCGCTCATGGAGCAGTGGGGCGGCACGCCGCCGGCGACCCTGCCGGGCGGCGCGGCCGCACCCTGGGCCACCGAGGTCCAGGCCTGGGAGCACTCCACGGAGGCCCCTGGGGCGCCCCCAGGCGCCTCGGCGGGCCGCGGTGGCACTCTGGCCCCGGGTTCCCCCCTTGAGGCCGCCGGTGCGGCGCCTGCGCCCGGCGCGGTCGCGGCGAACGAACCGGGCGAACAGGTCGATACCGGCGAACTCCGGGCGGTCGGCGAGTCACTTGACACCGCCGCACGCCGCGCGGTCGGCGAGTCGCCCCACCCCGCGCGGGGCACCGGTGAACAGACCTCGGCCGGAGACGCGGCCGATGCCCCCGCCCGCCCGGCCGAAGCCGAGGCGGCCCCGCAGGCGCCACCCGCACCCGACGACGAAGGCCGCACGGGTGCCGCGGACGGCGACGAACACGCCGAAGGCGAAGCCGAGACGGTCGACGACCATCCCCTCGCCTCCTACGTCCTCCGCGTCAACGCCACCGACCGCCCCGTCACCGACGCCTGGATCGGCGAGTCCCTCCTCTACGTCCTCCGCGAACGCCTGGGCCTGGCCGGCGCCAAGGACGGCTGCTCCCAGGGCGAATGCGGCGCCTGCAACGTCCAGGTCGACGGCCGCCTGGTCGCCTCCTGCCTGGTCCCCGCGGTCACCGCCGCCGGCAGCGAGGTCCGCACGGTCGAGGGCCTCGCCCAGGACGGCCGGCCCTCCGACGTGCAACGCGCGCTCGCCCTCCGCGGAGCGGTCCAGTGCGGCTTCTGCGTCCCGGGCATGGCCATGACCGTCCACGACCTGCTGGAAGGCAACCCGGCCCCCACCGAGATGGAGACCCGCCAGGCCCTGTGCGGCAACCTCTGCCGCTGCTCGGGTTACCAGGGCGTCCTGGACGCCGTCCAGGAGGTCGTCGCCGAACGCGAGGCACACGCCGCCGCCGACGCTGAGACGGACGGCGACGAGGCCCGTATTCCGCATCAGGCGGGACCGGGAGCCGGCGGCGTCAACGCGTCGGCGTTCGACTCCCCCGGCACCTTCGCGTCCCCCGCCCAGCGCGAGCAGTCGTCGTACGACGCCCGGCGCGAGCAGTCGTACGACCAGACGTACGGCGGTGACCAGACGTTCGGCGACCAGAGTCAGAGCTACGGCGACCAGCCCTACGGCTCGGACGGAGGCCAGGCGTGACCAACGAGACCGTCACCACGACCACCGCCGCGGAGAGCGCCGACCCCGTCCCCGAGCCGCTGCCGCACGGCCTCGGCGTGTCGCTGCCGCCCGCCGACGCGCGCGCGAAGACCGAGGGCACCTTCCCGTACGCCGCCGACCTGTGGGCCGAGGGCCTGCTGTGGGCGGCCGTGCTGCGCTCCCCGCACCCGCACGCGCGCATCGTGTCGATCGACACCAGCCACGCGCGCGAGATGCCCGGCGTACGGGCCGTCATCACCCACGAGGACGTGCCCGGCACCCCCCGCCACGGCCGGGGCACACCGGACCGCCCGGTGTTCGCCTCCGAAGTCGTACGGCACCACGGCGAGCCCATCGCCGCCGTCGCCGCCGACCACCCCGACACCGCCCGGATGGCCGCCGCCGCCGTCATCGTCGAGTACGAGGTGCTCGACCCGGTCATCGACCCCGAGCAGTCCTTCGAGGCCGAGCCGCTGCACCCCGACGGCAACCTGATCCGGCACATCCCGCTACGCCACGGCGACCCGGACGCGGCCGGCGAGATCGTCGTCGAGGGCCAGTACCGCATCGGCCGCGCCGACCCGGCCCCCATCGGCGCCGAGGCCGGACTCGCCGTGCCCCGCCCCGACGGCGGGGTCGAGCTGTACCTGGCCTCCACCGACCCGCACACCGACCGCAACACGGCCGCCGCCTGCTACGGCCTGTCGCTCGAACAGGTGAAGATCGTCGTCACCGGCGTGCCGGGCGCCACCGCCGACCGCGAGGACCAGGGCTTCCAGCTGCCGCTAGGCCTGCTCGCCCTGAAGACCGGCTGCCCGGTCAAACTCACCGCCACGCGCGAGGAGTCCTTCCTCGGCCACGCCCACCGCCACCCCACCCTGCTCCGCTACCGGCACCACGCCGACGCCGACGGCAAGCTGGTCAAGGTCGAGGCCCAGATCCTGCTCGACGCGGGCGCCTACGCCGACACCTCCGCCGAGTCCCTGGCCGCCGCCGTCTCCTTCGCCTGCGGCCCTTACGTCGTCCCGAACGCCTTCATCGAGGGCTGGGCCGTGCGCACCAACAACCCGCCCTCCGGCCACGTCCGCGGCGAGGGCGCCATGCAGGTGTGCGCCGCCTACGAGGCGCAGATGGACAAGCTGGCGAAGAAGCTCGGCATCGACCCCGCCGAGGTCCGCCTGCGCAACGCCCTCGCGACCGGCGACGTCCTGCCCATCGGCCAGACGGTGACCTGCCCGGCCCCCGTCGCCGAGCTGCTCCAGGCGGTACGGGACTTCCCTCTCCCCGCGCTCCCCAAGGACACCCCCGAGGACGAGTGGCTGCTGCCCGGCGGCCCCGAGGGCGCGGGCGAGCCGGGCGCGGTGCGCCGGGGCGTCGGCTACGGCCTCGGCATGGTCCACATGCTCGGCGCCGAGGGCGCCGACGAGGTCTCGACGGCCACCGTCAAGGTCCACGACGGCATCGCGACCGTGCTCTGCGCGGCCGTGGAGACCGGCCAGGGCTTCACCACGCTGGCCCGCCAGATCGTCCAGGACACGCTCGGCATCGACGAGGTCCACGTGGCCCCCGTCGACACCGACCAGCCGCCGGCCGGCCCCGGCTGCCGCGGCCGCCACACCTGGGTCTCCGGCGGCGCCGTCGAACGCGCGGCCAAGATGGTCCGCACCCAGCTCCTGCAGCCCCTCGCCCACAAGTTCGGCATGTCCACCGAGCTGCTCCAGATCACCGACGGCAAGATCACGTCGTACGACGGCGTCCTGTCGACCACCGTCACCGAGGCGATGGACGGCAAGGAACTGTGGGCCACCGCACAGTGCCGCCCGCACCCGACCGAGCCGCTGAACGCGGAGGGCCAGGGCGACGCCTTCGTCGGCCTCGCCTTCTGCGCGATCCGCGCGGTCGTCGACGTCGACATCGAACTCGGCTCGGTGCGGGTCGTGGAGCTGGCCGTCGCCCAGGACGTGGGCCGGATCCTCAACCCGGCGCAGCTCAACGCACGGATCGAGGCCGGTGTCACCCAGGGCGTCGGTATCGCGCTCACGGAGAACCTGCGCACCCCGCGCGGGCTGATCCGCCACCCCGACCTCACCGGATACGCGCTGCCGACCGCCCTCGACGCGCCGGACATCCGGATCGTCAAGCTCGTCGAGGAACGGGACGTGGTCGCCCCCTTCGGCGCCAAGTCGGTCAGCGCGGTACCGGTCGTGACCTCCCCCGCGGCCATCGCCTCCGCCGTCCGCGCGGCGACCGGCCGCCCGGTCAACCGCCTCCCGATCCGCCCGCAGGCGGCGGTCGTCACGGGCCAGTGAGCCTGTCCGGGGTCGTCGTGATCGCGGGGATCATGGCGTCGGGCAAGTCGACCCTCGCCCAGGCGCTCGCCGAGAGGCTGCCGCGGGCGGCCCACGTGCGCGGTGACGTCTTCCGCCGGATGATCGTCTCCGGCCGGGCGGAGTACACGCCCGCGGCCTCCGCGGAGGCGACGGCCCAGCTCCACCTCCGCTACGACCTGTCGGCGGCGACCGCGGACGCCTACGCGGCGGCCGGCTTCACGGCGATCGTCCAGGACGTGCTGCTGGGCCCCGAACTGACCTCGTACGTCGAACGGATCCGCACCCGCCCGCTGTACGTCGTCGTCCTCGCCCCCAGCCCCGAGGCGGTGGCGGAGCGGGAGGCAGGGCGGCCCAAGACCGGCTACGGACCCGCGTGGACGATCGCCGGCCTGGACGCGGAACTACGTCTGCGCACCGAGGCGTTGGGGCTGTGGCTGGACACCTCGGAGATGACCGTGGAACAGACGGTGGCGGCGATTCTCACCGGGACGGAACGGGCGAGGATCGTCTGACGTCTTTTCTCCACGGAGCGTTGTCAGTGGCGCGGCGTAGTGTTCTGGGCAGTGGGGACGGCCGTTTCGGAGGGGAAGCCCGGACGGGGGACCATGCCCTGCTCAGGACGACCTACGGCACACCACTCCGACCCACTTGCATTTCCTGAACTCTTTGATCGCGGGGGCAGCGATGAGCACGACCAGCACGACCGGCAGCGGTGCGGCGGCGATCACGCTGACCGAGGCAGAACTGGACCGTTACATCACGCACGAACCGACCCGCATGTGGCTCTCCGGCCCCGGACTCCCCGACACCGGCGGCCTGTTGACGTTCGAACCGCTGCGCACGACCGGCCTGCGCACGCTCGCCGACGTCGCGGACATCACGGCCGGCCCGTCCCGGCTCGCGGAGGAACTCCGGGACCGCCTGGTGATAGGCGAGCTGCTGGCCCCGGCCGGCCTGGACACGGAGTCGATCCTCCTCGACGGCGGCACCGGCGAGATCACCACGGCCTACCTGGTCGACCCGGCCGAGCCGCGCCCGCTGGCGCCCTCGCTGGAGACGCTGCTGCGCTTCGCCGCGGTCACCGAGGAACTGACCGGCCTGCGCGGCCGTTTCGCCTCCCTCGCCGGCACCTACGGCACCAAGGTGGCGACCGAGGCCTCCCGCAAGCTCCTGGAGCTCTTCGAGGAGGGCACGGCCGGCCGGGTCCCGCCGTACTGGAAGGCGACGGCGCTGATCCGCCCGCTCAGCCTGGTCGCGGGCCCCGGCACGGACTCCGGGCTCGCCGTCGACCTGCCGGCCCGGCTGCTGGACCAGGAGTTCGGGCAGGGCCGGGTGGCCCGCTTCGAGGAGGTCGACTTCCCGCCGACGCTCACCCACGAGCCGACCCGCCGCTTCCTGCGCGAGACGGGACTGCCGGAGGACGCGGTGCTGTTCCACCTCGACCCGGACGCCCCGCTGCCCACCCTCAAGGAGTACTTCACCGACATACAGCCGGGCCGCTTCCCCCTGGACGCCCTGCCGCCCCACGCCGACCACCTCATACGCCTCGGCCACCTGGTCGAGGAGAACAGCCTGGTCGTGGACGGCACCACGGGTGCGATCCTCAACTTCTCCCAGCCCGAGGCGACCCTCTACCCCCTCAACACGGACATCTCCACGCTCGCCTTCACCCTGTGGCTCCTCCACCACGAGCGCACCATCGACGAGCACCTGGGCCACGAACTCACCACGGAGGCCTACGACCAGCTCGCCGCGACCATGCTCCACACCCTGGCGACGATCGACCCGACCCCCACGACGATGGACGCCGACTGGCACTACTGGACGGAACTGTTCCAGGACGAGGCGGGCGGGGTGCTCTGAGCGGCCCGGGGCAAGCGGGGACCGGGGGAGGTCAGACCACCAGCCCCTGGCGGTAGGCGTAGACGACCGCCTGGACGCGGTCGCGCAGGCCGAGCTTGGTGAGGATGCGGGAGACGAAGGTCTTGACGGTCTCCGGGCTGATCACGAGGGCCGCGGCGATCTCGCCGTTGGAGAGGCCGTCCGCGATCAGCCGCAGGACCTCCAGTTCGCGCGGGGTCAGCGGGATGTCGTCAGGGGTGCCACCGTCGGCGGGCCGGATCCGGGCGGCGTACCGGCCGACCAGCCGGCGGGTCACCTCGGGATCCAGCAGGGCCGCGCCGGTGGCCACGGTCCGGATGCCGTGCAGCAGCCGGTCCGGCGGCGCGTCCTTGAGCAGAAAGCCGCTCGCGCCCGCGCGCAGGGCCTCGTAGACGTACTCGTCCAGGTTGAACGTCGTCACCACGAGCACCTTCACGGGATGCGGCACCCCGGCCCCGGCCAGCAGCCGGGTGGCCTCGATGCCGTCGAGCACCGGCATACGGACGTCCATGACGACGACGTCCGGGCGCAGCCGGCCGGCGAGGTCGACCGCGGCCTGCCCGTCCCCGCACTCCCCGGCCACCTCCAGGTCGGGCTGGGCGCCGATGATCGTCGCAAGGCCGGTGCGGATCAGCACCTGGTCGTCACAGACCAGGACCCGGATCGGCGCCCCGCCCGCGGCGCTCACGACGGCCTCCCCGCGGGCCGGGGTCACGACGGGTTCCCGGCGGGTATCCGGGCCCGTACGACGAAGCCGCCGTCGGCCGCGCGCCCCGCGCTGAACTCGCCGCCCAGCACGTCCACGCGTTCCCGGAGGCCGGCCAGGCCCCGCCCGCTCCCGCCGGGGGACGCGGCGGCCGAACCCGACCCGTCCGTGCCGACCTCCACGGTGATCTCCTTCTCACCATGGTGCACCAGCACCGAAGTGCGGCTGCCATGGGCGTACTTGAGAGCGTTCGTCAGAGCCTCCTGCACCACCCGGTAGGCCACCAGGTCGGCGCTGCCCGCCGACTGCGTGGGGGCGCCCTCCTCGGTGAACTCCACCGGCTGCCCGGCCCGGCGCGTCTGCTCCACCAGGGTGAGCAGCCGGTCGGCGGGCGGCGTCCTGACACCGGTGCCGACACCGTGGTCGGGGTTGAGCAGGTCGAGCAGATGGCGCAGGTCGGAGATGGCCCGCCGCCCGGTGTCGGTGACGGCGGTCAGCGTCTGGTCGAGCCGGTCCGGCGCGGCGGTCAGATACCGGGCCGCCTCCGCCTGCACCACCATCGCCGTCACATGGTGGGTCACCACGTCGTGCAGTTCGCGGGCGATCCGGGTGCGTTCGGCGGTGCGGGTGTCCTCGGCGACCCGCCGCCGGCGTTCGGCCTCCGCGGTCCGGGTGGCCCGCAGCCACGCCCCGGCACCCCACGCCAGCACCAGCGCCAGATAGAACGTCACGAACTCGCTCGCCGTCTCGCCCCCCGACCCCAGCCGGTGCAGCACGACCGCGAACGGCACGTAGGCCGCGGAGAACAGGAGCGCGGCGGCCCGCCGGTGCCGGTCCAGATGGGCGCCGGTGTTCAGCAGGGCGAGGGGCAGCGCGACCCCGGCGACCGAGTGGTAGGCGCGGATCTGGTCGACGGCGAAGCCGAGCGACACCAGGGCGAGGGAGACGGCCGGCCACCGCCGGCGCAGGGCGAGCGGCAGGCACTCCAGGCCGAGCGCCAGCCCGGCCAGCGCGTCGAAGGGGCGGGTGGGCAGGTCGCCGACCTGGGTCCCGTTGCCGTGCAGCGTCGGCAGGAAGGCACCGGCCAGGACCAGCAGCCCGAGCGGCAGATCCCGGACCG
The DNA here is from genome assembly GCF_043201895.1 of Streptomyces sp. NPDC048254. Taxonomy (NCBI): domain Bacteria; kingdom Bacillati; phylum Actinomycetota; class Actinomycetes; order Kitasatosporales; family Streptomycetaceae; genus Streptomyces; species Streptomyces sp. NPDC048254. The sequence goes on from NZ_JBICZJ010000001.1 coordinate 130,995, forward strand.
TCACGTCGAGCCGGTGCCACCACCCGGACATCTGCCGAGGACCGATCACCGGGGCAGTGTAGCGACGGAGCCGGCCGGGACGTCCCGGCGCCGGCGCGGCACCAGGTGCCCCCGCCGCCTGGCCAGGCGCAGGAACGCGAGCGTCACCAGCACCCCGAGCAGCACCGAGTACACGCTCGCCTCCGGCCCGAACTCGCCGCCGGTGATCAGCTGCGCCCCCGAGGTGGAGGCGTCCAGCAGCCCCTTCTGCGCGCCATTGCCGGAGACCTCGGTGCCGAAGATCGCCGACTCGGCGAAGTTCCAGCCGAAGTGCAGGCCGATCGGCAGCCAGAGGGTGCGGGTGGCGGCGTACGCGGCGCCGAGCATGCCGCCGGCCTCGATCGCGATGGCGAGGGCGCCCCACAGGGTCGCGTCCTTGTTGAGCAGATGCATCATCCCGAACAGCAGGCCGGTCGACGTCAGCGCGATCCAGGTCCCGGTGCGTTCTTCGACGATCCGGAACAGAACGCCCCTGAACAGCAGTTCCTCGGTCGTGGCGGCGGCGGCCATGAACCCGACCAACCCCACCGCGCCCGTCACCGACCCCGACCCGTGGACCGTGTAGTCCCCGAGAAAGGCGATGTTCGCGATCACGCACGCGAACGTCACCGCACCTATCAGCGCACCGCGCCCGAACGCCGCCCGGGCGCCGTCCCGCCCCACCTCGGTGCTCGGCCGGTGCTCGGTCCTTCGCACCACCCACCGGTAGACGACCACCGCGGCCACGGCCGTCAGCACACCGAGAACCAGGGTGAGAAACCAGTTCCCCTCCACCGCGGCAAGCGCCTGCCCACCGACGAAGGCGACCGCCGACACCGCCAACAACTGCCAGACCAGCCTCATGACGACTCCTCCACAGAACCCGCAGCCCAACCGCCGCGGAACTGGCCCGAACGCTACGGATCGCGGCCCGCGGAATCGTCACCACACGGTGGACACCTGCACGTAGCTCGCACGGGGGACGGGGGAGGCCCTGGATCAGGAAGGCGGCGCCGCTGCGGACGAGGCTCCGCCATCAAGGACGACCAAAAGGGCGGCACCCCTCGCAGGGTGCCGCCCCTTCGTTTTGCCTGGTCAGGCAGTCGGAGGCCGTGACCGGAATTGAACCGGTGTAACTCGCTTTGCAGGCGAGTCCCTAAACCACTCGGGCACACGGCCGTTTCCGACTTCGGGCCTCTCGGCCGGGTCGGTGATTCGAAGGTACGGGGGAGTGAGCAAGGGACTCAAGGGAGGCGGTGGGGCTGCAACGGGACTGCCATGTGGCGTCATGAATGGGGGGCGAACGGAGGGGTCTACGACCAAGGTCGGAGGCGGGGTGGGGCTCGCGACAGGGGCCAAAGTGGGGCTTGGGCCTTACCTTGGTGAGCATGACCGCCCTTGAGCCCGGCGACGCCGTTGTCGCAGATGAGACGACCCGTGACGCCTCCCGTGGTGAGGGTGTGCTGGGGCGGCCGTACCGGGCGCTGAGCGTCGGGATCGTGTCCGTGGTGCTGCTGATCGCCTTCGAGGCGACCGCCGTCGGGACGGCGATGCCCGTGGCCGCCCGGGAGCTGCACGGGGTGCCGCTGTACGCGTTCGCCTTCTCCGGGTACTTCACGACCAGTCTGTTCGCGATGGTGCTGGCCGGGCAGTGGTCGGACCGGAGCGGGCCGCTCGGGGCGCTGACGACGGGGATCGGGGCCTTCGCCGCGGGGCTGGTCGTCGCCGGGACCGCTCAGGTCATGTGGGTGTTCATCCTGGGGCGGGCCGTGCAGGGGTTCGGGGGCGGGCTGGTCATCGTCGCGTTGTACGTGGTCGTGGGCCGGGCCTATCCGGAGCGGTTGCGGCCCGCGATCATGGCCGCCTTCGCCGCCGGCTGGGTGGTGCCGTCCATCGTCGGGCCGCTGGCCGCCGGGGCGGTGACCGAGCATCTCGGGTGGCGGTGGGTGTTCCTCGGCATACCTGTGCTCGTGGTCTTCCCGGTGGCGCTCGCCCTTCCCCAGATACGCCGGCGGGCCGGCGGGCCGGTCGCGGAACGGGCGCGGGAGACCTTCGAACGGCGGCGGATCCGGCTCGCGTTCGGTATCTCTCTCGGTGCGGGGCTGCTGCAGTACGCGGCTCAGGACCTGCGGTGGGTGTCCCTGCTGCCGGGGGTCGTCGGGGGTGCCTTGCTGGTCCCGGCCGTGCTCGGGCTGCTGCCGCGCGGGACCTACCGTGCGGCCCGCGGGCTGCCGTCGGTGGTCCTGCTGCGCGGGGTCGCGGCCGGCGCGTTCGTCTCCGCCGAGTCCTTCGTGCCGCTGATGCTCGTCACCCAGCGGGGCCTGTCGCCCACCCTCGCCGGGTTCTCGCTGGCGGCGGGCGGGGTGACCTGGGCGTTGGGTTCGTGGGTGCAGGCGCGGCCGCGTGTGGCGCCGTACCGGGAACGGCTGATGACCCTCGGGATGGTGCTGGTCGCCGCGGCGATCGCCACCGCGCCCGGCGTGCTCGTGCCCGGCGTGCCCGTGTGGATCGTCGCCGTCGCCTGGGGGGTCGGCTGCTTCGGGATGGGCCTGGTGATCGCCTCGTCCAGCGTGCTGATGCTCCGGCTCTCCGCCCCGCAGGAGGCCGGCGCCAACTCGGCCGCCCTGCAGATCTCCGACGCCCTGTCGAACGTCGTGCTGCTCGCCGTGGCCGGCGCCGCCTTCGCCTCCCTCGGCGGCGGCAGCATGACGGGGACGGCCGGTTCCGGTTCCCATCCGGTCGCCTTCGCCGTCGTGTTCCTGCCGATGGCCGCCGTGGCACTCGTCGGGGTCTGGGTGACGACCCGGCTTCGTGATCTGTGACGTGAGTCCCACCCGAGGGTGAGGCGGCGTTGTCCGCGCGTTGACCGCCGCGGGGCGCCGGTAGGGTGGCCCGGTTGTCATACCCATACGTAGCCGCCCGACCCCCTTACTACGGAGACCGTGACTACCACCGCCGCTTCCTCCACCGCTTCCTCCTCCCACCACCTTTCGCCGGCCTTCCCCGGCCGGGCGCCCTGGGGTACCGCCAGCAAGCTGCGTGCCTGGCAGCAGGGGGCCATGGAGAAGTACGTCCAGGAGCAGCCGCGTGACTTTCTGGCCGTCGCCACGCCCGGCGCCGGCAAGACGACGTTCGCGCTGACCCTCGCGTCCTGGCTGCTGCACCACCATGTCGTGCAGCAGGTCACCGTCGTCGCCCCCACCGAGCATCTGAAGAAGCAGTGGGCGGAGGCCGCGGCGAGGATAGGGATCAAGCTCGACCCCGAGTACAGCGCCGGACCGCTCAGCCGGGAGTACGACGGGGTCGCCGTCACGTACGCCGGTGTCGGGGTCCGGCCGATGCTGCACCGCAACCGCGTCGAGCAGCGCAAGACGCTCGTCATCCTCGACGAGATCCATCACGCCGGTGACTCCAAGTCCTGGGGCGAGGCCTGCCTGGAGGCGTTCGAGCCGGCGACCCGGCGGCTGGCGCTGACCGGTACGCCCTTCCGGTCCGACACCAACCCCATCCCCTTCGTGACGTACGAGGAGGGGCAGGACGGGATCCGGCGGTCCGCCGCCGACTACACCTACGGCTACGGCAACGCGCTCGCCGACCATGTCGTGCGGCCCGTCATCTTCCTCTCCTACAGCGGCAACATGCGCTGGCGCACCAAGGCCGGGGACGAGATCGCCGCCAGGCTCGGCGAGCCGATGACCAAGGACGCCGTCAGCCAGGCCTGGCGTACGGCGCTCGATGCGCGCGGTGAGTGGATGCCGGCCGTGCTGCGCGCCGCCGACCAGCGGCTGACGGAAGTGCGGAAGGGGATTCCGGACGCCGGGGCCCTGGTCATCGCCTCGGACCAGGAATCCGCCCGCGCCTACGCCAAGCTCATCCGCGAGATCACCGGGAACAAGGCCACCCTCGTCCTCTCCGACGACACCGGTGCGTCCAAGCGCATCGACGACTTCAGCGCGAGCGACGACCGGTGGATGGTCGCGGTGCGGATGGTGTCCGAGGGCGTCGACGTCCCCCGGCTCGCCGTCGGGGTGTATGCGACGACCATCTCGACTCCTCTCTTCTTCGCCCAGGCCGTCGGCCGTTTCGTGCGGTCCCGGCGGCGCGGCGAGACCGCGTCCGTGTTCCTGCCGACCGTCCCCGACCTGCTGACCTTCGCCAACGAGATGGAGGTCGAGCGCGACCACGCCCTCGACAAGCCGAAGAAGGACGGCGAGGAGGACCCGTACGCCGAGTCCGAGAAGGAGATGGAGGAGGCGAACAAGGAGCAGGACGAGGACACCGGCGAGCAGGAGCAGTTCGCCTTCGAGGCGCTGGAGTCCGAGGCCGTCTTCGACCGGGTGCTGTACGACGGCGCCGAGTTCGGCATGCAGGCGCATCCCGGGAGCGAGGAGGAACAGGACTACCTCGGCATCCCGGGACTCCTCGAACCCGACCAGGTGCAGCTGCTGTTGCAGAAGCGGCAGGCCCGGCAGATCGCGCACAGCCGCAAGAAGCCGGACGACGAGGCCGACCTGCTGGAACTGCCCGCGGAACGGCGGCCCGTCGTCTCCCACAAGGAGATGATGGAGCTGCGGAAGCAGCTGAACACGATGGTCAGCGCGTATGTGCACCAGAGCGGCAAGCCGCACGGGGTGATCCACACCGAGCTGCGCCGGGTGTGCGGGGGGCCGCCGAGCGCGGAGGCCACGGCGGGACAGCTCCGGCAGCGGATCGCCAAGGTGCAGGAGTGGGCCACCCGCATGCGGTGACACCGTGGCGACGCTGTGGTGACCTCGGGAATGCGCAGCGTATATACCACCACATACCGAAGTAGTCCGTACCTGAGCGTGACCGGATTCTGGACGGAGACTTCCGCTCAGCGAACCCCCTTCGCTACTGTCCGGCTACGCACACGCCCCGTGGCAGCGCCGCCGCGGAGCGCAGCCGTGAAGCGACTGGGCCCGGAGCCGCCGGGCCGTCCTGCCGATCGGCGGCCTCTGAAGCGCGTCGTTGACGGGACTCGGCGACGCATCCGCCGCGTCGGAGGCTGCCGACCTCACCACTTAAGGAGTGGGCGTCGTGACCGCGGAGACCTCTCAGACGCTCGACCGGGGCCTCAGGGTCCTCAAGCTGCTGGCCGACACGGACCACGGGCTGACCGTCACCGAGCTATCCACCAAACTGGGCGTGAACCGGACCGTGGTGTACCGGTTGCTCGCCACGCTTGAACAGCATGCGCTGGTACGGCGCGACCTGGGCGGCCGAGCCCGGGTCGGCCTCGGCGTACTGCGTCTGGGACGGCAGGTGCATCCGCTCGTACGGGAGGCCGCGCTGCCGGCCCTGCGGTCGCTCGCCGAGGACATCGGGGCGACGGCACATCTGACCCTGGTCGACGGGACCGAGGCGCTCGCCGTCGCGGTCGTCGAACCGACCTGGACCGACTATCACGTGGCGTACCGGGCCGGGTTCCGGCACCCGCTGGAGCGGGGGGCCGCCGGGAAGGCGATCCTGTCCGCGCGGCACTCGCCGAAGGGCGACCCCGGGTACACGCTGACCCACGGCGAACTGGAGGCCGGTGCGAGCGGTGCGGCCGCGCCCCTGCTCGGGGTCACCGGGGTGGAGGGGAGCGTCGGGGTCGTGATGCTGGCCGACGCCGTGCCCGAGCGGGTGGGGGCGCGGGTCATGGATGCGGCGCGGGAGGTCGCGGAGGCGTTGCGCTGAGGGGGCGGCGCGGGGTCGGCAAGGAGCCGGGGGCGGTGGCCTGAAGTGGTTGCCACGTTGCCGCGTTAGATTGACTCCGTGCTCTCACGTCTCACGCGTCTCCAGGCCGTCGCCGTCTGTGCGGTTCCCGTCGTGGCTCTGATCGGTACGGCCGTCTTCGCGCCGTTGCCGTTCTCGGTGGCCCAGCCCGGGATGACGGCGAACGTGCTCGGCGACAACCAGGGCACCCCGGTGATCACTGTCTCCGGGGCGCCCACCCGGACGACCAGCGGGCAGCTGCGGATGACGACGATCGAGGCGACCGGGCCGGACACCCGGGTGTCGCTGGGCGACGTCATCGGCAACTGGTTCCGTACGGACCGGGCGGTGATGCCGCGCGACTCGGTGTATCCGAGCGGCGACAACGTCAAGGAGATCGAGCAGCACAACACCGAGCAGATGGAGCAGTCGCAGGACGCGGCGACGCAGGCCGCGCTGAAGTACCTGGATCTCGGCGCCGGCAAGGTCAAGGTGACCTTGAAGCTGGCGGATGTGGGCGGGCCGAGTGCGGGGTTGCTGTTCTCGCTCGGGATCGTCGACAAGCTGGACGGGAACGGCAGCGGGGGAGACCTCACCGGGGGGAAGAACATCGCCGGTACCGGAACCATCAGCGCCGACGGCACGGTGGGGGCCGTGGGCGGGGTCGCGCTGAAGACGCAGGCCGCGCGGCGGGACGGAGCGACGGTGTTCCTGGTGCCGAAGGACGAGTGCGCGGACGCCAAGGCGGAGTTGCCGAAGGGGTTGCGGTTGGTGCCGGTGACCAGTCTCAAGGGGGCTGTATCCGACTTGGTCGCGTTGGAGAACGGGAAGAGCGTTCCTGGCTGCTGAGTTTCGGCTGACCCGCCGGTGGGGGCTGGTCGCGCAGTTCCCCGCGCCCCTTACGGGGCGACTGCCGGGGTCGGCGCTGCCAGGCGCAGGCCGACTTCCACCAGGGTCCAGCCGAGGCGGATGCGGAGTTCCCGCCGGGGTGGCCTGGCCTCGGTGGCGAGGCGGTGGGCCGCAGCCGCGGCGCGGAGCTCGGCGGTGCGGGTGTGGTGCAGCGCGAGGTGGGTCTCGGGATGCATGGGGTGTTGCCTCTCTGCGGTCAGTCCGTGGTGAACGGGAAGGTGTGCGTGTGGATGCGTACGTGCTCGGCGTCGGGGGCGTCCGCTGCCTCGGGCAGGTCGCGGTAGCTCTCGACGAGAGCGTGCATCTTCTCGATGAGTTCGTTGGCGAGCCGGGGCGTGAGCCGGAGCGTCATGTCGCTCATGTCTGAGCCCTGCACCCATTCCTCGGGCCAGGTCTGCCGGTTGCCGAGCCAGGTGGACACCTGCTGGGCGTGCTTGGTGGCCACCCCGTGCATGACCATGTCGAGGGCGCCGCGGACGGCCGGGCTGGAGTCCGTGAACAGTGCGTCGTCGAAGTACAGGCCTTCATGGGCTGCCCGCCACCAGCGCTCCCGTCCCTTGCCGTGTTCCGGAGCGTCCTCGACGAAGCCGTAGGTCGCCAGCTGGCGCAGGTGGTAGCTGGTGGCCCCGCTGGACTCGCCCAGTTTCTCGGCGAGTTGGGACGCGGTCGCCGGACCGCCGAAGCGCAGCGCGTCCAGCAACTGCATCCGCAGCGGGTGAGCGAGCCCGCGCAGGGAGCGGGCGTCGAGATGGTGGATCTGGCGTTCCTTGGGCTCTGGCTCCGGCACGCGTACAAAGATAGCTATGCAAAGACTCCTTTGCAACGCATCTTTTGCATCGACTTCTTTGTAACTCCCCCCGACGCCCGCCTACTTCACGAACCCCTCCGCCTTCATCCAGTCGAGCGCCACCTGGTGCGGGTCCTCCCCGGCCACGTCCACCTTCGCGTTCAGCGTCTGGGCCACCGTGTTGTCCAGCTTCGCCGTCACCGGGTCCAGGACCGTCGCGATCGCCGGCCACTTCTTCAGGGCCTTGGTGTTGATCACGGGCGCCGCGTTGTAGTTGGGGAAGAACTTCCGGTCGTCCTGCATCACCACCAGGTTCATGGACCTGATGCGGCCGTCGGTCGTGAAGACCTCGCCGTAGGTGCAACTGCCCTTCTGCACCTGGGTGTAGATGATCCCGGTGTCCATCTGCGTGATGTTCTTCGCCGGCACGTTCATGCCGTACGCCTTCTCCATGCCGGGCAGACCGTCGGCGCGGTTGGCGAACTCGCCCTCCACGCACAGCGTCACCGCGCCCGGGTCCGACTTCGCCAGCGCGGCCACGTCCGACAGGGTCTTCGTGCCGTACTTCTTGAAGTTGGCCTGGTTCATGGCCAGGGCGTAGGTGTTGTTGAGCCGGGAGGGCGGCAGCCAGGTCAGGCCGTTGCGCAGGTCGGCGTCGTGGACCGCCTGCCACTGCCGCTGCGGGTCGGGGATGGGGTGGCTGTTGCCCAGGTAGGTGATCCACGCCGTGCCCGTGTACTCGTACATCCCGTCGGCCTCCCCGGATCTGACCGCCTCGCGGGCGCCGATCGAGCCCTGGATGCCGGTGCGGTCGAGGACCTCCGCGCCCGCCGCCTCGAAGGCGATGCCCATGATCGCGCCGAGGATCAGCTGTTCCGTGAACTCCTTGGAGGTGACGGTGAGATGGGCGCCCTTGAGGGGCTCACCGGCTCCGATCGAGCCCGGTGTCACGTCGTCGACCATGGGGGAGCCGCTCGTCAGACCGCAGCCGGCGGCCGGCAGCAGGGCCAGCAGCAGCGCCAGCAGCAGCGCCGGCGGTACGCAGAGCCTTCTCACCGGCCCACCTCCAGGCCCCGCGGCCGGAGCAGGATCTCCGCCAGCGAGGCCAGCCAGTCCACCAGCAGGGCCAGGGCCACCGTGAGGACCGAGCCGAGGACCAGGACCGGCATGCGCTGGTTCGTGATGCCGGTGGTGATCAGGACGCCCAGGCCGCCGCCTCCGCCGAAGGTGGCCAGCGTCGCCGTACCGACGTTGAGGACCAGGGCCGTACGGACGCCCGCGAGGATCAGCGGGACGGCCAGCGGCAGCTCCACCTTCCGCAGTACGCCCAGCGGGGACATGCCGATGCCGCGCGCCGCCTCCAGGAGGGTGGGGTCGTTCGCCTTCAGGCCCGTGATGGTGTTGGAGAGGACCGGGAGGATCGCGTAGATGATGATGCCGATCAGGGCCGGTTTCTCGCCGACGCCCAGCCAGATGACCAGCAGGGCCAGCAGGCCGATCGCCGGGGTCGCCTGGCCCATGTTGGCGAAGGCCATCGCCACCGGGGTGGCCTTCCGGAAGGCCTTGCGGGTCAGCAGGATGCCCAGCGGGATCGCGATGATCAGCACGAAGAACGTCGAGATCACGGTCAGTTTCACCTGCTGCCACAGGCACTTGGAGACCTGGCCGTGGGAGAGGGCGTTCGCGGAGATCGTGTCCAGGTGGGCCTGCTGGAACCACAGCCAGGTGGCCAGCAGCAGCGCCACCAGGAACGCCGGCAGGAACGTCAGCTTCCGCCAGGTGATACGGCGGGCCTGCGGGCCCTGCCGCGGCGGCGGGGCCTCCTGCTCCGCCTCGCCCTCGTCACGGAAGGCGAGGCCCTTGACCTCGTGCTCGCCCTCGGGACGGGCGTCGGGGGACGTGCTCACGCCTTCTGCTCCCCTCCCTCGCCCTCCTGTTCGGCATGGGTCTGGGCGGCCCGGGCCTCCTCGAGTTCGTGCTGGTGCTCCATCGCTTCGAGGCGGTCGGCCTCCAGGAGTTCGTGCACCGAGTTCATCAGGGTCTCCATGTCGACCACGCCGATGAACTCGCCGCGCCGCCCGGTCACCGCGACCCGGCCCGCGTTGTCCGTGAGCACCGCCTCCAGCGCGTCCCGCAGGGTCGCGTCCCGGGTCACCGTGTCGTGCACCAGCGTGCCGGCGCGGGCCAGCGAGCCCCTGGCCCGCATCAGGTCGCCGCGCCGCAGCCACTTGTAGGGGCGGCCGCGCTTGTCGAGCAGCAGGATCTCGTTCGTACCGCTGCCGCGCAGCTTGTTGAAGATCTCCTGGAGCGGGGTGTCCAGGGTGACCGTCGGATAGTCCCCCATCTCGACGTCCCGGACCCGGGTGAGGTTCAGCCGCTTCAGGGCCGCGCCCGCGCCGACGAAACCGGAGACGAAGTCGTCCGCCGGGTTGGTGAGGATCGCCTCCGGGGTGTCGAACTGGGCGATGTGCGAGCGTTCGCGGAGTACGGCGATCCGGTCGCCGAGCTTGATCGCCTCGTCGAAGTCGTGGGTGACGAAGACGATCGTCTTGTGCAGTTCGCGCTGGAGGCGGATCAGCTCGTCCTGGAGATGGTCACGGGTGATCGGGTCCACGGCGCCGAACGGCTCGTCCATCAGCAGCACCGGCGGATCGGCGGCCAGCGCCCGGGCCACGCCCACCCGCTGCTGCTGGCCGCCGGAGAGCTGGCGCGGATAGCGGCCGTGGAACTCGCCGGGGTCCAGGCCGACCAGGTCGAGCAGTTCCTCGACGCGGGCGCGGATCCGGGCCTTCGGCCAGCGGAGCATCTTCGGGACCAGGGCGATGTTCTGGGCGACCGTCATGTGCGGGAACAGCCCGGCGGACTGGATGGCGTAGCCGACCTTGCGGCGCAGCTTCACCGCGTCGATGTCCGTGACGTCCTCGCCGCCGATCCGGATCCGGCCGCCGGTCGGCTCGATCAGCCGGTTGATCATCTTCAGGGTGGTCGACTTGCCGCAGCCGGACGGCCCGACGAAGATCACCGTCTCGCCCGCCCCGATCTCCATGTTCACGTTGTCCACGGCCGGCTGCGGGCTGCCCGGGTAGCGCTTGGTCAGGTTCTCCAGCTCGATCGGGGCCCCATGGGATTCAGCCACGGATCCCCCTCGGAATGGTCAGCCGTCCGATCAGGACGTACGCGGCGTCGAACAGCAGCGCGAGGATGATGATCCCGACGGTGCCCGCGAGCACCTGGTTCAGCGCGTTCCTGCTGCCCAGGGAGGCCAGTCCGCGGAAGATCTCGTTGCCGAGCCCGGGACCGGAGGCGTACGCGGCGATCGCGGCGATGCCCATCAGCATCTGCGTGGAGACCCGGATGCCGGTCAGGATCGGCGGCCAGGCCAGCGGCAGTTCGACCCGCAGCAGCCGCGTCAGCCGGGACATGCCGATGCCCCGGGCCGCGTCCACCAGCATCGGGTCGACCCCGCGCAGGCCCACGATCGAGTTCCGCACGATCGGCAGCAGTCCGTACAGCGTCAGGGAGATCACCGTCGGCGGGACGCCGAGGCCCACGATCGGGATCAGCAGACCGATCATGGCGAGGGAGGGGACGGTGAGGATGGTGGCGGTCGCGGTGGTGGCGAGGTTGCCCGCCCACTCGCTGCGGTAGGTGACCACACCGATCACCACGCCGATGAGCGTCGCCGCGACCATGCACTGGAAGACCGCGCTGGCGTGTTGGTAGGCGTCCGTGAGCAGGGTCTGGTGCCGGTTGCCCAGGTACTCCCAGAAGCTCACGCGCGCTCACTCCGAACTCCGAACCGGTCAGGTCGTCCCTTCGCTGTCCGCCGCGGCCTGTTCCACCAGCGGGATGATCCGCAGCGGAACGGGGTTCTCCATGACGATCGCCGTGGAGGCCCGGACAATGCCATCAAAACCGACGACCCGGTCGATCACCCGCTGGAGATCGGCGTTGGAGCGGGCCACCAGGCGGCACAGCATGTCCCCGGTGCCGGTGGTGGTGAGCAGCTCCAGCACCTCCGGCACGGTCGCCAAGTGGGCCCGCACGTCCGGGCCTTGGCCCTGCCGGATCTGGAGCGTGGCGAACGCGGTGACCGGATAGCCGAGGGCCGCCGGATCCACCTGCGGGCCGAATCCCTGGATCACTCCATTCGACTGAAGCCGGTCGAGCCGCGCCTGCACGGTCCCGCGCGCCACCCCCAGCCGGCGGGACATCTCCAGCACGCCGATCCGCGGCTCCCGGGCCAGCAGCACCAGGATCCGGCCGTCCAGATGATCGATCGCCATGCCCGCCTCCGGATGGTCATCCTGCACAGAAAGGCCGCCGATACGGCCGTACCACTGAACATATTGCCCAGTGAAAACGGGAACTATTGCGCACCTTGTGGGCCAGGGTCACCCTTCGACCATGACGCAGACCACACAGCACACTCCCGACGTGACCGCCCGGCAGGCCGACCCCTTCCCGGTCAAGGGAATGGACGCGGTCGTCTTCGCCGTCGGCAACGCCAAGCAGGCGGCGCACTACTACTCCAGCGCCTTCGGCATGCGGCTGGTCGCGTACTCCGGACCGGAGAACGGCAGCCGCGAGACCGCGAGCTACGTCCTGGAGAACGGCTCGGCGCGGTTCGTCCTGACCTCCGTCGTCAGGCCGGAGACCGAGTGGGGCACGTTCCTGTCCCGGCACGTGGCCGAGCACGGCGACGGGGTCGTCGACCTGGCCATCGAGGTCCCGGACGTGCGGGCCGCGTACGCGTACGCCGTCGAGCACGGCGCGCGGTCGGTGGCCGAGCCGTACGAGCTCAAGGACGAGCACGGCACCGTCGTCCTCGCCGCGATCGCCACGTACGGCGAGACCCGCCACACCCTCGTCGAGCGGACCGGCTACGACGGCCCGTACCTCCCGGGTTTCGTCGCCGCGTCCCCGGTCGTCGAGCCGCCCTCCCGCCGCACCTTCCAGGCGATCGACCACTGCGTCGGCAACGTCGAGCTCGGCCGGATGAACGAATGGGTCGGCTTCTACAACAAGGTCATGGGCTTCACGAACATGAAGGAGTTCGTGGGCGACGACATCGCCACCGAGTACAGCGCGCTGATGTCCAAGGTCGTCGCCGACGGCACCCTGAAGGTCAAGTTCCCGATCAACGAGCCCGCCGTCGCCAAGAAGAAGTCCCAGATCGACGAGTATCTGGAGTTCTACGGCGGGGCGGGCGTCCAGCACATCGCGCTCAACACCAACGACATCGTCGAGACCGTACGGACCATGCGCGCGGCCGGCGTCGAGTTCCTCGGCACCCCCGACTCCTACTACGACACCCTGGGCGAGTGGGTCGGCGACACCCGCGTCCCGCTGGACACCCTGCGCGAGCTGAAGATCCTCGCCGACCGTGACGAGGACGGCTACCTCCTCCAGATCTTCACCAAGCCGGTCCAGGACCGCCCGACGGTCTTCTTCGAGATCATCGAACGCCACGGCTCCATGGGCTTCGGCAAGGGCAACTTCAAGGCCCTCTTCGAGGCGATCGAACGAGAGCAGGAGCGCCGCGGCAACCTGTGAACCGGGGGCCGGTCGGGCTCGGCACCGCCGGAGACCACCGTCGTGGCCGACGCCGTTGCGGCGGAGCGGATTTGGTGCCGGTCTCTTCTTTCCGCCGCGGCGGCGATCAGCCACGACGGCATATCCCGGCGGTGCCCGGCTGCGCCGTCGTGGCGGTGGACCGAAACCGACGACGGTCAGTTCTCTCCGCCGCGGTGGCGGTCAGCCGCGACGGCGTTTTCCGGTGGTGCCCGGCTGCGGCCGGTGTGGCGGTGGGAGATTGACGTCGGTCAGTTGGCTCAGCCGCGGTGGCGGTCAGCCGCCGCGACGGCGTATTCCGGTGGTGCCCGGCTGCGGCCGGTGTGGCGGAGGGAGATTGACGTCGGTCAGTTGGCTCCGCCGCGGCGGCGGGCAGCCACGGTGGCGGTGCCCGGGGGCCGGTGGGTCACTGGGGGGCCTCCTCGTTCGGTGGCTGGTCGCCCAGGGTGGTCAGGGTGGCTCGGGCCACCGGGGCCTGCAGCGGGGAGAAGTACGGGTTGATGCGCAGGGCGTCCTGGAGGTGGCGGCGGGCGGACGCGTCCAGGTCCAGGTCGCGTTCGATCATGCCCCGGTGGAAGGCGTACGACGCGCTGCGGACCCCGCCGCCCTTCGTCGAGTCCGTCGCGATCGAGGCGTAGTTCAGCGCCTCCTTGTCGTCGCCGGCCCGGTGCAGCGCCCACCCGAGCGCGTCCGCGACCTCGATGCCCGGCTGCCGCTCCCACTCGGCCGCCAGCCGCTCCACCGCCTCCTCGACATCCCCGTGGTCCGCCTCGTACTGCCCGATCAGCAACTCGTCGTCGACCCCGGCGTCCAGCTCCCGCCGCACCTGCGTCTGCAACCGCGCGTACTGCGTCTCCGCCTGGTGCCCCATCCCCAGCGACTCGTACAACTCGGCCAGCTCCAGGGAGACCTGCGGAGCCGCCCGGTGCCTGAGCGCCTCCTGGTACGCGGTCAGCGCCTCCTGCGTGCGGCCCAGCGCGGCCAGCGCCCGCCCCTGCCCGGCCCGCGCCGCCGACCGGTCGGGGTCCAGGCGGACGGCCGCCGTGAAGTGCCGTAGCGCGTCGTCCCGTTCGCCGCGCTCCCAGGCCAGCTGCCCGGCCTGGGCCAGATACGCGGCCTGCTCGGCCGGGGTCCCGGCGGCCGCCGCCGCGTCCGTCACCTGCGCCACCGCGTCCTCGCGCCAGCCCCGGTCCCGGTACACGGCCGAGGCCCGTGCCATCACGGCCGGCTTCACGGCCGCCCCGACCTTCAGCGCCATCAGCTTGTCGAGCGCGGACCGGGCCGCCTTGTAGTCGCCGAGCCCGTTGTAGGCGTCGATCAGCGCCGGATACGTGGACCACCGCTTCGGCGCCGCCTTCCGCGCCTCCTCGCCGAACCGCTTGGCCGTCGGGAAGTCCCGGCGCGCGTTCGCCAGCGCGGCGAGAGCGGCCAGCGCGTCGGTGTTGCCCTTGCCGGCCACCCGGAGAGAGGTCTGCAGCGCCCGCTCGGCCCGCGGATAGTCGGCGCTGTCATCGGTCCGTCGCGCCCGCTCCACGTACGCGGCCCCGAGCACCGCCCAGGCCCGCGCGTCCTTCGGCTGCGCCCGCACCCGGCTCTGGCGTGCGCCGATGAGCGAGGTGAGGTCGGGCAGCGCGGCGGGCAGGCCGTTGAGGACGGCCGTCTGCGCCGCCGCCTGCGCCGCCTGGGCCGCGGCCTGGGCCTTCGCCCGGGCCAGCGGCCCGGCCGCCGGGGGCGGGGCGGCGGCGCGCCGCGGCGCCGGCTCGTGCGGCCACAGCATCAGCGCCGCGCCGGCCGCCGCCCCGCCCGCCAGCGCGACGACCAGCAGCCGCCGCAGCACCCGGCGGCGGCGCCGCGGCGACGGCTCCGCGAGCAGCGAGGTGGTGGGCCCTGACGGTCGGTTATCGAGCGCGCACATGCCCGTACTGTGCGTCAATACGACGACCGCGCCCGGGCGGCCCAAGGAGGGCACCTGTGGGGTTCACACCGATGGCCCCGGGTGCGACGCTGTGATCATGAGCCGTATCGAAGCCCCCCGGGACGAGACCACCGGCAACCTCACCGACCGGCTTCTGGCGGGCCTGCCGGCCGACGCGGTGCTCGTGGACCCCGACGTGACCACCTCCTATGCCAACGACATGGCGAGCTTCTGCCCGGCCGGCGTCCCGGCCGTCGTCGTACTGCCGCGCACGGTCGAACAGGTCCAGCACGTCCTGCGCACCGCCACCGAGCTGCGGGTCCCGGTCGTCCCGCAGGGCGCCCGCACCGGCCTGTCCGGCGCCGCCAACGCCGTCGACGGCTGCATCGTGCTGTCCCTGACCAGGATGGACCGCATCCTGGAGATCTCGCCGGTCGACCGCATCGCCGTCGTCGAACCCGGCGTCATCAACGCCACCCTCTCCCGCGCGGTCGAGGAACACGGCCTCTCCTATCCGCCGGACCCCTCCAGCTGGGAGATGTGCACGATCGGCGGCAACATCGGCACGGCGTCGGGCGGGCTGTGCTGTGTGAAGTACGGGGTGACCGCCGAGTACGTCCTCGGCCTGGACGTCGTCCTCGCCGACGGGCGGCTGCTGTCCACCGGCCGGCGTACCGCGAAGGGGGTCGCCGGGTACGACCTGACCCGGCTGTTCGTCGGTTCCGAGGGCTCGCTCGGTGTCGTCGTACGGGCCGTCCTGGCCCTGAAGCCCAAGCCGCCGCGGCAGCTGGTGCTGGCCGCCGAGTTCGGTTCCGCGGCCGCCGCCTGCGACGCGGTGTGCCGGATCATGGCGGGCGGGCACGTACCGTCCCTCCTCGAACTGATGGACCGTACGACCGTGAAGGCGGTCAACGCGCTCACCCGCATGGGCCTGCCGGAGTCGACCGAGGCGCTGCTGCTGGCCGCCTTCGACACCCCGGACCCGGCCGCCGACCTCGCCGCCCTCGGCGCGCTCTGCGAGGAAGCGGGCGCCACCCAGGTGGTCCCGGCCGACGACGCCGCCGAGTCCGAACTCCTCCTCCAGGCCCGGCGGTCCTCGCTGGTCGCCCTGGAGGCCGTCAAGGGCACCACGATGATCGACGACGTGTGCGTGCCCCGCTCCCGGCTCGCCGACCTGATCGAAGGGGTCGAGCGCATCGCGGAGAAGCACGGGCTGACCATCGGGGTAGTCGCCCACGCGGGCGACGGCAACACGCACCCCACGGTCTGCTTCGACGCCCAGGACCCCGACGAGTGCCGCCGCGCCCGCGAGTCCTTCGACGAGATCATGGCCCTCGGACTGGAGCTCGGCGGCACCATCACCGGCGAACACGGCGTCGGCGTCCTGAAGAAGGAGTGGCTGGCCCGGGAGATCGGACCGGTGGGGGTGGAGATGCAGCGGGCCGTGAAGGACGCCTTCGACCCGCTGGGCATCCTCAACCCCGGCAAGCTGTTCTAGGTCGGTCATCCGCGTTCACTGGGCGAGCAGCTGGTCGAGCGCGTCGTCGATCCCCAGCTGCCCGCCCTCGGTTCCGGGGGGCACCACCCGCAGGGTCCGCTCCAGCCAGGCGGACACCTGGACGGTCGGCGCCTCCAGGAGGGCGTCTCCGTCGGGTGAACTCAGCGCCATCAGTACGACGCTGCGGCCCTCCACCTTCGTCGGCCACACCCGCACGTCCCCGTGCCCGCACGGCCGGAACACCCCCTCCACCAGCAGGTCGCGGGCGAAGGTCCAGTCCACCGGGGACTGCGAGTTGATGTGGAAGCCGACATGGACGGCGTACGGGTCGTCGGAGCGGTAGCCGAGCCGGGCCGGGACCGGGATGCTCCGCTCGGGGGACAGGATGAGCCGCAGCTCCAGTTCGCGCTCCACCACTGTGTGATGCATGACGTTCGTTTCCTCTCGTCGGTCGTACGGGCGCCTGTGGACGGGCCCGTACGAGGGAGAGGGCCTGGGGCCGCGAGCATTACGCGGGTTCCGGGAAATTTTTTTCCGGTGCGGTGAAGGGGGCGCACAGGGATGCCCGGAAAGGGGCGGGTCCTGCGGGACTGGCGGTGGTGGGCACGCGCGTCTGATAGATGTGGAGCCTCCCACACGACCCCCGAGCAGATACGGGATGACGGACATGACCGCCCCTACCCCGGCACCCGGTGACGAACGGCCCCGCGAGGGCTACTACCCGGACC
Source organism: Streptomyces sp. NPDC048254 (assembly GCF_043201895.1). Lineage (NCBI taxonomy): Bacteria > Bacillati > Actinomycetota > Actinomycetes > Kitasatosporales > Streptomycetaceae > Streptomyces > Streptomyces sp. NPDC048254. Next base: position 148,142 of record NZ_JBICZJ010000001.1, read on the forward strand.
CGTCCATCCCCGGCTACGTCCGTTACTGGAACGGCGCCGCGTGGGTGCCGGGCACCAGCCGCCCGGCCCCGTCCGACGGCGAACCGCTCGCCCCGCCGCCCGGTTCCCGCCCCGCGAGCCCCGCGGTCGAGGAGACCGGACCGCACTTCTTCGACGAGGACCCGCGGCCGGGTGCCTCCGGCTGGGCGGCCGAGGGGAGTGCCTGGGGCACCGACCCCCGGGCGGCGGCGGGTTCGCCGCCCCGGCCGGACGGCCGGTCGTCCCACACGGACGGCTCGGCGACGACCCCGCCGACGGACCAGGGCGACGTCGACTCCGGCGGCACGTTCATCTTCCGCAGGCCCACGCTGGGCCCCGCGGGCACCCCGCCGGCCGACCGACCGCCCATGGACGACGGCACGATGACCTTCCGCCCGATCCGCACCGAGAACACACCTGACAAGGGGGCCGCGGCGGCCGGTACGGGTGCCGGTGCCGGGGGGCAGGGTGCCGGTGCGGCGGGTTCGGGTCCGGGTGGGTTCGGTGCGCCGGGGCCCGGTGGTCCGGGAGCGGCCGGTGCGTCCGGTGCGTCCGGGCCGGGCGGCTACGGCGCTCAGGGCCCTGCCGGTGCGTCCGGTGCGGGCGGGTTCGGCGCTCAGGGGCCGGTCGGCGCCCCCGGTGGCGGCCGCCCCGGCTTCGGCGCCGGAAAGGCGGCCGCCGACCGCGCCGCGGCGGCCCCGGCTCCCGCCGCTCCCCAGGCCGTCGCCCCCGCCGTACCCCCGCAGTCCGGCGCCCCGATGACCGCCGGGCCCGGCGGGGGGCAGTCCTCCTGGGCGCAGCAGGTGCATCAGCTCGCGGGTGACCAGCAGGCCCCGCCCTGGAAGCCGCCGGTGGAGGACCCCTTCCAGGCGGCCGCCCGGCGGCAGGCGTCGGCCCGCCCCGCCGGACTCGGCAAGCGGTTCGCCGCGCGGCTCGTCGACAGCCTGGTCGTCGGCGCGGTGACCGCCGCGGCCGCCGTACCGTTCGGCTCCCAGGCGGCCGACCACGTACAGGACAAGATCGACGCGGCCAAGCTCTCCGGCCGTACCGAGACCGTCTGGCTGCTCGACGGCACGACCGGCCTCTACCTCGGGATCGTGCTCGCCGTCCTGCTCCTCGTCGGCGTCCTCTACGAGGTGCTGCCCACCGCCAGGTGGGGCCGCACGCTCGGCAAGAAGCTGTTCGGCCTGGAGGTACGGGACATCGAGGGCCACGAGCCCCCGGCCTTCGGCGCCTCGCTGCGCCGCTGGCTGGTGTACACCGTGCCCGGGCTGCTGGGCATCGGGATCGTCGGCGTCGCCTGGTGCCTGTTCGACCGGCCCTGGCACCAGTGCTGGCACGACAAGGCGGCGCACACCTTCGTCGCCGGCTGACGGGGCGTCGCTGACGGGGCGTCGTACCCCGTACGGGCGCTCGCCGGATGCGGACCCGGCCGCTTCGCGGTCCACTCGGGCCATGAGCACCGAACCGCCCCCGGGCTCCGGACAGCCGCCGGAGGACGACCCGTTCAAGAAGCAGCCCCCGTCCGGTGAGCCGGGCGCGGGCCAGGGGCCGGGCTCGCCGTACGACACCCCGTACGGCGGTGCGCAGCCCCCGCCGCCCTCCTACGGCGGCGGCCCCTACGGAGCGGGCGGCGGCGGCCCCTACGGCGGAGGCGGCGGCCCCTACGGCGGAGCCGGTGGCTATCCCACCGATCCGCTCGCCGGGATGCCGCCGCTCGCCGACAGCGGCAGGCGCACCCTCGCCCGGATCATCGACATGGTCCTAGTGCTCATCGTGGTCTGGCTGCTCACCTGGGCCTTCGGGGTGCGCGAGTACGAGGTCAACGGCGACAAGATGGAGGTCGGCAAGTCCTTCGCGCAGTCGCTGGTCGCCGCCGTCCTGTTCGTCGGGTACGACACCCTGCTGACCGCCAAGTCCGGGCAGACCCTCGGCAAGAAGTGGCTCGGCATGCGGGTCGCCGACCTGAACAACGGCTCCACGCCCTCCGCCCAGACCTCGCTGGTGCGCGCCCTGGTGCTGTGGCTGCCGTTCGCCTTCTGCTGCGCCTGTGTGTGGACGATCATCTGCGGTGGCTGGAGCTACTTCGACAAGCCGTACAAACAGGGGCTGCACGACAAGGCCGCGAAGACGGTCGTGGTCAGTACGAGGAACTGATACCGGGGGGCGCACAAGCAGTCGGCGGGTCCGTCAGTCTCGCGGACCCGCCGACTTCTCGTGTGTGCGTGCGTCAGGGCGCGGTGGGCTCCCGGACGGGTTCGGCCGTGGCGGCGGCCACGGTCTCCCGGTGCACGGGGATCCGCACCTCGGGCCTTGCGGTCGGGGCGGGCTCGGACTGTGCGACCGTGCGCGGCCCGGGGAGCGGGACCGTCATGGCGACCAGCAGTCCCAGACCGAGCGCGGCGAGCGCGATGACCGCGATCCCGATGCCCGAACTCGTCTGTGACAGCAGCAGCATGGCGAGCGTCGAGCAGATCACGGTGCACGAACCGTAGACGAGCTGTGCCGGGGTCGGACGAGGCATGGCAATCGTGTCCTCGGAAGATGTGGGGGTGAGACGGGGAGCCGGCCTTGCTTTCCACCGGCTTCCGTGCGTTCCACCGTTCGACTCTATTCGCGTGCATGCCCGAGTGGAACGGCCGGTAAGCGTGACCTAACCCACGGTACCGGTGCACAGGGGGCGCACGGTCGCATGGCATACGGCAACCGGAGGCATATGCGCGCCGGTTGAGCGAGGTCCGTCAGGGCTCGCTTTATCACGGTGTCCGTAAAGCGAACTTCCTCTCCGCATAGTGCAGTTGAACTGTCCAAGTCAAGGTCTGTCTTTTCTCGTAAACCAGTAGTCAAATGACGTCACTTGAATCGACGCGTTGATCGTGCGCGCACGGATCCCTCCATGCATCCGGACCCCCCTTCCGTGCGCGCGGGCGCAGGGGAGGACCTCAAGTGACCAACAGATCTTGGACGTTGAGAGCGCTCGCCATCGGGGTGACGCTCGCAACGGCATCCGCGGGCTTCACCACCTTCGCGGCCGCCCAGGCCGCGACGAAGCCGGCCGGCGTCACCGTCGACCGGAAGGACCCGTCGACGAAGCAGGACGAGCACGACCTCGACGGCCCGCTGAGCAAGACCCAGGAAGCCCAGCGGCAGGAGGCCCTCGACCAGGTCATATCCGGCAAGGCCCAGGTCAAGGACCGGGACGGCTCCAAGGTCGTCCAGCTCAAGAGCACGAAGGGCGACAGCAAGTACGTCGAGCTCGGCCGGGAGAAGACCGACAAGATCTTCACGATCCTGGTGGAGTTCGGCGACCAGACGGACCCCCGCTACGGCGGCACGGTCGGCCCGCTGCACAACCAGATAGCCGAGCCGGACCGCACCAAGGACAACTCCACGGCGTGGCAGGCGGACTACAACCAGGCCCACTTCCAGGACCTCTACTTCGGCACCGGCAAGGACACCGAGTCGCTGAAGAAGTACTACGAGAAGCAGTCCTCGGGCCGCTACTCGGTCGACGGCGAGGTCACCGACTGGGTCAAGGTCCCCTACAACGAGGCCCGTTACGGCAACAACGCCTGCGGCTCCACCACCTGCTCCAGCGTCTGGAACCTGGTCCGCGACGGCCTGACGTCCTGGGTCGCCGGCCAGAAGGCGGCCGGCGAGTCCGACGCCGCCATCAAGGCCGACCTCGCCCAGTACGACCAGTGGGACCGCTACGACTACGACGGCGACGGCAACTTCAACGAGCCCGACGGCTACGTCGACCACTTCCAGATCGTGCACGCCGGTGAGGACGAGTCCGCGGGCGGCGGCGCCCAGGGCACCGACGCCATCTGGGCGCACCGCTGGTACGCCTTCGGCACCGACGCCGGCGCCACCGGCCCCACGGACAACAAGCTCGGCGGCACCCAGGTCGGCGACACCGGTATCTGGGTCGGCGACTACACCATGCAGCCGGAGAACGGCGGCCTCGGCGTCTACGCGCACGAGTACGGCCACGACCTCGGCCTGCCGGACGAGTACGACACCAACGGCGGCGAGAACTCCACCGGTTTCTGGACCCTGATGTCCTCCGGCTCCTGGCTGGGCACCGGCAAGGAAGCCATCGGCGACCTCCCCGGCGACATGAACGCCTGGGACAAGCTCCAGCTCGGCTGGCTCAACTACGACGTGGCCAAGGCCGGCACGAAGTCCTCGCACAAGCTGGGCGTCGCCGAGTACAACACCGCGGACAAGCAGGCCCTGGTGGTCTCGCTGCCCGACAAGGAGGTCACGACCACCGTCGTCACCCCGGCCGAGGGCTCGACCCAGTGGTGGAGCGGCAGCGGCGACAACCTCAAGAACACGCTGACCCGTGAGGTCGACCTGACCGGCAAGTCCTCTGCGGCACTGAGCCTGGACGGCTGGTACGACATCGAGTCCGGCTACGACTACCTCTACGCCGAGGTCTCCACCGACGGCGGCGCCAACTGGACCGCCCTGGACGGCACGGTCAACGGCGAGGCCCTCCCGCGCGACGGCAGCGACAAGCCGGCGCTCACCGGATCGGTCGACGCGTACACCAAGCTGTCGTACCCGCTGGACGCCTACGCGGGCCAGAAGGTCCAGCTGCGCTTCCGCTACCAGACCGACGGCGGGGTCGCCCTCAAGGGCTTCGCGGCCGACGAGATCACGGTGACGGCCGACGGCTCGGCCCTCTTCTCCGACAACGCCGAGTCGGCGGACCCGGCTTGGACCGCGTCCGGCTTCTCCCGCATCGGCGCGTCCTTCACCAAGGACTACGCGCAGTACTACATCGCGGAGAACCGCCAGTACGTGTCGTACGACAAGACCCTCAAGTCCGGCCCGTACAACTTCGGCTTCTCGACGACCCGTCCGGACTGGGTGGAGCACTACCCGTACCAGAACGGCCTGTTGATCTGGAAGTGGGACCTCTCCGAGGCCGACGACAACACCAGCGTCCACCCGGGCACCGGTCTGATCCTCCCGATCGACTCCCACCCGACGCCGCTCAAGTGGTCGGACGGCACGCTGATGCGCAACCGCATCCAGGCCTACGACTCGCCGTTCAGCCTCTACGCGACGGACGGCATCACCCTCCACAAGGCGGACGTGGCGACCAAGATCAAGCAGTCGTCCGGGGTGTCGGTCTTCAACGACCACAAGAGCACCTACTACGACGCCTCGAACCCGGCCGCCGGTGTCAAGATCACTGACACCAACACGAAGATCAACATTGTCACGGAGGCCCGAGACGGCTCGACGATCTCCCTCCAGGTCGGCCCTGCGGTGAAGTAACACGCATCTTCGCAGGTCAGAGACGTATCGGCGGCGACCCCCTGGCGGGTCGCCGCCGATCGTGTTTAGGTGCGTCCTGTGGATTTCTTATTGACACCGACTCGTACGGGGGTATGACCGCATGGCCGCAGGAGGGTTCTGCAAGCTGCCGAACGGCAGCGTGGTGGTGGCACTGAACCTGCCCAGCCCCGCCCCTGCCGGGGGCACCGCCGGGGTGCGGGTCCTGGTCCTCGCCCAGAACCGCGCCCGCGCCCTGACCAGGCTCCGGAACCTGGGCATGCGAGCGGTCTACCTGCGGGGCAACGCCGCCCCGCCGACCCCGGACGAGATCACCGCCGTCCTCCACCACCCCGACGGCCTGATATGGCGAACGGCCCCTGACAACGGTGTCACCGTGATGGAGCTGTGGCATCCGATCCGGGCCCTGCTGCGCCGGCCGGCCGCGCAGGCCTGACGTCCCAGCCCCCTCACGGACCGTGCGAAGCCGGTTCAGACGACGGGCTTCCCGGTCAGCTCCACGCCTGCCTCGCGCAGTTCCTGGAGCGCCGCGGCGGTGGTCTCCTCGGCGACCCCGGCGGTCAGGTCGAGCAGGACCTGCGTGCGGAAGCCCTCCTTCGCGGCGTCCAGCGCGGTGGCCCGCACGCAGTGGTCCGTGGCGATCCCGACGACGTCCACCTCGGTGATCTCCCGGGCGCGGAGCCAGTCGGCCAGCGGGACCCCGTTCTCGTCCGTGCCCTCGAAGCCGCTGTAGGCCGCCGAGTACGCGCCCTTGCTGAACACCGCGTCCACCGCGCCGGAGGCGACCGCCGGGGCGAAGTTCGGATGGAAGCCGACGCCCTCCGTGCCGGCCACGCAGTGCGCCGGCCAGCTGTGCACGTAGTCGGGGTTGTCCGCGAAGTGGCCGCCCGGCGCGATGTGGTGGTCGCGGGTCGCCACCACGTGGCGGTAGCCGGCGGGCGCCTGCCCGATCAGCTCCGTGACCGCGGCGGCCACGTCGGCGCCGCCCGCCACCGCGAGGCTGCCCCCCTCACAGAAGTCGTTCTGCACATCAACGACGATCAAGGCGCGGCGCATGGTCGGTGTCCTTCGCAGTCGGTAGCGGGCCTGTCGAGGGGGGAGACGCGGAAAAACGGGGTGCGGGCCCGGCCTGAACCTCCGAGCGTAGAGACTTACGGGGGCGTAGGGGAGGGGGCTTCGCGGGGCGCGTACGCGGGCACCCGCTCTAGCTACCCGGGCGCCCCTGGACGTACTCCGTCGGAATGACCGCCTCACCTCGGGAGAGCTGGGTCGCGGAGAGGGGCAGATTGGCCTTGGCCGCCATATGGCGTGCGCGGGGCGCATCCAGGGGCTCGCGGGCGACCACCTGGCCGGACTTCACCAGTTCGACGAGCAGCTGCTGGTCGACCAGGCCGGCCGGCACCTCCCCGGTGCCGACGACCTCCGCCTCCGCCACCCCGTCGGCGTCCAGCCGCCGCGCCGCCCACTTGCGGCCGCCCACGGACGTCTTGCCGCCCGTCGACTTCTTCGCCACCGACACCAGCGGTGCCTTCGGATCGGCGGACCCGGCGCGGGCGACCAGCTTGTAGACCATGGAGCAGGTGGGATGCCCGGAGCCGGTCACCAGCTGGGTGCCGACGCCGTACGCGTCCACGGGCGCCGCGGCCAGCGAGGCGATGGCGTACTCGTCGAGGTCGGAGGTGACGATGATCCTGGTGTCCCGCGCGCCCAGCTCGTCCAGCTGCTGCCGGACCCGGTGGGCGACCAGCAGCAGGTCGCCGGAGTCGATGCGGACCGCGCCGAGCTCGGGGCCGGCCACCTCGACGGCCGTACGGACCGCCTCGGCCACGTCGTAGGTGTCGACCAGCAGGGTGGTCCCCCGGCCGAGCGAGTCGACCTGGGCCCGGAAGGCGTCGCGCTCGTGGTCGTGGAGCAGGGTGAAGGCGTGGGCGGAGGTGCCGACGGTGGGGATGCCGTAGCGGAAGCCGGCGGCGAGGTCGGAGGTCGTGGCGAAACCGCCGACGTAGGCGGCGCGGGAGGCGGCGACGGCGGCCAGCTCGTGGGTGCGTCGGGCGCCCATCTCGATCAGCGGGCGGTCGCCCGCGGCCGAGGCCATCCGGGAGGCGGCGGCCGCGATCGCCGAGTCGTGGTTGAGGATGGAGAGGATCACGGTCTCGAGGAGCACGCACTCGGCGAAGGAGCCCTCCACTCGCAGGATCGGCGAGCCGGGGAAGTAGACCTCGCCCTCGGGGTAGCCCCAGACGTCACCGCTGAAGCGGTAGCCGGCGAGCCATTTCAGGGTCGGGCCGTCGACGATGCCCTGTTCCTCCAGGAAGCCGAGGACGTCCGCGTCGAACCGGAAGTTCTCCACCGCGTCCAGGACGCGCCCGGTGCCCGCCACGACGCCGTAGCGGCGTCCCTCCGGCAGCCGCCGGGTGAAGACCTCGAAGACGCTGCGCCGCTCGGCCGTACCGGCTTTGAGCGCGGCCTGCAGCATCGTCAGTTCGTACTGGTCCGTGAAGAGCGCCGTCGAGGGAACGTCCACCGGCAGCCCAAGGTCCGCTACATCCACGACAGCTCTCCTACGCTATGAATCTCCGGGTACCCCGGGCTTGCCGGGGGTCCGGGGGTCGTCCCCCGGGGTATGCGGCATGGCTGAAGATGCTACCCCCATCTCGTCAGTGTGACGATTTGTGGGGCGCGTGGCAGCATGGGCCATGTGACGTCACCCGCTCCCGTAGAGATCGAACGCACCGAGTCGGCGGAGGAGGTCTTCGCCGTACCCGAGCCCGACGTCCCCTGGGTGACGATCGTGCACAACGACCCCGTCAACCTCATGAGCTATGTGACGTACGTCTTCCAGACGTACTTCGGCTATCCCAAGGACAAGGCCACCAAACTCATGCTGGACGTCCATCACAAGGGCCGGGCGGTCGTCTCCAGCGGCAGCCGTGAGGAGATGGAGCGCGACGTACAGGCGATGCACGGCTACGGCCTGTGGGCCACTCTCCAGCAGGACCGGAAATGACCCCTCGCCGGTCGGACCGGACGTAGTCAGACTCCTCGACCAGCACCGGAAGCAGCGAACCCTCTCCATGCCAGGAATCTTCGAACCGCTCCCCGGCGGCGGCGCGGCCGTCGCGCTCGACGACGTCGAGATCTCCATCATCCGGACGCTGGCCGTCCAGCTCCTGGAGCTCATCGGCCCCGGCCCCGCCGAGGACGCCCCCGACGACCCGCTCGCCGAGCTGTTCGCCGAAGGCCCGAGCGAGGCGCCCACCGACCCGGTGCTGCGCCGGCTCTTCCCGGACGCCTACGGCGACCCGGAGCGGCTGCCCGACTCCACGCAGGAGGCCGAGGAGCAGCAGGCCCACTCGGCCGAGTTCCGCCGCTACACCGAGAACGACCTCAGGGCCGGCAAGCGGGAGAGCGCCCTCGCGGTGATCCGTTCCCTGGACGCGCTGGCCCCGGTGGGGGAGGGCGGCGCGGTCCTCAAGCTGGCGCCCGGGGAGTCCCGGCAGTGGCTCGGCGCCCTCAACGACCTGCGCCTCGCCATCGGCTCCCGCCTCGACATCACCGACGAGGACGACACGGACCTCCTCTACCGGCTCCCCGACGAGGACGCGCGCAAGCCGATGGTGATGGCCTATCTGTGGCTCGGCGGCCTCCAGGAGACCCTGGTCGCCACCCTTATGTCGTAATCCGTCCAGATTTCGCGTTCGCTCAGAGGGCGCTCAAATCCGGATAACGATCCAGTCACCGTTGCGGCCGGTTATGGCCTTTTCGGCCGCACTTTGTCCGGTTCTTCCAGTGGTGTGCGCCACAATCCCTCTCGGTGGAACCCGGTGATCAATATTGCGGCCGTGATAAATCTTCACGACCGCCCGGCGACACCACCCATGTGTCCGTCCGGGTGCGCCACCGAGCCGACCATCGTCGGCCAGGCACCACTCCAGCAATCCGGGGGGATCGAAACCCGATCCGCGGCCGACCAGAGGCCCGGGTCGGCATGGAGAAAGGCGCACACCACACATGACCTCCGCTCAGGTCGACACGTCGGAGCAGTCCTCCGAAGCCTCGGAAGAGGGGTACGAGCGCGGACTCGGCAGCCGCCAGGTCCAGATGATCGCCATCGGCGGCGCCATCGGCGTCGGCCTCTTCCTGGGTGCCGGGGCGAACATCGCCAAGGCCGGCCCCAGCCTCATCCTCATGTACGCCCTCGCGGGCGGCATCATCTTCTTCATCATGCGGGCGCTCGGCGAGCTGCTCCTGTACCGCCCGGTCTCCGGCTCCTTCGCCGAGTACTCCCGGGAGTTCCTCGGCCCGTTCTTCGGCTACTTCACCGGCTGGACGTACTGGCTGATGTGGGTCGTCACCGGCATGGCCGAACTGACGGCCGCCGCGATCTACGTCAACTACTGGTTCCCGTCCATCCCCCAGTGGGTGACCGCGCTGGTCTTCCTGGTGATCCTCTTCGGGGTCAACCTGATCTCCGTGAAGGTCTTCGGAGAGCTGGAGTTCTGGTTCTCCATGGTCAAGGTCACCGCCCTGATCGGCATGATCGTGATCGGTCTCGGCGTGCTCACCTTCGGCTTCAGCAGCGCCGGTGACACGGCCTCGGTCGCGAACCTCTACCAGTTCGACGGCTTCTTCCCCAAGGGCGTCGGCTCCTCCCTGATGACCCTCCAGGGCGTCATGTTCGCCTACCTCGCGGTCGAGCTGGTCGGCGTCACCGCCGGCGAGTCCGAGAACCCGGAGAAGACCCTCCCCAAGGCGATCAACACGCTCCCCTGGCGCATCGCGCTGTTCTACGTCGGCGCGCTCACCGTCATCCTGTGTGTCGTCAAGTGGACCGAGTTCGCCCCGGGCGTCTCCCCGTTCGTCGCGGCCTTCGCGAAGATCGGCATCCCGGCCGGCGCCGGCATCGTCAACTTCGTCGTCCTGACCGCCGCGCTGTCCTCCTGCAACTCCGGCATGTACTCCACGGGCCGGATGCTGCGGAACCTGGCCGACAGCGGCGAGGCCCCGGCCGCGTTCCGGAAGCTGTCCGCGTCGAAGACCCCGGCGCTCGGTGTCGCCGTCTCGGTGGTCTTCATGGGCATCGGCGTGGTCCTCAACTACGTCGTCCCGGAGAAGGCGTTCGGCTACGTCACCTCCGTCGCCACCGCGGCCGGCATCTGGACCTGGCTGATGATCCTGATCAGCCACGTCCTCTACCGCCGCGCGGTCGACGCCGGCCGGCTGCCGGCGTCCTCCTTCCCGGCGCCGGGCGGGGCGGCGTGCAGCTGGATCGCCATCGCCTTCCTGCTCTTCGTGACCTGCCTGATCGCGTACGACGGCGACTCCCGGGTCTGCCTGTACGTGATGGCCGGCTGGGCCGCCGCGCTCGGCATCGGCTGGCTGGTCCTCAAGTCCCGCAACCCGGAGATCGCCGAGCGGCGCGAGCCGGCGCCGCTGGAGAAGGCGAGCTGACCAACCCCCGAGGACGTCCCGTCGCAGGGAGCACTCGTGGTGCCCCCCGCGGCAGCCGCTCAGGGCGTCCGGCATATGGGCCGCCCCGTACCAGCCTTCGGTACGGGGTGGCCCTCTGCTTATCCTGGCCGACATGCTGACCATCACCCAGGCCCTCGTCGACCAGATCGTCGCCCACGCGCGCAAGGACCACCCCGACGAGGCGTGCGGCGTCGTCGCGGGGGCGGCGGGCTCGGACCGGCCCGAGCGGTTCATCCCGATGCTGAACGCGGCGATGTCCCCGACGTTCTACGAGTTCGACTCCGGCGACCTCCTCAGGCTCTACCGCGAGATGGACGACCGTGACGAGGAGCCGGTGGTCGTCTACCACTCCCACACGGCGACGGAGGCGTACCCGTCCCGGACGGACATCAGCTACGCGAACGAGCCCGGCGCCCACTACGTCCTGGTCTCGACAGCCGACACGGACGGCGGCGGCGACTTCCAGTTCCGCTCCTTCCGCATCGTGGAGGGCGAGGTCACGGAGGAGGAGATCCGGATCGTCGAGACGTACTGACCCGGTTTTCTTCTATCTCAAAGTGCGGTCAGAATCCGTCCAGCATCCGGGATCACACTCCGGAACACGCACCGGGAATCGATACGATGACCCCATGGTTTCCTACGACGTGAGCGACAAGGCGGCGGGCACCCTGCTCGTGGCGCGGCTGCACGTCGACCTGTGCAGGATGAACAGCGCCATCTGTTGACGTTTCCCTGCCGCCGTACGGCCATGAGCCGCGGCGTGCTGCTGTGCGCGCCCAACCACCCAGACTTTCCGACAGGAGCCCGCAACCATGGCCATCGAGGTCCGCATCCCGACCATCCTCCGCCAGTACACCGACGGTCAGAAGGCGGTGGAGGGCAGCGGTGAGACCATCGCCGACCTCTTCAACGACCTCGAGACCCGGCACGCCGGCATCCACGCCCGCATCGTGGACGACGGCAAGCTGCGCCGCTTCGTCAACGTGTACCTGAACGACGAGGACGTCCGTTTCGTCGACGGCATCGAGACCAAGCTGACCGACGGCGACACCGTGACGATCCTGCCGGCGGTCGCCGGCGGCATGGCCTGAGATCGGCATGCGCTACGACTCCCCGTTGGCCGCGGTCGGCAACACCCCCCTGGTGCGCCTGCCGCGGCTCTCGCCGTCCGCCGACGTCCGGATCTGGGCCAAGCTGGAGGACCGCAACCCGACCGGCTCGGTCAAGGACCGTCCCGCCCTGCACATGATCGAGCAGGCCGAGAAGGACGGCCGGCTCACCCCGGGCTGCACCATCCTGGAGCCGACCTCCGGCAACACCGGCATCTCCCTCGCCATGGCGGCGAAGCTCAAGGGCTACCGCATGGTCTGCGTGATGCCCGAGAACACCTCGCAGGAGCGCCGGGACCTGCTGGGCATGTGGGGCGCGGAGATCATCTCCAGCCCGGCCGCCGGCGGGTCCAACACCGCCGTGCGGGTGGCCAAGGAGATCGCCGCCGAGCACCCGGACTGGGTGATGCTCTACCAGTACGGCAACCCGGACAACGCGGGGGCGCACTACGCGACGACCGGCCCGGAGATCCTCGCCGACCTCCCCTCCGTCACGCACTTCGTCGCCGGACTCGGCACCACCGGCACCCTCATGGGCGTCGGCCGGTATCTGCGCGAGCAGAAGCCGGACGTGAAGATCGTCGCCGCCGAACCCCGGTACGACGACCTCGTGTACGGGCTCAGGAACCTCGACGAGGGCTTCGTACCCGAGCTGTACGACGCCTCCGTGCTCACCACCCGCTACTCGGTGGGCTCGGCGGACGCCGTGACCCGGACCCGGGAACTCCTCCAGCAGGAGGGCATCTTCGCGGGCGTCTCCACCGGCGCCGCGCTGCACGCCGCGATCGGCGTCGGCAGGAAGGCCGTACAGGCCGGCGAGAGCGCCGACATCGTGTTCGTCGTCGCCGACGGCGGCTGGAAGTACCTGTCGACCGGGGTCTACACGGCCGCCACGACCGAGGAAGCCATCGAGACCCTCCAGGGTCAGCTCTGGGCATAGCGCTCATCATGGACGCGCCAACCCCCTCCAATGAGGGGGCTAAGCGCTGTCCATGCCGGAGCAAAGATCTTCCTCCGGGGGGACCGGGCCCGACCGAACCCGACTAGCTTCTCCTCCGTCCTGTTCATGCCATGCACGTCGGCATCGCAGGGTGTTCGGAGTGTCATGCTCATGACTGCGCGCACTCTGCCGCCGCTACGCGCGTCACGGGCCTGCCTGTAACCCCACCGATGGAGGCAGTACCCCCATGCGTGAATCACGACGGAGCCTGCGAAGACTCCTGGCCGTCGCCTTCCCCGCCCTAGCCCTCGCCGTCTCCGGATTCGTCGCGGCACCCACCGCCGGGGCCGCCCAGCCCGCGGCCGTGACACCCCACGCCACCACCAAGGTCACCCAGAACGCCAAGGCCCTCACCGACCCCGCCCGCCAGGCCGTGCACAGCACCGGCAAGGCCGGCCAGAAGGTGCCCACCAAGCACCTGTGCGCCACCGCCACCAAGGCCGGCCAGGTCTCCTGCTTCGCGCAGCGCCGGACCGACATCAAGCAGCAGCTGGCCTCCGCGCTCGCCGCCGCCCCCTCCGGCCTGAGCCCCTCGAACCTGCACAGCGCCTACAACCTGCCCTCAACGGGCGGCTCCGGCCTGACCGTTGCCGTGGTCGACGCCTACAACGACCCCAACGCGGCCTCCGACCTCGCCACTTACCGCTCCACCTACGGCCTGTCCGCGTGCACCGTCGCCAACGGCTGCTTCAAGCAGGTCAGTCAGACCGGTTCGACGACCTCGCTGCCGTCGAACGACTCCGGCTGGGCCGGTGAGGAAGCGCTCGACATCGACATGGTCAGCGCGGTCTGCCCCAACTGCAACATCATCCTCGTCGAGGCCAACTCCGCCACCGACTCCGACCTCGGCACCGCCGAGAACGAAGCCGTCACGCTCGGCGCCAAGTTCGTCTCCAACAGCTGGGGCGGCTCCGAGTCCTCCTCGCAGACCAGCGAGGACACCTCCTACTTCAAGCACCCGGGTGTCGCGATCACCGTCTCCTCCGGTGACGAGGACTACGGCGCCGAGTACCCGGCGACCTCCCAGTACGTGACCGCCGTCGGCGGCACCGCGCTCTCCACCTCCTCCAGCACCCGCGGCTGGACCGAGTCCGTGTGGAAGACCAGCTCCTCGGAAGGCACCGGCTCCGGCTGCTCCGCCTACGACGCCAAGCCGAGCTGGCAGACCGACACCGGCTGCACCAAGCGCATGGAGTCCGACGTCTCCGCGGTCGCCGACCCGGCCACCGGCGTGGCGGTCTACGACACCTACGGCGGCTCCGGCTGGGCCGTCTACGGCGGTACCAGTGCCTCCTCGCCGATCATCGCCGGCGTCTACGCCCTCGCGGGCACCCCGGGTTCGAGCGACTACCCGGCGAAGTACCCGTACTCCCACACCGGCAACCTGTACGACGTCACCAGCGGCAACAACGGCTCCTGCTCGACGTCGTACTTCTGCACCGCCGGCACCGGCTACGACGGCCCGACCGGCTGGGGCACCCCCAACGGCACCGCCGCCTTCACCTCCGGCACCAGCACCGGCAACACGGTGACCGTCACCAACCCCGGCAGCCAGTCCACCGTCACCGGCAGCTCGGTCAGCCTGCAGATCTCGGCCTCCGACAGCGCGGGCGCGACCCTCACCTACAGCGCCAGCGGCCTGCCCACCGGCCTGTCCATCTCCAGCTCCACCGGCCTGATCTCCGGCACGGCGTCCACCGCGGGCACCTACAGCGCCACCGTCACCGCGACCGACTCCACCGGCGCCTCCGGCTCCGCCTCCTTCACTTGGACCGTCAGCACCAGCGGCGGCGGCACCTGCACCTCCGCCCAGCTGCTCGGCAACCCCGGCTTCGAGTCGGGCAACACCACCTGGACCGCCTCCAGCGGGGTCATCACCAACGACACCGGCGAGGCGGCGCACGCCGGCTCCTACAAGGCCTGGCTCGACGGCTACGGCTCCACCCACACCGACACGCTCTCCCAGTCGGTGACCGTCCCGTCCGGCTGCAAGGCGACCTTCACCTTCTACCTGCACGTCGACACCGCCGAGACCACCACCAGCACCCAGTACGACAAGCTGACGGTGACCGCCGGTTCGACCACCCTGGCGACGTACTCGAACCTCAACGCCGCCACCGGCTACACCCAGAAGTCCTTCGACCTGTCGTCGTACGCGGGCTCGACCGTCACCCTGAAGTTCAGCGGTGTCGAGGACTCCTCCCTGCAGACCAGCTTCGTCGTCGACGACACCGCCGTCACGACCAGCTGACCCCGCCCGTCGAGTGACCGGATCCCGCCCCCGGAAGCCGTCCGGGGGCGGGATCCGTATGTCCGGGGAATACGTCACATCGGCACCAAGGGTTCCGATCCCCCACGGAAAGGCGGACACCCCATGCGCCGTACGACGGTCCACCGCGCGTCGCTCGCCGCGGCGACCCTCCTCCTGCTGGCGGGCTGCGGTTCGCAGAGCGGGAGCACCGACAAGGGCAGCGGCGCGGTGTCCCCCTCGCCGTCCCCCTCCAGCCCCGGTACGAGCCCCGCCACGAGCCCCGGTGCGAGCGGCTCCTCCGGCGCTTGCACGCCCCTGACCTCCGAACTCACCGCCGCCGACAACCGCGACACGGTCTGCGTGGCGGTCGGAGGGCAGCTCCGGCTCACCCTCGACGGCACCCGGCAACGACCCTGGAAGGCGGTCACGGTGAGCGGCTCCGCGCTGCGGGCCACCAACGCCGGGATCGTCCTCCAGCCCGGGGACGCCTCCGCCGCCTACACCGCCGTGGCCTCCGGCACCGTCACCCTCACCTCGTCCCGCCCGCTGTGCGCCGAGCCCACCGCGCCCGGCGAGGTCTCCTGCAAGGGCATCCAGGAATGGCAGGTCACCGTAAGGGTGAAGTGACCCTCAGGGGGCCAGGTGCCGCACCTGGTCCCACAGCACCGGGTCGACCACGCCCACCCGGCGCCGGAACTCCCACACCGAGACCTCGCGCAGCTCGTCCGTCTCCAGGAAGCTCGGCCGGCCCTGGGTGTCCCCGACCGCGCCCGGCGGCAGCGGGATCACCCCGGCCCGCTCGTCGTGGTACTTGCTGGTGATCTTGGCGACGGTCGCCCGGTTGCCGCGCACCGCCAGCACCAGACAGGGCCGGTCCTTGGTGCCCGGGCCGTCCTCGTAGGGCACGTTGGCCCACCAGATGTCCCCCGGATGGGGCCGGCCCGCCTGCACGCGCGGGCCGCGCGGATACCCCGGCGGGCGGGTGCGGTGCCCGCGCGGACGGTGCCCCCGGCCCCACCCGTCCACGAGCGTGGCGACCAGCGCCAGCAGGACGACTGCCGCGAGCGCGAGCCACCATGACGTGTCCATACGACGACGTTACCGGCGCGAGATAATCGACGCGCGCCCTTGCGCGATCCTTACGCGCCCCTGGTCCAGCCGAACCGGTGACAGCACAGGTGAGTTCGCCCACAACGGCCCCTGGCGGAGGAGCGACCGGCCCTTTTGCGCCTTACCCTCGACAAACCGCACGACCCCCGCTCACCTCTCTGTTCTCCGACTCAGTTCCCGGTTGTTCCGGGTGTTCCGCCAACGGAGGTTTCTGCTTCATGAAGCTCACCGTCGTCGGCTGCTCGGGGTCGTTCCCGTCCGCGGAATCGGCCTGTTCGAGCTACCTCGTCGAGGCCGACGGCTACCGGCTGCTTCTCGACATGGGCAACGGCGCCCTTGGCGAGCTGCAGCGCCACTGCGGTCTCTACGACCTCGACGCGATCTTCCTGAGCCATCTGCACGCCGACCACTGCATCGACATGTGCGCCTACTTCGTGGCGCGCTACTACCGCCACGACGGCGGCCCGTGCCCCCCGATCCCGGTCTTCGGCCCCGAGGGCACCGAGCACCGCCTCACCACGGCCTACGCCGACACCCCCACCGCCTCCTCGATGAGCGAGGTCTTCGACTTCCACACGGTCAAGCCGTCCACGTTCGACCTCGGCCCCTTCACGGTCCACACCGAGCGGGTCCGCCATCCCGTGGAGGCCTACGGCATCCGCATCGAACACGCCGGGAAGTCCCTGACGTACTCCGGCGACACGGGCGTCACGGACGCGCTCGAATCGCTGGCCCGGGACACCGACCTGTTCCTGTGCGAGGCGGCCTTCACGCACGGCAAGGAGAACATCCCGGACCTGCACCTCAACGGCCGCGAGGCCGGCGAGACCGCCGCCCGCGCCGGCGCCCGCCGGCTGCTCCTCACCCACATCCCCCCGTGGACCGACCCCGCCGTCAACCTCGCCGACGCCCGCGAGGTCTTCGACGGCCCGGTGGACCTGGCGGCGCCCAGGGTGACGTACGAGATCTGAGGCGTGGCTGACGCAGTCCTCCGATGAAGCATGCAATCCATTGACCGACGATTCGAAAGGTCTATACCATCATCCCTTGATCGCGGCGGAATGACCATCCGTCGCGCCATGCGAACAAGTAAATGAGGGGGATGCCATGGCTGGAGTACGTCAGTACGCGGCAATAGCGGTCGCCACGGTGGGGCTGCTGGCCGGTACGGGGCTTGCGGCCCCGACCGCGTCCGCTTCGGTGACCGAGCAGGTGCCCGCGTGGACGAACACCACGTGTCTGGTACCGAAGAAGATCTCGGAGTCTCACACCAAGCAGTGCCCTTCGGGCGCCTGGCGGCAGTTCGATTTCCTGAAGAAGGTCAGGGTGGACGCAGGTCCGTCGGCCGGCTATCACTGCAGCTTTCACATGTGGCACTACATGAGCGGCGGAACCGCCGGCTGGGACAAGTACGACGCGGGCACCACGAGCGTGGGGCCCGGCTGCGTCTGATGGTGTGACCGAACCGCCAGTGGTGGGCTTCGGTGAACCAAGGTGACGAGTGAGGCTCGGAACCCCAGGGGTTCCGAGCCTCACTCGTTGGGTCTCGCCTCGGATGGTTACGCCTTCGTGAGGTCCTCGATCTCCTCCTCGGGCTCGCGGCCCGGGGTGGGGAGGTTGAAGCGGACGATGGCGAAGCGGAAGACCGTGTAGTAGATCACCGCGAACACCAGGCCGATCGGGATGATCAGCCAGGGCTTGGTCGCCAGGTTCCAGTTCAGGGCGTAGTCGATGAAGCCCGCGGAGAAGTTGAAGCCGTCGTGGACTCCGAGGCCCCAGGTGACCGCCATGGACACGGCGGTCAGCACCGCGTGGATGACGTAGAGGAGCGGGGCGATGAACATGAAGGAGAACTCGATCGGTTCGGTCACACCGGTCACGAAGGACGTGAGCGCGAGCGAGACCATCATGCCCGTGACGGCCTTGCGACGCTCCGGGCGGGCGGTGTGTGCCATGGCCAGGGCGGCGGCGGGCAGACCGAACATCATGATCGGGAAGAAGCCGGGCATGAACATTCCGGCGGTGGGGTCGCCGTGCAGGAAGCGGTTGTAGTCACCCGTGAAGACCTGGCCCGCGGCGTCCTTGAACTCGCCGAGCTGGAACCACGCCACCGTGTTCACGAACTGGTGCATGCCGATCGGGATGAGCGCGCGGTTGATGCCACCGAACAGGGCGGCACCGAACGCGCCCAGGCCGGTCATCCACTCGCCGAAGTTCGTGATCGCGTCACCGATCGGCTCCCAGACGAGCCCGAAGAAGACGCCGACGGCCGTGCCGACGAAGGCCATGATGATCGGGACGAGACGGCGGCCGTTGAAGAAGCCGAGCCAGTCCACGAGCTTCTTGCGGTGGTATCGCTGCCACAGGACCGCCGACAGGAGACCCATGATGATGCCGCCGAGGACACCGGGGTTGTTGTAAGTCGCGGCTATGTCCGCGCCCTTGGTGATTTTGGCGTCGGTGACCGGGAAGGACTCCAGGACCTTGCTGTACACCAGGAAGCCCACGAGCGCGGCTAGGGCAGTCGAACCATCGGACTTCTTCGCGAAGCCGATGGCGACGCCCACACAGAAGAGCAGCGGAAGGCTGCCTGTGATGGCGCCGCCGGCGTTCGCGAAGACCGAGGCAACCTTGTCCCAGCCGAGACCGTCGGCCCCGAACACGTCCGGCTGACCGAGCCGGACCATCAGACCCGCCGCCGGCAGCACGGCGATCGGGAGCTGAAGGCTGCGGCCGACCTTCTGCAGGCCCTGGAACAGACCGGATCCCCACTTCTTTGTGGGAGCCGCCGTCGCGGTGGCGGTTGTCATACTTCCTCCATCGGTGGTGGTCTACACCACTCAGTGGTGTAGACCTGTTGTACACGATGGGGGCGTTATAAGGAACCCGTCAATTCCGCAACCGGAGAACTACGCTTTGTATGCCGAGCGTGGACCCTCCGCTCAGACCTTGGTGACATCCTCCACTTCGTCCTCCGGCTCCCTTCCCGGCGTCTTCAGATCGAACCTCGTGATGGCGAACCGGAAGATCACGTAGTAGACGGCCGCGAAGCACAGCCCGATCGGGATGATGGCCCAAGGCCTGGTCGCCAGGCTCCAGTTGATGACGTAGTCGATCAGTCCCGCCGAGAAGCTGAACCCGTCGTGCACCCCCAGCCCCCAGGTCACCGCCATCGACACCCCCGTCAGCACCGCGTGCACCGCGTACAGGACGGGCGCGATGAACAGGAACGAGTACTCCAGTGGCTCGGTGATCCCCGTGACGAACGACGTCAGCGCCACCGACAGCATCAGACCACCGATCTCCTTGCGCCGATGCGGCTTCGCACAGTGCGTCATGGCCAGCGCCGCCGCCGGCAGCGCGAACATCATGATCGGGAAGAACCCCGAGGTGAACTGGCCCGCATGCGGATCGCCCGCCAGGAACATGTTGATGTCCCCGTGCACCGTCTGGCCGTCGGGCGTGGTGTAACTGCCGAACTGGAACCAGATGGGCACGTTCAGGAACTGGTGCAGACCGATCACCAGCAACGCCCGGTTCGCGACCCCGAACACCCCCGCACCCCACGCACCCGCGTCCCGCAGCCAGTGGCTGAAACTCTCCAGCGCGCTCCCCACCGGCGGCCACACCCACAGACACAGCACCGCGAACACGATCGCCACGAACGACATGATGATCGGCACCAGCCGCCGCCCGTTGAAGAACCCCAGCCAGTCCACCAGCCTCGTGCGGTGGTAACGAGCCCAGAAGAAGGCCGACAGCAACCCGAGGGCGATACCGCCGAACACGCCCGGATTCTGGAACGTGAACGTCGACACCGACCCGTCGCGCACCTGGCAGCCGATCCCCGGCAGGGTCCTGGACCCACCCGGACAGTCCTCCGGGAACTGGTGCAGCACCCCGTAGTAGACGAGGAACCCCGCCACCGCCGCCAGCGCCGTCGAACCGTCCGCCTTCCTCGCCATCCCGATCGCAACCCCGACACAGAACAACAGCGGAAGCCCGACCGAGCCGTCCAGCAGCGCGCCACCCGCGCCCTTCATCACCTGGGAGACAACCGTCCAGCCAAGTCCCTGGTCGCCGAACACATCAGGCTGCCCCAGCCGGTTGAGGATCCCCGCCGCCGGCAGCACCGCGATCGGCAGCTGCAGACTCCGGCCCATCTTCTGCAACCCCTGGAAAAGGGCGTTCCACCGCTCCCGCGCGGGACCCGCCGTGCTGTCGGCGCTCTCGGCACTCATGGGCACGTCCTCCGGGCCGCTCGGCTCCACCGCAGGGGTTTGGCGGCCGCCCGCCCGCTGGTGTAGACCAGTTGACGACGGTTCCGCCGCAGTGCTCGCCATCATTCGGCAGGCGCGGCACGGCCGCTCGAAAAGTTGGGCCAACTGTGGGTTACTGCGACAAAGCGGTTCGGATCAGGGAGAAAGAACATGGCCAGCAAGGCTGAGAAGATCGTCGCCGGCCTCGGCGGAATCGAGAACATCGACGAGATCGAAGGCTGCATCACCCGGCTGCGCACCGAGGTCCACGACGCCTCGAAGGTCGACGACGCCGCCCTGAAAGCCGCTGGAGCCCACGGCGTCGTCAAGATGGGCAACGCCATCCAGGTCGTCATCGGTACCGACGCCGACCCGATCGCCGCGGAGATCGAGGACATGATGTAAGCCTCCCCGCTCACCTCGAAGGGGCTCCTCCCGCCTCGGGACGAGCCCCTTCCGCAGCTCCCGATAGGCTCACGGCCATGTCTCGAATCGACGGCCGCACCCCCGAACAACTCCGCCCGGTCACCATCGAACGCGGCTGGAGCAAGCACGCCGAGGGCTCCGTCCTCGTCTCCTTCGGCGACACCAAGGTCTTCTGCACCGCCTCCGTCACCGAAGGCGTCCCCCGCTGGCGCAAGGGCAGCGGCGAGGGCTGGGTCACCGCGGAGTACTCCATGCTGCCCCGCGCCACCAACACCCGCGGCGACCGCGAGTCCGTCAAGGGCAAGATCGGCGGCCGCACCCACGAGATCTCCCGCCTCATCGGCCGCTCCCTGCGCGCGGTCATCGACTACAAGGCCCTCGGCGAGAACACCATCGTCCTGGACTGCGACGTCCTCCAGGCCGACGGCGGCACCCGCACCGCGGCGATCACCGGCGCGTACGTGGCACTCGCCGACGCCGTCACCTGGGCGAAGGAACGCAAGCTCGTCAAGGCCGGCCGCCAGCCCCTGACCGGCACCGTCTCGGCCGTCTCCGTCGGCATCGTCGGCAAGGTCCCCCTCCTCGACCTCTGCTACGAGGAGGACGTCAGGGCCGAGACCGACATGAACGTCGTCTGCACCGGCGACGGCCGCTTCGTCGAGGTCCAGGGCACCGCCGAGGCCGAACCCTTCGCCCGCGACGAACTCAACGCCCTCCTCGACCTCGCCGTCGCCGGCTGCACCGACCTGGCCGCCATCCAGCGCGCGGCCCTCGAAGCCGCCCTCCCGGCAAAGTAAAGGGAACCCAAAAAGCAGAGGTACGACGGGGCAACCAGAGCGGGCGACACCGCGTCCCCATAGGTACGGGCGCACGGCCTGAACAGCCGTGCGCCCGGCCAGTCGTACACAACGGGAGGGGAACACCGTCATGGCCGCCAGCCGACGCCGAGGCCGTCGCATCATCGCCATCGCCGCCGTGGCCGCGACCACCGCACTCACCATCGGCCTCACCGGCTGCGACGCCGTGAACAAGGCCCTGGACTGCGTCCAGACCGCCGACTCCATCGCCGACAGCGTCACCGACCTCCAGCAGGCCGTGGAGAACGCCGCGAACGACCCCACCCAGGCCGACGCCTCCCTCGACTCCATCCAGAGCAACCTGAAGAAGATCGGCGACAAGACCGACGACGCCGACGTCAACAAGGCCGTCGACGACCTCGACAAGGCCGTGGACAACGTCCGCACGGCCATCAGGAACGGCGACTCGACCCCCGACGTCACCCCCGTCACCGACGCGGCCGGCGAACTGACCAAGGTCTGCACGCCGTAACCCGCCGGCCGGGCCCTTGGGATACTGCGTGTCATGACGACCCGCCTGATCCTCGCCACCCGCAACGCCGGAAAAATCACCGAACTCCGCGGCATCCTCGCCGAGGCGGGGCTGCCCCACGAGCTGGTGGGCGCCGACGCGTATCCCGACATCCCCGACGTCAAGGAGACGGGCGTCACCTTCGCCGAGAACGCGTTGCTCAAGGCCCACGCCCTCGCCCAGGCCACCGGCCTCCCCGCGGTGGCCGACGACTCCGGCCTCTGCGTGGACGTCCTCAACGGCGCCCCCGGCATCTTCTCCGCCCGCTGGGCCGGCCGCCACGGCGACGACAAGGCCAACCTGGACCTCCTCCTGGCCCAGCTCTCGGACATCGCCGAGGAACACAGGGGCGCCCACTTCGCCTGCGCGGCGGCACTGGCGTTGCCGGACGGCACGGAGCGGGTGGTCGAGGGTCAACTGCGAGGCACCCTCCGCCACACCCCGTCCGGCACGAACGGCTTCGGCTACGACCCGATCCTCCAGCCGGAGGGGGAGACCCGGACCTGCGCCGAGCTGACCCCCGACGAGAAGAACGCGATCAGCCACCGGGGGAAGGCGTTCCGGGGGTTGGTGCCGGTGGTTCGGGAGCTGTTGGGCTGAGTCGACGAAAAGACCCCGCACCTTTGAATCCAAGGTGCGGGGTCGAATCTTCCTGTGGGCCCGGTGGGACTCGAACCCACGACACACCGGACCTAAACCGGCGCCCTCTTGGCCAGCTGGGGTACGGACCCGTCGTGCTTACTGTACTGTGCCCGGCGATGGGGTCGTACGGGGAGATCGATTCGCGAAGGTTTTCGTCTGGCTGTGGCACGAAGGGCACAGGTACCGCAGGTTCTCCCGGCGGTTGTCCAGTCGGTCTCCATTGACGTGGTCGATCTCCAGGACGAGGCGTTTGCCTTGCCAGATGTCCCCGACACCGCAGGTGTCACAAGCATGGGGGACGTCGAGGTCATCGAGTGCGCGTCTCAACCGCACCGTTTTGATACGGGGGGCGCCCGGCTCAAGCCGCACCAGGGTTTCGGCTGCTGACTTGCGGTTCTCGCAGGGAACGCCGAGGCGATGTCCTTGGCCTACGAAATGGTCGATCGACAGGCCGTGAGATTCCACGCTGCGCTTGATGCGTTCCCGTGCCGCCCCGTTGTCCACGATACCGAGCTGCTTCAGGAGATCCGCGATGCTCCGGGAGGAGGCGACTGCAGGAGCGAGTCGGTCGAAGGGCAGGATGCCCGGCCCGTACCTGCGCCCGCTCGTGAAGTGCGAAGTGTCGATCCCGAACTGATCGAGTTTTTTGCGAATGTGGCCGTACGGGCTGTCGCGCGGATCGAGGCCCATATGCTCCAGCATCTCTCGGATGCTGTGCGAACGTGCTGCTGCCGCCTGCAGAACCTCCTTTGAGTAGTTTCGCCGTTCTCGTGCGGGCAGCGGTTCATCAAGGAAGTGCGAGGTGTCGATGCCGTAGTACTCAAGACGCTTGAGCAGGTAATGGCGCGGTCCACTCCCCAACGGCGCGTTCAGCCTGCGCATCAGGTCGACCAGGCTGGTGGAGGCTGCGGCGGCGCGGACGAGCAGTGCGTGTGTGTACTTCGGGGCGCTCATACCCTGGCCCTCTTTCTGCGGCCTCGGTAAGTATCCGTAACCGCATGGCAGTTGGGGCAGAGTAACTGGAGGTTCTCAGGCCGGTTGTCCCACCAGTCTCCGTTGATGTGATCCACTTCGAGTCTGAGGGGCTGACCGTTGCGTTCCGGGCCTGTGTGGCACATCGCGCAACGCTCCTCGACTCCAAGGCGGAGTAACGCGCGGTGCAGACGTTCTCCGGGGACTCGCCCGTCCTCAGGGTGGCGGAGGCAGAGAGGGCCCCCGAGTGAACCCTTCGCGCGACCTGGCCGTGCCGGGCAGAAATGGCTCGTGTCGATCCCGAACTTGGCGATGCGGCGGCTGATATGCGTCTGGTTGCCGCCTACCTGGCTGATCCCAAGGTGGCGTACGACGTCCTTGATGCTTGTCGACGCCGCCACGGCCTCGCGTAACCGTGCTTCGGTGTGCCGAATGTGCTTTGTCTCGAAGTGTGAGACGTCGATGCCTTCTTCAGCCATTTTCTGCCGCAGGTAGCGCCTGCTGCCAGGTGTGGGGCGGCCGCCGCACCAACGTACCGCGTCGTCGATGTGCTTCGTTCGGCGAGCCGCCTCCTCCAGCAGCTCGCGGGTGTACCGAACGGTCACGTCTCCTCCGTCTCCGGCCGCGCGTTCGCAGCCCGTACGGAGTAACGAACCGGTTATCGGACAGTCACGCTCGGAGAAGAGAGAACGGCCCGCGCCAGGTCGCTCCTGGTGCGGGCCGTCGGTGGCAGATGCGGCAGTCAGATGCCCAGGTCCTTGATGATCTTGGCTACGTGGCCGGTGGCTCGGACGTTGTAGAGGGCTCGTTCCACCTTGCCCTCCTCGTCCACGATGATCGTGGAGCGGATGACGCCCATGTAGGTCTTGCCGTAGTTCATTTTTTCGCCGTACGCGCCGTACGTGTCCAGGACCTTCTTGTCGGGGTCGGCGACGAGGGTGACCTTGAGGTTCTCCTTGTCGCGGAACTTGCCGAGTTTCTCCGGCTGGTCGGGGGAGACGCCGATGACGTCGTAGCCCGCGCCGGCCAGCAGGTCGAGGTTGTCCGTGAAGTCGCAGGCCTGCTTCGTGCAGCCGGGCGTCAGCGCGGCCGGGTAGAAGTAGACGATGACCTTGCGGCCCTTGTGGGCGGAGAGGGACACCTCGTTGCCGTCGGCGTCGGGGAGGGTGAAGTCGGGGGCTACGTCCCCGGGCTGGAGTCGCTCGCTCATCGGTCCAGCGTAACGGGGGGTCCTGACAGTGCGGGGGCCGCGAGAACTGACAGACTGTCCAGGACAGGGAGCACGGGAGACTTCGGAGGGCCCACGGTGGCGGACACGTCGGACACCAGAACCCCGGCGCAGATCGAGGCGGACATCAAGCTCCGCCGCGATGTGCTGGCCGAGACGCTGGACGAGATCGGGGTGCGGGTGCATCCGAAGACCATCGTCGGCGATGCGAAGGCCAAGGTCGCGGCCAACGTCGATCACACCCTCGGGCGGGCCTACGTCCAGGTCAACCGGGTCGTGAGCGATGTGCGGGCCCAGTTCGTGGACGAGGAGGGCGCGCCGCGGCTCGAACGTGTGGTGCCGGTCGCCCTGGTGGCCGTGGGCGTGGTCGGTCTGCTCGTGTTCGGTAGCCGGCGGCGTAAGAGCTGAGCGGAAACAGGTAGGTTCAAAGGCGTGAGCGCCAACAGAAACGACACCCATCACGACAAGCTGCCCATCCGCATGCTGCACGACCGGGTCCTGGTCAAGCAGGACACCGGTGAGGGTGAGCGACGGTCGGGCGGAGGGATTCTCATTCCCGCGACGGCGGCCGTCGGGCGCCGGCTGGCCTGGGCCGAGGTGGTCGCGGTCGGGCAGAACGTGCGGACGGTGGAGCCCGGTGACCGGGTGCTGTACGACCCGGAGGACCGTGCCGAGGTCGAGGTGCGCGGGGTGGCCTATGTCCTGATGCGGGAGCGGGATCTGCACGCGGTGGCCGCCGACCGGTTCGAGGGCTCGGAGGACTCGACCGGCCTGTATCTCTGATTCAGAGGCTGAGAGGGGTCTGGTGGCTGTGGTCACCGGGCCCCTTTGGTGTTTCTTTGCTACCTTCGAAGGAGCCAGCCCGACGAGACGCGCCGTACCGGGACCGCTGAGGCAAAGACGACGCACCCCCCGTTCAGTGAAACGTCTCGGAGGTGCCTGTCATGGCCTGGGTTCTGCTTGTCGTCGCCGGTCTGCTCGAAGTCGGGTGGTCCATCGGCATGCTGTGATTTCTGGGGGACACCCCCAGACCCCCGTACACCGACGGGTTCACCCGGCTCGTGCCCAGCCTGCTCACCGGCGGCGGGATCGTCGCCGGCATGCTGCTGCTCTCGTACGCCGCCCGGACCCTGCCCATCGGTACCGCGTACGGCGTCTGGGTGGGGATCGGGGCGGCCGGGGCGGCGGTGTTCGGGATGGTGGTGCCGGGGGAGCCGGCCACCGCCGCGCGGATCTTCTTCGTGTGCCTGCTGCTGGTCGCCGTGGTGGGACTCAAGGCGACCAGCGGTCACTGACCGGGCATGACGCCGGTCGGCTACTGGAAGCCGAGGCCGCCGCCGTCGTCGCCCGCCGTGGTCCCGGTGTTGGTGCCGGCGTCGGTGTTTCCGGACGTCGTACCCGTACTGGTGCCGTCGGTCGTGGTGCCGGTGGAGGTGCCGGCGTCGGTGCCCGAGGTCGTCGTGCCGGAGTCGGTGCCGGAGGTCGTCGTACCGGACGTGGTCGAGCCGTCGGTGGTGGAGCCGTCCGTCGTGGAGCCGTCGGTGGTGCCGTCGGTGGTGGAGCCGTCCGTCGTGCCGCCGTTGTCCTGGTCGCCGCCGGTGGTGCCGCCGTTGTCCTGGTTCTCGCCGGTGGTGCCGCCGTTGTCCTGGCCGCCGGTGCCCGGGGTGGCCGGGTTCTGGGTGGCCGGGGCCACGGTCTCGGCGCCGGGCTGGAGGTCGAGGTCGAAGGCGGAGGCGGTGACGCCTTCCAGGGCGGCCTTGGTGTACTGCGACCAGATCTCGGTCGGGGCGCCGCCGCCGTTGATACGGGCGAGGCCGAGCGCGCCGTAGAGCGACTTGTGGGCGGCGGTGACCGGGTCCTGGCCCATCACGGAGACGACGGTGGCGAGGTCGGGGGTGTAGCCCGCGAACCAGGCGGCGGTGTCCTCCTCGGCGGTGCCGGTCTTGCCGGCCGCGGGGCGGCCCGCGGCCTGGGCGGCGGTGGCGGTGCCGTTCTCGACGACGCTCTGCAGGATCGAGGTGGTGGTGTCGGCGGCCTGCCGGCTGATGGCCTGCTTGGTCACCGACCGGGGCAGCTTGATCTCCTCCGTGCCGTCCTTGGTGACCTTCTCGACCATCGTGTACGTGCCGTGCCTGCCGTGGTTGGCGAGCGTGGCGTAGGCCTCCGCCATGTCCAGGACGCTGGCGGTGGCGGTGCCGAGGGCGATGGACGGGTACGGCTGGAGGTCCTTGGTGTCGGACGGGATGCCCAGGTCGACGGCGGTCTCCTTGACCTTGGACGGGCCGACGTCGACGGCCATCTGCGCGTACACCGCGTTCACCGACAGGTCGGTGGCCTTGCGGACGGTGATCTGGCCGTAGGACTTCTCGTCCTCGTTCTCCGGCGCGTAGGTGCCACCGGACCAGCCCTGGACGGGGCGCTTGTCGGTGCCGTCGTAGTAGGTGTTCGGGGTGATGGTCTGGCCGGACTGGGTGGTGGAGCCGTTGTCGACGGCGGAGGCGAAGACGAAGGGCTTGAAGGTGGAGCCGACCTGGAAGTCACCGCGGGTCGCGCCGTTGGTGTACTGCTTCACGTAGTCGATGCCGCCGTACATGGCGACGACCTTGCCGGTCTTCGGGTCGACCGAGGCGCCGCCGGCGCGCACGTAGTTATCGGCCTTGTTGTTCTTCTTGTCCAGCTGGGAGATCAGCTTGTCGTCGACCGCCTTGACGAAGGCGTTCTGCTTGTCCTTCTCGATGGTGGTGGTGATGCGGTAGCCGCCGGCCTCCAGGGCGTCGGAGTCGACGATCTTGTTCTTGATCAGGTAGCTCTTGACGGCCTCGACGAGGTAGCCGCGCTGTCCGGACATGCCGGTGGAGGCGGTCTGCTCCTTGGGCATCGGGAACTTCATCCCCTGCCGCTTGGAGGCGTCGAGCCAGCCCTTCTTGACCATGCCGTCCAGGACGTAGTTCCAGCGGGCGACGGCCGCCGCCTTGTTCTCGGGGTGGGCGACGACGTCGTACTCGCTGGGTGCGTTGACGAGGGCGGCGAGGTAGGCGGCGCGGGCCGGGTCGAGGTCGGTGGCGTCCATGCCGTAGTAGGCCTGGGCGGCGGCCTGGATGCCGTAGGCGTTGCGGCCGAAGTAGCTGGTGTTGAGGTAGCCCTCGAGGATCTCGTCCTTGGACTCGCTGCGGTCCAGCTTGATCGAGATGAAGAACTCCTTCACCTTTCGGGTGACGGTCTGTTCCTGGGCGAGGTAGTAGTTCTTCACGTACTGCTGGGTGATCGTCGAGCCGGACTGGGTGCCCTTGCCGGTCGCGGTGTTCCAGGCGGCGCGCAGCATCGCCTTGGGGTCGACGGCGGACTCGGTGTAGAAGTCGCGGTCCTCGGCGGCGAGCACGGCGTGCTGGGCGTCCGCGGAGACCTGGGAGAGGTCCACGTTCTCCCGGTTGACCTCGCCGTCGCGGGCGAGCTGGGAGCCGTCGGCGTACAGGTACACGTTGGACTGCTTGGTGGCGAACGCGTTGGCGGCCGGGATCTTCACCATCGAGTAGCCGAGGAAGAACAGGCCGATGAGCAGGAGTACCCCGATCACGAAGGTGCCGAGCAGCATGCGCCAGGTGGGGAGGATCCGCCGCAATCCGGTCCGCTTGGGTCGCTTCATCTTCTTCTTGCCCCCGTTCGTCGGCACGTCGGCCGCGGGCGGCTCCGCCCCGGGCGCCGTGGGCGCGTTGGGAGCGGTGACCGCGGTGACCGCCGTGGGCGTTTCCGCCTTCGGCGCCCTGACCGCCGCGAGCTGCCGTGTCTGCGTGTCCTGGCTGTCCTGTGTGTCCTGCCGGTCCTGTGTGTCCTGCCGGTCCTGTGTGTCCTGCGCGTCCTGTCTGTTCTCGGCCGCCGCGGGCGGGCGCGCCCTCGGCACCGTGACCGCCGTGAGCTGACGCGTCTGCGTGTCCTGCCCGCTGTCCTCCGGCGGCTGCTCCGTCCTCGCCTGCCCGGCCGCCGCGGGCGGCTCCGGCTGCTTCGCCTCGGTCGCCGGCTGCGGTGGGGTCTGCTTCTCCTCGGCCGCGGCCGGCGGCACCGTCGGGCCTCCGCCGCCCTGGCTCGGCTGTTGCGGCTGCGGCTCGTCGCTCATGTAGTGCACGGACTCCTGTTTCGCGTCGTACGTTCGTTCCCGTACGACCTCGTACGCTTCTGCGCCCCCTGTTGAAGACTCTCGCACCGTGCGTTCCGTTCCCGGATTCCGGCACGCTTCGGTCACGGAAATTGCGTGGCCTGCGATGTCGTCAGCGCAGTAGGCTCCTGCGCTTCGGTGTCGGGCGATCCGGGAGGTCGGTTGGCGTGGGCGCTGGACGGTTGTACACGGCCGTCGCGGCGGGGGGTTTCAGACGGTACGCGACGTATCGGGCGGCCACGGCGGCCGGGGTGTTCACCAATACGGCCTTCGGGATCATCCTCGTCTACACGTACTTGGCGCTGTGGGACGAGAAACCGCACCTCGGAGGCTATGGCCAGGCGCAGGCGGTGACCTATGTGTGGCTCGGACAGTGCCTTTACGCGACCCTCGCGATCCAGGGCGGGGGCGTGGAAAAAGACCTGATGGAGCGTATCCGTACGGGCGCGATCGCGATTGACCTGTACCGTCCGGCCGATCTTCAACTGTGGTGGCTCGCGACCGATTTGGGTCGCTCGCTGTTCCAGCTGCTGGGACGGGGCGTGATTCCCTTCCTGGTCGGCGCGGTGTTCTTCCCGATGGCGCTGCCCACGGACGCCGGTACCTGGGCCGCCTTCCTGGTCGCGCTGCTCCTCGCGATGCTCGTCAGCTTCGGCATCCGCTACCTGGTCGCGCTGAGCGCGTTCTGGCTGATGGACGGGATGGGCGTCAACCAGGTCCTGATGATCACGGGGATCTTCTTCTCGGGCATGACCCTGCCGCTGAACGTCTTCCCGGGCGCCTTCGGCGAGGTCGTCCGCGTCCTGCCGTGGGCGGCGCAGATCCAGATGCCGGCGGACGTGCTGATGGGGGAGACCGGTGTGGCGGGGGCGTTCGCCTTCCAGGCCGCGTGGGCGGTGGCGCTGCTGGCGGCGGGGCGGCTGCTGCAGTCGGCGGCGACGCGACGGGTGGTGGTGCAGGGTGGGTGAGCGTGTCCGGGAGGGCCTTCGGGCGTACCTGTTGATCGCCGGGATGTGGATCCGTTCCACGATGATCTACCGGACCTCCTTCGCCATCACGGTCGCCGGGAACCTGCTGGTGACCGGCCTGGACTTCGCCACGATCCTGCTGATGTTCTCGCAGGTCGACTCGCTCGGCGGCTGGTCGCTGCCCGAGGTGGCCTTCCTGTACGGCCTGTCGGCGACCGCGTTCGGCGTCGCCGACCTGGTGCTGGGCTCGATGGACGTGCTGGGCACCCGGATCCGCGACGGCTCCTTCGACACGCTGCTGGTCCGGCCGGCCCCGGTGCTGGCCCAGATCGGCGCGGACCACTTCGCGCTGCGCCGCCTCGGCCGGATCACCCAGGGCGCGGTGGTGCTGGGCTGGGCGCTGGTCTCCGCCGGCATCGCCTGGACGCCGGCGAAGGTGCTGCTGATCCCGCTGATGCTGGCCGCCGGCGCGGCGATCTTCTGCGCCCTGTTCGTGGCGGGCGCGGCCTTCCAGTTCCTGGCGCAGGACGCGGCGGAGGTGCAGAACGCGTTCACGTACGGCGGTACGACGCTGCTCCAGTACCCGCCGACGGTGTTCGGGAAGGACTTCGTGCGCGGGGTGACGTTCATGCTGCCGCTGGCCTTCGTCAACTGGGTGCCGGCCGCGTATGTGCTGGGGCGGCCGTATCCGCTGCGGCTGCCGGCGTGGACGGCGTGGTCGTCGCCGCTGGTGGCGGTGGTGTGCTGCGTGCTGGCGGGGCTGGCATGGCGGGCGGGCCTCAGGGCGTATCGAAGCACTGGCAGCTGATCCGATGACCGGAGTGGGGAGAGCTGATCTTATGTCGGACATGTCCGTCGGGGCCGGCGAGGTGTTCATCGAGGTCGACGGGGTGGAGAAGGTCTTCGAGGTCCGCAAGAAGGCCGGGTTCCTGAAACGGGAACGCCGGCAGGTACGGGCGGTCGACTCGCTCTCGTTCACGGTGGCGCGCGGCGAGATGGTCGGCTACATCGGCCCGAACGGCGCCGGGAAGTCGACCACGATCAAGATGCTGACGGGCATCCTGACCCCGAGCGGCGGCCGGCTCCGGGTGGCCGGCATCGACCCATCCCGCGAGCGTACGAAACTGGCCCACCGCATCGGCGTCGTCTTCGGCCAGCGCACGACCCTGTGGTGGGACCTCCCGCTCATCGACTCCTACCGCCTGATGCACCGCATGTACCGCATCCCCGACGCGCGTTACCGGGAGAACCTGGACCGCCTGGTCGAACTCCTCTCGCTGGAGAGCCTGCTGGACGTCCCGGTACGGCAGCTCTCCCTCGGCCAGCGGATGCGCGGCGACATCGTGGCGGCGCTGCTGCACGACCCGGACGTGCTGTACCTGGACGAGCCGACGATCGGCCTGGACGTCATCTCCAAGGCCAAGGTCCGCGACTTCCTCCGGGAGTTGAACACCGAACGCGGCACCACGGTCCTGCTCACCACCCACGACCTCCAGGACATCGAGCAGTTGTGCTCGCGCGTGATGGTCATCGACCACGGGCGGCTGGTGTACGACGGTCCGCTCGCCGGCCTGCACGAGGCGGGGGAGAGCGAACGGACCCTGGTGGTGGACCTGGAGCGGGAGCTGCCGCCGGTCGAGGCGGGCGGGTCGGCGCGGGTGGTGAAGGTGGAGGGGCCGCGGCAGTGGCTGGCGTTCCCGGCGTCGGAGTCGGCGGCGCCGCTGGTGGCGCGGATCGCGGCGGACTATCCCTTGGCGGACCTCTCCGTCCGGGAACCGGACATCGAGACGGTCATCGCGAAGATGCTGCGTTCCTTGGAGACGCCGGGGGCACCCGGGGCATCGGGGGCACCGGGGGACGCCTCTCAACCCCCTTCGGAGCGCACGACGGCATAGTGCCCGGCGACCGGAACTCGTAGTCTGCACGTATGACCGAGGATGCCCCGGAGCTGCGCGCCTCCGACGCCGATCGCGAACGAGTCAGCGAGATCCTCAGGGACGCCCTCGCGGAGGGGCGGCTCGACATGGACGAGTTCGAGGAGCGGCTGGAGGCGACGTACAAGGCCCGCACATACGGTGAGCTGACGCCGATCACGAGGGACCTCCCCGCGACGGGCGGTTCGCCGGCGGTGCCGGTGTCGCTGAGCAAGCCGCCGGCGGAGAGCGGCAGTTGGGGAAGCCGGATAGTCGGCGGCGAGGGCTCGTCCTCCTGGGCGGTGGCCGTGATGTCCGGCTTCCAGCGCAAGGGCCGCTGGACGGCGCCCAAACGCTTCAACAGCCTCGTGTTCTGGGGCGGCGGCGAGATCGACCTGCGTGAGGCGAACTTCGCGGACCGGGAGATCGAGATCAACTGCGTCGCGATCATGGGCGGGATGAGCGTGATCGTGCCGCCGGGCGTCGAGGTCGTGATGCGGGGCATCGGCATCATGGGCGGCTTCGACCACCGCGAGGAGGGCACCCCGCCGGATCCGGCCGCACCGAGGGTGATCGTGACGGGCTTCGCCTTCTGGGGCGGCGTCCAGGTGGAGCACAAGGTCACCAGGGCAGAGCGCCAACGCCTCAAGGAGGAACGCCGCCAGGAGAAACTGGACCGCGGATCCTCCCGCCACGAACTCCACGCGGCCCGCCACGAGTGGCGCGAGGACCGCAGAGCCGAACGGCAGGACCGCCGCGAGGAACGCGACCGCCGAAGGCACGGCCACCACTAGTTCGGCGTCGCCACAGCCCACCGGCGCACGCTGCCTGTCGACCGGCGTCGGGGCAGCCACCCGAGGGGCGCGGGGAACTGCGCGATCAGCCCCCACCGGCCCGCGGTGAACCACCGGCCGTCGGCCGGTCCGGCACCGCCGGATACCGCCGTCGCGGCTGGTCGCCGTTGCGGCGGGAGTTGGGGGGCGAGGCAGTGGGTGTCGGGACTGTCGACCGGCGGCGGCCCAGCCGACCCAGGGGCGCGGGGAACTGCGCGAACGGCCCCCACCGGCCCGCGGGGGTGGCTTGCCTACAGTTCCGTCGAGCCGGCGCCCCTCAGGTCGGTCAGGTCGAACTCGTCGGCCATCTTCGCGAAGCCGCTGTCGTTCGGGTGGAGGTGGTCGCCGGAGTCGTAGTAGGGACGGAGGCGGTTCGGGGCGTAAGGGTCCCGCAGCGCCTTGTCGAAGTCGGTCACCGCGTCGTACACCCGCCCCGACCGGATCCGCTCGTTGATCTCCTGGCGAACCGTTTCCCTCGCTGGTGTCCAGCCCCGGTGGCCCTGGAAGGGCATCAGCGTCGCCCCCACCACCTTCAACCCGCGCGCATGGGCCGCGCGGACGAGCGAGCGCAGCCCGGCGACGACCGCGTCGGGGTCGGCGAGCCGACGGTCGCGCAGGATGTCGTTGATCCCGAGATCGATGACGACGACCCTGACGTCCGGACGGGACAGGACGTCACGGCCGAAGCGGCCGACACCGCTCTCGTTCTCCGCCGGCCGCCCGAGCCCGTCCGTGAGGACCTGGTTGCCGCTGATCCCCGCGTTGACCACGCTGTAGCGCGGCACGTCGGAACCCCCGGCCACGGCCCGCCGCAGCCGCCCCGCCAGCACGTCCGGCCAGCGCCGGTTGGCCCCCTGCGTCGAGGTGATCCCGTCGGTCAGCGAGTCCCCGAACATCACCACCGTGCCGTCGGAGTCGTCGCTCAGCACGTCCAGCGCGGTGAGATACCGCCAGTACGGCGTCTGCCCGGTGTACGCGGACGCGCCCGCGTCCTCCGTACGGTCGCCGTCCGCGACGTACGACACCTGACGGGCCCGCGGGTGATAGGTCACCGGCCCGGACGGCGTCGGGGAGTACGTGGTGACCAGCACGTCCGCGCCGCGCGGCACCCGGATCGCCACCACGTCGCTGACCACCTGCCCGCCCGCCGGTACGACGACGGACGCGGAGCCGCCGAAGGTGAGCCGCCGCATCGTCCCGGCGTCGGCCTCCGCCGTGTCGTGGCCGGCCGCGAGGGCGATCGAGGCGTGGGTGAGGGTGAGCGCCGACTGCCCGTACAGGTTGGAGAGCGTGATCCGGGCGCTCGTACCGGACGCGGTCGTGTGCACGACGTTGCGTACCGACCGGCCCGCCAGCCCGTTCGTCTCGGTGCCCGGCTCGCCGCCCACCGGGGACGCCGACCAGGCGCCGACCCAGGTACCGGCCGACACGGGTGCCGCCGAGGCGCCGTGGTGGCGGCCGGCTCCGTCCGCGTCGGCGGTGCTCCGGGACGTGCCGTCGGCGGCGACGCCGGTGTAGAGCGCGGCGGACAGGGCCACGATCAGCGCGACGATCGCACCGAGCAGGGCGTAACCGTGGTGACGCCGGGTCATGCGTGTTCAGTTCTCCTCGACCGAGGGCAGGCGTCTGACGGGCGGGCCTGCCGGAATTTCCCGAACAGACAGACGACGGGAACTCTTGTTCCGTTCCGGGAGTAGGTCAGGAAGGGACAATATGTGCGGGATCACCATGAGGGTGAGACCGGCTGCGAACGGGTGGAGCAGATGGAGGAACGTACGGAAGCGCCGGACGGCGACCGCCGGGCGGGCGCCCGGACGGGGGGCACCCCGGCCCCGCCGGCCCCGTCCTACAAGTCCATGAACGCGTTCACGCCCGCCGACGAGGAGCGCCAGCGCGGCGTACGGCAAATGAAGCGCATGGCGACCGGCCTGCTGCTGTTCGTCGCGCTGGTGTACGCGCTGGCCAAGTGGGCGTCCGGCGAGGGCGCGGGAGTCTGGGCGGACTACGTCGCCGCGGCCGCAGAAGCGGGCATGGTCGGCGCGATGGCCGACTGGTTCGCGGTCACCGCGATCTTCCGGCACCCCCTCGGTGTGCCCATCCCGCACACCGCGATCATCCCCAACAAGAAGGACCAGCTCGGCGTCTCGCTGGGCGAGTTCGTCGGCGAGAACTTCCTCTCCCAGGACGTCGTACGACAGCGGTTGCACGCCGTCGGCATCGCCGGCCGGCTCGGCGCGTGGCTGGCGGAGCCGAAGAACGCCGACCGGGTGACGGCCGAGCTGG
This sequence comes from Streptomyces sp. NPDC048254, assembly GCF_043201895.1. Taxonomy (NCBI): domain Bacteria; kingdom Bacillati; phylum Actinomycetota; class Actinomycetes; order Kitasatosporales; family Streptomycetaceae; genus Streptomyces; species Streptomyces sp. NPDC048254. The sequence continues at coordinate 183,457 of NZ_JBICZJ010000001.1, forward strand.
CGACCGCGCTGCGCGGCGCCCTGACCGTGCTGCGGGACTCCGACGTGCAGGCCGTGGTCGGCGAGGCGATCACTCGGCGGGCCGACGCCCAGGAGATCGCCCCCGGCATCGGCAAGATGCTGGACCGGGTCGTCGCCGACGGCGGTCACAAGCGGGTCGTGGACCTGGTCGTCTCCCGGGCGTACGACTGGCTGGTGCAGCACGGGGACTCCGTCATGGACGCCGTCCAGGGCGGGGCGCCCGGCTGGACGCCCCGGTTCGTGGACCGGCGGGTCGGCGAGCGCGTCTACAAGGAGCTGCTGCGTTTCTGCTCCGAGATGCGGGACATGCCGTCGCACCCGGCGCGCGGCGCCCTCGACCGTTTCCTCACGGACTTCGCGAACGACCTCCAGTCCGACACCGACACCCGGGCCCGGGTCGAGCGGCTCAAGGGCGAGGTCCTGGGCCGGGGCGAGGTGCAGGACCTGATCGCGTCCGCCTGGACGGCCGTACGGTCCATGATCGTCTCGGCGGCCGAGGACGAACGCAGCGAACTGCGGCTGCGCGTCCGCGCCTCCCTGATCTCCCTGGGCGCCCGGATGGCCGACGAAGCCAAGGTCCAGGACAAGGTGGACAGCTGGGTGGAGGGCGCGGCCGTGCACGTCGTGTCGACCTACCGCAAGGAGATCACCTCCCTGATCACCGACACCGTCGCGGGCTGGGACGCCGAGCACACCACCCGGAAGATCGAGGCGCACATCGGGCGTGATCTGCAGTTCATCCGGATCAATGGCACGGTGGTGGGGTCGCTGGCCGGAGTGCTGATCTTCACGGTGTCGCGGGCGCTGGGCGCGTAGGGAGCTTCAGCGGCCCGGGGCTGGGCACTCGGCCGGGGGTTTCGGTTCCCTTCCCGGCCGAGGAGGCGCGGATGGCTACGGGTGCGGACGTGGGCGTGGAAGGGGTGGGCGGCAGCGGCCGGACGATCACCACCCGCATCCCGGCCCGCCTGGACCGCCTGCCCTGGTCCCGCTGGCACTGGACGATCGTCATCGGCCTGGGCACGGTCTGGATCCTGGACGGCCTGGAGGTCACGGTCGTAGGCAACATCGCGAGCCGCCTGTCGGAACCGGGCAGCGGGCTCGCGATCTCGTCGTCCCAGGTCACCGGTATGGCGGCCGCGCTGTACGTGGCCGGCGCCTGCTCCGGGGCCCTCTTCTGGGGCCGCCTGACCGACCGCCACGGCCGCAAGAAGCTCTTCATGATCACCCTGGTGGTCTATCTGGCCGCCACCGCCCTGACCTCGGTCTCCTTCGCTCCCTGGTGGTTCTTCACCTTCCGCTTCCTGACCGGCTTCGGCATCGGCGGCGAGTACGCGGCGATCAACTCCGCGATCGACGAACTGATCCCGGCGTACTACCGCGGCCGCGTCGACCTGATCATCAACGGCAGCTTCTGGGTGGGTGCGGTCGGCGGCTCGCTGCTCTCGATCGTCGCCCTGAACACGGACTTCCTGGCGAAGGACGTGGGCTGGCGCCTGACCTTCGCGCTGGGGGTGGTCCTGGGCCTGGTCATCCTGCTGGTACGACGGAACGTCCCGGAGAGCCCGCGCTGGCTGCTGATCCACGGCAGGGAGCGGGAGGCGGAGGAGATCGTCTCCTCCATCGAGCGTCAGGTGGAGGCCGAGAAGGGCGAGCCGCTCCCCGAACCGGCGAGCGAGCTGGTGATCCACCAGCGGTCCGGTGTCAGCTTCCGGGAGATCGCCCGCACGGTCTTCCACGACTACCGTCGCCGGGCCGTCCTCGGCTTCTCCCTCTTCGTCGGCCAGGCGTTCCTCTACAACGCGATCACCTTCGGCTTCGGCGTGATCCTCACCAAGTTCTTCGACGTGCCGACGGGGGACACCGGCTACTACTTCGCGGTCATCGCGGTCGGCAACTTCCTCGGCCCCCTGCTGCTGGGCAAGCTCTTCGACACGGTGGGGAGGAAGGTGATGATCTCCTCGACCTACCTCGGGTCGGGGCTGCTCCTCTTCCTCACGGCCTGGCTGTTCGGCCGGGGCGTGCTGACGGCGGGCACGCTGACGGCGTGCTGGTGCGCGGTCCTCTTCTTCGCGTCGGCGGGAGCGTCCAGCGCGTACCTGACGGTGTCCGAGATCTTCCCGATGGAGACGCGGGCCATGTCGATCGCGTTCTTCTACGCGCTGGGCACGGCGGCGGGCGGCATCAGCGGGCCTCTGCTGTTCGCCGACCTGACGGGGACGGGGAAGGTGGCCGACACGGTGCTGGCCTTCCAGATCGGGGCGGGGCTGATGTGCGCGGCGGGGCTGGTGGCGGCGGTGTGCGCGGTGAACGCGGAGCGGCGGTCGCTGGAGGACATCGCGACCCCGCTGACGGCGGCGCCACCGGGCGGAGCGGCGAAGGCGTCCGCGTAGGGGCGGTGGAGGCGGTACGGGTGGTGGGGGCGGGGGACAGGGGCCTCCGGCCGGACGGCTGGCCCGGCGGCCCGCGGCGCGGTGGCGCGGTGGCGCGGTGGCAGGGCGGCGCGGCGGCCCGCGGCGCGGCGACACGGCGACACAGTGGCAGGGCGGCGCGGCGGCGCCTGCGGCCGCACGGCTGGCTCGGCGGCCCGCGGCCCCGCGGCCCGGCGGCAGGGCGCCGCGGCGACACGGTGGCAGGGCGGCGCGGCGGCCCGCGGCCCGCGGCGCGGCGACACGGTGGCAGGGCGGCGCGGCGGCGCCTGCGGCCGCACGGCTGGCTCGGCGGCCCGCGGCCTGGCGGCAGGGCGGCGCGGCGCCGCGGTGGCCCGGTGGCGCAGCGGCCCGGTGGCGCAGCGGCCCGGTGGCGCAGCGGCACGGCCGCCCAGTGGCCCGGCCGCGTGGCCGAAGGGGCGGGCTGTCAGCGGCCCAGTGACACGGCCGCCGCCAGGAAGGCGACGCCCGTGCACACGGCCAGTGCCCATCCCGCGCAGCGTGCCCGCAGCCCGCGGTACCGCCGCTCGTACTCGCCCCGCAGGGAGACACACCGGGCGGCGATCCGTTCGAGGTCCTGCCGGGCGCGCTTGAGGCTGTCCTCGACGTAGTGGCGTTCGACCTCGTCACGCTGGGCCGTGGTCAGCCAGTCCAGGCGCCCGGTGAACTCCCGGGCCCGCTGTTCGGCCTCCGCGATCCTGGCCTGCCACAGCAGGTATCCCTCCACCTCGTTGGCGAGGTCTCCGTCGGATCCCTGCTGCGGCCTGCCGCCCACCCGGTGTCCCGCGTCGGTCATGAGTGGACGCCGTGGGCCTCGGCCTCGGCGAGGGCGATGTCCGGGTGGTGCAGGTCGAACGCCGGGGATTCGCTGCGGATCCGCGGCAGGGTGACGAAGTTGTGCCGCGGCGGCGGGCAGGAGGTCGCCCACTCCAGCGAACGGCCGTAGCCCCACGGGTCGTCGACGCCGACCGGCTTGCCGTACCTGGCCGTCTTCCACACGTTGTAGAGGAACGGCAGCATCGACAGGCCGAGCAGGAACGAACCGATCGACGAGACCGTGTTCAGGGTGGTGAAGCCGTCGGTCGCCAGGTAGTCGGCGTACCGGCGCGGCATGCCCTCGGCGCCCAGCCAGTGCTGGACCAGGAACGTGGTGTGGAAGCCGATGAACAGCGTCCAGAAGGTGATCTTGCCGAGGCGCTCGTCGAGCATCTTGCCCGTCATCTTCGGCCACCAGAAGTGGAAGCCGGAGAACATCGCGAAGACGACCGTGCCGAAGACCACGTAGTGGAAGTGGGCCACCACGAAGTACGAGTCGGAGACGTGGAAGTCCATCGGCGGCGAGGCCAGGATGACCCCGGTCAGACCGCCGAACAGGAACGTCACGAGGAAGCCCGTCGCCCACAGCATCGGGGTCTCGAACGACACCGAGCCCTTCCACATGGTGCCGATCCAGTTGAAGAACTTCACCCCGGTGGGCACCGCGATCAGGAAGGTCATGAAAGCGAAGAAGGGGAGCAGGACGCCGCCGGTGACGTACATGTGGTGGGCCCACACGGTGATGGAGAGCCCGGCGATCGAGATGGTGGCCGCGACCAGGCCCATGTAGCCGAAGACCGGCTTGCGCGAGAAGACCGGGAACACCTCGGTCACGATGCCGAAGAACGGCAGGGCGATGATGTACACCTCGGGGTGGCCGAAGAACCAGAAGAGGTTCTGCCACAGGAGCGCGCCGCCGTTGGCCGCGTCGAAGACGTGGGCGCCGAACTTGCGGTCCGCCTCCAGCGCGAACAGCGCGGCGGCGAGGACCGGGAAGGCGAAGAGGACCAGGACGGCGGTCAGCAGCACGTTCCAGGTGAAGATCGGCATCCGGAACATGGTCATGCCGGGGGCGCGCATGCAGATGATCGTGGTGATGAAGTTGACCGCGCCGAGGATGGTGCCGAAGCCGGAGAAGGCCAGACCCATGATCCACATGTCGGAGCCGAGGCCCGGTGAGCGGACCGCGTCCGACAGCGGGGTGTAGGCGAACCAGCCGAAGTCGGCCGCGCCCTGCGGGGTGATGAAGCCGCCCACCGCGATGGTCGAGCCGAACAGGTAGAGCCAGTAGGCGAACATGTTCAGCCGCGGGAACGCGACGTCCGGCGCACCGATCTGGAGCGGCATGATCCAGTTCGTGAAGCCGGCGAACAGCGGCGTCGCGAACATCAGCAGCATCACCGTGCCGTGCATCGTGAACGCCTGGTTGAACTGCTCGTTCGAGACGATCTGCAGGCCCGGCCGGGCGAGTTCGGCGCGCATCAGCAGCGCCATCACACCGCCGATCAGGAAGAACGCGAACGACGTGATCAGATACAGCGTGCCGATCGTCTTGTGGTCGGTGGTGGTGAGCCACTTGATGACCACGTTGCCGGGCTGTCGGCCTCGCAGCGGCACCTCGCTGTCGTAATGCGGGACGGCCGAGTGCTCGGGGTCGTTGAGAACGGTCACCTGTGTGTGTCTCCAGACGCTCGCGGTTCCCCCGCACCATGGCTGACTCTCCGGCCATCCTGGCCGTTCGGAGCGGGGAGAGAAGCCCTGAGCCGCCCGCCGTACGGCCGAACGGGCGGTCAGGACCCACGAGTGGAGCAAGCCCGGCGCCGGCCCGGCCCCGGCGGACGGCCCCTAGCCGGCCCGGCGCCCGCGCTCCCGCCCTCGCCTGCGCAGCAACAGCAGCCCGCCCGCCAGCGCGGTGATCCCCGTGGCCGCGGTCCATCCGACGACGTCACCGGAGCCGGTGGCGGCGAGGTCGCCGCCCTTGCCCATGACCGACGGGGAGGACGACGCGGACGCGGACGCCGAAGCGGGCGCGGAAGCCGGTGCCGATGCCGGTGCCGTCGGACTCGGGGAGGACGCCGCACCCCCTGCCGCCTCCGTCCGGTCCCGCGTGAACGTCAGAGTCCCGAAGCCCAGTTGGTCGTACCCCCCGCTGTTCGGCCCGTAGTCCCCGCCGCCGCCCTCCGGCGCGGCCTTCGCCGCGATCCGGGTGACGTACGTCGCCGGCAGGCCCCGCCGCCTGGTGTAGTGGTTGGCGATCAGCGCCCAGATGGGCCGCGTCATCGACGGATCGACGCCCGCCGCGGCCGTCACCGTCTCACTCCCCGACCACCCCCCGATCGCTCCCTTGCGCCGCGTGCTCGCGGTGAACGGCACCTGCCCGCCCATGCTCCACTTGGCGACGTACTGCGCCCCCTTGAGGAACCGGCTGTCGTCGTACCCGTACAGGTCGATCCCCTGGTTCCAGGCCATCTCGCAGAACGTGCCCATGAGCCCGACCCCGAGCAGCGCGTGCCCCTGGTCGCGCCCGGCCTCCAGCCACTCGCCCAGTCCGCCGTCCGCCTCCTCGTCGTACACCACGGGAATGGCGTTCTTGATCGCCCCGAGCCCGTCGCCGTGCTTGAAGTAGTCGACCGCACGGGCGACCTGGGCGCGGTCGTCGCAGAAGATGCCGGTGGCGAGGACGCAGGCCATGTTGGCGAGGTCCCAGTTGGTCCAGTAGTTGGAGACGACGGCGCCGTTGTGCCGGACGAGGAAGTCGTCGCTGACCGCGCCGAAGAGCTTGCTCAGCATCTCCTGGAAGCGGGCGAGTTCGAAGTCCCCGTGGTCACGGACGAGTTCGGCGGCGTTCGCGAACTGGTAGCCGTACAGCCCGGCGGCCAGGAACCGGTCGGCCGACCCGTTGACCGCGGTGAGGGTGGACGACCAGGCGTTGAGGACGGCGACGGCGGTGTCGGCGTACTCGCTCTCGCCGGTGACGTGGTAGCGCAGGGCGTTCTGGTACGCGGCGTGGATGTCGTTGTAGAGGAGCGCGTAGTTCTCCGGGGTGCCCGAGCCCCGGTACACGACGGCCTGCGGCCGTGCCTGCCAGCCGCTCTGCGCGTGCCGGTTGGCGGTGAGGCGGGCGAACCCGGCCGAGTAGGGCGCGGCGCCCGCCTTCACCCTGGCGGCCATGCGGCCGAGATCGGTACGGGTGTGCAGCAGGCCGGGATGTGCGAAGGCCCCGTCGGCCGCCGCGGCGGGACGGCCCGCCGCGGCGATCCCCGCGGCGGCCCCCACCGCCACTCCCGAGGACTTCAGCAGACTCCGGCGGCTGATCTGTCGAGTCATGTGCATGCCCTGGGAGACGGACCGGCACGGTCCCGATAACAGAAACCCGGAGCCGGTTGCTCAGGCGCCGGTCGTCGACCCCGGCCGCACGATCATCAGGACCGTCACGACGGCCCACAGCAGATTGAACACCCCGGTGAACATGGCGAGTCGGGCCGTCGCCTGCCGCGTGGCACCCTTCGCGCCGTCCTCCGCGACCCCCTCCACCAGCGCGCTCTGCCGGGGCAGCACCAGCGCGGCGAGGACGACGGCCGCGAGGGCGGTGAGCGCGATCGACGTGATCAGCCAGGCGCTGCCCAGCACATGCATGTTGCTCGCGGTGGCGAACCCGAACACGGGGACGGCGACGCCGACGACGGCGTACACCCGGCAGATCCGGTACAGCAGCCGGAGGGTCTCGGCGGCCCGGACGTCGTCCGGTGCCTCGATGGCGCGCCGGGCGGCCGGCGGGAACATGCTGGCGGCGACGGTGACGGGACCGATCGCGACGATCGCCGCGAGGACATGGACGGCGAGGAGGAACTTGGTCACGGCCTCGACCGTAGGCGGCCGGAGGATCTTGCAGAAGCGGCGATACTGCCACTACTCGACGGATTCTCGCCAGCCATACGTCTCCAGAGGTACGGACATGCGCCCTGGATTGGCGGCAACCCGTCGAAGAGGTACGTTCCTGCCATGCACACCGTCGCCGTACTGGTCCTGGACCAGGTCATCCCGTCCGACTTCACCGTGCCGATCGACACCTTCGGCTGGGCCCGGCTGCCCGACGGCCGGGACGCCTACCGGGTGCGGGTGTGCGGGCCGGCGGACGAGGTGACGGCGGCGGGCGGCGCGTTCACCGTCAGGGCGCCGTACGGGCTGGACGCGCTGGCCGACGCGGACACGATCATCGTGCCGGGCGTCGCGGATCCCGCCTGCGCCCTGCCGGCCGAGGTCGCCGAGGCCCTGCGCGCGGCGGCGGCGGACGGCACGCGGATCGCGTCGGTCTGCGTCGGGGCGTTCGTCCTCGCGGCCACCGGCCTGCTGGACGGCCTGCGCGCCACCACGCACTGGGTCGCGGCCGACACCCTGGCCGCGCTGCACCCGGACATCGACGTCGACCCGAACGTCCTGTACGTCGACAACGGCCAGTTCCTGACCTCGGCGGGCGCGGCGGCGGCCATGGACATGTGCCTGCACCTGATCCGCAGGGACTACGGCTCGGCGGTCGCCGCCCACGCGGCCCGGATGTCGGTCATGCCGCTGGAACGGGAGGGCGGCCAGGCCCAGTTCATCGTCCACGACCAGCCGCCGGCCCCGGCCGGTGCCACCCTGGAGCCGCTGCTGAGCTGGCTGGAGGACAACTGCGACCGGGACTTGACCCTGGAGGAGGTGGCGGCGCGGGCCGGCATGAGTACCCGTACCCTCAACCGCCGCTTCCGCGACCAGACCGGCACGACCCCGCTGCAGTGGCTGCACCGGGCGCGGGTACGCAGGGCGCAGCACCTGCTGGAGACCACCGCGCACCCCGTCGAACGCATCGCGACCCAGTCGGGCTTCGGCTCCCCGACAGCCTTCCGGGAACGCTTCCGCAGGGTGGTCGGCACGAGCCCACAGGCATACCGCCGGGCGTTCCGCAGCGCGGACGCGTCTTAGGCGTTCCGCCGGGTACCGCCGGGTGTTCCGGGGCGGATACCTCCTAGGCGTGCCGCTGAGTGCTCCGCAGGGCGGATGCTCCCTGGACGTTCCGCCGGGTCTTCCGCGGCGCGCACGCTTCCCGGCGTGGATGCTCGCCGGTGCGGATGCCGCTCAGGCGCGTCGGTCGGCGACTGCCCAGGACGCCAGTGCCACCGCGCCCGCCACGCCGAAGACGGACGGCCAGGCGCCGACCTTCTTGGCCAGCGGATGCGACCCGGCGAACGCGGCGACATACGCGACGGACAGCGCCCCGGCGGCCTTCCCGCCCGCCCGCTGCCGCCACTGCTGCGCGGCGGCGGCCCCGGCGACGGCCAGCACGGCCCCGCCCAGCGGCCGCTTCCTCGTCCACCGGGCCACGCCGTACCCTCCGACAAGCCCGCTCGCGGCGATCACCGAACTGGGAACCCTGGCCATGCCTGTCTCCTTCTGCCACCTTCTGCCAGCTTCTGGCTGGATTCCCCGAGGCTAACTCGGAGGCGGCGGCACGGACCGAACATGAGTCGACCCGTGTCAACCCTGCTCCGCCAAGGAGACGACCGCGGCCGTCAGGACCGCCACTTGGGGCTGAGGGCGATGGCGCGCAGCTGCTTCATGGTCAGCGCCGGGGCGGAGCGGGTCGCGGCGGTCTGCTGGGAGCCGGAGTTGAAGGCGCTGATCACCACGCGGAAGCCGTCGGTGCGCATGGTGTCGACGGTCCACATGACGACCCCGTCGCCCCCCTTCTCCCCGGGCGCCTTCCGCTCGGCGACCTGGGTGCCGTCGGGGAGGGTCTCGGACCCGGCCCCGAACAGATCCCCCGCGACGTCGGACATGTCCGGCTGCACATTGATCTGGACGAGACTCCTGCCCTTGCCGTCGTCGACGACGAGGTAGGTGAACTGGCCGTCGTCATCCTGCGCGTGCGCCACGACCTTGAGCCCCTTGGGGATCAGCGAGGTGAGGGTCCCCCGGATCGCCTTGCCGCCGTCACCGTCGTCCTGCCCCGTGGGCGGCTCCTGGGTCTGCCGGGGATCCTCCGGAATCGCGTCGACGACCCCACGCCAGTCCCCTGCGGCCGCGAGCGTCTTCAACTGGGCGGCGGACAGCGGAGGTTGGTCCCGGCTGATCGGCGCGTCCTTCTCGGCGGCGGCGTTCCACTCGCTCACGGTGACGTGATGGCCGTCCGGGGTGACGAGGTTCGCGGTCCACAGCTTGGTGTCCACCCGCCGGTCGGGATACTCGTACCCCTTCAGGACGGTGACGACGGAAGCGTCGGGCAGATGGCTGGTGACACAACTGTCGTACGGGATGTAGACCTTGTCGGGGCACTGGACGGCCTGCCGGGCGTCGGACCCGCCCGGCAGCACCCGGTTCACGGAGACACTGATGGCGGCGGCGCCGCGACCGTCGTCGTACACGAGCTGCGCGTACGGCGCCACGAGCGGCGCGTTCTTGTCGACGCCCCGCCCCTGCGCCTTGCTGAAGTCGCCCTTCGGCAGCAGCTTCTCCAGCGTGCGGATCATGTCGTCCGAGGTGACGGCGCGGGTGGCGGGGGCGGTGGGGGACTGGGTGACGCGCGGGGTGGTGCTCACGGCGGCGAGCGGCCGCCCGGACGACGACCCGCCCCAGGGCACCAGCAGCGCACCGCCCACGCCGGCCAGCGCGACACCGGCGGCGCCGCCCAGCACGGTGGTCCGCCGCCGCAGCCGTAGCCGCCGGCCCCGCACCGTACCGGCGGCGGCGAGCGCGCCCCGGTCGGTGTCGAAGGTGTCCCCGGCCTCGTGCAGGGCGGCGGAGAGCCGGAGTTCGAAAGGATCGCTGCTGCTGTTGCCGTCGCTGTGCTGCTGCTCCACGGGCATGACGAACCACCGTTTCCACAAGATCGAGGTCAGGAACGGGCGTACTCGGCGAGGTCCTCGCCCAGCAGCTCCCGCAACCGCGCGAGGGCGCGCACACACCGGGTACGGACGGCGGCCGAACTCATGTTGAGCGTGTCCGCGGTCTCGTGTATCGACCGGTCCTCCCAGTACCGCAGGACGACGACGGCCCGGTCCTTGGCGGGCAGCCGCGCGAGCGCGTCGAGGAGGGTCAGCCGGAGCGAGGGATCGGCGCCGGTGTCGGCGAGCTCGGGGAACGAGTCCCTGGCCCGCTCACTGCTGCTGAACCGGCGCCGGTGCGCGAGGAAGGTCCGGGTGAGCACGGTCTGCGCGTACCCGGCGGGATTCCCGACCCGGGAGACCCGGCCCCACCGGAGGTAGATCCGCCCGAGGGCCTCCTGCACCAGGTCCTCCGCGAGATGGGTGTCCCCGGCCGTGAGCAGGCAGGCGGACCGGTACATATGCCCGGCCCGCGCCGCGGCGAACTCGGCGAAGTCCTCTCCAGGCCCCTGCCCCATCCAGAACCTCCCCCGTCCCCGGCGCTCTGCCGGTCCACCTCATTGATGCGGTGGGCCGGGGAAAATGTTTCAAAGAATTCCCAGGGGCGGCTCACTGCTTCCCGTTCTCCCCTTCCCGTCCCCCGGTCACCGGGCCAGCGCCTCCCGCACCGCGTCGACGAGCGCCGACGCACGCGGGTCCTCCGCCCCTTCCACGATGCTGTTCATGACGTAACCGAAGGCGATGCCGTGCTCGGGGTCGGCGAAGGCCAGCGACCCGCCGCGCCCGGGATGCCCGAACGCGCGAGGACCGGTCAGCGGGCTGGTCTCGACGGGCAGCATGTACCCGGACCCGTACCGGATCGGCATCATGATGACCTTGTCCACCCCGGCGGCCTGCTCCGCGGTCGCGGACGCGAGCGTCTCCGGCGTGAACAGCCGCACCCCGTCCACCTCCCCGATCAGCGCGGCGTACATCCGCGCCAGCCCCCGCGCCGTACCGATCCCGTTGGACGCGGGCAGCTCCGCGGCCTGCACCTCGGCCGAGTTGAAGTCGATCTCGGCGGGATCGGTGACGGCGAACGCCCTGTTGCTCAGCGAGTCCGGATCCTGCAACGCGGCGACCAACTCCCGCGCCTCCGGCGGCACCAGATCCAGCGGTACGGTGCTCAGATCGATCTCCGGCTTCGGATACACCATCCGGCTCACCCGGCCGCGCTCGGCCGCCGGCAGCCCGATGAAGAAGTCGAGCCCGAGCGGCCCCGCGACCTCCTCGGCGAAGAACCGCCCCGGCGTACGCCCGGACACCCGCCGGACCACCTCCCCGACCAGCCACCCGAAGGTCCGCCCGTGATACCCGTGCGCGGTCCCCGGCTCCCACGCGGGCCGCTGAACGGCGAGCGCCTCCACCATCGCCTCCCACCCCAACGCCGCCTCCAACGGCACCGGCGGTTCCACGGTCACCACCCCGGCCCGATGCGACAGCAACCACCGCACCGGGATCTCCGCCTTGCCGTTCACCGCGAACTCCGGCCAGTAGGCGGCCACCGGCGCGTCGAGATCCAACTCCCCACGCTGGGCGAGCAGATGCGCGACGGTGGCGGTGACTCCCTTGGTCGCGGAGTACACGAGCTGCAGGGTGTCCCGCTCCCAGGGCCGCCCGGTGTCGGGATCGGCGACCCCGCCCCACAGATCCACCACGGGCCGCCCGTCCCGGTACACGCATACGGCGGCCCCGACATCCCCGCGCTGCTCGAAGTTGGCGGCGAACGCCTCCCGCACGCCCTCGAACCCGGCCGCGACTTCCCCGTTGATTGTCGTCATGCCCTCATCCTGGCACCACGGCCGTGCAAGTCCATGCCTTATACAGCCAGGGGGTGTCCAGGAGGCCGGAGCCCCTGGACACCCCCGACCCCCTTCGGGATGCGGTCAGAGGACTGTCATCCGTCCGTGGCCGTGACGTCCGAGGCGTACACGAGGCCGACCCGGTGGTTGTACTGGATGGTGTACATCGCCTTGGCGCCGGTGACGACCCTGCCGCTGGACGGGAAGAAGTCGTCCGTGAGGGACGGCGCCACGGTGGCCACGTAGGCCTGACCGGCCGGGACGGAGTACATGCTCAACGGGGCCTGCGTTGACGGCGACAGGCCCGCCGGGTACTCGGCGGCGTCCGGGTAGCTGGAGCCGTACACCGCCACCGGGGAGCTGCCGGCCGCCGTGATCACCTTCACGCCGTGGGCCGGCGCGGTGTTGCAGCCGTGCGGGTTGTGGAACCACACCTTCGCGCCGCTGTACCAGACCGCCGTCCAGTCGCCGTCCCGCCCGGCGACCACGAACTGCTGTCCCGCCACCGCCGTGCTGCCCCAGTCGTTGATCCGGTCGGTACCGGCCGCGCCCGGATGCAGCGCCTGGTCCCCGAACAGGGGAGCGGTGTCACTGGGCTCAGTACGCAGGTACACGAAGTCCGACGGCTGCTGCGTCTCGGTGCACGCGGTGGTGGCGCCGGTCGGGTCGTCGGAGGGGCAGATCTGCACGGTCTGCAGGTTGTCGGCGAAACGGGGGGCGATGGTCACCACCGAGCCGACCGGGCCGACGCCGTGCCGCCCGGTGTGCACACCGACCAGGCTCATGAAGTGGTTCCAGTCCCAGGACGGGCCCGGGTCCCAGTGCATGCCGGACACGAGGGACGAGTTCGGCCCCGCGACGTTGTCGTGGCCGACGATGTGCTCGCGGTCCAGCGGTATGCCGAAACGGCCGGCGAGGTACTTCACCAGCTCGGCCGTGGCCTCGTACTGCGCCTCGGTGTACCAGGTGGCACCGTGCGCGGCGTAGCCCTCGTGCTCGATGCCGATCGAGTGCATGTTGGTGGAGTAGTTGCCCGCGTGGAAGGCGAGGTCCTTCGTGGGCACCATCTGCGTCACCGCACCGTCGGAGGACCGCATGACGTAGTGCGAGGCGGAGCCGCCCGGCTTCTGGAAGAGGCTGATGGCGGTGTCGTACGACGTCTCGGTGTCGTGGATGACGATGCTGTCGATCCGGATGCCGTTGGCGGGACGGTCGGAGACCTGGCCGTTGGACGGCGCCGCCGCCACGAACGTGCACGCGACGGTGGTCGGGCACTCGGTGCCCGTGTCCGCCGCGGACTTCAGCTCCAACGACGCCAACTGGCCGGTGGCCGGTGCGACAACGCTGTCAGCCGCCAGTTTCACGTGCTCGCCGTCGGCCGTGGTGCGCTGGGCGCCCTTCCGCACGGTGCCGAAGACACGGTCGGCGAAGGCCGCGGCGCCCTGCCGCTCGGTGGACTGGCTGTAACGGGCCACGGCCGCATACCAGTTGCCGGGATCCGCCGAGTCCGCGGAGTCCTTCGAACCGGACCCGGTCACGGCCTTCTGGTACGAGGCGAGCAGCGCCGCACCACCGCGGATGTTGGCCGCCGGATCGCTACGCAACTCCTCCACCGACAGCCCGGTCAGCTTCGCGGCGGCCTGGACGGTGTGCAGGGCCGGATCCGCGGACATCTGCTTCAGCTCGTGGCGGCCCGCCGCGCCCGCGTCGCCACCGGCCATCATCGCCGGGGTGACGTCTGTGAGATTCATCGGCCCGTAGCCGCCGTCCGTGCTGTGCTGCCCGGCGTGCGTGTCCCAGGCCGACTCCTGGTACGCCACCGCCAGCAGCACCTGACGCGGCACGTGGTACGCGTCGGCGGCGGCCGCGAACTCCTGCTGCAGCGTGGCCCCGGTGTCCGCGGTCCCGCCGTCGGCCAGCGCCGGCACCGGCACGGCCGCCCCACCCGCAACGGCGAGCGCGGCGACGGCGGTCAGCAGGGCCGGACGGCGGGACTTCGACGCGTCTTGACGTCGGGGATTGCTTGGGCTCATGAAAGGGTCCTCGGACCTCGGAGGATCAAGTGACGGAATGGAGGATGCACGCGACGGGACATCGGTTCATCGGTCCATCGACCGGGCCGGTATGCGCAACTCCGCGACCTACACGGGGCTTCGTCCGTCGGCGCCTGGCAGTGGATGATCCCTCTCGGCACGAAGGCGCGTCAACCTCGCTCGGGAAAAGGGGACTTGGACTTGGGCGGAAGCGAGATCCGCACGCGGCGACGGCCCCCCGAGCGGCATCCCCCGCGGCAGGCGCCCGTGCCGCTTGTCTTCTCACGCTCCCTGCGCGTCAATGTGGCCACCGCCTGACGTGACGTCAGACGAAATCTCCGTAGGACTCCGTAGGAGGAGTGAGCCATGAGACGCACGAAGCGGAAGTTACGCGCCGCAGTGATCGCTGCCGCCTCCGCCGCGCTGCTGGCCGGCACGGTGGCACTGGCCCCCGGGGCGGGTGCCGTGACACCGACGTGGGCCACGGCCCAGTACGACTGCGGAACCCTGGGGTGGACCACCGCCGATTTCACGGCCACCCAGAACGGCACCGACGCGACGATCACCGTCGAGTTGCCCGGGATCACCGCCGCCGTCACGATCCCGGCGTACACCATGACCACCACCCTGGTGCTCTACGACACCACCACCGGTGAGCCGACCACCTTCACCGGAACTCTCTCCAACCCGACCCTCTTCGCAGGCGACCCGCTCGACTCCGGCCCGCTCGAGGGCACGGTCGAACTCGGGCAGAGCCTGGACACCATCGGCGGCGTGTACGGCCTGAGTTTCGTGATGTTCGGCATCACGTTCTCCTGCCGGGCAGCCACCCCGCTGTCCCCGGGCCCCTTCGTGTTCTGAACCAACTCCTCCACGGCCCGGCCGCCTGCCTCCGCACGAACCACGCCGGGCGCCCGCCGGTCGTGGACACCGCCAACCCCGTGAGCCGTGCCCCTCCCCGCCCAACGGTCCCTCGCAACCCACACAAGGGCCATCCAACGCAAGCCCCCCGTATCCCTCCCGGCCGCCCGCTCGCTTCTTCCCCGTGCTGGAGTGAGCTGAGTCAAGGGCCGGCCGAAGGCCGATCGGCGCCAGCCGACGCGGACGCGCAGCGCAGCGGAGCGGGAGCGCCCTTTACTCAGTTCACGGAAGCACGACACTGCGAAAGAAGCGGGCGGCTGGGGGGCTCCCTTTTGACTGACAGCTGCGAACCCGGCCTTGGTGTCTCTCACAGACTTCAAGAAGGGCCGCCCTCTGCCTACTCAGATGCCACAGCCCAGCACCTGGTCCAACAAGCCTTGTCAGTAGGTACTTCAGAGCTTCGGCTCCACCGGGAACGCCAGCTTGTCGGCCCAACTGGCCAGCGCTGCCGCCGCGATCTCCCGGGAGTCGCCGTCGACGGGGGTTTCGGCGAGAAGGGTGCGTTCCGCGTTGGGGACGGAGAGTTCGCGGTAGTACTGGAGGTCCTCGAAGCCGTTGACCCCGACATCATGGCTGGTGGCGGCGTAGACGAGGCGTGAGACGCGGGCCCAGTAGCAGGCCACCAGGCACATGGGGCACGGCTCGCTGCTGGAGTACATCACGGCGTCTTCCATGAGATGGCGGCCGAGTTTGCCGCCGGCGGCACGGAGGGCCATGACCTCGGCGTGTGCCGTCGGGTCGCGCAGTTCGACGACCGAGCTGGTGCCGGTGGCCACGACCTCCCCGCCGATGACGACCAGGGCACCGAACGGAGTCTTGCCTTCGTCCTCCAGGGCATGGCGGGACAGCTCGATGGCCTGGGCGAGAAAGACGTGGTCCTCGGGGGTCTCGGGGGAGAAGGGCACCTGGTCTCCAAGTTTCTGGTGGGCCGCTCGCGGCCACGCTCACATGTAGATGGAGGGGTCGGCGTCGCCGAAGGGGCCGTCCAGGTCCATGTCGTAGCCCGTGAGGGGCGTGGTTGCGCCGACCGTATGGATGATGTCCAGCGCCAGCCCGGCCCGCTGGTGGTCGGTCCAGTCGCCGTTGTCCAGCACTTCGACCATATCCGGGATAGGGGCGGACGACTGGTCACCGTTGAGGATGAGACGGTGGATCCTGGGCGCAGGCCGTTCGGACGCACAGAGCAGGAGGCTGGTGGCCGACAGCCGGTGGTGCCATTCGTCGAACGCCCGGTCAACAGAGGCGGGCCGGGCAGCGGCACTGGAAACGACAGGCAGGTTGTGCAGGATCACGCGATCGACGGTGAGGCCTGCCCCGCGACGCAACTGGGCGTTCATGACGGCCTGATCGATCTCGTTACGGAGGCCGACGAGGCCCGGCTGGAGCCACAGGAGACCGCACTGCACGAGGACGGTCGCTGTCACCTCGCTCGACTGGAGCGCGGCGATACGCTCGCGCCAGATGGCCATGTCTATGACCGGTTCAGTCATGCCCCCTCCCGGGTGTGCGCCCCGACCAGGGTCAGGACCTTGAGACCGACGACGATTGCCTCGATCGGCTCGTTCTCCTCGGCCGCACCAGGAAGGACGCGGGCAGCCAGACCGGCGGTGGCCTTAAGCCCGGCGGAGGGAAGCGCGGCGAGGAAGCCGCGCAGTTCTGTGTCTTCCTGACCGGGCGCGAGCGGAGCCAGTCGGCACGCGACGGCGAGGATCACCGCAGCGGGCCGCTGATGCGGCTCCACGTGCGGGGCGGGAACGCGGTACGTGCGACTGACCCGGCTGTGGTGTACCCGGTCGCTCACCGACCCTGCCGGGGCCGTCCGGGAGAGGAGTCCGAGCAGGGCCGTACGTGCCTGTTCGGCCGTGGCGAAGTAGCGGTGAGTGGCGAATGTCCGCAGGTAGGCGCCCAGCAGTTGATGGTCAGGGGTGAACTCGGGACGTACCAGCTCCGGCGGGTGAGCGACGCGGCAGTCCCGCAAGGTGGCCAGCGCGGTCACCGAGGCCAGCGCCCAGAAGTGGTCGTACTCCTCGACGCCGCCGAACACGGAACGAGTGGCGTCAGCCGCCGGGGTGGTCACGGCGTCATCGCCACCGAACAGCGACTGACGTAACTGGGTGAGGATGGACGCGCCGTCCCAGTAGTTCCCCATGAACTTCGTGCCGGTGAGGATCTCGTACACGCCGTACATGGCGCTGGCCTGGTGCGCACCGTGGAACTCGGCGAAGTCGGAGCTCCACAGCAGGACTTGGCGCGGCTCGCTGAGAAGGGTGCCGAGCTCTTCGTGATCAGTGGCGGACTTGGGGTCCGGGTCCACACAGCGCAGGATCTTCAGCCGGGCGTCGGTGCTCAGAGCGACCAGCTCACGCGCGGACCGATTCGACGCGACGCCTCGTACGGACATCAGCAGCGCGGCGTCGGCCAGCCATGCCAGATAGCGGCTGAGGGCGCCGAGTGGCGGGGCGGGCTCGGGCAGAGTCCGGCACAGCCGTACGACGGAATCGACTAAGGCGTGCGCACAAGACGTCGCCTGGATCGGATCGGCCTCGCTGACCAAGGCCGCGCGGGCGAGCCGGTGCAGGACGTCGACATGGAGGGCAATCGCGTTCTCGGCCGCCTCCACCGCGACCTCGGCCTCGACCAGTTGGTCCACGAGGTTCCGGACAGCGGTCGGATCGTTGCTGGTCACGGCCTGGCCGATGGCGCCGAGGTAGGCGTTGACGACCGGGCCGTTCTCGAAGTCATGGGCCGCCGAACCCATGTCCGGCCGGCCGAGCGCCTCGGCGAGCGTGCGGCACAGCAGCCGGTTACGACCGCCGACGCTGGCCAGACCGAAGAGCCGTATGAACGAGAAGATCCCGAAGATATTGGCCAGCAGGAACAGTAACGCGCCGTAGGTGGCGCTGATCCTGTTGTCACCCAGCAGGCCACAGGCCGTGAAGAGGGCGGCGGCCCAGCCGATGAGCACCCACTCCCGGAAGGCGATGTGGCTGTCTATAGCCCGCAGCGACGGCCAGGAGCTGGCCGCGGAGAAGGTGAGCGCGAAGATCACGGCCTCGCCGGTCAGCAGCGTGGCGAAGAAGGCGATGCTGAACTGGGTCGCAGCCACGACGTCATCGGCGCTGCGTGGATAGCCGACGGCGAGAAGCGCGAGTACGACAGCACACACGCACAGCACGACCTGCCGCCGCCTCTGCACCACAGCCCCGCTCATTCCCCCGCGCCTCAGCCGACGCGTCTAACTCTCGCAGGGAGCAAGGGGGTTGCCAACAGCGCACCAATGCTGGACGGCCGAGCCCTACGGCTGGAGGACGAGTCCCACCACCATGGAGGTGAGGCGGTAGGGGCCTCCAGCCGTGGTCGGATACCGGACCAAGCGGCCAGGGCCACTGACCTACTCTTCGGAACGTCTAGATTTGAGATCACCGTGTTGACGTAGCGCACCTATGAAGGCCCCCCAAGTACTGCCTTGAACAGCCAGGATGGGCCCGTGGACATGCTTGGAATCACGTATGAGCGTGGAACCGCAGTTATACGCGCACTCGACGCACTCAGTGCCACTTCCCCCACTGTAGGAGGACTTGAACCACGGCCGTGCCGAGAAAGCGGTCATCACAGCTCCCTGCTTATACGGTCGACAAGCTCCGCTGAGGACTCAAGATCGAGTGCTTGTGCGCTTAGGTATTCGAACGCCAACCTATAACGCTCCAACTCGGGCCGCTTCTCCATGAACAGGCCGCCACCGAGGAGATCCATGTAGATCACGTCCAGCTCGGGACTCGGACCTCGAAGGATGGAGAAGCTGCCAACGGCTGCCGAGTGCGCGCCCGTTGAGAACGGCAGCACTTGCACGGTGACGTGGGGTAGCTGTGATGTGGCGAGCAGATGTTGGAGTTGTTCTCGCATGACGCCGCTCCCACCGACCGTGCGGCGTAGGGCCGCCTCGTCGATCACGCACCAGATGTGCGGTGGCTCGTCTCGCTGGAGCAGTTCCTGCCTCTTCATGCGAATGTCGACCATATGTTGTACTTCCCGTTCCCCGCACTGCACCTCGGAGGCGCGGTGGACGGCCTCCGCGTAAGCCCGTGTCTGTAGGAGTCCAGGGATGTATACGGACGCGTAATGGTCTTCGCGTACGACCTCGTCCTCAAGGGTGAGCATCAGGTTCATGGACTCAGGGATGGGGTCTGCAAGCGACCTCCACCAGCCCTGAATCCTTGCTCCCTTCGCCAGTTCGACCAGAGCAAGCCGTTCCTCGTCAGACGCGCCGTACTCACGGCATAGTGCGTCAACCGCAGGCCACTTGACCGTGCCCTCCTTTGTTTCGTAACGACTGAGCGTCGCCTTCGAAATTCCGACGCGGGTGCCTGCTTCCTCAAGAGTTAGCCCCTTGAGTTCGCGAAGTCGCCGTAGGTCGGCGCCGAGTTGGCGCCGGCGTGTAGTGGGCCCGACTGGCATGTGATGACCCCTTCGTGTCGATCCATCAGATCGTCCTGGTCGCTCGGCTGTGACAGCAAGGCAGGGTGCGCCGGGGGCGTGCGATCACCGTGCGCGCTCCCACTGACATGAGATGAGAGTTCCATTTTGAGAGTTCCAATGCAACTCTGGGTGTGCATTCAATCGCGCACTGCAACTAGGTGCCTCGTGGGAGGAGTTGAGGTATGGAGTGCACTACGTGCATGCCGAGGAAGCCCTGGGACCTTCCGTTCCTGGCGGAGCCCCAGGAAGTAGCGGCTCTACGGCGCGTCCTACGCATCCATCTGGACGTGTGGGGGTTGCCCGGCATCGCCCCTGCTGCTCAGCTCTGTGTCAGCGAGCTCGTCTCGAACGTGATCACTCACGTTGGCTACGGAACCCCCACCACCCTGGCCGTTTCCATGAACGGCGGCCATCTGCGTCTCGAAGTCCACGACCCTGACGCACGAGCTCTGCCGACTCTGCTCCGTGCAGATCCGGAAAGTGAAGTCGGTCGGGGCATGGCACTCATCGATGCAACGGCCGACCGTTGGGGTGTCGTGCTTCACGCCGATCGGAAGGTGACGTGGTGCGAGCTGGACACGGGCTTGCCGTCTGCCTGTATTCACATGGCGCGCTCCCCAGTCACTGGAGTCGAAGAACTATTCAACAGCTACAGAGCGAGGAAGACGCCGCACGCCACGTGCTCGGAATCTGAACAGCTGGCTCTGACCGTGGCGGAGGAAGCCGTGATCGACATCATTGCTGACCTCCTCCGCTGGATGCATGCATGTGGCCGCAACGCGGATGACGTGCTCGACCGAGCCCAGACGCACTTTGAAGCCGAGACTGAGAACGTCACCCGCTGGTGATCGCCGCCGCATACGACCACACATCGGCGGGAAGCTCGTGCTGGAGATCCCAAGTGATCGCCATGGGCTTGCTGCCGGTGTGCTTCGCGTAGGTCGCCGGACCCAGAAACATCCAAGGCTCGGACTTGCCGATGCTGTTGCGCTTGTAGCGGCGAAGGAAGAGCAGAACATGGCTTCCCTGCTCCGCATGCTGTTGGTAGCGCAACCCGGTCGCGGAGTTCTCCGGGGTGGTGCTTTGGGACTCCCAATGGAACAGAGTAGGGCTGAGGGCGTAGTCCCGATATCGGATGGTGGGGGAGAAGTCCCGCTCATTCTTCTCCAGGGTGATGAGCAAGGCGTCCGTCTTGAGTTCTTCTACCCAGCGCACACCCTGGCCGAAATCCCTCGGCATCTGGCCGCCCAACTGGGCAATCCCCAGAGCCGAGAGGATCTCGGAGCGGTTGTAAGAGCTGTGGATCTTCAAGGGCACATGCGTGAGTGGGCCTTCCAGGGGGAGGGGGAAGTGGTCAGCCTCTTCGAAGGCGTACGAAAGGACCTGCTGGAGTTCGTCACGGAACATGCGCTGGCTGTGCAGTGACGCGAGACCCTCGCGGTAGCTAGCGAAACCGCCTGCGTTGTCCCAGAGGTTAAAGAAGAGCATGCGTGCATACCCCTGCTCTTTCGGGGGCAGCGCATCGTAGTCGGGGGCATCGTCTACGAGCAGTCGGAGATACGACTGGATGCGGTCCGGATCGTCGACGTGCAGAAAGGCGTGCACGCGCTTGAGGAGATCGGCCTCGCCCGAAGGTGTCTCCTCATGGACGAGGCCGGCCCTGCGCAGCACCTTGGTCCATGAATTGTCGCTCTTGTAGAGCTCTTGGATGTTGCGTCGGCTCTCGCGGAGGTAGTCCGCCAGCCGCGGTGTGCTGTAGTCCTTGGCCTCCTTGGCCAGTGTGGTGATGGTAGCTTTGAGTTGAGTGCGAATGTTGTCGAGGATTAGGTCTTTGGACTTGCCCTCCAGGATGATCTGGCAGCCGGACGGCAACTGGGGGAAGCCTTGCTCGATGCTGTCTACGAGGCGGTTGCGAGAGAGATTGGTCAAAGCCCGGAACTGCTCTTCGAAGCGGAACTCGGCTCGGTGCTGACCGATGAAGTCGAGCACGGTGAGGACGGGTTTGTTCGGTGTACGGCGCAGGCCGCGGCCTAGTTGCTGAAGGAAGATCGTCGCGCTGTTGGTGGGGCGAAGCAGGAGCAGCGTGTCGACGTCGGGGATGTCCAGCCCCTCGTTGAAGAGATCGACAGAGAAGATCACCTGGATACGACCTGCTTTCAGATCACCCAGTGTCTGCTCGCGCACCTCAGGCCTGGAGTCGCTATCGAGGGCTGCGGCTTGGAACCCTACTCCCCGGAAGCACTCCGCCATGAAGTGGGCATGGTCCTTGGACACGCAGAATCCGAGGGCCCGCATGGTGGCTGGAGAAGAGATCTTGTCCTTGACCTGCTTGATGACAATGCGTGCGCGGGCCTCGTCACCTGTGTAGAGGTGCCCGAGCTGATCGCGGTCGTAGGTGCCCGAGCGCCAGTCAAGACGGGTCAGATCCGTCCCGTCGGGGAGCCCGAAGTAGTGGAACGGACACAGTAGGTCGTTTTCCAACGCCTCCCACAGCCGGAGCTCGGCCGCAATCCGCCCTCCGAAGAACTCGTCCTGCACATTGCGACCGTCCATCCGCTCCGGAGTTGCGGTGAGCCCCAACAGCTGGGCCGGCTTGAAGCGCTCGATGATGCGTCGATACGTCTCGGCCGTAGCGTGATGGAACTCATCGATGACGATGACGTCGAAGTGTCCTGGGGCGAGCTGCTCCAGCCGCTGAAGGTTGAGCGATTGGACGCTGGCGAATACGTGCGTCCACTCGCGAGGCTCCTTGCCGTGGTGAAGCAGCTCCCCGAATGAGGCGTTGTCGAGTACTTCTCGGTACGTCCGTAGCGACTGCTTCAGGATCTCCTTTCGGTGGGCAACGAAGAGAAGACGGGGAAGCTCGCCGCGCTGCTGATCACGCATCCCTCGGTAGTCCAAGGCAGCCATGACAGTCTTGCCCGTGCCCGTAGCCGATACGAGGAGATTTCGGGTACGCCCGCGGATCTCCCGTTCGACGTGGAGGCGTTCCAGCATGTCCTTCTGGTGCGGGAGGGGGTGCACCTCAAGACCGGAGAGGCTGATCTTGAGGTCATCAGTTGTCGCGGTGCCGCCGGCCTGGGCGAGGGCATTGGCGAGACGCTCACCGTCGTGATCGGGGTCGTACGACTCGAATGCCGCGTCGGCCCAGTAGGCGTCGAAGGTCGTCTCGAATTTGTCGAGCACCCTGGGGGTGGTGACCGAGGACAGCCGTACGTTCCACTCCAAGCCGTCGAGCAAGGCAGCCTTGGACAGGTTGGAGCTGCCCACGTACGCGGTGTCGAAGCCGGTGTTCCGGCGGAACAGCCACGCCTTCGCGTGCAAACGGGTTGACCTGATCTCGTAGTTGACCTTCACTTCAGCGCCGAACTCGCGCACCAGTCGGTCCAAGGCATTGCGGTCTGTGGCACCGATGTAGGTGGTCGTGATGACTCGGATCGGAATGCGGCGTTCCTTCGCTGAGCGGAGGGAGTCCTCAAGGATCCTTATCCCGTACCACTTTACGAAGGCGCACAGCAGGTCGACGCGGTCGGCGGTGGCGAGCTCTGCCCGCAGCTCCGCTCCTAGACTCGGGTCATCGGGTGCGTTCGTGATGAGCGCGGTCTCTGACAGGGGGGTCAAGGGGCGGATGGCGTAGACGCCGGGAGCTTCCTGTTCCGCCAAGGCAAGGAGTTGGCGGGGACCATCGGCGATGGCCGTCATCGACTCGTCTACATCCGGATCCGGCACGCTGCTGATGAGCGACCGCATGATGTGGTTGGCCGCGGCGACCTGCTTGTCATGGGGTAGTTGACTCAGCCTGCGCCCAACGGCCTCGCCAATGAAGCGAGCCAGTACATGCGGAGACGACTCGGCGCTCACCTCCGTCTGGATCGGCTTCCAACCGGCAGCGTTCAGCTGATTGATCTGCGCCTGCATGCCTTCGGTGATGAGCTCCTCGTACACACCTGCGACAGGCTGTGACAGGTCCCCTGACTGACTCACGTCAGCCCCCCTCGTTCGCTCGCTTCGCTGCGCACAGTTCTAACAGGGGCCGCGTACAAGCGAAGGTGGAGTCCTAGGACGCCATCGGAACGATCCGATGGTGAAAGTGATGTGACACAAGCGATCGCCTTCGGTCAGTATGGTGCGATGGGACAGCAGGCCATCGGTCACATAGACGGCGTCATACCTGGTGAAGCCTTCGCCTCACGCGTGGATATGAAGCACGCCAATCTGCACAGTGACGTGAGACGGGGCATCTCGCGATTGAAGGACTCGGACGGCAGCTACATCGCTGACGCCATCGTGCTCAACGGAGGGTACGAAGACGACGACGATGACTGGACGACGGTCCGATACACAGGGGCGTCACCGGACGATGAAAAGGACGGCACCAAGCTCCTGAAGAGTCAGTCCTGGGAATATCGGGACAATGCGGCGCTGAAGCTGAGCTTTGACCGTGGGCATCCGGTTCGAATCTTCCGAGGACCCAAGGGTGACCGACGATACTCGCTACCCAACAGCTACCGGTACGACGGCCTGTACAAGATCACGGCCGCCCGTGACGCGACAGCAAAGTCGCTGGCTCCCGACGGTGCGCCGATCAAGATTTGTCAGTTTATTTTGGAACGCTTGTCTGACCCGGAGCAGGAACTCACCCCTGCTGAGCGCCAGATCGCTGAAGTGCTTGTGCAGCAGGAGGAACTGCTGGACATCGAGGCGGCGGTTGTCGATGGGGAGAGCAACGGACAGACCGCTGTCAAGGATGGGGAAGCAAAGCCTCCCGCTACACGGGTCACCCGCGTACAGCGCATTGTGCGTGACCCAGCCACCGTGCAGCGGATCAAGGTGCTATATGACCATGAATGTCAGATGTGCGGCCTACGCTTGGTTGGCCCCGATGGGAAGCCATACAGCGAGGGTGCTCACATCAAGCCTCTGGGTAAGCCGCACCACGGCCCCGACGTGGAGCGCAACATCCTCTGTCTGTGCCCTAACTGCCACGTTCGATTGGATATCGGGGCAGTGCTCATCGAAGAGGATTGGTCGATCGTCGCGCGCGCCGGCATGTTCGAAGAGAATCTGCGAGTGAAGCTCAAAATGCATAGGAAGCACAAAGTGCACATGCATTTTATCGAGTACCACCGGGATTGGTGGGGGCGTTAATAGTCGGATGCCCACTCTGCCCGGCTTTGCCAGCTGGGCGTGAGGAGGCGTGGTGCCTCGTAGCGTGGTAAGAATCGGGAGACCGTTCCAGCTGGGGCTACTCGATGGCGTTTGGGACGGGAGCTCGATTGACGCGGCGGTTAGCGTTCAAGGTGGAGGGAATCGCCAAGTGAGCAGCCTTGAGGCGGCCCTTGGCGTCGCCGGCGTGAGTATTCTTGGCGGCGAGCGATGGCCAGGATCTTGGCCTTGAAAGAAGTGGCTGGCCTTGGCGCTTGAGCTTCTGCACTAACTCTTTGAAGCTCAGCTCATCGGAATGCTTGGACACCACCATGGTGATTCCTCCGATAGCGACGGGCTGTCGGGTGTGCGGCCCCAAGCGTCCTCGGCGATGTTAAGTGATAGGTCCAGGGCTCGGGACCGTGCTCCATGACGATGCTGAGGATCCCTTTTATGCGTCACGCCGTTTGCTCTGCTACTGCCAAGCTTGACACTGGTGCTTTTCCGGGACGGTTTGTACACCAATCCTGAACTCGTTAGTCGCGCGGATTTTCGAGAGTCTCCTTGTTGGAGAGTTCGGAGTGGACCTCGCTGGTGATGGCCCGGACAGTCTCGCCATTTTCCTCCGGGATCGATGCCAACCCAGTCAGGATGAGCTGGTGGAAGAGAAGAATGGCTTGGCGATGTCGCGAATAACGCCCCCTCGTCTAATCCTGCGGGCTCGTTCGTTCGTTCCTGAGATGACATCAACGCGATACTGCTCGGCACTTTGGCCGAATTCCCTCGGGCTCGTACCTTCAGAGATTCCGTCTACCTCTGCATAGAAGGTAGCTAGCTTGCTGCCGAGAGCGGCAACGTCGGTGCAGTTCTCTGACCCCAGATCAGAGAGTTCCACCATGAGTGTGAAGAGGTCGTTCTTCTGCCACATGCGACTTGAACCGTCGACACTAAGGCTTTCGATCAGGTTGGATGTTAGTTCCAACCTCCCCTTGACTTCATCCCACTCCGGGAACTCATCATTGTACTGCTCAAGATATGTCTCATGTTCGACATCGCGGCTAAAATAGCCGGAGATCATGGTAATGATGAGAGTCAAGCACCATCTGATATCGTTCATTCGTCGAATATCGACGGCGTTGAAGACACGATGTGCATCAAAGAATTCCCACTCGCTCACCTTCTGTGCGGCACGTTTGAGGGCCCCGTCGAAACGGGCGTTGTTCACCTCCATTGCATTGAGGCCATAATTCGTAGAGTTCATCCGGGTGAAGACGTTGCGAACCTCTTGCTCCGTCAGTTCGCCGAGATCTCGAACGACGACATCATAGTTAAGAAAAGAAAGCTTCACGCTATCATCGAGACTTTCATAAGGGGCGAGAGAGCCCAGCTTCAAATCCCTCGAAGCGTTGAAGTATTGATATAGCGTCGTGAGTCGCTGCTGGCCGTCGACAACCTGCTGGTTTCCTCGGCCGGTAGTCAAGTCGACATCGCCGTCACACAAGAAGATCTCAGGAAACGGGAGCCCGTCAATAACTGTCCGAACGAACTCCTGCTTGTGCTTGTCGGTCCATACGAGTCGACGCTGAAACTCGGGCCTAAGAATCAGGCTTCCGTCGCTTATTGCTGTCAAGAGTTGGCGAATTTTTTTGTTCGTTGCAGTGGTTTTCATAGTCGGTTATTCTCCTGACATGCTGCTACCGCGCGACTCTGATAAGTCTCTAGAGATTCCATCTCATTCCAGATTGCGAAGGTAACTCGATAAGGGCCGGCAAGTCTGCTTCGTTGCAGTGACCTCCCGAGCTCCCATAGATTTTCCTGAATTGGGATAATGGGCGATCGGGGGATATCGGAAAGATGGAGAGACCCCCAGAAGTGGCGCAGTTTGAACATGTGCTCCTGATCAGGCCTCCATATCCCCTTTGCCGATTGAAATGATCGCACCTGCCGCCAGAGATTGCTGTAAATCTCCGGTGAAACCACTGCGATATCAACGTCCGAGGTGTCAGTGAAAGGGCGATATCGCGCTTTCGGCTTTATGCTGAATCCCAGCTTCGCCGATCCCACCGTGTAAACATCTCGATTGGGGTGAACGTCAAGGGCGCTCGCTACTGCCTCGCGTAGTGCAGCATGTGCTGTGCGGTCGATTGCCACACAAGGCCCGTGTGTTATGAACTCGCGAACCACGGCCAGGGGGTTATCGTGTCTCTTGAGTCCTTCCCGGAAATCGACTAGCGCGCGCCCGATCGAGATTTCGAGCTCGCTATCGTTTGCGGGGCTCAATAGGGGCCACCTCGTTCAATCGACCACGTCGGCAATCTTGCGCAACAGTAAAAGCCTTGTTTATAGGCATCATTCAGGTGTAGCCATCCCGCCTCACGCGGTTGACGTTACGGTAGAAGCTACATCTTAGGAGGCATTCGCGTGAAGCCTCCCATGCTGAGTGGCGCTCCAGTCGGGAGGTCGACTTGTGGGTTTGTTAGAAGCCGATGTCGGTTGACGGACGGTCACGCCAATTTAGCCGAGTTTATCCTAACTTGGGGTGTGTGTCTGTATTTGTATGGCATGCCGAATCTCGCCTGTGTTGAATGCGAGCAACCCATCGTTTGACCACCTGCGAAAGTCCCGAAGTGAGCGACACAACGCCTTCTGGCCGACGTTGTCCCCGTAGAGAAGCCTCCGTCGGAGCGTTCCGGTGGCGAGGGGTTGGCCGCGAGACACAATCCCTCCGAGAGTTCGTTTTCTAAACGATGTTGGGACGGTGTAGTTGGGCCGCCCGCTTCCAGGTCAGTCTCGTGCCTCCGCGCCCCGCCTCAAGGGCGCTCCCGCTCCGCTGCGCTGCGCGTCCGCGTCGGCTGCGCCGATGGCCCTTCGGGCCACCCTTGACCCGGGCCGCTCCAGCACGGGGTAGAAGCGAGCGGGCGGCCCGGGGAAAGTGGGCGGCTTGCCGGGGTGGGTCCTGGGTGGGTTGCGATCGCGGCCGGGGTTGGGGCGCGTCGGGTGGGTGGGGGCACGCCGGGATGGTTCGGCGGCGTGCGTGGTGGTGGGTGGGTTACGAGCCGTGGCACGCGTCGTACGGCTGTGTCTCGCCGCACCAGCACTCCGATGTTCGCTGCGGCGGCCAAACCACCGCCCGCCCCCGCGCCGCCAGCGTCGTCGCGTACTGCGGGAGCAGCGTCGTGTCGCCCGGCGATGAGCCCTCCGAGGCCGCGAAGGCCTCGTACGACGGGACCGTGCCCGTCACGATTCCCAGGTTAGGGGTGCCCGATGCCGACAGTTCGCGGAGTGAGGACTCTATGGTCGCGAGGTGCTCGGGGTGGGACGGGTACTCCGTCGACAGGTCCGGGTACGCCGACAGGAGTTCCGTCAGTTCGCCCGCCGGCCAGTGCAGGACCGCTACCGGGAAGGGGCGGGAGAGGGCCTCGCGGTAGGTGCCCAGTTCTGCTCGGAGGCGGGAGATTTCCGCTTCCAGTTCCGCAGGGTTGTCGGAGCCGAGGGACCACACGCGCTTGGGGTCGTGGAGTTCGTCCAGGGAGACCGAGGACGAGTGCAGGGTGTCGGCCTGGGCGTCCCAGTCGTCGTGGGGGAGGCCCAGCATGCGGCGGACCCGGTGGCGGCCGAAGAGAAGGGGGTGCGTGGCGTAGGGGGGTTCCGTCACGTCCGTGAGGAGGAGGGTGGCCGCCTCCGTGAACGTGTCGTGCGCCGCTTCCAGCTCGTCGTGGGATTCGAGGGATTCGGCCACGATCACCCAGGGGGCCGGGTCCCGGGGAGCCGTGGTGCGGATGCCGTCGATGATCGCGCGGGCCTCTGCCTCGTGGTCGTACTCCCACAGGTTCGAGGCTTTGAGGGCTCGGACCAGCGGCGCGTTCTCCAGGCTGTCCGGCGTGGACAGCAGGCGGTCGTAGAGCGCGGTCGCGGCGGGGCGGGCGTCGGACAGTTCCAGGTGGGCCGCGGCCTGGAGCAGCAGGGCCTCGGCGTCCTCGGGGTAGAGGCCGGCGGTCCGCTCCAGGCGTGCCGCTTCGGCGGAGTGGTCGACGTTCTCGGCAGGCGTGTCGGGGCGCATGAACGACACCGTACTGCCCGTCGGTGTCAAAGAAGAGATAGAGATGGGGGGCAGTCGGTTGCGAGGGGAGTCGTTCCGTGGAGTTCGCGTTCCGAGGGCGCGTCGTCGAGTGGCGGGGGCCCGCGCCGTACTACTTCGTTCCCGTACCGGAGGAGGAGTCCGGGGAGATTCGGGAGGTGGCCGCCATGGCCTCGTACGGGTGGGGCGTCATTCCCGTCCGGGCGGCGGTCGGCGGGGTGGCCTTCGAGACCTCCCTGTTTCCCCGGGACGGCGGGTATCTGCTGCCGCTCAAGAACGCCGTGCGCAAGCCGCAGGGGCTGGGGGCGGGGGATGAGGTGGGTGTGGAGATGCGGGTTCGGTTGCGGTAGTGGCGCCGGGGGAGGGGGAAAGTGGGCTGCCTGCCCCCGGCGCCGGGGGCTCCTAGATCGTCACCCCGTCGATCTGCAGCGTCTGTACCGCCTTCGCCGGGACCGACACCGCCACCGTCTTCCCTGAGACGTACGTGTCCGAGTAGGACTTGTACAGGTCGCCGCCCGTCGTCACCGTGTTCCAGCGCGGGACCAGGCCGCCGGAGCCGCCGGTCACCGTGGTGAAGCCGGAGAGGTTGAAGGTGAAGGTCTGGGCGGCGGTGGCGGTGTTGAGGGCGACTATCACCAGGCGCTTCGCCGACGAGTCGTAGGCGGCGACCGCGTTGCTCACGCCCGTGTCCAGGATCTTCATCCCGGGGCGGATGTGACGGCTGAACTGCGCCATCACGTAGTACTTGGTGGTGACGGCGCCCGCCGCCAGGGTGTTCGCGTCGTACGCGATCATCGCCCAGTTCGAGGACGGGTCCATGACCTGCCAGTAGACCCAGGCGGTGGGGTGCAGCCAGCGGAAGTCGTAGAGGAGGTTGAAGGCGAGGGTGTAGCCGGTGCCGTCGTTGTCGCCGGTCTCGGAGTTCCAGAGGGCCTTGCCGGCCGTCGTCACGACGTCCGTGTAGAGCAGGTCCCTACGGCCGCCCGAGCCCTGGTAGCCGTGGACGTTCACGCGGTCCACGTAGCCCTTCGTGGTGGAGGAGAAGGCACTCCAGGTGGTGCGGGCCAGGTCGTAGCTGGTCTCGTCCGAGGCCGAGATCTTGGTGCTTGTCAGGCCTCGGGTGTTCAACTCGCTGCGCAGGTAGGGGAGTACGGCCGACTGGACGGTGGCGTCCATGTGGCAGCCCTCCTGGGTGCCGGTCGCCGTCCACCAGGAGGACGAGGGCTCGTTGAAGGCCTCGACCGTCGCGAAGTTCACGCCCCAGTTGTTCTTGGCGTAGAGGGCGACGGCGGCCAGGTGGGAGGCGTGCTGGCGGTAGTTCCAGGACTGGAGGTTGTTGCCGCCGCCGGACGCGCCGGACGGGTTGTGGTTGAGGCACATCCACCACATGGGGGAGTTGGCGAAGAGCTCGGCCGTCGCGCCGCGGTTCACCGCCTTCACGAGCATCGCGCGCTGGGTGGCGTCCGCGGTCCAGTCCCAGGCCGAGGAGGTGGGGTCCTCGTTGTTCCAGTCCTGCCAGTAGCCCTCGATCTGCTTGTACGCGGGGATGTTGGCCGAGGCCACCATGCTCTCGCCGTTCACGGTGTTCCAGCTGCACCCGCCCAGGTTGTAGCGGGCGATGTTCAGGCCGAGGCCGGGGAGCGAAGTGCTGTTGTACGTCGTCGACTTGGTGGTGAAGAAGATGTCGGCGAAGTCGTCGCGGGTGCCGAAGACGTTGCCCCACCAGGCCAGCGAGGTGCCCCAGCCCTCCCAGGTGCCGTACGACGTCGACGGGCTGACGGCGATGGTGGCGTCGGCGCGTGCCGTGCCGGTGGCCAGGGCGCTGCCCAGGAGGCCGCCTCCCGCGGCGGCCAGGAGTGTTCTGCGTCGGATCATGGCTGCTTCTCAACCTCTCCGTTGCGGCTCAAGCACCGGTTCCCGGACCGGCGTTGACTCGTCCCCCCGCATGCCACACGAAGCATCGGGTGTGGCGTGTGAGGTTGTCGAGGGTTGCGACAGCGGTTTCTAAAACCCGTGTAGGAAGTGATTGTGGGGAGGGGCGCGGGGAAGGGGCGCGGCGGGGGGTCGTGGTGAGGGGTCGTGGAGAGGGGAGGGGCGGGAATCCCTACGGCTCTGGTGACTTGGCGGTGTTCGCCTTATCGTGCGGCACCGGCCGGCGTGCGGCACCGGCCGGGTCGGCGGGAGGTGTGTGCGCGGTGCGAGTGGTGGGGCACGGCGACCGGCGGTGGCGGGCCCGGCGCCGGCGGGTCCTGTGGAGCGGGGGTGAACTCCTCGTCACCGTGGGTGTGGTGCTGATGCTCCTCGTCGTGCACCAACTGTGGTGGACCAACCGGGAGGCCAGGCAGGGGGCCGAGCGGAAGGTGGAGGCGCTGGAGCGGGAGTGGGGCGACTCCGGCGGGTCCGGGGACTCGAGCGGTGAGGCGAAGAGCGGTTCCGGTGCCACCGGCTCCGCCCCGTCCGCGCCGTCCGCCCGTTCCGGCGCCGGGCGGCAGCAGACGTCGTACACCACCCGGGTCGTCGCCTCCCAGGCCTACGCGATCCTCGTCATTCCCCGGCTCGGCCTCCGTGTCCCGGTCGCGGAGGGCGTCAGCAAGCCGAACGTGCTCAACCACGGGTACGTCGGTCACTACCCCGGCACCCAACAGCCGGGCCAGGCGGGCAACTTCGCACTCGCCGGGCACCGGAACACCCACGGGGAGCCGTTCCGGTATCTTCCCCGGCTCCGGCGCGAGGACACCGTCGAGGTCGAGACCAGGTCGGCGACCTACACGTACACCGTGGACCAGATCCTGCCGCAGACCTCCTCCCGTGACTCCGGGGTCATCCGGGCCGTACCGCGGTCGATCGTGAAGCCGTCGTACGGGTACAAGGAGCCCGGCTACTACATCACCCTCACCACCTGCACGCCCGAGTTCACCTCGCGGTACCGGATGGTGGTGTGGGGGAAGCTGGTGTCGATGCGGCCGCGGGCGTAGCCGCCGTGTCCGGGACTTCGATGACTTCGGTCCTGGCGCCGTCCTGTTGCCGGTGCGCCCGTGCCGGTTTTCGCCGGTCTTTGGGCTCGCCCATACCTCCAGCGTAACCGCTCTCCACAGCCTCTTGGGTTGGCATGTGCACAGAGTGAAGTTCGGGGGTGGGCGGCATGGATGACCGCGCCGTCGGCGGCCTGCCAAGCTGCACGGTGACAAGGGCTATGACTAGCTTTCTCGGGCATGGGCGCGCATAAGGACGTGGCCGCATCTCGTGCAGGGGACATCTCTCCTACCTGGCGCGGTACTACGTCATCACGACGCCGGACCGGGCCACCCTCCTGCTGCTGTTCCCTGCCGACTCCGCGGACGCGGCTTTCGCTTCCCTCCAGCGTGCATGTTCAGACGCACCATAGGAAACAACCTCTTGGCGCACCCGCAGCCGCACCCGCAGCCGCACCCGCAGCCGCACCCGCAGCCGCATCCGCAGCCGCATCCCGGCACTTCCCCGCTGACACCGCTTTCGCTGCCAAGGACGCTCATGCCCCACACCACTCCTCCCCGCCCCCTGGACATCGAGGCCGTCTTCCGACGGGCGGGGCAGTTCCGTCAGGCTGCCTGGCGGCGTTCCAGCGCGCGGGCGGCCTTGCGCCTGGCCGAGACGAAGGGGTCGATGGCTCCGGCGCCGGCGCCCGGGGTGACTGCCCAGGTGTCGATCTTCGCGGCGACCTTCCGGAGTAGTGCGTTGCCGGGCTTGACGTCTATCTGGAAGTGGCTCTCCTTGACCACCCCGCGTTCGTCGCCTCCCCAGCGGACCGCGCCCTCGCAGTCGGCGAGGATGTCCCGCAGGACGATCAGTTCGTTGGGGAAGAAGCCGCCCTTGACGCCGGCCGGGTAGAGCAGGGGACGGATGGCGAGGGCAGTGCCGGAGAGGTAGTTGCTCTCGAAGGCCGCACCGACCTTCCGGTGGGTCGAGTGCCCGGTCACATCACCGCTCGACAAGGGGTGGATCTCGTAGTGGAAGCGCCGGGCCACGTGCAGCAGGAGGGCCGCGGAGGCGCCCTCCCGCAGGGCCACCGAGACGTCGCTGCCCTCGATCCGAAGGGTCTTGATCCCGGATCCGGCGGAGGGGGCCACCTTCCAGCCGTTCTGCGAGGTGGAGCGGTCCCAGGTACCGGAGTCCGTCGCCGCCTGCGCCGTACCGGCGGCGGTGCCGGTGATCCAGAGTGCGCCGGCCAGGCCGACGCCGGTGGCCAGGACCGCGCGGCGGGTCGGCCGGGTACCGCTCGGTCCTGCTTCGGTCGTGTCTTCACGCATCGTCGGGCACTCTCCGTTTTCAGGTCCGTTGCCAGGTGCGTTCTCGGGTGCGTTTTCAGGTCCGCCGACGGGTCCGCCGTCGGGTGGACATCCAGGTGCGCAGGGCGCTGTGGATCGCAGCGACTCCCCCCAACACCGTCGCCACCAAGCAGACGATCAGTACGGGGGACACCCACGGGGGGACGAGTTCGAAGGACGGGTGCTGCCGGAAGACACAGCGGGCCGACGGGGGGAAGACGCGGATGGCGACCCGTACGAAGTCGGTGTCGGCGCCGAGCGCCCCGCACTGGTCGCCGGGATCGGGCACGCCGCTGAACGCGAGCGCGGCCCGGGCGGCGGCGACCAGACTGCCGCACATGCCCAGCAGGCAGGTCCAGATCCCCAGCGCGGTGTGGTCGCGGGTGAGCCAATGCCGGGCCCTGCCCGTCGCCCCTCGCCATGCCGGCCCGGGAGAGGCCGGACGGGGAACGGGACTGCCGGGGTGGCGCGGTGTCTGTGTCATGTCGTTCCAGGTTCCGGCAGGTGCGGTCCGAGGGTCAGGCCGGCTGGGTCAGGCGTTCTCCTGGCCCACGATCGCGACCAGGGTGTCCACGTAGCCCTGCACGAACGGGTCGAGCAGGTCGTCGGGGAGCATGGCGGGCTGGAGGGTATCCACCCCCGCCATCTTCACGATGGCGGCGATCCGCAGGTCGGCCATGATCCCAGGGTTGGTGAGCATGTCCAGGGCGGTGTCGTAGACGGTGCTGCCGTTGCCGCCGTAGCGGGCGTCGAAGAAGCGCCGGAACCTGCTGAGGGCGCCCCCGCCCTGGAGCATGTTCTTGACGGCGTCCACGACAGTGGTCCCGCTGCCGTCGCTGAGCTGCATGCCGATGAGATAGCCGTCCGCGTCCTCGATCAGGTCGTCCATCATGAAGGTCGACGTCGTGTTGATCTTCGCCAGGCGGTCCATGCAGTAGGTGTAGCCCGACGCGGTGGTGTCGGAGTCCCGCCGCCACTCCCCGTAGAAGGTGCTCAGGTCGCCGCCCCAGCCGGCGAAGTCGCCGAGGTTGGTGGTGGAGCCGGAGCCCTGGCCCCGTACGGCGACGCCGTTCGCGGTGGCGGCGAAGTGGTTCACGTTGATGGAGATGCCGGCCACCGGGTCCGTGTAGGTGGGCACCCGCGCCGGGCCGTTGGCGTCGGCGTAAGCGATCCAGTCGTCGTCAGGGTCGGAGATGATCTGCGTCCAGCCGGAGGTCACCCCCGCGTACGTCGGGTACCGCATGTACTCCAGAACCCGGATGTTCGGGTCTCCCTGACCCCAGGCGACGGCCGTCTCGTAGAGGTCGGAGACGTATTGCAGGTAGGTGTCGAGCGGGCTGTCGGGCGAGTTGACCTTGTTGACCCCGCTGTCGGCGCCCGCGCGGTGCACGTCCTTGTCGATGCCGATCGCGCCCGTGCCGGATCCGACGGAGAGCGTCTGGATCTGGTTGAAGGCCCAGTTCGCCGGCAGCGGGTAGCCCAGGTTCCCGGAGTATCCCCAGGACATTCCGGAGACGAACGAGTGCGCCGCGTATGCCTCGTCGGTCACCCGGGAGCAGACGTTGCGGGAGCCGTAGACCCCGTATATGTAACGCTTTCCCTGCGATGCCAGACCGCTGGACACCCCGAGGAAGTAGTCGATGACATGGTTGGAGATATCGTCGTCGGTGGCGTCGAAGTCGACGGAGAAATAGATGACGGTGCCGGGGTCGAATCCGTAGCCGACGGCCGCCGTATGGGCCCCCAGCGCGTCGGTGTATCCCTGCGGGTAGGTGAAGTAGCCGGCCGAGCCGCCGTTGTACTGCGAGATCGGGAAAACCCGCATTCCGTTCTGGAATATGGTGTCCAGTTCGCCGGGTTGTATCCGCTTGTTCAGGTATTTGTCCGAGGGTCTCTCGTCGAGATAGCGCCCGACGATGCTGTATCCGGCGGCCTTCAGTGCCTGGGCGCGGTCGTCGGTGATCGTGGTGATGCAGTCGCAGGCGGTTCCCGGACGGTCGGCGTCGCCCATGGAGACGAGGAGTTGGCACCAGGTCTCGTAGTCGGCGGTTCCGTTCTGGTCGAGACCGGAGAACTTCTGGAAGCTGCGGACGTCGTCTGCCAGGCCGGAGCCGAAGGTGCTGGTGAAATCGGAGCTGGCGCCGTTGCACACCATGGCCGCGGAGAACAGCTGGACGAACACCCCCGTCGAGCCGTTCGCCAGGGGTGTGGCCCGCAGTCCGGCCTGGGTGGTCGGGCCGAAGTTGCCGGTGGCCGAGTCGGTGGGGACGCCCAGCTCGTACTGGATGGCCTGCATGAGCGCGGTCTGGACGCCCCGCGAGAAGTGGCCGTCGCAGGGGATCAGGTAGAAGTTGTCGCGGCTCGCGAAGTACCTGCCGTTCAGCCACTGCTGGATACTGCGGACGGTGCTCGATCCGCCCGCCAGGAGCACGTAGGCGTCCATGGTGAGGATCGCCTTGAGCACCTTCGGCTGTACGGACCCGTCCCCGCCCAGGCCGGCGTCCGACTTGAGGCTGAGGACGCCCTCGGTGGTGAGCGTGCCGTAGACCCCGTCTCCGTCACCACCCCAGTAGCCCTTGCAGAACAGGCCGTACTGGACGATGTCGACCAGGTTCTTGTTGGTCTCGGACGGCCCGATGTCGCCGTGCAGGGCCAGGTCGGCCAGAGTGGTGGGCCCGAAGTTGGCGGACAGTGTCGTGATGCCCAGCTCGTGCTGTAGCCCCATGGTCAGGGAGTACATGGTGGACCAGCCGGTGTTGCCGTCTTCCGGGCAGGCGACGTAGCCGGACAGGCTGCCGTAGGTCGCGTTCACCCATTGCTGCGCTTCGAGGACCTTCTGGTCCATGGAGCCCCTTCTTTCACGCGGGTACGACGGGCCCGCCGGGCCGGCCCGGCCGCGCGGCAGCGGCAGGAGGGCAGGCCGACGGGGCCCCGGGAAAAGGAAAAGCGGCAGGGCGTGGCGGAGCAGAACACGGAAAGGCCCAGGAGAGCGACGTCATTGACCGATATGCCCAGGTCGACATGGCGGAAGAGGAGGAGAAGGGCTACGTACTGACAGGCCGGACTGCGGAGAGATTTTACCGATGGATCGGCAATCTTTTACTTACTCAAGACGCTATTTCGGACGGACGGTTCGCCCTTTGATTCTGTGAATTCTCTGTGGTGTTTCTGAATCTTCCGTGTACGCAACATCATCTTATTGGTTCGAGAAGGCTGTCAAGGGCTTCGACGGGAGGTGGTTGCGGTTCCGATCGGGCTTCTACTCTCCGGCGGCGGGTGAATAGGAAAAGTCGTAGATGTGCGTTTTCGCGCCTTTATGGATATCGCTGCGAACGGGTGGAAAGGCGTGCGCCTCCCGGGCCGGCCGGAGGTCCGTCGGCGGTCCGTTTCTGTGGCCCATGAACAGCGCGTCAGTCTTCACTGACGGCAGGGCGGACCGCTCACCCCCGCTCCCGCAGCGCCACCACGCTCGCCGCCCCCAGCACCGCCACCCCCGCCGACACGGCCATCGCCACGTCCGCCCCGTGCGCCAGGCCGGCGCCGGACGAGGTGGCCAGGGCGATCGTCAGGGCCACGCCCGCGCAGGAGCCGATGTAGCGGAACGTCTGTTGGGCGCCCGAGCCCATCGCCGCGCGGGCGGGTGGGACCGACTCCACCGCGAGGAGCGGGAGCGCGGCGTTCAGGAGGCCGCTGCCCACGCCGCTGAGGATCAGGCCGGGCAGCAGGCGGGGCCACGAGCCCGCGTCCAGGGCGCCCAGCATCGTCAGTACTCCGCCCGCGTGCAGCAGGAAACCGGCGGCGAGCTGCCAGCGCGGTGACACCCGGCCCGCGAGCCGCTTCGCCTGCAACGCCACCGTGAACGACAGGCCGGACCAGAGCAGGACCAGCCACGCCGTGTCCATCGCGGACATCCCCAGTGTCCGCTGGAGCAGCGCCGGCAGGTAGCTGAACAGGCCTATCACCGCCAGGCCCGTGAACAGGCCGCCGGCGGAGGAGGACAGGAAGCGGGGGCTGCGCAGGAGGGACAGGTCGATCATCGGGGTGGACGAGAAGCGGCGCTCGATGAGGGCGAAGGCCGCCAGCAGGACCACCGTCGCCGCCAGCAGCAGGCCCACCGGTGCGCGCAGCCAGCCGTCCCGGCCCAGGGTCAGCGCCGCCACCAGCGCCACCAGGGCCAGGCCGAAGGCCAGGGCTCCGGCCACGTCCGGACGGCCGCCTCGCGGTGAGCGGGACTCCGTGAGCGCGCGGGAGGAGAGTCCGGCCACCAGCAGCGCGGCCACGCCCAGGACGCCGTACGCCGCCCGCCAGTTGGGTATCGCCCCGGCGACCAGCGGGCCGAGCGCGATGCCGCCGCTCACGAATGCGCCCCACACGCCCGTCGCGTGCAGCCGGCCGCGCGGGGTCGGGAACGCGGCGACCAGCAGGCCCAGGCTGCTCGCCAGGATCGCCGCGCTGGCCGCGCCCTGCGCCACCCGGGCGAGGGTGAAGGCCCAGGTGGAGGTCGTGAGGCCGCCGAGGACGGTGGTCAGGCCGAGGGCGAGGGTGTCGGCGACGAAGATCCGGCGGCGGCCGTAGTCGTCGGCCAGGCTGCCCGCCACCAGCAGCAGCGCGGCGAGGCCGAGCGGGGTGCCGTTCAGCAGCCAGGCCTGTGTGGAGAGAGGGGTGTGCAGGGCGGCGGCCGTGTCCGGGAGCGTGATCATCGGGGCCGTGTACGTCATCAGGGCCACGGCGGTCGCGGCGCTGGTCAGCGCCAGGGTGGGGCGGCCGCTCGGGGCCGGGGGCGCAGTCGTCGGCGACGGGCTCGCCCGCTTCATGGTTCTTTCATTGAACCTAGTCATGGCAGTACCGTAGCAGCATTGGTTCGTTCATTGAACCTGAGACAGGGAAATTGGCTAAGGTGGTCCCCATGGCACTGGGCAAGGACTATGTGACGCAGGAGTGCTCCATCGCCCGCGCGCTGGAGGTCGTCGGCGAGCGCTGGACGCTGCTCGTCATCCGCGACGCGCTCTACGGCGTCCGGCGCTACAACGACTTCCTCGTCCATCTCGGCATCCCGCGCGCCGTCCTGTCGGCCCGCCTCAAGACGCTCACCGAGGAGGGCATCCTGGAGAAGCGCCGGTACCAGGAGTCGCCGCCCCGGGACGAGTACGTCATCACCGAGCGCGGGACCGAACTGTGGCCCACCCTGCGCGCCCTCGCCGTCTGGGGGCGCGAGAACCTCATGGACTGCCGGCTGCGCTACTTCCGGCACGTGGACTGCGGCACCGAACTCGGGTCGTACGGCGAATGTCCCGCGTGCGGAACCGTCGTGCCCGTCGCCGACGTTGTTATTACGCCGGGACCGGGACTCGACCCCGACCCGGCGGATCCGGTCAGCCGGGCGCTCCTGAAGCCCAAGAGGCTCCTGGAGCCGCTGGAAACCGATCATGTATAAACAGCAATAAGCAGCAGTCAAAGCAGTAGCGAAGGGGGAGGGGCGCGCGTGAATCGCTGGTCGGCCGTGCTGTCGCGTCCCGTCGCCTTCCTGCTGCTCGTGCTGCTCGATCTCCTGCTGCTCGACTCCGGCAGCCTCTTCACCACCGTCGCGCTCGCCGCGACCGCCGCCGTCGGCTCGGCCCTCGCGGTCTCCTCCGTGCTCGCCGCCCGCTCCGCGCCCGCCGTGCCGCCCACCCGGATCCGTACGGCGATCCGCGACCGGGCCCGGCGTACGGCCTTCCTGCCGCAGCGCGACCCGGACGCCAAGGGCCGCAGCCGCCCCCGAGCCCCCGGACACGCCCTCCCGGCGACCACCGCGTAAGGCACCCGAGAGTCCGTTCCGGGTGACCCCGCGCGGGTCGTCATGCCGTTTCACCTCTTCATCCACGGCACGACGAGACCCCCGGAGGGCTCCCACCCATGTCCGTTTTCGCTGCCCTGGTCGAGCAACTCGCCGACCTGCTCCAGCCGTTCTTCCACGCCTCGGCGGCCGCCGCCGCGATCGTCCTGTTCACCGCGCTCGTACGACTGCTCGTGCATCCCCTGTCCCGCGCCGCCGCCCGTGGCCAGCGTGCCCGGGCCGCGCTCCAGCCGAGAATCGCCGAGCTGAGGAAGAAGCACGGCAAGGACCAGGAGGCGCTGCAGAAGGCCGTGCTGGAGCTGCACGCGGAGGAGAAGGTGTCACCGCTGTCCGGCTGTCTGCCCGGGCTGCTGCAACTGCCCGCGTTCTTCCTGCTGTACCACCTCTTCTCCAGCTCCACGATCGGCGGCCAGGACAACAGCCTGCTGAACCATTCGCTGCTGGGCGCCCCGCTCGGCGGGCGGGGGGTCGACGTGCTCGGCAGCGGGGCCGGGGGCGCCGGCCTTGTCTACCTGGGGCTGTTCGTCCTTGTGGCCGCGGTCGCCACCTTCACCTTCCTGCGCACCAGGCGGACGACGGCCGCGGCGGTCGTGAGCGGCGTGGAAGGCGAGCAGGTGCCGGGTCTTGGCGCGGTCACCAAGGTCACGCCCTACCTGTCGTACTTCACTCTGTTCACGGTGGCCGTGGTGCCGCTGGCCGCCGCGCTGTACGTG
This sequence comes from Streptomyces sp. NPDC048254, assembly GCF_043201895.1. Classification (NCBI taxonomy): domain Bacteria; kingdom Bacillati; phylum Actinomycetota; class Actinomycetes; order Kitasatosporales; family Streptomycetaceae; genus Streptomyces; species Streptomyces sp. NPDC048254. Next base: position 222,926 of record NZ_JBICZJ010000001.1, read on the forward strand.
GTGACCAGTACGGCGTGGAGTGCCGTCGAGCGTGCCGTGCTGTACCGATGAGGCCGGGGGTACGGTCCAGTACGTGAACAGGGTATTGCCCGCTGCAAGTTCTTCTCGGAGGATCGACCAGTCCTCCGATGGCTGCACCCATCGGCCGGGCGCCCGCTATCAAGGGAGATGGTGACGACCATGAAGCTGCTGCGAGTCGGTACGGCGGGGGCGGAGCGGCCCGCGCTGCTCGACGCCGAGGGGGTCCTGCGGGACCTGTCGGGGATCGTCGACGACATCGACGGCGCCCTGCTCGCCGACGAGGGCGCGCTCGGCCGGGTCCGCGCCGCCGCCGAGGCCGGGGAACTGCCCGCGCTCGACGCGACCGGGCTGCGGGTCGGGCCGCCGCTGGGGCGGATCGGCAAGATCGTGTGCATCGGGCTCAACTACCACGACCACGCCCGCGAGACGGGCGCCGAGCCGCCGGCCGAGCCGGTCATCTTCTTCAAGGCCGCGGACACGGTCGTGGGGCCGCACGACACGGTGCTGGTCCCCCGCGGGTCCGTGAAGACCGACTGGGAGGTGGAGCTGGCGGTCGTCATCGGGCGTACGGCGCGTTATCTGGCCGACGACGAGGATCCGCTGGCGTACGTCGCCGGGTACGCGGTCGCGCACGACGTGTCCGAGCGGGAGTTCCAGATCGAGCGGGGCGGGACCTGGGACAAGGGGAAGAACTGCGAGACGTTCAACCCGCTCGGGCCGTGGCTGGTCACGGCGGACGAGGTCGGGGATCCGCAGGCACTGTCGCTGAAGCTCTGGGTCAACGGGGAGCTGAAGCAGGACGGGACCACCGGCGAGCAGATCTTCTCGGTCGCGGAAGTCGTGCGGTACGTCAGCCGGTTCATGGTCCTCTACCCCGGTGACGTCATCAACACGGGGACGCCGGCGGGGGTCGCGCTGGGGGCGCCCGAGCCGAAGCCGTTCCTGCGGGGCGGGGACGTGGTGGAGCTGGAGATCGGCGGGCTTGGTCGTCAGCGCCAGGAGTTCAAAGACGCCTAAGGGGCGAGGGGTGCTCTGCGCGGGCGGGTGCGGCTTCGTGGTGGTTGCTCGCGCAGTTCCCCGCGCCCCTTTTCTGTCGGCTACGCCTCCAGAAATCGCTCCAGCGCTTCCACCACGAAGCGGTGGTCCTGGAGTTGGGGGAGGCCGGAGACCGTCACCGAGCCGATCACGCCCACGTTCTCCACGGTGAGCGGGAAGGAGCCGCCGTGGGCCGCGTACGCGTCGGGGTCCAGGCGGGAGGACTCCTCGAACGTCGTGCCCTTGGCCCGGAAGCGGGCTCCCACCAGGTAGGACGCGGAGCCGTACCGCTCCACCACCCGGCGCTTGCGGGTGATCCAGGCGTCGTTGTCGGGGGCGGAGCCGGGCAGGGCCGCGTGGAAGAGCTGCTGGCCGGCGCGGTGGATGTCGATGGCCACCGGGGCCTGCCGCTCCCGTGCCATCTCCACCAGCAGGGAGCCGAGGGCCCATGCGTCGTCGTTGGTGAACTGCCGGAAGACCAGGAGGCGTTCCTGCTTCTCCAGCTCCTCCACCGACGGGGTGAGTTCGGGAGTGGACCGGGGGGTGATCTGCGGGTGGTGCATCAGAGGGCCACCGTCACCTTGTCTCGCGCCGAGCGGCGGGCTGCTTCCAGTACGTCCAGGGCGGCGGCCGCCTCCAGCGCGGTCACCGGGTTGGGGCCTGCGCCCCGCAGGGCCCGGGCCACGGCCGCGTAGTACGCGGGGTAGTCGCCGGGCAGGGTGGGAACGGCACGGCCGGCGCCGGTCACCGGGGACTCCCCGGCGCCGATCCTGCCGTACAGGGACTCCGGCTCGACGCCCCATCCGGGGCCCGGGCGCTCGCCCTCGCGCAGCGCGGCCTCCTGCGGGTCCAGGCCGTACTTGACGTAGCCCGCCTTCGAGCCCAGCACCCGGAAACGCGGGCCGAGCTGGGCCGCCGTCGCCGAGGCGTAGAGGTGGGAGCGGACGCCGCTCGCGTGGGTGACGGCGATGAAGGTGTCGTCGTCGGTCTCGGCACCGTCCCGGCGGATGACCGACTCCGCGTACACCTCGGTGGCCGGGCCGAAGAGGACCAGGGCCTGGTCGACGACATGGCTGCCGAGGTCGTACAGGAGACCTCCGATCTCTGCCGGGTCGCCGGACTCGCGCCAGCCGCCCTTGGGCTCCGGGCGCCAGCGTTCGAAGCGGGACTCGAAGCGCCAGGGGTCGCCGAGTTCGCCCTGCTCGAGGAGGCCGCGCAGGGTGAGGAAGTCGTTGTCCCAGCGGCGGTTCTGGAAGACCGAGAGCAGCAGGCCGCGCTCCTCGGCCAGGGCGGCCAGCTCGCGGGCCTCGGCCGCGGTGCCGGCCACCGGCTTGTCGACCACGACCGGCAGTCCCGCCTTGAGGGCGGTCGTCGCCAGCGGGACATGCGTCCTGTTCGGGGAGGCGATGACGACCAGGTCGAGGGCGTCGGCGCGGTCGAACAGCTCGTCGGGGGCGGCGACGGTCCGGACCTCGGGGAACTCGGCCTTCGCCTGCGCCTGCCGCTCGGGGTTCGAGGTGACCACCGTGTCCAGGGCGAGGCCCTCGGTGGCGGCGATCAGGGGGGCGTGGAAGACGGATCCGGCGAGGCCGTAGCCGATGAGGCCGACGCGGAGGGGAGTGGCAGCTGTCATGCCTCCCACTTTGGCAACGCTGTTGCCAAAGCGCAAGCGGTGGGGAGAATGGGTGGCGTGAACAGGACGAGGAGCGGGCGACCGGGTGCGGCCGGAGCGAATCTGCCGGCCATGCGCAGTCACAACACCGCGCTGGTGCTGGATCTGCTGCGCACGGCGGGGGAGGACGGCATCAGCCGGCTCGAACTGGCCGAGCGGACGGGCCTCACCCCGCAGGCGGTCAGCAAGATCACCGCCCGGCTGCGCGAGGAGGGCCTCGCGGCGGAGGCCGGGCGGCGCGCGTCCACGGGGGGCAAGCCGGCCACCGTACTGCGGCTGGTGCCGGAGGCCGGGCACGCGGTCGGGCTGCAGCTCGACCGGGACGAACTGCGTGCCGTCCTGGTCGACCTCGACGGCACGGTCGTCGGCGCACGGCACGGGGAGCTGGACCTGGGGGCGGGGGCGGCGGCCGTGCTGGGGGCCGCCGCCGAGCTGGTCGGGGAGCTGCGCGCGGAGGCGCCCGGAGAGGTCCTCGGGGTCGGCGTCGCGGCGCCCGGGCCGCTCGACCACATCCACGGTGTGCTGCACCGGGTCACCGGGTTCCCCGAGTGGGACGGCTTCCCGCTGCGGGACGCGCTCGCGGAGCGGCTCGGGGTGCCGGTCGTCGTCGACAAGGACAGCAACGCGGCCGCCCTCGGACTCGCCGTCGGCGGCGAGGGCGGCTCCTTCGCCTATCTGCACCTCGGTACGGGGCTCGGCGCCGGACTGGTGATCGGCGGCAGCGTGCACCGGGGGGCGCGGACCGGGGCGGGGGAGTTCGGGCATCAGGTCATCCAGCTGGACGGCCCCCTGTGCCACTGCGGCAACCGGGGCTGCATCGAGGCGCTGTGCCTGGCGGCGGTGGGCCGCGCGGATCCGGACGAGGCGGCGCGGGTGCTGGGCGCCGGGGCCGCGAACCTGGCCGCGCTGCTCGACATCGACCTCGTGCTGCTCGGCGGCCGCACGATCGCGGCCGCCCCGGAGACCTTCGTCCACGGCGTCGCCGCCGTCCTCGACGCCCGCGCCCGCCGGGAGGGCAGCCTCGGTACGACCGTCCCCGTCCGGCTCGCCCCCGGCAGCGACCGGCGGGTCGCGGAGGGCGCGGCCCAGCTGCTGCTCGCTCCGCTGTTCGGCCGCGCGGACGGCTGACGGCTGACGGCTGACGGCTGACGGCTGACGGCTGACGGCAGGGCGGCGCAGGGGGCTGATCGAGCGGAGTTGGTGTGCCCTCGCGGAGTGGCACCGGTCCGATCCCGGCGGTGCCCGGCATGATCACATGATCATGCGACTGAGCACGTCCCTGTCCCTCTGCGTGGCCGCAGCCGCCGTTCTCGCCCCCGTGCCGTCGGCGACCGTCGCGCCCCTGTCGTCGTCGGAGACCACCGCCCCCGCCGACGCGTCCTGCGCGGGCGCCGACGAGCAGGGCTTCCCCCTCGCCACCCGCATCCACGACGGCCCCTCGTCCTACGAGGCCGGCGGCGGTTACGGCACCTGGTACCTGGACCTCACCAACACCACCGACCGCACCTGCACCGACGTCCACCCGGTCGTCGTCCTCGTCGACGACAAGCGGGCCCTCAAGCCGTCCCAGGCCGAGCTGGAGTTCTACGACGGCCCGCGCACCCGCCCGGTGCAGCTCACGGAGACCGACGAGTCCGAGCTGGTCGGCGTGTTCGACGGGGACGGCTTCCCGGGGCTCACCGTGGCACCCGGGGCGACCGTCTCGGTGAAGGTCAGACTCGCCGTCGCCTCCGACGCCGTACCGAACGCGGTCACGGCCAACGCGGCCGTCGTACAGCGGCGTGGGTCGGACGGCGACTGGGTGGGGGAGTCGGACGACTACCGTTTCGGCATCGGCGGCGAACCGCCGCCCGCGAGCGCCGCCCCCGCCGTCCCCTCCATCGGCGCGGAGGTCGGCCCCGGGACCTCCCCCGGGATCTCCCCCGGGACCTCCGCGGGGACCGGCCCGCACGCCAGCCCCGGCACCAGCTCCGGCACCGGCTCCGGCGTCAGTCCGAAGGCGACCCCCGAGGTCACCCCTGAGGGCACCCCCACCGCCTCCCCGGGCATTGCCCTGCCCTTCGCAGAGGCGGCTGAGGAGGCCGGAGAACGCGCCCGCGAACTCGCCGGCACCGGCCTCGGCCTGGCCCACGGGCTGCTCGCGGCCGCCGTCGCCCTGCTCGCCGTGGGCGGCAGCGTGTTCCTGCTGGCCCGCAGACGGCGCTGAGCGGTGCCCACGGCCCTGCCCGACGACGGAGGCGCCGTCTGCGAACATCCCTGCGTGGACTACCCGAACGACCAGGCCCCCGGCGCCCCCGTCCGCTCCGGCATCCCGGAGCACGGCCGCATCCCGAAGTACTACGCGGTGAAGGCGCGGATCGATGATCTCGTCGGCGATCTGGGGGAGGGCAACGTCATCCCCACCGAGCGCGATCTGTCGGAGGCGTACGGCGTCGCCCGCGAGACCGTCCGGCAGGCGCTGCGCGAGCTGGTGCTGGAGGGCAAGCTGCGCCGGCAGGGCCGCGGCACGGTCGTCGCCGGGCCCAAACTGGCGCAGCCGCTCTCCCTCGCCAGCTACACCGAAGGCGTACGACGCCAGGGGTGCACCCCCGGCCGCAGTCTGGTCACCCTCGACCGCTTCCCCTGCCCGGCCGCCCTCGCCGACGAGACCGGCCTCGAACGCGGCGAGCCCGTCTGGCAGGTGGGCGGTGTCCCTCGTCCTCGGCGCCTCCTTCGCCACCCACGGGTCCGGCGCCCTGCCCTCGGGGCCGACCACCGGCAACTTCCGTTCCGCCACCCGCGGTGACGCCCTCCAGGCGCTCACCACCAGCCTCGTCACCGCCGTCACCGCGAGTCTGCTCGCGCTCGCAGGCGCCGACGACGTGGGAGGAACTGCTCGACGGCTCGTACAAGAACAAGCTCCAGTACTCCACGCCCGGTGTCGCCGGTGACGGAACCGCCGTACTGATCAAGGCGATCCACGACTTCGGCGGGGAGAAGCAGGCGCTGGACTACCTCGGCAAGCTCCAGGCCAACAACGTCGGCCCGTCCGCCTCGACCGGCAAGCTCGCCCCCAAGGTGGACAAGGGCGAACTGCTGGTCGCCAACGGCGACGTGCAGATGAACTACGCCCAGTCCGCCACCGGCAGCTGAGCCACCCCGTCCGAGGTGACGGACGGGGTCGCGTGCACGCAGTCCTGACTAGGCTGGGGGCGTCGGTACGCCGTGGTTCCGGCGCCCCCCGCTCGCACATGACCGCATGTACGCCATCCGCACGCCAGGAGACGCACCACATGGCAGACCGCAAGCCCATCGAGTCATGGCTCACCGACATGGACGGGGTTCTCATCCACGAGGGCGTCCCGATCCCCGGAGCGGACGCGTTCCTGAAGAAGCTGCGGGACTCCGAGAAGCCCTTCCTGGTCCTCACCAACAACTCCATCTACACCGCCCGTGACCTGCACGCACGGCTGCGCCGGATGGGCCTGGACGTGCCGGTGGACAACATCTGGACCTCGGCCCTGGCCACCGCCCAGTTCCTTGACGACCAGCGGCCCGGCGGCAGCGCCTACGTCATCGGCGAGGCCGGCCTGACCACCGCGCTGCACGACATCGGGTACATCCTCACCGACCACGAACCCGACTTCGTGATCCTCGGCGAGACCCGCACCTACTCCTTCGAGGCGCTCACCAAGGCCGTGCGCCTGATCAACGACGGCGCCCGGTTCATCGCCACCAACCCCGACAACGTCGGCCCGTCCGTCGAGGGCGACCTGCCCGCGACCGGCTCGGTCGCCGCGCTGATCACCGCCGCGACCGGCAAGGAGCCGTACTTCGTCGGCAAGCCCAACCCGCTGATGATGCGGGCCGGGCTGAACGCGATCGGCGGCCACTCGGAGACCTCCGCGATGATCGGCGACCGGATGGACACCGACGTCCTCGCCGGCCTGGAGGCCGGGATGCGCACCTTCCTGGTGCTGTCCGGCGTCACCCAGCCGGACGACGTCGACCGCTACCCGTTCCGACCCTCCCAGGTCGTGGACTCGATCGCGGACCTCGTCGACCGGATCTGAACCACGGACCGAACCGCGGACCGAACGGCGTCCCAGCGGTCCGGCACCAAACCTGATCTCACTCGTACGGAGCAACAAGGCGCCCCCCGAGGATGCGGGGGCGCCGGGTGCGGGGGAGCCTCCAGATATCTGGAGGTTCACGATGGGCTCACTTCGCCTCACTCTCTGTTCCGGACTGCTGGCCTGCGCCGCCGGCCTCTCCCCGGCGGCCGCCCACGCGGCGGACGGCCAGGGGGTCACCGTGACCCCGGCCTCCCCGGCCCCGGGCTCGGTCGTGGCGCTGCGGGTGAGCGGTTGCTCCGGCACGACCGGCGCCGCCTCCTCGGCGGCCTTCGTCTCGGACACCCGCCTCAGCGGCTACGACGGCACCCTGACCGGCCAGAGCCAGGTCCGCTCCACGATCGGCGCCGGCACCTACGACGTGAAGGTCACCTGCGCCGGCTCCGTCGTCGGCGGCACCGTCACCGTCGTAGGACAGTCGCCCCTCGCGCAGTCGGGGGCCGGGCAGCCGGACGGATCCGGCGTCCTGCCCGCCACGCCGGTCGCACCCGTGCACGCGGGCGGCGGCGGCACCACCCCGCTCGCCTCGGTCGAGCCCCGCTCGACCGGTCCCGACACCGCGCAGGCGGTCACCGGTCTCGTCCTCGCCGGATTCGCCGCGGCCGCCGTCGGGCTGCTCGGCGCCCGGCGGAGCCGCGGCCCACGCTGAGGAGACAGCACGACGATGTCCGACGACGAAACCGAACGATCCGCCGGCACCGGGCGGCTGCTGACCGGCGTGGCCTGGGCGATCCTGCTGCTCGGGCTGTGGCTGTGGGGCCGCGGGGTGACCGAGGTACCCGACGGCATATCCGGCCCCACCACGGGTGACGTGGCCGCCGTCGGCCGCCCTGCCGACGCCGAACTCCCGCCCGCCGCCAAGCCGTTGGACTCGGCCCCGCCCGAGCGCATCGACATCCCGGACCTGGGCGTGCAGGCCCCCGTGGTCGCCCGCGGCCTCGACGGCAAGGGCGGGATCGACCCACCGCCCTTCGACCAGCCCGGCGTGGTCGGCTGGTACGGCTCCGGGACCGAACCGGGAGCCGCCGGCACCGCGATCCTGGTCGGACACGTCGACACCGAGACCCGGCCCGCGGTCTTCTACAAGATCAGCGCCCTGCGCCCGGGCGAGACGATCCGCGTGGTCCGTACCGACGGCACGGTCGCCGAGTTCACCATCGACGACGTACAGGTCCTGCCCCGCGACCACTTCGACGCCCAACAGGCCTACGGCACCCGCGAGTCGGGCCGCGCCGAACTCCGGCTGATCACCTGCGGCGGCACCTTCGACCGGAGCACCCACAGCTACACGGCGAACGTGGTCGTCTCCGCGTACCTCACCGGAACCGCCGTGTAGAAGCCGTACCGGACTCACCTGGCCCGGTCGACGGTCCGCTCCCCTGAGACCGCCGGCCGGGCCGGTCCTCGACCGCGCGCGCTCGGGCTGCGGGAGTAACCCGGGGACGGGCGCGGGAGGCTGGGAAGGCACGGCCGGGGGCCGGGCCGCCCGCAAGCGACTCTAGAGGGGAACCCGCGCCCGGGCCTAGGTTCGCGCTCGCCCGGCCTCCTCCGCGCCGTCAACCCGGGCTGTAACAGCTCACCGACAAGACCGGGCGATCTCGTGGCGAGTGCGGTGGGTATGTCACGATTGGGGCCTGGCCAAGTGCACCCAGGGGGGAATTGGATGTACGACAGCAGGGGGGCCCGGCCGCCGGCCTGGACGTGGGCACTGGGAGCGGCACTGCTGCTCGCCGGCTGCTCCTCGGGCGGGGGCGGCGACGACCGGCCGGACACCGCGGATCCGGGCGCGGCGATCACCCAACAGCCCAAGGGGGCGGACCCGTTCTGGGTGAACCCCGACTCCAACGCGGCCCGCCAGGTGAAGGCCTACGCGAAGGCCGGCAAGGACACCGACGCCGAGCAGATCCGCAAGATAGCGCAGCAGCCGACCGGCGAGTGGATCGGCCCGGAGAACCCGGAGCAGGAGGCGCGCGGATTCACCGAGGCCGCGCAGAAGTCCGACCGTACGGCCCTGCTGGTCCTCTACAACATCCCGCACCGCGACTGCGGTCAGTACAGCCAGGGCGGCGCGGCCGACGGCGACGCGTACCGGGCGTGGATCGACGGGGTCGCCCGGGGCATCCAGGACCGCCCCGCCACGGTGATCCTGGAACCGGACGCCGTACTGCACCTCGTCGACGGCTGCACCCAGGCCCAGTTCGCCGAGGAACGCTACGACCTGCTGCGCGACGCGATCACCAAGCTCGGGTCCCTGAAGAACACGAAGGTGTACCTGGACGCCGGGAACGCCGGCTGGGGCCACCCCGACCAGATCTACCAGCCCCTCCGACAGGCGGGCATCACCGAGGCGGACGGCTTCGCGGTCAACGTCTCCAACTTCTACTCCACCGAGGACTCCATCACCTACGGCAAGCAGCTCTCGGAGAAGGTGGGCGACAAACACTTCGTCATCGACACCAGCAGAAACGGCAACGGCCCCTACGCGGGCGGCGACCCGGACGAACGCTGGTGCAACCCACCGGGCCGGGCCTTGGGAGAAACGCCGACGAAGAAGACGGCAGACGCCCTGGTGGACGCCTACCTGTGGGTCAAACGCCCCGGCGAATCAGACGGCACCTGCAAGGGCGGGCCCCAGGCGGGCAATTGGTGGCCGACCTACGCTCTGAAACTGGCGCAAGGGTCAAAAACCTAGGGGCGCGAGGCGTTGTCCATATGCGGCTCCGCCGCGTGGGCGCGACCAGCCGCAACGCTCCCGCACGCAAAGAACTGCATGCGGGAGCGTTGTGGCACAAAAACTACGGCACCTTCACCCACCGAGCCTCACTCGGCGTCCCCTGATCGTCGTCCACGAACACCATGTACCACCCCGACGGCACCAGGTTCCGGTTCTTCGGTACCGTCACCGTGATCCGGTTCCCGGACGTCCTGAAGTCCAGCGCGACCGAGCGCTGGTCCACGTCCGTGACATGCGTGGTCGCACTCGGCCGGATCAACCGCACCTTCTTGATCGTCGAAGCGTGCTGGGACGTGAACGTCCCCGACCCGCCCCGGGCGATGGTCGCCGGCCCGCCGCTCAGGGACGGCCGTGAGTCCCGGTAGAGATACGGCGGCGTGTAGATCTCGATCCGCTGCTCGAAAACCCCCGGTTTGGTGTTGGCCTTGTCCGCGTACAGCGGGTTTGACCCGAAGAACATGACCCGGCCGTCGGGCAGCAGGATCGACCCGGAGTGGTAGTTCCGCCCCACCAGCGGATCGGCCACCTTCCGGAAGGAGTTCGTGGCGGTGTCGTAGATCCGCGCCTGTCGGATGTCGGAGTCGCCGCGTCCCCGGTAGTCCTCGGAGCCGCCCGACACCAGTACGGAGTCGTCCGGCAGTACCGAGATCTGCGGATACCGCGTCCCCTTCTCCAGCGAGGGCCCGTCCACGAACTTCGGCGCGGCGTCCTTCAGGTCGATGAGCCGTGTCCTGTTCGTCGACAGCTTGGACTCGCCGACCCCGCCGCCGCCGACGACCAGGTACTTCTCGTCCTGCGCCGGAGGCAACAGCACGGTCCCCGAGGTCTCCAGAATGTTCGGGTCGCTGAGCCCGGGCAGCTTGGTGAACCGGTTGGTGTCCACGTCCCAGATCCCGGGGTCGCGCCCGACGTCGTCCGGCCCGTACCCGGCGTTGGAGCCCGAGTAGAAGAGCTTGCCGTTCTGCAGGAGGAACAGCGCGGGATAGGTCGGGAACTGGCGCTTGTACTTGGTGTACGTCCATTTCTTCGTCGCCGGGTCGAAGACCTCGTTCTTGCCCGGCACCAGCTGCCCGATGTCGTCGAGCCCGGAGACACTGAGGACCTTGCCGTCCGACAGCGTGGTGAGCGTCGGATACCAGCGGGCCTCGTTCATCGGGTCGACCTTGATGTACTTCTCGGCGACCGGATCGAATTCGTAGGCGTTCTTGATGCCTTCGAAGTCCCGCTTGTCCATGCCGAGTTTGTTGGCGATGCCGTAGGTGTTGCGGGCGTCGGCGCCGGTCAGTCCCTCGATGCCGTAGTTGTCCTGGGTGCCGGTCTCGTACTGGGTGCCCTCCTTCGGGGCCTCGACGACGATCCGTGCGTAACCGGGGTTGTTCCGCAGGAACTTGCCGGTCTTCTTGTCGAAGACCTTCGTCGCACGCGGGATCAGCACCGAGTCGTCGGAGAGGAACGACTTGCCGTTCCCCTTGCCGGTGAACCGGGTGCCCTTGGGCAGGGTCATCGGTTTGTCGGGGTTCTCGTTGTAGAGGATCATGACGCCGCCGGCCTTCTTGACGTCACCCTTGAGCTTCTCGTACTGCTTGGTGCCGCCGGCGATCAGGATGTTGCCGTCGGCGAGCTGGGTGTGCCCGGTGCAGAACAGGTCGGCCGGGGTGGGCACCTTCTTGACGGTGCCCTTGACCGGGTCCCAGATCCGGCTGTCGTAGATCTTCGCGTCGAAGTTGTCCTGGTTGTTGCCCGAGCCCGCGACCAGCAGCACCTTTCCGGTGTGCAGGAGTGCCGCGTGGATGGTGTCCTGGCGGTACTCCTTCGGGAACTCGATGACGTCCCAGTGGCCGTTCTCCGCCTTGTACTCGGGTCTGTTGATCTTGTACTGGTGGTATTGCTCGGTCCCGAAGCGGTACACCCATGGCCCGTTCATCCCGGCCAGGACGAGAACGACCGCCGTGCCGATCGCGAGACGACGAGCCCGGCGGCCGCCGGCGCTGTCGGTCATTCCTTACGTCCCCCCAGCCCGCCGAGCGCGATCCGCATGGTCTCCTCCGGGTTCCCGCCGCTGCCCGCGGGCGTCCAGCTGGGCCGCTGCTGCGGGGCGTGCGCCGCGCGGGTGTATCCGGGCGGCACCGCGTCCTCCGGCTCGGCGGCGACCACGGGCGTCCTGCTCTCCTTGCGCAGCGTGTACCGCCAGGCGAGGATCGGGGCCGCCGTGATGAGCAGCGCCAGCGTCGCCCAGGTGAGCATCGCCGGGTGCGAGTGGCCGCCGGCGAAGCCGGCGGCGAGCGAGCCGCCGAAGACCAGGATGAAGAACCAGTGGATCCGGAACGTGCCGAACAGCGTGTCCGGGCTGGCCGACTCGCCCTTGGGCGTGACCACGAACTTGCTCTTGCGGCGCAGCACGGCGTCCATCAGCGAGCGGGCGTAGATCGGCGCGGACAGCGCCGACATCACCATGCCGGCCACCCCGCCGGAGCCCTCCGGTTCGTGCGGGGAGACGTTGTGCCGCCGGTTCCAGATGTACAGGCCGATCTGGAGCGCGGAGGCGTTGCCGTAGAGCATCAGCCACACGGTGGGGTCGATGTTCACACCCGAGGCGCCCAGGCCCAGGAACAGCGCACAACTCAGCGCGGCCAGGATCCAGTTGAGGGCGGACATCGGGTAGAAGATGATCATCATCGTGTAGTTGAAGAACTTGCCCGGCGACAGCGTGAACAGGCCTCTCCAGTACTGCTTGAGGATCGTCTCGTAGGTCCCCCGGGACCAGCGCAGCTGCTGGGTGAAGAAGTCGGTCCAGGCGTTGGGGCCCTCGCCGACCGCGAGCACGTCCGGGGTGTACACCGAGCGCCACTTCCGCCCCGTGGCCGGGTTCTTCGCCCGGTGGATCTCGAAGCCGGTCGCCATGTCCTCGGTGATCGAGTCGTACAGGCCGCCGATCTGCTTGATCGCCCTGATGCGTACGGCGTTGGACGTGCCGACGAACATCGGGGCGCCGTAGCGGTTGCCGGCGCGCTGGATCAGGGCGTGGAAGAGGAACTGCTGGGACTCGGCGGCCTTGGTGATGGGGTTGTCGTAGTTGCCGTACACCTGCGGGCCGATGACGAAGCCGACGTCCGGGTCACGGAAGTAACCCAGCATCCGCTCCAGGTAGTTGGGCAGCGGGACGTGGTCGGTGTCGACGGAGGCGAAGAAGTCGTACTCGTCGCCGTGCGCCTCCAGCCAGGCGTTGTAGTTGCCGTGCTTGGTCTTGGCGCGGTGCGGGCCCTTGGGCTGGTTCCACTTCTCGACGCCCTTGCGGGTGAAGTGGTGCACGCCCAGGCGCGCGCAGACCTGCTTCACCTCCGGATCGTCGCCCTCGTCGAGCAGCCAGATGTGCAGCAGGCCGCGATGGCGCAGCCGGACCGCCGCCTCCAGGGTCCGGGTGACCATGTCGAGGGGTTCCTTGCCGGGCACGAACGTGGTGATGAACGCGACCCGGGTGCCGGTCTCCGGGACCACCGGGACCGGGTCGCGGGCCACCAGGGTGGCGTGCGCGTTGGACAGCACGTTCATGCAGCGGAAGAACTCGATCAGGCCGATCGACACCAGCATCACGATGTCGAGGGCCGGCAGGAAGTCGTAGGCCGGGTAGTCGCGCTGGGTCCAGTGCTCGGGCTGCAGCAGCCAGGTCAGCAGCACCAGCGAGAGCAGCGGGGCCGCGCCCAGCATCAGGGCGGCGCGCAGGCGGTGCGGTTCCTGGGAGAGCAGTGAGCGGTACTGCACCTTGTAGGGCTTGCTCGGATCGGGCTGGGTGAGGGGGCCCGCGAGCCTGCTGTAGTGCTCGTAGTCGTATCTCGGGAGTGTCTTCTTGATCCGGCGCAGGGCGCCGGTGGTGCTTCGGTGTGCGGGTACGCGGAGCTGTGTGGTCTGTGACGGGTCGTATGTCTGTGACGGGTCGTGGTCCTGTTCCTGCCGGGCGCCCGTCGGCGTCGACGTCATGAGTCATCCCCCCACACGCGCAGATCGGCGCGTGTCTGTCGGTCCCACCGCCCGGTCGGATCCCCCTCGATCAGGCCGGGCGCGTCAATGGCGGGGCACGGTCGTTCCACAGATATGGACACGGACCGTGACCGTCCGGTTGCATGATGCCCCCCTCGGCATCGATTCATGACCGGGGTCCCTCACCCCGCAGATCTGGCAACCGGTTACCTACCCCCCAAGTGCCCCGAATCATCAGCACTTTGGACATCCAGGGTTCTACGGTGCCGAGCATGATCGCAAGAGCGAAACGCGGTGTTTACCGGTCATAGCTGTTCATTGTGGAACCTGTGGTGATTGTGTGGATCGACCGTGTCGGTAGTTGACATAAAGGGGCACATGGTGCCGAAGCGCCCTGGTGTGGCCGGTGGGGTGTACGCCAGAAGGCCCCCCGCTGCTGCGGAGGGCCTTCTGGGTGTCTGTGCGCCGCCAGGGACTCGAACCCCGGACCCGCTGATTAAGAGTCAGCTGCTCTAACCAACTGAGCTAGCGGCGCGTGCTGACAGCGAGAACTCTACCCGACGGAGGGCGGTGCTCCCGACCTGCGGCCACCGGGGGGACCCCCGTCCAACCCCTGCTGTACATCATTCGGACCGTCAGCATGCGCACCGAGGCGACAGTTGGGAAACTGATCAATGTGCACAGTCCCGGACATATCCACCCGAAGCGTGAGGGGAATCGCATGCCGGCCCCGGTATTCGAGGAATTCGACCCCGCGAACGACTGCGAATGCCCCGGCTGCGTCCACTGGCGGCGGGTCGGCCCGTACCCGCTGCCCGGGCGTTTCGGCGGGCACCCGGCCGCCCGGGGCGTCCTGGTCGTGGCCGCCGCCGCGTCCGCCGCCCTCGCCACGAGCGCCCCGACGGCCGCCGCCCACAGCACCCCGCCCGCCCCCCACCGGCCCGCCGTCCCCGCGGACGGCGAGCCCGACACCCCGCAGGGCGCCAAGTCGCCCCTGCACGGCCCCGGCGGCAAACCCGTCCACGGCCCGGTCACCACGCCCCCCATCACCCGTACGGAGATCATCAACCGGGCGAAGATCTGGGTCGCCGCCCAGGTGCCGTACAGCATGTCCCTCTACTGGACCGACGGGTACCGGCAGGACTGCTCCGGCTATGTCTCGATGGCCTGGGGGCTGACCGGGAACGAGTGGACGGGCAGCCTCGACCAGTTCGGCACGAAGATCACCAAGGCGGAGCTCCAGCCCGGCGACATCCTGCTCTTCCACAACCCGGACAACCCGGAGAAGGGCTCGCACGTCGTGATCTTCGGGGGCTGGACGGACTACACGCAGACCGCTTACACGGCGTACGAGCAGACACCCCCGCATGCCCGCCGCCAGTCCACGCCCTACGCCTACTGGAGCAACTCCGCCAAGTACGTCCCCTACCGCTACAAGGGCCTGATCGCGGACCCGGGCGCGGCCGGCGCCCAGGCCGGGAGGACGGCGGTGCCGTTCCCCGGCGCGGCCTACTTCGGTCCCGGCGCCGACAACAAGTACGTCACCCTGCTCGGCCGGCTGCTGATCGCCCGGGGCGGTGCCGGCCACTACCCCAAGGGCGCGGGCCCGGTCTGGGACACCTCGGACCAGCGGGCCACCCGGGCCTTCCAGCTCGCCCAGGGCTGGACCGGCGCCGCCGCCGACGGTCTGCCCGGCCCGCGTACCTGGGAACTCCTCGCCACCGGCAAGGGCAGGAACATCAAGCCCGCCACCACGGCCACGCCCGCCCCCGCCTCGCACGGGGTCGCGGGCTACCCCGGCAAGAACCACTTCCGTCCGGGCGCCACCAACGACTACGTCGCTCAGCTCGGCAGGCAGCTGGTCAAGAAGGGCTTCGGCCGTTTCTACACCGACGGTCCGGGCCGGGCCTGGGGCGAGGCGGACCGCAGGGCCGTCGAGGCGTTCCAGCGCACCCAGGGCTGGCGCGGCGGCGCGGCCGACGGCTACCCGGGGCCGGAGACCTGGCGCCGCCTGTTCCTGTAACGACCCGACGATCACGTGACGCATCTGGCGCGGAGGCTGGAGGCAGGCATGAGTACGACGACCGCACACACCCCTGAATCGGACGACCCCCCGGACGGCGGGCCGCCCTCCCGTCCGGTCCCCCGGCTGATCCAGAACGAGGCCACCACCGAGATCCCCGTCCATCTGCTGTTCCGCGACGACCCCGACCCGGTGTCGGTCCCGCTGCGGCCCGCCGTGGTCGGCCGCCGGCAGGGCACCGGCGAACAGCCCCGGCTGCGCCGCCCGGCCCCGGCCAAGCCCCGGCCCGTCGCCGCCGTCGACCCCGAACTGGTGGAGCGCCCCGCCCGGGTGCTGCCCGGCGCGGCCGGGGTGGCCGCCGGGCTGGGCGGGATGGCCGGAGGCCTCGCCACTTCCTGGTGGGCTGGAGTGCTGCCCCCGCTCGCGGTGCACGCGCTGCGCCTTCCGGCGTACGCGGGCGCGGGACTCGGCCCGGCGCAGTGGGCCGCGTACGCCGGAGCCGGCGCGCTCGGCCTGTTCGGCTTCGCCGGGCTCGCGCGCGGGGCGACCGGACGGGCCTGGGTGCTCGGCCTGTTCGGCCGCTACCGGGGGACGGTACGGCGCACCGGCCTGCTCTGGGTCAACCCGCTGCTGCTGCGCCGCCGCGTCGACGTCCGGCTGCGGCACTGGCGCAGCGAGGAGATGCCGGCGGCGGACGGCAACGGGGTCGCGCTGCGGGTCGTCGTCCTGGTGGTGTGGCGGATGCGGGACACCGCGCGGGCGGTGCTCGGTGTCGACGACCACGAGACGTACCTGCGCGAGTGCGTGGAGGCCGCGCTAGCCCGGGTTCCGGTGGAGGTGCCGGGCCGGATGCGGGGTTCGGTCGAGATGGCCACCGACGCGCTGACCCGGCTGGTGGCGACGGACGCGGCCGGGATCGGCCTGGAGGTGTTCTCCGTGCAGCCGGTCCGGGTGGAGTACGCCCCGGAGGTCGCCGCGGCCATGCACCGCCGCCGGATCGCCGCGCTCGACGCCCAGCAGCGGGCCGGGATGCTCGCCTCCGTCGTGGACTCCGTCGAGGACACGGTGACCCGGCTGACCATGCGCGGCCTGGTCGAACTCGACGACTACGAGCGCAAGGTGCTGGTGCGGGACCTGACGGTGGCGTTCTGCTCGGGGCGCTCCGACTCCGCACCCTGACGGGAGGTGATGGGTCGTTGATATGGACACGGTCAACTGATGGCAATAATCTGGGACTTGGTCTAGACCTGCACGGCTCACAGAACCTCCCCACGTTCTCCAGGAGCGGCAGCATGCGTAAACGGACCAAGATCTCGGCCGTCGTGCTCGGTGTGGCGACCGCCGGAGCCTTCGCGCTCTCCACCGGCGGCGCCAGCGGGCACGGCTACACCGACCTCCCCATCAGCAGGCAGAAGCTCTGCGCCAACGGCACCGTGACCAACTGCGGTGACATCCAGTGGGAACCGCAGAGCGTCGAGGGCCCGAAGGGCTTCCCGGCGGCCGGCCCCGCCGACGGCCAGCTCTGCAACGGCGGGCTGAGCCGGTTCGCCCAGCTCAGCTCGCCCACCACGCCGTCCGGCGGCGCCTGGCCGACGACGAAGGTGACGGGCGGCCAGTCGTACACCTTCCGCTGGCAGTTCACGGCGATGCACGCCACGACCGACTTCAAGTACTACGTCACCAAGTCGGGCTGGAACCAGAACCACGCCCTCGCCCGTTCGGACCTCAACACCACCCCCTTCCTCACCGTCCCCTACAACGGCCAGCGCCCGCCGAGCACCGTCAGCCACAGCGGCACCCTGCCGTCGGGGCTGAGCGGTCACCACGTGATCCTGGCGGTCTGGACGATCGCCGACACGGGCAACGCGTTCTACGCCTGCTCAGACGTCACGTTCTGACCGGCGCCGTTCGACGACTGGGTAACATCCGGCTGATCTGAGCTTCGCTTGAGGACCTGCGGCAGGTCGCAGGGGTACGTTCCCGCCACATCGGTCAGTCGGACCGGTGTTCGTCATCCGGGGGACTGCCATGGGCCTGCTGCAAGCGTTCTTCTACATCATTCCCGGCATCTTCGTCGTCGGCGGGGTGTACGGGGTGATCAGAACGGTGAAGCGGTCCCGCCAGATCAGCCGGACGTGGCGGCACGGCCGTACGGCCGAGGCGCGCTGTCTGCGGTCGTACACCACGACCAGCGGCGGCGGGGACACGTCCGTGACGACCACGCTGCACCATGTGTACGAGTTCACGACGGCCGAGGGGCGGACTGTCCGCATCGACGAGAGCAACGGGCGGTCCACCGTCGTCGAGGGTGACTTCGTCACGGTGTACTACCTGCCGGAGAACCCGGAGGGGGCCACGGCGCGGCCGCCCGCCCCGGGGAAGCTGGCCGCGGGGACCGGGTGCACGGTGGCGTTCTTCGCGGTGTTCATCGGGTTCGCCCTGACCTTCATGGGGGTGGTGCACTCCTTCTTCTCGGTGGCGGACGGGTTTGCTCCGTGAGTGCCGCGATCTGTGAGCGAGGCGCTGCGGGTTCGTCGTGGTTGATCGCGCAGTTCCCCGCGCCCCTTGGGTATTTATCTGACGGGGTGTCAATTAATCTGCCTCTTCATGGCCTTCGAAGTGCGCACCGTCGCTGAAGCCGTCGCCGCCCGGTGGGGTGACCACCGGCCGGGACTGTGGTTCGAGGAGCAGGTGCTGACGCATCACGAGGTGGCCGGCGGGGCCGCCGCCCGTGCGGCTCTGCTGAGGGATCTGCTGCCGTCCGGTGCCGTGCCCCATGTGGGCGTGCTGCTCGACAACACCCCGGAGTTCCCGCTCTGGCTGGGGGCCGCCGCGCTCGCCGGGGCGGCCGTCGCCGGGGTCAATCCGACCCGGCGCGGGGCCGAGCTCGCGCGGGACATCCGGCATGCCGAGTGCCCGGTCCTCGTCACCGAGCGGGCCCATCTGCCGTTGCTCGACGGGCTGGAGCTGCCCGGAGTGCGCGTCCTCGTCACCGACGATCCGGCGTACGGCGCGCTGCTCGCGCCCTATCTCGGCGCCTTCCCGGACGCCTCGCGGGCCGCCCCCGGTGACCGGATCCTGCTCTACTTCACCTCCGGTTCCACCGGCGCCCCCAAGGCCGCCCTCTGCTCCCAGGGCAGGCTCGCGGCGGCCGGGCGGTCGCTCGCCGGGCAGTTCGGGGTCGGACCCGAGGACGTGCACTACATCTGCATGCCGATGTTCCACGGCAACGCGGTGATCGCCGACTGGGCGCCCGCGCTGACGGCGGGCGCCGGGGTGGCGCTGCGGCGGCGGTTCTCGGCGTCGGGATTCCTCCCGGACGTCCGGCGCTACCGGGCGACCTACTTCACCTATGTCGGCCGTGCCGTGCAGTACATCCTGGCCACCGAGCCGCGCGCCCACGACCGGGACAATCCGCTGCGGCTCGGCTTCGGCACGGAGGCCGGCGCGGTGGACGCGGCCGCCTTCGAGGAGCGGTTCGGGGTGCGGCTGGTCGAGGGGTACGGCTCGTCGGAGGGCGGGGCCGCGATCCAGTGGTCGCCGGGGACGCCCGGCGGGGCGGTGGGGCGGGCGGCGCCCGGTCTCGTCGTACTCGACCAGGAGACGGGGGCGGAGTGCCCGGCCGCGGTCTTCGACGCCGGGGGTCGGCTGCTCAACGGGGAGCAGGCCATAGGAGAGCTGGTGAACCGGGCGCCGAACCCCTTCGAGGGGTACTGGCGCAACCCGGAGGCGGAGGCCGAGCGGCGCCGCGGAGGGTGGTACTGGACCGGGGATCTCTTCTACCGGGACGAAGACGGCTTTCTGTACTTCGCGGGCCGCACCGATGACCGGATCCGGGTGGACGGGGAGAACCTGGCCGCCGCGATGATCGAGAACATCGTGGCACGGTACGAGGGCGCGGATGCCGTCGCCGTCTACGGGGTGCCGGACCCGGTGACCGGGGACCAGGTGATGGCGACCGTCGCCGGGCGATTCGAGCCGTTGGACTTCGCCGAGTTCCTGCTGGCCCAGCCCGACCTGGGGACGAAGATGGCGCCCCGGTTCGTGCGGGTGGTGGAGCGGATGCCGGTGACGGCGACCAACAAGATCCAGCGGGCCGCACTGCGCAGGGAAGGGGTGCGGTGCGCCGACCCGGTGTGGTGGCGGCCGCCGGGCGAGCAGACCTACCGCAGACTGACCGCCGAGGACGCGCAATAAAGAGAGGGCGAGCAGCGTCCGCGCTTTCCGCGGACAAGGCTCGCCCTCGTCATCGTGCGCCGCCAGGGACTCGAACCCCGGACCCGCTGATTAAGAGTCAGCTGCTCTAACCAACTGAGCTAGCGGCGCATGACTCTCGCCGAACCGTCCGATCTCTGTCTCGCGGCTGGCGACGAAGAAAATACTACCTGGTCCGCGGGGGTGCTTCCGACCAGCCTCGGAGGGAAGCCGCCGGCTCAGATGGCGAGGGAGAGCAGTACCGGGGCCGCGCTGCGGTTCAGCGCGTCGGCGGCCTGCCGGAGCCGGTGCGCGTGCTCGACCGGCAGGGACAGGGCCAGGCAGCCCACCGACGAGCCCGCGGTGATCGGCACCGCCGCGCACACCGTGCCGATCGCGTATTCCTGGAGGTCCAGGACCGGCACCGTCGGCGGCTGGGCGGCCAGCCGGGAGAGCAGCAGCTTGTCGCTGGTGATGGTGCGCGAGGTGAGGCGGGCCATCTTGTGCCGGGAGAGATGGTCGCGGCGGCCGTTGTGGTCGAGCTGGGTGAGCAGGCTCTTGCCGATCGCGGTGGCGTGCGCGGAGGACCGGAAGTCCACCCACTCGTTGACCGCGGGGGTGCCCGGGCCGGCCGCGTACGGGCCGATCCGCACCTCGCCGTCGACGTACCGGCTGAGGTAGACCGCCGCGCCGACCGAGTCGCGCAGCCGGTCGAGGACCAGCTGGAGCTGCTCGCCGAGGGCGCGCTCCCGGTCGTGCGCGGAGCCGAGGCGGCGCAGGGTCTCGCCGGTGACGTAGGCGCCGTCGGCGACCTGCTCGACATAGCCCTCGCGGCGCAGCATGCGCAGCAGCGTGGTCAGCCGCTCGGGTTCGAGACCGGTCCGGCGGGCCAGTTCGGTGTCGGTGACGCCGTCGGCGTGCCCCGCCACCGTCTCCAGGACGCGCAGCGCGTCCTGGGCGGAGTGGTACGGGGCGGTCGGCTCGTGCTTCAGCGCCACGGTGAATCCCCCTGCGCTCGCTCGGCGACGCTGCCTTCGGCAGCACTGCTTGGGCCGTGATCCGGGCAACGGATCCTCTCCACGATAACGGGCAGCAGCCGGAAACGGAGGGGGTGTTGGCGAGATTCCGGCCCTCCCAGCTGCGACGAAGACCCGTTGGCATATGTCAGCGGAATGAGCTGAGCGCCGGACCTCGGGTGATCGAGCGTTCACTTCATGTAATCATGACATCGCGCGGGGAATCTTTTACGACGGTTTGCGCGGAGACGCTTACAGCACCGCGCTGAGGAACTCCCGGGTCCGCTCGTGCTCGGGCTCGCTGAAGATCCGCTCCGGCGGGCCCGCCTCGATGATCCGGCCCGCGTCGAACATCAGGACCTGGTCGGAGATGTCCCGGGCGAAGTTCATCTCGTGGGTCACACAGAGCATCGTGATGTCGGTGGTGCGGGCGATGTCCCTGAGCAGGTCGAGGACGCCCGCGACCAGCTCGGGGTCGAGCGCCGAGGTCACCTCGTCGAGGAGCAGCACCTTCGGCCGCATGGCCAGGGCCCGGGCGATCGCCACCCGCTGCTGCTGGCCGCCGGAGAGCTGGGTCGGCCGGGCGTCGCACTTGTCGGCGAGGCCCACCAGGTCGAGCAGCTCCCGGGCGCGCGCCTCCGCCTCGTCCTTGGAGAGGCCGAGCACGGTCACCGGGGCCTCGGTGAGGTTGCGCAGCACGGTCATGTTCGGGAACAGGTTGAACTGCTGGAAGACCATCCCGATCTGCTTGCGGACCTCCCGCAGCTCCTTCTCCGGCGCCGGGAAGAGCCGCTGCCCGTCGACGGTGATGGTGCCGGCGTCCGGCTTGGTCAGGGTCATCAGCATCCGCAGGATCGTGGTCTTGCCGGAGCCGGAGGGCCCGATCAGGGTGACGTGCCGGCCGGCCTGCACGGTGAGGTCGAGCCCGTCGAGGACGGTGTTGTCCCCGAACCGCTTGGTCACCCCCTCGATGCGGATCAGCTCGGTGGGCGTCGTATCGGCGGTACTCGGCTGCTTGCTGGTCTCAACGGACAAGGCGACGCTCCAGGGTGCGCAGAAGAAGGGAGGCGAGGTAGGAGATGACGATGAAGGCGACGCCGATCACCGTCACCGGCTCGGTGAACTGGAAGTGCTGCTGGGAGAAGAGCCGCGCCTGCCCGAGCATCTCCAGGACGGTGATCGACATCAGGATCGGTGTGTCCTTGAGCATCGAGATCACGTAGTTGCCGAGCGGCGGCACGACCCGGCGCAGCGCCTGCGGCAGGATCACCACCGTCCAGGTCCGCCGCGCCGGCAGGTTCAGCGCCGTCGCCGCCTCCCACTGGCCGACCGGCACGGCCTCGATGCCGGCCCGGTAGACCTGCATGGTGTACGTCGAGTAGTGCAGGCCGATCGCGAGGACACCGGTGGTCAGCGCGGAGAACGTCAGTCCCCACTCGGGCAGCACGTAGAACAGGAAGAACAGCTGCACCAGCAGCGGGGTGTTGCGGACGAACTCGGTCACCACGCCCACCGGCCAGCGCACCCACCTGGTCGGCGTCCGCATCAGCAGCGTCCACACCAGCCCCAGCGAGAACGAGATCAGCGAGCCGAGGACCAGCGCCTCAAGGGTGACCAGCAGGCCGTCCCAGAAGTGCGGCATGAACTCGCTGACGGCACTCCAGTCCCACTTCACGCGACACCACCGACCCCGGTCGCCTCGGCGCGCTTACGCGTACGCGCCTCCTGCTCCGTCCCCGGAGCCTTGCCGATTCCGGCCCGCAGGCGCTTCTCCAGGCCGCGCATCAGCCGGGTGATGACGAACGCGATCACGAAGTAGATCAGCAGCAGGTACGTGTAGATGTGCGCGCTCTCCTGCAATGCCAGGCGCACCAGGTTCCCGCTGAACGCCAGGTCGCCCATGCCGGTGATCGACACCAGCGCGGTGCCCTTGAGCAGTTCGACCAGCAGGTTGCAGAAGGAGGGGATCATCTCCGGTACCGCCTGCGGCAGCAGGATCAGCCGCAGCCGCTGCCAGGGCGTGAAGCTGAGCGCGATTCCGCCCTCCTGCTGTGCCGGGTCGACCGCGTTCAGCGCCCCGCGCACGATCTCCGTGCCGTACGCGCCGTAGGTCAGCCCGAGTGCGAGGGTGCCCGCCCACAGCGGCACCAGCTGCCAGCCGAAGGCGACCGGCAGCACGAAGAACACCCAGAAGATCATCACCAGCGCCGAGGTGCCACGGAACACCTCGGTGTAGAAGCCGGCGAGGAACCGGACGAACCAGTGCCGGCTCGTCCGTGCCACGCCCACCACGAAGGCCACCGCGGTCATCAGCAGCCCGCTCAGCACGAGCAGCTGGACGGTGGTCCAGACGCCCTTGAGTACGAGGTCCCACAGTCCCGAGGTCATCCGCTCTTGCCTCCCCCGCACAGCTCCTTGGCCGTCAGGTCGGTCATCTCGGCCTGGGTGAAGCCGAACGGCCGCAGGATCCGGAGCAGTTCGCCGCTCTTCCTGAGCTTGCGCAGCTCCACGTTGAAGGCGTCCCGCAGCTTCGTCTCGGCCGACCGGAACGCGAACGCGCCCCCGTCCACGTGCGGCTTGCCGTCGACGAGCGGTGCGAAGGGCTTGGTGGCCTCGGCCTTGGCGGACTTCTTGACCACCTCGCGGACGGTGACCGCGGTCCCGGCGAAGACGTCCACGCGCCCGGCCTCCACGGCGTTCAGCCCCGCGACCTGGTCCGGCACGATCAGGATGTCGCTCTCCTTGTACCCTGCCTCGACCGCGTACTGGATCTCCGCGTACCCGGTCCCGGTGGCGAACTTGGCCTTCTTGGCGACGACGTCCTTGTAGTCGTGCAGCCCCTTGGGGTTCCCCTTGCGTACGACGAACGAGTCGAGCATCTGGTAGTCGGGATCGGCGAAGATCACCTGCTCGCAGCGCTCGGGGTTGACGTACATCCCGGCGGCCACGACGTCGAACTGCTGCGAGTTCAGCCCCGGGATCAGCGAACCGAACTCGGTCGGCACCGGCTGCACCTTGTCGACCCCGAGCCGCTTGAAGATCGCCTTCGCCAGCTCCGGTGCCTCACCGGTGAGCTGCCCGTCCTTGTCGATGTACCCGAAGGGGATCTCACCGGCGATCCCGAGCCGTACGACACCCTGGGCGCGCAGCCGTTGCAGCAGGTCACCGCCGTCGGTGCCGGCCGCGGTGGCCACGCGGGTGCAGCCGGCGGCGGCGAGCGCGCCGATGGCGGCGGCACCCGCGAGCACCGCACGCCGAGTTTGTCTGGATTCATACCCAGATGTGTCTGTCTCGTTCCCAAGTGGTGGAGCCATGGCGGCGCGGCTACCCGGGGCCAATCGACTTATGCATCATGGAAGGCATGGCCGATCGATTCATCGAAGTCTCGCTGGTCACCCGCGGGGTCAGTGCCACGGCCCGGCTGCTGGACGACCGGGCCCCGGTGACCTGTGCCGCCGTCTGGGGCGCCCTGCCGCTCGCCGGCGACGTCTACCACGCGAAGTACGCCCGCAACGAGATCTACGCTCTTTTCCCGCCATTCGCGGCGACGGAACCGCCCCTGGAGAACCCGACCGTCACCCCCATCCCCGGCGACCTCTGCTACTTCTCCTTCGCCGGCGCGGAGTTGGGCACGAAGGCCTACGGCTACGACCGCGAGGTGCGCCCCGGCACCACGGTCGTCGACCTGGCCCTCTTCTACGAACGCAACAACCTGCTGCTCAACGGCGATGTGGGCTGGGTGCCGGGGATCGTGTGGGGCGAGGTGGTGCGGGGCCTGCCGGACCTGGCCGAGGCCTGCAACGACCTGTGGCGGACGGGAGCGGCGGGGGAGTCCCTGGCTTTCCGCAGGGCCTAGCCACCCCGGACGCCCTGTTTCAGTCGGCGACCACGGACGTGTTGAGGCCCTTGGCGTAGTGGTTGTGAGCGATCCGGATGTCCGAGCTGCCGTGGAAGACGAACAGCGGTGAGGTGTACGGCGGTTGGTCCGACCCGTCCAGCCGGCGGACGGTGTTGCCGGTGAAGGTGAACCCGCCGACGCTCTTGGCGTTGACCACGGTCACGTCACCGATGTCGAACGAGTTGTGCTCGACCGAGATGTTGTGATGCACCGGGTTCGCCGGGTCGACGACCTGGTTGGTCGGCTCCACGAAGATGACCGGGCCGCTGGGCCGCGTGAACGAGTTGTCGCGGATGGTGAGGTGGGAGACCGGCCCGGACTCGTACCACTGGTAGGCGTCCGCGGAGACGTAGATGCTGGCCATGGACATCGCGTCGAACCGGTTGCCGGTGATCAGGACGGGCTTGCGGGTGGTGACCAGGATGCCGCGGGTCGGCACGTTGCGGAACACGTTGCCGGAGATGACGACCGACGGGGTGGCCGTGATGTTCTCGACGACCGTGCCGCCGATCTCGGTCCCGGCGGGGACCGGCCGGTCGAAGCTGACGGTCATCGTGGTCAGCGGCTTCTCGTGGTCCGTCCCGCTCGGCCCGTCGACCGCGGTGACCTTCGCGTGCGCCGGGGTCAGCCGGGTCATCGTGCGCTTGGCGGTGAACTCGACCTCGTCGCCCGGGGCGAACTGCGGGAATCCGGCGGTCTGCGGGTGCTCGTAGGCGAGGGTGAGGGTGTTCGGCCCGGGTTTCCCGACGACTTCCAGGTAGGTGCCGTGGATGTTGATCGGGTCGTCGTGCGGGCCGTCGAAGAGACTCCGGGTGATCGATACCTTCCCCTTGACGCCGGACATCTGCACGAAGTCCGCGAACGAGGCCGTGGAGCGGCCGGACTTCGGATCGGGGGCGAAGTTCACCTTGTCGATGGAGATGTTCTCGCTGAACTGCCCCACCACACCGAAGGACTGCAGGTAGTAGGCGTTCATCGAGCGCATCGTGACGTTCTTGGACTCCCAGATGAAGGCGCCCGGCTCGGTCCGCTCGATGAGCCGCATCTGGTAGACGAGCCCGGCGTCCGCCGGCTGCGACGCGGTGGTGTAGTCGATGCGGATCCGGCGGCCGCCGAGGTCGGTGACCGCGCCGACGTCGTTGAAGAGAGGGTTGTCTCCGCGCCAGGTCCGTTGCGCCTCGGGGTCGTGGATCTGGGTGTACTGGAGTCCGTCGACCCCCGACCAGTACGGCTGCCCGGTGGCCGGACTGGTCTCGCCGAGCCAGGTGATGTGCGTGCCGTCCACCCGGTACGGGCTGCCGGCCGGGATCGACAGGACGCGGTAGGCGCGACCGTCGCGCACGCCGGTCTCGGCGACGGTCGCGTCGATGACCTCGGGGGCCGCGTAGTCGAAGGAGAAGTTCGTGAAGGTCACGTTCGTCGAGCGGATCGACGCGAACGCCGTCTGGAGGCCGTGGTATTCGAGCTTGGCCCCGCCGCCGTCGACGGTGACGTCGTGCATGTCCTCGACGAGCAGTCCGATCTTCTTGTCCCGGTAACGCTGGTCGGCGCCCACGGTGTTGGACACGTACAGCTCACGTGTCTCGGCCCGCTCGGGATAGAGCTGGTAGGTCCCCTTCGAGAAGACGATCCTGACCGGCCGGTCGAGGCTCCTGGCGTGCCGCAGCGCCGCGGTGACGGCGGGCGCCGAGTCCGTCCGGCCGGTGGGGTCGGCTCCGTAGTCGTCCACGTCGACCACCACCGGTGCCGCCTTCGGCGCCGCGGCGACAGGAGCGGCCGCCCCGCCGCCGAGCAGCGCGAGCGCCACCCCGAGAAACGCGAACCGAGACATGGGCATAGTCCCTCCGGAGCATGCATGAGCGATGAAATACCCGATGAATAGCGGGAGTTACCGCCGATGATCCGGCCGGATCTCCGTGCAGAGTCTGCATAGATCCGATGTCTAGGTCAATGGTCCGGTCGACCAGGTGCCACCGCCGCCGTGCTGGCGCGGATCACCAGCTCGGGGTCGAAGAGGAGCTCGCCGACCGGGACCTCGCGGTTGCCCACCAGGGCGAGGACGCTGCGGGCCACCTCCGCGGCCAGGCGGTCGGCCGGCTGGCGGACGGTGGTGAGCGGAGGGTCGACGAAGTCCATGATCATGGCGCCGTCGTAGCCGACGACCGACACGTCGCCCGGGACGTCGTACCCCTGGCGGCGCGCGCCGCGGATCGCGCCCAGGGCCATGTAGTCGCTGGCGGCCACGATGGCCGTGGCGCCCCGGCCGAGCAGCGAGATCGCGGCGGACTGGCCGCCCTCGACGGTGTAGGACTGCCGGACCACCCACTGCTCCGGATCCTCGACCCCGCGCCGGGCGAGCGAGGAGACGAAGCCGCTGACCCGGCGGTCCGCCGGGCGGTTGCCGACCGGGCCCGACGCCATCCCGATCCGGCGGTGGCCGAGGCGGTGCAGGTGGTCCACGGCGAGTTCGGCGGCCAGCAGGTCGTCGGTGGAGAAGACCGGCACATCGCCCACGCCCTCGAACTCGCCGTTGACCCCGACGAACGGGATCCGGCGGGAGCGCAGCAGTTCGTACGCCGCCGGGTCCGCGCCCTCGATCGTGTTGCTGGCCGACAGGAAGACCACGGCGGCGACGCCCCGGTCGGCGAGGGAGGTCACGAAGTCCAGCTCCTGCACCCCGCCGGGGAAACACGGGCACAGGACCGTCTTCAGGCCGTGCGGGGCGAGCGTGGACTCGATCCGTTCGCAGACGTCGGCGAAGAACGGGTTGGAGACGAACTCGGTGATGACCGCGATGAGCTGCCCCCGGGTCTGCCGCTCGTACCCGAGGTCGGCCATCGCCTGCTCGACCGCCTCGCGGGTCTTGCGCGCCACACCCTGACGCCGGTTGATGACCCGGCTGACGGTGGCCTCGCTCACCTGCGCCCGCTCCGCGACCTCGGTGATGCCGACCTTCATAGCGGTTCCCGCCCTACCTCGCTTGCACGAAAACGATGAAAACTTTCAGCGCATCATGCCATGGAAAACGGCAATGGCTCTGCGTGTCTTGCATGTTTCTTCTGCATGACCATTGAAGCGCCTCTCCGGGCCCTGTTAGCTTGCGGCCACCGCTCGGCCGCCCCACCCGCCCGACCGCAGTGATCGAGACCGGAGACCCGATGAAGCCCTCAAGGCTCATGCTGCTCACCGCCGTTGCCCTGCTCGCACCGATGGCCCCCGCCGTGTCGGCCGAGGCGGCACCGGGCCCCCGCCCCCAACTCACCATCCCCGACCCCGGCTTCGAGAACGGCGGCACGGGCTGGACCTTCACCTCGGGCGCCGGCGTCGGCACCGGCAACAGGCACGGCGGCGAGCGCTTCCTCTACCTCGACGCCGGAGCCGGCAAGAGCGCGGAACTCACCGTCGTCGCGCCCCGCGACGGCAGTTACGACTTCTCCGCGTGGATCGGCAGCGCCGGCACCGGCGGCACGTACACGGTCCGGCGCAACGGCGAGACCGTCGAAACGATCACTCTGCCGCAGCACCCCGGCTACGCCCGGTACACCATCAGCGGCGTCACGTTGAGGACCGGCGACCGGCTGGGGATCGCCTTCGGCTCCGGCACCGCCTGGGTCAACGCCGACGACCTGATGATCTCGCCCGCCGCGCCCGCCGACCCCAAGGTCACCTCGTCCGACCCCGAGATCGCCGAGATGTTCGCGTGGGCCCAGAAGAAGGCCAACAGCTGGGTCCAACTGCCCGGCACGACAGGCCCCGTCAACGTCGACGAGAACCAGACCGGCGGCACCGGCACCGCGTCGTACGAGCCCACCTACTGGGCCGGATACGCCAACCGCAGCGCCTACTACTCCCGCGACATGACCCACCAGCTCGCCGGCGCCCACCTCATCGGCCTCGACGCCGAGAACGAGACCATGCTCCGCTCCTACGCGCAGTCGGCCACCGCCGAACACAAGTACTTCCCGGTGTGGTCCCTCAACTTCGACGCCAGGACGTACCTGAGCATCGACTACAAGAGCCCGGACAACTTCGTGCGCGAGGTGCCGGCCACCTTCGAACTCGTCGAGAAGGCGGCCCAGGCCTACCTCTGGACCGGCGACCGCAGATACGTCGACGACCCGGTGCTGTGGGACTTCTACCGGCACGCCACCGAGCAGTTCATCGACCTGCACAACTCCGCCAAGGACAACGGCAAGGTCAAGGTCGCCGAGGGCACCGGCAACGGCATCTTCCAGGGCGCCGCCAGCTACAACGAGCAGGACGGCGACGGCCTCGCCGAGGCCGGGGACGGCATCGCCTCCGAGTACCAGGCGTACCTGGCGATGGCGGTCCTCGCCCGCGGCAAGGGCGACACCAAACTCGCCAAGACGTACGACAAGAAGGCCGCGGACCTGAAGACGTACTTCAACGACGAGTGGAGCGGCACCGGAACCGGCGCCGACATGGTCCGCGCCTACACCCTCTCCGGCACCCCGGTCACCGGCTGGGGCAAGGAGAACAGCGTCTTCATGCCGATGAAGCAGATCATCGACCCCGGCCCGCGCAACGACGCCTACCTCGACTACATCGAGCAGCAGGAGCTGGGGCCGGAGGGGTCGCCCAACATCGAGTCGACGACCTACCTGCCCGACATGTTCTTCAAGAACAACCGCAACGACACCGCCTGGCAGTGGATGCAGAAGATCTACGGCGAGCGGGAGACCCAGCACGTCAACTCCAGCCAGGGGCCCGACGGCGACTACCCCGAGGTGTCGTTCACCCTGGTCAGCCAGACCGTCCAGGGCCTGATGGGCATCACGCCGGACGCCCCGGACCACAAGGTGACCACCCAGTCGCGGCTGCCGTCCGGCATGAAGTGGCTCCAGGCGGCGGACGTCCCCATCGGCACGGCCACCGTCACCGTGCGGCACGACGGCGCGACGAAGACCACGCTGACGAACAACTCCCGTGAGACTTCCTACCGTTGGGAGGCCCGCTTCCCCGGCGTGCACAAGCGGATCGAGGTCGACGGCGTCCCCCAGCGGGTCCGCACCAAGAAGGTCGACGGCGTGACGTACACGTACGCGACTCCGACGGTACGGGCGGGACGGACGGCGGTGGTCCAGGTGACCGGCTGACGCGTCAGACCGCGACGGCGCTGACCGGCGGTACCGAAGCCGCCCCCGCCTCGTACAGCGCATGGGCCGCCCGCAGCACCAGATCGTCCCGGTGGCGGGCGGCCACGAGCTGCAACCCCACCGGCAGCCCGTCCCCGTCCAGCCCCACCGGCACGGTCGCGGCCGGCTGCTGGGTCAGGTTGAAGGGGTACGTGAACGGCGTCCACCCCGTCCAGCGACGGAAACCCGAGTTCCTCGGCATCTCCGCCCCCGCCTCGAACGCGGTGAGCGGCAGCGTCGGCGTGACCAGCAGGTCGTACCGCTCGTGGAAGAGGCCCATGCGGCGCCCCAGGTCCATCCGGACGTCCACCGCCGCCAGATACTCCAGCGCGCTCAGCCCGGCCCCCCGCCCGCAGATCTCCCGCAGCCCCGGGTCGAGCGACGCCCGCTGCTCCGGGGAGAGACGCTGGGTCACCCGGGCCGCCCCCGCGAACCACAGCGCGTGGAACGCCTCCACCGGATCGCTGAAGTCCGGGTCGGTCTCCTCGACGTACGCGCCCAGCCCGGCCAGCCGCGTCACCGCCCGCCGTACCGCCGCCGCGACCCCCGGCCGGACCGCCACCTGGCCGCCCAGCGTCGGTGAGAACGCCACCCGCAGTCCGCGCACGCCCCCGGAGAGGCCGGCCGTGAAAGACCCCGGGGCGGGACCCAGCGCCGACCAGTCCCGGGCGTCCGGGGTGCCGATCACGTCCAGCAGCAGTGCCGCGTCGGCCGCGTCCCGGGTCATCGGGCCCACGTGCGACAGCGTGCCGAAGGCGCTCGCGGGGTAGAGCGGGACGCGGCCGTACGTCGGTTTCAGGGCGAAGATCCCGCAGAAGGCCGCCGGGATGCGCACGCTGCCGCCGCCGTCCGTGCCCAGCGACAGGGGCCCGGCGCCCAGGGCGACGGCCGCCGCGCTGCCGCCGCTCGAACCGCCCGCGGTGCGGGACGGGTCGTACGGGTTGCGGGTGATCCCGGAGAGCGGGGAGTCGGTCACGCCCTTCCAGCCGTGCTCGGGGGTGGTGGTCTTGCCGATGAACACCGCGCCGTGCTCGCGCAGCCGGGCGACGGAGGGCGCGTCCTCGTCCCAACTCCCGTCGGCGGACACCGTCCTGGAGCCGCGCAGGGTCGGATGACCGCGCATCAGCAAGATGTCCTTCACCGTCACCGGGACGCCGTCGAGCAGGCCCTTCGGCTCGCCCCGCCGCCACCGTTCCGCCGACTCCCGTGCCTGGGCCAGTGCGTCCTCCTCGGTGAGGCGGACGAAGGCGTTGACCTCCGGCTGGATCCGGGCCGCCCGTTCCAGGACCGCCCGGGTGGCCTCCACCGGGCCGAACCCGCCCGTGCGGTAGCCGTCGAGGAGCTGTCGGGCGGTGAGGCCGGTGAGGTCGGTGAGCTGCATGAGGGGCACCCTCCCGGGAGTCAGTGACCGGGCACGTAACCGCGCTTCTTGTCGACCACGTTCAGCAGAGATCTGCCCGCCGCCCACCGCTCGTACAACTCCACGAACTGAGTGCCCAGTTCGTCCCGCCAGCCGATCGTGTCCCCGCTCATGTGCGGCGAGACGATGAGGCCGGGCACGTCCCACAACGGGCTGTCGGCAGGGAGCGGCTCGGTGGTGAAGACGTCCAGGGCCGCGGCGGCGATCCAGCGCCGGGTCAGCGCCCGCACCAGCGCGTCCTCGTCGACCAGCTGGCCCCGGCCGACGTTGATGAAGCAGGCCGACGGCTGCATCACGTCGAAACGGTGCGCGTCGAACATGCCCCGCGTCTGCTCGGTCAGCGGCGCGGCCGCGATCACCCAGTCCGCGCGGGACATCAGCCGATCGAGGTCGTCGGGGCCGTGGATGCCGGTGCGCGGGACGCGGCCGACCAGCGCGGTGGTGATGTCGAGCGCCTTGAGGGTGCGGACGATGGCCCGGCCGATCGGGCCGGAGCCCACCACGCACGCGCGGGTGCCGCCGACCCGGCGCGCCTCGCGGTGCCGCCAGGTCCGCTCCCGCTGGAGGCCGAGGGTTTCCGGCAGGTCCTTGGCGATCGCGAGGACCAGCGCGGCCACGTACTCGGCGATGGGCCGGTCGAAGACCCCGCGCGCGTTGGTGACGACCGTGTCGGACGCGGCCAGTTCGGGGCACATCAGATGGTCGACGCCCGCGCTCGCCGTGTGCACCCAGCGCGGCCGCGGCCCCTCGCCCGGCCAGGCGTCGCGGACGGCGTGCGAGGCGAAGTCCCAGATCAGGAGGGCGTCGGCCGCAGGCAGCCGGGCCGCCAGACCCGCCGCGTCCGTGTGCACGATCCGGGCGCGGCCGGTGAGCCGGCCGAGCCGCGGGGGCGGGTCGGCGTCGAGGACCAGCAGGGTGGGGACGGGCGGCGTCATTCGGGGCGGTCTCCCGGCGTCCGGCAGCGTCTGACATGGGCGGATCGAGCGTCTGAGATGCGCGGATTGACCACGCTCGCACCCGAACCTACCTTCGTCAACACGGGCGTGACCCGACCGTTGCCCCTCGACTTCCAGCGTGAGGCCGGTGACTCCCCATGGACGTCTCCTTTCTGGGCGGACCCCGTCCCCAGCGCGGTGTCGGAGTCGTGGCGCCCTTCGACTTCGCTCTGGACCGCGAACTGTGGCGCTGGGTGCCCGACGACGTGTCCCTGCACCTGACCAGGACGCCGTTCGTGCCGGTCGAGGTCAGCCTCGACCTGGCCCGGCTGGTCAGCGAGCACGAGACACTCGGCGAGGCGGTGCGCGCGCTGACCGCCGTCGCACCCGAGGTGGTCGCCTACGCCTGCACCTCCGGCAGCTTCGTCGGCGGCATCGCCGGGGAGCGCGCGATGTGCGAGGCGATGACCCGCTCCGGCGCGCTGCCCGCGCTCACCACCTCCGGTGCGCTGCTCGACGCGCTGACCGAGCTGGGCGTACGGCGGCTCGCGCTGGTCACGCCGTACACGGTCTCGGTGACGCGGGTGCTCGAGGAGTACGTCGCGGAGGCGGGCGTCCAGGTCGCCGGGGTCGCGTTCATGGGGCTGACCCGGCACATCTGGCAGGTGCCGTACCGGGACGTGGTCGCCATGGCCCGGCAGGCGGTACGGCCCGGGGCCGCCGACGCCCTGTTCATCTCCTGCACCAACCTGCCCACCTACGACGTCATCCCCCAGCTGGAGGCCGAACTGCGCGTCCCCGTTCTGTCGGCCAACCAGGTCACGATGTGGGCGGCGCTGCGCAGGCTGGGTACCCGAGCCGTTGGGCCCTATCAGACGCTGATCGGTCATCCGGACGGATCGGCGCCGCGGGAGTGGCCCGTACTGCCGGAAGAACAGCAGGAAGGGTGGACATGACAGCGCTCGGAATCCTCTATCCGGGGCACTCCGCGGAAGACGACTACCCGCGCATGGAACAGCTCCTCGGCAGCGACATCCGGGTGGACGTCGTCCACACCGACATCGGCGAGGACGCGCACCGGGTGGACGCGCTGCTGGAGATGGGATCGGCCCGGCGGCTGGCGGCCGCGGTGGACGAACTACGGCTCGCGGGCGCGGACGCGGTGGTGTGGGCGTGCACCAGCGGCAGCTTCGTGTACGGCTGGGAGGGCGCCCACCAGCAGATCCGGGACCTCGCCCAGGCGGCCGGGCTGCCGGCGTCGTCCGCGTCCTTCGCGTTCGTGCACGCGGCGCGGGAGCTCGGGGTACGGCGGGTGGCGGTCGGCGCGACCTACCCGGACGACGTGGCGCAGCTCTTCGCGGACTTCCTGCGGGCCGGGGGCCTGGAGGTCACCGGGGTCCGCGCGTCGGGGATCGTCACGGCGGCGGAGGTGGGGACGTGGGGGGAGGAGGAGGTGCTCACCCTGGCGCGGACCGCGGACGCCTCCGGCGCGGAGGCGGTACTCCTCCCGGACACGGCGCTGCACACGGCGGCGCATCTTCCGCTCCTGGAGAAGGCGCTGTCCAAGCCGGTGCTCACGGCGAACCAGGTGACCGTGTGGGAGGGCCTGAGGCTGGCCGACCGCCGGGTGAACGAGCCGGCGCTGGGCACCCTGTTCACCCGCCAACCGATCATCCAGGCCTGACCCCCCGCACCAGGGGGCTCCCGCCCAGCGGCGTCAGGAATAAGCGGAGCCATCCTCCTGTTACCGCCCACTAGTACAGCTCATGGTCGCAAACAGGAGGCTCTCACCGTGTCGGCAGACGAGATCCGGGGCATCACGCACGGGACCGCCCCCGTCCCCCTCTCCGTACTGGACCTGGTGACCGTGGGCACCGGCAGTACCGCCACCGACGCCCTGCGCACCAGCGTGGAGCTCGCGCGGCTCACCGAGGCCCGCGGTTTCCAGCGGTTCTGGGTCGCCGAGCACCACTCCATGCCCGGGGTGGCCTCCTCGTCGCCCGCCGTGATCCTCGCCCACCTCGCCGCCCACACGGAGCGCATCCGGCTGGGTTCGGGCGGTGTCATGCTGCCCAACCACGCCCCGCTCGTCATCGCGGAGCAGTTCGGCACGCTGGAGGCCATGGCCCCGGGGCGGATCGACCTGGGCCTCGGCCGGGCGCCGGGCACGGACGGGGCCACCGCGGCCGCCCTCCGCCGAACCCAGACCCTCAACGAGGGCGCCGACGACTTCCCCCAGCAGCTCGCCGAGCTCACCCGGTTCCTGGACGACGACTTCCCCGACGGCCACCCGTACCGCCGGATCCACGCCATCCCCGGCCCCGTCCAGAGCACCAGCCCCGGCGGTGTGCAGTCCCCGCACCGGCCGGTCGTCTGGCTGCTCGGCTCCTCCGGCTTCAGCGCCCGGCTCGCCGGCATGCTCGGGCTGCCGTTCGCCTTCGCGCACCACTTCTCCGCGCAGAACACCGTCCCGGCCCTCGACCTCTACCGCGAGTCCTTCAGCCCCTCCGCCGTCCTCGACGAGCCGTACGCCCTCATCGGCGTCTCCACGCTCGCCGTGGACGAGGAGCGCGAGGCACGGCGCCAGGTGCGGGCCGGCGCGGTGAACATGCTGCGGCTGCGCACCGGGCGGCCCGGTCTGTTCCCGGACCCGGACGACGTCGAGAAGCACGAGTTCTCCCCGATGGAGGAGGAGTTCGTGCACTCCTGGACCGCCAACATCGTGCACGGCACCGCCGACGAGGTGCGCGCGGGTCTCGACGACCTCCAGAAGCGCACCGGCGCCGACGAGCTGATGCTCACCACCCACGCCCACCGCGGCGAGCTGCGCCTGCGCTCCTACGAACTGATCGCCGACGCCTACGGTTTGCCGACCGGGGTGTCCGCGTAGGTCCGGGTGCACAGCAGCTCGGAGATACGGTCCGGCGTCACCGGCCTGGAGTACAGCCACCCCTGGCCGGTGTCGCAGCCGATGTGACGCAGCCGGGAGGCCTGCGCCGAGGTCTCGACGCATTCGGCGGTGACGGTGAGGCCGAGCCGGTGGGCCAGCTGGATCATCGCCTCCACGACGACCTCGTCGGCCGGGTTCGGGCGGTCGCCCGGGTCGTCGTACTGGAAGCCCCGGACGAAGGAACCGTCCAGCTTGAGGACCGAGACCGGGAGCCGGCTGAGGTAGGCGAGGTTGGAGTAGCCGGTGCCGAAGTCGTCGATGGCGATGCGGACCCCCATGTCGCTCAGGGCCTGAAGGGCCTGCAGCGGACGGCCCGCCGAGCCCATCACCGCCGACTCGGTCAGCTCCAGTTGGAGCAGATGCGGCGCCAGGCCAGTCTCGGCGAGGGTCTGTGCCACGTCCGCGACCAGGTCGGAGTCCCAGACCTGGCGCACGGCCACGTTCACGCTCACGAAGATCGGCGGCTCGCCGGGGTGGTCCAGCTGCCACCGGCGGGCCTGCCGGCAGGCGGTGGTCAGGGCCCAGCGGCCGAGCGGGACGATGGAACCGTCCTCCTCCGCCAATCCGATGAACCGATTCGGCGCTAGTGTGCCGAACTGCGGATGATTCCATCGGACCAGGGCTTCGACCCCGCTCAGCCGCCCGTCCTCCATGCCCACCAGCGGCTGGTACTCGAGCACGAACTCGCCGCGCTCGATGGCCGGGCGGAGGGTGGAGGAGAGCGCCTGGCGGGTGACCAGGTGGGCGTTGCGCTCCGGGTCGAAGAGCGTCCAGCGGGACTTGCCGTCGGCCTTCGCCCAGTAGAGGGTCGTGTCGGCGGCCTGCATCAGACCGGTGGCCGTCGTACCCGCCGCATGGCGCTCCACCACCCCGATCGAGGCCGACAGGGAGAGCCGCTGGCCGGCCAGGTCGAACGGCGCCTGGAGAGCCGCCAGCGCCGACTCGGCCAGATCGGCCAGCTGTTCCGTGCCCGTCGAGTCCTCGACCAGCAGGGCGAACTCGTCGCCGCCGAGCCGGGCCACCAGCGGCGCCCCGGCCCGCGCGAAGCCGGCCTCGCCGGCGACCCGGGTCAGCCGTTCGGCGACGGCGGCCAGCAGCCGGTCGCCCACCCGGTGGCCGAGGGTGTCGTTGACCGCCTTGAAACCGTCAAGGTCCAGGTAGCACAGGCCGATTCGGCCGGTACCGCCCTGCTCGTACGACTCCGCCTCCAGCGCGGCCGAGAGGCGCTCGAAGAACAACGACCGGTTGGGCAGCCGGGTCACCGGGTCATGCATCTGCAAGTGCCGTAGCCGGGCCTGGAGTTCGCGGCGCGCACTGATGTCGGAGACCGACAGCAGCACGCCCGGGGTGTCCCTCGCCAGCGGGGAGACGGTGACCTGGACCCAGAGCGAGTGCCCGTCGGGGTGCTTGAGCCGGCGGGTGCAGCGCAACTTGGCCTGCCGGCCGCGCAGTACCTCGCGATAGGCGTGCCAGGTACGGGCGTCGGAGGCCAGGTCCACCAGATCCGCGGCGATCCGCCCGGTCAGGCCGGCCGGGTCGGCGCCGATCAGGGTGCCGAACGCCGCGTTGGCGGTGCTGACCAGGCCTTCGCGGTCGACGACGGCCAGGGGCAGCGCGGCGGCCGTGAAGGCGTGCTCGTACGTGTTCGGATCCGGCGTCCGGCCTGTCGGCTGTGCCGGCTGTGTCAGCTGTACCGGTTGTGTGGTCTGTGTTGTGTCTGCTGTCTCGCCTGTCTTCGTGTCGGCCGTCTCGTTGTACGACTTCCGACAGATATTGTCACTCTCTGTGACGGCGGACCGGTCGAGGTCTGCCGCGGGCGTCGGCCCTTCGGACGTTCCGCTCACCGCTCGCTCCCGCAGTGCACTCGATCTCTGTCCGTGCAGGAAAGTGTGCCGATCATAGAGGCTGGCCCAAGGGCCTTCCAGCCACTGTCCAGTGTCCACGATGAAGCACCGGTTCTGACAGATCGTTTCTGCCCGCACCTGGACGGGTTCTTGAGCCACCTGGCCACTTGTGACGTTCCGTGAGTTTCCCGGGGTGTCGGCCGTTCGGGTACCTCACCCTTCTGGTGCAGGTAAACAGGTCATATGGTGGCAAACTCGCACAGGCTGGGTGGCGGTGTCCCGCGAACCGCCCCGGAGGTCCTTCCGTGCCGCGTCTCCTGCTGCGCAGCACCGCCGCCGTGTTCACCACGATGTCGGCGCTCGTCGCGACGACGATCCTGACCGGACCGTCGGCCGCCGAGCCGTTCTCCACGGCTCCCTGTGCCCTGCACCGCACCGACGCGCACCACTCCGAGGGCGTCGACACCTGGAACGCCGGCTACACCCGCCCCACCCACCCGCTCTCGGCCGTGATGGTGTTCCTGTCCTTCCCGGACGCGCCCCCGCGCACCACCCCCGCGGAGCTGGCCGCCGACCACTTCCCGGCCACCAGCCGCTACTTCGAGCAGGCCTCCTACGGGAAGTTCACCATCCGGCCGCACCCGCTGACGCACTGGCTGCGGATGCCCCGGCCCTCGGTCGCCTACGGCATGAAGCGCGACTGGAACCTGCTGCTGCGGGCCGCCTACCTGCGGGACGCGTTCGCGGCGGCCGATCCCCAGGTCGACTTCTCGCGCTACGACGTCGTGTACCTGGTGGCCGATCCGGACGCGCCGGGCGTCGACTCCGACGCCACGAAGGTGGTCAACCTGGACGTCCCGGTGCACGTCGACGGCACGGACCTCCGCCGGGTCGTCACCGTCTTCGAGAGGCATCCGCCGGACCGGCTGGTTCTCGCCCATGAGACCGGGCATGTCTTCGACCTCCCCGACCTCTACCACCGCCCGGTGGACGGCAAGGGCGACTGGGACACCTATGTCGGCGACTGGGATCTGATGGGCAGCCAGTTCGGTCTGTCCCCGGACCTCTTCGCCTGGCACAAGTGGAAGCTCGGGTGGCTGAATCCGCGCCAGGTGGTGTGCGTACGGGGGACCCGGCCGACCCGGTTGACCCTGGAGCCGCTGTCGGCCGGGCCGGGGGTGCCGGAGGTGGGCGCCGCGGGCGCGCCGGCCTTCGGGCTCGGCGACGGCACCAAGCTGGCGGTGGTCCGCACCGGGCCCGACAGCGTGCTGGCCTTCGAGGCGCGGGGCGCGTCCGGGAACGACAGCGCGGCCTGCCGGCAGGGCATCCTCGTCTACCGGGTCCGCGACGAGACGGCCTCCGGCGGCGGCCCGATCGAGGTGGTCGACGCCCATCCGCGCACCGAGGCCTGCTGGGAGAACTCCGTCTACCCGCCGCTCGCCGACGCCCCGGTCGCCCTCGGCGAGAGCTTCACCGTCCCGGGGGACGGCGTGCGGGTCGAGGTGGAGGGGCGGACGGCGTCCGGCGCGTGGAACGTGAAGATCACGCCGGGGGAGCTGGACTGACACGCGGGCGGCGGAGCCGGAAGGTGGCGGGTCGGAAACACGAAAGGCCAAGCTCACAGGAGCTTGGCCTTTCGCCTACTTCGCGTGCGCCGCCAGGGACTCGAACCCCGGACCCGCTGATTAAGAGTCAGCTGCTCTAACCAACTGAGCTAGCGGCGCCTGCTGACGTCGTAGACCTTAGCACCCTGATCGGCGGGAGGAAAAATCGATATCCGCACGGCCGAGCGGGCCGCCCGCACCGCCGCCCAGAGCAGGATTTCCGGTCCGGGGAGCCAGGGCTGCCGGGTGTCCGGGCCGACCAGCCAGCGCGCGCCGGCCGGGGCCGGGGAGTGGTCGCCGTTGAGCGCGGGGACGGTCACCGCGTCGCCGGTGCCGTGGCACAGCAGCGGCGGAACGGCCTGGCCACGGCCGCCCCACTCCTCCCAGCCCAGCAGCGACGGCAGCCGGGCGGCGGTGCCGGGGGCGGCGAACAGGAGCATCCGGCCCCGGAACGCCGCGACCGGCCCGGAGCCCGGCCCCTCGTCCCACAACCGGTCCAGCATGCGGCGGCCGAACACCGCCGGGGCGTTCACCACGTCGAACACCGAGCCGCAGGGCAGGACGACCGGGGCGTCCGGCCGCTCCTCCCACAGGGCGAGCGTGCTCCGCGGATACGTTCCTGCGGAGGCGAGCCAGGCGGCTCCGTCGGAGGTGACCCCGGCGGCGTCGGAACGGTCGCCGGGGCCGTGGAGGGGCGTCTCGTGCGGTGTGCTGCTCATAGGGAATTGATACCTATCGTGAGCCGACGCTCGCCGTGAGTTGCGGAAAACCGGGACGGGAGGGAGCGGAGGGGGTATCTTGCCCGCCTGGCACCCGCCTGGCATATGCCGCGTGCGGTACCCCGCTCCGCGGAGACCGCTAGAGGGGCTCCGCCGGCTCCGCGTCCTCGCTGCCCTTCAGCAGGTCCCGGCCGAACTCGACCATCTTCTTCGCGTAGTCCTCGGTCCACTCGGCCCGCGCGGCGATGTCGGCCGGGGTCAGACGGTCGAAGCGGCGCGGGTCGGCGAGCTGGGCGGCGGCCATGGCCTGGAACTCCACCGCGCGGTCGGTGGCCACACGGAACGCCTGGGTCAGCTCGGTCGCGCGCGCCAGCAGCGCCGCGGGGTCGTCGATCGACTCCAGGCCGAAGAAGTGCTCCGGGTCGGCGACCGCTGCGACCGGCTCGAAGAGCAGGTGCGCGGGGCGTAGCCGCGGTTCGTTCCGACGCGGCGTGGGCTCCGCCATGTCTGGTCCTCCTCGTACGGTTCGGTGCCTACGGTTCGATGGCCACCGTCCATTCTCTCGCGCCCGCGCAAGCCCACCCCAAGGCCGCCGGATGACGCTGCGCTCACCGGCACCTCCGTCAGGGCCACCGGCTGACCCGGTGTTCGGCCAGGTGGGCCAGTACCTCGTGGCTCGCCCCCCAGTCGTCCGGGCTGTGGTCATCGGCCGCCTGCGGCGGCGTGCCGGGCTCCGTGCGGCGGGTGGGGCGGTGGGCGGGGTTCTCGTCAGGGCCGCCAGCTGATCCGGTGTTCGGCCAGGTGGGCCAGTACCGCGTGGTTCGCCTCCCAGCCGTCGGGAAATTTGACGAGTGTGC
The DNA here is from genome assembly GCF_043201895.1 of Streptomyces sp. NPDC048254. Lineage (NCBI taxonomy): Bacteria > Bacillati > Actinomycetota > Actinomycetes > Kitasatosporales > Streptomycetaceae > Streptomyces > Streptomyces sp. NPDC048254. Next base: position 263,091 of record NZ_JBICZJ010000001.1, read on the forward strand.
CCAGCTGGACCGGTTCTGTCGACGGGTAGTCGTCCAGGAGGTCGGTCACGCCGGCTCGGCAGATCACGATGCAGGCCTGGCGGTGCCGGGAGGCCAGGACGCACAGGCGGCCCGTCTCCAGGTGGAAGGCGGTGGCGTCGGGGCGGCCGGAGAGCGGGTGGAGGACGACCGTCACGTCGTACTCGCGGCCCTGGAGGCGATTCGCGGTGTCGACGGTGATGTCCGTCACGCCCAGCTCCGCCAGGGCCGCGCGGACCGCCGCCGCCTGGTCCCGGTGGGCCGTGCCGACGGCGATCCGGTCGGCGGTGAGGGGGGACGGATCGGGCGAGCGCTCGGAGAGAGCCGCTCCGCCCCGGTCGAGGAGTCGTCGTACCACCGTCGCCACCGCCCGGACCGCCTCCGGGTCGGTGCGCGGGGTGTGCCCGGCGGGCAGTTCCAGCAGGCCCCAGCCGGACTCCGCCGCCTCGTCGATCACCCGGTCGGGTCCGGAGCCGTCGGAGGGCACGGCGAAGGCCAGCCGGCGGTCGCCGTGGTCGGTGCCGCTGCGGAACGGGGTGTACGGGTAGAACGCGCCCGAGACGAGCGGGGCGGCGGACGCGGGGAGGCGCCAGGAGACCGGGAGGCGGTGCTGCGGGAGGCCCGGGTTGTGGGCGAGGAGGGTGGAGACCGCCGACGCCGAGGGGTCGTACGACAGGCCCGCCCACTGCTCGCTGCCCACCGTCGCGAACGGGTCCAGCTGGCCGGGGTCGCCCACGAACAGCGCCCGTTCGAACAGCCCGGCCACGGCGAGCAGCGAGTCCGAGCGCATCTGGTACGCCTCGTCGACGATCGCGTGCCGCCAGGGCTCGTCCACCGTGACATGCGCCCACTTCGCGGCGGTGGACAGCACCACCGGCGCCTCCCGCAGGTCGGCCGCCTTCGCCGACTTGCGGACGTTCGGCAGGTCGTCCAGCGCCTTGTCGTACGGGTCGGCGTCACTGCTGTGCAGTCGGCCGACGGGCAGCTCCGGGTTCTGCTCGGCGAGTCTGAGGACCAGGTCGTCGACCTGCGCGTTCGTCTGCGCGACCACCATCAGCGGGCGGCCCGCGGCGGCGAGTTCGAGGGCCGCGCGGACCACCAGCGTGGACTTGCCCGCGCCCGGCGGGGAGTCCACGACCACGCCCCGGTCGGTGCCGTGCAGGGTGTCGTGGAGGATCGCGTCGGTGGCGCGGGTGGCGGCCGCACCCGGGTCGAAGTCGACGTCGGCCGTCACAGCACGTCCTCCTCGGTCACCGTGTCGGCCGCCTCCGACGCGGCCTCGCCGGGCGGGCCGCCGTGGGTCCACGGGGTCGCCTCCGGGTCGGGCAGCTTCGCCCCGCCGCGCTGCTCGTGTTCGAACAGGGTGAACGTGAGCAGGTCGCCCTTCTCCGGGACCGACCCCGTCTCCGGCTCCTTGCCCCGGCCCATCTTGTCCAGGACCCGGAGCACCAGGACCCCCTCGGCCTCGTGCCCGACGAACTCCATGGACTGCGGCTTGCCGCCCAGCGAGCGGTACGCCTTCGCGCGCTCCCCGAGATGCGGCCGGTCCTCTGTTCGCAGGGTCACCAGCGGGCGCGGGCTGGGCCGCTTGCCCTCGCTGTACGCCATGACGACATCGAGGACCTCGCCCGCGAACGCCTCCCCGGTCAGCCGCCGCCCCGCCATCACCAGCGGGTCGTCGAGTGCCTCCTGGGCGTCCAGCCGGGCCTGTTCGCGCTCGCGGGTGGCCAGTTTGTTGGCGGCGGTGACCGCGTCGTCGCGGCGCGGCTGTGGCGGCTCACCGGCCAGCACCCGGTCCCGGTGGCCGGTGAACGACCAGCGGTCGCGGGTCCACCGCTCCTCGACCCGGGCGCCCTCCGGCAGCCCGTGCAGCAGGTCGAGCCCGCGCCAGACCGCGTCCCAGGCGGGCCGGGTCCGGCTCGCGACGAGGTCGCGGATCTCCTGCTCGGCGGCGGTGAGGATCGCCAGCCGGGTGTCGGCCTGGAGGCCGTCCTGGGCGCCGGCCAGGGCGGTGCGGGCACGGTCGTACCGCTCGAAGGCGGGGGCCAGCAGCTTGTTGTCGAACGCCGGGTCGGTGGCCGGGCCGGCCGGCGGGCACAGCAACTGCCCCTCGCCGTCCCGGGCCAGCTCGGCCACGCGCGCCGCCGCCGCGCCCGTGCTGCCGTCCGGAGGGCTGATCCAGGCGAGCAGTGCGCCCAGGTGCTGGTCCTCGACGCCGGACTGTCCGGTCGCCCAGTGCCGGGAGAGCAGGTCCGTCATGGCGAGGAGGAGGGAGGAGCCGGGGACGCGGGCGCGCTCGCCGAAGTGGGTGAGCCAGCGGCCGAGCAACGGCACCCGGGGCAGGGCCGGATAGGGCGCCTCCGGGTCCTGCTCCGCCGTGCGGCGGAAACGCATCGACCGCCCCAGCAGCCGTACGTACTCGATGCCGGTGCGGCCCGGGACGATCAACTGGGGTGCGTCCGCGCACAGTTCCACCTCGACCTTGACCCGCTTGCCGGTCTCCGGGTCGGTCTCGGTGCGCTCGGCGGCCTCGACCGAGCCGGCGTAGGAGTCCAGGTACGGCAGGACGACGTCGGCGAGCTCGGCGAGGAACGCGAACCGCAGGTCACGGTCGCGCGGCTGCGGTACGACCAGCAGGCGCGGGGCGTCCCGGTCGGTGCCGACCAGGGCGCCGAGGGGCGCACCCGCCTCACCCGAGGTGGTGAGCGGCACGAAGACGAGGGGGTGCCCGGACAGGTGCCGGTGGCGGACGGTCGCGGCGGGCTGGGCGGTGCCCGTGCTCACGGCTTCGAGACGGGCCAGGGTGGTGATCAGGGACACCTGGCCCCCTGGGCGCTCAGCGCTTCGGCGCGCAGGGCCGCCGCACGGCGCAGGGCCGCCACCGCCGGATCGTCCGGGTCGCCGCTCTCGCCGCGCGCCGCCGACAGCACGTCCTCGACGGTGGTCAGCCCGCCCAGCTCGGCCCGGACCGCGCGGCCGAGCGTGGTGACCTCGTCGGCCGCGCGGGAGCGCTGCCGGCAGTGGAAGGCGAGTTCGCAGGCGGACAGGCACTCGGGCGCGTAGGCCGCCGGGACCGCCTCGACGGCCGCCGTCAGCTGCTCGGCGGGCAGGCCGGGGGCGAAGCAGGTGCCTTCCGGGAGGGTGTCGGCGATGTCCTGGATGCGGGTGAGCCGGGTCAGCTGGCGGGCGGTGACCGCGCGCTGCTTGCGGACGTCGACGGCGGCGGCGGTGGGCAGGTTGGAGAAGTCCTTGGGGCAGACCAGCAGCACGTCGTGCCGCACCCGCGGGGCGGGGTCGAGCCGGGCCGCGACCTCCTCGAGGGCCAGTACGTACACCGCCGCCTGCCGGGCCGCCGCCCCCACCTTCGCCGGGTCCGCCGAACCGTCCAGCATCGGGAAGGACTTGATCTCCACGACCGTCCAGCTGCCGTCGGGGTGCACGACCACCGCGTCCGGCTCCAGGAACGCCGGGGAACCGGCCACCTGGAGGGCCAGCATCGGATGGTCGAGAAGAACCCAGCCGCCCGCCTCGCCCGTCTCGCGCAGTGCCAGTGCCGTACGGGCCGTCCGCCCCTCGGGGCCGATCGCGGACAGGTCGGGCACGGCGGCCCGCTCGGCCGGCTCGGCGCCCGGATCGAGGTGCTTGCGCACCAGCCGCAGCAACTCCGCCCCGCCGTCCGCCTTCACCTTGGCCTCGAAGGCGTTGCCCCGGGTCAGCGCGAACTGGGACTGGCCGAAGGCCGACGGTGCGCCGAGGGCGCTGGCCAGCGCGGTCTTGTCCACCCCGGCGCCGTCCAGGATCGCCCGCCTTCGGCACCCCGGGTTGGCGGCGAGCGCCGCGAGGGCGCGCGCGTCGAGGGCCTTGGCGGGGACGTCGGGGCCGCGCAGCTCAGCGAGCTGGTGCCGGAGCGCCGTCCCCCGCGTCGCTGGGGGAGGCGTCCGGTTCGGCTCCGGAGGCGAGCCGGGACTCGCGCTGCGATGGAATGCGCTCACCCGGCGAAGTCTGGCATCCGCCACTGACAATCGGGGAAACTGCGCCGCCGGAGCGTGCTGCGACCAGTGAGGTGCCCCGGGTCACCCGGACCCGGACGAAGTCCGCGGCCCGCGTCACGTACGGCGCGACCAGGTAGCCGACGCCCATCACGAACACGCCCGCGACCGCGTCCAGGAAGTAGTGGTTGGCGGTACCCATGACCACGATCGCGGTCAGCAGCGGGTAGGCCACGCCGAGGACCCTGGTCAGGCGGTTGCCGCCGTGGCGCCAGAGCATGACCCCGCACCACAGCGCCCAGCCGCAGTGCAGGCTCGGCATCGCCGCGTACTGGTTGGTCATGCCGCCGAGACCGCGCGGGGCGCTGGCGTCGCCGCCCCACCAGCCGTACGAGCTGTACTGCGCCATCGTGTCGACGAAGCCGTACTTCGCGTCGAGCAGCCGGGGCGGGCAGGTGGGCAGCAGGGTGAAGCCGATCAGGCCTATGAACGTGGATGTCATCAGCCAGGTGCGGGCCCGCCGGTAGACCTCGGCGCGCTTGCGGAACAGGAACACCAGGATCAGCGGGGTGACCAGGTAGTGCAGCGAGGCGTACCAGAAGTCGGCCGGCACGCCGAGCCATGCCTCGCGGGTGAACAGGCGGTTGAGCGGGTGCTCGGCGTTGAGGTGCAGGGCCTTCTCGATGCGCAGGATCGCCAGGCCGTGGTCGACGGCGGTCGAGGTGTCGCCGCGCGCGAGCAGGCGGCCGGCCGTGTAGCAGCCGTACACCAGCAGGATCAGCGGCAACTCGGTCCACCAGCGCAGTCGGGTTGGCGCAGCCACCTCGGTGCCCGTTTTCTCGGTCTGCGGCATCCGACTGCCTCCCCCTTCTCGTCCCTGTCTGCGCGGCACCCGGCTGGCCGACCGTGACACTTTACGTTGCGCGCAATCCCGCCCATGCAGGGCGCTCAGCCCTCAAAGACGCGGAGACCGCCCGCCGGGTTGCCCGTTCCCGGCGCGTTCCCAGGGTGGGTGATGATGGAGGTGTCCCGCTTCCGAATTTCTCCCGAAAGGTTCACCCGTCATGGCACCGCGCATCCTGCTGGCCCGGCACGGACAGACGGAGTGGTCGCTGTCCGGCAAGCACACCGGCAGGACCGACGTACCGCTCCTGGAGGAGGGCCGGCGGGGCGCCAAGCTGCTGGGCGAGCGTCTGCACCGGCCGCCGTACGACGGTCTCGCGGACGCCGAGATACGCACCAGCCCGCTGGCACGCGCGCGTGAGACGTGCGAACTCGCCGGGTTCGGCGAGCGGGCCGAGCGGTGGGACACGCTGATGGAGTGGGACTACGGGGCGTACGAGGGCCTGACCCCCGCCGAGATCCAGTCCGTCCGCCCCGGCTGGTTGATCTGGCGGGACGGCGTGCCCGGGGGCGAGTCCCTGGCGGAGGTGACCGCGCGGGCGGACGAGACCGTCGCCTGGGCCCGCTCGGCCGACCGGGACGTACTGGTGTTCGCCCACGGGCACATCCTGCGGTCGATCGGGGCGCGGTGGCTGGGCCTGCCGCTGGACTTCGCGGCACGGATCCGGCTGAACCCGACGTCGCTGTCGGTGCTCGGGTGGGCCTACGGGGAGCCCGCGATCGAGAGCTGGAACGACTTGGGGCACCTGGCCGGCTGACCGGCGGGGGCTGCCGTTACGCGGCTGGGTAGCCGGCGTGAGGGCAGCGCCCCGTCAGGGGCGCGGGGCTGTGTCGATGTGCGGCTCCGCCGCGCGGGCGCGACCAGCCCCCACGCACCCGCAGCCGCACGACCACCTGTGGCCCCCCTCGGCCCTACACAACCCGCGGAGTCGACGCGTGCCGGTCCAGGAACTCCTGGACCCCGCTCGCCCGCCGATGCGGCAACAGCACCCGCGCCGTGCCCGCCAGCATCCCCTGGATCCGGGACGACTGGACCTGGCCCAGCAGGTCCAGCACCCGCAGTCCCGCCATCGCCGCCTCGTCGGGACGCCCCCCACGTGCGAGGTCGTCCGCGAGCTCCGCCGTGTACAGCGCGATGTTCCTCGTGAAGTGCGGATCCTGCAGCTCGGCGGCCCGGCGCGCATGCCGCGAGGCCCGCCGCCAGTCGCCCAGCGTGGACCAGCACTGCGCCTCCAGGCCCTCCAGCTCGGCCTCTCCGTAGAAGCTCATCCACTCGGGGTCGGCGTCCGAGTGGCCTCGCTCGAAGAGGGCCTGCGCCCGGACCAGGGCCTGCTCGCAGCCGGTCCGGTCGGCGAGCCCCGCCCAGCCGCCCGCCTCGCGCAGCGCGAGCAGGGACATCAGGCGGGCCGAGCCCAGCGGCCGGCCGACCCGCTGTGCGGCCTGCGCCGCGCGCACCGCCTCCCTCGGCCGCCCCGCGTCCCGGGCGAGGAACGCCGTGTTGCAGAAGGCGTGCGCCTCCAGCCCCGGGTCCCCGGTCATCCGCGCCGTCGCCAGTGCCTCCGCGTAGTGCGAGCGGGCGTCGTCGAAGCGGCCGGAGTCGTGGGCCAGCCAGCCCACCGAGATGGCCAGTTCACCGGCGCCCGAGTGCAGGCGGTCGGCGGTCGTCTGCCGGGTCGCGCCGGCGTCCAGCAGCGCGTACGCCGCGCGCAGCGGAGCCGCCGCGCGCCGGTACAGTCCGTCCGCGCCGTGCCGGTCGTCGAGCAGGCGGATCCGGCGTACGGCCTCCTCCAGGGCGGCCGCGTGCGAGGACCCGGCACGGCGTACCGGCCGGTCCGCCGCCACGGCGTCGATGGTGGACCCCAGCGGGCCCAGCGTGGCGGCGGCCACCGTGGCGCCTCCGCCGGTCATGAATAGGCGACGCAGCACGTCGCTCTCCTCGTAGTTGTCGTGCGTCTCGTACGTGTCCTGCGGGTGATTCATGTCCGGCGGTTGAAACCCGTCCGGCGGGTCATACGGCTCTACGGCCCCCTGCGCCTCACAACTCACGAGTGCGAGGGGCGTGTCCTCGGCCGGCCGTGCCCCGCGTCCGCGGACGGACGAGCGGGGCGCGAAGCCGAGGTCGGCGAGCGTGCGACCGGGGAACATGTGCAGGAACACCCGTTCGTACGCGTAGTTCGGGCAGCGGATCTCACCCGCCTCGACCCGGCCGATGTAGCGCGCGTCACAGCTCACCCGCTCGCCGATCTCGCGGGCGGCACGCCGAACCAGCGCGGCGAACTCGGCCGGCGAGTGCCGGCCGCGCAGTTGCCGGAAGGCGAGGTTCGGCCGTACCGGCCGATCGGGCTGCGACGGGGTCGTGGTTGACGACGCCATGGCCGGGTCCTCTCGTGCGAACCGTCGAACCATGCCGGACTCGTGGTGAGTTGTCCGAGTGGACCCTTGATTCCGGCGGGCAAGAACGTACCTGCTGTGTCGGACTCGTGACGCTGGGTTTGGCTACAAACCGGATATCTCATGCACGATCTGCCATGAACTGCCATCCTTTGCGGCTGACTTCCGCCGTAGCCGTTGACGCGGTGGCGCGTTGGACGTCATGGACTGCAAGAGGGCTGCGCGGTGGAGGCCGGGATGGAGACCAGCCAGAGCAACGATCCTTGTACGCCGTCGACGACTTCGGCGGCAGACGATGCGGGATGCGATCTCGTGACGGTGCCGGCCCGGCAGGGCCTGGAGGCGGTCGACATCCTGCGCCGGGGGGCCGGGGAGGCGGTGGGGCCGGTGCTCCACGACGACGGGGGCGACACCCTCGGCTTCGTGGTGCCGGCCGGTACGGCGGAGGGCTGGGACGTCCCCGGCAGCACCTGCACCGGCACCGACGGGCGCGGACTGCGGCTCAACCCCGAGCCGCCGGTCGAGGGCTCCGACTGGCTGCTGCCGCCCGGCGAGGCCGATCTCGCGACGGACCCGGCGGTGCTGCGCCGGGCGCTCGGGGAGGCGGCGAGGCTGATCAAGGCAGCGGACAGCTGCTGCTGAATTCCCGGTACGGCCGCCGCCTGCGAAAATGGCGGAATGGGCAAGTCCAGGAACTCACGGCGCCGGTCGGCTGCCGTTGTCGAGGCCGTCGACGGCGGCCTCGCCCAGCTCATACCCGACCCCGAGCGCGACCGCGCCTGGACCCTGCTCATCGACGGCGCCCCGCAGTCACACGTCGACCTCGACGATCCCGCGTACCTCTCCTTCGAGTACCAGCGCCGCCTCGGCCATGTGATCGACCTGGTCGCACCACCGGGCAGGCCGGTGCAGGTGCTGCACCTCGGGGGCGGGGCGTTCACGCTGGCGCGGTACGTCGCGGCGACCCGGCCCCGGTCCACGCAGCAGATCGTCGAACGGGACGCGGCCCTCGTCCAACTGGTCCGGCGGGAGCTGCCGCTGGATCCGAACGCGCGAATACGGGTGCGGTCCCTGGACGCCCGGGAAGGGCTGGCCAAGGTGCCGGAGGGATGGGCGGACCTGGTCATAGCGGATGTGTTCAGCGGGGCGCGCACGCCGGCGCACCTGACGTCCACGGAGTTCCTGGACGAGGTCCGGAGAGTCCTGCGGCCGGGCGGTGCCTACGCGGCGAACCTCGCGGACGGGCCTCCGCTCGCGCACCTCAGGGGGCAGATCGCCACGGCGGCGGCGCGGTTCGCGGAGGTCGCGGTGGTGGCGGACGCGGGGGTGTGGCGGGGGAGGCGGTTCGGCAACGCGGTGCTGGTGGCGGCCGACGTACAGCTGCCTGTCGCAGAGCTGACCCGACGCTGTGCATCCGACTCTCACCCTGGGCGGGTTGAGTATGGGCGGGCGTTGCGGGACTTCACCGGTGGGGCGGTCGCCGTGACGGACGCGGTGGCTGTGGCTTCGCCTTCTCCGCCGCCGTCTGTATTTCGCTGAAGCCTTCAGTAAGTCTCGACCTGCACCTGCGGCGGGCCGTCGTGCCAGGTGCAGAAGACCGACACCCGGTCCGTGCTCCTGCTGAACTCGATGCGGATCCAGGACTCCGTCTTCCAGACCTGCATCGACCAGCCCGTGCCCGGTGTCGCCGAGACGAGGGTCGCGCTCGTGTCGCCCAGGTCGAAGACCGCCCGGCCGCCGTCGGTGTCGTAGGCCTTGACCGCGCCGGTCGCGGCGGCGGACGGGGTCGGGGTGGGCGTCGGGGTGCGGGAGGGCGTCGGGGCGGCAGTCGCCGACGGGCGTGGGAAGGCGGTGGGCGAGGGGCTCGGCGGGCGGGACGTGGCCGACGCCAGCGGCTTGGAACCCTGCGTCGTCGGGTCGTCGTCCGCCGCCGTGATGGGCAGGGCGCGCGGCGGGTCGTAGGCCGTGCCCGCCATCACCGTGTGGACACCCCACCACGACAGCGTGACCGCCGCGCTCGTGGCGAGCAGCCAAGCCAGTACGTGTACGAGTCCTCTGCGCATCGCGGGCCATACTGCCTCAGGGGCACCGCGGTGCGCACTCGACCCGAGTTATCCACAGGCTCCGGCCGGCGCCTGCCGCATGGCGTACGGTGCGGCGCATGGCAAGTGTGCTCGTGGTCGAGGACGACCAGTTCGTACGCTCGGCGCTGATCCGGCATCTCACCGACGCCTCGCACACCGTGCGCAGCGTCGGTACGGCACTGGAGGCGCTGCGCGAGGTCGCCCATTTCCGTTTCGACGTGGTCGTCCTGGACCTCGGTCTGCCGGACCTGGACGGCTCCGAGGCCCTGAAGATGCTGCGCGGGATCACCGACGTGCCGGTGATCATCGCCACCGCCCGGGACGACGAGACGGAGATCGTCCGGCTGCTCAACGCCGGTGCGGACGACTATCTGACCAAGCCGTTCTCCGTCGAGCATCTGTCGGCACGGATGTCCGCCGTGCTGCGCCGGGCGCGGTCGGCCGGGGGCGAGGTGGCGCCGTCCAGTGTGCTGCGGGTCGGCGGGCTGACCGTCGATCCGCTGCGCCGGCAGGCCGAGTTGGACGGGGTGCGGCTGGATCTCACCCGGCGCGAGTTCGATCTGCTGGCGTTTCTGGCCGGGCGGCCCGGGGTCGTCGTACCGCGCAGGGAGCTGCTGGCGGAGGTGTGGCAGCAGTCCTACGGGGACGACCAGACCATCGACGTGCATCTGTCGTGGCTGCGGCGGAAGTTGGGGGAGACGGCGGCCCGGCCGCGTTATCTGCACACACTTCGGGGGGTCGGTGTGAAGCTGGAGCCGCCGGGCGGGGAAGCGAGGCCGGTCGGATGAGATGGGCACTGGTCAAGGTCTGTCTGGCGGTCACCGCGATGGTCGTGGTCGCCTTCGCGGTCCCGCTCGGCCTGGTCGTCAAGGAGATGGCCCGGGACCGCGCCTTCTCCAACGCCGAGCGGGAGGCGGCCGCCGTCGCCCCCGCCCTGTCCATCACCACCGACCGGGACAAGCTGGAGCGGGTGGTGGCCTCGGCCGGCGCCGACCGGGGCATGGCCGTGCACATACCCGCCTCCGGAGACGGCGCCGCCGTCGACATCGGGCGGCAGCGCGCCGCCGACCGGGACATCGCGACCGTGCGGAAGCTGGGGCGTGCCTCCACGACCGGGGTGGCGGGCGGCTCGACCCTGTTGCAGCCCGTGGCGCTCGGCTCCGGTGCCATCGCGGTCGTCGAGGTGTACGTCCCCGAGTCCGAGGTGACCAACGGCCTCTCCACGGCCTGGGCGGTGCTCGCCGCCGTCGGCCTGGCGCTGATCGTCGGCTCGGTCGCCGTCGCCGACCGGCTGGGCGTACGGATGGTGCAGCCCGCCCAGCGGCTGGTCGAGGGCGCGCACGAACTGGGGGAGGGCAAGCTGGGGTCGCGGGTGCCCGAGGAAGGGCCGACCGAACTGCGGCTGGCGGCCGCCGCGTTCAACTCGATGGCCGATCAGGTCGTACAACTCCTGGCGAACGAGAGGGAGCTGGCCGCCGATCTGTCACATCGGCTGCGCACCCCGCTCACCGTGCTGCGGCTCAACGCGGCCTCGCTCGGGGACGGGCCCGCCGCCGAGCAGACCCGGGCCGCCGTCGCCCAGCTGGAGCGCGAGGTCGACACCATCATCCGGACCGCCCGGGAGGCCAAGCCGCAGACGGCGGCCGCCGGGCCGGGCGCCGGGTGCGACGCGGCCGAGGTGGTGCGGGAGCGGATGGGGTTCTGGTCGGCGCTCGCGGAGGACGAGGGCCGCAAGTGGCGGGTGGCCGGCGTCGACCGGCCGGTACGCATACCCGTGGCCCGCGCCGATCTGGCCGCCGCGCTGGACGCGCTGCTCGGCAACGTGTTCCGGCACACCGCCGAGGGCACCGCCTTCGCGGTCGACGTGCACAACGGGGACGACGCGGTCATCGTGCTGGTCTCCGACGCCGGGCAGGGCATCCGGGACCCGGAGGCGGCGATGGCCCGGGGGCGGGGTTCGGGGGCGGCCGGGTCGACCGGGCTCGGCCTGGACATCGTGCGCCGGCTCGCCGAGTCGACCGGCGGGGACGTGCGGATCGGCTCGTCGGTGCTGGGCGGCACCGAGGTGCGGATCTGGATCCAGCTGGACGGCGGGAAACCGGAGCGGAAGGGGCATCGGGGGTCGGTGCGCAGACGCCGTTCGCGCAGGCAGTCGGGGGAGCCGGGCAGGAGGGGAACCGGGGAGACCAAGAAAATTGGTCTCGACCTTTAATCGGTCCCGATCCCTTCCTTAAGCGCACCCTAAGATCCCCAACACCCGTCCCTATCAGGCCGTTTGTCCGATTCCTGGTCGCTAGCGTGCTGCCGCACCCCCCATTCGGCAGGCGAAGGCAGGCACGCGCATGAGCACGCACCGGCGCAGCATCAGTGGCAGGAACAAGGCGATAGGCGGTCTGGTCGCGGCGGCCGTGGTCGGTGGCGGGGCGATCCTGTTCACCGGTATCGCGCAGGCGGCCGGGGTCGGCGCCGCGTACACCAAGACCAGCGACTGGTCGAGCGGGTACACCGCGCAGTACGTCGTCACGAACAACAGCGGTGCCACGGAGAAGGACTGGACGCTGGAGTTCGACCTGCCGGCCGGTGCGAAGCTCAGCTCGCTGTGGAACGCCGAGTCCACGGTCAGCGGGCAGCACGTCACCGTGAAGCCGCCGAAGTGGGACACGGACGGCCTCGCGGCCGACGAGTCGGTCACCGTCGGCTTCGTGGTCAACGGCAGCGGGGACCCGACCGGTTGCCGTATCGACAACGCGAGCTGTTCGGCGGACGGCACGGCGACCCCGGAGCCCAGCGGCCGCCCGACGCAGTCCACCACGCCGACCGCGACCCCGACGGCCCCGACGGCCACGGCCACCTCCACCCCCACCGCGACGGCCACCCCCACCGCGTCCCCCACCCAGAGCAGCGGCACCACCATCGCCGCCGGCTTCGCCCCGTACGTCGACACCTCCCTCTACCCGGCGTTCGACCTCCTCGCGGCCGCCGACGCGACCGGAGTGAAGAACTACAACCTCGCCTTCGTCACCGACGGTGGCGGCTGCACGCCCAAGTGGGGCGGCGTGACGGACCTGGCCAGTGACGGCGTGGCAGCCCAGATCGGCGCCCTGCGCGCAAAGGGCGGTGACGTCCGGGTCTCCTTCGGCGGCGCCTCCGGCTCGGAACTCGCGACCACCTGCTCCTCGGCGGACGCGCTGGCGACGGCATACGGCAAGGCCGTGGACGCCTACGACCTGACCAAGGTCGACTTCGACGTGGAGGGCGGCGCGCTGCCCAACACCACGGCGAACACCAACCGCGCGAAGGCCATCGCCAAGCTCCAGGCGAGCCACCCGGACCTGGACGTCTCCTTCACCCTCCCGGTCATGCCGGAGGGCCTCACCCAGGACGGCGTGAACCTGCTCTCCGACGCCAAGGCCAACGGCGTGAAGATCAGCACCGTCAACATCATGGCGATGGACTACGGCCCCTCGTACAACGGCGACATGGGCACCTACGCCACCCAGGCCGCCACCGCCACCCAGGCCCAGGTAAAGAGCGTGCTCGGGCTCTCCGAGCAGGCCGCCTGGAAGACGGTCGCCGTCACCCCGATGATCGGCGTCAACGACGTCTCCGCCGAGGTCTTCAAGGTGGACGACGCCACCCAGCTCGTCGACTTCGCCAAGTCCACGGGCCTCGGCGGCCTGTCGATGTGGTCCGCCACCCGCGACCAGCAGTGCGCGGGCGGCACCAAGCCCACCGCCGACGCCACGTGCAGCTCGATCGCCCAGGACAAGTACGCCTTCTCGAAGGCATTCGCGACGATCGGCTGACCTGTCGCTCGACCGGGCGTCTGCTCCGCCTGCGCCAGGGGGCATAGGCCGGAGGCATGTTCACCCACACGGCTGAACCCACCGCCTCCGGCCTCCCCGGACGCCGCCATCCGGCTACGTTCCGGCACATGGTCAGTTCACCGCATGAGGCGATGCATCAGATCTTCCGCGAGGACCCGGGCCTGTTCGCCCGGGCCCTGCCACGGGCGGGAATCCCCTTCCCCGAGCCCGTGGCGATCGAGCATCTGGACACCGATCTCACCTGGTGCCTTGTGAGGAGGCCCCGGCGTTCACGCCGGGGAGGAACCGCATCCCGTGACAGCGACGCGGAGCGTCGCCGTATCCGGCCCGTGGGCGCGGAGCGCCACCGCGCTCGCCCGGCGGAGCCGGGTGAAGGCGAACGTGTGTGCCTGCGTTCGCTGATGGGGGTGATCGTGGCGGGAGTTGGGTGTGAGTGTGCGAATCTCGCCCGTACGGTCGTGCGGGGGCAGGGCGGGTGACGGGAACGAGAGCGGGGTGTCGGCGTGGCGGAAGCGGCGGGGACTGATGGCGTGGGCCATGCCCGGTGCACCTACCGGCTGCGTGTGTCGTCTGCTGCCCGCAGTGCCCTGTCGGCGGAGTGGGACCGGTGCCGGTGGACCTGGAACGAATGCGTCGCCAAGTCCAGGGCCGTACACCTGCACAACAAGGCCACCGGGCAGAAGGCCACGTGCGGCCCGGCCCAGCTCGACAGGATGCTGACCCAAGCCCGCGCTCGCACGCCGTGGCTGCGTGAGGGCTCGTCGGTTCCCCAGCAGCAGATCATCCGCGACTTCGGCCGCTCCCGCGCCAAGGCGCACAAGGACATCCGGGAGCGGTTGCCGATGGCGCGCCGGGCCGGGATGCCCAAGCACAAGAAGAAGCGCGAGGCGCCGGCGAGCCTCAACTACACCAAGCGTGGCTTCCGGCTGAAGGACGGCTGTCTGCATCTGGCGGGTGGCATCGTGGTGAGGGTGGTGTGGTCGCGGGAGCTGCCGGCCGGGCCGTCCTCGGTGCGCGTGTACCAGGACAGCCTGGGGCACTGGTACGCCTCGTTCGTCGTCTCCGCCCAGGAGCAGCCGCTGCCGGAGACCGGCCGCGTGGTCGGCGTGGACTGGGGCGTGAAGGAGACTGCCACCACCACGTCCGACGACCATGATCTGCCTCACGCCGGGCATGGCAGGAAGGCTCAGACAAAGCTGACCCGGTACGACCGTATGATGGCCCGCCGCAGGCCGGACAAGGGCCGGCCCGCCTCGAAGGGCTACCGCGAGGCGAGGAGACTGCGTGCGAAGGCGTACAAGAAGGTTGCCCGGCAGAGGCAGGACACTGGCCGTAAGTGGGCCAGGAAGGTTGTCCGCGACCATGACGCTGTCGCCGTCGAGGACTTCAAGCCGAAGTTCCTGGCCAGGACCACCATGGCCCGCAAGGCCGCTGACGCCGCCATCGGCGCCACCAGGACGGCTCTGATCGAGATGGGCCGCAAACACGGGCGGGACATCCGCCTCGTACACCCCGCGTACACCACGATGGACTGCGCGCACTGCGGAGCGAGAGCCAAGCACGCTCCCCCACTGCCTTAAAGGCGTGGGGGGACCCCCAGCCGCTGGGTGAGCGCACCTACACCTGCACCGTGTGCAAGACCCTCTCCCCACGGGACAAGAACTCCGCACACGTGATGCTCGTCCGGGCTGGTCTCAACCCGGCTGGTGCCGATGGCGCAAGACCTCCGGGAGCGCTGCTCCAGGAGGCGGCCTGAGCCAGGAATCCCCTCCCTTCAGGGAGGGGAGGATTCAACGAGATCAGACCACTGGACCGCCGCGTGGACACCCTGCTGCGCGTCGACACCGCGGAGGAGGGCAGTTTCCTCCTCGCTGTCGAAGCCCAGGGCAAGCCGGACCAGGACAAGTGGAGCAGTTGGACGTACTACCTCGCGCACCTCCACGCCAAGTACGCGCTGCCACCGATCCTGTTGGTCGTCTGCAAGGACAAGGCCACCGAGTCCTGGGCGGCGGAGCCGATCCGGGTCGGAGTGTCCGTCCACACCAGCATGGTGGTCTTCCCGCTCGTCCTGGGCCCGGGCAACGTTCCCGCCGTCACCGACCCGGACGAGGCCGCCGAAGACCTGCCGCTTGCCGTCTTCACCGCGCTCGCCCACGCCAAGGATCCAGTACTCCCTGCGATACTGGACGCACTGGCGGCGGCAGTGGTCAACGCCGGCGACGAGGCCGGGAAACGCTGGGCGGAGTTTACCGAGATCGGTCTGGGAGACACCCGGGCCCGTGCACTGTGGAGGCACCTGATGGCCACGTACACTCCCCGGTTCCCGGGCAGCGGCACGCTCATCGAGGAGACCCTCATCGAAGGCGAGGCCAAGGGGCGTGCCGAGGGGCGTGCCGAGGACATCCTGCGCATCCTCGATCTCCGGGGCATCGAGGTGGCCGATGTGGACCGTGAGCGCATCACGGCCTGTGCGGACCTCGAAACCTTGGGTACCTGGTTCGACCGGGCCGTCACCGCCGCGAGCGGACAAGAGTTGTTCGCGGACGAGTGAAGGTCCTCTGAAGCCCGGCTCAGAAGCCGCCGGGCCGCTGATCACTGACTGAGCGGCTTCTGCGAAAGCGAAGGGGGGCGCGGTACCCCTGGACCGCGCCCCCGGTCTCAGGCCCCCCGGTCTCAGGCCGCCGGCCGGGCCGGCGGGAGTGTTCCCGTGCGCGCCGCCTCCGCGTACCAGTGGGCGCTCGACTTCGGGGTGCGGGCGAGGGTCGCGTAGTCGACGTACACCGCCCCGAACCTCTTGCCGTAGCCGTACGCCCACTCGAAGTTGTCCATCAGGGACCACAGGTAGTAGCCCCGCACGTCCGCGCCGTCGGTGATCGCGCGGCGCACCGCCGAGAGGTGGCCGTGCAGGTAGGCGATGCGCTCCGGGTCGTGGACCCGGCCGTCCGGGTCGGGCTTGTCGTCGTAGGCCGCGCCGTTCTCGGTGATGTAGAGGGGCAGACCCGGGGCCTCGGCGGTGTACCGCATGATCAGGTCGTGCAGGCCCGTCGGGTCGATGGTCCAGCCCATCTCGGTGCGCTCGCCGGGGGTCTGGTGGAAGGCGATGTCGTCGGCGCCCGGCCAGGGGGAGTGGGCGCTCGCCCCGTGGCCGTCCGACCGCGGGCCGGCCACCGCGCCGGACCCCGCCGACACCAGGGTGGGCGTGTAGTAGTTCAGCCCGAGGGCGTCCAGCGGCTGCTGGATGGCGGCGAGGTCACCGTCCAGGACGTGCGACCAGTCGGTCACCGACGCCGTCGCCGCGAACAGCGACCGGGGGTAGGAGCCGTGCAGGATCGGGCCGTGGAAGACGCCGTTGGCCAGGTCGTCGATGGTCCGGACCGCCGCCAGGTCGGCCGGGTCCTGCGAAAGCGGCCGTACGACAGAGGAGTTGAGGCTGATCGCGATCTGGTTGCGGGCCGGCATCGCCGTGCGCAGCGCCGAAGTGGCCAGGCCGTGCGCGAGGTTGAGGTGGTGTGCGGCGCGCAGGGTGGCCGCCGGGTCGGTACGGCCGGGGGCGTGCACCCCGGAGCCGTAGCCCAGAAAGGCGCTGCACCAGGGCTCGTTGAGGGTGATCCACTGCTCGACACGGTCGCCGAGCGCCTCGCCGAGGATCTGGGCGTACTCGGCGAACCGATACGCCGTGTCCCGCTCCGGCCAGCCGCCCGCGTCCTCCAGCTCCTGCGGCAGGTCCCAGTGGTAGAGGGTGACGGCGGGCTTGATGCCCTTGGCCAGCAGCTCGTCGACCAGTCGGCGGTAGAAGTCCAGGCCGACCTGGACCGCCGGGCCGCGTCCGGTCGGCTGGACGCGCGACCAGGAGACCGAGAACCGGTAGGCGTTCAGGCCGAGGTCCGCCATCAGCGCCACGTCGTCGCGATAGCGGTGGTAGTGGTCGACAGCGATGTCACCGGTCTCGCCGCCGGCCGTCCTGCCCGGCGTATGACTGAAGGTGTCCCAGATCGAGGGGGTGCGGCCGTCCTCCCGCACCGCCCCCTCGATCTGGTACGCGGAGGTCGCGGCGCCCCAGAGGAAGGCGGGAGGAAAGGTCACGGAAGTCATGGGTTCAGGCATGGAAGCGCTCCCATAGGAGGTCGTGGAGACCGACGGGTAGATGAGGAGAGAAGAAGGGGCGGGAGAGACGGGAGGGGCCGGGACGGCGGTGACCCGGCCCCCGTCGTTCCGCGGGCGGTCAGCCCTTCACCGCGCCCTGCATGATGCCGCCCACGATCTGCTTGCCGAAGATCGCGAAGACGAGCAGCAACGGCAGCGTGCCCAGCAGCGCGCCCGCCATGATCAGGGACTGGTCGGGGGTGTAACCGCGGCCCAGGCCCGCCAGGGCGACCTGCACGGTCGGGTTGCCGGTCTGCGTCAGCACCAGGAACGGCCACAGGAAGTCGTTCCAGGCCTGGACGAACGTCAGCATGCCGAGCACCGCCATCGCCGGGCGCGCCGCCGGGAACACCACGTGCCACACCACCCGCCAGCTGCTCGCGCCGTCCACTCGGGCCGCCTCGATCAGCTCGTCCGGCAGCGCCTGGATGAGGTACTGCCGCATGAAGAACACGCCGAACGCACTCACCAGGGACGGGAAGATGACCGCCTGCAACTGGTCCGCCCAGTTCAGCTTGGCGACCATCATGTAGAGCGGGATGATGCTGAGCTGCGGCGGCACCATCATCGTGCCGATCACCATCAGCATCAGGATGTTACGGCCCCGGAAGCGCAGCTTGGCGAAGGCGAACCCGGCGATCGTCGACAGCGCGACGATGGTCACCGCCGAGGTCCCGGCCACGATCGTGGTGTTGAGGAACGCCTTGCCGAGATTGGCCTCGGTCCAGGCGACGTCGAGGTTGTGGAAGAGGTTCCCGCCGAACCAGAACGGCGGCGGGGTCTCCGCCAGCCGGTTGTTGTTCCGGGAGGCGGCGATCGCCGTCCACACCAGCGGGAACAGCGAGCCGATGGAGAACAGCACGAGGACCGTGTAGGCGATCGGGCCCGCGTGCATGGTGCCGCCGGCGCGCGCGGACTTCGAGCGCCGCGCGCGCTTGGGTTCGGCGTCGGACGGGGTGGTGGTCAGGGTTGTCGTCGTCACGGCCGGTCTCCTAACTACTGGCGCGCAGCCGGCGCGAGATGACGTAGTTGACGAGCCCGATCACGATGAGGATCAGGAACATCGTCCAGGCGATGGCGGAGGCACGGCCCAGGTGCTGGTTCACCCAGCCCTGCTCGTACAGGTACAGGCCGAGCGTCTGGAACTGGTGCTCCGCACCGCCCGACGCCCCCTTGTTCGCGTCGAAGATCAGCGGCTCGCCGAACACCTGGCTTGCCCCGATGGTGGAGACGACACAGGTGAACAGGATCGTCGGGCGCAGCTGCGGCAGCGTCACATGGAAGAACTGCTGCCAGCGCGAGGCGCCGTCCAGGGCCGCCGACTCGTACAGGTCCTGCGGGATCGCCTGCATCGCGGCCAGGTAGATCAGCGCGTTGTAGCCGGTCCAGCGCCAGATCACGATCGTCGACACCGCTATCTGGGACGGCCACTTGTCGTTCTGCCAGTCGATGTGGCCGACGCCGAAGAAGTGCAGCGCCCAGTTGATCATGCCGTAGTCGCGGCCGAACAGCAGCACGAAGACCAGCGAGGCGGCCGCGATCGACGTGGCGTACGGCGCCAGCATCACGACCCGGTAGAAGATCGAGGCGCGCAGCCGGTAGTTGAGGATGTGGGCGAGCCCCATCGCCATCAGCAGCTGCGGAACCGTCGAGATGATCCCGATGGTCAGGGTGTTCCGGGCCGCGTTCCAGAAGAAGTCGTCGCCGAAGATCCGGGTGTAGTTGTGCAGCCCGGCCCACTGCATGTCGGTGGGCGCGGTCAGCTCCACCGTGTGCAGCGAGGCCCAGCCCGTGTAGATCAGCGGGAAGAGCCCGAAGGCGACGAAGAGCAGGAAGAACGGCGAGATGAAGCCGTACGGGCTCCACTTGATGTCCCGCTGCCAGCGGCGCGAGAGACGGGTGCGGCGCCGCAGCTCCGCCTCCGTGGGAGCGGCGGGCGGGTGGACCGGGGCCGCGCCCCCCTCCTTTTCGGGGGGCGCGGCGATGTCGTGCTGAGGCGCCGTTCCGGTCACCTGAGGCCTCCGGGGAGGCGCCGACCTTCTGGCCGGAGTCCGGGCGCCGTCCACACGATCGGGTGAACTGTGCTCGATGCGCTGCGAGAACCAGGCATGCGGCTGGATCCTTGATCTCGATGTGAACCGGGCTGGTTCCAACCCGGCTGGTGTTGATCGCGTAAGACTCGCTCGCTTGCTGAGCGGCCGAGCGGCGTGAGCCAGGAATCCCCTTGCTTCGGCAGGGGGAGGGCTCAATTGTCCAGGCTGTTGTCGATCGTCTTGGTGGCCGTGGTCCAGGCCTCCTCAGGGGACTTGCCCTTGGTCACCAAGATGACGCCGTTGTTGGTCAGACTGTCCTGGATGATCTGGTCCTTCGCGCCGATGACCTGCACCGGGCTGCTCTTGGCGGCCGCGGCGAAGATCGTGCCGATCGGGGCGTCACCGGTCATGTCGTTCTTGGCGCCGGTCACCGCCGCCGAGGTGTACGTCGACGGCGCGCTCGGGAAGGAGCCCTGCACGCTGAAGAGCTTGGCCTGCTGTTCGGGCGCGGTCAGCCAGGCGACCAGCTTCTCGGCCTCCGTGACGTTCTTGCCGCTCTTGGGCACGGTCAGGAAGGAGCCGCCCCAGTTGCCGGCCTTCGGCGCCTGGGCCACGTCCCACTTGCCGGCCGCGTCCGCCTTCGACTGGCCCTTGATGTAGCCGAGCATCCACGGCGGGCAGGACATCGCCGCGAACTTGCTTTTGGCGATTGTGGTGTTCCACGACGGCTGGAACTGGGTCTGCGCCTGGACCAGCCCGTCCTGCGCGGCCTTCGCGGTCTGGTCGAACGCGGTCTTCACGGCCGGGTTCGTCTTGTAGATGATCTTGCCGGAGGAGTCGTAGAACTTGGTGCTCTCACTGGACAGGATCGCGTTCAGGAGACCACCGGGGGAGTCCATGAAGGTGGTTCCGGAGGGCGCCTTCTTCTTGTAGTTCTCGCCGACCTGGACGAACTTGTCCCAGCTGCCCGCCCAGAGCTTGCCCACCGCGTCGCGGTCGGTGGGCAGACCGGCCTTCTGGAAGAGGTCCTTGCGGTAGCAGATGGCGAGCGGGCCGACGTCGGTGCCGAGCCCGATGGTCTGGCCGCCGCTGGTCGTGGCCTGCTTCCACTTCCAGTCCAGCCAGTTGCTCTCCGAGACGCCGCTGACCTTGGACAGGTCCTCCAGCTTGTCGGCGAAGGTGCTGGTGACCTCGGCGATGTTGCTGACCTCGACGGCCTGGATGTCCATCAGGCCGCTGTTGGTGGTCAGGTGGTTGACCAGCGCCGGGTAGTAGTTCGCGTTCTGCTCGACCGAGGTGTCCTTGATGGTGATGTTCGGGTGGAGCTTCTCGTACTCCTTGTAGAGCCCGGCCTCCTTGAAGCCGAACGTGCCGAACAGACCGAGCGTGATCGTCGTCTTGCCCTTGCCGCCGCCGCTGGTGTCGTCACTGCCGCCACCACTGTCGTCGGCACAGCCGGCCAGCAACGCTCCGCCCAGCGACACGACGGCCGCGAGGATGACCGCCTTGCGGGAGGCGGATCGGGTACGTGCTCGCATTACGTCCTCCTGTTGCCCTGACGTGCCGACCCCCCGGCCAACTGCACTGTTGGGCCCGTGTGTTTCTCGCTGCGGCTCGGGCGGGGAACGTGCGGGATGTGTATGAGTCAGGTACTGTGGGAGCGCTCCCACCGGTGATGTGTTGAAGAGTCGTCGGTTCGGAGCGGGGTGTCAAGGGAGCGGGCGCGGCGAACGGGCTTCAGTTATCCGCCTGTTAGCTAACTCCGGCGGGTGACTGTGCAGTGGAATAAGTCATGACAAAACAGCGGCGACCGTGCCGGCGGACAGCACTGTTAGATTCCAGGCCAGCGAGTTGAACGTCGGCGGAAGGGCGGGGCCCATGGCAACCCACGGAGCGCGGGGGCGTAGTGGTGGTCGGCCCACCCTCGAAGAGGTCGCCGCCCGAGCCGGGGTGGGGCGGGGAACCGTGTCGCGGGTGATCAACGGCTCGCCCCGGGTCAGCGACGCCACTCGGGCCGCCGTGGAGGCCGCGGTCGCCGAACTCGGCTATGTGCCGAACACCGCCGCCCGGGCCCTCGCGGCCAACCGTACCGACGCCATCGCCCTGGTCGTCCCCGAGCCGGAGACCCGGTTCTTCGCGGAACCGTACTTCTCGGACATGCTCCGCGGTGTCGGCGCCGAACTCTCCGAAACCGAGATGCAGTTGCTGCTGATCTTCGCCGGCAGCGACCGGGAGCGGGAACGGCTCGCCCACTACCTCGCGGCCCATCGCGTCGACGGCGTCCTCCTTGTGTCCGTGCACGCCGACGACCCGTTGCCCGACCTCCTCGCCCAGCTGGAGATCCCCGCCGTGATCAGCGGCCCGCGCTCCGCCGCCGAGACGCTGACCTCCGTCGACTCCGACAACTACGGCGGCGGGCGCTCCGCCGTCGAGCACCTGCTGGCCGGCGGCCGCCGGACGATCGCGCACATCACCGGCCGCCTGGACGTGTACGGCGCCCAGTGCCGCGTCGACGGCTACCGCGACGCCCTGCGGGACGCGGGCCGGGAGGTGGACGAACTCCTCGTCGTCCCGGGCGACTTCACCGAGGAGGGCGGCCGCCGGGCCATGACCCTGCTGCTGGAGCGGCGTCCCGACCTGGACGCCGTCTTCGCCGGCTCGGACGTGATGGCGGCGGGCGCCCGCCAGGTGCTGCGCGAACTGGGCCGCCGTATCCCCGACGACGTGGCGCTGGTCGGGTACGACGACTCGGCCATCGCCCGCCACATGGACCCGCCGCTCACCAGCGTCCGCCAGCCCATCGAGGAGATGGGCCGCGCGATGATCGACCTCCTCCTCGCGGAGATCGCCGACCGCCGCCCGGCCGTGTCCCGGGGCCTGGAGCGCCGGCACGCGCTGCTGCCGACGGAACTGGTGACCCGCGCCTCCTCGTAGGATCTGTCCGGACGAGCACGCCCTGGTCCGCGGGCCGCTGTCGGTTCGGGCCGAGACGGCCACATTGTTCGGAGTCCAGCAGGGGGTGGCCGTGACCGATCGCGACTGGTACGACGACAGCGACTACCGGGATGCGGTCCGGAGGTCCGCACGGGCAACGCGGTTCGGCTGGGCGGTGATCGCCGGAACCGCGGGAGCGCTGGGCTGCGCGCTGATCGCCCTGGCCGTTGTCTGCGCGGCCGCGGTTCTCGGGGGGCTTTACGTGGTGATGGCGATCACTCGCTAGGTCTTGTCCAGACCTCTCATGTGCACCCGGGCGGCCTGGCGGTCGGTCTCCTCCGGCGGTGAGGGTTCCGTCAGTGACGTGAGGGCCGGGCGCAGGAGCGCGGCGATGCGTTCGGGAGGCGCGTCGCGCAGCACGGGCAGCGCGAGGAGTTGGTGACCGATGGTGACGCCGACCAGGGCGGTGACGACGAGGGCCGCGCGCAACTCGGCGTCCTCGGCGTTCTCGTCCGCCCTCTCGGGGAGGGCCGTGGCGATCGACTCGATCTGCCGGCCCCTGGCCCTGCGGGCGTGTTCGGCCGCGTCCGGGTCGGTGAGCATCGAACGCGGGGTCGCGAGCGTGCCCTCGGGCAGGCGGCCGAGCTTGATGTCGAGGGTGGTCCGCAGACGCGGTCGACGAGAGTGCCGGTGCCGGCGTCCGCCGGTTGGGCGGGGCCCGCCTGGACGGCCTCGGTGAACAGCTCGCGCTTGCTGCCGAAGTGCCGCATGACCAGCGCTGGGTCCACCTGTGCGGCGGCGGCCACGGCCCGGACGGTGGTCCGCTCGAAGCCGCGCTCGGCGAACAACGTACGGGCGCTGTCCAGGACGCGGGCCCGGTGGCCTGCCGGCGGGCGGCACGGGAGAGCGGGGTGGGAGAACGGCGGGAGAGCCGGGGCGGTCGGGAAGCCTTTGCTGTATACGTGGGCAAATCCCGGAATGCGGGTGACGGGCGTTCACGCCGCATGACACTGTGCGGCATTCGCTTTCGGGCGTCGTCGGCGAGCCGGCCTCCGGCCGGCCGGTCCGGCGGGTCGCCGTCGATGGGGTGCGCAGAGTCGTTTAGCGGATGCGCGGATAATCCGTACGGTCGTCTCGTTGGAATCGCACCATCGGGTGATCCTATTAGTGGCCGGTGGGCGAAGTCCCGGGTGGGGTTCCGGCGCTTTTGCCGGTGCTTCGATTGCGTGCCGAATGAGCGTCCTGACCTGCGTATATTCTTGATCGTTCACGCGCGCGGCGGGGCATAATCGCACACTCCGTGATTCCGCCGGATCGGCTCAGGTACGTCTCCGATGTAACAGGCGATAAGCCTCGACGGCAGGCCGGGAGGTGATATACCTCTGGGCGATGGGGGGCGCGGGGATCGGGGGGTTCACGCATACGCGGTTGTATTCACTGCCGGCACGGTCGTGCCCGCAAGTAAGCAAGCCTGCGCAATTTCTATCACTGTCTGATCTGTATCTGATCCGTATCTGGTCCACTGTTATGCCTCGCCGCGCTGACCCGCGGCGCTGGGGGGAGTTCATCATGCGTCGCATGCTGTTGAAATCCGGTGTGTGCGGCAGCGCTGCCGCGCTCGCGCTCGTCACGTCGCCCATAGCGGCGAAAGCAGCCACGCTGGAGCCGAGGATCGACCTGAAGGTGCTCGTCGTCGACGACGGGGGTCCGGCCACCGGGGCCATCACCGCCGAACTCGAGTCGGCAGGTACCCCGTACACCAGGGTCAACCTGGCCGACAGCGGTCGCCCGCAGATCAACGCCGCCTTCCTCAGCGATACCGTCAGCGGCCGTCCCAGGGCCAAGTACCAGGCCGTCGTGCTGCCGAACGACAACCCGTTCGGAGCCGGCTCCGCCGAGATGGCGGCCCTGGCGACCTTCGAGCAGACCTTCGGCATCCGACAGGCCGACGCCTACACCTACGCCAGGCCCGAGGTCGGGCTGAACTACGCGCAGGCGCCCGGGTACATCGGCTCGCTCGACGGCACCACCGCCCAGGTGACGTCCGCCGGGAAGGCCGGACCCTTCGGCTACCTCGGCGGGAACGTCCCCTTCGAGGACAACGCGCCAGACGTGTCCGAGAGCTACGGCTATCTGGCCGTGCCGCTCGCCCAGCAGCAGGCCGGGGCCACGTTCACCAGCTATGTGGACGCCCCGATCCCGGGCAGCTCCGCGCGCGGCTCGCTGGTCGGCGAGTACGCCCACGACGGGCGCCGGGAACTGGTCGTCAACTTCGTCTACAACCAGTACCAGCAGCAGTACCGGCTGCTCGCCCGCGGCATCGTCGAGTGGCTGACCCAGGGCATCCACCTGGGCGCCGACCGCAACTACTTCGCGGTCCACGTCGACGATGTCTTCCTCGGCGACGACCGGTGGAACACCTCGCTCAACTGCACCCCCGGTGACGTGGACTGCACCCCGGGCGGTGGCGCCACCCCCGACCCGATCCGGATGACGGCGGCGGACGCCCAGTACGCCAAGCAGTGGTCCGCCGACCACGGACTCACTCTGGACATGGTGTTCAACGGCGGCGGCAGCGAGGACTACAAGGCGGAACACGGTGGTGCCGACCCGACGGCGGACCGGCTCATCGCCGACAAGAGCGCCTTCCGCTGGGTCAACCACACCTACCAGCACCCGTTCCTGGGCTGCGTCCAGGACGTCAGCGTGGTGCCGTGGAAGTGCTCCACCGACGCGAGCGGAAAGATCCAGTGGGTCAGCCAGGCCGACATCACCTCGCAGATCACCCAGAACCGTACCTGGGCGGGCGGCAAGGGCCTCGCCCTCGACAACACGGAACTGGTCACCGGTGAGCACTCCGGGATGAAGGTGCTGCCGCAGCAGCCCGACGACAACCCCAACCTGGCTCCATCCCTGAACTCCACCGGGGTGAAGTGGCTGGCCAGCGATAATTCCCGGGACCCGCAGCAGCGCCAGATCGGCTCCGCCCTCACCGTGCCGCGCTTCCCGATGAACGTCTACTACAACGCGGGCCACGCGACCGAGGAAGTGGACGAGTACAACTTCGTCTACACCAGCAAGGCCGACGGCGGCAGCGGCATCTGCGAGGGCTCCTCGACCACCACCTGCCTGAGCGCCCCGCTGGACCCCCAGACCGGCTACACGTCGTACATCGTCCCGCTGGAGAGCCGCATCGCCCTCGGGCACGCGCTTTCCAACGACCCCCGGCCGGTGTACATGCACCAGTCGAACCTCGCCGAGGACCGCATCGCCTACCCGGTGCTGGACAAGATCCTGGGCGACTACACCAGCCTCTACGCCGCCAACACCCCGCTGGTCAACCTGCGGCTGAAGGACATCGGGACCGAGCTGAAGGACCGCGCCGCCTGGGCCGCCGCGGTGAAGAACAACCAGGTCACCGCCTACCGGATCGGCAACACGGTCACCATCGGCTCGCCCAGCGGCACCCAGACCAGCGCGACCATGCCCGCCGGCACCACCCAGAAGCAGCTGCTCGGCAGCACCGCCTTCGGCACCGCCTACGCCGGGCAGCTGTCCGGCTGGACCACCCCCGGCGTGCTGCAGGCCTCGATCACCCTGCAACTGACCACGCAGGCCACACCCGCGGCCCCCACCGCCACCGGTACCGCGAAGGCAGCCGCACCGGCGCCCGCGCTGCGTGTGCCCAGTGGTGTGGCCAGCCCGGTCCCGGCAGGCCCCGGTGACACCGTCCGCCGCAAGCGCTGACTGTGATCGACGGGCACGACCTGCACGACGGGCACAACCGTCCCGGCGGGCCCAACGGGCACTACGGGACACGGGGATACGGGGATACGGGGACCTTGACAGGGACCGACCGCACCATGCCGGCATTCAGGGACATACCGCCGTCCGGCACGGCCAGGGCCATCGCGGCCCTCAACACCGGCGCGACCCGCGTCACGATGCTCACCGAGGGCACCTACCCGCACAGCCACGGCGGAGTGAGTGTCTGGTGCGATCAGCTGGTCCACGGCATACCCGACGTGGACTTCCAGATACTCGCGGTCACCAGTGACGGCCGCGAGCCCCTCACCTGGGAAACACCCCCGCACGTCAGCAAGGTGGTCTCCATACCCACCTGGGGACCGACGCCGACCGGCCGCGCACCGCGCGGCCGGCGGCTGCGGGACTTCCTCGACACCTACGAGATGTTCCTGCTGGCCCTCCTGGATCCCGGCCTCGATCCCGGCCCCAGCACCCTGGAGCGCTTCTCCGAAGGGCTGTACGGCCTCGCGGCACGGGCCCGGAACGGGGAACTGACGGCGGCGCTGCGCACCGAGGCCGCGATACGCACCCTGGCCGCCGTCTGGAACCGCCCGCACATACCCACCCACGCCGCCCGGCCGACCATGCACGACGTACTGACCGCGACCGACCTGCTGGAGCACGCCCTGCGCCCACTGGCGGCCGCCCCGCCCAGGCACGGCATCACCCACGCCGTCAGCGGCGGACTGGCGGCCCTCCCCGGACTGCTGGCCCGGCACCTGCACGGCACGCCCCTGCTGCTCACCGAACACGGCGTCTACCTGCGTGAGCGCTACCTCGGTTACGGCGCCGGCGGATACCACTGGCCGGTGAAGGCACTGCTGCTCGGCTTCTTCCGGCTGCTGGCACAGGAGACCTACGCCCGCGCCGCGCTCATCACGCCGGGAAGCCACTACAACCGACGCTGGGAGGAACGGGGCGGCACCGCTCCCGACAAGATCCGTACCGTCTACAACGGTGTGGACCCCGGGGCCTTTCCTCCCGCCGGTCCGGAACCGGAGACCCCCACGCTGGCCTGGGCGGGGCGGGTCGATCCCATCAAGGACCTGGAAACGCTGATCCGGGCCTTCGCCCTGGTACGCCGGGAGATGCCCCAGGTGCGGTTGCGGCTGTTCGGCGGCACACCCAGCGGCGGCCAGGCCTACCGGGAACGCTGCCAGGCTCTCGGCCGGGACCTGGGCATCGCCGAAGCGGTGGCCTTCGAGGGCCGGGTGGAGGACATCCGCGACGCCTACGCGGCGGGCACCGTGGTCATGCTCTCCAGCATCAGCGAGGGCTTCCCCTTCACCCTCATCGAGGCCATGTCGTGCGGCCGGGCCACCGTCTCCACCGACGTCGGCGGGGTCCGCGAGGCAGTGGGCGACGCCGGACTCGTCGTACCGCCGCGCGAACCGGAGGCGATGGCACGGGCAGCCCTGGAACTGCTGCGCGCACCCGCCCGCCGGGCCCGGATGGGCGAGGCCGCGCGACTGAGGGTGATCGAACAGTTCACCCTCCGGCACACCATCGACTCGTTCCGGGAGATCTACGGCGCGCTGGCAGCGGGCGAGGACCGGACGCGCCTTTCCGAGACGCGGACGCGCCTGGCCGAGGGCCCGGCGCCGCACGCCCGACGGGCCGGAGGTGAGTGGTGAGCCGGCCGGGCGACGACCGAACCTCATTGCTGCGCCTGCCGACCCCGCCGCAGCGACCGACCTGGGCCGACGACCCGCTCGACGGGCTCGCCGAACGGCTGGCGGACGTGTGCGGGGCCGCCGTTCACCCCGACGAGATCGCCGCGGTGCTGGAGTCCGACGGGCTGACGCACGAACAGATCACCACCCGCTACGCGCGACGGGACCTGTTCGCCGTCGCGGAGGAGCTGTACGCCCGGGTGCCGCGCCGGTTCCCGGACCCCGGACCGGGGCCCGACCCGTGGCGGACCAGCCCGTGGCAGTGCCTGCTGCGCGGGATGCTGTTCGGCCTGCCGGGGCTGGCCTACCTGCTGGGCGCAGGACTGCTGCCCGGCCGGGTCACCGGGCTCGCCGCCTCGGCACTCGTGGCCTGGGCCTGGAACCAGGCACTGGCCCACCGCGCCTACGTACGGCTCGCCGCGGGAGGCCGGCGGGCAGCCGCGCGGTGCCTGCTGTTCGGGGCCCCGGCCGGGGTGACGGCAGCGGCGGTGACCGCACTGGCCGTCTCGGGGGCGGGCGCCGTCCCGGCCTTCGCGGCGGGAGAGGCGCTCTATCTGGCGGCGGCCACGGTACTGCTCGTGCTGGGACGCGAACAGCACCTGCTGATCGCGCTCGTACCGACGGCGGCCGGGGCGGCCTGCGTACCGCTGTGGCGCCCCGGCCCGGTGCCGGTCGCCGTGCTGCTGCTGGCCACCGTCGCGGCTTCGGTGCTGTCGGCGGTACGGGAGATCGTACGGTCGCTGCGCACCACGAGTTCCTCGGTACCGGGCACGGCCAAGCTCACCGCCTCCGTCCCGTACGGGCTGTTCGGCCTCGCCGGCGGGGCGCTGACGCTGATGGCCCCGGCGGCGGGCAGGCCGGCCGCCGTCGTGCTGACGCTGAGCATGGGCGTGGCCGAGTGGTTGCTCTACCGCTACCGGAGCCTGACCCGCACCGCCCTGCGGCACAGCCGGACCCCTCGGGGCTTCCGGCTCCGGGCGGCCGGCGTGCTCGCCCTGTGCCTCACCGAGTACCTCGCGGTGCTCGCCGCCCCGGCACTGGTCACCGGGGTGCCACCGCTGCCGCTGCTCGCCCTCGGCGCGGCGCTCTGGGTCGCCCTGCTGCTGCAGGCGGCCGGAATCGCCTGGCCGTCCGCCGTGGCCTGCCTCGCCGCCGCCGTGGCGGAGGCGGCCCTGTCGGGCGGGACCGGCCGGGGACCGGCTCTGCTCAGCCCGGCGACCGCCGAGTTGGCGGCCTGCGGCTGCGCGACGGCGGTGCTGCTGGCGGTCGCGTGCACCCGGATGGGCCGGACCACGGCCCACCGCTGACCGGATCCCGGCGCCCCGTGCCCCCGTGACCTCATGACGCCCCGACGCCCTGGCCTCACCGATTCAGATTCAGATCCATATATAGAGGAGACAGATCCGTGACCTCGTCCGCTCCCACGACCGTCGCAGTGACCGGTGCCGAGGGATTCATCGGCTCGCACCTGGTGGAGGCGCTCGTCGCATCAGGACACCGGGTACGCGCCATGGCCCAGTACAACTCGTTCTCGTCGTACGGCTGGCTGGAGACCTTGCCGCAGGACGTGATGGACAGTGTGGAGGTCGTCCTCGGCGACGTACGCGACGCCGGGTCCGTGCAGCACCTGCTCACCGGCACCGAGGCGGTCTACCACCTGGCCGCGCTGATCGCGATCCCGTACTCCTACCAGGCACCGCACAGCTACGTGGCCACCAATGTCACCGGGACGCTCAACGTGCTGGAAGCCGTACGCCGGCTCGGCATCCCCAGGATGGTGCACACCTCCACCAGCGAGACGTACGGCACCGCGCAGACCGTCCCCATCACCGAGGACCACCCGATCAACACCCAGTCCCCGTACTCCGCCTCAAAGGCGGGCGGCGACCGGCTGGCCGACGGCTACTACGCCAGCTTCGGCATCCCGGTGGCCACCCTGCGGCCGTTCAACACCTTCGGGCCGCGCCAGTCCATGCGGGCGGTGATCCCGACCGTCATCGGACAGGTGGCGGCCGGAGAACGGACCATCGCCCTGGGCGACCTGCGGCCCACCCGGGACTTCATGTTCGTCAAGGACACCGCCCAGGCGTTCCTCGCGGTGGGCACCGCTCCCGCCGAGGCGGTCGTCGGCAGGACGTTCAACGCCGGTACAGGCGGCGAGATCTCGGTCGGCGACCTGGTGACGCTGGTCGGCAAGCTCATGGGGGCCGAGCTCGAGGTCCGCGAGGACGCGCAGCGCATCCGGCCCGCCGCGTCCGAGGTGATGAGGCTGGTCTGCGACGCCTCCCGGCTGCGCGCCGCGACCGGCTGGGCACCGGCCCACAGCCTCCAGGAGGGGTTGGAGCAGACCGTCCGGTTCTTCTCCGACCCGGCGAACCTGGCCCGCTACAAGACCGCCATCTACAACGTCTGACGCCTCGTCAACAACGTCTGACGACTCGTCCCAGGCCATCGGCCACCGACCGACAACGGAGTCCGCCATGCACGCAGTCATTCTGGCCGGAGGCAAGGGTGTCCGGCTGCGCCCGTACACCACCGCCCTGCCCAAGCCGCTCGTCCCCATCGGCGATCAGCACGCCATCCTGGAGATCGTGATGCGGCAGCTCGTCAACTCGGGATTCACCAGCTGCACCATCGCCATCGGCCACCTCGGCCACATCATCCGCGCCTACGTCGGTGACGGCTCCCAATGGGGCGTGCGCGTCGACTACTCGACCGAGGACAGCCCGCTGGGCACCATGGGCCCGCTGCTGACCATGCTCGGCCGGCTGCCGGAGCACTTCCTGGTCATGAACGGCGACATCCTCACCGACCTGGACTTCGGCGCCGTCCTGCGCGGTCATCAGGCCGGCGGCGCGCCGCTGACCATCGCCACCTACTGCCGCAAGGTCAGGATCGACTTCGGCGTCCTCACCACCGACAGCAAGCAGGTCGTCGGCTTCACCGAGAAGCCGACCCTGGACTACCGGGTGTCCATGGGCGTCTACGGGCTCTCCCGGTCCACCCTGGACGGCTACACCCCCGGCCTGCCGCTCGGCTTCGACGAACTCGTCCTCGACCTGCTCCGCGACGGCACCCCTCCGGCCGCCCACGAGTTCGACGGCTACTGGCTGGACATCGGCCGCCCGGACGACTACGACCGTGCGAACGCCGAGTTCACCACCCATCGCGACCTGCTGCTGAAGGGAGCGTGACCTGATGCGCGTCCTCGTCCTGGGCTCCACCGGGTTCCTGGGCCGGCACATCACGGAGCAGCTGCGCGCCCTCTCCGGCGTCCGGGTGCTCCGCGCCGGCCGCTCCCCGGGCGCCGACCTGCGGGTCGACCTCACCACCGCCACCGTCCCCGCTCTCGCCGCCGACCTGCACGCGCTGGCCCCGGACGCCGTCGTCAACTGCGCCGGCGCCGTCGGAGGCGGCCCGCTTCTGCTGGCGGAGACCAACGCCCGGGGTCCCGCCCTGCTGTGCGAGGCCCTGACCGCGGCCGACCTCCCGGTACGCCTGGTCCATCTCGGATCCGCGGGCGAGTACGGCGCGAACGCCGGGCAGCCGCTCGGCGAGGACTCCGCCACCTGCCCGCAGGGCGCGTACGGGGCCACCAAACTGGCGGGTTCGCTGACCGTCGCCGAGGCCGCACTGGACGCCGTCGTCCTACGGGTGTTCAACCCCCTCGGGCCGGGCTCGCCCGGCACCAGCCTGCCCGGCCGGCTCGCCGACGAACTGCTGCGCGCCGGGCCGGACGGCGCGGTGCGGGTAGGTGACCTGTCCGCGTACCGCGACTTCGTCGACGCACGGGACGTGGCCCGTGCCGCCGTCCTCGCCACCACCGCCCCCGGCCCGCTGCCCCGCATCCTCAACATCGCCGGCGGCAGCGCCACCCGGGTCCGCAAGGTAGCGGAAGGCCTGGCCCGGATCAGCGGATTCCACGGCCGGATCGACGAGAACGGCACCGGTTCCCAGCGCTCGTCAGCCGTCTCCTGGCAGCAGGCGGACATCACGGCTGCCGCCGCGGCTCTGGGCTGGCACCCCGAACACACCCTCGCCACCTCGCTCGCCGACCTGTGGACCTCGCGCACCGGCACGCCCCCGACCCCGCCCCCGGCATGACACACGGCCGGCTGCTTGTTCCGCTGTACGTCCACCCCGCTGTGGACCCGGGGGCGTGGCAGGCTCTGACGCGGGTCCCGTCGCGGCTGTACGGAGTCGTCCTCAACGTCGCCGACGGCCCCGGCGCGACCCGCGACCCGGCCTTCGCCGCCGCCGCCGGAGCTCTGCGTGCGGCGGGCATACGCGTCCTCGGATACCTCGACACCGCCTACGGCACCCGTCCCCACCAGACGGTGCTCCACGAGCTGCGCCACCACATCAGCTGGTACGGGACCGACGGCGTCTTTCTCGATCAGGCCGGCGCCGAAACCGGCCTGCTGCCGTACTACCGCGCGCTGGCCGACGAGGCCCGCGACCACGGCGCCCGCACCGTCACGCTCAACCCCGGAATCCACCCTGACCCCGGCTACGCCGCCATCGCCGATCTGCTGGTCACCTTCGAAGGGGACTGGCAGACCTACCTCACCTCGGCCGCGCCCTCCTGGACCGCGGCGCACCCCCCGGCCCGCTTCTGTCATCTGATCCACGGCATCCCCGACGGCCTGTGCGGCCTCGCCGCCCGCACCGCACGGATCCGCCGCGCCGGCGTCCACTGCGCGGTACCGGGTGCGGGCGCGAATCCCTGGGCCGCCCTGCCCCCCGCCGTGAGGAGGGGAACCACATGAGGTTCGCAATCCGCCCGCCACTTCTGCTGTCAGCCGTGTCCCTGTTGTTCACGGCAGTGCTCACCGGGCTGCTCACCGGGTGCGTCACCGTCCCGGACCGCACCCTCGACCGGATCCCCGGCGAACACCCGTCGGCCGCACGCTGGCAACCGCGCCCCGGCACGGCCTGGCAGTGGCAGCTCAGCGGCCGCGTCGACACCCGCGTAGCCGTCCCCGTCTACGACATCGACGGTTTCACGAACAGCGCCGCCGTCGTGCGACGCCTCCACAGCAGCGGCCGTAAGGTCATCTGCTACATCAACGCCGGGGCCTGGGAGTCCTTCCGCCCCGACCGCAAGGCCTTCCCCGCCTCCGTCCTGGGCCGCTCCGACGGCTGGAACGGCGAGCGCTGGCTCGACATCCGCCGCCGCTCGCTGCTGCGCCCCATCATGGCCGCACGTTTCGACATGTGCCGCGCGAAAGGCTTCGACGCCGTCGAGCCCGACCTCGCGGACGCCTACACCAACGACACCGGCTTCCCGCTGACCGCCGCCGACCAGCTCGCCTACAACCGCATGATCGCGGACCTCGTCCACGAACGGGGCATGGCCGTCGGCCTCAAGAACGACCTGGAACAGATCCCCGACCTGGTCCGTGACTTCGATTTCGCGGTCAACGAGCAATGCGCGGAGTTTCACGAATGCCCGTCGCTGAGTCCCTTCATCAAGGCGGACAAGGCCGTCTTCCACGTGGAGTACAGCGTGCCCAAGCGCACGTTCTGCCCGATCGCCAAGCGCCTCGGCCTCGACTCCATGCGCAAACAGCTCGCCCTGGGCCGCTGGCGCAGCCCCTGCTGAACCCCGGCCGGGACATCTCCCAGGACCGGATGACCATCGGTCAACTGCCGGCCTTCGCCGCCGTTTGGCCAAGCCGGGAAACCGAAAGGCCTCTGACTCGCGTTTCCGCACGTGCCCTCGCGCGCCGCCTGCCGGATGAGGGGATCCGGATTTGCTGAGGCTGGACGACTGGCTGCTCGGCCGCCCTCGCCGCGCTCTGCCTCCTGACCGAGGGGCCACGCGACCACATCTGAGCGCGCCTCAGCGGGTTGTCAGGCCGGCGTCGGTGAAGCGCAGCATCAGTGAGGACTTGCCGCGGTGCTGCTCGTGCAGGTCGTGCAGGCGCCGGGCCAACTCCTGGGGGGTGCCCGGCCGGTCGTGACGGCGGCGTCGGAGGGCCGGTCTGTTTCTGCGCGATCAGGTGGGCGATGTCCTGCCAGGCTCGCTCGGTGTTCTCGGCCAGGCGGTCCAGGTGGCTCTCGCGAGCCCGCTGTTTGGCCCGCCGGGCCTGGGTGCCGACCTGTTCCTGCTGTCGGGTGTGCTCGTTGCGTACCGTGTAGGCGGCGTCGAGAGGATGGAGCGTCACGCGGAAGACCTCGACCTGCTCAATGGTCGGCACTGCCGGGCGGTACGACCCATTCGGCGGGTTGGCCGGTGAGGGAGGCGATCATGTCGAAGTCGCCGTCGTAGTGGAGGACTGTCCGCTGGTGCAGTTCTGCCGTGGCGGCGATCAGTAGGCCGGGGAGGGACAGTGCCCGGTGGAAGCCGGCGTTGAGAGCGTGGCGCTGGACTTCCAGGGCGCGGACGAAGGTGTGGTCGTCGGCGTGGAGGTAGTCGAAGGCATGGAGCCAGGTGCTGATCCGGGCCGCCTCGGAGCTGTCCCGTGCAGAGTGGATCATCTCGTACTCGGTGGGCTGGCACACGGTGAGGAGGTAGCGCTCATGCAGGGGCTTGAGTACCGCCTTGACGCTCGGCTTCGTCCAGCGGGCCAGGGCGGACTTGTCGACCAGGTAGCGGTCCTGCATCAGGCGGCCCGGTCTCCGTCTCGGTCGCCGTTGTGCTTGAGGGAGCCGTCTGCGTTACGGGGCCCGGTGTTCTCGACGATCTCACTGAAGTCGAGTTCACCGGCCTCGATGGCGTCGAAGCCCTCCTGCCGAAGGTGTCTTTTGACGGCGTCCTCCATAGCGAGGCGGACAGCCTTTGCCTTGGTCTTGGTGCCGAAGATGCGCATGGCCTCGGTGACCATGTCTTCGTCGAGGTCGATGACGGTTCTGGCCATGCGGATGGTCCCTTCGCGAATGCTCCTGCCACGAAAACGATAGCATTGGCTGGCGGAAGTAGATATCGTTTTGGTTGTGGATGGCACGCTGTGTGGGCGGTCCATGCGGCGAGGTGGGGCAGGGTGGTGCGTGCGCGGCAGCCGGGGCAGCGGTGCCAGTGGCGGAGCCGGTCGTCGGTGTCGGTGCGGAAAAGGCGGCTGTAGCGGTTCGCCACGCGGATGTCGTTGCTGTACAGGTGATCGGGGCGTTCCGGCGTGTTGCAGGACTGACAGACAGGGGCGCGGACGTAGCCGTGTTCGTGGCAGTGGTCGAGGACCGCGACGGGTGCGGTGCGGCAGACGGCGCACGCTCGCCCGGCCACCTTGCGGGAGGTGCCGGGCTTCCTGCTGAGTACCGAGTACAGCTGGCCTTCCGGTTCTCCGTTGTCCGGGCGCTGTGAGGCGGTGGGACCCTCGGGCCTCGTCGTCTGCCGACCGCCGGCGTCTCGGGCCCGCCGGGGGCGGGAAGGCGGCTCGGTGGCGGCTGCGCTTGCCCGGCAGGTCCGCGCGGCTTGCACCCACCGCGTTTCGGCGTGCTCGGCCGCGTCGAGCAGCCTGACCACAGCGCGCGGCAGCCACCACGTGCGCTGCGTCCCGTCGCGGGTCTGCTCCACGAGCATCTGTCGCCAGTCGATCCCCGCCATTCTGTGGAATCACGGTTGTCAAGACTGTAGCGCTGGCCGGGATGCTGAATTTTTGGAATCGGTGCCGCGGCTTGCAGGAGTTCGCGAAGCTCCTGATTCCTCCGCCGGGGGTGTGTCTACAGGGCGGCGGGGACGCGCGGAGAATTCAGCTGTGCTGTCATCTGCCTCCTCTGGAGCGGGAGTTGAGGAATGGATTGACCTTGCAGCCACCCCTCCCGCTAGTCGGCGCTTTCGGCGGAGGGTGCAGGCACCGACGTTCTGTCGGCCGCGGCTCAGGTGGCTCGGCTGCTGGCCCTCGACAACGCGGCGAGCGTGCCGGAAGACCGGCGCGCGCACCTGGCTCATGTGGTGCGCCGGCCACTACTCGAACCCGTCACCCTGTCCGGGGAGTTCTTCGCGCCGTTGATGGCCGCAGCCGTCTCTGGCCCCGACCCCGGCTTCTGCCGTTGGTTCATCGAGCCCGCGCTCTACGCGTTCGGGCGCCGACGGGTCACGGCGGCACTTCTCGACTACGAACGGACGGGCATGGACGCGGGAACAACTGCCGGCTGGCTTCGTCGTCAGTGCCGCGACGGCTTACGCCGCATCCGCAGTACCGCTGCCCTCCTGATGGGCGGGACTCATGGCACTGATCCAGGACCCGTCACTCAGCGGGGGATCGATGTGCGAGAAGCACACAGTGTGTGACTGGGAGCATATGTTTAGCGAGGTTCTATGCGGACTTACGGCTGTGGCTCCTTCCCGGACGACTCGAATCGCGTGTGGATGGGCGGTGGTTCGGCCGTGGCCAAACGGCAGACAGGCCCGTGACCTACGTTTCCGCAGGTCACGGGCCTGTCCCGTAGGGTGAGTGACGGGACTCGAACCCGCGACATCCTGGACCACAACCAGGTGCTCTACCAGCTGAGCTACACCCACCACGACCGGCGGTGATTCTGTGGTTTCTCCGACCGGCCGAGAAAAAGTGTACAGGGTCCGAAGGGGTGCTCGCGCACGGCTTTACGGGAGTGCCCGCGGGGGCCTGCAAACGCCTATTCCGCAGGCAGGACGTGCTTGGCCGCGATCGTCTTCGCGGTGTCCGAGTCCGGGCCGGGCTGGGGTACGAAGATGGCCTCGCGGTAGTAGCGCAGCTCGGCGATCGACTCGCGGATGTCGGCGAGGGCGCGGTGGTTGCCGTTCTTCTCCGGGCTGTTGAAGTACGCCCGCGGATACCAGCGCCGGGCCAGCTCCTTGACGCTGGACACGTCCACGATCCGGTAGTGGAGGTATCCCTCCAGGCCTGGCATGTCCCGGGACAGGAAGCCGCGGTCGGTGCCGACGGAGTTGCCGCACAGCGGGGCCTTGCCGGGCTCCTTCACGTGCTCCCGTACATAGGCCAGGACCTGCTCCTCGGCCTCGGCGAGCGTCGTGCCGCCGGCCAGCTCGTCGAGCAGGCCGGACGAGGTGTGCATCTGCCGCACCACCTCCGGCATCGTCTCCAGTGCCTTGGCCGGCGGACGGATGACGATGTCCACGCCCTCGCCGAGCACGTTCAGCTCGGAGTCGGTGACCAGTGCGGCCACCTCGATGAGCGCGTCGTCGGACAGCGAGAGGCCGGTCATCTCGCAGTCGATCCACACCATGCGATCGTTCATGCGACCACCCTAAAGCTGACGTCGGCGTTTGGGTGCCCCCGGTACGGCACGGACGCCTGCGGGGCTGCCACCCCAGGAGTGTGGTTGTCCTCAGACCGCCGGACGGGCTGTGGTGGCAGCCGGGTGTTCTTGTTTTCTGGCTCGCCTCTTGTCCTGCCGAGTCGGGTGGTGGGTTGGCGAGGGGCCTGGGCCCGCCCACCCGAGGGTGTCGGGTGGGCGGGGGAGGGTCAGCTGCCCGTGCGGGGGCCCGGGAGGCTGGCCGACAGGCCTACCGCCGCTGTCCTGCGGGTCTGCATCGGGAGTACCCCCTCGGGGTACTGGACCGTCAGCGGGCCCGTCGGGGGCATCGGTGCCGGTTCCGGCGCGTCGGCACGCTCGGCCTGCGGCCGCCTCGCCCGGTACGCCGCCCGGTACGCCGCCGGAGACGACCCCAGCTGGCGGCGGAAGTGGCCGCGCAGGGCGACGGGGGAGCGGAAGCCGCAGCGGCCCGCCACCTCGTCCACCGAGTAGTCCGACGTTTCGAGGAGACGCTGCGCCTGCAGGACCCGCTGCGTGATCAGCCACTGGAGCGGGGCGCTGCCCGTCAGTGAGCGGAAGCGGCGGTCGAAGGTGCGACGGCTCATGTACGCGCGAGCCGCCAGCGTCTCCACGTCGAACTGCTCGTGAAGGTGCTCCAGCGCCCAGGCGACGACCTCGGCGAGCGGGTCGGCGCCGATCTCCTCTGGTAAAGATCGATCGAGGTAGCGCTCCTGACCGCCAGAGCGGCGCGGCGGGACCACCAGGCGCCGGGCGAGCGCACCGGCCGCCTCGTTGCCGTGGTCCGTCCGCACGATGTGGAGACAGAGGTCGATTCCGGCCGCCGTACCGGCGGACGTCAGGACGTCGCCGTCGTCCACGAAGAGTTCTCGTGGGTCGACGTGCACCGACGGATAGCGCTTGGCCAGCGTCGGCGCGTACATCCAGTGGGTGGTGGCCGGGCGGCCGTCCAGCAGTCCGGCGGCGGCCAGCACGAACGCGCCGGTGCACAGCCCGACTATGCGGGCCCCTTCTTCATGGGCACGGCGCAGCGCGTCCAACGCCTCTTCGGGCGGTGGCGCGGTGATCGAACGCCAGGCCGGTACGACGACCGTGCCGGCGCGTGAGATCGCTTCCAGGCCATGCGGCGCGGTGAGTTCCAGGCCCCCTGTGGTCCGCAGCGGGCCTTCCTCGCCACCGCACACCAGCAGTCGGTAGCGCGGTACTCCGGCGTCCTGGCGGTCTATGCCGAACACCGACAGCGGTATGGAACTCTCGAAGATGGGGCCGCCGCTGAACAGCAGCACCGCGACGATCTCCTTGCGGCGTCGCCCGGAGAGTTTCCGGGCCGCGGCTTCCGGCGCGGCAGTGGAGTCGTGGCTCATCCTGCTAAGCCCCCCTCGGTGGTCGCGGCTCCTCGGTTGTGTCGCTCCTGCACGTTTCCCCTCGGTCCTGCACGAGTCCCCCGCCGTAAGACGTCAAGATCGAATCTACTGGTTTCCGCGGTGTCGCGGTGACCAGTTCGACACGCCGTAGATTGTCGACATGACAACTTGGCGTGAAGCATTCGATCACGAAGCGTTGCACTCACGGGCCGTGCAGGGAAGTACGCCTCGTGGCAGTGGCCAAACCGCGTAGGGTGCGGAGGGTCCTCTGGACCCTTTCCGTGCAGGTGGAACGGGGGTTGAGGGGTGGTCGGGGTGCCGCTTGCACAGGGTCGGGAAGTTGGCTGAAAAGAAGCGTTCCCGTGCGCGGAAACCGGTCAGTCGACCGGTGTAGTGCCCCTGGTGTGACGTCCGCCTCCC
This sequence comes from Streptomyces sp. NPDC048254, assembly GCF_043201895.1. Classification (NCBI taxonomy): domain Bacteria; kingdom Bacillati; phylum Actinomycetota; class Actinomycetes; order Kitasatosporales; family Streptomycetaceae; genus Streptomyces; species Streptomyces sp. NPDC048254. Next base: position 301,893 of record NZ_JBICZJ010000001.1, read on the forward strand.
CGGACCGCTCCGCGGGGTGCCCGGTGGGGTGCCCGGTGCGGTGTTCCGCGGTGTGTGCCGTGGGATGTTCTGCGGGGTGTTCCGTGCGATGCCTTACCGCGCTCCGAGCGGCGCAGCAGGTACCGGCAGACGGCGGTGACGGCGGCGAGGCCGAGGGCGGTGCCGGCGGTGCCGGCCAGCGAGGTGCCGTACCAGAGCAGCACCACGGGGACGAGGACACAGGAGAACGCGGCCCAGCGGACGACGTCACCCGCGCTGTCCTGGGCGGAGTGCGGGTCGGGTTTCGGGCGCGGTCCGGACATGTGCGTATCTCCCTGGTCTCCCTGGCGGTGTTGTGCTCCTGCCGGCCCCCTGATGGTGCTGCCGCCGGGTTCAACGCGTGTTCGAGCGGTCGGTCACCGTGCGTGGACCCTGCTCCTGTCCGAATCCTGTGCAAACCGCCTGTACGGGGCAGCAACCATTGCGTTACGGGCGCGGCTCGTGCATGCTCCCTGGAACCCCTAACCGACTCCGGGGACGGTCCCCTACGGAGAGTGCGCGGGATCTGGGCTGAGGAGGCGTGCCGCCGTACCCTTGGGGGTATGGGGTTGGGAAGATGTTTCCCGGACACAGCTCCGCCGCACACTGTCGTCCCTCCCACAAAGGATCACAACGCCGAGACAGCCATGGCCGGTCACGAATTCTTCGATCCAGCGGACCGCAAGCGGCCGGTCGCCGACCCCACGGCGGCCGATGCGCTGGCGGCGGAAGAGCCACGCACTTCCTGCGATCCCGCCTTCAAACACGGAGTGGTCGTCGGCTTCGACGGCTCCACCTCCAGTGAGCGCGCTCTCGCCTATGCGATCGGGATGGCACATCGCTCCCGCGCAGGGCTGATCATCGTCCACGTCGCCAACCGACTGCCGACCACCGTGTGGGCCGGCTGTGAGCCACCCGTCTTCGTCGACGTGCCGGACCACCGCACCGAGGTGCTCGGTCTCGAACTCGCCTGTGCCGACTATCTGTCGGAGGTGCCCTGGATCCTCGTCGAGCGTGGCGGTGACATCTGCCACGAACTCGAAGAGGTGGGGCGGGAGTACGAGGCCGACGCGATCGTCGTGGGGTCGACCCACGGGATCGTCGGGCGGATCTTCGGCTCTGTCGCGGGCAGGCTCGCCAAGCGGGCCAAGCGGCCCGTCGTTGTCATTCCGTAACTCCCCGTTCTCCCAGGTGAGATGCGCCGTGGGTACGGTCCGGCTCCCTTTGTGCCGTGCGTAAATCTACTCGTGCGTAGAGGTGTTTGTGCCCTTGTGAAGGGCATATACCGGTCACCGCGCACAACTGCACAAAGCATGAAGGGAGCCCGCCGTGGACAACGACGTCTCTGCGGGAAGCGGAACCACTACCGTGGCCGGCCGACTCGCCCTGGGGATCACCCTGTTGGCGTTCGGCCTCGGCACCACCGGCGTGATCGACGATGTCACCACGTCCGACGCCGTGTCAGTCGCCCACTATGTGGGCGGAGTCGCCCTCTTCCTCGTCGGCCTGCTGGCCTTCCGTGACCGTGACACCGCGAACGGCACGGGTTACGTGGCCCTCGGTGCCCTCTGGTTCACCTGGGCCGTCTCGTCCGGCGGCAACGCCTCGGCCAACGCGGCCGGGCTCTTCCTGCTCCTCTTCGCCCTCGTGGCACTGTCGTTGACCCTCGCGGGCGGCGACACGCTCGGACAGGCCATGCACGCGCTGCTGTTCCTGTCGATGCTGCTCCTCGCTGTCGCGAACTTCGCCGACAGCTCCTCGCTGGTCAAGGTGGGCGGCTGGGTCGCCGTGGCGGCGGGGGCGGTGGCCTGGTACGTCGCGACGGCCGCGCTCGCGCACTGGCCGACGGTCCTTCCGAGGCGGGCTGCCGGCCGGGGGGTGACGGCCACCGGCTGATATGGCAGCCGACGCCGGGGAGTTGGGCGTCCCCGGCGATCCAATGAGCGGACCCCTTCGTGGCCTGACGGCACACGTGGGGGTCCGTTCGGTTTCGCCGGCCCGTGCGGGTGCGTTGTGGTTGCTCGCGCAGTTCCCACCGGCCCGCACAAGCAAACGGTCCTACTCCACCGTCACCGACTTGGCGAGGTTCCGCGGCTTGTCGATGTCCCTGCCCAGTGCCTTCGCCGTGTGGTACGCGAGGAGTTGGAGGGGGATGCCCATCAGGATGGGGTCGAGTTCGTCCTCGTTCTTGGGGACGACGATCGTGCGGTCCGCCTTCTCCTGGTGCTGGTGGGCCACCGCCAGGATCTTGCCGCTGCGGGCCTTGATCTCCTCCAGGGCCGCACGGTTCTTCTCCAGCAGGTCGTCGTCGGGGACGATCGCCACCGTGGGCAGGGCCGGCTCGATCAGGGCCAGCGGGCCGTGCTTCAGCTCGGACGCCGGGTAGGCCTCCGCGTGGATGTAGGAGACCTCCTTGAGCTTCAGGGAGGCCTCACGGGCCACCGGGTAGCCCCGGACGCGGCCGATGAAGAGCATCGAGCGGGCGTCGGCGTACTCCTTCGCCAGCTTCTCGATCTCCGCCTCCTGGGCGAGGATCTCGGCGATCTGGGCGGGCAGCTTGCGCAGCCCCTCGATGACCCGCTTGCCGTCCCGGACCGAGAGGTCGCGGGTGCGGCCCAGGTGCAGGGCGAGGAGTGCGAAGGCGACCGTCGTGTTGGTGAAGCACTTGGTCGAGACCACGCAGACCTCGGGGCCCGCGTGCACGTACATGCCGCCGTCCGCCTCGCGGGCGATCGCCGAGCCGACCACGTTCACCACGCCCAGCACCCGCGCGCCCTTGCGCTTCAGCTCCTGGACGGCGGCGAGGACGTCGTACGTCTCACCGGACTGGGAGACCGCGATGTACAGGGTGTCGGGGTCGACGACCGGGTTGCGGTAGCGGAACTCGGAGGCGGGCTCGGCGTCCGCGGGGATCCGGGCCAGCTCCTCGATCATCTGGGCGCCGATCATGCCCGCGTGGTACGAGGTGCCGCAGCCGAGGATCTTCACCCGGCGCACGGCCCGCGCGTCCCGGGCGTCCAGGTTGAGGCCGCCGAGGTGCACGGTGGAGAAGCGGTCGTCGATCCGGCCGCGCAGCACGCGGTCGACCGCGTCGGGCTGCTCGGAGATCTCCTTGTGCATGTAGGTGTCGTGGCCGCCCATGTCGTACGACTCGGCCTCCCACTCCACGGTGGTCGGCTCGGCCGTCGTCCGGGTGCCCTCGGTGGTGTATGTCCGGAAGTCGTCGGCCTTGAGGGTGGCCATCTCGCCGTCGTCCAGAGTCACTATCTGGCGGGTGTGGGTCACCAGGGCCGCGATGTCGGAGGCGACGAACATCTCCTTGTCGCCGATGCCGAGGACGACCGGGGAGCCGTTGCGGGCCACCACGATGCGCTCGGGGAAGTCGGCGTGCATCACGGCGATGCCGTAGGTGCCCTCGATCAGGCGCAGCGCCTGGCGGACCCGCTCCTCCAGGGTCTCCGCCTGGGAGCGGGCGATCAGGTGGACGAGGACCTCGGTGTCGGTCTCGGAGAGGAACTCGACACCGTCCGCCTCCAGCTTGCGGCGCAGGTCGGCGGCGTTGTCGATGATGCCGTTGTGGACGAGGGCGACCTTCTGGTCGGCGGACATGTGCGGGTGGGCGTTCACGTCGGAGGGCGCGCCGTGGGTGGCCCAGCGGGTGTGGGCGATACCGGTGGTGCCCTTGAAGCGCGCCGGTACCTTGGCCTCCAGGTCCCGGACCCGGCCCTTGGCCTTGACCATCTTCAGGCCGGCCGCCTTCGGGGAGGTGACGACGATGCCCGCCGAGTCGTAGCCGCGGTATTCCAGCCGCTGCAGCCCCTCCAGGAGCAGGGGAGCAACGTCACGCTTACCGATGTATCCGACAATTCCGCACATATATAGGTGTTCCGTATTCCTCAGCCGTAGACCATGCGGCGCAGCTGCCGGAGGGTGAGCTCCGGCGGGGCGACCGCCCTGTACTTCAGATCCGCCTCGATCCGTTCGAAGATCTCCGCGTTCACCAGGCCTTCTGCCTGCAGTTCGCGGTGGCGGCGCCGGACGTAGTCCCCGGCCGTCTCGTCGAAGTAGGCGAGCACGTCCTGTATCACCCGCAGCGCCTCGCCCCGGCTCAGGGGCGTGGACCGCGTCAGATGATCAACAAGTTCGTCGTGCACCCGTAGATCCTGGAGTACGGAACATCGGTTTAGCAAGAATTCTGCCCGATTCCGGGCAACGCCCTGTTGAATCTCTTATGGGGTTCTGTTCGTAGCCTGTCCATCCTGTGTCTTGCGCCACGTTGCTTGTGGAGACGAGTTTCAGACGCCATGGACATTCCTCGTATGGGCGTACCCGAGAAGCTGGCCGAGCGCATGAGCATGGCCGAGCAGCACGAGTACCTCCGCGCCAAGTTCTCCCGGCGGTCGATGATCAGAGGCGGCGCCGTCACGCTGGGCGCCGTCACGGGTGGCCAGTTCGTGCTGGGCGGCACCGCCCAGGCCGCCGTGCCCACCCAGTCGACGGCTCCCGCCACCCAGCACGTCGACGGCGCCCTCGTCGCCCCCTTCGGACGGCACCTCGCCTTCGGCAACGACCCGCGCACGGAGATCACGATCTCCTGGCAGGTTCCCGTCGCCGTGAAGAAGCCCTTCGTCCGGATCGGCACCCACGCCTCGCACCTCTCCGTCAAGATCGACGCCGAGGTCCGCACCCTCTACACCCCGGCCGGAGTGGGCGCCAGCGGCGACCACACCCAGTACTACGTGCACGCCAAGCTGGCCAACCTCAAGCCGGGCCGCACCTACTTCTACGGCGTCGGCCACGACGGCTTCGACCCGGCCTCGCCGCAGTTCGCCGGCACCATAGGCACCTTCACCACCGCCCCCTCGCACAAGGAGCCGTTCACCTTCACGGCCTTCGGCGACGAGGGCGTCGGCTACCACGGCCTGGCCAACAACAGCCTGCTGCTCGGCCAGAACCCGTCCTTCCACCTGCACGCCGGCGACATCTGCTACGCCGACCCGGCGGGTGCGGGCAAGACCGCTGACACCGGCTTCGACTCTCGGGTCTGGGACCAGTTCCTCGCCCAGACCGAGTCGGTCGCCAAGTCCGTGCCGTGGATGCCGGCCTACGGCAACCACGACATGGAGGCCTGGTACTCGCCCAACGGCTACGGCGGCGAGGACGCCCGCTGGAACCTTCCCGACAACGGCCCGGACAAGACGAACCTGCCCGGCGTGTACTCCTTCGTCTACGGCAACACGGCGGTCATCTCGCTCGACGCCAACGACGTGTCCTTCGAGATACCGGCCAACCTGGGCATCTCGGGCGGCACCCAGACCAAGTGGCTGGAAGGCCAGCTGAAGAAGTTCCGCGCGTCCAAGGACGTCGACTTCATCGTCATCTTCTTCCACCACTGCGCGTACTGCACCTCCACGGCGCACTCCTCGGAGGGGGGAGTGCGACAGGAGTGGGTGCCGCTGTTCGAGAAGTACACGGTGGACCTGGTCATCAACGGCCACAACCACCAGTACGAGCGCACCGACGTCATCAAGAACAATACGGTCGTCAAGAAGCTCCCGATCGGCGGGACCGCGTACCCGGAGACGGAGGGCGTGGTCTACGTGACGGCGGGCGCGGCCGGCCGCAGCCTGTACGCCTTCTCCGCCCCGGACTCGTACGAGGGCCACGTGGCCGACGTCGACACGGTGTCGGCGTTCGTCAACGTCAACGGCGGCAAGCAGAACGAGACGGTCGCCTGGTCGCGCGTGCGCTACCTCAACTACTCGTTCCTGCGCGTGGACGTGCAGCCCGCGTCGTCGGGCCGGACCGCCACGCTGACGGTGAGCGGTATCGCCGAAACCGGTAACCGCATCGACCACTTCACGGTGGCGCGCAAGGCCAAGTAAGGCCGAGCAGGACCAAGCAGCACCAGGCAGCACCCGGCAGGAAAGGGGCGGGTGGTCCTCGGGCGTATGAGGATCACCCGCTCCGTCCTTCTCGCATGGCCTTCGGCTTCACATCCTCTTCAGCACCGCCTGTTTGGCCATCGCGAACTCCTCGTCCGTGAGCACACCCCCGCGATGCAGCTCACCCAGTTCGCGCAGCCGCCGCAGCAGCGCGTCGTGATCGGCCTCGGGCTCCCCGGCCGCCCCGGGCGCCTCGGGCAGGGCTGCCGACGGATGCGGCAGCCGCGCCTGCACCGCCGCCGCGACCAGCGCCATCAGCGGATCCCGCTTGAACCCCCACAGCTCCACCGCGTTGGGGTCGTACTTGGCCCGCACCTTGGCCGGAGCGCCGCGCACCCGGAACCGCAGATGGCCGTTCTCCAGCCCGGCGGAGGGCTGCCACTCCACGGCCAGGATGTCCGCCAGGGCCAGCGTGCGGGGACCGGCGGCCGCCTTCGTGTCCTCCGTCTTCCAGTTCCACTCCAGCCGCACCCGCTCGCCGTCGAAGCCGGCCGTGCCGTCCCCGGCGGAGACCGACAGCGGCAGCCGCGGACCCGGCAGCAGATACCCGGTCACCGGCGTGCCCGGGACCTGCTCAAGCAGCAACGCGTCGCGCACCTCGTCCGTGAAGTACTCGGCGACGCCGTACCGGTCCGGTTCCACGGTCAGCTGGTAGGGGTCGTGGATCCCGGCGAGCCGGCCGCCGGTGGCGTGCAGCAGCGGATCGGCGCCGTCCCGCAGCCGCAGCCTCAGCCGCCCCGACCGGCGGCCCTGCTCGAACGAGATGCCCGCCAACGCGCCCAGCGGGACGACCAGTTCACCCAGCGTCCGGCGCAGCACACTGACGTTTTTGTCCCGCCCGGGAGTCAGTCGCAGCGCGTCTGCGTCGAAGGCCCAGATCCCGTCCTTCTGGATGATTTCCGCCATGCGGGGATTGTTCCACCGGAAGTACCGCCGGATGGTCTCGACCAATCCCGGTCTCTGGTGAATCCTCTCTGGTGACTCCTTTGCCGAGTCACAGCCGAGAAGGGAGCGCATGTGAGACGGCACCACAGAACGACTCCCGGAACTTCCCGCACCTCCCCCACCCCCCGTATGGCCCGCGTCCTCGGGTCCCTGCTGCTGGTCGCGGCGGCCGGCGCCTTCACGGTCGGCGCCACCCCGGCGACGCCGCGGTCCGTCCCGGCCCCGCTCGACCGGGTCGTCCCGGCGCCCGCCTCGGTCAGGGCGGCCGGAGCGCCGTACCGCATCACCCGTGACACCGCCATCCGCGTCGACGGCTCCCGGGAGGTGCGCAGGGTCGCCGAGTACCTGGCGGACCTGCTGCGCCCGTCCACCGGCTACCGGCTGCCCCTGACCACGCACGGCACCTCGGGTATCCGACTCCGGCTGGCCACCGGACCGTTCGGCGCCGAGGGCTACCGCCTCGCCAGCGGCCGCGACGGCGTCACCCTCACCGCCGCCGAACCCGCCGGCCTCTTCCACGGCGTCCAGACCCTGCGCCAGCTGCTCCCCGCGGCCGTCGAGAAGGACACCGTGCAGCCCGGCCCCTGGCTGGTCGCGGGCGGCACCATCACCGACCGCCCCCGCTACGCCTACCGGGGCGCCATGCTCGACGTCTCCCGGCACTTCTTCACCGTGGCCCAGGTCAAGCAGTACATCGACGAACTGGCCCTCTACAAGATCAACGAGCTGCATCTGCACCTCAGCGACGACCAGGGCTGGCGGATCGCCATCGACTCCTGGCCCCGCCTGGCGGCCTACGGCGGCTCCACCCAGGTCGGCGGCGGCCAGGGCGGCCACTACACCAAGGCCGACTACCAGGAGATCGTCCGCTACGCGGCCTCCCGCTACCTCGAAGTCGTCCCCGAGATCGACATGCCCGGCCACACCAACGCGGCCCTCGCCTCCTACGCCGACCTCAACTGCGACGGCACCGCACCGCCGCTGTACACCGGCACGGAGGTCGGCTTCAGCTCGCTGTGCGTGCCGAAGCAGGTGACGTACGACTTCGCGGCCGACGTCATCCGCGAGCTGGCCGCCCTCACCCCGGGCCGCTATCTCCACATCGGCGGCGACGAGGCGCACTCCACCGCCCACGAGGACTACGTGGCGTTCATGGACCGGGTGCAGCCGCTGGTCGCCGAGTACGGCAAGACGGTGATCGGCTGGCACCAGCTGACCGGCGCGCATCCGGCCAAGGGCGCGATCGCCCAGTACTGGGGGCTGGACGACACGAGCGCGGACGAGAAGGCCCAGGTGGTCAAGGCCGCCCAGAACGGCACCGGGCTGATCCTCTCGCCCGCCGACCGGGTCTACCTCGACATGAAGTACGACGCGGACACCCCGCTCGGCCAGGACTGGGCCGGCCTGGTGGAGGTACGGCGGTCCTACGACTGGGATCCGGGCGACTACCTGGCCGGCGTGCCGGGTTCGGCGGTCCGGGGGGTCGAGGCGCCGCTGTGGACCGAGACCATCGTGACCGGCGCCGACATCGACTACATGGCCTTCCCGCGGCTGCCGGGGGTGGCCGAGCTGGGCTGGTCGCCGGCGGCCACCCACGACTGGGACGCCTACAAGGTGCGGCTCGCCGCGCAGGCGCCCCGCTGGGACGCCCTCGGTATCGGCTACTACCGCTCGCCGCAGGTGCCCTGGCCTGCGAAGTAAGCTGAACCGGAAAGACCGACGGGCTCCCCCGAGGACCGTACTCGGGGGAGCCCGTCGGCCCGGATCAGAACCCCGTGACGGGATTTTTCAGGGTTCCGACCAGCTGGAGGGCGCCCGACGGGTCCGCCAGGTCCACCATCTGCCGGTTGTCGCGCAGTTGGAGCCGGTTGAGGCAGGACAGCGCGAACTCGGGCGCGAACATGTCGTACCGCGTGAACTTGTCGGCGAGTTCGGGCGCCGACGCCTGGTACTCGCGGGTGACCTCGGCGACCGTCCGCCAGAAGTCGTCCTCCGTCAGGACCCCTTCGGCCGCGAGGTTCGCGGCGAGGAAGCGGAAGAAGCAGTCGAAGACGTCCGTGAAGATCGACAGCAGCTTCTTGTCCTCGGGGACCTCGACGCGCAGCCGCTCGACCGCCGGCGGCAGCACCGCGTCCGGGTCCATGACCGCGATCTCCTCGGCGATGTCCTTGTAGACCGCCCGCTGCACCACACCGTCCTTCAGGACCAGGATGACGTTCTCACCGTGCGGCATGAACACCAGGTCGTAGGCGTAGAAGCTGTGCAGGAGCGGGGTGAAGTAGGCCTTCAGATAGGCCCGCAGCCAGTCCTTGGGCGTCAGCCCGCTCCGCTCGATCAGCGCGGCGGCGAAGGACGCGCCCTCGTGGTCCACATGGACCAGGGAGGCCATCGTCGCGAGCGACTCGCCCTCCTGGAGGGACGGCACCGGGCTCTCCCGCCAGAGCGCGGCCAGCATCTTCCGGTACGGCGAGTAGCGGTCGGTCGCCTGCTCGTACTCCAGGTGCCGGTAGCCCACCGCCGCCCGCTCCCGGATGATCGACAGGCCGGTGGACTTGAGCACCGGGTCGTTGTCGATGAGCTGGGCCAGCCAGTCGTTGATCGCCGGGGTGGCCTCCATGTAGGCGGCCGAAAGACCGCGCATGAAGCCCATGTTGAGGACCGACAGGGCGGTCTTGACGTAGTGCTTCCCGGGGTGGCTGCTGTTGAAGAAGGTCCGGATGGACTGCTGGGCCAGGTACTCGTCGTCGCCCTCGCCCAGGCACACCAGGTGCCCGCGCGCCACCTCGGCGGCGAAGGTGACCGTGAGCTTGTTCCACCACTGCCAGGGGTGGACCGGGATGAAGAGGTAGTCGGCGGGGTCCAGGCCCTGGCCGCGCAGGACGCCGCGGAAACGCTCCACGGTCTCCTCGCCCAGCTCGTCGCGTACGAAGGACTCGTACTCGATGCCCACGCCCGCCGTGAACGCGGCGCGCGAGGTGTGCGCCGCCAGCCAGACCAGCCGGACCGGGCTCGCGGTCTCGGGGGCGTACGACAGGTACTCGTGGACGCCGAAGCCGAGCCGGCCGTTGTTGGCGACGAAACAGGGGTGGCCCTCGGTCATCCCGGTCTCGATCGCCTGGAAACCGCTTTTGACGAGCTCGGCGACCGGGATCTGCGGCTTGGTGAGCTTGTAGCAGGTGCCGGAGAGGGTGGAGGAGATCTCCTCCAGGTAGACCGGCAGGATCTCGTCGCTCAGCCCCAGCGAGTCCTTCAGCTCGACGAAGAAGTCCAGTGCGGCGAGCGGGAGTCCGGCGCCGTCGCGGACCCGGCTGATGGAGTCGGCGTCCACCTGCCAGTGGTCCAGGGCCCGGCGGACGGCGGTGAAGCGGTACCGGGTGAGCCCGTCGTCGCTGCGGACGACATAACCGGCCCCCTCCTCCTCCGGGGTGATCAGGCGCTCGTGGGCGAACTCCGCGAGCGCCTTGCGTATCAGGAGACGGTTGGCCTTCTCCCAGCGCTCGGGGGAGAGGTGGGCCACGGCGTCGGCGAGGGTCATACGGCGGCCACCGCCCTCTCGAACCGCTCCCGGGTGCAGTAGCTCAGCAACGCCTTCTTCTCCGGCTTCCGGATCTCCCGTACGGGCACGAACCCGACGGCCTCGTTCAGTGCGTGTACGGCCGTGTTGTGCACGTCCGGCTCGACGACGATCCGGCGGGCCGCCGGATCGTCGAAGAGATGCGCGACCACGGCGGTGATGACGGCCCTGGTGTAGCCGTGCACGGGCGTGTCGGTGGCCGGGGTCAGGAAGTGCATCCCGACGTCGCCCGGCTCGGGCTCGTACAGCCCGACCAGCTCACGGTGGACGGGGTCGTACTTCTCCATGAGGAAGGCGGGTTCGCCGTCCGCGCCGAGCCCCAGCAGCGCGTGGTGGTGCTCGTCGGCCGCGATCTCCATGTACGCCCGCTCGACATCCTCCAGCTTCGCGTCCTGCATCATCCAGTAGGCGGCCTTGGGGTGCGTCACCCAGCGGTGCAGCAGCTCGGCGTCCGTGAGGGGGTCCAGGGGGCGGAAGGTGAAGCTCATCGTCATCGTGGTCACGCCGCGAACTCCTGGAAGGCGATCGTCTTCTCCACCGGGTAGTACTCCGAGCCGAGCAGCTCGCGGATGATGTACGCGTTCCGGTAGGGGCCCATGCCCAGGTCGGGGCTGGTGATGCTGTGGGTGTGGACGCCGGCGTTCTGCAGGAACACGCCCCGGCCGGTGACGTCGATGGCGTAGTTGCGGGCCACGTCGAAGTTGCCGTGCGTGTCGTAGCGCAGCCGGTTCCGGACGGGCTTCAGGAACTCGGGCTCGGCGTACCTGTAGCCGGTGGCCAGGACCAGGCCCTGGGTCTCCAGCTCGTAGTCCTTGCCCTGCTCCTCCTGGCGGAGCGAGAGGGTGTAGGTGCCGTTGTCGTAGGCCGCCGCGTGCAGGGCGGAGTTGGTGAGCAGGCGGGTGGGGACCGGGCCGCCGAGGTTCTTCTGGTAGAGCAGGTCGAAGATCTCGTTGATCAGGTCGCCGTCGATGCCCTTGAAGAGGCCCTTCTGCTCGGCGGTGAGCCGGTAGCGGGTCGCCTCGGGCAGGGCGTGGTAGTAGTCGATGTACTCGGGGCTGGTCATCTCCAGCGTGAGCTTGGTGTATTCGAGGGGGAAGAAGCGCGGGGAGCGGGTGACCCAGTTCAGCCGGTAGCCGTGGACGTCGATCTCGCTGAGCAGGTCGTAGTAGATCTCGGCGGCGGACTGGCCGCTGCCGACCAGCGTGATCGACTCCTTGGACTGGAGTTCCTGCTTGTGCCTCAGGTAGCGCGAGTTGTGGATGAAGTCTCCGCCGAGGCCCTGGCAGGCCTCCGGGACGTACGGCGGGGTGCCGGTGCCGAGGACCAGCCGGCGGGCGCGGTAGGTGTCACCGGCGGCCGTGGCGACGACGTACAGCTCGTCCTCGTACCGGACCTCCGTCACCGTGGTGCTGAAGCGGACGTTGGTCAGCTTGTTCGCGGCCCAGCGGCAGTAGTCGTCGTACTCCACCCGCAGCGGATAGAAGTTCTCGCGGATGTAGAACGAGTACAGCCGGCCCTTCTCCTTCAGGTAGTTGAGGAAGGAGTACGGCGAGGTGGGGTCGGCCAGCGTGACCAGGTCCGACATGAACGGGGTCTGGAGGTGGGCGCCGTCCAGGAACATGCCGGCGTGCCACTCGAAGTCGGGCTTCGAGTCCAGGAAGACGCCGTCGAGTTCGGCGATCGGCTCGGTCAGGCAGGCGAGGCCGAGGTTGAAGGGCCCGAGCCCGATCCCCACGAAGTCATGGATTCTGGTCGGGTTGTCAGGACGCGCGGTCAAGGGACTCTCCCAGGTACTGCTCGGCGTGGCCGGCGATCAGAGCGAGGACGGCGGCGATGTCGGCCGTCGTGGTCTCGGGGTTGAGCAGGGTGAACTTGAGGTAGTGGCGGCCGCCGACCTTGGTGCCCGCGACCACCGCGTCGCCGGAGGCGAACAGGGCCTTGCGGGCGTACAGGTTGGCGCGGTCGATCTCGGCCGGGTCGGTGATGGCCGCCGGGATGTAACGGAAGACGAGGGTGGACAGGGACGGCTGGACGACGACGTCGAAGCGGGGGTCGGCGGCGAGCAGCCGCCAGCCCTCCGCGGCCAGGTCGCAGACCTCGTCGAAGAGCTGGCCGATGCCGTCGGCGCCCATGGTGCGCAGGGTCATCCACAGCTTGAGGGCGTCGAAGCGGCGGGTGGTCTGCAGGGACTTGTCGACCTGGTTGGGGATGCGCTCCTCGACCATCCGGCGCGGGTTGAGGTACTCCGCGTGGTAGGTGGCGTGGCGCAGGGTCGCGGCGTCCCGGACCAGCACGGCGGACGAACTCACCGGCTGGAAGAAGGACTTGTGGTAGTCGACGGTGACCGAGTCGGCGCGCTCGATCCCGGCGATCCGGGCCCGGTGCTTCAGGGAGGCGAGCAGGCCGCAGCCGTAGGCCGCGTCGACGTGCATCCAGACGCCGTACTGCTCGCACAGTTCGGCGATCTCCGGCAGCGGGTCGACGGAGCCGAAGTCGGTGGTGCCGGCGGTGGCGACGACCGCCATGGGCACCAGGCCGTCCTTCGTGCAGCGCTCCAGTTCGCGGGCGAGGGCGACGGTCTGCATCCGCTTGTCGGCGCCGACGGGAACGGAGACCACCGCGTCCTGGCCGAGGCCGAGCAGTTTCGCCGACTTCTTCACGCTGAAGTGGCTGACCTCGGAGGCGAAGATCCGCAGTTTCGCCAGGGAGTCGGTCTTGGACTCCTCGCGGGCCAGCAGCAGCGCCTGGAGGTTGGACTGGGTGCCGCCCGAGGTGAACACTCCGTCGGCGGCCTCGCCGAGGCCGATGCGGGCGGTCGTCCAGTCGATCAGTTTCCGCTCGATGAGGGTGCCGCCGGCCGACTGGTCCCAGGTGTCCAGGGAGGAGTTGACGGCGGTGAGCACCGCCTCGCCGAGCACCGCCGGGATGACCACCGGGCAGTTGAGGTGGGCGAGGTAGCGGGGGTGGTGGAAGTAGACGGCGTCCCGGAGGTAGACGTCCTCCAACTCGTCCAGGACCGCGGTGGTGTCGTGCAGCGGCCGGTCGAGGTCGATGCCGTCGATGAGAGGGGAGAGGGCGTCGACGGTGACACCCGTGAACGGCCGTTCGGTGGTGGCGAGTTTGGCCGCCACCCGCTCTACTCCTTCGGTCACGGAGCGGCGGTACTGCTCCGCGGTCAGGTCATTGAGCAGGTGCGAGCGCATGTGGGGGTCCTCCGGGGACGATCCGTGCGGGGGAGGGGAGCGATCGGCTCCACTTAGGTTAGCCTAACCTAAGTAACACGACGGGAACGCTGCCCCTCCCGTGACAGCCGTCACTTCGGCCTCGTAACTACTCGCCGGCTTCCCGGAGCTGCTCCTCCGTCAGGCCCTGCCGCCAGTAGCCGACGAAGGTGACCCGGCGCCGGTCCACCCCCCGCTCCCCGACGAAGTGCCGGCGCAGCTCCTTGACCCGTCCGGACTCACCGGCGATCCAGACGTACGGGCGCTCCGCGGTGGGCAGTCGGGCGCCACGGATCGCCGCTTCGGCGGTGCCGCCCACCATCCAGTCGATCTCCGCGTCGGCCGCGGTCGCCGCGTCCTGGACGTCCCCGGCGTGCGGCACCTCCAGCCAGGCGCGGACCCGGGTGCCGGCGGGGAGGGACTCGAGGATGGCGGTCGCCGCGGGTACGGCGGTCTCGTCGCCCCAGACCAGCACCAGATCGGTGTCCTCGGGCGGCCGGAAGCGGATCGCCCGGTTGTCGGCGACCGCCGGGCCGAGCAGGACCACCCGGTCCCCGGTGGCGGCCCGCGAAGCCCAGCGGGAGGCCGGCCCGGCCGGGGTGGCGGCCCCGGGCCCGACACCGTGCAGCGCGAAGTCGATGTCGATCTCGTCCGGGTTCCTGCGCAGCTCCCGGAGCGTGTACGACCGCATCACGGCCCGTACGTCGTCCGGGAGTTCGCGCCAGCCCTGCCACCAGCCGTCGCCCAGTTCGATGGGTACGGCGGGCTCGGTGCGGCCCTCGGCCGGGATGAACAGGGAGAGGGACTGGTCGCGTCCGTCGGAGTGGAAGTGCGCCAGATCGGCGCCGGCGAAGGTGACCCGGACCAGAGACGGACCGAGCCGCCTCGTCCGTACGACCTGGAGGGAGAAGAAACGGAACGGGGCGGCTACGGCCGTCGTCATATGAGCTCCTGAGACTCAGGAAGTTGTGTGGGCGTACTCGGGACCGGAGGTCAGCTGACCTTCTTCGCCGTCTCCAGCGCCTTGGCGAGGTTCTCCACCATCGCGACGCACTTGTCGTAGGAGAAGATCGGCTCGGGGGAGCGGGCGATGACCTGGCCGGCCTTGACCGCGGGGAGCTTCTTCCAGGTGGCCTGGGTGATGTCGGCCGGCTGGATGGTCGCCGAGCGGTCGTCCATCATGATCACGTCGGCCTTGTACTTGTCGACGTTCTCCCAGCTCAGGTCCTCGTACCAGCCGCCGCTCTTCTTCAGCACGGACGCCGACGGCTCGACGAAGTTCACGCCGAGGGCCTTGAAGTACTCCAGGTCCACCGAGAGGTTGGAGCCGGAGACGTAGAACAGGTCCTGGGCGGCCGAGCCGGCCAGCACCTTGATGTCGGGGTGCGCCTTGGCGGCGGCGCGCAGCCGGGAGGAGGCCGCCTCGAAGCGCTTCTTGGCGTCCGTGACCTTACTGGCCGTCATGTCCGCGCCGAGCGACTCCGCGAGGGCCCAGACGCGCTGGAGCGGGACGGTCAGCTGGCGGTCGTAGGCCGAGATGCCGACGCTCGGGGCGAGCTTGGCGATCTTGTCCTTGGACTCGTCCGGGACGTACCAGAGGGTGCCGGCGCCGTCGAACATCGTGGTGATGAGGACCTCGGGGGCGAGGGCCGCGTACTTCTCGACGTTGAACTGGCCCCAGGTGTTGCCGAGGACGGTCACCTTGCTGATGTCCATGTCGCCGGCCTGGACGTCGGCCTTGCCGTCCTTGGTCTTCGTGGGGCCGAAGACGCCCTTGACGTCGATGCCGTAGTCGTACAGCGCTGCGGCGACGCCGACGAAGGCGACGATGTCCGTCGGGACCTTGTCCAGCTTCACCGTGGTCCCGCGGTCGTCCTTGAACGTCCAGGGGCCGGACTTGGCGGCCGTCGTCTCCTTGTCGGAGGAACCACCGCTTTTCGCGTCGTCGTCCCCGCAGGCGGCGAGCACGGCACCGAGGCCGAGGGCGCCACCGGCGGCGAGGATGCCGCGGCGAGTGAGGTGGGCTGCTCTGACGTTGGACATAGGTGTGGCTGCTTTCGGACGTGCGGAAACACCGCCGGACAAGTCGTGGATTAGGTTAGCCTAACCTCAGATCTTGTCCAGGGGTGCCCCTAGCGCCTGCCGCGCGAGGCCGGCTCGCGGAACCCAACTCCCGCACAAATGCGTGTCCTTGCCGTTTTGTGACCGACCCTTGATGCCCGGTGGCCGGCGTGCTGACCTTGTGCGGTGACTTACGGCTGGAGCAGACGCTCGCTCGTGTCCCTCTTCGTGGTCTCGGTGGGAGTTCCGGTGGTGCTCGTTCTCGGAGCCGTCACGGGGTGGAGTCGTTCGGCGATCGGGGCACCGACCTGGGCGTCGTGGACGATCGCGGCCCTGGCGATCTGCATCGGCCTGCCGGTCGCCTGGGCCGCCACCCCGCTGGGTACCAGAGGCGCCACGCACCTCCTGCTCAATGCCTATCGCCGCGAGGGACTGGAGACGGCCGAACGGCAGTATCTGTCCAGGCTGGCCCCTCGCAGGGCCGGGCTCCAGCTGTTCAACCTCGCACTCGCCCTCGAACGCGCGGGCGACCAGGACGGCGCCCACGCGGTCTACCGGCGCGCGGCGGACTGTGGATTCCCGCCGGCCATGGCGAATCTGGCGTACGGCCTGAGCCGACGTGGTGAAGAGGAAGAGGCGCAGGACTGGTACCGCCGCGCGGTGGAGGCGGGGTACACGACTGGTGGTGTGCAGGAGGAGGTGGACGGCGCATAGGAGACGGTACGTTGCCGGATCGGGTGCCCCTGGGCGCGTCGTCCGCCGAGGCGGAGGCCACCGGTCCTGCGCTCAGCGTCCGCCGCGGTCCGGTTGGCGTGCTCAGCGTCCGCCGTGTCGCAAGGCCGAGAAGAGGACCGACGGAGCGAAGAGCCGTGTCGGCGGGGCACAGAGCGCCAGGACGTCCAGGAGGGCGTAATTGGCCGTCACGTCGGCCGTCGCCGCCCGTTGGACACGGTCGAGGTAGGCGTGTTGCAGCCGGTGCAGCGGTGTCCGGTGCCCGCCCCTGGTCCCGGGATGCCGGAGGTCCTCGGCCTCTGCGATCTTCCACGGACCGGTGGCCTCCGCCGCGACAGCGCGTTGCACACGCCTGGTGAAGCCGGGGCCCGTGCCATGGTCCGTGAGAACGCCACGCAGCGCCAGCGCCTGGCGCACCGCGACCGTCATCCCCTGCCCGTAGACGGGGTTGAAGGTGCACACGGCGTCGCCGACCACGACGAACCCCTCGGGCCTGCGGGCGGTTCGGTCGAAATGCCGGCGTCTGCTCCC
This sequence comes from Streptomyces sp. NPDC048254, assembly GCF_043201895.1. NCBI lineage: Bacteria > Bacillati > Actinomycetota > Actinomycetes > Kitasatosporales > Streptomycetaceae > Streptomyces > Streptomyces sp. NPDC048254. Next base: position 318,920 of record NZ_JBICZJ010000001.1, read on the forward strand.
CGGCGGGCGGAAGCCGCGCAGCGGCGAGTCAGCGACAGCACCCGCGAGGAACCCGGCAAGGGCGGGTGACGCGAGGGTGGCGGCGAACGCGGCAAAGCCCTCCTGATCCGTGGGGGGTTCGTGTCCGCGCAGGCCGCCGACCGCGACGATCCACCGGTCGCGCTCCACCGGCAGCGCGATGCCGAAGCGAGGCAGACTCGTGCCTGACACCTGCAGGTACACGCCCCTGGCAGGCCCGGGCACCGGGGCGGTCCGCCGGAAGAGGCCCGTGGTGTAGGCGATGGCAGCGTCCACCGTTTCCTCGGCGGGCGCCGGGAACCCGGCGTCGACCAGCCATGCGGGCGCCGCGGACGAGCGTCCCGAGGCATCCACGACCAGGGCGGCGGGGATCACTTCACTGGTGTCACCGCAGCGCAGTCGCAGTCCGGTGACCGCACCCGCCGACGTCTCCAGTCCGCTGGCACGGGTGCCCTCGCGGAACGAGATCCGCGGATCTCGCGACACCCTGCGTCGCACCGTCCAGTCGAGCACAGGCCGCGTGCAGCTGAGGACGGTGCGCCGTGAGGGGAAGCGCGGAATCACTCCCGCGGGGCCCACCCACTCCAGGTCGCCGGGGAGCCCGAGCGACACGGCGCCGGCCTCGCGAAGCTCGGACCGGATGCCGGGCAGCAGCTCCTCGACCCCGGTTTCGCCTTGCTCGAACAGCAGATGGGTGTGGTGGGCCTGGGGTATGCCGGCCCGGGCGTCGGGTCCGGCTGGTAGACGATCGCGTTCGACGATGGTGACGTCGTAATCCGCGCCGGCGAGTACCGAGGCGGCCAGCAAACCCGCCAGCCCGGCTCCGACGACGACGGCGTTGCGTGGTGTCGCTGAGCTGTCTTCCCCGCTCAAATGTCTTTCCCTCCGTGCCCCGTGGGCAGCACCGTCCCCCGGCTGGGTGCGCCTCGGTCATGCCGAGAACGATGCGCGGCTGGTCGACGGGCATCATGGCACCCGTCGAGCCCGCTTCCGTTAATTGGACCAGCCTCTCAGAAGTTGTTGTCTTTCCGGACTCGAGACCGCGTTTTTCGCTGGTCGGGCATAGGCCCGACGTTCCCGTGTCAGTGGTGGCGTGTCGTGCCGTTGCTGGCGTGGAGGTCGTGGATGTGCACGCAGTCCCGCCCGCGTACTGCCGCATCCGTCGTCTCGGTGACAGACACGCACCCGGGCCACGTGCCCAGGCAGCAGCCCATGCGCACCACGCCACGGTGCGCTCTCCTGCTCCGTGTGCGGAGCAGCCCCAGAGACGGCGGCGCTGATCACCGCTGCGTCCGGCCCCCGCCGTGGGGTTTGCGGTGCTTGCTTGCTGGTGGTCCGGTCCTCCGCGATGTTGGTGGCGCTGGGTGTGATGACTGACGTGCAGGTGGACAATCAGCCAAGTTGGCGTGAACGCAGTATGCTCCCGCTATCTATCGCGGTGCCTGCGGCGGGGGCTCGACCGGCAGGCCTGATTTTCCTGGGGACTACATGCGCTCAATCGCCATAGGCGCCGCTCTGACCGGCGCCCTGGCACTCGCCGTCGCAAGCTCTCCAACGGCTCAGGCCGACGAGTCGTGGGGCGGCGACACAACGATCACCAGCGTCACGGTCAACGGCGGCAAGCCCATCGTGGTCGGCATCTCCAACAAGGTCACCTTCTCGGGTTCGGTGACCGCCACCGATCCGGACGGCATCGAAACGGCCGGCGTATTCGTGTGGCACGGCGGTCCCAAGGAAGAAGACACGGACATGACGGTGCCGTTCGGCCGTCGTACATGCACAGCCGTCGACGCCGTGACGAAGACCTGCGTCGTCCCCTTCACCCTCGACCCCCGCGACCTGCAGAAGAACTCTTGGGCCGGGCAGTGGAAGGTCGGCGTCGACGCCTTCGACAAGGGCAACGGCGGCATCTCCCTGGATGCCTACAAGTACACGAACATCCAGCGCTACTCGAAGCTCAGCGTCAACGCTTCGCCGGAGCCGGTCGCCAAGGGCAAGAGCATCACCGTCACCGGCAGACTGACCCGCGCCAACTGGGAGACCCACGACTACCGTGGTTACACCAATCAGCCGGTCAAGCTGCAGTTCCGCAAAGCGGGAACAGACACCTACACGACGGTCAAGACCGTGTACACCAACAGCACCGGCAACCTGAAGACCACCGCGACAGCTGCCAGCGACGGCTACTGGCGCTACTACTTCTCCGGCACCAGCACGACCGCGACGGTCAAGACCGCCGGGGACTACGTAGACGTGCGGTAGACAGAGGTGTCACGCACCCAATGTCGGCCGTCACGCCCCTTCCCGCAGCCCGTATGACCTGCAACGACCGATCTCTACAGAGCTACGGATCAGAAGGTGATAGCCCCGGCGCGACACGCCCAGGGCATCACGTCTCCGGGCCCCAGCGCTCCGGCCCTACTCCGCGCCAGTCGATCCACGTGGCCCCTGCTACCTGCGCCGGGTCGATCTCCAGTCCGGCCCGGCGCAGGAACTCCGCAACGTCGACCACACTGTGGGCCAAGCCGAGGATCTCGCCGTCCACGCGTACGCGCCGGCCACCCGTGGGCGACGGCGGATGCACGATCACGCGAATTGGTCCGGACATGCGTTCAGGATCATCCGGGACATGCGACCCCGCATTCCAGCGTGTCATCGATGAAGCCGCTCACTCACGTCCCCGTCCGAGCGTCCCAGATCACGCAGTTCAGTACAGACGCCGGCGCAACTCGGTACAGCCGGGCCGCTCGGCAAGCTGCCGGTAGGTGGCACTCCACTCCTGCTGCGCCTGGGAAAGGTGGTCGGGAGACGGCCGCATGGCCAAATTCAAGCATGTGTTCGATTTTTCAGGCCGGCAAAGAGACCATGTCAGGTGGCCGATGTCCTGTGAGAGCACACCTTGAGCGCGTGCCAACGATTCCTAATGCGGCTTTGGTCGAGCGTCTGCGCGCTGGCTCTCTCCAGTTGCCGTTGGGGTGTGCTCAGCGCTTTCTGGAAGAGCGGGTGGAACGGCCCGCTCTTCCAGGAGGAACGCACCATGGCACAACCGGTAAGTCGGCCAACGATCAGCGCTGAGCAGTTCAGCCGAGTGTGTGACGAGATCAGGAGCACGGCGGCGCCCGAGAGGAGCGCTCAGTCCATCCGGGACTGTGCTCTGCGCATCGTGCAGACCCTGGGACTGGCGCTGTCTACGGATGACCTGAGCAGGCTCCTCGTCGAACTCATGGCCCCTGGGGCGGCCCCGCCCCCAGGGAGCCCTCACTACACCCGAGAGGCCATTCTGGAGATGCCTGACGAACAGTCAGGAGAAGATGAAGGTCCAGTCAGGTAGAGCGCGCCGTCACGATTGATTGCATCCTCGGCTCGCCGGAGGGCGCTTGGTCCCCACTGCCCAATCTTCGATGGCAAGCAGTCAACGGCAGCCGGCAACAGGACGGCGGAGGACAGGCCCTTGGACGCAACCTGGTCGCGCTCTCGCCGTACGGCAGCAGACCGACCCAACGTCCCCGAAGAGTACTGGCGGGTACTGACAACGTCGCTGCACCACAAGTGCACCAGAAGCAGCGGGGAATAGCGGGGAACCACGGTGAAGTCGGCTGACGCCGACGAGGCCACTGTCCAACTGCCCGTCCAGGTCAGGGCTGCAACGGGCCCAGGATGACCGCAGCTTCCCAAGCTGGGGGTTCAGGCACTGTCATTACGGGTGGGCCGTCGCGGCTTGCTCTGGTCGACGGCGCCGGGGGCGTGGCGGAGGCCGGTGGGGGCGCGACGAGGCATACGCGCGCGTGATCGGTCGGCGTGCTCACCGTCGTGGCTGACTGTCGTCGGCTGAGGCGCAGACGACCCCTCAGCCGGCCCTGAGTAGACGTCTGCGGTCACCCACCTGCGGCTTGCGCGGCAGGACTGTGCATCCTGGGCGCCATGACGAACCCCGAAGGCTCGTATGTAAATGCACTTCCGGCTTGAGGTCGAGGACGACTGGCCCCCGGCGTCGGTGGAGAGTCTGTGGGCGGTCGACCAAGCTGACGGCACCGTGCGGCTCGACAACCCTGGTTCGTGCGAGGCATCGCCTGCGGGGACATCGTGGCCACCGAGAAGAAGTGACCCTGACCGATCAAGCCCCCTACCAGCGGTTTGCTGTCGGTAGGGGTTTTCGGGGCTGTGGGCCGGCTGTGCCGATGGGGGTGATCCGAACTTCCGCGCGGTCGAACGTCCAGGCCGCGTCCCGGCAGGCACCGCATCCAACCAACATCGTCACTTTCCGCATTCGGTAATTACTCTGTGTATCGTCTTCTCATGGCCGCTCCCAGTGCCGTCCGCCGGCTCCTGCTCGCCACCGGCTTTCTGGTGCTTGTGCAGGCGGGGGTCGGCTTGGTCATCAATCTCTACGGCCTCTTTCCGACTCACCATCGGGGCTCCGGGGCGGAGGCCCATCGCATCAGGGCCTACGAGAGCTTCGCCTGGGCGGTCGGGCACGGCACCCTCGCCCTCGCCGTGCACACCGCGCTCGGCCTCACGCTCGTCCTGCTGTCGATCCTCACGGCGGTGCGCGCCGTGCTGCTCCGTCGGCGCGCGGTCGCGTTCTGGACCGTGCTCGGGACGCTCCTGGTCATCGGTGCCGCTGTGTTCGGTGGGAGCTTTCTCGCCAGCGGCAAGACCCTCGACTCCCTGCTGATGGCCCTGTTCGCGCTGAGCGCCGAGCTGTGCTTCCACCTCGCCGTCGACCTTCTGCCTTCTGGGCGGCACGGACCTGTGGCCACACTCCGTTGAGGTGAGCCTCAGCTGATCGTTTCCGGCCCCCAGTGCTCAGGTCCCACTCCGCGCCAGTCGATCCACGGTGACCCGGCCACCTCCGCCGGGTCGATCTCCAGGCCGGCCCGGCGGAGGAACTCCGCGACGTCGACCGCATGGTGGGCCAGCCCGAGGATCACGCCGTCCACGCGCACGCGGCGGCCCCCCGTGGGCGACGGTGGATGCACGGTCACACGTATCGGTCCGGGCGTGCCTTCGGGATCGTCCGGGTCATGCGGACCCTCGTTCCAGGTCGTCATGGCTGATGCCGCTCGTTCGCGTTCCGGTCCGGCCATCCCAGGTCACGCAGGTCCCGCCAGGCGGCGGGGCTCGGGCGCCGTTGCTGCCAATAGGCATGGAAGTGCAGCTGAGCCGACAGTCTGTACAGGCGCCGGCGCAACTCGGTGCGACCTGGCTGCTGGGCGAGCTGTCGGTAGGTGGCGCTCCACTCCTGCTGGGCCCGGGCAAGGTCGGCGGGGAACTGTCGCATGGCCAGATTCAAGCACGTGTTCGATTTTTTGGGCCACCATCGAGGCCACGGGCGGCCGCAGCACTCAGCCCCCGTCGGGCCGCCACAGCCAGCGGAGGGCATCGGGGAGCAGGACGCCGCCGTGGTTGGGGCTGTGACCGCCGTCGCCCAGGACGAGGCGGAAGTCGTAGCCGGCTTCTGCGAGCGCGGCCGCGACGCGCAGGTTGTTGGCGAGCCAGTTCCTCTCGGGCTCGTTCCAGTGCAGGTCACGATGGCCCGCTTGCAGGAAGACGCGCAGTGGCTTGAGGGGAACGCGGGGAATGAGTGCGGGGTAGGGATTGCCGTCCGGCATCTGCGTGAAGCTGGACAGGAACGCGGTGACCCGGCGGAACTTGTCGGGGCGCAGCCAGGCCGCGGTGAAGGCGCAGTTGCCGCCGCTGCTGCCACCGCAGATGCCCCACCGATCGGGGTCCTCGGCGATCGAGTAGCGCTTGCCGACCTCGGGGATGATCTCGTTCAGGAGGAAACTGACGTACCGGTCGTCGAACGCGTCGTACTCGGTGTTGCGGTTCTTCGGATCTTCGGAGTCGGGGAAGACGCCGGGGTCGACGAACACGCCGATGGTGACCGGGATGTCACCCCGGTGCATGAGGTTGTCCAGGACGATCGCGCCGCGGACCTCGCCTGCGGGGTCCAGGTACCACCATCCGTCCTGGAACACCATGAGCGACGCCGGTTCGGCAGGGTTGTAACTCGCCGGCACATGGACCCAGAACTTCCGAGATGTGCCTGGGTAGACCACGCTGTCGTGCCAGCCGAACTCGATTGTCTCGCCGGCGGGCACTCCAGGCTGGACAGCCGAGTCGGGGCCGTGGGTGTAGCGGACGTCCGACTGGTCGACCGGAAGCGGTCGGTAGGGCACCTCGATCGTCACGCGGGCCACCATAGGAGAGGTCGCGAGCCCTCGCGAAGGGGTTTTGCGTACGACGAGGGCCGAGACCTGTGGCAGCACTTCGAGGGTGATGGGGAGGGGTGGGTTCTCCGGCAAGTGGACGTGCGCGGCGATGACGGCGCCCCGGTGGTCGCTGCCTCGCTGGAGGAGATCCTCCGGCTTCAGGAGCGCGCGGACATCCCCACCATGAGCCGGTACGAGCAGCGGTACGGCCTCGTCTCCGAGGGCAGGATCACGGGGTGGGAGGAAGCGCCCCGCGCCGAGGCGATCTCGGCCGACGAGTTCGAGAGGGTGTGGCTGGACGCCCGACGGACCCTCGGCGCCACCCCACCACCCCCGGGCACGGACAGATGACGGCCGCCACCGCGCCCGCTGAGGCCGTCCTCGGCAGCGAGCCGCTTCCCGCGTGGGGACGCGATCAGCCCCAGGGCGTGCTGGGGAGCCGACCCCACGGACCTTGGCCCGGTATCACGGTCAGTACCGGCGGTGCGGCGCTCGGCACCGGCGGTGCGGCGCTCGGCGGCTGGGCAGGGGGCTGGTTCGCCGTGCCCGGGGCCTGTGCGCCTCCGGTGGCCCACAGCTGGTCGACACGCGAGCGCTCGGTGGCGTTCGGGTAGCGGTTGGTGCAGGACGGGCCGGCGGTGCCGCCCGACATCAGCTCACTGCACGGCCCGCCGTAGTCGTCCGGCAGGCCCAGTACGTGCCCGGTCTCGTGGGTGACGACGCGGACCGAGTCGTACTGCCGGCTCTGGGTGTAGTCGATGAAGATGTAGCCGCTTCCGTGGCCGTTGGTGGAGGCGTAGGACCCGCGCTGGTCGTTGCCCTCGTAGTAGGAGAAGTCGGCGCCGCTCGACGCCTCCTGGAGCTTGACGTGGGACTCGGAGCTGTTCCAGATCGCGGCCGCGCTCGATATCTGCGAACGGAAGCTCGGCGCCCTGGAGGCGTCGTAGGTGATGGTCACCGCCTGCCCGTCGGGCTGGACGGCCTGCTTCTCGGCGACCGACTTGAGCACGGCCTCGAAGAACGCCTTGTTGTTCGCGGCCTCCTCACCCGACCCGTCGTACCGCGCCACGGAGGTACCGGTGGAAGCGGACGGGGTGGCGGCCGTCTGGGCGCTCGCCGGCACCGCCGTGCCCAGCGCGCTGGAGGCCAGACCGAGGCCGAGAGCGAGAGTGAGGAGTCTCGCGGACATTCGGGACGACTTCATGTGGGGGGCTCCTACTCACTCGGTGACGCCGAGCGCCCGGTGCGCGGTCGAATCTGCGGGAAACACCGGTTCCGAACTGCGGCGACGTCCTGTGAGTCGTCATTCTTAGAACGGCTTCACAGGGAGCGCAAAGGGCCCCGCGAACTATGCCGCCTAGTAGGTGCCGGGACCGCGCCGGGGCGGCGCGCGGGTCTCTCGGGCGCATATGGCGGCGGGCCGGAAAGCTGACGCGACCTCAGAAGCCTTACGGCACGGGGCGGCGGGCGTGCGGGTCGGCCAGGCGGGATTCCCGGATGCGCGACGGAGTCCACATCCGGGCCAAGACGGACAAATGCTTAAATGTCTTCCATGGCGTGTCTACTAAGCGCACCGGTTGATTGGCGGAGTGCTGTGACCGACGTCATAGAACATGCGCTTCCGTTACTTTTGTGCCGCACCGGCCCCGAGCCGCCCCCCAGGCCCGCACGCCGAACGCGCCCGCCCCTGTCGCCGGGCGGGCGCGTTCGTGCCGTGCGGGATGTCTGTGCGAGGGTCAGCCGACCAGCCCCAGCTCCCTCGCGATCAGCATCCGCTGCACCTCGCTCGTGCCCTCCCCGATCTCCAGGATCTTGGAGTCGCGCCACATCCGGGCCACCGGGTACTCGTTCATGAAGCCGTAGCCGCCGTGGACCTGCGTGGCGTCGCGGGCGTTGTCCACGGCGACGGTGGAGGAGTAGAGCTTGGCGAGGGCCGCCTCCTTCTTGAAGGGCTCCCCGGAGACCAGGCGCGAGGCCGCGTCCCGCCAGGCCAGGCGGGCCGTGTGGGCCTTCATCTCCATGTCCGCGATCTTGAACTGGATGGCCTGGTTGGCGCCGATCGGCCGCCCGAAGGCGTGGCGTTCCTTCGCGTACCGCACCGACTCGTCCACGCAGCCCTGGGCCAGGCCGGTCGCGAGGGCCGCGATGGCGATACGGCCCTCGTCGAGGATGCGGAGGAACTGGGCGTAGCCGCGGCCCTCCGCGCCGAGCAGGTTGGCGGCGGGGACGCGGACGTCGGCGAAGGACAGCTCACGGGTGTCGGAGGCGTTCCAGCCGACCTTGGAGTAGGGCGCGGCGACCGTGAAGCCGGGGGTGCCCGACGGGACGATGATCGAGGAGATCAGCGGCTTGCCGTCGGGCTTGCGGCCCGTGACGGCGGTGACGGTGACCAGCCCCGTGATGTCCGTGCCCGAGTTGGTGATGAAGCACTTGGTGCCGTTGATCACCCACTCGTCGGTGGCCGGGTCCAGGCGGGCGGTCGTCCGCGTGGCGCCCGCGTCGCTGCCGCCGTCGGGTTCGGTGAGGCCGAACGCGCCGAGGATCTCGCCGGAGCAGAGGCGGGGCAGCCACTCCCGCTTCTGCTCGTCCGTGCCGAAGAGGTGGATGGGCATGGCGCCCAGGGAGACCCCGGCTTCGAGCGTGATCGCCACCGACGAGTCGACCCGGGCCAACTCCTCCAGGGCGATGCCGAGCGCGAGATAGTCGCCGCCCATCCCGCCGTACTCCTCGGGGAACGGCAGTCCGAACAGGCCCATGCGGCCCATCTCGCGGACGATCTCGTACGGGAACTCGTGCCGTTCGTAGAAGTCGCCGATCTTCGGCGCCACGACGTCGTGGGCGAACTCCTCCACCGTGCGGCGGAGTTCGTCCAGTTCGGGGGAGAGGCGGTGGTCCATGGTCGTCACTCCTGGTGGGAGAGGGCGCGGACGGTGCGGGACGGGCTGGGTCGGCCCAGTTGTTCGGCCATCCACACGCTGGTGGCGGTGAGTTTGCCGAGGTCGACTCCGGTCTCGATGCCGAGGCCCTGGAGCATCCAGACCAGGTCCTCGGTGGCGAGGTTGCCGGTGGCGGACTTGGCGTACGGGCAGCCGCCGAGCCCGCCGGCGGACGCGTCGACCGTCGTCACGCCGTGTTCCAGGGCCGCGTAGGTGTTCGCGAGCGCCTGGCCGTAGGTGTCGTGGAAGTGCACGCCGATGACGTTCGTCGGCACGCCTTCCTCGTTGAGGAGGGAGAGCAGTTCCAGGACGTGGCCGGGGGTGGCCACGCCGATCGTGTCGCCCAGGCTCAGCTCGTCGCAGCCCATGTCGCGCAGCGCCGTGCAGACGCGGACCACCTGGTGGAAGGGGACGGCGCCCTCCCAGGGGTCGCCGAAGCACATCGAGACGTAACCGCGGACATGGGCGCCGGCGTCCTTCGCCTGCCGGACGACCGGGTCGAAGACGGCCAGGGACTCGTCCACCGTGCGGTTGAGGTTGGCCTTGGCGAAGGACTCGGTGGCGCTGGCGAAGACGGCGACCCGGCGGGCCCCGAGGGCCAGGGCGCGGTCCAGGCCGCGCTGGTTGGGCACGAGGACGGGGAGCTCGACACCCCGGAGATCCGCGAGCTGGGGGAACAGGTCCTCCGCGTCGGCCAGTTGGGGCACCCACTTCGGGTGCACGAAGCTGGTCGCCTCGATCGTCGTCAGGCCCGCGTCGGCCAGCCGGTGGACGAACTCGGCCTTCACCGACGTCGGTACGGCCGTCTTCTCGTTCTGCAGCCCGTCGCGGGCGCCGACCTCGTGGATGCGGACGCGGGCGGGCAGGTCGGTGGCCGGTACGACCATGGGAAGGGCCATGGGGAGCGTCATTTCTCCTCCTCGTGCGGGGCGATCACGGCCAGCACCTGGTCCATGGCGACCGTGGCGCCCGGTTTCACATCGAGCTCGGCGACCGTGCCGGCGTGCGGGGCGGAGATGACGTGCTCCATCTTCATCGCCTCCACCACCAGCAGGCTCTGACCGGCGACCACTTGATCCCCGACGGCGACCTTGACGACCGTCACCGTGCCGGGCATGGGCGCGGTGAGGGAGTCGGCGCCGACGTGCGCGGCCCGGTTCAGGGACGCGGCGACCGGGTCGTGGTCGCGGACCTGCCAGGCGTCGCCGTCACGGCCGATCCAGTCGGCGGTGTGCAGGAAGGTGTGGCGGACGCCGTCCAGGGTGACCGACACGCGGTCGGGGGCGACGGAGTGCGTGCCGCGCGGGACGTACTCCACCGGGTCCTGCACCCGCAGGTGGAAGCCGGCCGGCTTCGGGGTGCCGCCGAGCCGCCAGCCGCTGGGCACCGAGAAGGGGTCCGTCCAGCCCGCGCCGGCGACGGGCTTCAGCGCCTCCAGGCGCACGGCCGCCGCCGCCTCGTACACCTCGTCCGGTACGTCCGTGGAGACCAGCTCGTCCACCACCCGCTCGACCAGCCCCGTGTCCAACTCGCCCGCCACCACCGCCGGATGGGCGAGGAGCCGGCGCAGGAACCCGGCGTTGGTCCCCACGCCCAGCGTGGCCGTCTCCGCGAGGGCCCCGCGCAGCTTGCGGAGCGCGGTCTGCCGGTCCGGGCCGTACGCGATCACCTTGGACAGCATCGGGTCGTAGCGGCTGCCGACCTCGGTGCCCTCGCTGAGCCCGGAGTCGGTGCGGACACCGTCCCCCGAGGGCTCGTGCAGCAGCAGCACCGTGCCGCCGGTGGGCAGGAACCCGCGCGCCGGGTCCTCGGCGCAGATCCGGGCCTCCACCGCGTGCCCGGTCAGCCGGACGTCCTCCTGCGCGAACCCGAGCCGCTCCCCGGCCGCCACCCGCAGCTGCCACTCCACCAGGTCGAGACCGGTGACGAGTTCGGTCACCGGGTGCTCCACCTGGAGGCGGGTGTTCATCTCCATGAAGTAGTACGACGAAGGGTCGCCGCCCGGCACGATGAACTCCACCGTGCCCGCGCCCCGGTACCCGCACGAGCGCGCCGCCTGCACCGCCGCCTCGCCCATCGCGGCCCGCGTCCGTTCGTCCAGCAGGACCGACGGCGCCTCCTCGACGACCTTCTGGTGCCGGCGCTGGAGCGAGCACTCGCGCTCGCCCAGGTGCACCACGTTCCCGTGGCCGTCGGCCAGTACCTGGATCTCGATGTGCCGGGGGCGGTCGACCCACCGCTCGACCAGGAGCGTGTCGTCGCCGAAGGAGGCGCGGGCCTCGCGGCGGGCGGCGGCGATCTCCTCGTCGAGGAGGGTCAGGTCCCGCACCAGCCGCATGCCCTTGCCGCCGCCGCCCGCGGACGGCTTGAGCAGCACGGGGGCGCCCAACGCGCGGGCGGCGTCCGCGAGTTCGGGGTCACGGCCACCCGGTACCACCGGCACCCCGGCCGCGCTCACCGTCTCCTTCGCGCGGATCTTGTCGCCCATCAGCGCGATCGCGTCGGCCGGCGGGCCGATGAACACCAGCCCCGCCTCCTCGCAGGCGCGCGCGAAGGCGGCGTTCTCGGCGAGGAAGCCGTACCCGGGGTGGACCGCCTGGGCACCGCTCACGGCGGCCGCCTCCAGCAGCCGCTCCACGGACAGATAGCTCTCGCCCGCCGGCGCCGGACCGAGCCGTACCGCCGTGTCGGCCTCCCGGACGTGCCGCGCGTCCGCGTCGGCGTCGGAGTACACCGCCACCGAGCGCACGCCCAGCGACCGCAGCGTACGGATGACCCGGACGGCGATCTCGCCCCGGTTGGCCACGAGTACGGTGTCGAACACGAGTCCCCTCCTCACATCCGGAAGACGCCGAACTGGGGCTCACCCAGCGGCGCGTTGCCACAGGCCGTCAGGGCCAGACCGAGCACCTGCCGGGTTTCGAGGGGGTCGATGACCCCGTCGTCCCAGAGCCGGGCGGTCGCGTAGTAGGCATTCCCCTGGCGCTCGTACTGCGCGCGGACGGGCGCCTTGAAGGCATCCTCGTCCTCGGCCGGCCAGGACTCTCCCCGGGCCTCCAGCTGGTCCCGCTTCACCGTGGCGAGGACCGACGCGGCCTGTTCGCCGCCCATCACCGAGATCTTGGCGTTCGGCCACATCCACAGGAAGCGGGGGGAGTAGGCCCGGCCGCACATGGAGTAGTTCCCGGCGCCGTAGGAGCCGCCGACGACGACGGTCAGCTTCGGGACGCGGGTGCAGGCCACCGCCGTGACCATCTTGGCGCCGTGCTTGGCGATGCCGCCGGCCTCGTAGTCCTTGCCCACCATGAAGCCGGAGATGTTCTGCAGGAACACCAGCGGGATGCCGCGCTGGTCGCACAGCTCGATGAAGTGGGCGCCCTTCTGGGCGGACTCGGAGAAGAGGATGCCGTTGTTGCCGATGATCCCGACCGGGTGGCCGTGGATGCGGGCGAAGCCGGTGACCAGGGTCTGCCCGAACTCGCTCTTGAACTCGGCGAACCGGGAGCCGTCGACGATCCGGGCGATGATCTCGCGCACGTCGTAGGGGGTGCGGGAGTCGACCGGGACGGCGCCGTAGAGGCCGTAGGGGTCGACCTTCGGCTCGGCGACCGGGGTGACCTCCCAGGGCAGGGAGCGCCGGGCGGGGAGGGTGGCGACGATGTTCCGGACGATCCTGAGCGCGTGCGCGTCGTCCTCGGCGAGGTGGTCGGTGACACCGGAGACGCGGGAGTGCACCTCGCCGCCGCCCAGCTCCTCCGCCGTGACGACCTCCCCGGTGGCGGCCTTCACCAGCGGGGGGCCGCCGAGGAAGATCGTGCCCTGGTTGCGGACGATCACCGCCTCGTCGCTCATCGCCGGTACGTACGCGCCGCCGGCGGTGCACGACCCGAGGACGGCCGCGATCTGCGGGATCCCCGCGCCCGACATCCGGGCCTGGTTGTAGAAGATCCGCCCGAAGTGGTCGCGGTCGGGGAAGACGTCGTCCTGCATGGGCAGGAAGGCACCGCCGGAGTCCACCAGGTAGAGGCAGGGGAGCCGGTTGTCGAGCGCCACCTCCTGGGCCCGCAGGTGCTTCTTCACGGTCATCGGGTAGTACGTGCCGCCCTTGACCGTGGCGTCATTGGCGACGATCACGCACTCGCGCCCGCTGACCCGCCCGATCCCGGCGATCACGCCGGCCGCCGGGGCCGCCCCTTCGTACATCCCCTCGGCGGCCAGCGGGGCCAGCTCCAGGAACGGCGAGCCGGGGTCCAGCAGCGCGTCCACCCGGTCCCTGGGCAGCAGCTTGCCGCGCGCGGTGTGCCGGGCCCGCGCCTTCTCGCCGCCGCCCAGCGCGGCCGCGGCGAGCCTGCCGCGCAGCTCCTCGACGAGGACGCGGTGCGCCTCCTCGTTGGCCCGCCAGGCCTCCGAGGCGGGGTCTGCCGCGCTCGTCAGCTCCGGTGCCTGGTCCATGCCCGCGATCCCCTCACTTTGTTAATGAGCGTTAACGCATTTCCCTCAGGTTAACGACCGCTAACCTCCCTGTCTAGAATTGCCCTCATGGTCACGAGAACCGATGCCCCGACCCGGCGCGAGCAGATCCTCAAGGAGGCCGCCCGGCTGTTCGCCGAGCGCGGCTTCCACGGTGTCGGCGTGGACGAGATAGGCGCCGCGGTCGGCATCAGCGGGCCCGGTCTCTACCGGCACTTCGCGGGCAAGGACGCGATGCTCGCGGAGCTCCTGGTGGGGATCAGCGGGCAGCTGCTGACGGGCGCGAAGCGGCGGCTGGCGGAGGCCGACGGGGAGACCGCGCCGTCGGCGGTCCTGGACTCCCTCATCGAGGGGCACATCGACTTCGCCCTCGACGACCGCCCGCTGATCACCCTGCACGACAGGGAGCTGGACCGCCTGCGCGACAGCGACCGCAAGCTGGTGCGCCAGCTCCAGCGCCAGTACGTCGAACTGTGGGTGGAGGTCCTCCGCGAGGTCTACCCCGCCCTGCCGGAACCCGCGGCCCGCTCGGCGGTCCACTCGGTCTTCGGCCTCCTGAACTCGACCCCGCACCTGGGCCGGCCGGGTTCCCTGCCGGGGCGCGGCACGACGGCGGTACTCCTGCACCGGATGGCGAGAGGCGCGTTCGAGGCCGCCGCGGCGTGATGAGCGTTACCCCCATCCCCCCGGCTCCTGCCCTGGACCCATCCGCCTACCCACCGGTACGGTGAAGTCTGAGCAAGCGCTTAGACAGATGAACCGTGCCTGGAGGTGGCGGCCGTGCGCCGTACGTTGTTCAACGAGGATCACGAGGCGTTCCGGGAGACCCTCCGCGCCTTCATCGAGGCCGAGGTCGTACCCGTGTACGACGAGTGGTTCGCGGCCGGTCAGGCGCCCCGCGACTTCTACTACAAGCTCGCCGAGCTGGGTGTCTTCGGCATCCGCGTCGACGAGGAGTACGGCGGCGCCGGCATCGACTCCTACAAGTTCGAGGCCGTCCTGTACGAGGAGACCGCCCGCGCCGGCGTCTCCTTCGGCGGTTCCGGCGTGCACGTGCTGCTCGGCCTGCCGTACATAAAGCTGCTCGCCAACGACGAGCAGAAGAAGAAGTACCTGCCGAAGTTCGTCTCCGGCGAGGAGATGTGGGCCATCGCGATGACCGAGCCGGGCACCGGCTCCGACCTCGCGGGCATGAAGACCACCGCCAAGCTCTCCGAGGACGGCACCCACTACGTCCTCAACGGCGCCAAGACCTTCATCACCGGCGGTGTGCACGCCGACCGCATGATCGTCTGCGCCCGCACCTCCGCGCCCACCAAGGAGGACCGCCGTCACGGCATCTCCCTCTTCGTGGTCGACACCAAGGCCGAGGGCTACTCGGTCGGCCGCAAGCTCGACAAGCTCGGCCTGAAGACCTCCGACACCGCCGAGCTGGCGTTCGTCGACGTCAAGGTGCCCGTCGAGGACCTCCTCGGCGAGGAGAACAAGGGCTTCTACTACCTCGGCCACAACCTCGCCTCCGAGCGCTGGGGCATCGCCTTCGGCGCCTACGCGCAGGCCAAGGCCGCCGTCCGGTTCGCCAAGCAGTACGTGCAGGAGCGGGTGGTCTTCGGCCAGCCCGTCGCCGCCTTCCAGAACACCAAGTTCGAGCTGGCCGCCTGCCAGGCCGAGGTGGACGCGGCCGAGGCCGTCGTCGACCGCGCCACGGAGGCCCTGGACGCCGGTGAGCTGACCCCGGCCGAGGCCGCCAGCGCCAAGCTGTTCACCACCGAGGTCGCCCACCGCGTGATCGACCGCTGCCTCCAGCTGCACGGCGGCTACGGCTTCATGAACGAGTACCCGATCGCCCGCCTGTACGCGGACAACCGCGTCAACCGCATCTACGGTGGCACCAGCGAGATCATGAAGACGATCATCGCGAAGGACATGGGCCTGTAAGGTCCCCGCAATTACCGGCCAGTAGAAAAGGTGCCATGAACGAGGCACTGAACGATCTCCTCGATCTGCTCGACCTGGAGCAGATCGAGGAGAACATCTTCCGCGGCCAGTCCCGGTCCGCCGTCGTCCCGCGCGTGTTCGGCGGGCAGGTCGCGGCCCAGGCGCTGGTCGCCGCCGGGCGCACGGTCCCGGCGGACCGGCACGCCCACTC
The DNA here is from genome assembly GCF_043201895.1 of Streptomyces sp. NPDC048254. Taxonomy (NCBI): domain Bacteria; kingdom Bacillati; phylum Actinomycetota; class Actinomycetes; order Kitasatosporales; family Streptomycetaceae; genus Streptomyces; species Streptomyces sp. NPDC048254. Next base: position 334,708 of record NZ_JBICZJ010000001.1, read on the forward strand.
GCTGCACGCGTACTTCCTGCGCCCCGGTGACCCGGGCGCGCCCATCGTCTACACCGTCGAGCGGATCCGCGACGGCCGCTCCTTCACCACCCGGCGCGCGGTCGCCGTCCAGCACGGCAGGCCGATCTTCGCCCTCTCGGCGTCCTTCCAGGTGTACGAGGACGGCCTCGACCACCAGACCCCGATGCCGCCCGCGCCCGACCCGGAGACCCTGCCCACCTCGGCGCAGCGGCTGCGCGGCTACGACCACCTGGACCCGGCCGTCGTGGAGAAGTTCCTGGAGGCCCGCGAGGCGATCGACCTGCGGTACGTCGAGGAACCGCCGTACGGGAAGTTCGGCGAGCCGCGTGAGCCGCACAGTCAGGTCTGGTTCCGGACCAACGGCAAGCTCGACGACGACCCGCTGCTGCACGTCGTGCTCGCGACGTACGTCTCCGACATGACCCTGCTGGACTCCGTGCTGCTCGCGCACGGCCGCGGCGGCTGGGCCGTCGGGGACGTGGTGGGCGCCTCGCTGGACCACGCCATGTGGTTCCACCGGCCGTTCCGCGCCGACGAGTGGCTGCTGTACGACCAGGAGTCCCCGTCGGCGTACGGCGGCCGCGGGCTCGGCCAGGCCCGGATCCACACCCAGGACGGTTCACTGGCTATTTCCGTGATCCAGGAGGGTGTGGTCCGCGTCCCCAGGTAGAACTGGGGGCATGTCCCAAGCCGAACAGACCGCCGAACAGAGCGGCGGCGAGAGCACCGCCACGGTGATCGTCGCCGCCGTCGCCAACCTCGGGATCGCCCTCGCCAAGGCGGTCGCCGGGGTGATCAGCGGGTCCAGCGCGATGCTCTCCGAGGCGGCGCACTCGGTCGCCGACACGGTCACCGAACTGCTGCTGCTCACCGCGCTCAAACGCAGCGAGAAACCCGCCGACGAGGACCATCCGTTCGGCTACGGCCCCGAGCGGTACATCTGGGCCATGCTGGCCGCCGTCGCCACCTTCGTCGGCGGCGCGGTCTTCTCCCTCTACGACGGCATCCACACCCTGACCGCGGGCGAGGAGCTGGGCAACCCGCTGGTGTCGTACATCGTCCTCGCGGTCGCCTTCGTCCTGGAGGGATTCTCCCTGCGTACGGGGCTGAAGCAGGCGTACGGGGAGGCGGCCCGGTTCCGGGTGTCGTTCAAGCTGTATCTCCGGCGCACCCCCGACACCGCCGTGAAGGCCGTGGTGATGGAGGACTCGGCGGCGCTCGTCGGCCTGGTGCTCGCGGCCGGCGGCCTGCTCGGCGGGCAGCTCACCGGCTCCGGCGTCTGGGACGGCCTCGCCTCCCTCCTCATCGGCCTGCTCCTGCTGTACGTCGCCTGGGTGCTGGGCCGCTCGAACGCCGAGTTCCTCATCGGCCGGCCGCTGCCGAAGGCCGTGCGGGAGCGGATCCGGGCGGAGCTGCTGGAGTCCGAGCACATCGTGGCCGTACTGGAGCTGACCACCCTGGTGCAGGGCCCGAACGAGGCGCTGGTCGCGGCCAAGGTGGACTTCCGGGACGTGTCGACGGCGGCCCAGATCGAGTGGGCCTGCGAACGGGCCGAACAGCGGCTGCGGGCCGCGGTCCCCATGATCGGCCGGGTCTACCTGGACCCCACCCCGGGGCCCGCGACCTCGGCCGATCACGGGCGGTGAGCGCCCGAAGTGCCGGGCGACTTGTCCGAGATTAAGCTCTATGAGTGAAATGCCGCACAGTGCATGTGCCGCATAGCGGACGTGCCGCGTAGCGGACGTAAGTCCGGCAGAAAGGTATTTCCCATGCGAGTACAGCGCGCGAGGCGCATCGCCGCGATGTCCGCCGCCGGCCTGATGCTGGCCGGTGGAGCCGCGATCGGCGCCGCGGGCACCGCCTCGGCGGCCCCCGCCTCCACTCACCAGAGCGTGGTCACCGGCGGCTTCGGCTGCAACTCCCGCTTCGGCGGCGGATTCAACAACTGCCGCGGTTACGGCGGCTACGGCTACGGCGGCTACGGCTTCGCCCCCGTCGCGGTCGTCCCCGTCGTGGTCGTCCCCACCGTCGGGTACGGCGTCAGTGGCTTCGGCGGCCTCGGCTACGGCGGCTTCGGCTACGGCGGGTTCGGGTTCTGAGCCGACCGGACGCGAACAGACACCAAGCCAATTCAGGGTCTAGGCCAGGCCACGAGGTGCGGTTCCCGTGCGCGGGGGCCGCACCTCGCGCGGTCCGGCGCGGTTACGCCAGCCCCGCCTCCGACAGCAGGTACGCGGTCATCGGGTCGTAGTACCGCGGGCTGAGCACGTGGTCGTCGAGGGGTACGGCCACCTGGAGGGTGCCCTCCGCCTCGGCGAGGAACAGCGCCGGGTCGTTGCAGTCGGCGTATCCGACCGAGTCCAGGCCCACCTGCGCCGCGTACCCCGCCCAGCCGTGGTCGGCGACGACCAGGTCGGGCCGCGGGCGGTCCTCGCGCTCGAGCCCGCCCAGGATGGCCTTCATCGGATCACCGGAGTGGGTGTGCCACAGCGTCGCCCCGTGCTCCAGGACGGCCACGTCGGCGAACTGCATGACGTATCCCTCGTCCGTCTGCAGCCCGTCCGGGATGACCACGATCTCGCAGCCGGCGGCGCGCAGCGCCTCCGCCGTCGCCCGGTGCACGTCCAGCAGACCGCCGGGGTGCCCGGTCGCGAACAGCACCCGCTGCTGCCCCTCGGCCGCCTTGCGCAGCCGCGCCGCCAGCCGGTTCAGGCCGTCCACGGTCAGCTCGGGATCGATGGTGTCCTGGCCGTACCGGTACTCGGGGTCGTCGTTCACCCCGACCCGCTCGGCCATCACGGCCAGCACGTCCTGCTCGTCGGTCCAGCGGTCGCCGAGTTCCAGTCCGAGCCACCAGTTGCGCTCGCCGTTGGCCAGCTTGCGGTAGTGGAGCAGGTTGTTCTCGCGGGGCGTGGCGACATCGCCCGCGATACGGGTCTTCACAAGGTGCTCGACGAGCTCGGCGCGGCTGGGTGTCCCGGGTATCGGCATGGCTCCATTGTGAGGCAGGGCGCTGTGCGATTTCCCTGCGTATCGCCCGCTGGGACGTGCGTCACTCACTCCTGCCGCAGCGCGAACCACAGCTCCATCCGTACGTCCGGGTCGTCGAGTTCGGCACCGAGCAGCGCCGCGCAGCGGGCGATGCGCTGGCGCACGGTGTTGCGGTGGACGGCGAGTGCCACCGCCGTGCGGTCCCAACTGCCGTGCAGGGAGAGCCAGGTGCGGAGGGTGTCGACGAGGGCGGGGTGCTCCGCGAGGGGGCCGAGGAGGGCGCGGGCGTGGGCGTGGGCCTCGTCTGCCGGGATCAGGTCGCCCAGTGCGGGTCGGGTGTTGTGCCGGACCAGGGGGGTGCGGGTCGCTCGGGCGCGGGCCAGGGCGCGGGTCGCTTGCGCGGCGGCGGCCGGGAGTTGGTGGGCGGGGACGGGGGCGCTGACGCCTAGGGTCCAGCCGGGTTGTTGTGCGGGTTCTCGGTTGCTGGGGAGCAGGATGCGGATGACTTCCCCTACGGGGTCGATGAGAGTCGAGCCGAGTGAGGCGCCTAGTGCGGTGGCGGTGAGGAGGTCGGGCGGGTGCGGGTGGTTCGTGGCTGGTCGCGCCCCGCGGCGGAGCCGCATATCGGCTGGGTCCCGCGCCCCTAGAGGCAGGTGGGGACCGTCCCGTTGGTCGTTCCGGCAGGCGTCTACGACGAACCAGGTGTCCCCCCTGCCCAGCAGCGGTGTCACTTCCTCCGGAGTGCTTCCCAGCAGGAGCCGTACGAGTGCCGCGTTGCGGGACGCGCCCGAGCCGCTGTGTTGTTCGCCGGTGAGGAGGGTGAGGAGGACCGTGGCCACCGAGGCGATGGTGTGGTCGCCCGGTTCGCGGGCCGGGGTGGCCACCCCGAGGACGAAGCCGGTGCTGAGGGTGTAGGCCGCGAGGTGGATGCCTGCCGTGGCGTGGGTCGCCGAGGTGGGGGTGCCCGGGCCTGAGGGTCGTACCACCTCCGTCAGCTCGGCCAGCGAGCCGCGTACCGGTGCCTCCGGCTCTCGTCCCGCCGAGGCGATCTCCGCTCCCTCGGGGCCGTACAGGGCCGTCCAGCCGCCCACCCGCTGGGCCAGCTGCCGCAGCACCGACGGCACCGGGTCGGGGCGGGCGGCGGCGGCCGCGAGGCTCTGCTGGGCCTCGGTGACCCGGCGCAGCTCGGCGAGGCGGGCCTGGGCCATCAGCTGCCAGACCGCGCGGGCGACGGCCGAGAAGGTGGTCCCCGGCGGGACCTCGACGAGCGGGAGGTCGTACGCGTCGCAGGCCGCGACGAGCGCGCGCGGGACCGTGTCGTGGACGGGGGCCACGCCGAAGCCGAGGGCGGCGCCGCCCGCCGCCACGATCCGTGACACGTAGTCGTCGAAGTAGGTGCCCGAACCCGCGGCGTCCGGGATGTGCACCCCGGCGGTCAGCAGCAGCTCCCCGCCCAGCAGGTAGGGGTACGGGTCGGCCATCTCCGAGGTGTGCGCCCAGTGGACCACCAGGGACGGGTCGGACGGCCCGGCGATCTGGCGCAGGGCGAGGTCCTCACGGGCCAGCAGGGCCGCGAGGGGCACCGGGGGCGTGGGCGGAACAGCGGGGTCCGGCATGGTGTGCGTTCTCTCCATCCGGTGGGGCTCGAATAGATGAAACGTACACTTCGCAGCCGCTTTCCGGCCACCTAGTGTCGGTGTCCGTCACCCGCCGGCGAGACCCCCAGCGAAGGAGGGCCCTGTGGCCGTCGACTACGCAGTGATCGTGATCTATCTGGCCGGCATGCTGGCCATGGGCTGGTGGGGCATGCGCCGTGCCAGGTCCAAGAGCGACTTCCTGGTGGCGGGCCGCCGCCTGGGCCCCGCCATGTACTCCGGCACCATGGCCGCGATCGTCCTGGGCGGCGCGTCCACCATCGGCGGCGTGGGCCTCGGCTACCAGTACGGCCTCTCCGGTGCCTGGATGGTCTTCACCATCGGCCTCGGGCTGCTGGCCCTGTCGGTCTTCTTCTCGGCCCGGATCGCCCGCCTCAAGGTGTACACGGTCTCCGAGATGCTGGACCTGCGGTACGGCGGCCGGGCGGGCGTGATCTCGGGCGTCGTGATGTGGGCGTACACCCTGATGCTCGCCGTCACCTCGACCATCGCGTACGCCACGATCTTCGACGTCCTCTTCGACATGAACCGGACGCTCGCGATCGTCATCGGCGGCTCGATCGTCGTCGCCTACTCGACGCTCGGCGGCATGTGGTCGATCACGCTGACGGACATGGTGCAGTTCGTCGTCAAGACCATCGGCGTGCTGCTCCTGCTGCTGCCGATCGCGGTGGTCAAGGCCGGCGGCTTCGCCGAGATGAAGGCCAAGCTGCCGACGGCGTACTTCGACCCGCTGGGCATCGGCGGCGAGACGATCTTCACCTACGTGCTGATCTACACGTTCGGGATGCTCATCGGGCAGGACATCTGGCAGCGCGTGTTCACGGCCCGGGGCGACCGGACGGCGAAGTGGGGCGGCACCGTCGCCGGCACCTACTGCCTGGTGTACGCCCTCGCCGGCGCCGTGATCGGTACCGCCGCCAAGGTGCTGTACCCGAAGCTGGGCAGCCCGGACGACGCCTTCGCCACCATCGTCAAGGACGAACTCCCCGTCGGGGTGCGGGGGCTGGTGCTGGCCGCCGCGCTGGCCGCGGTCATGTCGACCTCCTCCGGCGCGCTGATCGCCTGCGCGACCGTCGCCAACAACGACATCTGGTCGCGGATCCGGGGCAAGGGCAGGTCCGGTGACCATGACGAGGTGCGGGGCAACCGCGTCTTCATCCTGATCATGGGCGTCGGGGTGATCGGCACGGCCATCGCGCTCAACAACGTCGTCGAGGCGCTGACCGTGGCCTACAACCTGCTGGTCGGCGGCCTCCTGGTGCCGATCCTCGGCGGGCTGCTGTGGAAGCGCGGCACGGTCCAGGGCGCCCTCGCCGCCGTGACCGTCGGCGGCCTCGCGGTGATCGGCCTGATGGCGGGCTACGGCATCCTCGCCAACGAGCCCGTCTACTACGGCCTCCTCTCCTCCCTGGCCGCGTATGTCGCCGTCTCCCTGGCGACCAGGCCGACCGACGCGGCCGTGCTGGCCAACTGGCGGGAGCGGCTCGCGGGCCGCGCGGCCTCCGAACTCGTGTCCGAACCGGTCCCGGCCGGCCAGTAAAGTCGTAGCCAGAAGCAGTGCATACGCGACGAAGCGTAGGAAAGAAGGCATGACCCCATGAGCAGCAACGAGACGCCCCGCGGCCCCGTCGACTCCTCCCGCGTCCCGCGGTACGCCGGTCCCGCGACCTTCGCCCGGCTGCCCCGCCTCGACGAGGTCGGCACCGCCGACGTCGCGGTGGTGGGCGTGCCGTTCGACTCCGGTGTCTCGTACCGGCCGGGCGCCCGCTTCGGCGGCAACGCCATCCGTGAGGCGTCCCGGCTGCTGCGCCCCTACAACCCGGCGCAGGACGCGTCCCCCTTCGCCCTGGCGCAGGTCGCGGACGGCGGCGACATCGCCGTGAACCCCTTCAACATCAACGAGGCCGTCGAGACCATCGAGGCCGCCGCCGACCAGCTGCTCGGCACCGGCGCCCGCCTGATGACCCTGGGCGGCGACCACACCATCGCGCTCCCGCTGCTGCGAAGCGTCGCCAGGAAGCACGGCCCGGTCGCGCTCCTTCACTTCGACGCCCACCTCGACACCTGGGACACCTACTTCGGCGCCGAGTACACGCACGGCACCCCGTTCCGGCGGGCGGTCGAGGAGGGCATCCTCGACACCTCCGCCCTCTCGCACGTCGGCACCCGCGGCCCGCTGTACGGCAAGCAGGACCTGACCGACGACGAGAAGATGGGCTTCGGCATCGTGACCTCGGCGGACATCTACCGCCGGGGCGCCGACGAGGTGGCCGACCAGCTGCGCCAGCGCATCGGCGACCGCCCGCTGTACATCTCGATCGACATCGACTGTCTGGACCCCGCTCACGCCCCGGGCACCGGCACGCCCGAGGCCGGTGGTATGACGTCCAGGGAACTGCTGGAGATCCTGCGCGGACTCTCCTCCTGCAACCTGGTGTCGGCGGACGTCGTCGAGGTGGCCCCCGCGTACGACCACGCGGAGATCACGTCGGTGGCGGCCTCGCACACGGCGTACGAACTGACCACGATCATGACCCGACAGATTGCCGAGGCTCGTTCGAAGTGACCCACGACCACGACCTGGTACTCCGCCCGACGGAGGCGCAGACCGCAGCCGCACTGAACCCTCCGGCCGGCCGCAACGGCGGGGACCTGGTCGTGGAGACGCTGGCCGGGCTCGGCGCGACGACGGTCTTCGGACTGCCCGGCCAGCACGCCCTCGGCATGTTCGACGCCCTGCGCCGCTCGTCGCTGCGCTATGTCGGCCTGCGGGTGGAGAACAACGCGGGCTTCGCGGCGGACGCGTACGGCAGGATCACCGGCGAGGCGGCCCCGCTGCTGCTGTCGACCGGCCCAGGAGCGCTGACCTCGCTGGCGGCCCTCCAGGAGGCGGCCTCGGCCTCCGCGCCGGTGCTGGCGATCAGCAGCCAGATCCCGACCGCCGGCCTCGGCGGCGGCCGTCACGGCTACCTCCACGAACTCCCGGACCAGGCGGCCTCCTTCCGGGGCGTGGTGAAGTCGGTCCACACCGTCCGCACCCAGTCGCAGATCCCCTCCGCTCTCGCGGCGGCCTGGAAGTCGGCCCTCTCCGCCCCGCACGGCCCCGTGTGGGTGGAGATCCCGCAGGACGTGCTGCTGGCCCCGACGCCGCTCCCGGTGGTGACGGCGATGGACGCCACCCCGGACGAGCTGCCGCCGCGCCCCGAACTGACCGCGGTGGCGGCCGACCTGCTGTCCCGTGCGGCCCGCCCGGCGATCATCGCGGGCGGCGGAGTGGTACGGGCGGACGCCTCGGGCAAGCTGCGGCAGCTGGCCGAGACGCTGAACGCACCGGTCGTCACCACCTTCGGCGGCAAGGGCGCCTTCCCCTGGAACCACCCGCTCTCCCTCCAGTCCTGGCTGGAGGACCGCCACACCACGGACTTCCTGGAGGACGCGGACGTCCTCCTGGTCGTGGGCTCGGGCCTGGGCGAACTCTCCTCGAACTACCACACGTTCAAGCCCCGGGGCCGGGTCGTCCAGATCGACGCGGACCTCGGCAAGCTGGAGTCCAACCACCCGGCACTCGGCATCCACGCGGACGCCCGGCTCGGGCTCCAGGGCCTGCTGGAGACGGTGTCGCCGCGCGCGGACGACACGGCGGCCGACCGGGTACGGGAGCTGCTGTCCCGGGTCTCGGCGCGCATCGCCGCCCAGGAACTCACCCTGGAACAGGGCGTGCTGGCGGCGGTCCGCCGGGCTCTCCCGCGGACGTCCCCCTCCTTCTGGGACATGACGATCCTGGCCTACTGGGCCTGGTCGGCCTTCGACCCGCAGGGCACCAACCTCATGCACTCGGCCCAGGGCGCCGGCGGTCTCGGCTACGGCTTCCCGGCGGCGCTCGGCGCGGCCGCGGCCGACCCGACCCGCCCGGTCCTCGCGGTGTCCGGCGACGGCGGCGCCCTCTACTCCATCGCGGAACTGGCGACGGCGAGGCAGCACGACCTCCCGGTCACCTGGCTGATCGTCGACGACGGCGGCTACGGCATCCTGCGCGAGTACATGACCGGCGCGTTCGGCGAGCCCACGGCGACGGAACTGTCCCGCCCCGACTACGTGGCCCTCGCCGAGTCCTTCGGTGTCCCCGCCGTCCGCACCACCCCGGAGACCCTGGAGACGGACCTGGCGAAGGCCCTGGCCGCCCCCGGCCCCTCGGTGGTCGTACTCCCGGCCCTGCTGCGGATGTTCGCGCCGACGCATCTGGGCTCGGATTGATCACCCGATCGGCTGTCCGTGGTGACCTGCACGGGATATGTTCCGTGAGGTCGCAGGCGTCTCGGTCGGGCCGATGTCGGACGCGGCCACTACTCTGAGCCCGGAGAGGACAGCTTGCTGCTGCGGTTCCGCGTCGCGAACGTACGGTCCCTGCGAGACGAGCAGGAGCTGTCCTTCGTCGCGCATGGCGACGGACAGAGCGGGTCGGCCAACCCAGTGGATCTTGTAGGCGGCGGCTCCGTCTCCGTACTCCCACTGATCGGCATTTTCGGGGCCAACGCCTCCGGTAAGTCGAATGTGCTGACCGCGATGACCGACATGCGCAACGCGGTCCTCAACTCCTACGCCCGCTGGGCCTCTTACGACGGCATTCCGCGCCAGGTCTTCGCTCTGAACCCCAAGAGCGAGAGCGAACCCTCCTTCTTCGAGGTCGACGTCGTCATCGACTCGGTCCGCTGGACGTACGGCTTCGAGCTCGGCGCCAGCCGTGTCGAGTCCGAATGGCTGCACAGCTATCCGAAGGGCCACCGTCAGGAATGGCTCGACCGCGACGCCTCCCGGCCGGATGTCTTCAAGTGGCCCGGCGGACGGGTCAGGGACCGGGCCCAGCTCGTACGGCGTACGCGGCCGAACGCACTGCTGCTCTCCACGGCGGGCACGGACAACCACCCGCAGCTCTCTCCGCTCTTCCACTGGTTCCGCCGGAATTTCTGGATGATCAGCCCTGAGGTCGAGCGGGACGAGCGCGCGCAGTACACCACGAAGGAACTGTCGGGTCCGAGAGCCGCCAGAATCCAGGAGTTGTTGAGGGTCGCAGACCTCGGCATCACAGGAGCGACGGTCGTCCAGGACGGTCCGGGCCAGGACGCGGTGAAGCTGACGCACCATTCGGCCGCCGGGGACGTTTCCTTCGACTGGCAGGAGGAGTCCTACGGCACCCGCTCCTGGTTCGCCCTCCTGGGTCCTCTGCTTCTCGCCCTCGACGAAGGCGCGGTCCTGCTCGTCGACGAACTCGACGCCAGCCTGCACTCCCGCTTCGCCGCAGAGGTCGTCCGGCTCTTCCACGACGCTTACGCGAATCCCAAAGGGGCTCAGCTGGTCTTCACGTCCCACGACGCGACGGTGCTCACCACCCCGAGTGGCGAGCGGCTCCTCGATCCCGGACAGGTCTGGCTGACGCAGAAGGACAAGGACGGGGGGACCGAGCTGTATCCGCTCACAGATGTGGAGCCGGGCGAGGACGAGGACCTCACGCAGTCGTATCTCGCGGGGGCCTTCGGCGCGGTTCCGGCTCTCCTGGAGGGGCAGATCGCGCGACGACTGTTGGCGGCACGTGAGGCTGGCCGGTACGACGAGACAGGCGATCGAGCGGACCGCGACTGATGGGGCGGGCGCAGAGGGGCAAGGACTCGTGGGAGCGTCCGGCCCCGCGGGGCGGAAAGCGCAGGCGCCAGGTCTTCATCTTCACCGAGGGCAAGGTGACTGAGCCGTCGTATCTCGACATCCTCAAGGACCAGGGCGTCCCGCAGGCCGGAAAGGTCCCGGTGGAGATGCACATCGCCAACCGCAAGGCGGACAGCGGGCGCAAGCCGCTCGATCTTGTCGCGCAGGCGATCAAGCTGAAGTGCGAAGAGGACCGCAAGGCGAAGCGGGTCAAACTGGACGCGAAGTACCTGCCTGAAGTCTGTCTCTACGTCCAGCCAGCCGACAGGAAGACCAGTGTGGGCCCCTCGGGAGCCTTGGAGTCGCGGACAGGGACACCTGCGGGGTGGCTGTCCAGGACCTCCAGGCAGCTGCCGCCCTCATTGCCGCTGTAGGAGGACTTCCGCCAGCCGTTCGGTAATTCCGCGTTCGAGAGGGTTCGGTCAGTCATCGCGTTCGTTGTCCTTCACTGTCACCAGGGCGCATGCGCCGACGCTCGTGAATCGATCGAACCTCACGCAGCCTTGGCCGCAGCCACCCCGCGTGCGCGGAGCGCAAGCTCTCGCACAGGGCGGGCAGTCGGGTGTCGGCGCAATTCCGTGCTCATCGTGCGGAAATGGTCGTCCCCGCGGTTGGACGAGACGTGTTCGTACTCGTCCAGGAACCGTGACCAGCTCTCGCAGGCTGCGTCCAGGTGGCCGACGCGCAGCTGGCGTTGTGCGAGCAGGGCGTAAGAGTGCACGCGGCCTTGGCGTTCCTGTTTCGGCTGAAGGCGGATCGACTGCTTCAGGGCTTTGATCGAACCCGCGAAATCCTTCTCCTCGTACAGGACGTGGGAGACGTGGAAGAGGTAGGCGGTCTGGTCGTAGCCGCCGATCGCATCCCTGCGGTTGTCCGCCTTCGACAGCGCGTCCTCCGCCTCCTTCAGGCGGGCGTGGGCTTGTTGCTTCAGGCCCACCATGGACGCGGAGTGTGCCTGCTGGCCGCGTAGGAACGCCACGAGACGCGGGCCCGCAGAGGGGGCTGCTTGTGCTGCGGAGTCCGCGAGTTCCAGGGCCTTGGGACCGTATCCCAGGTTGGAGGCCTGGAGGGACATGCCGCGCAGGGTCCTGCAGTAGGTGATGTGGTCCTCCGCCTCGCGCGCCAGGCCGAGGGCTTGGAGGTAGTAGCGCTGCCCGAGGCCGTGGGCCTTCTCGTACATGGCCATCCAGCCGGTCAGGTACGTGAGGTCGGATGCGGCGGCCAGCATGTCCTTGCGGACAGGCTCCGTGGCCTGTGCCTGGAGCCAGGGGCCGACGGTGTTGACAAGGAACGCGGACGCCATGGGCATCGCATGCCCGGCGCCGAGTTCGTCGAGGATGTCCGCGATCCGGTCGGTCATGGTGCGGATCGACTGGACCTGTGAAGAGCCGATACGAACAGTCTTCTTGCCTGGAGTCACAGATTCGGCCATCGCTCGCGCGGGGAGGGTGAACGCGGGTACTGACAGAGCGGCAGAGAAGACCGTGGCAGCCAGCAGGCTGCGGCGGGACGGATCCATGGTTGCCCTTCCGAGGTCGATCAGCTCCTCGACAGTGTCGGCGGATGGGGACCTCATGAGTGACGGCGCGGGTTCCAGGCCGGCTTCCGCGTGGGTGACGGGTCGTCCCAGCCGCGCCGAGAGAGCCTCGACGATCAATGCCCTGACCTCGGGCTTTGGCTGGACCCCTGCAATCCAGTGCGCGACTGCCGTGCGGTCGTACGTAAGGTCGATTCCTGCCTGAGGGCCGAGGCGGTTCACCTGCTGTGCGAGCTGGGTCCTGGTCCATCGTGCCTGGTCAAGCAGGTTGTCCAGGGCGCGGTTGGGGGTGCGTTTCCGTGCCATGTCCTCAACTCCCGACGGCTTGCATGGTGTTCGACGACGGCGTTCACGGCGTTCACGGTCCCACCGTCTTCCAACGGTACCTGCGGAGGGTGTCCGAGCGGTTACCTCTTGCACATGCGCCGAGCGATCTCGGCCGAAAACAAGGACCCCCGCGACCGCTTGCGACGGCCCGGGGGCATGGCCCTCAACCACTCTGGAGTTGAGAACGTGTTGCACCATATCGCCCGCCTCATCGAGCCGCTGCTGCGGCTGGTGTGGCCCGCCTCCGGGCATCACCGGCACGCGGCCGGGGGAGGAGTGTCGAGAACCCCCGTACCGGCTTCCCCCGTCGCACCCAGCCGCCGCCCCTCCCCGCACGAAACCCCCCTCCGGGGCGAGGACTCCCGACTCATCCGTCCCTACCTCCTCGCCCACGAACAGTGCGAGCAGGTCAGACAGCGTCCCGCCCGCGGCCGGGCCCTCTGGCTCGCCGTGCACGGCGTCGACGTAGGGCCACGGCGTATCCACGGAGTCGACGTCGGCTCGCGCCGAATTCACGGCATCGAGGCGGCCGCCGCATGATCTACGAGAGCCGTGACATTGCCGCCACCACAGTCAGCCGGCCCCGTCTCCTCCCCTGGTCCAATCTCGACGGCAACCCCTGCTACCTCGTCACCGACAACACCGGTGCCAGCCACCTCTCCCGGATCGCCGACAGCGTCGAAGCCGTCCAGCTCGACATGGCCGACGACCTCCTCGGCCACGCCGCCGATCTCCTCGGTGACGGCAAGGCCACAGCGCCACAACTCCGTTTCCTCGCCGCCCGATTGACCGAATCGCTCCACGACGTGCATCGCATCGCCCGGAGCAGGGGAGCCCGCCTTCCTGCGTCCTGTGGTGACGAGGCCTCCGATGTCGCCCCCGAGGAGGGCCCCGGCACCTGACCTGCCCCGCCGAGCGTGCGGACGTATACACACAAAGCCTTTTACGTCCGTGCGCTCAGCCATGTCCTCCGTCCGGATCTCCTCCCCTTACCTCGCCGCCGAGGCGCGAAATGGATCTCCGGGCAACAGAGGGACGTATGGAGAGGCGCGGGCCGTGGTGGTGCACGTCGAGCGGGACGAGGTGGAGCGGCCGTTCGTCGCGCAGTTGGAGGCCATGGGGTGGACGCACGTCCCGGGCGTGGAGCTGGACACGCTTGACGCGGCTGTGCCGCTGCTCGTCGACGAGCTCGGGCCCGCGCTGAGACGGATCAACCTCCGGGGCAGCGACGGTCAGCCCTGGATGGGCGAGGACGACATCCGGCGGGCGGTCAGCGGGCTTGCCTCCCTCACCCTCGGCAAGGGCGTCGTGCACGCGAACCTCGCCGCCACCGACATGCTGCTCCACGGCTGGACACTTCCCTCGCCCTCCGCCGCGCACGGTGGTCCGTCCGCCACCGTCCAGTACGTCGAGTGGCAATCCGGACCTCGTCACGCGGAACACCTTCACCGTCGTCGACCAGCTCCGCGTACGCAGCCGCTCCGGCGAGCTGTCGATACTCGACCTCGTCCTCTTCGTGAACGGCATCCCGCTCGTCGCCGTCGAGTGCAAGAGCGCCGATCTCGCCGAGCCCGTCCGCAGCGCCGTACTCGATCTTCGGCACTACGCTGGGAACCCCGTTCTGGACCTCGACGCCACCGGTACTCCGGTCCCCGCCGGTGTGCCGGAACTGTTCCGGACCGTGCAGCTCCTCGTCGCCGCGACCGGCGAGACCGCCCACCTGGGTAGGCCCTGGCCGCACCGGGTCCCTCGGTGGTCGTGCTTCCGGCGTTGCTGCGGATGTTCGCGCCTACGCATCTGGGCTAGGCCCGACTGGGTGTCAGAGGGGGCCGTTACCGTGCTCGCATGACGCACTGGATACGCCGTCCGCTTCCGCCCCACGAGGAGATCAACGTCGTCTTCTTCCGGGGGATGTCGCTGGACGCGCTCACCCGGAGACTCCTCGCCGCCCGGCGGATACCTCTCGCGTACGGCAAGGGCACCGACTGGAGCGTGGTCATGCACGAACTGCTGGGCTGGGACAGCGACGACTACGGCCTGGTCGACTACGGGCAGGTGTGCCGGGCCGGCGGTGAGCTCGCCGTCTTCGTCACGGAGCCGTGCATCGCCAAGGCGCACGGCCCCGAGTTCGACTACTACCGCGACGGACGTCTGATCACCGGCATCGGCTTCGAGACCCCGTCCTACGGGGTGGGCGAGCGGCCCGACCTGCTGGCCCCCGCCCTCACGGCGGCGAAACTGGTCGGACCGCATGCGGATGACGACGGCGACAGCGACGTACGTACGGCGCGGGCGATCGCGACTCACTTCGCTCTGCCCGACCTCGACCTGCCGTCTGTGCCGGACGTTCCCTAGGAGGGGTCAGCAGGCGCCCGCCCCCACCCCGTCGATGCGGCCGCCGAAGTCGCCGAGGTACTGGGAGCGCCAGTCGCCGTTGAAGGTGTCGCGCTTCTCGGTCGGGGACCAGTTGATGAGGCAGGAGCGGGTGGAGGCGACGAAGGAGCCCACGTGGTCGTGGAGGTTGGGTGGCATGTCGCGGTAGCCGCTGCGGGCCGTCCACTCCCAGTAGTCGCCGCCGAAGCCCTCCCCGCTCCAGAAGCACACCGAGCCGTCGGGACAGGAGGGGGCGGCGGCCGCCTGCGCGGAGGCGCTCTGCGCGGGCACCACCAGTGCGGTCAGCGCGAGCGCGGCAGCGAGGGACCAGCTACGAAACTTCACGGGACGCTCCGAAAAAGGGAGTTGGGGACGCCCCGGCGGAACTGCCGGGGCGCCCCCATGCTCCTGGGCGATCACCCGGACACGCCCGAGTCCAAGATCGGCTTCACCTGTGTGAGCGAACTAGTCGTTCAACATCACCGGAGGTGTGGGGTGAGCGACATAATGCAGGTAGGAGGTGAGCTGCCGTGTCCATCATGAGCGACCTGATCGAGCGAGGCGGAATCCCCGAAGGCTTCAAGGTCGAGGTCTTCGACGGAAGGGTGATCATGACCCCGCAGAGCCCCGAGCAGGATTGGACCGTTTCCGATGTGAAGGATGCGGTCAAGGCCGCGGGTATCGCTCGCGAGCGGGTCTTCGGGGACGTGCTCATCACGTTTCCCGGAGAGAACGACGCGGCTCCGGATCTCACCGTCGTCGGCTTCGACGCGGAGCGCCGGAAGAACAGCTACTCCTGCCTCGACGTGCTCGCGGTGGTCGAGGTTCCCTCCGAGCCCGCGGACGAGAAGGACTACGTGCGAAATGTCCAGAAGTACGGACGGTTCGGGATCGACTTCTACATGATCGCGGATCCCTTCAAGAAGGCGGTCACCTTGTTGTCGGAGCCGCAGCCCTCCGGCTACGGACAGGCCGTCGAGGTTCCGTACGGTGAGACGGTCAGTTTCACACTGGCCACGGGAGAACGCGTGAAGATCGATACCAGCACGTTTCCCACTCGCGACGCACGCGAACGGTGACCTGCGACGACGGCCGTACAGGCGCACCTGTACGGCCGTCGTTTCTCCCGGCTCCTACCAGATCGCCTCGATCCACTCCGGGTGGTCGATGAACGGGTTCCGGTTGTGCTGGTAGGTGCTGTAGATGACGTCGTTGCGGTTCTCCTCGAAGGAGTCCGGCGGGTCCTCGTCGTTCCACTGCTTGAGGACCGAGAGCTTGCCGATGTACGGGGTGGAGCCGTTGGCGACCTTGTCGTCGGGCTCCAGGTTCGCGAAGCCGTCGTCGCCCTCGTAGCGGACCGCCATGTAGAGGATCATGCGGGCCACGTCGCCCTTGACCGCGTCGCGCGGCTCGAAGGAGTCCGAGTCGGCCTTGCTGCCACCGCTGTTGGTGAAGGTGGAGCCGCCCTCGTCGAAGTCGAGGTTGCCGCGCTTGCCGTTGACCGCCACGTCCTCGGGACGGATGTGGTGCAGGTCCGTGCCGGGGCCGGTGGAGGTGGTGAGGTCGCCGTGCGAGATCGCCCACACGTGCTCACGGTTCCAGTCGCCGCTGTCACCGCCGTTGAGGGTCTTGCTGCGCGAGATGCCCGAGTACAGCAGGATCACGTTGCTGCTGTTGTTCGGGTCCTGGTCGGTCTTCTTCAGGGCGTCCCACAGGGCCGAGTACGACAGCTTGGTGACGTTCGCGCTGATGATCGTGTGCAGGGAGGACTTGAGGGTCGTCCCCGTCTTGCCGATCGCGTTCTTGTAGTACGTCGAGTCGTACGCGGTGGTCGTCGCGGCGGCCGGAGTCGCCGTCAGCGCCGGGGCGGTCAGGCCGACCAGAACGGCGGCGGTCGTCAGCGCCACCGACTTCCAGTGCCGTATGCGTGTCGCCAGCATAAAGAGTTTCCCATCTACGCGGGTTGATGAGGCGGCAAGAAGGAGGGTGACATGAACATGAGGACGCGTAGGTGAACGGGACGTAAAAAGAGGCCCCCGACCGTGTGGTCGGGGGCGTCTTCGGGTGTCGGGTTACGTCAGCTGACGTCCGACGGGTCGAGCCGGTAGAGCGTCGAGGTGGACGAAGCGGACGAAGCAGATGAAGTGGACGAAGACGTCGAGGGCTTGGAGTTCGAGGTCGAGCTCTCGCTCGTGCTCTTGCTGTACGCGCTCTCCTTCACCGCCGTCCCGTTCTTCTGCACCCAGCTGGTCACCTCGGAGCTGAGCGTGTTGTTGCCGCCCATGCCCATACCGCCGCCGCCGACCTGGATGTAGTGCAGCTTGCCCGCCTTCACCAGTTCCTTCAGCTTGGCGACGGTCATCGCCTTGTCGGATCCGGTGAAGCCCCACATGGAGATCACGGGCTCCTCGGCGCTCAGCTCGATCTGGGCCGCGGACTGGGAGTTGGAGACCGCGAGCAGCCAGGTGGCGCCGTCCATGTGCTTCTTCAGGTAGGCGATCAGGTCGCTGCTCACGCCGCCGCCCATGCCACCGCCGCCGAAGCCGCCGCGCTGACCGGTGCCGCCGGCCGCCTCGCCGGTCTCGCCGGTGCCGTTCGGCGGGGTGCCGCCCGCCTCGCCGGTACCGCCGGCCGCGCCGCCCGGCAGCTCGCCGTTCGTGCCGCCGGGGAAGCCTCCGCCCTGCTGGTTGCCGCCGGGCGCCTGGCCGTTCGCACCGGCAGGACCGCCGGTGCCACCGGTACCGCCGGCCGCGCCGCCCGGCGCCTCGCCGTTGGTGCCGCCGGGGAAGCCGCCGCCCATCTCGCCGCGGGCCTCGGCGTTCTGCCCGCCCGGGAAGCCGCCCCGGTTGCCGCCGCCACCGCCGGGACCGCCGCCGAAGCCGCCGCTGCCCGTCGAGGGTCCGGCCGTCGGGTTCGTACCGCCCATGCCACCGCCGGCGGAGCCGCCGAACGGGTCCGCCGCCGCGTATGCCGTCGGACCGGCCAGCGCAGCGATCACGGCCGCCGCCACCGAGGCCGTGAGGAGGCGGGCCCGGTTGCCGGACCGGAAGAGGATCATGCCCACGATGCCGGCCACCGTCAGGACGCCGATCGTCGGCCACAGCCAGGTGTTCCAGCCGGAGGCGCGACGGAGCAGGACGATCGCCCAGATGCCGGTGACGCCGAAGGCGGCCGGGAGGACCCAGATCCAGCGCTTGTCGGTGCGGAACGCGTGCAGCAGCATCACGCCACCGCCGCCGCACAGCGCCGCGATGCCGGGAGCCAGCGCGGTCGTGTAGTACGGGTGCATGGTGCCCTGCGCGGTCGCGAAGATCACGTAGTGCAGGAGGGTCCAGCCGCCCCACAGGACCAGCGCCATCCGGCGCAGGTCGGTGCGGGGAGCGCGGCCGCACAGCACCAGGCCGCCGATCAGGGCGATCGCGGAGAAGGGGAGCAGCCAGGAGATCTGGCCGCCGAGGATGTCGTTGAACATCCGGCCGAGGCCCGCGGAGCCGGAGAAGCTGCCGCCTCTGCCACCGCCGCCCGCGCCGTTGCCCTCGCCGCCGAAGACGCGGCCGAGACCGTCGTACCCCATGATCAGGTCCCAGGCCGAGCCGTCCGTGGAGCCGCCGATGTACGGGCGGTCGGAGGCCGGGACCAGGGAGACGGCGACCGCCCACCAGAAGCTGGACACGGCCAGCACGACCGCGGCGAGCGCCAGGTTGACGATCCGCTTCACCCAGGGGGCCTTCGACGCGTACAGGTAGAGCGCGAAGACGGCCGGGAGCGCGATCCAGCCCGCGAGCAGCTTGGTGTTGAAGGCGAGGCCGAAGCAGGCCGCCGAGCCGAGCAGCGGGAGCAGCTTCTCGTCACGGGTGGCGCGGAACGCGAGCGCCGCGCCCGCGACCATCAGGAAGACCAGGATCGTGTCGGGGTTGTTGTCGCGGTTGATCGCGACGGTGATCGGGGTCAGCGCGAGCACCAGCGCGGCGACGGTCGCCGCGCCGTACCCCCAGATCCGCTTCACGTTCGCGTGCAGGATCCAGATCGTGCCGAGGCCGGCCGCGACCTGCGGCACCATCATCTGCCAGGTGCCGAAGCCGAAGATCCGGCACGACAGGCTCATGACCATGGTCGCGAACGGCGGTTTGTCGACGGTCAGGAAGTTGCCCGGGTCCAGCGAACCGAAGAACCAGGCCTTCCAGCTCTTCGTACCGGCCCAGATGGCGCCGCTGTAGAAGGTGTTCATGTTGGAACCGGAGAGGCTCCAGGAGTAGAGCACCGTCGCCAGGATCATGATCGCGATCAGCGCGGGCAGCGACCAGCGCGGTGCCTTGTCCGGCAGGGGAGCCGCGGGGGTCGCCGTGGGCGGCGCCCAGTCGGGGGACACGGTCGTGGGGGGAATGGGATCGGTGGCAGATGTCACCAGCCCACCATGCAGACGGCCGATGGGTGAGGGCTGTGCCGATCCTGGGCGCAGGCTGTGGGTGGATGAGATCTGGGTAAGAGGGCGGCCGGTGCGACCGCCCTCCGCGGCCGCTGTCTCAGTGCGCGCGGACCGACAGCCGGTAGAACCGGGTCGTCTGGGCCGCGTTCTGGTTGTCGTCGCTGACCAGGAGAACCTTGTACGCGTCCTGGGAGCGGCCCGTGACCACCATGCCCTCGATGTTGTCGAGGAGCGGGTTGGGCTGCGGCTGCTTGGCCGTGGCGCCCAGGGTCGGGCAGCTCGCGATGTCCGTGAGCAGGGTCTTCCTGATCAGCCGTACGCCGGCCTGACCGGTGAGGTTCTCGATGCCGCTGGTGTCCGTGGCATGCCGCGGGTCGGCCAGGAAGAGGCGGACGGTGTTGCCGACGCCGGCGGTGAAGCCGCGTTCCAGGACGAGCAGGCGGCCGTCGGGCAGCGCCTGGACCTCGGGGACGCCGAGGATCGGGTCGTCGGTGCGGTAGGCGTACTGGGCCGACAGCCTGAAGTGGTCGCCCTTGGCGCGCTGCCAGGTCTGGAAGCGGACGATCCCGGCGGTGTCGCCGGAGATCGCGTACTCCATGGAGGCCAGCAGGGTGCGGCCCCCGTTCAGGAGGGTCAGGCCCTCGAAGGTCTGGTTGGAGGTGGCCCGCCCGGCGGGGGAGACGAGCAGCGAGGACGGCACGGGGAGGCGGTCCAGGATCCTGCCGTCCACCGAGTAGCGGCGGATGGACGGCTCGGTCTCGGAGGTGACCAGCCGGGTGCCGTCGCGGTCCACGACCAGGCCCTCGGAGTCCAGCGCGGCGCCGTTCTCGTCGGCGAGCTGGACGACCTTCTGCGGCGCCAGCGTCTTCGTGTCCAGGTCGAAGAGCGAGGAGCGGTCGGAGAGGGCGGCCAGGGAGCCGTGCCGGTCCAGGGCGAGCGCGGAGAAGTTGCCGACGAAGGTGCCGTCGAAGGTCGTCTTGTCGAGGGCGTCGGAGAAGCCGTCGATGGAGACGGAGGACGAACAGGCATTGCTGGTGGCCGCGTTGGCGGGACCGGCGGCGGACAGACAGGTGGCCGCCGCCAGGCCGGCGGTGACGGTGGCGAGTACGGTTCGCAGGCGCATGGCCGTCACCGTAGGGCGCATCGGTGACGGGCGGGAGACCCGCTCATGAAAGGTCAGGTCAGGGCGGGACCCGTGCGGGACCGGGGCCGGGTCATGGCCGGAGCGCGCGCCGGCCATGACCCGAGCGCTCAACTCGCGGCCAGGTCCTTGTGGATGGCCTTCGCGATGCCCTGGATCGTGGTGATCCCGTAGTTCATGGTGCTGTTGTCGTGGGTCAGCACGGTCATCATGTAGTCGTGGCCGCCGCCCTTGAAGGTGCCGAGGCTGTGCACCCGCCAGCCGTGCGTGGAGCGCGACAGCCAGCCGTTCTTGACGTGCACGGAGACCCCGGACGGGACGCCGTACGGGGTGCCCCAGCGCTGGGACGAGATGACCTGCCCCATCAGCTTCTGGATGTACGCCCGTGAGTTGTCGCTCAGGACGGTGTTCTTGGCGGTGATCATGGTGAGCAGCCGCTGCTCGTCGTGGACGTCGATCTGGGTGAGGCCCCAGTAGCCGTTGGCGCCCGGGGTGGTCTGGGTCATCCCGGCGGCCGTCAGGAACCCCTTGATCTTCGTCAGGCCGAGCTGCTTCCACAGTTTCGTGGTCGCGTCGTTGTCCGACTTGGTGATCATGGCCTTGGCCAGCGACTGCTCGGTGGTCGTCAGGTAGCGGTTGTGCTTCTTGGCGTCCCACAGCAGCGTGGCCAGCACGGTCACCTTCACGGTGCTCGCCGAGTCGTAGTGGGTGGTGGCACGGAGCGTGCACGTGGTCTTCGTGGACCGGTCGTAGAGCCCGACGGCGATGGTCCCCTTGCGGTTCGCCATCGCCGCGGTGATGTCCTTCTTCAGCTTCGCGGCCAGGCCCGCCTTCGCGGACGTGCAGCTGACGGTGGGAGCGGCTGCCGAGGCGGGCGCGGCCACCCCCGCGGTGAACGCGGCCCCGCCTGCGATCGCCACCAGCACCTTGGCGCGTCTCGATATCCGGTGTGTCATACCCGGATTGACTCGCGAGTTCGCGCGAATGGTTGTACGGGCTGGGCAGGGTTTGACTAGTCGTTACCGGCGCGCCGACGGCGGAGGTACCGGTCACCGCCTGCTGTGGCGGCGATGCCGCCCGGGTCAGAGGTCGAGGACGGCCTCGGTGGCCGGGGTGCTGCAGCAGACGAGGACGGTGCCGGGCTCGGGGAGTTCGAGCGGCGGGGTGGTGTAGACGACGTCGCCTGTCACCAGGGGGGTGACACAGGTGTGGCAGACGCCGGTGCGGCACGACCAGCGGGTGGGGACGTCGCAGGCTTCGGCGAGTTCGAGGAGCGAGGCGTGGGCGGGTGACCACGGGGTGGTGACGCCGCTGCGGGCGAAGATGACGAGCGGGCCGGGGCCCGGGGGACCGGAGGGCTGGTGCGGGCGGACCGCACGACGGCCGGACACGGGCGTCTTCCACGCTCCGGTGCGGACGGTCCGCCCCTGCCAGGACACGTCCTTCGGCAGCCCCACGTTGACGGACAGCAGCGTCCCCATGGCGACCTCCTGCGGGTGACCGGCCGGGCGGCCCCAGTCTGCTGCCTTCACCGGACCGCCGCGAACGGAGGAGACGTCCGGACAGGTCCTAGTGATGCCAGGCGCTCCCGCCCGTGTTGTGGATGAAGCGCTGCAGCGTCTTGAGGGTGATCAGGTACTCCTCGTCGGAGATGCCCGCGTGGCGCTCCGCCTGCAGCTCGGCCTGGACGGCCGCGGCCTTGCCGTAGAAGGCCCTGCCTTCTTCCGTGAGGCTCAGGAGGCCGTCCGGGGCCTCGGTGACCCACCCGTGGGCGATGGTGCTGTCGATCTCCTCCGTCATGGCTTCCGGGCCGGTGTCGAGGTAGCCCCGGAGGATCCGGGACACCTCGTCCCGTGTCCCGGCGCCGTCGGCCCGGGCGACCTGGGCCAGGACCCACCACTGCGGCTGGGTGGTGCCGATCTCCGCGAGGGCGGCCCGGGCGCGGGTGACGACGGCCTTGTGGGCGGCCCAGCTCCAGTAGCCGATGGGCTGGTGGATCAGTTCGGCGTCACTGTGCGAGTACTCCATGGCCGGTACCTCCGTCTGTCCCTGAGCGGTTCGACAGCACCGACCGTAGAAACTCGACCTTGCTTGAGGTCAAGCCTCGTCGGCCGGAGCGAGGGCGACCCAGGTCCGTGGACCGAGCCCCCCTGCGACCATCGGCCGGGAATTGTTGCGGAGGGATGAAATCCGCTTCCCTTCGTGTTGTGGTCATGCGGAAGACCAGGGCGAACGAAGGGCACCCGCGTGGCAGCGCAACAGGGGGAGCGGCAAGGCTGGGCGCGCAGGCTGGCGGGGTATGCCTGGCGGCATCCCAGGTACGTCGTGCTCGCGCTCGGGTCCTCGCTGGCCGGTATGGCGGTACTCGCCGTCGTACCTCTCATCACCAAGGTGATCATCGACGACGTGATCGGTGACCACAGCCGGGCCATGGGGCCGTGGGCAGGCGCCCTGGTCGGCGCCGCCGTCCTCGTCTACGCGGCCACCTACGTCCGCCGCTACTACGGCGGCCGGCTCGCCCTCGACGTCCAGCACGACCTGCGGACCGAGATGTACGGCACCATCACCCGGCTCGACGGGCGGCGGCAGGACGAGCTGTCCACCGGTCAGGTGGTCGGCCGGGCGACGAGCGACCTCCAGCTGATCCAGGGGCTGCTCTTCATGCTGCCCATGACGATCGGCAACGTTCTCCTCTTCCTGATCTCCCTCGGCATCATGGCCTGGCTGTCGCCGCCGCTCACCCTGGTCGCCCTCGCCGTCGCCCCGGCCCTGTACTGGATCGCCAAGCGCAGCCGCGGCAAGCTCCACCCCGCCACCTGGTACGCACAGGCCCAGGCCGCCGCCGTCGCCGGCGTGGTCGACGGTGCCGTGAGCGGCGTCCGTGTGGTGAAGGGCTTCGGGCAGGAGGAGCAGGAGACCGGCAAGCTCCGGGAGGTCGGCCGCAGGCTCTTCGCCGGGCGGCTGCGCACCATACGGCTGAACAGCAGGTTCACCCCGGCCCTGCAGTCCGTCCCGGCCCTCGGCCAGGTCGCCATGCTGGCGCTCGGCGGCTGGCTGGCGGTCCGCGGTCACATCACCCTCGGCACCTTCGTCGCCTTCTCCTCCTACCTCGCCCAGCTGGTCGGCCCGGTCCGGATGCTCGCCGTGGTCCTCACCGTCGGCCAGCAGGCCCGCGCCGGCACCGAACGCGTCCTGGAGCTGATCGACACCGAGCCGACCCTGAAGGAGGGCACGAAGACCCTCCCGGCCGACGCGCCCGCGACCGTCGAGTTCGACGACGTGTCCTTCGGGTACGACCGCGCCCCCGGCAAGACCAGCCCCGTGCTCCGAGGGCTCAGCTTCGAGATCCGGCCGGGCGAGACCCTCGCCGTCGTCGGCTCCTCCGGCTCCGGCAAGTCCACCGTCTCCCTGCTCCTGCCGCGCTTCTACGACGTCACCCACGGCGCCGTCCTGGTCGGCGGCCACGACGTCCGCGAGCTGACCTACGACTCGCTGCGGGCGGCCATCGGCCTGGTCCCGGAGGACTCCTTCCTGTTCTCCGACACGGTCCGCGACAACATCGCCTACGGCCGCCCCGACGCGACCGACGAGGAGATCAGGGAAGCCGCCCGCGCCGCCCAGGCGGACCGTTTCATCGCCGAGCTGCCCGAGGGCTACGCCACCAAGGTCGGCGAGCAGGGCCTCACCCTCTCCGGTGGCCAGCGCCAGCGCGTCGCCCTCGCCCGCGCCCTGCTGAGCGACCCCCGCCTGCTCGTCCTCGACGACGCCACCTCGGCCGTCGACGCCCGCGTGGAGCACGAGATCCACGAGGCGCTCAAACACGTGATGCGCGGCCGCACCACCCTCCTCATCGCGCACCGCCGCTCCACCCTCAACCTCGCCGACCGCATCGCCGTCCTCGACGGCGGCCGGCTCGCCGACATCGGCACCCACGAGGAGCTCCAGGAGCGGTCCGCCCTCTACCGCCGGCTGCTCACCGACCCCGACGAGCTGGGCGGGGTCTCCCCGGGCCACGCCCTCCCCGAGATCCCGCACGAGGACACGACGGTCCGGGACGAACTGGACGCGGAGTTCGACGCCGAGCGAGGCGTGACCCCGCGCCTGTGGACCGGCGACCGTACGCCCAGGGACCTCGCCCTCGCCGGCACCCCGGCCACCCCCGAACTCCTCGCCCAGGTCGACGCGCTGCCCCCGGCCACCGACACCCCCGGCATCGACGAGGCCCGGGCCGTGCGCCCCGAGGACTCCTACGGTCTGCGCCGGCTGCTGCGCGGCTTCGGGCGTCCCCTGCTCGTCAGCCTCGCCCTGGTCGCCGTGGACGCCGGCATGGGCCTGCTGCTGCCGGTGCTGATCCGGCACGGCATCGACCAGGGCGTCACCAAGATGGCGCTCGGCGCGGTCTGGGCGGCCTCGCTGCTCGGGCTGTTCGCGGTCCTGGCCCAATGGGCGGCCCAGATCGGCGAGACCCGGATGACCGGCCGTACCGGCGAACGCGTCCTCTACTCGCTCCGGCTGAAGATCTTCGCCCAGCTCCAGCGGCTCGGACTCGACTACTACGAGCGGGAGCTGACCGGCCGGATCATGACCCGGATGACGACCGACGTCGACGCGCTCTCGACCTTCCTGCAGACCGGGCTGGTCACCGCCTTCGTCTCCGTCGTCACCTTCTTCGGCATCATGGTCGTCCTGCTGGTGATCGACGTACAGCTCGCGCTGGTCGTCTTCGCCACCCTGGTCCCGCTGATCGTCGCGACCTTCTTCTTCCGCCGGGCCAGCGTCAAGGCGTACGAACTCGCCCGTGAGCGGGTGTCGGTGGTCAACGCCGACCTCCAGGAGTCGGTGTCGGGCCTCAGGATCGTGCAGGCCTTCCGGCGCGAGGGGGACAGCGGACGCCGCTTCACCGAGCGCAGCGAGAGCTACCGCAGGGCCCGTATCCGGGGCCAGTGGCTGATATCGGTCTACTTCCCGTTCGTCCAGCTGCTGTCGTCGGTGGCCGCGGCCGGCGTGCTGATGGCGGGCGCCCACCGGGTGGAGGCGGCCACCCTCACCACCGGAGCGCTGGTCGCCTACCTCCTCTACATCGACCTGTTCTTCGCACCCGTCCAGCAGCTCTCCCAGGTCTTCGACGGCTACCAGCAGGCCACCGTCTCGCTCGGCCGTATCCAGGAACTGCTGCGCGAGCAGACGTCGACGCGGGCGGCGGACCAGCCGCTGGAGGTGCCCGAGCTCCGTGGCGAGATCGCCTTCGAGGGCGTGCACTTCGCGTACGGGGCCGCCGACGAGGGCGACGCGGCCCTCGGCGGCATCGACCTGACCATCCCCGCCGGGCAGACGGTCGCCTTCGTCGGCGAGACCGGCGCCGGCAAGTCCACCCTCGTCAAGCTGGTCGCGCGGTTCTACGACCCGACGGGCGGCCGGGTGACGGTCGACGGCAGGGACCTGCGCACCCTGGACCTCACCTCGTACCGCCATCGCCTCGGGGTCGTCCCGCAGGAGGCGTACCTCTTCCAGGGGACCGTCCGGGACGCCATCGCCTACGGTCGCCCGGACGCCACCGACGCCGAGGTGGAGGCGGCGGCCCGCGCGGTCGGCGCCCACGAGATGATCGCCACCCTCGACGGCGGCTACCTGCACGAGGTGGCCGAGCGCGGCCGCAACCTCTCGGCGGGCCAGCGCCAGCTGATCGCCCTGGCCCGCGCGGAGCTCGTCGACCCCGACGTCCTGCTCCTCGACGAGGCGACGGCCTCCCTCGACCTGGCGACGGAGGCCCAGGTCAACATCGCCACCGACCGCCTCGCGGGCCGTCGTACCACCCTGGTCGTCGCCCACCGGCTGACCACCGCGGCCCGCGCCGACCGGGTGGTGGTCATGGACCACGGCCGGGTCGCCGAGGACGGCACCCACGACGAACTCCTCGCCCGCGACGGCCGCTACGCCGAACTGTGGCGCACCTTCATCGGCCAGCCCGAGGAACCGGAGGAGCCCGTCGCCGCGACCCGCTGAGCCGCCGGCGTCCTGACCTGACGTGATCCAGGGCGGGTGATCGGGTCGCTGACGGTCGTGCAACCATCCGACATATGTCGTGCGTCCGTACATCAGTACGGTCATGGCTGGGGCACAGCTTCGGTGCGGGAGGGGACGACTGTGAACAGTGGTGCGATACGGCGGCGGCTGGCGCTCGGTGTGGCCGTGCTGGCCGCCTCCGGGGCGCTCGCCCTCGTGGCACCGGCCGAGGCCCAGGCCGTGACGGCGGGCAACTGCGCCGGACGCCAGGTGCGGACCCTGCCCTTCGCCACCGGCACGGTGCACGTCTACCGGCAGGGCGGCTACGTCTGCGCGATCACGTTTCCGAAGTCGTCCGGCGGCAGACGCATGATGTCCGTCAGCGTCCAGGCCCGCGGCAACCGCCCCGTCGTGGACAAGGGCAAGTACAAGTACCACGCGGGCCCGGTGACCGTGCACGCCGGGCACCGGTGCGTCTGGGTGAAGGGCGCGGTGGGCCGCTCCTCGGTGAGTTCCGGCTGGATTCTGTGCTGAACACCCTTACGCCCCCTGAATCCCCCCTGGTGTGACGGCAGTTGCTCCGATAGCTTCCGGCGCACATCTGTCACACAGATTCCCAGGGGAGTGCGCATGCGCAAGGCGCTCAGATGGCTGCTCGCGCTCACGGTGCTGATCGGCACGTTGAGCATGGCCGGGCCGGCCACCGCCGCCGGGCCGGAGGCCACCGACATCAAGGACCGGCTGCTGGCGATACCGGGGATGAGCCTGATCCAGGAGAAGCCCTACCCCGGGTACCGCTACTTCGTCCTGAACTACACCCAGCCGGTCGACCACCGCCATCCGGACCGCGGCACCTTCCAGCAGCGGATCACCGTGCTGCACAAGGACGTCAGCCGGCCGACGGTCTTCTACACCGGCGGCTACAACGTCTCCACGACCCCGAGCCGCCGCGAGCCGACCCAGATCGTGGACGGCAACCAGGTCTCCATGGAGTACCGCTTCTTCACCCCGTCCCGTCCCGACCCGGCCGACTGGACCAAGCTGGACATCTGGCAGGCGGCCAGTGACCAGCACCGCATCTTCAAGGCGCTGAAGAAGATCTACACCAGGAACTGGATCTCCACGGGCGGTTCGAAGGGCGGCATGACCGCCACGTACTACGAGCGCTTCTACCCGCGGGACATGGACGGTGTGGTCGCGTACGTCGCCCCGAACGACGTCGTGAACGACGAGGACGCGGCCTACGACCGCTTCTTCGAGAACGTCGGCACCGAGGAGTGCCGCGACCGGCTGGACGCGGTGCAGCGCGAGGCGCTGGTGCGCCGGGAGCCGCTGGAGAAGAAGTACGCGGCGGTCGCCGCCGAGAACGGGTACACCTTCGACACCGTCGGCGGCCTGGACCGCGCCTACGAGGCCGTCGTCCTCGACTACGTCTGGGGCTTCTGGCAGTACAGCCTGCTGTCCGACTGCGGCACGATCCCGGCGGACGCGGTGACCGCGACGGACGACGAGATCTGGGACTCGGTCGACACGATCTCCGGCTTCTCCGCCTACACGGACCAGGGCCTGGAGCCGTACACCCCCTACTACTACCAGGCGGGCACCCAACTCGGCGCGCCCACCATCGAGTTCCCGTACATCGAGAAGAAGTACATCCGCTACGGCTATCAGCCGCCCCGGAACTTCGTGCCCCGCTCGATCCCGATGCGGTTCCAGCCGCACGCCATGCGGGACGTCGACGCCTGGGTGCGGCACCACGCCCACCACATGCTCTTCGTGTACGGCCAGAACGACCCGTGGGGAGCGGAGCGTTTCCGCGTCGGCAGGGGCTCGAAGGACTCGTACGTCCTCACCGCGCCCGGCCTCAACCACGGCGCCAACGTCGCCGGCCTGGTCCCCGACGAGAAGTCCCTCGCCACCGCCCGCATCCTGGACTGGGCGGGTCTGCCGGCCGCCACCGTGACGGCGGCGAAGCCGCTCGCGAGGTACGACGCGAAACTGGACGTCCGTGACGTGGAGCGCGAACCCGCGCTGCGACCATGACGCCTTGGCACTGAATCGACGCTGAACCGACGACTCCGGTGCGTCACCCGTGTGCGGGGTGACGCACCGGATCCCGATGTCCATCCATCGAGACCTGGATCAGCACCCGGGCGCGGGTGGCCTCCGAGAAACGCCCGGTGTCCCGGACCACGTTGGACACGGTCCGCATGGACACCCCTCGGGCCACTTTGGGGGGAGAAACCCGGCCGCGGCCGAGGCCTACACGGAGCGTTCACACGCGGCGGGCGCAGCCCACCGGCCGTTCGCCGCCGAGCTGGACGTACAGGGCCGTCGACGCCGGGCACAGGTCCCGCGCGGTCACCGCCCGCACCACCTCGTACTGCGGTTTCCGCTTGCCCGAGCCGTCGCAGGCGGTCTCCCGGACCTGGCCGTGGCCCGAGCCGTAGACGCAGTCGCCGACGATCGTGCGCGGTCCGCCGCCCCCGCCGGGGTCGCCGGGGTGCGGCGGCTCCAGGTTGCGCATACAGGCATAGCCCTGCGGGATCGTTCCGTCACCGTCCACGTCGCCGTCCGTGCGCTGGGCGCTGATGTGCAGCACGAAGTCGGTGGTGGCCGGGCACGCCGGTCCGGCGGTGATCGTGCCGTCGTACCGGGCGACGACCCGGGCCGCCGCCCGTTCGCCGGTGCAGGGCACCTCGGTGAAACTGGCGGTCCCGAACGAGCTGCACTCGTCGACCGCGAGGAACCGCGCGCCGTACCCGGACATCGTCGGACTCGCCGTCGACCGCGCGCTGCCCGCCGGCTCCCCGGACGAGGACGGCCAGCACCCGGCCGACGACAGGGCGACGGCGAGCGTCACCAGCGCCCCCGCGAAACGTCTGCTCCTCATACCAACCCCCCTGCCAGCGTGGCCCGCGATCACGGCCCACGCCAGCTGTACGGGAGGCTTTCCGCCCGTTGAGGGTGTTACGCCCGATCTATTACGTACGTCTAGTACGTCAGCCCATGGCCGATCGGGTACAGCACCTGCGCCGGATCGTCCGCCCGCTGCACCGGCACCGGCAGCCTGCCGCGCGGCGCGACCCGGCCGGCGATCACCCGGGCCGCGGCCCGCAGTTCGACGTCCGTCCAGGCGTAGGACGCCAGACAGGCCCGTACGGTGGGCAGTTGGGCGATGTCGTACGGGTTGCGCACGGCCACCGCCACCACCGGCCGGCCGGTCGCGACCAACTGCTCCACCAGCCGCTGCTGTCCGCTGCCCGCCGTCACGTTGTACGTCCCGACGACCACCGCGTCCACCCCCTGGGCCGCCGCGAGCGCCTTGTCGATCGTCGCGTCGGAGGGTGCCGTGCCGGTGGCCAACGCGGTCGCGGTGAAGCCGAGTTCGGTGAGGGCGGCGGCGAGCACGCCGGTGGGCGGGCCCGTCGTACCGGACGGGGAGGCCGGGTCGGCGCCCACCACCAGCACCCTGCCGTGCGTACGGCGGGACAGCGGCAGCAGCCCGTCCGCGTTGACCAGCAGGGTGGTGGTGCGCTCGGCGATCCGGTCGGCGACGGCGAGGTGCCGGGCCGTGCCCACCACCCGGTCGACGTCCTTGGCGTTGACGTACGGCCGGTCGAGCAGCCCCAGCCGGGACTTCAGCCGCAGCACCCGCAGGATCGACTCGTCCAGCCGCGCCTCGGTCAGCTCCCCGTCCTGTACGGCCTTCAGGACGGCGTTCCAGGCCACGTCCAGGGTGGGCGGGTTGAGGAGCTGGTCGACCCCGGCCTTCAGGGCGAGCACCGGCACGCGGTCGTCGCCGTACTTGGTGCGCACCCCTTCCATGCCCAGCGAGTCGGTCACCACGACCCCGTCGTAGCCGAGTTCGCCGCGCAGGATGCCGGTGAGGATCGGGTGGGAGAGGGTCGCCGGGTCGCCGGAGTCGTCCAGTGCCGGGAACTGGATGTGCGCGGTCATGATCGAGTCGATGCCCGTCTCGACCGCCGCCCGGAAGGGGACCGCGTCCAGCTTCTCCCACAGCTCCCGGCTGTGCGTGATGACCGGGAAGCCGGTGTGGCTGTCGACGGCGGTGTCGCCGTGCCCCGGGAAGTGCTTGGCGGTGGCCGCGACCCCGGCGTCCTGGTACCCCTGCACCTCGGCGGCGACCAGCGCGCCGGCCGCGTCCGGGTCGGCACCGAAGGACCGTACGCCGA
The DNA here is from genome assembly GCF_043201895.1 of Streptomyces sp. NPDC048254. Lineage (NCBI taxonomy): Bacteria > Bacillati > Actinomycetota > Actinomycetes > Kitasatosporales > Streptomycetaceae > Streptomyces > Streptomyces sp. NPDC048254. The sequence goes on from NZ_JBICZJ010000001.1 coordinate 365,078, forward strand.
TGACGGGGTTGGCCGGGTTCACGTTGACGTCGGCGTCGGGGGAGTAGTCCTGCCGGATGCCCATCGCCCGCAGTTCGGCGCCGGAGATCCGGCCGAGGGCACGGGCGTCGACGCGCGAGCCGCCCGCTCCCATGGCCATCGCGCCCGGGAAGAGGGCCGCGGGCGTGCCGATCCGGCAGACGGCGCCGTGCTCCTGGTCGGTGGCGATGAGCACGGGGAGGCCGCGCGGCTGGTCCAGGGAGGCCTGCTGGATCCCGTTCGACAGTTCGGCGATCTGCCGCGGGTCCCGGGTGTTGTGCGCCCAGGTGAAGTAGATGATCCCGCCGACGCGGTACCTGGCGATCAGCTCGGCGGCCGTACGGACGCCGATCTCCTCGAGGTTGGCATCGATGTCTGCCTGGTCGGGGGCGGTGGCGGAGTGGCCGTAGACCCGCATCACGAACAGCTGGCCGACCTTCTCCTCAAGGGTCATACGGGAGATGAGCGAGCGGAGCTTCTTGTCGGCGGAGCCGAAGGCGTACGCGCTGTTGCCGACGGTCAGTCCCGCGGTGACGCCCGCGGTCGCGGCGAGGACGGTGCGTCTGGAGGGCACGTGCGCTCCTTCCGGTGGAGAACCGGCTGAAGGAAACTTCCGTAGGCACAGCAATATTCGGGAAGTTTCTTTCCGTCAAGGGAGTGCACAGTAACCAGAAAGGGGCCGCCATCGGCGCATTGGAGGGGGGCACGTCGATGGCGGCGGGCCGGCGGCCGTGGTGCGGCGGAGAGGGTGGGTCGACGATCGCAGCCAGCAGCGAGGGCCGACACCACACCACGGAGACTCTTCCGACAGCCTGAGGATTGGACGGACGGGGAGGGGGGCGGGTTCCCGGCGGAGGGCGTATTTCCCTAAGTCGGGGGCGGAGGGATGCAAGAGACGTCAGTGAAGCGCCCCTGTTCCACCCCATGGACAAACATCCCCCCGCGCACAAGAAACCCGAGATCATCCCCCCATGCCCGCTGTCGCGATCCCCGGTTCCAAGTCCGTCACCGCCCGCGCCCTCTTCCTCGCGGCCGCCGCCGACGGAGTCACCACCCTCGTCCGCCCCCTCCGCTCCGACGACACCGAGGGCTTCGCGGAGGGCCTCACCCGGCTCGGCTACCGCGTCGGCCGTACCCCGGACACCTGGCAGGTGGACGGCCGCCCGCAGGGCCCCGCGCTGCCCGAGGCCGAGGTCCACTGCCGGGACGGTGCCACCACCGCCCGCTTCCTGCCCACCCTCGCGGCGGCCGGCCGTGGCAGCTACCGCTTCGACGCCTCCCCGCAGATGCGCCGCCGCCCCCTCGCCCCGCTCACCCGCGCCCTGCGCGACCTCGGTGTCGACCTGCGCCACGAGGAGGCGGAGGGCCACCACCCGTTGCGTATCGAGGCGGCCGGGGTCGAGGGCGGTGAGGTCACCCTCGACGCCGGGCAGTCCTCGCAGTACCTGACCGCCCTGCTCCTGCTCGGCCCGCTCACCCGCAAGGGGCTGCGGATCCGGGTGACGGACCTGGTCTCCGCGCCGTACGTGGAGATCACGCTCGCGATGATGCGGTCGTTCGGGGTGACGGTGGCGCGGGAGGAAGACGAGGGGGACACCTTCGTGGTGCCGCCCGGCGGCTACCGGGCCACCACCTACGCGGTCGAACCCGACGCGTCGACCGCCGGTTACTTCTTCGCCGCGGCGGCCGTCACGGGCCGCGAGGTGACCGTCCCGGGGCTCGGGCAGGGCGCGCTCCAGGGCGACCTGGGCTTCGTCGACGTACTGCGCCGGATGGGCGCGGACGTGGAGATCGGCGCCGACCGGACGACCGTCCGCGGGACGGGCCGGCTCCGCGGCCTCACCGTGAACATGCGGGACATCTCCGACACCATGCCGACCCTCGCGGCGATCGCCCCCTTCGCGGACGGCCCCGTCCGGATCGAGGACGTGGCCAACACCCGGGTGAAGGAGTGCGACCGGCTGGACGCCTGCGCGGAGAACCTGCGCCGGCTGGGTGTCGAGGTCGCCACCGGCGCGGACTGGATCGAGATCCGGCCCGGCACCCCCGCCCCGGCCGGGATCAGGACCTTCGGCGACCACCGCATCGTCATGTCCTTCGCGGTGACCGCCCTGCGCACACCGGGGATCTCCTTCGACGACCCGGGGTGTGTGAAGAAGACGTTCCCGGGCTTCCACGAGGCGTTCGGGGAGCTGGCCGCCGGGTGGGGAATCCCGTACGGCGGCGCGTGACCTCGGCGCCGTGACCCGGGCGCGGGGCCTACCTCTCGCGGGGGCCGGTCGTCGCGCTCACGCCGACTCGTTGAGCAGGCGTGCCAGGTGGTCCCGGCCGGCTGTGAGCAGGCCGGGCAGCGGGGCCGCCGCCTCGTACCAGCGCTTCTCGTACTCCCAGCACAGCCAGCCGTCCCAGCCGTGCCTGGAGAGCACCTCCACGCAGTCGGAGAGCGGCAGTATCCCGGCGCCGAGCTGCAGCGGGGTGGTGTCCTCGGCCGAGGCGATGTCCTTGACCTGGACATAGCCGAGGTGCGGGGCGAGGGCCGCGTAGGTCTCGGCGGGCTGCTCGCCGCCCAGCCAGGTGTGCATGACGTCCCAGAGGGAGCCCACCATGCGGTGGCCGACCGGGCCGAGGACGCGGATCGCGGCGGCGCCGGTGCGGTGCGAGTCGTGCGTCTCCAGCAGGACCCGGACACCGAGCGCGGAGGCGTCCTCGGCGACCGTGCCGAGCCGCCGGGCGGCGATCGCGTCGGACTCGGCGGCGGGCAGCGCCGGGTCGGCGCCGGGGAAGACACGGACGAAGGAGGCGCCCAAGTCGTGCGCCAGCTGCAGGAGTTGGCGCATCTCGTCGAGGACCGGGGCGTCCTCGCCGGGGGCCGCGACGCGCGCGTACCCGGCGACGCCCAGGACCTCCACCCCGGCCGCCTTGAACTCGGCGGCCACATCCGCCCGCGCGGCCGGGCCGAGGCCGGGGTGCACGGGTTCTTCCGGGTGGGCGCGCAGTTCGACGCCGTGGTAGCCGTGGGCGGTGGCGAGCGCCAACACGTCCGGCACCGGCAGACCGGGAACCCCGAGGGTGGAGAAGGCGTACCTCATGTCCACCAACCTACTTCTCACCGGCCGGTTCCGTGCAGGTCCAGCCGCCAGTCCTGCCCGACCAGATCCTTGCCGAAGGAGCGGTGCGGTCGCTCGGCGGCGAGGACGAAGCCGTGCCGCTGGTAGATGCGGCGGGCGGCGGCCAGGACGTCGTTGGTCCACAGCACCAGGTCCCGGTAGCCGACCCCGCGCGCGAAGCCGATCACGGCGGTGACCAGCCGGTCCCCGATGCCGAGCCCCCGGGCCTCCGGCTCGACGAGCAGCAGCCGCAGCCGTGCGGTGCCCGGGGCGTCGTCCCGTACGCACATCACGCACCCCATGGGCCGCCCCGCCCATTCGGCGATCCAGACCCGCTCCAGATGCGGGTCGTGGTCCTCGGCGTAGTCGGCGATGATCCGGGCCACCAGGCCCTCGTAGTCGGTGTTCCAGCCGTACTCGGCGGCATAGAGGGCCGCGTTGCGCTGCACGATCCAGCCCAGGTCGCCCGGGTGCGGCTCGCGCAGCACGACCTCGCCGGCGCCGTCGGGGGTGTGCGCGTCGCCGAGGATCGTACGGATGGCGCGCATCGCCTCGGCGAGCCGTGGCCGTTCGCCGGGGGCGACGGCGCCCAGCAGCGAGTCGACCGTCTCCCGGGCCCGCTCGTCGAGCAGCCCGGCGGCGGACCGGCCGTCGGCGGTGAGCGACACGCGCCGCCGCCGCGGGTCCTTCCGTGAGGGTGCGCGCTCGATCAGCCCGGCCTCCTCGAACTTGTTGAGGATCCGGCTCAAGTACCCGGCGTCCAGCGCGAGATCGGCCCGCAGGTCGGCCGCGTCGGTGTCGGCGGAGTGCGCGAGCTCGTACAGCACCCGGGCCTCGGTGAGGGTGTACGGGGCGTAGAGGTGGCGGCCGTAGTCGAGGGCGCCGATGACGTTGGTGTAGAAGCGGTTGAAGGCACGGATGTCCTGGACGGTCATGGCTGGACCCCGATGGTTGACTGAGTCAGAGATGCCGCGCCTCCGAGGCTATCCCGTGACCCGGTCCGGCCGGAAGGCGTCGGTCCGAACAGCGTTGCCGCTGGCTTTACTTGTCCTCGTCGGACTGGGTTCGGTCCTGCTTTTGACTTCGTCGCGCCAGCGCCGTAGGTTTATACACGAACGTCACTAATGTCCGTTTCTACCTGGGACGTGACGTGGTCCGCCGGAGAGCCCGTGCGGTGCGGAGAACCGGCATCAAGGGCGGCGGACGCGCTCAGAGCTGCGCGCAGGCTCTGGAGTGCACGCAGGGCGGCCCCGAAGGGCCGTCGTAACATCACCACACCCTCGGAGAGGGGCGATCATGCGCGCGCACACCACACGTATGAAGAGGGTCGCCATTGCTGCGATCTCGGCACCCATCCTGGCGCTTGCCGCGGGAGCCGGAGTCGCAAGCGCGGCCACCCACGCGGCGCCTGACCACGTTGTCTCCTACCAGGACAACGGCGGCGGTGGCGGAGGCCACGGCGGCGGCGGTCACGGTGGCGGCGGCGGTCACGGCGGCGGTGGCGGAGGCCACGGCGGCGGTGGCTGGGGCGGCGGCGGTCACGGCGGCGGCGGCTGGGGCGGCGGCGGCTGGGGCGGAGGCCACGGCGGCTGGGGCGGCTGGGGCGACGGCTGGGGCGGCGGCGGCTGGGGCGGCGGCGGCTGGGACTGAACCGAGCCACAGTGATTGACGCTCCCTGACAACAAAGGGTGGGTCCGGGTGTCCGGTCTTCGGGCACCCGGACCCATGCATCAAAACCCCTGCGGGCCCACGGGCCCGGCGGCCGTGGAGGCGGTGACCGGATGAGGATCGTCTGTGTGGGCGGAGGCCCGGCCGGGCTGTACTTCTCGATCTCGGCGAAGCTGCGGGACGCCGGGCACGAGATCATCGTTCTGGAGGCGGACCCGCCCGAGGCCACCTACGGCTGGGGTGTCGTCTACTGGAGCGATCTGCTGGACATCCTGCACCGCAACGACCCCGAGAGCGCCCGGGCGGTGAGCGCCGGCTCCGTGCTCTGGCAGCAGCAGGACATCCGCGTGCACGGCAAGCGGTACGACGGCACCGCGCACTTCGGCGGCTACGGCTACAGCATGGGCCGCGCGGCCCTCCTCGGCGTCCTGGCCCGGCGCGCACGCTCCCTCGGCGTGGACGTACGGCACGAGCGCCTCGCCGACCCAGCCGACCTGCCCGACGCCGACCTGGTCCTGGCCGTCGACGGCGCGGGCAGCCGGATCCGGCAGAGCCGCGCCGAGCAGTTCGGCCCGCACATGGAGACCGGCCGCAATCCCTACATCTGGCTCGGTACCGACCGGCAGTTCGACAGCTTCGTGTTCGCCTTCGAGGAGACCGACGCCGGCTGGATCTGGTTCCACGCCTATCCGTCGTTCAAGGGGGTCAGCACCTGCATCGTGGAGTGCTCCCCCGAGACCTGGCAGGGCCTCGGCCTCGACGCGCTCGACGAGGACGACGCCGTACCCCTGCTGGAGAAGATCTTCCACCGCGCCCTGGACGGCCACTCCCTGATCAGCAGATCACGCGGTGCGCCGGCGAAGTGGCAGCGGTTCACGCACATCACCAACAGGACCTGGGTCGACGGCAGCGACGGCCGGCCCGTCGTGCTGGCCGGCGACTCCGCGCACACCACCCACTTCACGCTGGGCTCCGGCACCCGGCTGGCGATGATCGACGCGATCGTGCTGTCCGAAGCCCTCAAGGGCTTCCCGGATCCGCGGGTCGCGCTGCGCGAGTACGACAAGCGGCGCCGCGCGGAACTGCACGCCGTCCAGGCGGCGGCGCGCACCAGCATGGCCTGGTTCGAGCAGCTGGACGACTACCTGGACCGCGGCCCGGTCGACTTCGCCTACGCGATGGCGGTCCGGCAGGGCCGGCAGTCCCCCTGGCGCTACCAGACCCACCTCGCCATGCAGCTGAAACCGGTCCGGCAGGCCCGGCGGGCCTACGACACGGGGAACCGCTGGTATCGGGACCGGAAGAGGGGCGAGGCGCCGCTGCCGCTGCTGGGGCGGTCCCTGCGGGGCGACCGCTGAGAGCGGGGGTGCGGGAGGAGTCTGCGGAACCGTTCCTGCTGGGCGGGCGCCGCACGATCCGTCCGCTCGGGCCCGCCGCCGGCCGCCTCGGGCCCACCGCCGACTCAGCCCCGCGGCACCCCCGAGGATCCCCGGACCATCAGCTCCCCCCGGACCGTCGCGATGCCCCCCGGCGGGGGCTCCTCGCGGCCCATGGCGATGCGGCCGGCCCGGGCGCCCGCCTCGGCCAGCGGCAGCCGTACCGTCGTCAGCGACGGCACCGCGTCGATACTGAACGGCAGGTCGTCGAAGCCGGCCACCGACACGTCCGCCGGGATCCGCAGCCCCGACTCCCGCAGCGCCGCGCACGCGCCCAGCGCCACCGAGTCGTTCGCGGCCACCACCGCCGTCAGCGACGGGTCGCGGCGCAGCAGTTCGAGCGTCGCCTCGTACCCCGCCCGCCGGTCGTAGCGCCCGTGCACGGTCCAGCGCGGGTCCTCCTCGATCCCGGCCGCGGTCAGCGCCTCCCGGTGGCCCTCCAGGCGGTGCCGGGTGGTCGTCCGCTCCTCCGGGCCCGCGATGTAGCCCAGCCGCCGGTGGCCGAGCCCGATGAGGTGCTCGGTCAGCTGCCGGCCGCCGCCGCGGTTGTCGAAGGTCAGGGCCACCGCGTCGGTCTCCGGCGCCGGCGGCCGCCCGCACAACACCACCCGCGTCCCCGCGTCCGCCAGCTTGCGCAGTTTCGACGCCACCGCCGCCGCGTGCGGCGCGTTCTCCATCGCGCCGCCGGTCAGGATCACCGCCGCCGCCCGCTGCCGTTGCAGCAGGGTCAGGTAGGTCAGTTCCCGCTCCGGTGACCCCCCGGTGTTGCAGACCACCGCCAGTCGCTCGCCGCCGGCGCGCCCGCCCGGGCCGCCGATCTCCGCCTGGATCGCGCTCGCCATGATCCCGAAGAACGGGTCGGCGATGTCGTTGACGAGGATGCCGACCAGGTCGGAGGTGGCCGCCGCGAGCGCGCTCGCCGGCCCGTTGAGGACGTAGTCCAGCTCGTCCACCGCCCGCAGCACCCGCTCCCGAGTGGACGCCGCCACCGGGTAGTTGCCGTTCAGTACGCGCGACACCGTCGCGGGCGAGACCTGGGCGCGGGCCGCCACGTCCGCCAGGGTCACCGTCATGTCGTCGTCCTCCGGTCGCGCGTCTCTTCGTACGCCGTCGTACACAGCCTGATCAAAGGAAGCCCCCTTGCCGTGCAGACCATAAGGCCATTCACTCCTGTTGTTCGCCCCCTCGAACAACTCGACCCCATCACGGTCTTGTACAGACCAGTGGTCAAAGGCTAGCTTCAGACCATATAGAAAGCGCTTGCTGCGTTACTGAGACGCATGCGGACGAAGGGAAACACGTGACACGCAAGACGGTGCGTATCGCCATGAACGGCGTGACCGGGCGCATGGGCTACCGCCAGCACCTCGTCCGCTCGATCCTCGCGCTGCGCGAACAGGGCGGTCTCGACCTCGGTGACGGCACCGTGCTGTGGCCGGAACCGATCCTCGTCGGGCGCCGGGAGTACGCGCTCCGCGACATCGCCGACCGGCACGGCCTGTCCGAGGAGCACATCTCCACCGACCTGGACTCCGTGCTCGCCGACCCGACCGTGGACATCTACTTCGACGCCCAGGTCACCTCCGCCCGCGAGGAGGCCCTCCGGCAGGCCATCGCCGCCGGAAAGCACATCTACACCGAGAAGCCGACCGCGACCGGCCTGGAGGGCGCCCTGGAGCTGGCCCGGCTGGCGGACGCGAAGGGCATCAAGCACGGCGTCGTCCAGGACAAGATCTTCCTGCCCGGCCTGCTGAAGCTGAAGCGGCTCATCGACGGCGGCTTCTTCGGCCGGATCCTGTCGGTCCGCGGCGAGTTCGGCTACTGGGTCTTCGAGGGCGACTGGCAGGCCGCGCAGCGCCCGTCCTGGAACTACCGCGCGGAGGACGGCGGCGGCATCGTCGTCGACATGTTCCCGCACTGGGAGTACGTGCTGCACGAGCTGTTCGGCCGGGTGAAGTCCGTCCAGGCCATCGCCACCACCCACATCCCGCAGCGCTGGGACGAGAACGGCAAGCCCTACGACGCCACCGCCGACGACGCCGCCTACGGCATCTTCGAACTCGACGGCGGCGCCATCGCCCAGATCAACTCCTCCTGGGCGGTCCGCGTCAACCGCGACGAACTGGTCGAGTTCCAGGTCGACGGCACCGAGGGCTCGGCGGTCGCCGGGCTGCGCAACTGCCGCGCCCAGCACCGCAGCGCGACCCCCAAGCCGGTGTGGAACCCGGACATCCCGGCCACCGAGGTCTTCCGTGACCAGTGGCAGGAGGTCCCGGACAACGGCGAGTTCGACAACGGCTTCAAGGCCCAGTGGGAGCTCTTCCTCAAGCACGTCTACGCCGACGCCCCCTACCACTGGGACCTGCTGGCCGGCGCCCGCGGTGTACAGCTCGCCGAGCTGGGCCTGCGGTCCTCGGCCGAGGGCCGCCGCATCGACGTACCGGAGATCGCGCTGTGACCATCCAGCTCCCGGGCGCCGGCGGGGCGCTGCGGACCTACGAGCCGCGCACCGAGCCGCTCGCCGTCACCCCCGGCACCCCCTTCACCTCCCGTACGGTCTTCTCGGCGGCCCACGTCGTCGCCGACCCGTTCGCCGACGTCTCCCCGGACTCGCCCGCCGCCGTCGACTGGGACGCCACCCTCGCCTTCCGCCGCCACCTGTGGTCGCACGGCCTGGGCGTCGCCGAGGCGATGGACACCGCCCAGCGCGGCATGGGCCTGGACTGGGCGGGCGCGGCCGAGCTGATCCGCCGCAGCGCCGCCGAGGCGAAGGCGGTCGGCGGCCGCATCGCCTGCGGGGTCGGCACCGACCAGATCACCGGCGGCACGCTCGCGGAGATCCGGGCCGCCTACGAGGAGCAGCTGGCGCTCGTCGAGGAGTCGGGCGCCCAGGCCATCCTGATGGCCTCCCGGGCGCTCGCGGCGGCCGCCACCGGCCCGGAGGACTACCTCGACGTCTACGGCCACCTCCTGCGCCAGGCCGCCGAGCCGGTGGTCCTGCACTGGCTGGGCCCGATGTTCGACCCGGCGCTGGCGGGCTACTGGGGCTCGGCCGACCTGGACGCGGCCACCGACACCTTCCTGGAGGTCATCGCCGCCCACCCCGACAAGGTCGACGGCATCAAGGTGTCGCTCCTGGAGGCTCAGCGGGAGATCGACATCCGGCGGCGGCTGCCGCAGGGCGTCCGCTGCTACACCGGCGACGACTTCAACTACCCCGAGCTGATCGCCGGCGACGAGCAGGGTTTCAGCCACGCCCTGCTCGGCATCTTCGACCCGCTGGGACCGCTGGCGGCACAGGCGGTACGGATCCTGGACACGGGCGACACGGCGGGCTTCCGCGCGCTGCTCGACCCGACCGTGGAACTCTCCCGCCACCTCTTCCAGACCCCCACCCGCTTCTACAAGACGGGCGTGGTGTTCCTGGCCTGGCTCTCCGGCCACCAGGCACACTTCACCATGGTCGGCGGCCTGCAGTCGGCCCGTTCCCTGCCGCACTTCGCCCGCGCCTACGAACTCGCCGACGGACTGGGCCTGTTCCCCGACCCGAAGCTCGCCGAGGACCGGATGAAGACCCTCCTCGCCCTGTACGGAGTGACCCGGTGACCGGCGACCTGTCCCGCTTCTCGATCAACCAGATGACGGTGAAGCAGCTTTCACTGCCCGAACTGGCCGACGCCTGCCTGGAACTGGGCGTGCCCGCCGTCGGCCTGTGGCGGGAACCGGTGCAGTCCTACGGAGTGGAGGCGACCGCCAAGCTGGTCCGCGAGGCGGGCCTGACCGTCACCACCCTGTGCCGGGGCGGCTTCCTCACCGCGATCGACCCCGAGGCGCGGGCGGCGGCCCTCGCCGACAACCGGCGGGCGGTCGAGGAGGCGGCGGTCCTCGGCACCGACACCCTCGTGCTGGTCTCCGGCGGCCTGCCGGCGGGCTCCCGGGACCTGCACGGCGCACGGGAGCGGATCGCGGACGCGCTCGCCGAACTCGGCCCGTACGCCGAACAGCACGGCGTCCGGCTGGCCATCGAGCCGCTGCACCCGATGTACGCCTCCGACCGCTGCGTGGTCTCCACCCTCGCCCAGGCCCTGGACCTCGCGGAACGCTTCCCCGCCCACCAGGTCGGCGTCACCGTGGACACGTACCACATCTGGTGGGACGACCAGGCGCCCGCGGGGATCGCCCGGGCCGGCGCGGGCGGCCGTATCCACACCTTCCAACTCGCCGACTGGACCACCCCGTTGCCCGAGGGCGTCCTCAACGGCCGCGGCCAGATCGGGGACGGCGCGATCGACATGCGGGAGTGGAAGGGGTACGTGGAGGCGGCCGGTTACACCGGGGCCATCGAGGTCGAGCTGTTCAACGACGGGTTGTGGGCGCGGGACGGCCGCGAGGTGCTCGCGGAGACGGCGAACCGTTTCCTGACCCACACGGCGTAGTCCAGCGAGGCGGCCGAAGAAGCGAACCTGCTCTCCGGCCGCCGCCGCACGTCACGTATACGTGGCGTATACTCAACGTATGCCCGACGTCATGATCCGTGTGCCCGCCGAAGTCCGTGACCAGCTGGCCGCCGTGGCCGAGGCGCGAGGCACCAGCCTCCGTGCCCTCATGCAGGACATAGCTGCTCAGACGCTGACCCCCGAGCAGATCAGGGAACGGGCCGACCGCACGCGCGCGCTGCTCGCCGAGCGTTTCGGGCACTACGTTTCGGACGAGGAGTCCGCCGAGATGCGGCGCAGGATGCGGGAGGCCGCCGCCGCACACCGTGCCGCCTCAGCCGAGACGGAGCCGAACCCTTGAGCTGGACCGAGCACTACGTCCTCGACACCCCCACCCTCCTGGTGATGGGAGGCGACAAACAGGTCTCCGGCCTGATCCATGCCGCTGCCGCCAGTGACGACCTGCGTCTGTGGGTGCCTGTCCTGTGTCTCCTGGAGGCCGAGCGCCAACGTGCCGGGATCGTCGATCACGTGGGCGTGCTGGTGGGCGTACTCCACCTCGTCGACGACGACTACTCCATGGCGGTCACCATCGCCGAACTGCGACGCGCGGGCGTCGACTTCGGTGTCTCCGCCGCCGTGCACACCGCGCGCCCGAACCAGGCGCTCCCCATGGGCGGCCTGATCGCCTCCGTGGCACCGGAGCCGTACGAAGGACTCGGCGTCGGGGTCATGGACCTGAACCGCTGAGGGCCGTCCGACGGGAGCCACGTTCCGGGGTCGTCAGCTACTGAGACGCCCGTCCCGCACGGCCCCTACGAACGCGGCCCAGCCGTCGGACGAGAAGACCAGCGCCGGGCCGGTGGTCCCGGCCTTGCTGTCACGGACGGGGACGACGGTGTGGCCACGGGCTACTTCGAGACATTCGCCCTGGCTGCCACCGCTGTAGCTGGACTTGTACCACCCGGTGGCGGTGTGCTCACTGCTGGCCATGTGCGTGTTCCTCCGCTGCCGCTCTGGCGAGGGCAAGTGACTCCTGCTGCGACAACGCGTCGCTCAGCGCTAGAGCGTAGGCGGTCTGAGAAGCGCTCACCAGGGCCGGATCATCCATCAAGTTCCCGGTCAGCAAACCCTCGACGTATGCCACCGGGGCGGAGTCCTCGAAGCTCATCAGCGTGAGCAGACTCTCCATGAGCGCATGCGCGCCGACGCCGTACGGAATTACGTGCAGGCGCACCCTTCCGCTCTCGGCCAAGTCCGCAATCTTGTGGATCTGCTCGGCCATGACCTGCGGGCCGCCGACGCGGCGTCGTAGCACGGACTCGTCGAGCAGGGTCCAGACGACGGGCTTCAGCGGCCCGTCGAGAATCCGGGCCCGCCGTGTTCGAATGACAACGGCTTCGTCAAGTTCCTCCGCGGTGTGGTTCGACCGGTACGCGCGGAACAGGGCGCGCGCGTAACCCTCGGTCTGAAAGACACCTGGCACCAGGGAGAGAGCGAACTGCTGAATCAGCGAGGCCTGTTGCTCCAGCTCGGCCACGGCCGCGAAGTAGTCGTTGTACTTCGAGTCCAGATCCTCCAGCCACCGTTCGAAGAACCCGTCCGTCTTCAGGGCCCGGTCGATCCGGCGCGCGTCATCCGGCTTCGGCAGCCGCCTCCCCGCCTCGAAGTGACTGATCAGCGTGGGCGAGCACACGACCAACTCGCCCAGTCCCTCCTGGGTCAGAGCGGCCGCAACGCGCCGCAGCCTCAGCTCCTCTCCGTACTTCTCCCGTTGCGTCCGAGGCTTCTGGCGCTCGCTCATGCGGCCAACTCCCGTCCTGACAAAGGCTCTGTCAAGTCCCCGCCCCTAGAAGCTTAGCCACCCCCGACCCCACTCTGTGAGGGAATCGCGACACAGCGAAGTCACCGCAGGTGAGAAGGCAGGTTGGCATGACGTATCTCCTGGCCCGGCTGGTCGAGCCGTTGCTCCGGATCTTCCTGCCCGCTCGCGGGCGACGACGCCGTAGGCCGGTCGTACCGCTCGCGTGTGCGTATCCGTACTCGTGCCCGTACGTCGGCGGCCCGACGACGTACCGCAGGGGCGAAGCCCCCTTGCGTGGCGAGGACAGCCCGCTGGTCCGTCCCTACCTCGACCACGTGGAGACCTACGCATGAACGGGCGCCTGCTTCCCTGGACCGGCGCGGACGGCAAACCCGGTTATCTCGTGGGCGACGGGACCGGATACGTCTCCCGGCTCGCCGACCAGATCGAGAGCACGCACCTCGGCATGGCGGACGACCTGCTCGACCACGCCGCCGAACTGCTCGCCGAGCAGCGGGCGACCGCTGAAGAACTCCGTTACCTCGCGCGGCGGCTGAGCGAATCGCTGAGGGACGTCAAGCGTGTCGCGGAGAGCAGGGGCGCACGGTTGCCGCGTGGTTGACCCTCGACCTTGTACAGGGTCCGAGTGCCGGGTGTGGAGAACGGCATGCGCGGCATCGTAGCCCTCATGTCGTGGCTGCCGACCGGTGCCGAACGGCGGTCGCACAGGTCTTTTTTATATTCCCTGTTCAGTGCGAACGGCCGCCTGTGTTTGCTGTGTTTAACCTGTCAGTTCGGGTTTTTTGTATTCTGTGGGAACCGTGTCCTGCCTGGTCGTGTCTATAGGGTTTGAGTCGGCCGCAAGGGTGAGCAAAGGGCTCGGAATTGCGGTTGGAAAAGGCAATTGATAACCAAGGAGTTCCCTGTGAACATACGTATCGCCACCGTCGCCGCGGCCTCCGCCGCACTCGTCGCGGCCGGTGCCACCGCCGCCGTCGCCGCCCCCGCCCCGGCTCCCGCCCTCACCATCAAGGCGAGCGCCACCAGCATCAGGCTGGGCGACGTCGTCACCTTCTCCGGCAAGGCCACCGGCCTCAAGGCGGGCAGCAAGGTGACCCTCCAGGTCAAGGACGGCAGGAAGTGGGTCTCGCTGCCCGCGACCACGAAGGTGAACAAGGGCGCCTACAAGGTGGGCGACAAGTTCGAGAAGAAGGGCGTCGAGGTCCTGCGCGTCAAGGACGGCGGCACGGTCTCCAAGAACGTGTCCGTCACGGTCCGCTGAATTCGGTTTCCCCTGACCGGCGCCCCTGAGATCCTGCCCCACCCCGTCCGATCCGGGGTGGGGCAGGTGTCGTTGGGGCGCGTCCGCCGAATCCCGCGGATTCTATGGGCCACCTGTCCTCGCGGCTGCCTCGGTCCGGGGAAGAAAATCTTGGAACGGCGTACAACCCTTCCCCCACCCTGCCGGTCGTACTTGCTGTCAGGACTTTCGGAGGGGGATCCGGGGGGATCGCGGGGGTTCTGATACGGAGGGGAAAGCCGAGGGGGTTCGGTCGACGGACCGGGCCCCCTCGAAGCATGTCCCGGTCCACCCGTGCACGGTGCCGTCGCGGCCGGTTCCTGTGTTGTTCGTGAGTGCCGCGTGCCCCAGGCTGCTCCTGAGCGGGACGACTGTTCGACTCGGGGGGCGGTTCTCGTGCTGCGTATTCACTTCACGCCTCAGGATCTGGCCCGCGTCCGGGTGGCGAGCGCCCCCGACCCGCTCTGGGAGATCGCCTGCAGCCTGCACCGATTACAGACCTCGCGAGGCCGCTGGGCGTACGCCGACTGGTACCGCGAGACCCGGACCACCCTCGCCGGCACCCAACTCGGCGCGGCCGTACGACGGCTCCTGGTCCCGGTGCTGCCCCGGGCCCGCTACCTGCCCGACTTCCTCACCCCGATCGAGGCCGCCGACGGCCTGGACCGCGGGCTCGCGGCGATCGTCGACACCCCGCCCGACCGGGTCGCCCACGAAATACAGACGCTGGACCGGATCGCCGGCGCCCCCGACTGGGCGCCCCGGCTGGTGGAGCGCGGGGCCCGCGAGGACCTGGCCGGACTCCTGCGCGCCTACCACGAAGCGGTCGTCGCGCCGCATGAGAACCGTATTCTCGCCACGATCGCCGCGGAACGCGCCCTGCGCGGCCGGGACGCCCTCGCGGCCGGGGTCGACGGACTGCTCGCCGGCCTGTCACCCGCCATCCGCTGGCACCCGCCGGTCCTGCACGTCGACTACGTCGAGGACCGCGACCTGCGTCTGGCGGGCCGCGGACTGCGCCTGGTCCCCTCCTACTTCTGCTGGCAGTCGCCGGTCTCGATGGCCGACGACACCCTCCAGCCGCTGCTGGTCTACCCCGTGCACGGCCTCCGGGCGCCCGCCCCCGAACGCCCGCCCGACGTCTCGCTCGCCGCGCTGCTCGGCCGCACCCGCGCGGCCGCGCTGCGGTCCCTCGCGCTGGGCGCGACCACCTCCGAACTGGCCGGGGTCCTGGGCGTGTCGGTACCCGCGGCCTCCCGCCACACCACCGTGCTGCGCGACGCCGGCCTGGTCTTCAGCCACCGCCACCACAACACGGTGCTGCACACCCTCACCCCGCTGGGCGCCGCGCTGCTCAGACCGCCGATGTCACCCCGGTGAGGCCTGGGCGTCCTGGCCGAGCAGGGCCGCCGCCCGGGTCAGGGCCTGCTGCCGGTGCTGCCAGACCTCTTCCAGGCGGGCCCGGGTGCGCGCGGGCTGGTCGCGCAGGAACGCGTCGCGCTGTGCGTCGCCCGTGCGGCGCAGGCCGCTCGCGGCGTCGCAGCGCTGATCGGCCGCTGCGGCGGCGCGCTGCTCGCGCGCCAGTTTCGCGGCGCTCGCTCCCCTGACGGCCTCGGCCCGCAGCGACTGGATCAGCGCGGCGGGGGTCTTCGCGGCCCGGCCGGTGTCGGCCATGCAGCGCTGCCACCGCTTCAGGGCCCTCTGGTAGGCGGGGGCGGTGGCCAGGTACCGCTCCAGGAGCTGGTCGACGTCCTGCGGTACGAGGGTGTCCTCAAGGGCGGCCCGTACGGTGCCGTACAGTCCGGCCCGCGCCCGGGCCAGGCAGCCGCCCGTGGTGTAGGTCCCGCTCGACCCGCTGGGCAGGGTCAGCGCCGCCACCTGGTCGGCGGGGCCGTCGAGGGCGGCTGTGTAATGGGTCTGCGCGGCGGCGGACAGGGAGCGGACGTACCGGTCCTGGGCCGTGGGGCCGTTGTTCATCCGGCCGAGCGCTGTGGAGACGCCGTAGCCGGGGGTCGAGCGGGAACCGATGGACTCGGCCGTGGTCGCCCCGGCGGGCGGCAGCGGGCCCGCGCTCGTGACCAGGTAGCGCAGTCCCCGGTCGCGCATGCAGCGCTGGGTGAGGATCTGCAGGGCGCCGAAGAGCTGCCAGCGTTGGCGCAGGGTGTCGGCGTCCGAGGTGAGGACGGCGGCGGCGTGACCGGACTCCCGCGCCGCCGGCGCCGCCTCGGTGGATGCGGCCGTGCTCGGTCCGGTGCACGCGGTCGCGGCGGCACAGACCAGGCTCACGGCCAGGATCAGCAGGGGCAGCAGGCGGGACGGTGCGCGCCCGGTACGGCGGCGCGAGAGCTCTGTCATGGGTGATCGCCCGTCATCCAGTGGCCGGAGAGGGCCCGGTCAGCAGATGGATGTCCAGTAGTTGCTGCTGATCGAGTCGTTGAAGCTGGTCGAGGTGCCGGGCCAGACGAGGTTGGCGAAGTTGCTGTTGGACCAGTCCTTGGGCAGGCAGGCGGAGGATCCGGTGTATCCCGTGCCGTTCCACACCTCGACGCCCAGGCCGCTGCTGCCGTGGTTGTACCCGGACGAGGCGCAGTTGTTCCACGTGCCGCTGGCGCAGGTGGAGTGGCTGTAGTCGCTCCAGTCGTCGTTCGCGCCGGAGAACTTGCCCGGCCCGTCGCCGTAGTTCAGGTTGACCCAGAAACAGAAGTAGGTGCTCGGGCAGTCCCCGATGGCCTGCGGGGAGACCGCGGCGGAGGCGGCCGCCCCCTGTACCGCCTGCGGGGCGGCCGCGGCCGGCTTGGCGGCGGAGACGGCGGAGTGTCCGTCGGCGGCGGCCGCGCTGCCGGGAAGGGTGAGGCCGATGAAGGCGGCCAGGGCGGTGGCGGCGAGCGCCGCGGCTAAACGGAAGGATCTCATGTGAATTCCCTCTTTCTGGAGCTTTCTGGGGCTGTTCGTCCGTGATGAGCGATATTGCCAACCGGGGCGCGGGCTGGCCACGACGTTTCACGGGGATGGAAAGTCCCAGGTGCGGAGCGGGAACCCGGTCCTCCGCACGCACTTCGAGCCCTAGAAGAACACCCCGCACCGCAGCAGCACGTTCGCGTACGGCCGGGCCTCGCCCGTGCGGACCACCAGGTGGGCGCCCCACGACAGCTCCTTCAGCCGCTCGTGCGGGACCAGGGCCAGGCCGGGAAAGTGCCCGTCCAGCAGCTTGGCGGCGGCCGGATTGGCCTCGCGTACCTCCGTCGCCGCCGTCGCGCCCTCCACGACCAGCTCCGCCAGCAGCCCCTCCAGCACCTCCGCGAAGGACGGCACCCCGGCCCGGAAGGCGAGGTCCACGACCCGCGGCCCCTGCGGGATCGGCATCCCGGCATCGCAGACCAGCACCCCGTGCCCGTGCCCCAACTCCGCGAGCGCGCCCGAGAGATGACGGTTGAGGATCCCCGCCTTCTTCACAGCGCCTCGACCTCCGCCGCCGTCGGGTACGAGTCCTGCGCGCCCCGCTTCGTCACCGCCGCCGCCCCGACCCGGGCCGCGAACCCGGCCGCCTCCGTCAGCGAGGCGCCCGCTCCGAGCCGTACCGCCAGGGCCGCCGTGAACGCGTCCCCGGCGCCCGTGGTGTCGACCGCGTCCACCTTCACGGACGGGACGGTCCCGACCCCGTGCGCGTCGGCGACCAGCGCGCCCTCCGCGCCCAGCGTCACCACCACCGACTTGGGGCCCTTGGCGAGCAGGAGCCGTGCCCAGTCGGCCGGTTCCTCGCTCACGCACGCCTCGCCGAGGAGCACCTTCGCCTCGTGCTCGTTCACGATCAGCGGGTCGCAGGCCGCGAGGACCTCGCCCGGAAGGGGCCGCGGCGGGGACGGGTTGAGCACGAACCGGCTGCCGGGAGCCAGGTTCCGTATCACCTCCACCACCGTCTCCAGCGGGACCTCCAGCTGCGCGGAGACCACCGGGGAAGTGTGGAAGAGGCTGACCGCGGCCCGTACGTCCGCCGGTGCGAGCCGCCCGTTCGCGCCCGGCGAGACCACGATGCTGTTGTCGCCGGAGGGGTCCACGGTGATCAGCGCGACGCCCGTCGGTGCCCCGCCCACCAGCACGCCCACCGTGTCCACCCCGGCCGCCCGCTGCGAGTCGAGCAGCAGCCTGCCGTGCGCGTCGTCGCCGACCCGGGCCAGCAGGGCGGTGCGGGCGCCGAGCCGGGCGGCCGCGACCGCCTGGTTGGCGCCCTTGCCGCCGGGGTGCGTGGCGAGGTCGCCGCCGAGCACGGTCTCACCGGCGGCCGGCCGCCGCTCGACCCCGATCACCAGGTCGGCGTTGGCCGATCCCACGACCAGGAGGTCGTAGTCGTACATGAAGTGACTCCCTAAGAGAACGAGTTGAGGCGGGGGGGGGGGGGGGGCGCCGCCCCCCGGGGGGGGGGGGGGCGCCGCCCCCCCCCCCCCCCCCCCCCCCCCCCCCCCGCCGCCCCCCCCCCCCCCCCCCCCCCCCCCCCCCCCCCCCCCCCCCGCCTCCTTCCTACCTCAGCCCGTGAACCCGGCCACGTTCTCCTTCGTGACCACCTTCACCGGCACCTTGATCGTCGACTCGACCTTCTTGTCCTGGACGGCCTTGAGCGCGTTGTCCACGGCGATCTTCCCGAGCTGGGAGGGCTGCTGGGCGACCGACGCGTACAGCGTGCCGTTCTTGACCGCGGTCAGGCCGTCCGGGGTGCCGTCGAAGCCGACCACGGACACCGACGTGCCGGCCTTGGAGCCCAGCGCCTTGATCGCGCCGAGGGCCATCTCGTCGTTGGCGGCGATGACGCCCTGGACGTCGGGGTGGGCCTGGAGCAGGTTCGACATCACGTCGAGGCCCTTGGTGCGGTCGAAGTCGGCCGGCTGCTGGGCCACCACCTGGATCCCGGGGTAGGCCTTGAGGCCGTTCGCGAAGCCCTGCGCCCGTTCGCGGGCGGCGGAGGTGCCGGCCTGGCCCTGGAGGATCACGATCTTGCCGTGGCCGCCGAGCCTGTCGCCGATCGTCTTGGCGGCCAGCTCGCCGCCGGCGACGTTGTCGGAGGCGACCAGCGCGTCGGTCCTGGCGTTGTTGACACCCCGGTCGACGGCGATGACCGGGATGCCGGCCTTGTCGGCGGACTTCACGGAGTTGCTCGCCGCGTCCGAGTCCACCGGGTTGACGATGATCGCGCCCAGTCCCGAACTGGTGAAGTTCTGCAGCTGGTTGGCCTGCTGGGAGGCGTCGTTCTGGGCGTCCGTGACGGTCAGGTCCACGCCCAGCTTCTTCGCCTCGGCCTGGGCGCCGGACCGGATCTGCACGAAGAACGGGTTGTTCAGGGTGGACAGGGACAGGCCCATCTTCGGGTTGGTCGACGAGGAGCCGGTGTGCAGCAGCGAGGTCGCGGCGACGAGTCCGACGGTGACCACGGCCGCGAGCGCGTACGTCCCCGCCTGCTTGCCCTTGTTGCCCCCGGTCCCGGCGGCCACCGGGGTCGCCCCGGCCTTGCGGCGCACGGTGTCGAGGAGCACGGCGAGCGCGATGACGACACCGATCACGACCTGCTGCCAGAACGCGGAGACGTTCAGCAGGTTGAGGCCGTTGCGCAGCACCGCGAGGATCAGCGCGCCGATCAGCGTGCCGGACGCCTTGCCGGTGCCGCCGGCCAGGGAGGCGCCGCCGATCACGACCGCGGCGATGGCGTCCAGTTCGTAGCCGTTGGCGGCCTGCGGCTGCGCCGAGGAGAGCCGGGCGGCCAGCACGATGCCGGCGACGGCCGCGAACAGTCCGGACAGCGCGTAGATGGCGAGCTTCTGCTTGTTCACCCGCAGCCCGGAGAGCCGGGCGGCCTCCTCGTTGCCGCCGATCGCGTACATCGAGCGTCCGATGTACGTCCGGCCGAGCACGAAGGCCGCGATCAGCCCCATGAGGACCATGACGAGGACCGGCACCGGCAGCCAGCCGCCGAGCGTGTCACCGAGGTGCGAGACCGAGTCGGGGAAGGCGATGGGGGAGCCGTCGGAGATCACCAGCGAGAGACCGCGGGCCACCGACAGCATGGCCAGGGTGGCGATGAACGGCGGCAGCTTGCCGTACGCGATGAGGAAGCCGTTGACGAGTCCGGCGGCGATGCCGGTGGCGACGGCCAGCAGCACGGCCAGGAACACCGGCACCCCGTGCGAGGTGGCGCTCCACGCCAGCATGGTGGCCGACAGCGCCGCCACCGAGCCGACCGACAGGTCGATGCCCGCCGCGACGATCACGAAGGTCGCGCCGAAGGCGAGGATGGCCGTCACGGCCGCCTGGACGCCGACGTTCAGCAGGTTGTCGGTGGTGAGGAAGTCCCCCGACAGCGCCGACATGGCGATGACGAGGACGATCAGCGCGGTGAGCGCCCCGTTGTCGAGGAGCAGCCGGCGCAGGCCGGAGACGCCACCGGCGCCCGCGTTCCCGCTCTTGAGGGTGTCAGTGGCCACGTCCGGCCTCCTTGTCGGTTGTGGTGGTGGGGGTGCTGACCGCGAGTGCCATCACGGAGTCCTGGGTGGCCTGGTCGGCGGAGAGTTCGCCCGCGATCCGGCCCTGGGCCATCACCAGCACCCGGTCGCTCATCCCGAGGACCTCGGGCAGATCGCTGGAGATCATCAGTACGGCGGCTCCGGCGGCCGTCAGCTCGTTGATCAGCTGGTAGATCTCGACCTTGGCGCCGACGTCGATACCGCGCGTCGGCTCGTCGAGGATCAGCACCTTGGTGTCGGCGAGGAGCCACTTGCCGATGACGACCTTCTGCTGGTTGCCGCCGGAGAGCGTGCGCACGTGCTGACCGAGCCCGGCCATCCGCACGCCCAGCTGCCCGGCGATCCGCTCGGCGGCGACATGCTGCGCCTTGAGGTCGACGATCCCGGCTCGGGTCGCCCGGCGCAGGGTCACCAGGCCGAGGTTCTCCTCGACGGAGGCGTCGAGCACCAGCCCCTGCCCCTTGCGGTCCTCGGGGACGAGCCCGATCCCGGCGGCCATCGCCGCGTTGACGTCGTGCCGCTTCAGCGCCGTACCGGAGACCTGCACGGCCCCCTTGTCGTACGGATCGGCCCCGAACACGGCCCGCACGACCTCGGTACGGCCGGCCCCCACGAGCCCCGCGATGCCGACCACCTCACCGGCGTGCACCTGGAAGCTCACATCGTGGAAGACGCCGTCCCGGGTCAGCCCGTCCACGGACAGCAGCGCGGCACCGGTCTCGGCCCGCTCGCGCGGGTACTGCTGCTCGATGGACCGCCCGACCATGAGCCGTACCAGCTCGTCCTGCGGGGTGTCGGCGGCCACCTGCCCGACCGACTTCCCGTCCCGGATGACGGTCACCCGGTCGCCGATCGCGGCGATCTCCTCCAGGTGATGGGTGATGAAGACGATCCCGACCCCGTCCTCGCGCAGCTGCCGCACGATCGCGAAGAGCTTGTCCACCTCCTCCGAGGTGAGCACGGCGGTCGGCTCGTCCATGATGAGCACGCGCGCGTCCAGGCTGAGCGCCTTGGCGATCTCGACCATCTGGAGGCGGGCGATGCCGAGATCACGCACCCGCGCACGCGGCGACACGTGCACGCCGACCCGCTTCAGCAGGACCTCGGCGTCGGCCTCCATCCGCTTCCGGTCGATCATCCCGAGGCGGCGCGGCTGCCGGCCCAGGAAGATGTTCTCGGCGACCGTGAGATCGGGTACGAGGTTGAACTCCTGGTAGATGGTGGCGATCCCGAGGCGCTCGGAGTCCTGCGCACCATGGATGCGCACCTCCTCGCCACCGGCCAGGATCCGCCCCCCGTCGGGCGTGTAGGCGCCGGAGAGCATCTTGATGAGGGTGCTCTTGCCGGCGCCGTTCTCACCGAGGAGTACGTGCACCTCGCCCCGGCGCAGATCGAAGTCGACGCCGTCGAGCGCGACCACTCCGGGGAAGGACTTCCGTATGCCCTCGATGCGAAGCAACTCGTCCGGGTTGCTCACGATGTGCTCCTTTGCACAGGGGTCTGGTTCGCGCCACGGTTCGTGTCGCGGTTCCCGTCGCGATTCGCGTCCGGGTTCGCGTCCGGGTTCGCGCCGCACGAGCGGCGCACGACGAGCCGGGCGGGGAGGGTGACGGACTGCGGAGGCCGCCCCTCGATACGGTCGATCAGCGCGCGTACGGCGGCACGCCCCAGCTCACCGGTCGGCTGGGCGATCGCCGTGACCGGCGGATCGGTGTGCACGAACCACCGGATGTCGTCGAACGCGGCGAGCGCGATGTCGTCCGGCACCCGCAGGCCACGCGCGCGTACGGCGTCGAGCGCGCCGAGCGCCATCAGGTTGTCGGCGGCGAAGACGACCTCGGGCGGCTCGGGCAGGTCGAGGAAGCCCTCGGTGACCCGCCGCCCGCTCTCGGCCTGGAAGTCGCCCTGACCTATGTAGGCGTCGGGGAGCGGAACGCCGTACTCGGCGAGCGCCTCCCGGAACGCCTGCACACGCTCACTGCCGGTGGTGGTGGCCGCGGGGCCCGCGATGATCGCGAGCCGCCGGTGCCCCAATCCGTGCAGATGCGCGACGAGATCCCGGATGGCGGCCTGTCCGTCCGCCCGCACCACGGGCACGTCGACGCCGGGGATCCACCGGTCGACGAAGACCATCGGCGTCCCGCCGCGCGCCGCCTCCAGCATCAGCGGCGAGCCGCCGTCGGTGGGGGAGACGAGCAGCCCGTCGATACGGCGGTCGAGCAGCGTCCGCACGTGGTGATCCTGCAGCTCGGGCCGTTCGTCGGCGTTGCCGATGATCACGCTGTAGCCGTGCGCGCGGGCCTCTTCCTCGACCGAGCGGGCCAGCTCCGTGAAGTACGGGTTGAGTACGTCGCTGATGACCAGGCCGAGGGTGCGGGTCTGGTCGGTGCGCAGGGAACGGGCGACGGCGTTAGGGCGGTAGCCCAGCGCCTCGACGGCGGCCAGCACGCGGGTACGGGCGTCGGCGCTGACCGACGGATGGTCGTTCAGGACACGGGACACCGTGGCGACGGAAACACCCGCCGCGGCGGCCACGTCCTTGATACTCGCCATCGCCGCTCCACCTCCTCGTGGAACTCGTGGAATCGATTACAGGCACTGCGTACCGAGGATTGGAATCGATTACATGGCGGCTGGGCAAGAGGTGCGGGATGGCCGAAACCGAATCGTGACCCTACGGGACTCGGTGCGGGAGGGCGCAGGTCCGTCGTCGGTTGCGGGAGCGTCGCGGCTGGTCGCGCAGTTCCCCGCGCCCCTTCGGGACGCTGCGGTGAAGCGCCCTGCAAGGGGCGCGGGGAACTGCGCGACCGGCCCCCACCGGCCCGCACCCGACCACGGCGGCCCGGTGGTGCCCGTCAGCCGATGCGGGTTCCCGTGCCGCTGACGCGGACCCGGGGGTCGCCCGCGTACAGCGCCACCGTGAGTTCGCCGGGGCGGCCCAGGTCCTGGCCCTGGTGCAGGGTGAGGACGGCGTCCTCGGGGACCAGGCCCAGCTCACGGGCGTAGGCACCGAACGCGGCGGCCGCGGCACCGGTCGCCGGGTCCTCGACGACGCCGCCGACCGGGAACGGGTCGCGGACGTGGAAGACGGTGGCCGACTCCCGCCACACCAGCTGCACCGTGGTCAGGTCCAGGCGGTGCATCAGTGCTTCCAGGCGCGCGAAGTCGTAGGCGAGGTCCGCGAGGCGCGCCCGCGTCGCCGCCGCGAGCACGAGGTGGCGGGCACCGGCGAACGCGATCCGGGGCGGGAACGCCGGGTCGAGATCGGCGGCCGGCCAGCCGAGCGCGGCGAGCGCCTCCGAGAGATCGGCGTCGGCGACCTCCTCGACGTGCGGCTCGACGCTGGTGAGGGTGGCCGTGACCGTCCCGTCGGCCTCGGTCACCTTCACCGGTACGGCCCCGGCGCGGGTAGCGAACACCAGCTCGCCGGGGCCGATCCGCTCGGCGAGCGCGATCGCGCTCGCGACGGTGGCGTGCCCGCAGAACGGCACCTCGGCCTTGGGGCTGAAGTACCGGACGGTGTACGACCGTTCGTCCGCCGACGCGGTCAGGAACGCGGACTCCGAGTACCCGAGTTCGGCGGCGATCGCCAGCATGCCGTCGTCGTCCAGGCCACTGGCGTCGAGTACGACACCGGCGGGGTTGCCGCCCTCGGGGCGGGCGGAGAAGGCGGTGTATCGCAGTACCTCGGGGCGCGGCGCGTTCGTCGTCATGACGGCGCAACACGGGGCGGCCGCACGGCTATTCCGGCGACGACTGGCAGATCCGTGCCACCGAGGAGACGCGCTTCCGCACGGGGGAGCGCCCCGCGTGGGCACGGATCCTCCTTTCCCCGAACCAGCTGGGCTGGTGGCGGTGGCTTACATCGGCTTCGGCTTGAAGACCGCGAAGGCCGCGCCCTGCGGGTCGGCGACCACCGACATCCGGCCGGCCATCATCTCGAACGGCGGTGCGAGCACCGTTCCGTTCCGCTTGACCAGCGCGTCCACCGTGGAGTCGACGTCGTCCACCGCGAAGTACGTCAGCCAGTGCGGCGGAACGCCGGGCCGGTCGTCCCCGAGCCGGGCGGCCCCGCCGACGCGCTTGCCGCCGATGTTCAGCGACCAGTAGTCCCCCTCGGCGCCCTCCATCGGCTGGATCTCGATGCCGAAGGACTCGCCGTAGAAGCCGGTGGCGCCGAGTACGTCGCTGGTGTTCAGCTCGTTCCAGATCAGCGTGCCCGGCTCGTTGACCAGCCCGGCGCCGTGGAACTCGCCCGGCTGCCACACCCCGAACACCGCGCCCTGCGGGTCGGCGGCGATCAGCATCCGGCCGAGACCGCCGACGTCCATCACCGGGGCCAGCAGGGTGCCGCCCGCCGAGACGATCGCGTCCTGGGTGGCCGGCGCGTCGGTGCTGGCCAGGTAGGTGGTCCAGACGGTCGGCGGCTCCGGCTGGCCCTCGGGCGCCATGGCGGGACCGATCCCGGCCACCGGCTTGCCCTGGAGCGTGCAGACGGCGTACCCGCCGAACTCACCCGGGCCGACCTCGCCCTGCCAGCCGAACAGGTCGCGGTAGAAGTCCAGCGCGGCCTGCTGGTCCTGCGCCATCAGGTCGACCCAGCACGGGGTGCCGGTCGCGTACGGAGTAGTGATCTCGGGCATCTCCAGCTCTCCCTGCGTGCGCGCGTAAACGTCCCCCGCCGCAACCATCACCGCCCGCCGCGGATCCCGCCACCCGAGTCGCCGGGGTTGTTACGGTCACCGCCGGGCGGACGCCAGCCCGAGCCGGCCCCGGGTCGCCGCCAGCACGACGGCCGCCGCCAGCACCGAGGCGAGCAGGAAGGCCGGGGTGGCGGTGTCCTCGACCGTGGCGCGGGGGAACATGTCCGTCCAGGCCACGGAGAAGTAGTTGTTGACGCTGGTGTGCAGCAGGATGACCAGCGGCATGCTCTCGCGGGAGCGGTTGAAGACCCAGGTCATCACGTAACTGAAGGCGAGCGCGGTGACCATGAACTCCAGCGGCCGCACCGGACTCACGTGGGGGCCGCCGCCCCACTCCGTGAGGAACAGCGGCAGGTGCCAGGCTCCCCACAGCAGCCCCACGACCAGGGTGGCGACCAGCGGACCGTACCGGCGCTGCATGCGCGGCATGGCGAACTCGCGCCAGCCCGGCTCCTCCGCGAGCCCGGTGGTGACCATCTGGACGACCAGCCCCGGCAGGTACGCGGCGAGCACGGCCACCGGCGGCAGCACCGGGTTCTGGCCGGTCAGCGCGGCGGAGGCGACGGTCAGGGCGGCGGGCACGGAGACGGCGACGGCGAGGAACCACCACCATCGCACCCTGAGCCTGGTCATCCGCCCCCGCCAGGCCCGCAGCCCCGCCCGCCCCTCCGTGATGCCGGTGACGAACAGCGCCGACCCGATCGGACCGAGATAGGCCCCGGGCAGCACCCCGAGCAACTGACTTCCGGCGGCCCCGCCGGGGAAGCTCCAGTGCCACACCCCCAGCCCGTTCCCGGACAGGATGTACGGCGTCCAGGCCAGCCAGCTCATGCTCATCGCCAGAGCGAAGAACCAGGTGAGCGGACGACGTCGGACACGGGCCCGCAGAGGCGTGGCGGCCTGCGGCTGCGGGAGGCTGGTGGTGACGGTCATCGGGGGTCCTTTCGGAGCGTTCGGGCGGTGGGCTCGCGATGCCCCAAGCTCACCAGCGCCGCCCCCGCCGATCACTGCCACGCACGCCCCAACTCCCGGTACAGCAGGCTGTACCGGCCACGCCTTCTGCCACTCGTCGCCGTCCGGCGAGGCAGCGCCGGCCGGCGACGCGCTGATATCGGAGTGCGAGGTGGGCTGAGGCTGAGAACCTCCTCGGCCCGGGGCGCCCGCACCCCGCTCACATCCTGAAGGGGCCCGCGTCCGCAGCGAGAAGGGCATCCGCTGGGGCGGACGCCCACTGCCCGTCATCGGCCTGACGCCTGACTCACGACCTCCGCGACTCACCCTCGGGGCCGGGCTTGGACCGGGCTGTGCTGTGTCCGGCTGCGGGCCCGGCCGTAATTTGCTTGCCCTGGCCACGGGTTGACGCTGCACTGTGGCCAGACACCATGAGTCGTGGTGCCGGTATCCCGAGGAGGCAGCGGCAACGATGGAGATCCGGCGCACGACCGACAAGGATCTCGACGTCTTCGTCGACACAGTCCATGCCGCGTTCGGGCTTTTCCCGGAACCCCCGGTCGAGGGCGGCGGGCTCTGGTGGTCGGCGCTCGAAATGGACCGCTGTCTGCTCGCCGTGACGGCGGACGGGCGGCCTGTCGGCACCGCCGCCACGTACTCCTTCGAGCTCACCCTGCCCGGTGAGACCCTCGTCTCGGCCGCCGGGGTGACCGCCGTCGGCGTCCTGCCCTCGCACCGGCGCCAGGGCGTGCTCAGCGCGATGATGCGGCAGCAGCTCGCTGAGTTGCGGGTCGGCGGGGAGTTCCTTTCCGTGCTGCTGGCCTCTGAGGCCCCGATCTACGGCAGGTTCGGCTACGGACCGGCGACCTACACGGCGCGGCTGACGGTGCCGCGCCACAGGGCCGCCCTCGCCGTTCCCCGGGCGCGCGGAGTGGCCGACGCACCAGCGACCGGCTCGGACAACGGCTCGGTCGAGGTGCTGCGTCGTGCCGAGTGCGGCGAGGTTCTGGAAGAGGTCTACGACCGGTACCGCCGCGCCCAGCCCGGCGCGCTGTCCCGGCCGCACCGCTGGTGGGCCTTGCGCGCGGGGCAGCCCCCGATCTCGCCGGCGCCGCGCTATGTTGCCGTCCACCGGGACGCCGACGGCGTCCCGGACGGGTACGCCAGCTACTCGGTCGAGTCCGGCACCCTGACGGTCGACGAGACCATCGCCACCGACGACGCCGTCTTCACGGCCCTGGCCCGGTTCGTACTCGGACATGACCTGGTCTCTCAGGTCGTGTTCAAGCACGTCCCGCCCGGGCACCCGCTGCGCTGGCAGTTCGCGGACTTCCGCGGCGGCGAGGTGAGCGGCGACACGGACTGGCTCTGGGTGCGGCTGCTGGACGTCCCGCGTGCTTTGACCGCGCGCGGCTGGTTCATGGACGGTGAGCTCGTCCTCGACGTCGAAGACCGGTTCTTCGGCGAGCACGGCCGCTACCTGCTGACCGTCCGGGACGGCAAGGCTGACTGCGTCCCCACGGACCGGAAGCCCGACCTGTCCCTGGATGTGCGCGACCTGGGCTCCGTCTACCTCGGCGGCACCGCCCCGAGCACGCTCGTACGTGCCGGACACATCCATGCCCACCGCCCAGGCGCGGCCACCCTCGCCGACTCCCTCTTCCGCGCCGACCGTCCCCCGCACTGCCTGCACTGGTTCTGACCGCGCACTCGCCGACCCTGCGGATGCCGCCGACGGGCGAAGGGGCGAGCACACCGTCACGAACGGCCGGACAACCTCGCCTCCCCTGCGGCGGCTCGGGAATGGATCGCCTACTGGGCACGCACGCTGCCACGCCATGCCGGTGAACCTTGTGGTCACAGCACTAGGCGGCGGCCAGCTCGCACCACACGTACTTGCCCCGGTTGCCGAACCTGGACAGCGGCTGCCAGCCCCA
This sequence comes from Streptomyces sp. NPDC048254, assembly GCF_043201895.1. NCBI lineage: Bacteria > Bacillati > Actinomycetota > Actinomycetes > Kitasatosporales > Streptomycetaceae > Streptomyces > Streptomyces sp. NPDC048254. Next base: position 392,944 of record NZ_JBICZJ010000001.1, read on the forward strand.
CAGATCCGAACAGGCCCGCACCAGCGCCAGCCCCCGCCCCTCCTCCGACTCCCCGAGCCCCGCCAACGGCACGGGGGGCTCGGGCGGTTCGGGGTCCGCGTCCCACGCGCCGATCCGCAAGGTGCCGGGCGGCGACCAGCGCACGCGCAGTGCGGCGGGGCCCTTCGTATGCCGTACGGCGTTGGAGACCAGCTCGGTGGCGACCAACTCGGCGACGTCGAGGAAGCGGGTCAGCCCGTGCGCGGTGAGGATCAGTCTGAGCGCGTGACGGCTGACGGTGACGGCGCGGAGGTCGTTGGGGATGGTGAGCGTGTACTCCCAGGCGTCGGGCATGCGTCATCAACTCCGTTGGTCGTGGGGGAGTTTCACGCGCGGTGGCGTTGCCGAGGCCGCCGTGGCAGGGCGGGGCGGTGCACTTCCACTGCGTGAGCGTTGCGTCACTGACGGTACGGCTTTCATGTAAGACGGGGCAAGTCGATCGCGTAATCTGACTCCGAACGAGCTGCACTGGCAGGCATGTTGAACCGGGGAGCAATTGATGGTCCTGAGGCGGGAACCAACCGCGCGCCAGGTGCGCCTGGGGGCCGAATTGCGCCGACTGCGCGAGGCGGCGGGACTCACCGCCATTGAGGCGGCGGCGCTGCTCGGGGCGAATCGCGTTCAGATCACCCAGATCGAATCCGGGCTCTCGGGCGTGAGTGAGCAACGGGTGCGACGCCTTGCATCGCACTACGCCTGCACGGATGAGAAGTTCACCGATGCTCTGGTGGCGATGGCTACCGATCGCACGCGCGGCTGGTGGGAGGAGTACCGGGGCCTGCTGCCGACCTCGTTCCTGGACCTGTCCGAGCTTGAGCACCACGCCCGATTCCAGCGCCACGTGGCAATCCTGTACGTGCCGGGGCTGTTGCAGACCGAGGACTACTCGCGTTCGGTCTTCTCGGCCAGACTTCCCGAACTCACCTCTGAGGAGCTTGAGTTGCGTATCAGGCACCGAAGGGCCCGCCAACAGTTCACCACCCCGTACGAAGCGGTGATCCATGAGGCGGCACTCAGGATCAGAGTGAGCGATCGTGCCACCTCAAGGGCTCAACTCACCCGGCTCTGCGAGCTTTCCAAAGCCGATCACATCACCGTGCGCGTCATCCCCTTCGACTTGGACGGCTTTGCCAGGGCGTCCAGCACGATGACGTACCTGGGCGGCCCGCTGCCCAAGCTGGACACGGTGGTCCGCGACGCGCTGCACGGCACGGCATTCATCGATTCAGAGGCCCAGCTCGACACCTATCGAACGAGCTTCCGTAAGGTGGAGGACGCGTCACTCGACCCCGGACAGTCACGAGAACTCATGCACCGGCTGGCGAAAGAGCTGTGAGGAACCCTATGGACAACTGGCGGAAGTCGTCCTACTCGGGCCCGGGTGACGGCAACGAGTGCGTGGAGATCGCCACCACACCCACCCACACAGCCATCCGCGACTCAAAGGCCCCGGCCAGGGCCACCCTCACCTTCCCGGCCGGAGCCTTCGTCACCTTCGTCGAAGCCCTCAAGACCCCCCGCCCAGCGCCCCCTCGATAAGGTCGGCGGCCCGCCCCGTACCCCCCTCCGCCCGGGCCGCCGCCCGCAACCGCGCCGAGCGGTCGGCCACCTCCGGGTCGGTCACCAACTCGGCCAGCGCCGAGCGCAGCGCGTCCGCGTCGGCGTCCGCCGTGTCGATGCGGCGGGCCACCCCCAGCTCCACCAACCGGTCCGCGTTCATGAACTGGTCCGCCGCCTGCGGTACGGCGATCATCGGGACGCCGGCCAGCAGGCCCTCGCCGCAGCCGCCCATGCCCGCGTGGGTGACGAAGGCGTCGGCCTGCTTCAGGATCGCCCGCTGCGGAACCCAGCTGTGCACCTCGACGTTGGCCGGAACGTCACCCAGCTCCCGCGGGTCCGTGTGCTTGCCGATCTGGAGGACGACGTGCCAGCCGGGCAGGTCGCCGTAGGCGGCAAGGCACCGGCGGTAGAACTCCGGCTGCCGGGTGTACGCCGAGCCCAGGGAGATCAGGAGCACCTTCTCGGCGTCCGCCGGACGGGTCCATGCCCCGGCCTCCGCGCCGACGTCGAAACAGGGGCCGACGAAGGTCACCGTCCCCGGGTCGACCCGGTCCGCGTGCGGCTGCATCGCGCGGGTGATGAGAGCGAGGGCGCGGGCGGGAGTGCCGGAAAAGGCGTCCACGTCGGTCGTGGACGCCCCGCACACCGCGAGCCACTCGGCGAACCGCGCCCGGTAGGCGTCGAAGCCCGGCAACTGCCGGATGTGAACGGCCACTTCCTCCTGGTAGCCGTCCCAGCCCACGAACGTCGGGGAGAGCTGCACGAGGGGCCGGCCCTGCGATTCGGCCAGGGCACGGGCGCCGTACGCGCCGATGTCGTACAGGTACAGGTCCGCCGGGTCGTCGTCGTACACGGCGTGCAGCTGGGGGAGGGCCTGGATCGCGTCGTCGAGGAAGAGGCCCATCGCGGCGATCGGATCCTCGGGCCACTTGTTGTCGGCGACCGGCAACACGGAGGTGCAGGGAACGAGTTCGGCTCCGGTGGGCGTGATCAGGCCGGCCACCGCCGGGTCGTTGGCGTAGGTCACGCGGTGACCGCGGGCCACCAGCTCGCGGATGATCTCGAGGCTCGGCAGGACGTGGCCGACGGCGGGAATGCCGACCATCGCGATATGGGCACGGCGACGGGACGCAGAAGGCATGGAAGCTTCCTCGTTTCAGGTCTACGGGGCTGAGGGGCACGCCGAGCCCGCACGCCCACGGTCCGCGGAAGGCGGCGGGCGCGCGCAGGTAGCGCGGAGAGTGCGGGCGGGGAGCCGAGGGCTGCCCCGGCCGCCGTCCCGTCAGCCGTAGAGCTGGAGGAAGTGCATGGCCGCGACCCTAGCCGCGCCCAGGCCTCCGGTCACCTCGTTTTCGGTGCGGCGGCCTCCAGTTCGGCGAGGCTGCCCGACATGATCGTCCGTACGTGCTCGGTGATGTGCTCCGCGGGCCAGTCCCACCAGGCCACCGCCAGCAGCCGGGCGACGTCCTCCTCGTCGTAGCGGGTGCGGAGGAGGCGGGCCGGGTTGCCGCCGACGATGCCGTAGTCGGGCACGTCCCCCGTGACCACGGCGCCGGTGGCGATGATCGCGCCGTGGCCGATCCGTACCCCGGGCATGACCGTCGTACCGTGTCCGAACCAGACGTCGTTGCCGACGACGGTGTCCCCCCGGCCCGGCAGTCCCGTGATCAGGTCGAAGTGTTCGGCCCAGGAGCCGCCCATGGTGGGGAAGGGGAAGGTCGAGGGGCCGTCCATGCGGTGGTTGGCGCCGTTCATGATGAACCGCACGCCCGTGCCGAGCGCGCAGAACTTTCCGATGACGAGCTTCTCCGGCCCGTAGTGGTAGAGCACGTTGCGCGTCTCGAAGTCGGTCGGGTGGTCGGGGTCGTCGTAGTAGGAGTACTCCCCGACCTCGATCAGCGGGGACTTCACCAGCGGTTTGAGCAGGACCACCCGGGGGTGTTCGGGCATCGGGTGGAGGACCGTCGGGTCGGCGGGTACGGGCATGGGACGTCCTTGTCGCTAGCGGATCCGTGACCAAGGCCATGATCGCTGTCAGACCGCACCGGTACCGTCGGTTCATGGCTCAGCAGACGGAGACCCCCACCGGCGAACGACGGCTCGCCACCGTCGAAGGCGTGCTCGAACGGATCACCTACGCCAACGAGGAGAACGGCTACACCGTCGCCCGTGTCGACACCGGCAGAGGTGCCGGTGATCTCCTCACCGTCGTCGGTGCGCTGCTCGGCGCGCAGGTGGGGGAGTCGCTGCGGATGGAGGGGCGCTGGGGGTCGCACCCCCAGTACGGCAAGCAGTTCACCGTCGAGAACTACACGACCGTGCTGCCGGCCACGGTGCAGGGGATACGGCGGTATCTCGGCTCGGGCCTCGTCAAGGGCATCGGGCCGGTGTTCGCCGACCGGATCACCCAGCACTTCGGGCTGGACACCCTCCGGATCATCGAGGAGGAGCCGAAGCGGCTCATCGAGGTGCCGGGGCTCGGCCCGAAGCGGACGAAGAAGATCGCCGACGCGTGGGAGGAGCAGAAGGCGATCAAGGAGGTCATGCTCTTCCTGCAGACCGTCGAGGTGTCGACGTCGATCGCCGTGCGGATCTACAAGAAGTACGGGGACGCGTCGATCTCCGTCGTGAAGAACCAGCCGTACCGGCTCGCCGCCGACGTCTGGGGCATCGGGTTCCTGACCGCCGACAAGATCGCCCAGTCGGTGGGCATTCCGCACGACAGTCCGGAGCGGGTGAAGGCGGGATTGCAGTACGCCCTGTCGCAGTCCGCCGACCAGGGGCACTGCTACCTCCCCGAGGAGCGGCTGATCGCCGACGCGGTCAAGCTGCTCCAGGTCGACACCGGGCTCGTCATCGACTGCCTGACCGAGCTGGCCGCGCCGCCCGAGGACGGGGAGGACCCGGGTGTCGTACGGGAGAAGCTGCCCGGGCCCGGCCCCGGCGCCGAACCCGTCACCGCCGTCTACCTCGTGCCCTTCCACCGGGCCGAAGTGGCGCTCGCCTCCCAGTTGTTGCGGCTGCTACGGACCGGCGACGACCGGATGCCGTCGTTCCGGGACGTCGCCTGGGACAAGGCGCTCGCCTGGCTGAAGGACCGCACCGGCGCCGACCTCGCCCCCGAGCAGGAGGCCGCCGTCAAACTGGCGCTGACCGAGAAGGTCGCCGTGCTGACCGGCGGGCCGGGCTGCGGCAAGTCGTTCACCGTCAGGTCGATCGTGGAGCTGGCGCGGGCCAGGCGGGCCAAGGTGGTGCTCGCCGCCCCCACCGGCCGCGCCGCCAAGCGGCTCGCCGAGCTGACCGGCGCCGAGGCCTCCACCGTGCACCGCCTGCTGGAGCTGAAGCCCGGCGGTGACGCGGCCTACGACCGGGACCGGCCGCTGGATGCCGACCTGGTGGTGGTGGACGAGGCGTCGATGCTGGATCTGCTCCTCGCCAACAAGCTGGTGAAGGCCGTACCGCCCGGCGCGCACCTGCTGTTCGTCGGGGACGTCGACCAGCTGCCCAGTGTCGGGGCGGGCGAAGTGCTGCGCGATCTGCTCGCCGAGGACAGTCCGCTCCCCGCCGTCCGTCTCACCCGCGTCTTCCGGCAGGCCCAGCAGTCGGGGGTGGTGACCAACGCACACCGGATCAACGCGGGGCAGCAGCCGGTCACCGACGGCATGAACGACTTCTTCCTGTTCGTGGAGGACGAGACGGAGGAGGCGGGCCGGCTCACCGTCGATGTCGCCGCCCGCCGGATTCCGGCCAAGTTCGGGCTCGATCCACGGCGGGACGTGCAGGTGCTCGCGCCCATGCATCGGGGGCCGGCCGGCGCGGGCGTGCTCAACGGCCTGTTGCAGCAGGCCATCACGCCCGGCCGGCCCGACCTCGCCGAGAAGCGGTTCGGCGGGCGGGTCTTCCGGGTCGGCGACAAGGTCACCCAGATTCGCAACAATTACGAGAAGGGCAAGAACGGTGTCTTCAACGGCACCGTGGGCGTGGTCACCTCGCTCGACCCGGTCGACCAGCGCCTCACGGTGCTGACCGACGAGGACGAGGAGGTTCCGTACGAGTTCGACGAACTGGACGAACTGGCCCACGCCTACGCGGTGACCATCCACCGTTCACAGGGAAGTGAATATCCCGCAGTGGTGATCCCGGTCACCACCGGCGCCTGGATGATGCTCCAGCGGAACCTCATCTACACGGCGGTCACCCGGGCCAGGCAACTGGTCGTCCTCGTCGGTTCACGCAAGGCGATCGGCCAGGCGGTGCGCACGGTGTCGGCAGGCCGGCGCTGTACGGCACTGGACTTCCGGCTCCGCGGTGGCTCATAGAGGCGCATAGGTGACGCGCCGTGGGCCATCACGAAAAATGATCGATCAAATGAGTCGGGAAGGTCACACAGCACTTCCAGATGGCGAGACAAGGGGGCAGGATGAGCAGGTTGGCGGCACTGAGTGCCGTCGATAGGCCTGATGGTCGACCCCGAGTGCACTCTCCTGAGCCAAATGGGGGATGGTAGAGACAGTCAGGGCACCTCGAAGATGAGGCACTACGTCGGTGAGGGAAGACGTGAGCGACAACTCTGTAGTACTGCGGTACGGCGACGGCGAGTACACCTACCCGGTGGTCGACAGCACCGTCGGCGACAAGGGCTTCGACATCGGGAAGCTCCGCGCCCAGACCGGTCTGGTGACCCTGGACAGCGGATACGGCAACACTGCCGCCTACAAATCTGCCATTACTTACCTCGACGGCGAGGCGGGCATCCTTCGGTACCGCGGCTACCCGATCGAGCAGCTGGCGGAGCGCTCCACCTTCCTGGAGGTGGCGTATCTGCTGATCAACGGTGAGCTGCCGACCGTCGACGAGCTCACCACGTTCAAGAACGAGATCACGCGGCACACCCTGCTGCACGAGGACGTCAAGAACTTCTACCGGGGCTTCCCGCGCGACGCCCACCCGATGGCCATGCTGTCGTCGGTCGTCTCGGCGCTGTCCACCTTCTACCAGGACAGCCACAACCCGTTCGACGCGAAGCAGCGCGACCTCTCCACCATCCGGCTGCTCGCCAAGCTTCCGACGATCGCCGCGTACGCGTACAAGAAGTCGGTCGGCCACCCGTTCGTCTACCCGCGCAACGACCTCTCCTACGTGGAGAACTTCCTGCGCATGACGTTCTCGGTGCCGGCGCAGGACTACGAGCTGGACCCGGTCGTCGTCTCGGCGCTCGACAAGCTGCTGATCCTGCACGCCGACCACGAGCAGAACTGTTCGACGTCGACGGTCCGTCTGGTCGGCTCGTCGCAGGCGAACATGTTCGCGTCGATCTCCGCCGGCATCTCCGCCCTGTGGGGCCCGCTGCACGGTGGCGCCAACCAGTCCGTGCTGGAGATGCTGGAGGGCATCCAGGCCAACGGCGGCGACGTCGACTCCTTCATCAGCAAGGTGAAGAACAAGGAGGACGGCGTCCGCCTGATGGGCTTCGGCCACCGGGTCTACAAGTCCTTCGACCCGCGCGCCAAGATCATCAAGTCGGCCGCGCACGACGTCCTCTCCGCGCTCGGCAAGTCCGACGAGCTGCTGGACATCGCGCTGAAGCTGGAGGAGCACGCGCTCTCCGACGACTACTTCGTCTCGCGCAACCTCTACCCGAACGTCGACTTCTACACCGGCCTGATCTACCGCGCCATGGGCTTCCCGACCGAGATGTTCACGGTCCTGTTCGCCCTCGGCCGGCTGCCGGGCTGGATCGCCCAGTGGCAGGAAATGATCAAGGAGCCGGGTTCCCGCATCGGCCGCCCGCGCCAGATCTACACGGGGGTCGTCGAGCGCGACTTCGTGCCGGTCGAGGAGCGCTGACACCAGCCCGTCAGGGGGCGCCGGCTTCATCGGTGCCCCCGCCGCACGGGCACAGAACCGCACGGGCTCAGCCGCACGGGCACAGCGGGAAACCGCAGGCATACGCATAGCAGAAGGCGCCCCGGAGCGCCGGTCCCCCCACGGGCCGGCGACCAGGGCGCCTTCCCGTGTCCCGGTGCGGATTCCCCCCACGGGATCCGGCCGGGCGCTCGGTATGGCAGCGCCTGAATTCGCTGCTTTGAGCACAACGAGCAGAACTCGCCGTACTACATGTCGTACTCCAGTGATGCGGTGCGATCTGCCGGGACCCGTACCGCACGGGAGGGCCGCTCAAAGCTTCCCGTCGTACGTGTCCCGGCAACGCATCTCTGAGGAAGTCCCCCAAGACATCCCCAGATGCCAGGTCAGCGCCCCCCAAGACGCTGCTCTGACATCGCCAACTTAGACCTTCGAACCCCTTCGATGGTTACGTTCGCATCACTGTGATCTGCGTCTCTTGCATATGTCCGTTAGATGCGCAAGAGCCCCGATACGGCGATCGGAGCTCAAGCGTAAGGATGATGCACGAGCCTTGTGAAGAGCTTATGTGAGGTGCGCGTTGGACTCCAGGGGGACTTCGGCATCCGCTGCCGCGAACCGGCGGTAACTTTCAGCGGAAGGTGCGCAGACGCAGGCTGTTGGTCACCACGAACACGGACGAGAAGGCCATCGTGGCCCCCGCGATCATCGGATTGAGCAGCCCGGCGGCGGCCAGCGGCAGCGCGGCCACGTTGTAGCCGAAGGCCCACACGAGGTTGCCCTTGATGGTGGCGAGGGTCCGCCGGGAGAGCCGGATCGCATCCGCCGCCACCCTCAGATCGCCGCGCACCAGGGTCAGATCGCCGGCCTCGATCGCCGCGTCCGTCCCCGTGCCCATCGCGAGCCCCAGGTCGGCGGTGGCCAGCGCGGCCGCGTCGTTGACGCCGTCACCGACCATGGCGACCGTGCGCCCCTCGCGCTGCAGCCGTCGTACGGCGTCGACCTTCTCCTCGGGCAGCACCTCGGCGATCACGTCCCGGGAGTCGATCCCGACCGCCCGGGCGACCGACTCGGCCACCGCCCGGTTGTCCCCGGTCAGCAGCACCGGCGTCAGCCCGAGGGCGCGCAGTTCGCGTACCGCCTCGGCGCTGGTCTCCCGGACCGTGTCCGCGACGGCGAGGACAGCGCGGGCCCGGCCGTCCCAACCGACCAGGACGGCCGTACGCCCCTCCTCCTCGGCCCGGGAGCGGGCGGCGGCCAACTCCTCCGGTACGACGTCGAAGAGGCGCCCCACGGCCACCTCGCGGCCGTCCACGCGCCCGCGCACGCCCCGTCCGGGGACGTTCTCGAAGCGCTCGGCCGCGGGCAGGGCCCCGACCCTCTCCTCGGCTCCCGCGGCGATGGCCCGCGCCACCGGATGCTCCGAGGCGTGTTCGAGCGCACCCGCGAGCCGCAGCACCTCGTCCTTGTCGGCGCCGTCGGCGACGTACACCTCCTGGAGGCTCATCCGCCCGGTGGTCACCGTCCCGGTCTTGTCGAGGACGACGGTGTCGACCCGGCGCGTGGACTCCAGCACCTCCGGGCCCTTGATGAGGATGCCCAGCTGCGCGCCCCGCCCGGTGCCGACCATCAGCGCGGTCGGCGTGGCCAGGCCCAGGGCGCACGGGCAGGCGATGATCAGCACGGCGACGGCGGCGGTGAACGCGGCGGCCGTGTCACCGGTGACGCCGAGCCAGACCCCGAAGGTCGCGAGTGCGATCAGGATGACGGCGGGCACGAAGACGGCGGAGATCCGGTCGGCGAGCCGCTGCACCTCGGCCTTGCCGTTCTGCGCGTCCTCCACCAGCCGCGCCATCCGCGCGAGCTGGGTGTCGGCCCCGACCCGGGTCGCCTCGACGACCAGCCGCCCGCCCGCGTTCACAGTGGCCCCGGTGACGGTGTCGCCCACGGTCACGTCCACCGGCACGGACTCGCCGGTCAGCATCGACGCGTCCACCGCCGAGGCTCCCTCGACCACGGTCCCGTCGGTCGCGATCTTCTCCCCGGGCCGTACGACGAACCGGTCGCCGACCGCCAGCGACGCCACCGTGACCCGCACCTCGCGCCCGGCCCGCAGCACCGCCACGTCCTTGGCGCCCAGCTCCAGCAGCGCCCGCAGGGCCGCCCCCGCCCGCCGCTTGGAGCGGGCCTCCAGATAGCGGCCGAGCAGGATCAGCGCGACGACCCCGGAGGCCACTTCGAGGTAGATCGAGGACGCGCCCCCCATGCCGCCGTCCGTCCGGGAGACGGTGAACCGGAACTCGTCGTGCATGCCGGGCATGCCCGCGTCACCGAAGAACAGCGCCCACAGCGACCAGCCGAACGCGGCCAGCGTGCCGACGGAGACCAGGGTGTCCATGGTCGCCGCGCCGTGCCGGGCGTTGGTCCAGGCGGCCCGGTGGAACGGCAGGCCGCCCCAGACGACGACCGGCGCAGCGAGCGTCAGGGACAGCCACTGCCAGTTGTCGAACTGCCACGCCGGAACCATGGCGAGCAGCACCACCGGCGCGGCCAGCAGGGCGGAGACGAGTAGGCGACGGCGGAGAGCGGCGAGTTCGGGATCCCGCTCGGGCTGGGCCGCCGGCTCGGGTCGCGGCTCCGGCGGCGCGGGCTCCTCGGCGGTGTACCCGGTCTTCACGACCGTGGCGATCAGGTCGGCGACCTGAACCCCCCCGGGGTATGTGACCTTCGCTTTCTCGGTCGCGTAGTTCACGGTGGCGGTGACGCCGTCCATCCGGTTGAGCTTCTTCTCGACCCGGGCGGCGCAGGAGGCGCAGGTCATCCCGCCGATGAGGAGTTCGACCTCGGCCGTCGGACCGACGGCCGGCCCGGCTATCTGTGTCTCTGCGGTGGTGGTGCTGGTCATGTCCGGACTCCAGACAACGGACCGGACCGTGCGGATCCAGTATCAGCTGGTCGACGCGGCCCGGCGGAGAGATACGTTTCCGTGGTACGTACTGCTCGTGTTGCTCGTACTGCGCGTACCGGCCGCCGCGGGCTCCGGCGTCAGACGCGGCCGACGAGCTCGAAGCCCGCCTCGTCGACGGCGGCGCGGACCGCCTCCTCATCGAGCGGGGCCGCGGAGACGACCGTGACCTCACCGCTGGCCGCGACGGCCGCCACCGAGCTGACGCCGGCCAGGCCGGAGATCTCGGCGGAGACGGAACCCTCGCAGTGTCCGCAGCTCATGCCGGTCACCTTGTAGACGGCGGTCACGGAACCCGGGGTATCGGTCTGGGCGGTCATGTCGTTCTCCTCGTGGAGGCGTGTGGGGCCGGTGGGGCCCGCGAGGGAACCCCACTGTTCTCACACTATACCCCTAGGGGGTATTTCTCCAAGAGGGGTCCCGGCGCGCCAGCGAGCGCATCCAGGCGATGCCGAGCAGCGAGACGAGCACCAGCAGACCGACCGAGAAGAGGGTGAAGAGGTGCTCCTGTGCCGTGGTGGGGCGCGGGATGTACCCCTGGGCGAACAGCTGCCGGTCCAGTCCGGTACCCGCCAGACGCGCCACCAGCCAGATCGCGATGCCGTGCGTGGAGTCCCACAGGGCGTGCAGCAGGGCGACGCCGAGGTAGGTGCCCACGACCGGGGTGGTGAGGCGGAAGCGGCCGTTCGGGCGGCGGCAGGAGAGCAGGACACCGCCCGCGATCGCCGTCCACAGGCCGTGCCCGAAGGGGGCCGGCACACCGCGGAGTATCTCCGTCTCGATCAGCGCCCGCAGGTCGATGCCCTGGGTGGAGACCGCCGCGTTGAAGGCGTAGCCGGCGCTCTCCAGGGCCGCGAAGCCGAAGCCGACGGCGGCGCCGAGCACCAGCCCGGCCCGCATGCCCCGGATCCCGGGCAGCCGGCGCAGCACGAACATCAGCGCGCCGAGCTTCACCGCCTCCTCGATCAGGCCGACGGCGACGAACATCCCCCAGGAGGGGCGCACGAGGTAGGACTCCATCACCGAGGCGCCCAGCACCCCGAGCGTGCCGCCGGTCAGGAAGCAGCCGAGGATCGCGCTGACACCGAGGTCGCGGCCGTGCCGCTCGTACGCCCACAGCACGAAGGCGACCGGGACGAGAAAGCTGCCGAGCAGGATGAGCGTCGGCAGCAGCGTGGTGTTCTTCGTCGCGTACGTCACCACCGCCGTCAGCGCCCACAGGGCGAGCCCGCCGCCGAGACAGCGCTTCCACAGGCCGGTGCGGATCCGGGGGTACGGCGGTGGCGGCTGCTGCGGACCGGGGATGCGGGCCTGCGGCCGACGGGGCGGCGGAGAGTGGGTCACGGCGGGCTCCCCTGGGTGCTCCTGCGGGTGCGGGTGCGGGTGCGGGCGGCGGGTCGGGACTGGGGCGGTTACCCGCACTTTAGGCATATGCGCCGAATGTCGCAGTCCGAAGAGGGTGCGGGGGGCACCCCGGCCCCGGCGATGCCACGCACGGCACCGACCCGGCGAAGGCCGGGCGGCGGGCGCCCGAAGTGCGCGCGGCCGCGCGCATATGCGGCTCCGCCGCACACCCGGCACCCCCACGGTCGCCGTCCCGTCAACACCGGCCACGGCGGCGACCGGGGCACGACCCGCCACGGCGGGCCGGGAGCCGGCGGTGCACCGCGGCCTTGCCCGACCGGGGCACGACCGGTCGTGGTGGGCCGGAACCGGCGGTGCGGCGCGGACCCCGTGCCGTTTAGCCTTCGCGGAGCCCCCGGAAGGAGCACCCGCGCATGCGAGCAGTCGTCTACGACCACTACGGCAGCCCCGCCGAGGTACGGGATGTGCCGGACCCCCGGCCGGCCCCGCACGGAGTGGTGGTCCGGGTCGAGGCCACCGGCCTGTGCCGGAGCGACTGGCACGGCTGGGCGGGCCACGACCCGGACATCACGCTGCCGCACGTCCCCGGCCATGAACTCGCCGGTGTGGTCGAGGAGATCGGCGCCGCCGTGACCGGCCATCGCCCCGGCGACCGGGTCACCGTGCCCTTCGTCTGCGCCTGCGGCGGCTGCCCGTCCTGCGCCGCCGGCGACCAGCAGGTCTGCGAGCGCCAGACCCAGCCCGGCTTCACGCACTGGGGCTCCTTCGCCCAGTATGTGGCCCTGGACCACGCCGACGTGAACCTGGTGGCGATCCCGGAGGACATGGCGTACACGACGGCCGCCTCCCTCGGCTGCCGCTTCGCGACGGCGTTCCGCGCGGTGGTGCAGCGCGGCAGGGTCGCGGCGGGGGAGTGGGTGTCGGTGTACGGCTGCGGAGGCGTGGGCCTGTCGGCCGTGATGATCGCGGCGGCGGCCGGAGCGCGGGTGGTCGCGGTCGACGTGTCGCCCCAAGCCCTGGACCTGGCAAGGAAGTTCGGCGCGGCGCACCGCGTGGACGCGGCGGCCGGCGACGACCCCGCGGCGACGGTCCGCGAACTGACCGCCGGCGGCAGCCACCTCTCCCTGGACGCCCTCGGCTCACCGCCCACCGCCGCCGCCTCGGTCAACTCCCTGCGCCGCCGCGGCCGTCACGTCCAGGTGGGCCTGCTGCCGTCCCCGGACGGCACCACCCCCGTACCCCTGGCCCGCGCGCTCGCCCTGGAACTGGAACTCCTCGGCAGCCACGGCATGGCGGCGCACGCCTACCCCGCCATGCTCGAACTGGTCCGCGCGGGCACCCTCCGTCCCGACCTCCTGGTGACCTCGACGATCACCCTGGACGCGGCCCCGCAGGCGCTGGCGGCGATGGGCGGGGCACCGGGGGCGGGGGTTACGGTCATCGAGCCGTGGGCCTGAGCGTCCCGCCGGGCGCGGTTCAGGCCTCTCTGCGGTTTCTGTTGCGCGGCCGGGAGGCGACCCAGGCGCGGACCGTGTCGGCGTACCAGTAGGGCTTGCCGCCCTCGATGTGGTCGGGTGGCGGGAGCAGCCCGTGTTTGCGGTAGGAGCGGACGGTGTCGGGCTGCACCCGGATGTGTGCCGCGATCTCCTTGTAGGACCAGAGCCGTCGGTCGGTCATGAGGTGCACCTCCCTGCGCGCACCGCGGGGGCGACCGGAGTCGGTCGTCGGGGGAGCCGGGCGCTGCGCTGGCGATCACAAAGCCTGTGCCCCGTGAACGACGGAGAGTGACTGTGAGCAAGCGGCTGTGGGCCGGGTGTGACCGAGGACCCGCGTAGGTGCGACATGTGTGACACAAGGGTGGTGTTTGTGACACAGCTGGAGCACAGGTGTGTGCGGGTGCGTCAGCGGGGCGAGTTGACATGGGTGGCGCGGTGGGGGGCGGACCGGAGCCGCCGCGCCGGGTCCGGCCCGTCGGTGTGGTCTCGTCCGAATGTCTGGACAAACCATTGACACGACCTCCTGTCCGGGACTACAAACCGGGGGAGAGCCGTGACGAAGGGAAGCCGATGGCGTACGACCTGATCACCATGGGGCGGATCGGGGTGGATCTCTATCCGCTCCAGACCGGAGTCCCGCTCGCCCAGGTGTCGTCCTTCGGCAAGTTCCTCGGCGGGTCGGCGACGAACGTGGCCGTGGCGGCCGCCCGCCTCGGCCGGAACACCGCCGTCATCACCCGCACCGGGGAGGACGCCTTCGGCGCCTACCTGCACGAGGCGCTGCGCGACTTCGGGGTGGACGACCGCTGGGTCACCGCCGTGCCCGGACTGAACACCCCGGTCACCTTCTGCGAGGTCTTCCCGCCGGACGACTTCCCGCTGTACTTCTACCGGCAGCCCAAGGCCCCGGACCTGGAGATCGACGCCCACGACCTGGACCTCGACGCCGTCCGGGACGCCCGCATCTTCTGGGTCACCGGCACCGGCCTGAGCGAGGAGCCCAGCCGTACGGCGACCCTCGCGGCCCTCGCCCACCGCGCCAAGGCCGGAACCACCGTCTTCGACCTCGACTGGCGGCCGATGTTCTGGAGCGACCCGGACACCGCCCGCCCCTTCTACGCCGAGGCCCTCAAGCACACCACCGTCGCCGTCGGCAACCTCGACGAGGTCGAGGTGGCGACCGGAGTGCGGGAGCCGCAGGCCGCCGCGCAGGCCCTGCTCGACGCCGGGGTCGAGATCGCCGTCGTCAAGCAGGGGCCCAAGGGCGTCCTCGCCGTCAACCGGGACGGCGACTCCGCCGAGGTACCGCCGCTGCCCGTGAACGTCCTCAACGGGCTCGGCGCCGGTGACGCCTTCGGCGGCTCCCTCTGCCACGGCCTCCTCGAAGGCTGGGACCTGGAGAAGATCATGCGGCACGCCAACGCGGCCGGCGCCATCGTGGCCTCCCGGCTGGAGTGCTCCTCCGCCATGCCGACCGGCGAAGAGATCACGGCCGCGCTCGCCGCCGGAGCGGTCCTGTGAGGGCCGGCCGCGTCGCGGGCGCGCACCACGACGGCGCGACCCCCGCCAGGCAGCCGGGCGTGGACATCGCGGCCCTCGTCCACACCCGGACCCACCACCCCGAGGCCATCGCCGAGGCGGCCGCGCGAAGAACCCGCCGTCCGCTCCTCAACGAGGACGGCAGGCTGATGATCGTCGCCGCCGACCACCCGGCCCGCGGTGCGCTCGGCGTGGGCGGCGACAGGCTCGCCATGGCCAACCGGGCGGAACTGCTGGAACGGCTCTGCCTGGCGCTGTCCCGGCCCGGCGTCGACGGCGTCCTCGCCACCGCCGACATCCTCGACGACCTGCTGCTGCTCGGCGTCCTCGACGGCAAGGTCGTCATGGGCTCGATGAACCGCGGCGGACTGCAGGGCGCCCGCTTCGAACTCGACGACCGGTTCACCGGGCACCGCGGCGAGGACATACAGCGCCTCGGGTTCGACGCCGGCAAGCTGCTGCTGCGGATCGACTACGACGACCCGGGCTCGCTGACCACCCTGGAGTCCACCGCCCGCGCCATCGACGACATGGCCGCACGCCGGCTCCCGGTCTTCGTCGAGCCGTTCATCAGCGGCCGCACCCCCGAGGGCAAGGTCAAGAACGACCTGTCCGCCGAGGCGGTCACCCGGTCCATCGCCATCGCCTCGGGCCTCGGCGGGAGTTCGGCCTACACCTGGCTGAAGCTCCCGGTCACCGAGAACCCCGACGACATGGCCCAGGTCATGGAGACGTCCACCCTGCCCGCCGTGCTCCTCGGCGGCGAGGTGGGCGATGACCAGGACGGTGCCTACGAGAAGTGGCGCAGCGCCCTCCAACTCCCCACCGTGCGCGGCCTGGTGGTCGGCCGCTCGCTGCTGTACCCGGCGGACGGCGACGTGGCCGCCGCCGTGGACACCGCCGTAGGACTTCTGTGAGGCCCCGATGACGAACAACGAGCTGCACCTGGGCAACGGTTCGACCGCGAACGCGCAGTACGTGCTCGACATCGACCCGAAGCGGGCCGGCTGGGCGCACAGCAGCCTGCGGATCGTCGAACTGGCGCCTGGCGGTAGCCACTTGTTCACCACGGGGGACAGTGAGTGGATCGTGCTTCCGCTGGCAGGCGGTTGTACGGTGCGAACGGAGGGAACAGAGTTCCAGATCCTGGGCCGGGAGAGCGTGTTCGCCGGAGTCTCCGACTTCGTCTACGTGCCCCGGGACGCCCAGGTCCAGATCGCCTCCGGCGCGGGAGGCCGCTTCGCCCTGGCAGGAGCGAAGTGCGAGCGACGACTCCCCGCCCGCTACGGCTCCGCGCCGGAGGTCCCCGTCGAAGACCGCGGCAGCGGCACCAGCGCCCGCCAGGTGCGCAACTTCGCCTCCGCGGACGCCTTCGACTGCGACAAGCTCATCGCCGTCGAGGTCATCACCCCTGGCGGCAACTGGTCCTCGTACCCGTCGCACAAGCACGACGAGCACCGGCCCGGCGAGGAGTCGGAGCTGGAGGAGATCTACTACTTCGAGATCGACGGACCGAACGGTTTCGGCTATCAGCGCGTATTCCCCTCCCGTGAGGGCGGTACGGACGTCCTCGCCGAGGTCCGCTCCGGCGACGTCGTGCTGGTCCCCGACGGATGGCACGGCCCGTCGATCGCGCAGCCCGGGCACGACATGTACTACCTGAACGTCATGGCGGGGCCGGGGGAGACGCGGGAGTGGCGGATCTGCTTCCACCCGGACCATACCGAGGGGTATCGATGACGATACGGCTCACCGTCGCGCAAGCGCTTGTCCGCTTCCTCGCCGCCCAGTACACCGAACGGGACGGCGAGCGCCGCCGCCTGATCGGCGCCACCTGGGGCATCTTCGGCCACGGCAACGTGGCGGGACTCGGCCAGGCGCTCGTCGAGTACGCGGACGACATGCCGTACCACCAGGGCCGCAACGAACAGGCCATGGTGCACGCGGCCGTCGGCTACGCGCGTCAGTCGAACCGTCTCGCCACGCACGCCGTCACCACCTCCATCGGCCCCGGCGCCACCAACCTGGTCACCGGCGCCGCCCTCGCCACGATCAACCACCTCCCGGTCCTGCTCCTGCCCGGCGACGTCTTCGCGACCCGCCCCGCCGACCCGGTCCTCCAGCAGCTCGAAGTCCCGCACGCCGCCGACGTGTCGGTCAACGACACCCTGCGCCCGGTGTCGAGGTTCTTCGACCGGATCAACCGCCCCGAGCAGCTGGTCCCGTCGGCCCTGCACGCCATGCGCGTGCTCACCGACCCCGTCGAGACCGGCGCCGTGACACTCGCGCTCCCGCAGGACGTCCAGGCCGAGGCGTACGACTGGCCGGAGGAGTTCTTCGCCGAGCGGGTGTGGACGGTACGGCGGCCGGGCGCCGACCCGGTCGAACTCGCCGCCGCCGTAAGGGCGATCAGGAGTGCCGAGCGCCCCCTGGTCATCGCGGGCGGCGGGGTCCACCACAGCCGCGCCGAAGCCGTCCTCGCCGAGTTCGCCGAGGCCACCCGCATCCCGGTGGCGTCCACGCAGGCCGGCAAGGGCTCGCTGCGCTGGGACCACCCGCAGGACGTCGGCGGCATCGGCCACACCGGCACCGCCACCGCCGACGAACTCGCCCGCACCGCCGACCTGGTGATCGGCGTCGGCACCCGCTACACCGACTTCACCACGGCCTCCGGCACCCTCTTCGAGAACCCGGAGGTCCGCTTCCTCAACCTCAACATCGCGCCCCACGACGGCCACAAGCTCGCCGGTCTGCCCCTGATCGCCGACGCCCGCAGTGCCCTCGGGCAACTGCGCCGGGCGCTGGACGGTCACCGCACCGCCGACTCGTACGTCACCGAGTACACCGAGGACAAGGAGCGCTGGGAACAGCGCGTCGACGCCTGCTACGAGGCCGAGGAGCCGGACATCCGGCCGACCCAGCCGCAGGTCCTCGGCGCCCTGGACGCGCTCGTCGACGAGACGGACGTGGTGATCAACGCGGCCGGCTCGCTCCCCGGCGACCTGCACCGGATGTGGCGGACCCGGTCGCGGGACCAGTACCACCTGGAGTACGGCTACTCGTGCATGGGCTACGAGATCCCGGCCGCCATCGGGGTGAAACTCGCGGCGCCGGAGCGGAACGTGTGGGCGCTGGTCGGTGACGGCACGTATCTGATGATGCCGACCGAGATAGTGACCGCCGTGCAGGAGGGGATAGCCATCAAGGTGCTGCTGGTGCAGAACCACGGCTACGCCTCCATCGGCGGACTCTCCGAGTCGGTGGGCGGCGAGCGGTTCGGCACCGCCTACCGCTATCCCGCGGACGACGGCACCTTCAGCGGCGCCCCGCTCCCCGTCGACCTGGCCGCCAACGCGGCCAGCCTCGGCATGCGCGTCCTGCGCGCCAAGACCGTCCGTGACCTGCGCTCGGCGCTCGCCGAGGCGCGGGCCGCCGACACTCCCACATGTGTCTACGTGGAGACCGAAACGGCCGACACTGTGTCGGGCCCGCCTCCAGCGCAGGCCTGGTGGGATGTACCTGTGGCCGCGACCGCGACCCGATCGTCCGCGGTCAAGGCACGTGAGCTGTACGAACGGCACGTCTCTACCCGACGCCGTCATCTGTGAAGGAGTAACCGGTCATGACGAAGATCGTCAACCACTGGATCGGCGGCAAGTCCGTCGACGGCACGTCGGGCAATTTCGGGCCGGTCACCGACCCGGCCACCGGCGCGGTCACCACGAAGGTCGCGTTCGCGTCCGTCGACGAGGTCGACGCCGCGGTCGCCGCCGCAAAGGACGCCTACGCGACCTGGGGCCAGTCCTCGCTGGCCAAGCGCACGGAGATCCTGTTCCGCTTCCGCGCCCTGCTGGACGCCAACCGGGACGCGATCGCCGAGCTGATCACCGCCGAGCACGGCAAGGTGCACTCGGACGCGCTCGGCGAGGTCGCGCGCGGCCTGGAGATCGTGGACCTGGCCTGCGGCATCAACGTGCAGCTGAAGGGCGAGCTGTCGACGCAGGTCGCGA
This sequence comes from Streptomyces sp. NPDC048254, assembly GCF_043201895.1. NCBI lineage: Bacteria > Bacillati > Actinomycetota > Actinomycetes > Kitasatosporales > Streptomycetaceae > Streptomyces > Streptomyces sp. NPDC048254. The sequence continues at coordinate 411,783 of NZ_JBICZJ010000001.1, forward strand.
GCCGGGTGGACGTCTCCTCGATCCGCCAGCCGCTGGGCGTGGTCGCGGGCATCACGCCGTTCAACTTCCCGGCGATGGTCCCGATGTGGATGTTCCCGATCGCCATCGCGACCGGCAACACCTTCGTCCTCAAGCCGTCCGAGAAGGACCCGTCGGCGTCGATCAAGATCGCCGAGCTGCTGGCGGAGGCCGGGCTGCCCGACGGCGTCTTCAACGTCGTGCACGGCGACAAGGTGGCCGTGGACCGCCTCCTGGAGCACCCGGACGTCAAGGCCGTCTCCTTCGTCGGCTCGACCCCGATCGCCCGCCACATCCACACCACCGCCTCCGCGAACCACAAGCGGGTGCAGGCCCTGGGCGGCGCCAAGAACCACATGCTGGTCCTCCCGGACGCCGACCTGGACGCGGCGGCCGACGCGGCCGTCTCCGCGGCCTACGGCTCGGCGGGCGAGCGCTGCATGGCCATCTCGGCCGTGGTCGCCGTCGGCGCGATCGGCGACGAGCTGGTGGAGAAGATCCGCGAGCGCGCCGAGAAGATCAAGATCGGCCCCGGCAACGACCCGACCTCGGAGATGGGCCCGCTGATCACGGCCGTGCACCGCGACAAGGTGGCGTCCTACGTCGCCGGCGCGGCCGCCGAGGGCTGCGAGGTCGTCCTGGACGGCACCGGCTACACGGTGGACGGCTTCGAGGACGGCCACTGGATCGGCATCTCGCTGCTGGACAAGGTGCCCACGTCCGCGAAGGCCTACCAGGACGAGATCTTCGGCCCGGTGCTGTGCGTGCTGCGCGTGGACACCTACGAGGACGGTGTGGCCCTCATCAACGCCTCGCCGTTCGGCAACGGCACCGCGATCTTCACCCGGGACGGCGGCGCCGCCCGCCGCTTCCAGCTGGAGATCGAGGCCGGCATGGTCGGCGTGAACGTCCCGATCCCGGTCCCCGTCGGTTACCACAGCTTCGGCGGCTGGAAGGACTCGCTCTTCGGCGACCACCACATCTACGGCAACGACGGCACGCACTTCTACACCCGCGGCAAGGTCGTCACGACCCGCTGGCCGGACCCGTCCGAGGCCCCCGCCGGAGTCGACCTGGGCTTCCCGCGCAACCACTGAGAGTGACCGACTGACCCAGTCGAGGCCGTCCGGATACCGGACGGCCTCGACTTTTTTTGTCGGCGCTGCTGCGGTTCCCGTGCGGACGGGATGAAACGGATGACTTAAGCACTCTTGGTGGGTGACCTTCGAAACCAAGGTCATGCGATCGGAAGGCTTGATGATTGCCCTATTCGTGCGCCCGGCCCTGTGAAAGTGATGTGGCCCCGGTCGCCTTACGAGTACGGAATCCGAAGGTAAACAGCCATTGACGCAGCGGTTTTCGTCGAGGTTCCATGCAGCACAGCCCAACCGCCGGAGGCATCCGCAACGACGCGATCGGAACCGCCGCATGACCGACACGCTCCGCCCCGTCGACACCGCCCTCCCCGAGGCGGCCGACAGCCCCAAGACGCTCAAGCGCTCCATCGGCGTGGTCGGCGGCACCCTCCTGACCCTCTCCTGCGTGACCCCCGCCTCGACGCTCTTCGTGGTCGTCCCCGACCTGTTCGGCTCCCTCGGCACCGCCACCGCCCTGACGATCGCCATCGGCTCCCTCCTCTGTATCGCCGTGGCGTTCTGCTACTCGGAGCTGGGCACGCTCATCCCGAGCGCGGGCGGCGAGTACGCGATGGTGTCCACGATGGCGGGCCGCCTGGCCGGCTGGCTGGTCTTCGTCCTCTCCCTCCTCGTCGTGATGATCGTGCCCCCGGTGATCGCCATGGGCACGGCCGACTACCTGGCCCCGATCGTCCACCTGGACTCCGCCATGACGGGCGCCGGCGTGATGCTCCTCGCGACCCTCGCCGGCCTCCTGGACCTGCGCGCGAACGCCTGGATCACCGGCATCTTCCTGGTCCTGGAGGTCATCGCGGCGGGCGTCGTGGCCGTGCTGGGCTTCTCCCACAGCCACCGCGGAGCCGGCAGCCTCACCTCCATGCAGGTGGCGGACGCGGGCGGCCACACCACCACCGTCACCGCGATGCTCGTGGTCTCCGGCCTGGCCATCGCCCTCTTCGTCACCCAGGGCTTCTCCACGGCGGTCTACCTCTCCGAGGAACTGGAGAACCCGCGCCGCAACGTCGCCCGTACGGTGCTGGCCACCCTCGCGATCTCCACGGTGATCATCCTGGTCCCGGTGGCCGCGATCACCATGGGCGCGACCGACCTCAAGGCCCTCACCGGCGGCGACATCAGCGCCATGGTCACCGCCTGGTCCAACTCCGCGGTCGGCACCTTCGTCAGCCTCTGCGTGGCCCTCGCGATCATCAACGCGGGCATCGTCATGGTCATCCAGAACTCCCGCGTCCTGTTCGCCTCGGCCCGCGACAAGGCCTGGCCGGCCCCGGTCAACAGCGCCCTCTCCCGCCTGGGCCGCTTCGGCTCCCCCTGGGTGGCCACGCTTGCCGTCGGCGTCCCCGGCGCCCTGCTCTGCTTCGTCAACCTGGACACCCTGTACGGCGTGACGGGCGTGTCGGTGACCGGCATGTACCTCCTGGTCGCCGTCGCCGCGCTGCTCGCCCGCCGAGGCGCCCACAAGCACACCCCGGCCTGGCGCATGCCCCTGTGGCCGGCCATGCCGATCGTCCTCATCGCCGTCCTCGCCTACATCCTCACCCAGCAGGAAACGACCTACCTCCTCTGGACCGGCGGCATCACAGCAGCGGCAACCCTCTACTGGGCCCTCTACCTCCGCCCCCGCAAGGAGACCCACTGGGTGGTCTCGATCCCGGAGGACGCCCAGTCCTGAAGGAGGCGGCGACTGCAGCGCCCCGCAAGGGGCGCGGGGCTGTGTCGATGTGCGGCTACCGCCGCGCGGGCGCGACAAGCCACGACGGCGCGCAACTGTCCGCACGGACCGAAGCGCCCGATAGGGGCGCGGGGCTGTGTCGATGTACGGCTGCCGCCGCGTGGGCGCGAACGCCCCCCACCGGCCCGCACCCGAAGTCGCCCCGGCGCCCCGGCGTACCGCACCCGAAGTACGCGGCAATGCGGCCGTACTCCTCGGGGATGGCCAGGGGTTCACCCCACCGTCGGCATCGGATGTCAGTCCAGGCCCGTACCGTTGAGGGCATGGATCTTCGACCCCCCGGCCTACGAGCCCTGCTTCGGCGGCCGCGGCGACTTCTGTCCGCCGCGGCCGCCGTCGTGGTGCTCGTGGGCGCCGGCACATGGACGGCCGTCGCGTCCGACGACCCGACCCCGGTGCACCGGTCCGAGAAGGTCATGGCCGTCGACGGGGTACGGCTGGACACCTCGTTCTTCACCACCCCCGGCACCGGCCGACGCCCCGCGGTCCTCCTCGCCCACGGCTTCGGCGGCTCCAAGGCCGACATGCGCCAGGAGGCCGAGGACCTCACCCGCGAGGGCTACGCGGTCCTCACCTGGTCCGCCCGCGGCTTCGGCGGGTCCACCGGGAAGATCGGCCTCAACGACCCGAAGGGCGAGGTCGCCGACGTCTCCCGGCTCATCGACTGGCTGGCGAAGCAGCCCCAGGTCCAGCTCGACAAGCCCGGCGACCCCCGCGTCGGCATGGCCGGCGGCTCCTACGGCGGCGCGATCTCCCTCCTGACCGCCGGCTACGACCAGCGCGTGGACGCGATCGCCCCGTCGATCACCTACTGGAACCTCGCGGACGCCCTGTTCCCGAACGGCGTGTTCAAGAAGCTGTGGGCCGGGATCTTCTTCAACACCGGCGGCGGCTGCGCCAGGTTCGAGCCGGCGCTGTGCGCGATGTACGACCGGGTCGCCGAGTCGGGCAGGCCGGACACGGCCGCGGTCAAGCTCCTGGAGGAGCGCTCGCCGTCGGCCGTCGGCACCCGCATCAAGGTGCCCACCCTCCTCTTCCAGGGCCAGACCGACTCCCTCTTCACACTTGCCCAGTCCGACGCCGCCGCGAAGGCGATCCGGGCCAACGGCGCCCCCGTCGACGTCGACTGGATCGCCGGCGGGCACGACGGCGGCGACCTGGAGACCAGCCGCGTCGAGGGCCGGGTCACCTCCTGGTTCGACCGCTATCTGAAGGGCGACAAGGCCACCGATACCGGCCCGGCCTTCCGGATCACCCGCACCGGAGGCGTCGACTCCACCGACGGCGCCGCCCAGCTGCGGGGCGCGAGCTCGGACGGCTACCCCGGCCTGGAGAGCGACCGGAAGTCCATCGCCCTGACGGGCGGCACACAGCGCGTCGAGAACCCGGCGGGCGCCACCCCGCCCGCCGTCTCCGCACTGCCCGGCCTCGGCGCCGGCGGCGGCCTCGCCCAGCTCTCCTCCCTCGGCGTCGGCGTCTCCCTGGACTTCCCGGGCCAGTACGCCCGCTTCGACTCGGCGCCCGTCGCCGACAACGTGCAGATCACCGGCTCACCCACGGCCACCTTCCACATCACCTCGACGAGCGACGACGCCGTGCTCTTCGGCAAGGTGTACGACGTCGGCCCGGACGGCACCCAGCAGGTGCTGCCTTCCCAGCTGGTCACCCCGATCCGCGTCGAGGGAGCCAGGTCCGGCAAGGACGTCACGATCACCCTCCCGGCGATCGACCACGAGGTGCAGAAGGGCCACCGCCTGCGCCTGGTCCTCGCCTCCACCGACCTCGGCTACGCCTCCCCGACCGCCCCGGCGACCTACACGGTCTCCCTCAAGGGCGACCTCGGCGTGCCGACGGCACCCCAGGTGGACACGGCCGCCGCGGCGCTGCCCGCCTGGGTGTGGTGGCTGCCGCTGGCCGGAGCTCTCGCCGCCCTGGCGCTGCTGTTCACCGGCCGCCGCCGTACCGCCACCCCGGCACCCGACCCCGAGCTCGCCGAAGTCCCGCTGCAGATCACGGACCTGAGCAAGCGCTACGCGGGCTCCTCGGACCGGTACGCGGTCCGGGAGCTGTCCTTCCGTGTCGAGAAGGGCCAGGTCCTCGGCCTGCTCGGCCCGAACGGCGCGGGCAAGACCACCACACTGCGCATGCTGATGGGCCTGATCAAGCCGGACGGCGGCGACATCCGGGTCTTCGGCCGCGCCATCCGCCCGGGCGTCCCCGTCCTCTCCCGGGTCGGCGCCTTCGTGGAGGGCGCCGGCTTCCTGCCGCACCTCTCCGGCCGGGAGAACCTGGAGCTGTACTGGCAGGCCACCGGCCGGCCGGCGGCCGACTCCCACATCGAGGAGGCCCTGGAGATCGCGGGCCTCGGCGACGCGCTGGCCCGCGCGGTCCGCACCTACTCGCAGGGCATGCGCCAGCGCCTCGCCATCGCCCAGGCCATGCTCGGCCTGCCGGACCTGCTCATCCTCGACGAACCGACCAACGGCCTGGACCCGCCGCAGATCCGCGAGATGCGCCAGGTGATGATCCGGTACGCGGCCGCCGGCCGCACGGTGATCGTCTCCAGCCATCTCCTCGCCGAGGTCGAGCAGTCCTGCACCCACCTCGTGGTGATGGACCGCGGCCGGCTGATACAGGCCGGCCCGGTCGCGGAGATCGTCGGCTCCGGCGACACCCTGCTCGTCGGCACCGGCGTGCCCGTGGAGGAGCCCGTGGTGGAGAAGGTGGCCGCGCTGTCCGGCGTCGCCTCGGCGACCCGCACGGACGACGGACTGCTGGTCCGCATGGAGCCCGGCGGCAGCGCACCGCGACTGGTCGCCGAACTCGTCCGGCTCGATGTGCCCGTGGCGTCGGTGGGCCCCCACCGCCGTCTCGAAGACGCCTTCCTGACCCTGATCGGAGGTTCCGCATGAGCACGCTCACCGAGGTCGCCTCCGGCTATCAGGCGGGCCACACCCTGCCGCTGCGCGTCGAGCTGGTCCGCCAGCTGAAGCGCCGCCGCACCCTGGTGATGGGCGGGATCCTGGCCGTACTGCCCTTCGTCCTGCTGATCGCGTTCGCGATCGGCGGCCAGCCGGGCGAGCGGAACGGCCAGGTCACCCTGCTGGACACGGCCACCGCGTCCGGCGCCAACTTCGCCGCGGTCAACCTGTTCGTGTCGGCGGGGTTCCTGCTGGTCATCCCGGTCGCCCTGTTCTGCGGGGACACGGTGGCCTCGGAGGCCAGCTGGTCCTCCCTGCGCTATCTGCTCGCCGCACCCGTGCCCCGGGCCCGCCTGCTCTGGTCCAAGCTGGTCGTCGCCCTCGGCCTCAGCCTGGCCGCGATGGTCCTGCTGCCGCTGGTCGCCCTGGCCGTCGGCAGCGCCGCCTACGGCTGGGGACCGCTCCAGATCCCGACCGGCGGCGAACTCGACACCGGCACGGCGGCCCAGCGTCTCGCGGTCGTGGTGGCGTACGTCTTCCTGTCCCAGCTGGTCACCGCGGGGCTGGCGTTCTGGCTCTCCACCAAGACGGACGCACCCCTCGGCGCGGTCGGCGGCGCGGTCGGCCTGACCATCGTCGGCAACGTCCTGGACGCGGTCACCGCCCTCGGCCACTGGCGCGACTTCCTGCCCGCGCACTGGCAGTTCGCCTGGGCGGACGCCGTACAGCCGCATCCCGAGTGGTCCGGCATGATCCAGGGAACCGCGATTTCCATAACGTACGCCCTGGTGCTGTTCGCCCTGGCCTTCCGGGGTTTCGCCCGCAAGGACGTGGTCTCCTAGGTCACCGGACGATCTCCCTCCGGCCTCGAAGCCCCTGGTCCGTGCCCGGTTCGAGATCCATCCGCAACGCTTCGGGTCGCACGTTCCACCCCCGTGCGCCGTCAGAGTCGGCACAGAGCCAGAAGGCTGACTCCGACCGGCACAGGGGGCACACCAGATGGAGCGTTACCGGATACGACCCACCCGAGGGGCACTGCTCGCCCTCACCACCACGGCCGCCCTGCTGCTGACGGCCTGCGGCGCGGGCGACGGCAGCCACTCGTCCAGCGACTCGAAACAGAGCAACGGCCTTCCGGCCCCGGCTCCCAGCCGGCCGCAGGACGAGGACTCCGCGACCACCCCGGCCTCCGACTACCTCTCCACCTTCGCCCTGGACGTCGACACCGCGTCCTACGGCTACGCCCGCCGCACCCTCGCCGACGGCGAGCGCCCGGCCCCCTCGACCGTCCGCGCCGAGGAGTTCGTCAACAGCTTCCGCCAGGACTACCCCACCCCCGACCACAACGGCTTCACGGTCACGGTGGACGGCGCCCGCACCACCGACCCGAACTGGTCCCTGGTCCGGGTGGGACTCGCCACCCTCCCCCAGTCTCGGCTTCGCTCGACCGGGGGGACCCCCATCGCCGACGCCACCGCCGAACGCCCGCCCGCGGCCCTCACCTTCGTCATCGACGTCTCCGGCTCCATGGACGAGCCGGGCCGGCTGGACCTCGCCAAGAAGTCCCTGGACACGATGACCGACCGGCTGCGCGACGACGACTCGGTCGCGATCGTCGCCTTCAGCGAACACGCCGAGAAGGTCCTGCCGATGACCCGCCTCGCCGGCCACCGCGGCGAGATCCACCACGCCGTCGACAGCCTCGCCGCCCTCTACTCCACCAACCTCGGCGAGGGCGTGGAGACCGGCTACGCCACCGCCGTCGAGGGCCTGCGCAAGAACGCCACCAACCGTGTCGTCCTGATCTCCGACGCCCTCGCCAACGACGGCGAGACCGACCCCGACGCCATCCTGAAGCGCATCGACAGCGACCGCCGCGAGTACGGCATCACGCTGTTCGGCGTGGGCGTCGGCAGCGACTACGGCGACGCGCTCATGGAACGCCTCGCCGACAAGGGCGACGGCCACACGACCTACGTCTCCGACACCGCCACCGCGAACCGGGTCTTCTGCGAGCAACTCCCGCAGAACATCGACCTGGTGGCCCGCGACGCCAAGGCCCAGGTCGCCTTCGACCCGCACACGGTCACCGACTTCCACCTGATCGGCTACCGGGACCGCAAGGTCGCCGACGAGGACTTCCGCGACGACCGGGTGGACGGCGGCGAGGTGGGCCCCGGCCACACGGTGACCGCCCTCTACGCCGTCCACACCAGGCCGGACACGGAGGGCCGCCTGGCCACCGCCACGGTCCGCTGGCTGGACCCCGAGACCCGCGCCCCGCACGAGAACACAGGCGCGATGGAAACCGGCGCACTGCACGACTCGGTATGGACGGCATCCCCGCGCTTCCAGGTAACGGCGGTGGCGGCCTACTTCGCGGACGAGCTGGGAGGCGGGGACTACCGCATCCCCGGGAAGCCGGGCCTCAGCACCCTGCATTCCCGAGCCGCAGCACTGGCACGGACGACAGAGGACCAGAACGTCTCCGACCTGGCGACAGCCATCAGGGAGGCAGATCCTTCGAACGCCGCCGACTGAAGCGCCCCCGTCAGGGGCGCGGGGCTGTATCAATATGCGGCTACCGCCGCGTGGGCGCGACCAGCCCCCACACACCCGCACCCGAAATCCAAGCCGTCCCAACCCATTGACGCTTCCTTACCTGTGAGTAAGTTGACGCCTCATGGGCGTACGCAAGGACCTCAAGCGGGCAAGACAACGTACCGACCTGGCAGCTCGCGCTTCCGTGAACCTCGTCAGAGACACAACCGGCACCGTGCGCGAAGCGCACACCACTCCCCTCGCCGCCCCGCTCACCACCGGCTCCCTCGCCGACCTCCCCTACACCAACGCGGCCGAGGCCCCCGACGCCACCACGATCCGCCGCCGCGACGGCACCGTCACGGCGGCCGCCTTCGCCGCCCAAGTGACCTCCGTGGCGAAGGGGTTGATCGCCGCCGGCCTGGAACCCGGCGGCCGGGTGGCCGTGATGTCCCGCACCCGCTACGAGTGGACGGTCCTCGACTTCGCCATCTGGTCGGCCGGCGGGGTGACCGTCCCGGTCTACCCCACCTCCTCCGCCGAGCAGGTGGAGTGGATCGTCCGGGACTCCGGCGCCCGCCATGTCGTCACCGAGACCCCGGAGAACACCGCCACCGTCACCACCGGCACCGCCCAGCACTCCCGACTTCCCCGCGTCTGGGAGCTGACGGAAACATCAGCCGCTGCCGCGGCGGGCGGCGCGGTCGCCGAACTCACCGCCCTCGGCGCGGACATCCCCGACGAGGACGTCGCCAAGCGCCGCGGCACCCTGACCCCCGGCTCGACCGCCACGGTCTGCTACACCTCCGGCACCACCGGCCGCCCCAAGGGCTGCGTCCTCACCCACGCCAACCTGCACGCCGAGGCCGCCAACACGGTCGAGCTGCTGTACCCCGTCTTCCAGGCGGTCACCGGGCAGACCGCCGCCACCCTGCTGTTCCTCCCGCTCGCCCACATCCTGGGCCGTACGCTCCAGATCGCCTGTCTGATGGGCCGGATCGAGATGGGCCACTTCCCGAGCGTGAAGCCGGACGAACTCCGGCCCGCGCTACGGGAGTTCCGGCCGACGTTCCTGGTCGGGGTGCCGTACCTCTTCGAGAAGATCCACGACACCGGGCGGGCGACGGCCGAGAAGATCGGCCGGGCCGCCTCCTTCGACCGGGCGGAACGGACCGGCGTGCGCTTCGCCGAGGCCTACCTGAACAGGTTCCTCGGCACCGGAAAGGGCCCCGGCCCCGGCCTGTACGCCGCCTGGGCCCTGTACGACCTGATGGTCTACCGCCGTATCCGCAAGGAACTCGGCGGCCGGATGCGGTACGCCATCAGCGGCGGCTCCCCGCTCGACCGGAACCTCAACCTGTTCTTCCACGCGGCCGGGATCGTCGTCTACGAGGGCTACGGCCTGACCGAGACCAGCGCGGCCGCCACGATCGTGCCGCCGCTGGCGCCCCGCCCCGGCACGGTCGGCCAGCCGATCCCGGGGACGGCCGTCCGGATCGCCGACGACGGCGAGGTGCTGATCAAGGGGCCGGTGGTCTTCGGGTCGTACTGGAACAACCCGGCCGCGACCGCCGAAGTGCTCCCGGACGACGGCTGGTTCGCGACCGGCGACCTCGGCGTGCTCGACGAGGACGGCTATCTCACCATCACCGGCCGCAAGAAGGACCTGCTGGTCACCTCCGGCGGCAAGAACGTCTCGCCGGCCGTCCTGGAGGACCGGCTGCGCAGCCGCGCGCCCGTCGGCCAGTGCCTGGTCGTCGGCGACAACCGGCCCTTCGTCGCCGCGCTGATCACCCTGGACCCCGAGGCCCTCGCCCACTGGCTGTCCGTACGGAAGCTGCCGCCGGACACCCCGCTCGCCGAGCTGGTGCGCGACGGCCGGCTGCGGGCCGAGGTGCAGAAGGCGGTCGACCACGCCAACGCGGCCGTCTCCCGCGCCGAGTCGATCCGTGCCTTCGCCCTGGTCGAGGGCGACTTCACCGAGGACAACGGCCTGCTCACCCCGTCCCTGAAGGTGAAGCGGCACGCGGTGACCGCCCGCTACGCCGACGAGGTCGAGGCGCTGTACCGAAAGTGAGTCGCCGGGCGTGAAAAAGGCGGCGGGCCACCGGAAGAACCGGTGGCCCGCCGCCCGCCGTCCGCCTGGCGTGTGCCGGACTACTTGTTGCCGGTGCCGTTGGCGGACAGGGCCGCGATGTCGTCCAGGATGTGCGACAGCGGCTCGTCGCCCTTGGCCTGGGTGGAGTTCTCGACGCACTGCTGGTTCTGCGGGGAGGACAGGACGTTGATGTCCTGGACGTTGATCGGGACAGCGCCGACGAGGCCCTGGAGGTTCAGCTTGGCGGGCAGGCCGACGCACGGCTTGTTCAACGACCCCTGGACCAACGAGAGCTGCGGGCTCTGGTCGCCGAACGTGGCCGAGTTGCCGAACTCCGACTTGGCGCCGTTACCGCTGGCCGAGGTGGTGCCGCTGTCGTTGCCGGTGGCCAGGGCCTGGGGAGCGGCGGTGGCCGCGAAACCGGCGACGGTGGCGGCAACGGCCGCGGTTGCCCACAGCTTCTTCATGTTCGTTCCCTTTCGAAAGGCGGACTCCGGGGAGGAGCTGCGTGATCGTCAACGGCCGAAACCACGCCGGGGTTGCGTGTTTTGCCCCCATTGGAGCAGCGCAGTCCGATTAGGCGACGAGCGCTCCGCCGGGGGGTGGGTGCGCCGGAAACGGCGCAGGCCGGCGGGGAGCCGGGAAGTCGGCGGCCCGCCGGCCGAGAGCACCCCGACAGGGGCCCGGAAGGTGTCGGGACTACTTGTTGGCGGTGCCGTTGGCGGACAGGGCCGCGATGTCGTCCAGGATGTGCGAGAGCGGCTCGTCGCCCTTGGCCTGGGTGGAGTTCTCGACGCACTGCTGGTTCTGCGGCGCGGACAGGACGTTGATGTCCTGGACGTTGATCGGCACAGCGCCGAGGAGACCTTGCACGTTGCCCTTGACGGGCAGGCCGATGCACGGCTTGTTGAAGGAGCCCTGGATCAGCGCCAGCTGGGGGCTCATGTTGCCGTACGTGGCGGAGTTGCCGAACGCCTGTGAGGCGCCGTTGCCGCTCGCCGAGGTGGTGCCGCGGTCGTTGCCGGTGGCCAGGGCAGGCGAGGCGGCCGCAGCGGTGGCGCCGACAACGGAGGCTGCGACAGCGGTGGCGGCCAGAACCTTCTTGATCACTTGTCAATTCCCTTCTAGGACACCCCGTCGACCGGAGCTCTCTGGTCAACTGCGGGCGATCCCATTGGTTGCTGCCCTTCACCCCGATGGCCCATGGTCCGGCAATCCCCGACCCCGCCGCCGGGCCGGTTCTCACGGAAATTCCGGACGGGGCATCGGTCCGATCGGGTGACGTACCGCGTGCCTGCCGCAACCATTCCGGGCGCGGGCGGTTGATGCCGAGCAGGAACGTCCGTCTTGGCGTAAAGCCGGGAAAGGAAATAGCGAAATGCTGAAGAAGGCAATGGCCGCGGTGGCGGTCGCCGCGTCCGTCGTAGGTGTGTCGGCGGCGGCAGCCCCCCAGGCGCTTGCCACCGGCAACGACCACGGCACCACCTCCGCCAGCGGTAACGGCGCCAAGTCGAAGTTCGGCAACCAGGTGACCAAGGGCAAGATGAGCCCGCAGGCCACGCTGGTCCAGAGCTCGCTGAACAAGCTGTGCGTCGGTCTGCCTGTCAAGGGGAACGTGCAGGCCATCCTCGGCGCCGTCCCGATCGACGTCCAGGACATCAACGTCCTGTCCGCGCCGCAGAACCAGCAGTGCGCCGAGAACTCCACCCAGGCCAAGGGCGACGAGCCGCTCTCGCACATCCTGGACGACATCGCGGCCCTGTCCGCCAACGGCGTCGCCAACCAGTAGCATCCTGGCGGTCATGGAAAGTCCCCTCGGGCGGCGCGTATTCACGCGCCGCCCGAGCGGTTTTCGCTGAGGTCGCGTCAATTCTGTGAAGGCGTTCGAGTGAATTACCCGACGGCGCGCGTTGCGTAGTTTCTTCGGCTGCCCATTTCTCGTTCTACAGTCTGCCGGTCATGGTGCGAGCCGTTCATGCTGTGCTCGCTCGGTTTCGGCCGTCATACGGGCATGACCGCAGAGAAGGGAAAGTTCATGAAGAAGACCGCTGCTGTCGCCGCCGGTGCAATCCTGGCCTTGGGCGCTGCCGTTCCGGCCTTCGCGGACTCGGGTGCCGAGGCTGCTGCCGTCGCTTCCCCCGGGGTCATCTCCGGCAACGCGATCCAGGTCCCGATCCACATTCCGATCAACATCTGTGGCAACACCGTCAACATCATCGCGGCTCTGAACCCGGCGTTCGGCAACGTCTGCCTCAACCACTGACAACGTCAGCGCAGCGCACCAGCCGTCCGGCTGAGTCACGGCCGGCCTCGGACCGTCGATCTTTCGCATCCGCGCTCCGAGGCCGGTCTTTCCACTTCTGAGCAGGAAGACAACGAGATTGCGACAGACCCTCAGCAGGGCAATGGCCATGGCCGCCGCCGCGGCCGGCATGCTGTCCCTGTACGCCGGTCCCGCGTTCGCCGACACGGACGCGACCGGGACCGCAGGCGGTTCACCGGGTGTCGTGTCCGGCAACAACGTCCAGGCCCCGGTGCACGTGCCGGTCAACGTGTGCGGCAACTCGATCGACGTGGCGGCCGCGTTGAACGCGGCCTTCGGCAACTCCTGTGCGAGCGAGTCGGATGTGGACGAGCACCCCGACGACCGCGCACCCGAGCCGTCCTACGGCGACTCCGGCCCCGACACCTCGGGCTACGGCGGTACGGGGTGCGACTCGGGCTACGGCGCCGAGGGCTCGCCCGGCACCACCCCGCCCCCCTACGGCGGCGAGACCCCCTGCGGCGAGACTCCGCCCCCGCCGAGCCCGACGCCCCCGTCGCCGAGCCCGACACCTCCGCCGCCGAGCCGAACGGCCCCGCCGCCGAGCCGGACGACGCCTCCGTCGCCGAGCCCGACACCTTCGCCCGGTGGCGGACACCACCAGGGAACGCCGCCCACCCTGCCGCACACCGGCAGTGACCGTGAGGCCGTGCTCGCGGCCTCGGCCGCCAGCGCCGCGCTGATCGCGGGCGGGACGATGCTGTACCGACGAGGCCGAGCCGCGTCTCGCCGGTCCTAGAGCCTGTCCGGCCCGCCGGGTGCTGGACGCCTCCTGAAGGCTCCGGCACCCGCGTCCGTCAGCTCCGTACCGCGTCCGGTGCCGGCTCCCGGTGGTCCGCGTCGAGGCCCCAGCCGGCCGGGCCCGAGCGCAGCCGCCGCCGTACCCCGCGCACCAGCGTGCCCGCGGTGAAGCCGGCACCGTGCACGAAGCGCATCGCCGGACCGAAGCCCGCGGCCGTGATCAGACCGGCCAGGAACAGCCCGGGGTACGACGACTCGAAGTCCCGGCCGACCTCCGGCGCCCCGTCGGCCCCGGCCACCAGCGTCGTACGCAGGTCGTCGGCCAGGAGCCCGAGCCGCTCCCGGGTCGCCCGGAACCCCGTGGCCGCGATGACGTGTTCGGTCTCCAGGGTGCCCACCCCGCCGCCGCGCGCCTCCGTGTCCAGGCGTACCCCGCCCGCGGTGGCCCGGGCCGCCGTCACCTCACGGCCGAGCAGTACCTCCACCCCGGACTCCACCCGCTCCCGCACCCACCAGGCGCCGGCCGGGCCGAGGGCCGTGGCCGCGATCCGCGCCCGGGTCGGCTCCGCGAGCCGCCGGTACAGGCCGGGGCGCTCGGAGTAGAACCAGTTGCGCCAGCCGGGGCCGAGGCCGCTGTGCGGGGCGCGCGCCGACCGCCACCAGGGGCGCTCCCAGGGCGGCGGTACCTCGTTCCAGTACAGCTCTTCCGCGCGCACCAGCACCCGTACCCTGCTGCCCTGTTCGGCGAGGAGCGCGGCGGTCTCCAGGGCCGCCTGGCCGCCGCCGATCACCGTGACGTCCCGGCCCCGGAAGCGGTCGAGGTCGGCATGGTGGCTGCTGTGCGAGACCAGGTCGGGGGAGAGGCCGCGCAGCGCGGACGGGATCTCGACGAACGGCAGCACACCGACGGCGAGGGCGACGGTCCGGCCGTGCAGGGTCTCGCCGTCCTCCGTCGTCGCGTCGAATCCGCCGGTGCGGGGCGCGATGCGGGTGACGGTGCGTTCGTCGACGGGCGGGGCGGCGTTGCGGGCGAACCACAGGCCGTACTCGGTGAACATGTCCAGCGGGATCGGCCGCCCGTGCCGGGCCTCGACCCCCCGGCCCGCGCAGTACACGTCCAGCCGCCAACGTGCCTCCGGGTCCGACAGGTTGGAGGCCCAGGGCTCGGACTTGAGGAACATCCCGCGGGGCATGTGGTCGCGCCAGGACGCCATCGGGCGACCGAAGACACGCACGTTCAGCCCCGCCGCCGCGGCGTGGGACGCGATGGACAGGCCGTACGGGCCCGCGCCCACCACCAGCAGGTCGTACATCAGCAGCTGCTCGCTTTCTCGTCGTCGGACCGGTCGGGCAGACCGGAGAGGCTGGCGGCACCGGACACTCCGGAGAGTTCCTCGTCCAGGACGGCCGGACGGCGTTCCCCGGCCGGCTCCCCGGCCTGGCGGACCACGACGGAGGCCGACCGCGGGACCGGGGCCGTGCCGGGGCGCAGCCGGCCGAGGAGCCGGCCGGCCACATGCCGGCACCACAGTGCCCACATCGCCAGGCCCGGCCCCCGGTCGTCCGGCGCGCTCCAGGCGAGCTCGCGCCCGCGCGGGGCCGGCCGCAGCGCGCTCAGCGGCGCGTAGTTCTCCACCACGAACGCCCGCCCGGCCAGCGGAGCCCCGGCGGTCAGCGGGCGGTGGGTCAGATCCAGGTGCAGGGCGCGTACGACGTCCAGGCCCGCGCTGTCGGCGAAGAGCCGGAACTGGGCGCCCGGACGGGGGTTGAAGTCGAGGAGGTGGTAGCGGCCGGTGCTGCCGCAGCGCCGGAAGTCCAGGTCGAAGATGCCCCGGAAGCCCAGTTCGCCGGTGAGCCGCTCGGCCAGCCCCTGGACCTGCGGGTTGGGCGTCCACAGGCCGACCGCGGTCAGGCCCGCCCCGCGCGGCCAGGCCCGCTGCTTGCGGCCGGGGCCGCCCGCGCGGACCGCCCCGGTGCGGTCGGCGTAGCCGTGGAAGAACCAGTCGCGGTCCGGGCCCGGCGGCAGGAACTCCTGGAGCAGCAGACGGCTGCCCGCCTCGTCGGCCCGCAGGAACAGCTCCCGCGCCTCCCGCGCCGAGCGCACCACGACCGTGCTGCGCAGCCCGGACCCGGCCGGCACCAGCCAGGGCCGGCTCCACTTGGCGACCACCGGCAGCCCGAGCCGCCAGACGGCGGCGGCTGCCTGCTCGGCGCTGTCCGGGACGAGGGTCTGCGGATGCGGGATCCCGGCCGCCGCGCACACCTGGGCCAACTCGGCCTTGTCGGCGACCCGTTCGGGAAGCAGAGCGGGCTGATGCGGCAGCAGATAGGAGGGCGCGAGGTCCTCGCGGAGCCGGCCGACCGCGATCGCGCTCGCGTCGTCCATCGGGATCAGCACCGCCGGACGGGCGATCCGCGTCGCCACCCGGCGCAGCACGGCCACGATCTCCGCGGCGGACGCACCCGGCGCCGGCGGCGGATGCAGCTGCCGTACGAAACGTGACCTGCCGACCGGACTGCCGGTGGAATCGGCGACCAGATGGACGTCCACGCCGGCTCTGCCGAGCGAGCGCACGGCCCCGAGGGTGCCGTGGTGAAAGGGATTCCGGTCGATCCGCAGCAGAACCGCGGGAACCCGGATGTCTAGCAGCGACACGGACCTTTTCCTTTGCCTCGGTTCACCCGTGCGGGCGTTCGGCGCACCCGAAAGCCGCAGCCGCACTGGCGGTATTCATATTGATATGACTGAGTGTCAGTAAGTGGTACTTCCTCAGCGAACGTGCGAGCGGACGAGAAGAACGGACGAGAACTGGTGGAGAAAGGAGCAGGCATGGCTCCACAGCAGCGAAAGCGGCCGAGGTCCCGGTCGCACCGGCGGGCTGTGGTCGCGGCGGTGGCGGCGGTCGTCGTCGCCTCGGCGACCCTGGCGACCGGTCCGGGATTCGCCGCGGGTGCGGAGGTGGCGCTGGTCACGGACCCGACTCCGGCTCCGACACCCACGACGTCCGTCCCGGCGTCGGCGGCACCCCTGCCGGTCCCGGCCAGTCCCGCGGCGGTCGCACCGGCACCGGCCGGCTCCGCGCCCGCGCCCGCCAGGGCGGCGCCGCCGGCCTTCGGGGCCTTCCTGGACTCCGGACCGCTGGGCGTGGCCCGCATGGCCCAGCTGAGCGGCTGGCTCGGCGGCACCGAGCTGAAGGTCGCGCACACGTATCTGCCCGGCAACCGCTGGGCCGACATCGAGGGCGCACCCGGCTTCCTGGACGTCTGGGCGCACTGGCGGCGGGAGAAGGACGACCGGATGCTCGTCCTCAACGTGCCCATGCAGGAGCGCAACGAGGACCACGTCGGGGACGCCGAGGTCCGGTCGCTGCTGGCGCAGGGCGCCGCCGGGCTGTTCGATCACCACTTCCGGGCCCTGGCCGAACGGCTGGTGGAGCTGGAGGTGCCGGACACGGTCATCGTGCTCGGCTGGGAGATGAACGGCACTACCTACACCCATCGTTGCGGGCCGGACCCGGAGGCCTGGAAGAAATACTGGAAGAGGATCGTCACCACCATGCGTGCGGTGCCGGGCCAGAAATTCCGGTTCGACTTCACGCCGAGCCGGGGCCGCGACGCCGTCCCGTGGACGGAGTGCTACCCCGGGGACGACACGGTCGACGTCATCGGCATGGATTCCTACGACCAGCCGACGGGGCTTTCCTTCGACGAACAGGTGCGGGAGCCTTACGGACTTCAGCAGCACGTCGATTTCGCGAAGGCCCATGGAAAACCCATCTCCTATCCGGAATGGGGCCTCTTCCGTAACGGGGACAACGCCGAATACATGCGGCGGATGCTCACCTGGATGGACGAGCACAGACCGCTGTACAACACGCTGACCGACTACTGCCCGCACGGTGTCTGGCAGTGTTCGGACAACCCGCGCTCCTCGCGGGTCTACCGCTCGGCCCTCTCCGGCCGCACCGACACCGCGACCCCGACGCCGGTTCCCACCCCGGACCTCCCGAAGCCGACCCCGACCCCGACCCCGACTCCCGGCACCGCGCCCCCGGCCGGCTGCGCGCCGATGGACCTGGGCGACTGGATCGAGTACTGGCTCGGCGGGAAACTCTGCGTCCGCCTCGACTGGTGGTCGCGCACGGAGACCTAGTCCTGCCGCCGTTCCTTCCATCGGTGCCGCACCTCCTTGACCCGCTGCCGGGCGGCGGCGTCGCACAGCGCCGCCGTCAGCAGCGGCGCGGTGCGGCGCCGGGCCAGCAGCAGCCGCTGGTTGGCGACCGGCTGGGGCCGCCAGTGGTGCTTGTACGGCTCGTTCCCGCGCAGCAGGCTCAGCGCGCCCCGCTCACCGGCGCCGGTGTACTGGGCGCAGGCGTCCAGGAGCATCACCGCCACGTCCGCCTTCCGCTCGCGCAGCTGCGGATGCGCCCCGTACAGGTAACCGCCGGCCAGGCTCGGCGACAGCAGGGTCAGATCGACGGCGACCACCTCGTCGTCCAGCCGGAACTCGGTGACCACCGCGTCCCCGGAACGCACCATCGGCCCCACCGAGCGCACCAGATGCTCCCGGAACCGCGACTGGAGGTGTTCCGTCGTCACCTTCCGCCCCTGCCACTGGAGCCGGTGCAGATCGAGGAGCCGCCCGAGCGCGGTGTCGACGCCCTCCGGCGCCACGACGTCCCGGCGCACCCCGAGGGAGCCCAGCTTGCGCAGCTTGGCGCGCACCCGCTGCTGGGCCTTGTTCGACGGCAGCCGGGCCACCAGCTCGTCCATGGACACCGCGGGCAGCTCCAGGCACAGCGAGTCGGGCACCTTCCGGCACGGCCCGTGCCAGCGGTCGTACACCCGCTCCACCGCACCGCCCGGACGCACCTCACGGAAGTCGATCAGCGCCGTCCGGGCCGCCCGGCCGAGTTCCTGGGTGAGCGCGGCCGCCGCCCGGCCGTCGTCGGCGTCGGCGAGCAGCACGTCCGTGTAGTCCGAGATCGCCCCGCCCAGCGGCACCAGCGTGGGCAGCGGCCGGCGCACCAGCATCAGCGGGGCCGCGCCGACCAGTTCACCGCCGTGCCGCACCAGGACCAGGCGGAGCCGGCCCGGGACGCCGTACGAGCGCCACCAGGAGTGCAGCCAGGCGTGGCTCTGGAACGGGGTGGCCGTGCCGCACCGCCGGTAGAGACGGCCCCAGGCGGGGGCCAGCCCGGCGAAGGCGTCTTCGTCGGTGACGAGTTCGGTGGTGTGCGCGGCGAGCGTCGGGTAGGCCGTCGCCGTCACAGCTGTCCGTGCGCGTCGGCGGCGACGGCAGGTCCCGGCACGGAGGCCTGCGGAGCGTTGTCCTCCTCGTGGCGCCGGGGCCGCACCAGCAGCACCAGCCCGGCCAGCAGCCCGCCCGCGCTGGCACCCACCAGACCGGTCACCTTCGGGGACGCCGAGGTGGGCGCGGTCGGCTTCAGCGCCCGGGAGAACTGGAGGAGTTCGACGTGCGTGTCGCCCTTGGTGTCGTTGGCGTGCTGGGTGAGCGAGCGGGCCACCGCGTTCGCCATGTCGGCGGCCTGGAGGGGGTGCGGCGAGGTGGCCGAGACGGCGACCATCGGCGCGTCCGGCGAGGTCTCCGTCTGCACGCTGTCCCGCAGCGTGTTCACCGGCACCCCGGCCCACACCTGGGCGTCCCCGAGCACCGCGAGCTGGGTGGCGACCCGGCCGTAGGCCTGCGCGAAGCCCTGCGCGGTGGCGGTGTCGGACCGGTCGGCGGGGACGGCGATGACGTAGCTGGTCGCGGTGTAGCTGCGCGGCGTGAGTACGCCGTAGGCGCCGCCCAGCAGGGCGCCGGCGGCGACCCCGGCCGCCAGCAGCGACCAGGGCGGGACCGCGCGGGCGCGGGCGAGGGGGCGGGCTGCCCCGGGGGTGTTCTCGGTCATGGCGTACTGGCTCCCTGAGGGGTGGTGGCGAGTGCGGCCGCGTAGACGTCCATGAGCTGGGCGGCGCTGCGGGTGATGCAGTAGTGACGGGCGGCCTCCGGCGCGGTGCGCGGGCCGGGCCCGGCGGCGCGGGCGGCGGCCAGTGCCTCGGCGTAGGCACGGGCACCGCCCTCGATGCGGCGGGCGCCGGGGGCGGCGGCGGGCGGCAGGTCCTCGACGGCGGGGCAGGAGCTGTAGAGGACGGGCAGCCCGGCGGCCAGCGCCTCGATCACCGCGAGCCCGAAGGCCTCCTCGGCGCAGGGCGAGGCCAGTACGTCCATGGCGGCGGCGAGGGACGGGAGGTCGGGGTCGGCCGAACTGTCGGAGACATAGGGCCGCTCACCGGCGAACACGACCCGGCCGGTGACCCCGGCCTCCTCGGCGGCCCGGCGCAGCGCCCCCTCCTCCGCGCCCCCGCCGACCAGCAACAGGCGGCAGTCCGGCGGAAGTTGGGCGAGCGCCCTGATCAGGACGTCGAACCGTTTGCCGGGCGCCAGCCGCCCGATGCCGCCCACCACGAACGCGTCCTGCGGGATCCCGAGCCGGGCCCGGGTGCGCTGCCGCCGGTCCGGGTCGAAGCGGAACCGCTCCAGGTCGATGCCGTTCGGTACGACCTCGATCCGCGGCCCCGGCACCCCCCACCCGCGCAGCCGCTCGGCGACCGTGGGGGAGACGGCGACCGTGGACCGGCCGAGCCGTTCGCCCGCGAGGTACAGCGCCCGTACCCCGGAGGTCAGCCGGCGCCCCTCCAGCTGCGTGTCGCCGAGCGAGTGCTCGGTGGCGACGACGGCCCGCACGCCCGCGAGGCGCGCCGCGATCCGGCCGTAGAGACAGGCCCGGTACAGGTGGGTGTGGACGAGGTCGTAGCGGCCCCGGCGGATGACCCGGACCAGGCGGGGCAGCGCGGCCAGGTCCCGGTTCCCGGCCATCCCGAGATGGACCACCCGCACCCCGTCGGCGGCCAGAGCACGCGCGACCGGCCCGGGGTTGGTGAGCGTGACGACGTCGCAGGAGACGGGCAGGTGGCGCAGGAGCAGCCGCAGCTGCTGCTCCGCCCCGCCGACCCCCAACCCGGTGATGACATGCAGGGCCCTCATTCAGAGCCCCTTGACGGGACGGCGGCGCAACCGGTGCAGCCGGTACTTCAGGAAGAGGCGCAGGGCGTGGTCGTTCTGGCCGATGTGCACCCGGGGCAGGGTGTGGAGGCCGTTCAGTTCGCCGGGGTCGATGGCGCAGGCGTAGCCGTATCCGGCGTCCCGTACGGCGTCGACGACCCGCTGGTCGACGGCCCCGTAGGGGTAGCAGAAGCCGTTCACGGAGGCCTGGATCAGCTCCTCCAGGACGGCCCGGCTGTCGGCGGTCTCGGCCCTGAGCGTGTCCGCGTCGGCCTTCGTCAGGTCGACATGGGTGAGCCCGTGCGAGCCGATCTCCACGCCGGCCGCCGCCGCCCGCCGGATCCCGTCGGCGGTGAGCAGCGGCTTGCGCGGGCCGAGCGAGTCCCAGCGGTTGTCGCTGCCGAGCCGCCCGGGCAGCACGAACAGGGTGGCGCCGCAGCCCCAGCGGTCGAGCAGCGGCAGGGCGTGGTCGAGGAAGTCGGCGTAGCCGTCGTCGAAGGTCAGCCCGACCAGCCGCCGCCCCTCGCCCCGGGCCCGGGCGGCGAGCAGTTCGGCGACCGACACCCCGCGCAGCCCCCGCCGGCGCAGCCAGCCCAGCTGTGCGGCCAGCCGGTCGGGGGTGACGGTGACGCGGTACGGATCGTCCGAGCAGTCGCCCACGGAGTGGTACATGGCGACCCAGGGGACCGGGCCCGCCAGGTGTCGGATCTTCTCGGCGGACTCAATGGAAGACGGCATGCGCGAGCCTTCGGGTGACGGTGCCTACGGAACGGAGTGCGGGTGCGAAGCCCTGGGCGTCCAGCGCCCAGCCGAGCAGGACGAAGATCGCGGTCACGGCGGTGGTGCCGGCCGCCAGACCGGTCAGCGGGTCCGCGGGCCGTCCGGCGACGAAGGTGCCGACGACCGTGGCGACCACGGCGGCCCGCACCGGCCGGCTCAGCTCGGCCAGCACCCGCCGGATACGGATCGGGACACTGCGCGGGCCCATACCGGACAGCAGGAGCACGGCGGTGACGGTGATGCCGATGGCGTTGGCGGCGGCGATGCCGATCACGCCGTACCGGTCCACCGCCATGGCGCCGATCCAGGAGGTCACGGCGATCCCGGCGGCCATGGCGCCGACCGGGTACCAGGTGGCGCGGCCCGCCGAGAAGTAGGAGCGGACCAGCACCCCGACCATGGTCTGCCCGAGCAGCCCGAGCGCGTAGACGCGCATCACCCCGGCGGTGGCGGCGGTGTCCGCCGCGGTGAACGCCCCCCGCTGGAACAGGAGGTGGACGAGCTGCGGCGCACACGCCACCACCACGGCGGTGCCGAGCAGGACGACGCTCGCGGCCACCGACAGATCCCGCTCCACCCGGCGCCGTGCCCGTTCGGTGTCGCCCTCGGCCAGCGCCCGGGCCACCACCGGGAAGGTGACCGTGCACAGCATCATCGACATCGTCATCGGGATCTGCGCGACCTTCTGCGCGTAGTTGAGGTGTGAGATCGCCCCGGAGTGCAGATGCGAGGCGAGGAACCGCTCGATCAGCACCTGCGACTGCCGGCACAGCGCGAACAGCAGCACGGTGGCCATCAGGACGACGTTCAGCGGCTCCGCCTCGGCGACCGGGTCGCCGACGGCGGCCTTGACCTTGCGCCGCAACTGCCCGAGCAGCGAGGGAAGCTGTACGGCGACCATCAGCAGGCCCCCCGCCGCCACCCCGAACGCGGCCGACCGCACGCCCCAGGCACCGCCGAAGGCGAACATCGCCGTGATGATGCCGGCGTTGTAGGCGACGTAGATCGCGGCCGGCGCGAGGAACCGCCGGTGCGCGCGGAGGGCGGCGCTGCAGTACCCGGCCAGCCCGAAGGTCAGCACAGAGGTCGCGGTCAGCCGGGTGCAGTCGACGGCGAGCCCGGGGTCGTCCAGACCGGGCGCGAGCACCTCGACGAGCTGCGGGGCGCCCCCGATGAGAAGGGCGCCGACGGCCGCGAAGGCGAGGGCCAGCCTCGGCAGGGTCCCGGCGACCAGCGCCCGCACGGGGTCGCCGGGAGCCCCCTGCGCCCGCCGGGCGAGGGCCAGGCTGAAGGCGGGGATCAGCGCGAAGGCGAGCCCGTCCTCGATGAGCAGCGTCGCGGCGAACTCGGGAACGGTCCAGGCGACGAGGAAGGCGTCGGTGTCCTGTCCGGCGCCGAAGAGCCGGGCGAGCGACTGGTCCCGGATGAGCCCGAGGAGCGAGCCGACGACGGAGAGGGAGGCGGTGACAAGAGCGGCCTTGGCGAGCACGCCACGGGAGGACGGCGCCCCGTCGGGGGCGCGGGGCTGGGGCGTCTGCGGCTCCGCCGCACGGGCACGCTCGGCCGCCACCGACCCGCTGTCGGCACGCGACCCGGGCACGCCCGAGGTCCTGGAAGGCGTCATCGTCATGGCGAACGCTCCGCCCCCACCAGCGCCCACCAGGCCACCGCCCCGAACACCACCGCCGTCAGCACGGTCGACGGCCCCCCGATGTCCGCGTACGCGAAGTCCACGAGCTGCCAGATCAGCAGCCCGCACCCCACCAGAGCGCAGTCGAGGCCGGCACCGCCGCGGACCCGCCACCACCCGCGCAGCCCGCACGCCAGCAGCGCCAGCCAGCTGCCCGCCAGTGCCAGCGCGCCGAGCAGTCCCTGCTCGCTCAGCACCAGCAGGTACATGTTGTGCGGCGACAGCAGCGGCTGCTTCCGGAACGCGGCCCCCGCCCCCTCCGTGTCGCTCCCGGAGGACAGCGCCAGCGAGGCATGCCCGTCCCGGTACGCCGGGAAGTTCTTCAACCCGACCCCGGTGACCGGGTGTTCGCGCCACATGCCGGTCGCCGCCGCCCACAGCGTGTAGCGGTCGACCACCGACTGGTCCGGCGCGTCGGTCACCTGCCCGATGCTGCTGAGCCGCTCCTGGAGCATCGCCGTACCCAGCCCGAAGCCCCCCACCAGCACCACGCCCGCGGCGACCGCGACCGCCGCCACCTTCAGCGCCCGCCGCAGCCCGGCCAGCGCCAGCTGCACACCGCAGGTGAGCACCGTCGCGATCCAGGCCCCCCGGCTGAAGGACACGGCCAGCGGCAGCAGCAGGCCGAGCGCGCACACGCCCGCCGTCATCCGCTGCCGTACCGGTGACCGGCCCAGCGCCAGCCCGAGCGCGCAGACCAGGCCGAACGACACCACGGTCGCCATGCCCATCACGTCCTGCGGCCCGAACGTGCCGACCGCGCGGATCTCCTCGCCCTGGTACGACGCCCCGGTCCCGGTGAGGTACTGGTACACCCCGACCGCGCCCTGCCACCCCGCGAGCCCCACGAACGACCAGGCCAGCAGCCGGAAGTCGGCACGGTCCCGGATCAGCAGCAGCACGGCGGCGGGGACCAGGACGAACACCTGGAGATAGCGGCCGAGGCCGGTCAGTCCGGCCCCCGGGGAGGACGCGCCGGCCGCCGCGACGGCCAGGCCCACCACCGGCATGCCCAGCACCACCGCGGCCGTCGCCGACAGCGGCCGCCGCCGCTCCCGTACCGTGCGCACCGCGGCGTACAGCACCACCAGCGCGGACACCGCGTCCGCCGGTCCGGCGCCGCTGTCGCCGCCGGCCGGGGTGAGCGGCAGGGCGAGGACCGCGAGCACGGCGGCCGCGGCGAGGACCGGCGGCAGCCGCAGGGGCCTGGCCGGGGAGAGTGCGAAGCTCATCGTCAGCTCCCCGTCGAACGCACGAGCGCGGCCGCGGTGCGCAGCAGGATGCAGATGTCCTGCCACAGCGACCAGTTGTCGATGTAGGCGTTGTCGAAGCGGGCCCGGTCCTCGATGGAGGTGTCGCCGCGCAGCCCGTGGATCTGGGCGAGTCCGGTGATGCCGGTCCGCATCCGGTGGCGGGCCGCGTAGCCCGGATAGGCCTGGCTGAACTGGCCTACGAAGTAAGGCCGTTCGGGCCGCGGGCCGACCAGGCTCATGTCGCCCCAGAGCACGTTCCACAGCTGGAGCAGCTCGTCCAGGGACGTCTGGCGCAGGAACCGGCAGAAGGGGCTCATCTCGCTCTCGCCCGCCACGCTCCAGCGCGTCGCGGCCTCGTGCGCGTCGACCGGGCGGTGGGTGCGCAGCTTCAGCAGGGTGAAGGGGCGCCCGCCCTGGCCGATGCGCTCCTGCCGGAAGACCACGCCGGGTCCGTCGGTGAGGCGCAGCACCGCCGCGCACACCAGGAGCAGCGGACTGACCAGGACCAGCGCCGACCCGGAGACGACGATGTCGAGGACTCGTTTGCCGACGCTGCCGCGCCGCCGCGAGCCCATCTCGAGGCGGCGGCAGGAGAACCCGGCGAGCTGGTCGCGCATCTCGTACGCCGGTGAGTCCGCGTCGACCTCCCAGACCACGCAGCCCGACTCGGCCAGCGCCCGCAGCAGCGGGCCCTGTTCGGTGCGGACGGCGGGGTGGACGGTGAGGACGGCGCGGACCCCGTTCTGGATGAGGGCCCGCTCGACCTCCTCGCCGGTGGTCAGCACGGGCAGCCCCTCGGGGCCCTCGGGGTGGTCGGCGACGACGCCGACCGGCCGTACGCCGAAGCCCGGGTGGCGCAGCACGGCCGCGGCGACCCGCTGGGCGGTGGCGGCGGGGCCGATGACCAGGGCGGCGCGCGGGTGGCGCAGCAGGGCCAGGCGGCGGCGCCAGTGCACCAGACCGCGGCCGGCACAGGCCGCCGCCGCGTGCAGGGCGCAGCCCAGCAGCAGGGTGCGGGCGGGCAGCGCGAGGTCCGGGTACCAGGCGGCGACGGCGGCGGCGAGGCCCAGCCAGACGACGGCGATCCGGCCGCAGACCGCCGGGAGTTCGTCCAGGATCCCGGCCACCCGCCCGCTGGGCTGCGGGCGCAGCAGTATCGCCCCGGACACGAGGAGACCGACCAGGACGGGCCGGCCCACGGCCTCGTCGAGGGCGACCGCGCCGAGCAGCGCGGCGCACAGGTCGGCGGCCAGCAGCGGCGCCGGGGAGGCGGGCCGCGCGGGCGGCCGCCGCGGCGGGAACCGGAATCCTCCGACGGTGCGGGCCGGCAGGACCGAGACGGGCGAGAGTCCGTGCTCCCGTGGCTGCGGGCCGGGGGAGGGGACGGTGCTTTCCGCGGTCACGAGTGGATGGACTCCCTGCACTCAAAGGACATGAGCGGCCGCCCGCCGAGGAGTTCGCGGTACAGCTCCGCGACCGCCTCCGCCGTGCGCCGCACATCGTGCGTGGACTGGACGTGCCGGCGCCCCCGGTCGCCGAGCGACGCGCGCAGCTCCGGGTCGAGCAGCAGCCCGGCGACGGCACCGGCCAGCGCGCCCGGTCGCCCCGGCGGCACCAGACCGTGCGCGGCGTGTCCGGGCGGCAGGCTCTCGCGGGCGCCGTCGACATCGGTGACCAGCACCGGCCGCCCGCAGGCCATCGCCTCCAGCGGGGCCAGCGCCATGCCCTCCCAGCGAGAGGGCAGCACCACCAGGTCGGCGGCCCGGTACCAGGGGCGGGCGTCCGCGACGGCGCCGGCGAACTCGACGGAGGCGGGGGCCAGCCGGCGCAGCGCCTCGCGGTCCGGTCCGTCGCCGACCAGGGCCAGCCGGGCGCCCGGCACCCGGCGCAGCACCTCGGGCCAGGCCCGCAGCAGCACGTCCTGGCCCTTCTGCGGGCAGAGCCGGCCGACGCAGACGACCAGGGGTGCCCCGGGCTCGGACGGGCCCCGGGCGCCCGGGGTGAAGTGCTCGGTGTCGATGCCGTTGGGGACGACGGCGTACCGGGCGCGGATCCCGGCGCGTACGCCGGTCGTACGCTCCGCCTCGCTGACACACACCACCCGGTGCGCCCAGCGCGCGCCCCACCGCTCCCACCGCAGCGCCAGCGAGGCGGTGACTCCGCCGACCGCCTCGAAGGACCAGGCGTGCGGCTGGAACAGGGTCGGGACGCGGCCGCGCACGGCCAGGCGGCCGGCGAGGCCCGCCTTGGCGCTGTGCGCGTGCACCAGTTCCGGCCGTACCTCGTCGAGCAGCCGGGTGAGCCGTCGTACCTCGTCACGGAGACCGGCGCCCGGGGAGCGGTCGGCGCGCCACCCGCGCACCTCGGCGCCCAGTTCCCGTGCGGACTCGGCCAGTTCACCACCGGGGCAGGCCACCGTGACCCGCAGACCGGCCGTGAGCTGGGCCTTCGTCAGATCGAGGATCACCCGGGCCACCCCGCCCTCGACGGGTTGCGCCAGGTGCAGGACCCGTCGCCGAGGGTCGGTTGCTGATCGGTGCATACGCGGTATTCCTCGCTCACGGGGGGCGCTCGGGACTGCGGGCGGAAACGCGCCGCACTACTGCACGTCCACGGCGGCGAAGAGCGCGCCCGCCCACGCCGCGTCGCGCTGGGAAACGAGCTGAAAGGTCAGCTGGTCACCGCCCTGCGCGAGACCGGTGCCGAGATCGAACACATCCGAGTCGTAGCCGAGCGTGTTGTCGTACGCCGGCTCACGCCGGGCGCGTACCCGGTCGGAGTCGTTGATCGTGGAGTTGAGTACGTCGTCGGCCGGGTCGGCGGAGTCGCCGAGCGGGGTGGGGGCACGACCGGCGAGGGAGTACGTGAGCGAGTCACCGGTGCCGCCCCGGTCGCCGTTGTACGCCACCAGACCCACCCGGCCGCCGGCGCCACGCGGGATGCGTAGCCCGTTCAGCCGTATCCCGGCCGCCCGGTCGAGGGAGTCGAAGCCGTCCCAGAGGGCGAGCGTGCGCAGGGGCTCCGCCGGGTTCTGGTACGCCACCACCAGCGTCCAGCCGCCCCAGGCACCGGACCTCCCCATGGCCGCGTTCACCTGGCCGACCGTCCACAGTCCGGAGCCGCTCGACCGGACCAGGTCGGTGATCTCCGCCGAGGCCTGGAAGGCGTCCATGCCGCCCTCCGCCCGGTGGCCCACGACCGTGTCGGCGAGCAGTTCCTTGTACTGGCCGCCGGGTTCGGCGATCAGCACTCGCCCGTTGTCCTTCGCCGGCTTCTGCTCGTCGGCCAGCAGATTGCCGCCCCAGTACAGCCGCGCGTACGTCACCCGGGAGCCCTCCGGCAGCCGGAGCTCGGCGCGTGAGGAGTTGTAGGTGTTCGGGTCGTCGTCGACATCGACGTAGAACATGTCGAAGTTCCCGTTCACCGCCGGGACCTGGCCCGACCGGGACGCCGAGCAGGGCGGTTCGGCGGTGGGTCCGGGTGCCGTACGGCAGCTGACGGAGGCGTTGGCCGCGCGGGCGAAGCCGCCTCGCTGCACCACGTGGTAGCGCTCGGCGAAGGGGATGCGCGGAGCCTCGGGGGAGGGCGGGGCGGCCGGAGCGGTCGCCCGGGCGGCGGTGCCCGGTGCCCAGATCGCGGCTAGGGCGAGCGCGCTCACCGACACACGGCGCAGCGGCGGGCCCAGGGGATTGCGCATGACCGGCTTCGCCCTTTCAGGAAAGGAGGGGGAGGCGGGAAGAGCGGGAAGAGTGCGATGTGATGCCAATACGGGTAAGTCAGGAGGTGCGCAACTCTAGCCGTTATCTGTAGTAATCGGTCGAAACCGGGCAAGTGTGTCGGAATGGTGAAGGAGACCTTCCGGGAGATCACTCTTTTGGCGGCACAACCCGAGCTGGTGCCGCGCGTTGACACGGCGCTGGGCATCCGCCCGGATGTTTGTTTCGACCCCAAGGAGCACCTCTCCATGTCGCGTATCGCGAAGGGCCTGGTCCTGTCCACCGCCGCCGTCGCGGCCGTCGCCGGCGGCGCCGGTGTGGCCGCCGCCGACAGCGGCGCGAACGGCGCCGCAGCCCACTCCCCGGGCGTGCTGTCTGGCAACGTGATCCAGGTTCCGATCCACGTGCCGGTCAACGTCTGCGGCAACACCATCGACGTGATCGGCCTGCTGAACCCCGCGTTCGGCAACACCTGCCTCAACGACTGACGCTGCGGCTTTTCCCTTCGGCCGGCCGGCCGCCCGCGCACCCCGCGGGCGGCCGGCCGGTTCGTGCGTCCGGGCACGGCTGCCGCGCGTGGCTCGCTCAGGCGTTCCCCCGAACGGCCGGAGTCGGGGCGGAGATGGCGAGGCGGCCTCGACAGGGCGCTTCATCAGGGACGATGCCGACGGCACGGAAAGCGATCGGTGACGGTCGGCGGTTGAGCGGTTGCAGGCCGACGCGGGTGATTCCACGGTGGGCAGCAGGTCCCATGCGCATCGAAAGGAACACCCATGCGTGCTCTGCCCGCGCGGCGTCTCGCGTCCACCGCGCTCTGCGCCGTTCTTCTGGCCGGGATCACCGGCCCGGCGGCCGTCGCCGCCGACTCGGCCCGTGAGCGCACCCACGCGATGTCCCAGGCGCCCGTCCCCGGGGCCGACGCGCTGCTCGCCCAGGTCAAGTCGCTGGGCAACCTCGGGACCGTGCTCAAGCCGGTCACCGACCTGCTCAACACCGTGCTCGCGGCGGACAACGGCCAGCTGACCGCCGATCAGGCCACCCAGCTCGGCGACGCCGTGAAGGCGGCCATCGCCCAGGTCACGGCGGCGGCCCCGGCCGCGGCCCCGCTGCCCGCGGTCTCCCCCGCGGCGGCGAAACCGACAACCCCGACGGCGCCTGCGGCGAAGCCGGCGGCCTCCGCGACGACTCCGACGGCCTCCGCGGCCACCCCGACGGCGGCCGCGCCCTCCGCCACGGCCGCGACCCCGAGCACCCCCGCCACCCCGGCCCTGCCGTCGGCGCCGGCGGTGCCGAGTGCCCCCGCCGTGCCGGCCGCGTTCCCCGCGCCGGCCGCAGCCCAGGCCAAGGGCCTCGGTGGCGCCCCCGCCGTCAAGGACCTGACCGGCGACGCGCTGACCGCCCTGCAGACGGCGGTCGACAACCTCCTCAAGGCCGCCACCTCCGGTGACGTCAGCCAGGTGCTGCCGGCCGCCACCGCCGTCGTGACCGGCCTGGTCAACCTGCTCGCCGCGATCCTGCTCGGCAGCGGCCTGCCCGCGCCCAACCTGCCGGGCCTGCCGGGCCTGGCCGCCGTGCCCAGCCTCCCGGCCTCCACGCCGCTCCCGCTGCCTCCGAGCTAAGCGGCCCGACCGGCCCGACCGGCCCGACCGGCCCGACCGGCCTGCCAGGCCTGACCGGCCTCACGGGCCTGCCGGGTCTGCCGGGCCTGACTGCCTTCACCGGCCCGACCGGCTTCACCGGGTCTGCCGGGCCTGACTGCCTTCACCGGCCCGACCGGCTTCACCGGGTCTGCCGGGCCTGACCGCCTTCACCGGCCTCGCCGGGTCGTCTTCGGCTGCCGTCCCTCTCAGGGATCTCATATGTCTTCCGAGCGTGGGGTTTCCGGCCTGCCGGGGCGTCGTTAGGCACGGCGTCAGCATTCCCCCTGGTGGCTTCCGTTGCGTGGCTCGCGCCGCCGCAAGTCGCCGAAGAAAGGAACACGATGAAGTCTCTGAAGGCTGCCGCTGTCGTTGCCGGTTCCGTGGCCCTCGCCGGCTTCGCCGCGCCCGCGTTCGCCTCCAACAACGCCGACCTGACGCCCACCAGCCTCAACGGCGCCGTGAACACGCTCACCAAGAGCCCCCTGACCCTGGACCAGGCGATGCCGCTGAAGCACCAGTCGGACGCCCTCAACACCGAGAACAAGCGCTCCGTGCTCAACAAGGTCAAGCGGACGACCGGCGCCGTCAACCAGAAGAGCAGCCCGCTGCTCGGCGGTCTGCCGCTGCAGGGCTGAGGCCGGGCGGGAACGGTTCGAGGGACGCCGGTACCGGCGTCCCTCGTTCGTGTGGCCGCACCGCCGGCTGTCCGCCGGTCGGGTGAGCGGGCACCCGGCCGCCCCGCGGCCCGTCGATAAGGTCACGCGGTGACCTCAACCCCAAGCGCGACCCGCCCCTTCCGCCCGGCCGACCTCGGCACGGTCGCCGTGCTGGCCTGGAGCGGCGAGGCTCCCGACGGCAGTGACATGCCCTATCTGCTGGCCTACTCCCTCGGCGACGCCGCGGGCGGCGCGGCGGCCACCTCGGCCGCCGTCGAGGCGCTGCTGGAGAACAACGGACTGCCGGTCGGCGGCGACCTCGTCGACGGCACCGCCCGGCCCCGCCTGCCCGTCACCCTGCTGGTCGAGTCCGGTACGGCCGTCCTCAACCTGGCCCCGCTCAACGCCCAGTGCCCCGCGCCCGAGGAGTGGCTCGCCGCCGTCGCCGAACGCGGCTACGCCTACCTGGTGTTCACCACCCGGCCGTGGCCCGGGGGCGAGCCCGGCAAGCCCGTCGAGGCGGCGGCGCTGAAGGACTTCGCCGGGGCCGAGGAGACCCTGACGGCCGCCGCGCACATCGTGCTGCCCGCCCGCAGCCTGCGCGGCTGATGCCGGGAACCGCAGCCGCCGGCCGGGGGTTCGCGCTGCTCACGGTGGTCGCGGGGGCGGCCGGGCTGCTGGCCTCCTGGGTCATCACCCTCGACAAGTTCAAGCTGCTGGAGAACCCGCGCTTCGTCCCCGGGTGCAGCCTGAACCCGGTGGTGTCCTGCGGCAGCGTGATGAAGAGCGACCAGGCGGCGGCGTTCGGGTTCCCCAACCCGATGCTGGGCCTGGTGGCCTACGGCGTCGTGATCTGCGTCGGCATGAGCCTGCTGGCCGGCGCCCGCTTCCCCGCCTGGTACTGGCTGACCTTCGACGCGGGTTGTCTCTTCGGCGTCGGCTTCGTGTCCTGGCTGCAGTTCGAGTCGCTGTACCGGATCAACGCGCTCTGCCTGTGGTGCTGCCTGGCCTGGGTCGCCACCATCCTGCTGTTCTGGTACGTCACCTCCTTCGCCGTACGCCATCGGTTCCTGCCCGCGCCCGCCTGGCTGCGGGACTTCCTCGGCGAGTTCACCTGGGTACTTCCGCTGCTGCACATCGGGGTCGTCGGCATGCTGGTCCTGACCCGCTGGTGGGACTTCTGGACGAGCTGAACAAGGGACTTCGGGACGAGCTGATGAGTGAACAGCCCACTAATGCTGCACCCGGGCGAAATGTGAACTGATGCCGTTTTCCGGCTCGTTACCCGGTACGGACATCGCTCCTCCCGCCTCCTGAAAGGGCCCGTACCCGACATGAAGCCGACCACCCGAGGAACCGTTGCCGCCGTCGTCACGGGCGTCGCGGTCGCCGTGGGCGCCGCCGCCACGCCCGCCGCCGCCACCCCGACGGTGCCCGTCCCCGTGCCGCTGGACGGCGTCGAGAAGTCCCTGAACATGGAGATGCCCCAGCTCGGCATGGAGCTGCCGCTGTTCATCCCCGGCGTCCCCGAGGGACCGCGCTACGTCCAGGGCCGGCTCCTCCCGGACCGGACGCTGCCGCAGGTGCCGCTCAACGGCGGGCTGCCCGGCGTCGGCCTCAGGGCGCCGCTGCCGCGCGTCCTCGGCGACGGCTACGACCACATCGATGTCGGCACCCCGGCCTCCGGCCTGCGCGCGCTCACTCCCGGCCTGGCGCTGGTCGCCCCGCTCACCGCGCCCGACCCGCAGCACCTCGGCATGCCGGCCCCGCAAATGCCCGACGCCGGCGTGCTCGCCCCGGCCCTGCAGACGGTCGTCGGCGGCGACCTGGGCGCCGGCCCCGGCCGGTGACGACCCGCCGGTGAGTACGGCCGCCACACCGGCCGCTCCCCGGTCCCGGCCGTGCGCCGGATGGCGGCGCGGCGGTGACCGGGCGGCCCCTCGGACGGTTACCGGTACCGACAGCGATCGGTGAACCGTACGAGGAGCGAGCATGGTCGTCGGAGCAGGCGGTGTGGCGGTGGGCGCGGAGCCGGGGGCCGGGCGGCCGGACAGAGCCGGGGCGGGCGGGCCGACGCGGCGCGAGGTCACCCGGGGGCTGCTCGCCTCCGTGGCCGCCCTGGCGCTCGCCCCGGTCGTCGGCGCCTCCCGCCCGGTGCCCCCGGCGGACGGCCCCGCGGGCACCTCCTTCGACGAGACCTACCGGGGCCGCCGTATCCACGGTGTCCTGGTGCCGGTGGCGGGGCGGGCCGACGACCGGGTCGAGTGGCAGGTCACCGTGGCGGGCCGGCCGCTGCATCTGATGCGACGGGCCGACGGCACCTGGCTGAGCATGGTCGACCACTACAGCTCGTACCCGACCCCGCTGCAGGCGGCCCGGGCGGCCGTCGACCAGATCGGGCCCGGGCAGCGGCTGCGCGACCTGGCCCCGGGACCGATGGGCGGGGGGCATCTGCACATGGGGGGCGACCATGGCGTACGTGCGTAAGGACGTCGGCAGGCTGACGGCCGGCGAGCGCAAACGGCTCGTCGACGCCTTCCTGGAGGTCAAACGGCGGGGCGAGTACGACGAGTTCGTGCGGATGCACATCGACCACTACACCGCCGACGGCGAGCGAGGGCTGCGCACCGCCCACATGGCCCCCTCCTTCCTGCCCTGGCACCGCCGCTTCCTGCTGGAACTGGAGCGCGCCCTGCGCCGCGTGGACGGGTCGGTGACCGTGCCGTACTGGGACTGGACCAGAGACCGTACGACGTCCTCCGTCCCCTGGACGAGGGACCTGCTCGGCGGGAACGGCCGGGCCCGGGACCAGCAGGTGATGACCGGTCCGTTCGCCTACTCGGCCGGGCACTGGACCATCAAGGAGGGCATCACCGACGGCGAGTTCCTCGCCCGGGACCTGGGCCGGGCCGGCGCCCCGATCGCACTGCCCACCAGGGCCCAGCTCGCCCAGGCGCTCGACGACCCGGTGTACGACGTCGCCCCCTGGGACTCGACCGTCAGCCGGGGCTTCCGCAACAAGCTGGAGGGCTGGGGGTCCGGCAGCGGCAGCACGTCCTGGCGCAACCACAACCGGGTGCACCGCTGGGTCGGCGGGGCGATGCTCGGCGGCGCCTCCGTCAACGACCCCGTCTTCTGGTTCCACCACGCCTTCGTCGACCTGCAGTGGGAGCGCTGGAAGGCCCGGCACCGAGGGCAGCGCTATGTACCGGCCGGGCCGCCCGGCCGCGGCGACCCGCAGCACCGCCGGGTCGTCGCCCGCGGCGAGAAGCTGCCGCCGTGGGACGTCACCCCCGGGTCGCTGGAGGACCTGAGCCGGATCTACCGGTACGCCTGAGGCGCCCCGGACACGGGAAGAGCCCCGGCACCCAGGGTGCCGGGGCTCCTCTGCCGGCGGTGGCTCAGCTGCCGTAGCCACCGTTCTTGCTGTCGCCGCCCTTGTCGTCGCCGGCCTTGCCGTGGCCTTCGTTGACGCAGGTGTTGCCGAACGCCGGGTTCAGCAGACCGATCACGTCGATGGTGTTGCCGCACACGTTGACCGGGATGTTGACCGGGACCTGGATGACGTTGCCGGACAGCACGCCGGGGGAGCCGACGGCCTCACCCTGGGCGCCCGCGTCGGCCAGAGCCAGGCCGGCTCCGCCGATCACCACTGCGCCGGTGCCGAGAGCGACGGCGGCAGCCTTCGCGATGCGAGACATCAGTTCTCCTTCTTGTTGCTCGGGGAGTGCGGCGGCAGGACCAGCCGCCGCACTCCCCGTTCAACGCCCCGACCTGCGGCTGGTCACGCCGATCACCGGACGATCACTCCAAGGGCCCGAGTCGGGGCAGCCGCCGTACCGGGGAACCCGCCAGGAAGGCCCGGATGTTCTGCACCGCCCGGCCGTGGTTCGTCGTGTGGTTGGCGTAGGAGACACGGCCGTCGGCGCGCCCGAAGGGGTTCGGGGGCTGTATTCGGGATGCGGGTGCCGCCGCGTGGGCGCCGCAGCCCCTGCGGGGGCCCGCGGCCGGGTCAGACCCCCGCCAGCGTCGATCGGTACCACCGTTCCGCACGGCGGAAGCAGCTCGCGAAGCCCGCGGCCGGCGACTCGCCGAGGTCGGACCAGAGCGCGTCCGCCTCGAAGAAGTGGTCCGTGGTCAGGATGTCGAGCGTGCCCGGCGGGACGCCCTTGGCGGCGAGGATCGCCTTGGCCCCCTCGACGGTGAGATTGTCGTGCGGCCAGGCGATCCCGGCGCACTCGGCGACCGCCCGCAGCGCACTGTCCACGGTGACCGGCAGCGGCTGCGCCGCGTGGTACACCCGCGAGGTCAGTGCCGCGTCCGGCGCGAGCGCCGTGGCCACCAGCAGCCGGGCCAGGTCCGGCGCGGTGATCACCGACGCCCGCGCCGGCCAGCCGGCCACCACCCCCGGCAGGGCGCGCAGCAGCCGGGCCAGGTTGGGCCCGACCCACAGGTCCCCTTCGCCGAAGACCAGATGGGGGCGGAGCACCACGCCGCCGGCGGCGAGGACCGCGTCCTCGGCCGCCGCGCGGGTGCGGGAGGTGACGGAGCCCGGATTGCGCGTGAGCTCCTCGGGGCGGGAGCCGCGGAAGGTGCCGCGGCCGTAGACGGAGGCGGTGCTGAGCTGGACGATCCGGCGTACCCCCGCGCGCCGGGCCTCGGCGACCAGCGCCGCCGTACCACGTGCGTTGACGGCCTCGTTGGCCTCCGCGCTGCCGCCGATCTGCGAGGCGCAGTGCAGCAGGACGTCGACCCCGTCGCACACCCCGCGCAGCGAGCCGGGGTCGGTCAGATCGGCGGACACGGTCCGCACCCCGGAGCAGGTCCGGGGCAGGGTCCTGCGGTGGGTCATGAGCCTGAGCTCGGCGCGCCGCAGTCGCGCCTCGTGTGTCACATGCGCCCCGACGAACCCGGACGCGCCGGTGATGAGGATGGTGGCCACGGGGACTCTCCCGGAAGGCGGTCGGGGTCAGCGGACTCGTGGCCGCAGGACCAGTTCGGCGGTGAAGACCGTCTCCTGCCGCTGGCTGCCGTGCACCCGTACCAGCAGGTCGCCGGCGCCGCCGTACGGTTCGGGGTCGGCCGTGATCCAGCAGGGCGCGTCGAGTTCGGCGTACCGCACGAACTCGCTGCGCATGTCGAGCAGGAGGGCGCCGGGCACCCCGGTGCGGGCGTGCGCGGCCTGCCGGGCGGCCTCCAGGAGGAACATGCCGGGTATGTGGTCGACAGGGTGGTCGAAGTAGGTCGGGTGCGCGGTGTCGACCCGCAGTTCCCATCGGCCGCGGGTGCCCGGCGCGGGTTCGCCGAGGACGACGTGCCGGGGGCCGGCGTGGCCCACGGCGGCCGGGTCGAGGGCCGGCGGCGGGGTGCGGCCGGTGGTGGTGGGGCGCTCCCCGCGCATCCGCCGGTACACATCCGGGCTCATGCAGCGGAACGCGGCCGAGGCGGTGGCCCGGGCGCCGTTCTCGCGGAGCACCGTCACGTCGTAGCGCATCTCCCGCAGCCGGCCCGCGCGGCGGACGACGTCGCGGCAGACCGTGTGCATCTCGACATCGGTGGGGACCGGGTCGGCGACGAGCAGCTCCGGCTCTGTGGTCACGGACATGTCAGACATGAGGAACTGGTGGCCGAACGGCACGTCGAACTCGGCGTGGGCGAGCAGGGATCCGATCTGGCGGACGGACTCGATCAGCAGCATGGGGTCCTGGTAGCCCCGGTCGGGGGCGAACAGGGCGTGGCAGCGCGGCCACTGGGCCCGGACGACGAAACCGGCGTCGTCGCCGGTGCCCCGGGGGGCGCCGGGGGACCCGTCGGGTTCCCAGCCGGTGAGGAGGACCTCGGAGACGGCCGCGCGATGGACGTACTCACGCGGCACGGTCGTGGTCAGTCCGGGGAGCAGGGGCTTCTGGGCGAGGGTCCGTTCGGTGAGGTGCGGCATGTGCAGCGCTCCTGTGTCGGTGTGACGGGGAGGGGGCAACAAGCCGTACGCCGGCTGTCACCCCCCGTGGCCGACGTTCTAGCCACAAGATACAGACAGGTCGGTCCGGTTCTGCAAGAGGCGAGCCGATTTCTTGGGGGAGTCCGGAACTCCGCTGGTCCGGCGATCGAGGGCAACTGACCGTTATGTCTGGATTGCATCCGCGAAACGAACAACCTTGTATGGTTTATTGAAGTGGCATAGACCTTGGTCAAGTCTTTCTCCGGGTCGCCTGAGTGGAGTCCTGCCTCCCACTTGTCCGGTAATCCGACGAAATTGCAGCTCATCGCGGCGCGGGCCAGGTGAGGTCGAGACGCCGCGCCGCGCCACCTCGGCAGTTGACAATCAGACAAGTCTGTTTGGTACGGTCTGCTCGTGAACCCGCAGTCCGAGATGACGTGGATGTGCCTCAGGGGGAACAGATGAACCGCCAGTACGCGGATCTCGTGGCGCCGTCGGCGCGGCGCCACCGCTCGCACGGCCCGCTCGTCCCGCTCGCCCCGGGCGGGCACCCGGCCCGCCCGGCCCCCGCGCAGAGCGCGCCCCGGGCGGCGGGCCTGAACGTCCTGGTCGTCGAGAACGACCCACGGACCGCCGACACCCTCCGGCAGGGTCTGATCCGGCACGGATACGCCACCCACGGCGCGACCACCGGCGCCCAGGCGCTGCGCGGGCACCGCGAGGCCGACCTGGTGCTGCTCGACCTCGACCTGCCCGACCTGGACGGTCTCGAGGTGTGCCGCGGCATCCGGGCGGTCAGCGATCTGCCGATCATCTCCGTCACCGCGCGCGGCTCGGAGCTCGACTGTGTGCTCTGCCTGCAGGCCGGCTCGGACGACTACCTCGTCAAACCATACGGATTCCGGGAGTTACTGGCCCGGATGGAGGCGGTGCTGCGGCGGGCGCGGGTGCAGCCGGCGAACCAGCCGGCCGGCGGCCGGGTCGTCGCCCACGGGCCGCTGCGCATCGACCCGGGCGCCCGGACGGCCACCCTGGACGGGCGGCCGCTGGACCTGACGCGCAAGGAGTTCGACCTCCTCCACCTGCTGGCCTCGCAGCCCAGCACGGTGATCCCGCGCCGCCAGATCATGGCCCAGGTGTGGGACGACGCGTGGTCCCCGCGCGGCCGCACGGTCGACACCCATGTCGGCACCCTGCGCGGCAAACTGGGCTCCAGTGCCTGGATCGTCACCGTCCGCGGGGTCGGTTTCCGGATCGGCTCCCCCTGACGCTCCGCACGTTCCCCGAGGTCATGCCCGGTTCCGGTGCCCGGCCCGGAACCGCTTTCTGACAACTCCCGTCGCGGTACTGACCGTGGGCCGTGGATGCGGCTTAAGATACAGACAAGTCTGTTGAATTCTGTGGGAGAGCGTAGGGATCTGGCATGGCTCAGCAGGAACGCGGCAAGCGGTCACGGCGGTCGATCCTGGAGGCGGCGGCCCAGGTCTTCGACGAGCGCGGCTACGACGCCGCCAGCACCAACGAGATCCTGGCCCGCACCGGACTCACCCGCGGGTCCCTCTACCATCACTTCCCCTCCAAGGAAGCCATCGCGCTGGCGCTGGTGCAGGCGCACGCCGAGGCCCTGGAGGTGCCCGACCGGCCGGTCAGGCTGCAGTCGGTGATCGACCTGACCCTGGAGTTCGCCCGGCGCCTCCAGTACGACGCGGTGCTGCGCGCGAGCGTGCGGCTGACCATAGAGCAGACGTCGTTCGACTGCCCTCCGCAGACCACCTACGAACAGTCCACGGAAACCATCCTGACGCTGCTGCAGGAGGCCGAGAAAGGGGACGAGATCCTGCCCGGGGTGGATGTGCGCGAGGTCACCTCGCTCATCGTCGGCTGCTTCACCGGCCTGCAGATCATGTCCCAGGCCTACTCCGGCCGCGCCGACCTGCCCGAACGCACCAGCGTCTTCTGGAAGTTCCTGCTGCCCGGCCTCGCCACGCCCGGCCTGGTCGGCCGACTGCGCACGACGCCGCCGACGGACTGACTGGCCCTACCAAACGGTTCCCGGCCCGCCTTCGGTGTGCGGGGCGGACCGGCGGCGGGTCAGATCCGGCGCTCCCCGCCCCGGTTGGGCCGGTCGCGGTCGAACAGCGGGCGCAGCAGCCGCCACAGCCGCTGGGTGATCTCGCCGTCCCACCAGCTCGGGTCGGTGTGCCCCAGGGTCTCGATGCCCGCGGCCATCACCACGGCCAGGTCCGCGAGGTCCTCGGCCGGCTCCTCGGCCTCCTTCTGCGCCTCGGTGACCCGCTCGTGGACCGCGGCCAGCATGTCGTCGCGGAGCCGGGGCGGTCCGGCCGAGCCGTCCGCGGCCAGCTGCATGCCCGCCCGGACGATCTTCTCGGTGCGCATGGCCTCGCCGAGCGCGAAGAGAAAGCGCTTCGG
Organism: Streptomyces sp. NPDC048254; assembly: GCF_043201895.1. Classification (NCBI taxonomy): domain Bacteria; kingdom Bacillati; phylum Actinomycetota; class Actinomycetes; order Kitasatosporales; family Streptomycetaceae; genus Streptomyces; species Streptomyces sp. NPDC048254. Next base: position 450,483 of record NZ_JBICZJ010000001.1, read on the forward strand.
CGCGTCGGCCACCGGACCCGAGAACGCCTCCTCGGTCAGCGCCTCGACCCGCTGCCGGGCCTCCTCGTACACGGCGGCGGTCAGGGCCGTGGTGGAGGAGAAGTGGTGGTAGAGCGCCCCGCGGCTGACACCTGCCCGGCGGCAGATGTTGACCAGCCCCGCGTCGGACAGCCGGCCGTCCGCGATGAGCTCGGCGGTGGCATGGAGGAGAGCCTGACGCGTCTGCTCGGATCGCGCCTGCATCAGGTGCACCCGCCTTCCCTGCCAACAGAGTGCCCGGTGCACGCCATGCTCACGGACACCGATGTCAATGATGGTGAGAATCATACAACCATGCCTGTTTCCTGGGAGGACCCCGGTAGGGGCCTACCTCTGCATGATCTCCACAGAATCCGAACGCCCCAGGCGGCAAGGGTGGTTGTCCGGAAACATGCGCGACGGGCGAAGATCCGAGTTGGTCCTCAATCAGACAGGTCTGTTTGTAACAGTGATCATATCCGGCCACTTGGCACGGGTTTGACACTCCGCTGACAGAGCTGCGGAGGATTGTGGGAACCCTGAACCGCCGTGCGTTGAAGGGCCCCGCGACCCCCGTGAGACTGGTGGCAGTTCCGCAGGGACCAAGGATTCGGGGGATCCGCATGGAAGAGTTCGAGCGACTCACGGACGAGCACGGGAGCCGCGACTGCAGACGGAGCTGCGGACGGATCTGCGTCCGCTGCCTGGACCGGATCGACGGCGCCCTGCGCGCCCTCCTCGACCTGTACCGGGAGAGCGACCAGGCGTTGGTGCCCGGCGGCCCGGTGCTGCGCGAGCGGGTGAGCGGCAGCCGCGCCACCGTCGGCATCGTGCTCGACGAGCGGGCCCTCGCGCTGCGCACCCGGACCACCGAGGTGATGGAGCTGTGGGCGCGGCTCGTCGTGGACGAGCGCACGGGCACCCGGCCCGCCGACCGCCAGATGGGCGCGCTGGTGCGGTTCCTGCGCCGGCAGCTGCCCTGGCTCGCCGGGCATCCGGCGGGCCCGGACTTCGACGAGGAGCTCGCCGAACTGCTCGGCGACCTCCGCGCCCTGCTCGGCCCCGGCCCGGTGCGCCGGTTCGCGCTGGGCCCGTGCACCCGGCCGGAGTGTGCCGGGACGCTCTACGGCGTACTGCCGGCGGACGGCGGCGACCGGGTGCCGAGCCATGTCGCCTGCGACGACGGCCACGCGCTGCCGCCGTGCCAGTGGCTGCTGGTCGCGGACCGGATGCGGGAGGCCGCCTGACGTGGCAGGCGGTCAGACGTGGCAGGTGGCCAGACGTGGCAGGTGGCCAGACGTGGCAGGTGGCCAGACGTGGCAGGCGCCAGATGCGGACGGCGGCACACGCCAGGGCCGGAGGAGGCGGAAGGAACGGACCGGGCGGACCAGGCCCCCAGGCGGAAGAAGCAGAAGCGGCGGAAGGAGGTGAACGGCATGATCGAGCCGACCCGGCCGGCGGGCGGAGCGGCGAAGCCCCGCCGGGTACCGACGGAGCTGGCGGCCCTCGCGATGGGCGTCACCCAGGCGACCATCCGCAAATGGGCCAGTCGCGGAAAGATCACCCGGCACGGCGGCCCGCGGCGGGCCGAGTACGACCTCGACGAACTGTTCGCACTGGCCCGCAGGGGCGAGACCGAATAGGCGGCGCGAGACCCTGTAACCGCAGTGAATTCGAGTAATCCTTTTCTGTGCACGGAATTCACCGACCATCACCCGCAAGAAACCGGATCCGTGCGGGGATCCGGTGCGAAGCAGCCCCCGCGGCCCATCCCCCTGCCGCGGGGGCTTCTTCGGTTGACTGACCATCAATTCGCTTATCTATAAGGGAAGTTGACGCACCCGAACAGAGGTGTCACACTCTTTTCGGCGCCCCCATGCCCTGACGGCGGTGGCGCTTCGGCCGGGCTCCTTCTGTCGAGCCCGTGGCTTCCTTCTCGAAATCCGCGTCCCGTCCGGGACGCGGATTTTTTGTTTCTCTCCCGCCCCGACTTGAGGAAGTGTGCTCGATGCCTGTTTCCACCTGGACACCCGTCGGTCAATGGACGGGTACGGTCACGCACGACGGCGAGGTGGACCAGTACACCGTCGCCTTCGCCCCGGACGGCTCGCTCTCGGTCACCACGCAGAAGAGCACCGGCACCGGCTCCTGGGCCGTCACCGGCGACGACTCCGTGGAGTTCTCCCTGCGTGAGGACTTCAACCTCGACGTCACCCAGATCAGCCCCAACGGCCACCGGGCCGCGTACATACAGATCGACATCACCGCGCGGCACGAGGACGGCGCGCTCACCGGCGAGGGCAAGGCCGTCGTGCACGGCCCCGACGACGTCGTGATCTACGCGACGGACGCCCAGACCGAAGCACGCCGGGTGTCATGACGGCCGAAGTCGCGCGGCTCGTCGACGTGCTGAGCCTGCGGGACCTGGCAGGGCGCTATCTGGCCGGCCTCGACGAGGGCGGCTTCGACGAGACCTGGGCGCGGTCCCTGTTCACCGAGGACGTCGAGATGACGTTCCCGGTGGGCAGCCACCAGGGCCTCGCCGGGGTGGCCGGCTTCACCACCGAGATCATGGCGCGCTGGGGCCGTACCCACCACCACGGCTCGGAGAGCCAGGTGGAGGTGGACGGCGACACGGCCCGGCTCAGCTGGAGCCTGATCGCCTCCCATGTCCACCACGGCTCACCGCTTCCCCCGGACCCCACCCAGTACTTCCAGCTCGGCGGCCGTTTCACCGGCACCGCCCGGCGCACCCCCGACGGCTGGCGCTTCGACCGGCTGCGGCTGCGGATCGTGTGGACCACCGGCGCCGTGCCCAGGGGAGTGACCCAGGTCGACCGAAAGACCCTCGACACCCGAGGAAACACGACCACTTCGGCAACTTCAGCAGAGGAGAACCCGCCCATGCCCACCACGCTCACCGCGGACCAGCAGAAGGAACTGATCGAGAAGGTCTTCCACGAGGGCCTGGACCTGGGCGACCTGTCGGCCGCCGACCGCTACCTCACCGCCGACTTCCGCAACAACGGCAGCCACGACGACTCCATGCGCGGCCCGGAGGCGTTCAAGCACACCATCAGGATCCAGCAGTCCGCGTTCAGCGGGATCAAGTACGAGATCCTCGACTTCATCTCGATGGGCGACAAGGCCGCCATCCGCTGGGTCATGCACGGCAAGCACACCGGGCCCTTCATCGGCATCAAGCCGACCGGCCTCCAGGTGCAGCACCAGGCGATCATCTGGTTCCGCTTCGAGGGCGACAAGATCGCCGAGCGCTGGGGCATCGTCGACAACTTCTCCCTGCAGAAGTTCCTCCAGTCCGGCGGCAAGCCGGTCGGCCCGCTGACCCCGGCGGGCAAGCCCGCGGCCTGAACCGCCGCCCGGCCGTGCGCCCGGCCCCCGCTGACGGCGGCGGGGGCCGGGCCGCACTCCACGGAATCGAAGTGCCCTACGGAGCAAGGGACTTGAGACATGCCGATCGACAGGAAAGTCGCCCGCTTCAACCGGCGGTTCGCCAACCATCTCGTCGGACCGCTGTTCAGCCGGCTGCCCGGGTTCGGGAAGGTCCACCACCGCGGCCGCAAGTCCGGGCGGGAGTTCGCCACGCCGGTCAAGCTGTTCCGGCGCGGCGCGGACATCGTCATCACGCTGCCGTACGGACCCGGCTCCGACTGGGTCAAGAACGTACTGGCGGCGGGCGGCTGCGAGATCACCACGCGCGGCCGCCGTATCCAGGTCGGCAACCCGGTGGTCTTCAGCGACGACGGTACGACGAAGATGCCCGCCCTGACCCGGCGGATCCTCTCCCGGGTCGAGGCCACCGAGTTCATCGCGCTGACCCCGGTCCCGGCGCCCGCGCAGGTGCCGGCGGGCCGGACATGACGGCCGTCGGCCAGGTCACCCGCCCGCTGCGGGTGGCGCTGCTGGTCGGCTCCGCCCGCGACGGGCGGCTCGCGCCGGACGTCGCGGGCTGGTTCGCGCGGGTGACCGCGCGCCGCGACGACCTCGTCCTGGACGTCGTCGACGTCGCCGAGCACCCGCTGCCGGCGAGCCTCGACGCGGCCGACCCCCGGGCGGCGGCGCTCCGCCCCCGGCTGGCCGGGGCGGAGGCGTACGTCGTGGTCGTACCGGAGTACAACCGCAGCGTCCCGGGGCCGCTGAAGACCCTCATCGACAGTTTCCAGTCGGAGTGGGAGGCCAAGCCGGTCGGCTTCGTCGGCTACGGGCTCGGCATGGCCGGCGGGGTGCGGGCGATCGAGCATCTGCGGCAGATCTTCGCGGAGTTCCACTGTGTGGGGATGAAGGACGTGGTGACGTTCCCGCGGGTGCTGGAGCACTACGACGCGGACGGCAACTTCCCGGCGGAGCCGGAGGGGGCCGAGGCCGCGGCCAAGCTGATGCTGGACCAGCTCCTTTGGTGGGCATCGGCGTTGCGCGACGCCAAGGCACTCCGTCCGTACAACGCCCCGTAAGGGGCGCGGGGCCGTATCGATGTGCGGCTACCGCCGCGCGGGCGCGATCAGCCACAGCCGGGCTGTGGACGGTCGACAACAGGTCCCGGCACTTGCTGCGAAGCGCCGTGCCGCGCACGGTCCGCAGTCGACCGCGACGCCGTCGTGGCATGTCGCGCAGTTCCCCGCGCCCCCAAAGGGGACGCGTCACCTGACCCCTCTTCACAGGAGAACGTGATGGCAGCTGCTGCCGCCCCTGATCCGCTCACTCCTCTACTCGTCGCCGTGCCCGTGGTGATTCTCGCCTGCCGGGCCGGGGCTCAGCTTCTCAAGCGGCTCGGGCAACCCCCGGTCGTCGGGGAGATCCTCGTCGGCATCCTGCTCGGCCCCTCGCTGCTGGGCTGGCTCTGGCCGGACGCGCAGGGCTGGCTGTTCCCCGCGTCGGCGCTGCCCTACATCGGCGTGCTCGGGAACATCGGACTGCTCGTGTTCATGTTCCTCGTCGGACTGGAACTCGACCTCAAGTCCCTGCGCGGCAACAGCAGAACCGCCGTCGCCGTCTCGCAGGCCGGGATCGCGCTGCCGCTGGTGCTGGGCGTGCTGCTGGCGCTCGGCATGTACGGCCGGTTCGCCCCGGACGGCATCGGGAAGCTGCCGTTCGTGCTGTTCATCGCCGTGTCGATGAGCATCACCGCGTTCCCGGTGCTGGCCCGCATCCTGACCGACCGGGGCCTGTACCGGACCCGGGTCGGCGTGCTCGCGATGGCCAGCGCGGCGGTGGACGACGTCACCGCCTGGTGCCTGCTGGCCGCCGTCGTCGCCGTGACGAAGAGCGGCTCGCCCATGGACGCGCTGGTCACCGCGGGCTACGCGGTCGGCTTCGCGGCCGTCATGTTCGTGGTCGTACGACCGCTGCTCGCCCGGTGGGCCGCGCGGGCCGAGCGGCGGTACGCCGACGGTGTCGTGCTGGTCGTGCTGTTCGGCGGGCTGAGCCTGTCCGCGTACGCCACCGACCGGATCGGCGTGCACGCGCTGTTCGGCGCCTTCCTGTTCGGCGTGATCACCCCGCGCGGCAGCCGGCGGATCGAGGTCACCGCGGCCCGGATGCGGTCCTTCGCAGTGCCGGTGCTGCTGCCGCTGTTCTTCGTCAGCACCGGGCTCAAGACCGACGTCGGGCTGCTCGGCGGCAGCGCCGGCCAGTGGCTGTGGGCGGCCGCGGTGCTCGCCGTCGCCGTGGCCGGCAAGTGGGGCGGCGGCACGCTCGCGGCCCGGCTCTCCGGCCGTGACTGGCGGGACTCCATGTCGCTGGGCGCGCTGATGAACTGCCGCGGTCTGACCGAGCTGATCGTCCTCAACATCGGGCTGGGCCTCGGCGTCATCGGTCCCGAACTGTTCACCGTCCTGGTGCTGATGGCCCTGCTCACCACCGCCATGACCACCCCCGCGCTGACCCGTATCCGCAAGGGGGTCGACGAGGACCTCGGACCGGAACCGGCCGGAATCGGCCAGGACGAACCCGTCCTGCAGCCCGCGAGAACCCGCTGACCTGCGCCTTCGGGCACGGCGGCGGCGTCAGCCCCCGACCGGCGAATAGTTCTGGCCCTGATGGTTGGCAGATTGCTAGTTGGAAACTTGATAGATAAGCAGGTTGACGATACTCTCGCAGTACGACAACGCAGCAGTGAGGGAGAGAGTGATGAGCCAGGACTTCAAGAACCTCGACATGACGATGATGTTCGCGATCCACGACGCCCTGCGACGCGAGCTGGAGCGGATAGCCCGGATCACCGCACGGGTCGACGAGGACCCCCGGCACGTGCTGAGCACCGCCGTCGGCTGGGAGCTGTTCAAGAAGTTCCTGACCATCCACCACACCTCCGAGGACGTGAGGATCTGGCCGGTCATGGAGGCCGCGCTGGCCGGCCAGAACTCCGAACTGGCCCTGCTCGCCGACATGGAGGCCGAGCACGGCGTCATCGACCCGCTGCTCGCCGACATCGACGCCGCCCTCGCCGACCGCGACTCCGGCCTGGAGCGCCTGACCGGCCTGACCGACACCCTCTACACCAAGCTCGGCGCCCACCTCGACCACGAGGAGCGGGACGCCCTCAAGCTGATGGACATCACGCTCTCCCAGGAGCAGTGGGCGGCCTTCGCCGGCGAGCAGCGCACCCGGGTCGGCGACGACTCCGCTCGCTACCTGCCCTGGCTGCTCGACAGCGTCGACGCCGCGAAGGCCGCCAAGCTCCTCGCCAACCTGCCCGCGCCGCTGCGCAACGCCTACGAGAGCGACTTGCGCAAGGCCTACGAGGACCTCGACATCTGGACCCCCAAGACCGCCTCCACCACCCGCTGACCGGATCCCTCGGGTTCCGCTCGACACCCCCCAACCCTGAGACAGACACGGAGACATCCCATGTCGCTGCAAGACCGCACTCAGGCCGTCCCCAAGGCCGCGGCTCCGCCGCAGCAGGACGGCAAGCTCGGACTCGCGTTACTCGTGATCGCCACGGCCCAGCTCATGCTCGTCCTCGACAACACGATCGTCGCCGTCGCCCTGCCGAGCATGCAGAGCGCCCTGGGGCTGAGCGAGTCCAGTCTCGGCTGGATCGTCACCGCCTACGCGCTCGCCTTCGGCGGCCTGCTGCTGGCCGGCGGCCGCGCCGGTGACCTCTTCGGCCGCCGCCGGGTCTTCCGCACCGGCCTGATCCTGTTCACCGCCGCCTCGCTGCTCGGCGGCCTGGCCCAGAGCGGCGAACTCCTGATCGCGGCCCGCGTCATCCAGGGCGCGGGCGCCGCGATCGCCGCCCCCACCGCCCTGTCCCTGCTGGCCACCACCTTCCCGGCGGGCCCCGCCCGCAACAAGGCGCTCGGCGTCTACGGCGCGATGGGCGGCCTCGGCTCGGTCGTGGGTCTGCTGCTCGGCGGCGCGCTCACCGAGTACCTCAGCTGGCGCTGGGTGATGTTCGTGAACATCCCGATCGCCCTGGCCGTCCTGTTCGGCACCAGCGTCCTCGTCGAGGGCGAGCGCGAGCGCGGCAAGGTCGACGTGCCCGGCGCGCTCACCGCGACCCTCGGCTTCGGCTCGCTCGTCTACGCCATCAACCGCGCCGGCGACAAGGGCTTCGGCGACGGCGTCACCCTGATCGGCCTCGGTATCGCACTCGTCCTGATCATCGCCTTCGTGGCCATCCAGCGCTCCAGCCGGGCGCCGATGATCCCGAGCGGTGTGCTGGCCGACAAGGGCCGGGTCGGCGCCAACCTGATCATGTTCCTGGTCGGCGCGGGCATGCTCGCCACCTTCTACTTCCTGACCCTCTACATGCAGATCGTCAAGGGCTACGCCCCGATGGTCACCGGCGTCGCCTACCTGCCCTTCGCCCTCGGCATGGGCATCGCGGCCGGCGGTCTCGGCCCGCAGCTGCTCGCCAAGATGCCCGAGCGCAGCGTCGTCGCCCTCGGTCTGCTGATCGGTGTCGCGGGCATGGTCTGGTTCAGCTTCATCGAGCCCGGCCAGAACCCGTGGGCGGCCCTGCTGCCCGCCCAGCTGGTCGCCGGTCTCGGCCTCGGCATGGTCTTCGTGGCCGTCACCATCGTCAGCGTCCGCGGGGTCGCCCCGCAGGCCACCGGCGCGGCCTCCGGCCTGGTCAACACCGCCCAGCAGATCGGCGGCGCCATCGGCCTGGCCGCGCTGGCCGCGGCGGCCACCGCCATCGCCGACCACGAGCTGCCGGGCAGCGTCCCGCACGCCCTGACCACCGGCTACTCGTACGGGTTCCTGTTCGGCGGCGGCCTGTACCTGCTGGCCCTGATCGTGGCCCTGATCACCCTCCCGGCCACGGCCCCGCAGCACCACCAGGACGGCGAGCCCGCTCCCGCCGCCCTGTGACCCGGCCCCGGCGGCCCCGCCCTGCCCACCCGGGCGGGGCCGCCGGCACCCCCGGCACCCCCATGCCATCTCACCCGCACGACCGCCAGGAGGCCGGCATGACCGACCGGAGCGAAGTCCAGGGACAGCGGCGTTCCCTCGCCCTGTGGGAGCCGGCCGACCTGGTCACCCCCCTGGCCGTGCGGGTGGCCGGGGTGTACCGGGCGAGCGGCCAGGCGTCCGCCGTCCGTTCCTTGATCGAACTGGTGCGCGACGATCGAGCGCTCTGACCCACCCGTGCCGCAGGGCCGCCCCGGGCGTTCCCGGGGCGGGGCAGCGGGCCGAACAGCGTGCGAGCCGGTGCATATACTCGGGAAGGAGGTGCTGTCTTGCGGAGTTCAGGCGATTCCAGCGGTGCGCGAGGTCCGGTGACCCGGACCGAGGAGACCGCGGAGATCCCCGGAGTCCTCCCGGATTCGCTCACCGGCTTCATCGGTTACCTCCTGCGCAGGGTCTACGCGCAGTTCGCCGCCAGCGGCGACGGCGGCGACAGCGACTCCCGCGACTTCCTGGTCCTCGACGCGCTCACCGGCCACGACTGGGAGTCCCAGCTCGACCTCGCGGAGCGGCTCGGCATCAACCGCACCATCATGGTCGGCGTCATCGACCGGCTGGAGGACCGCGACGAGGTGCGGCGCACCCGCAACCCCGACAACCGGCGCCAGTACGTGCTGTCCCTGACCGACCGGGGACGGGAGGCCGTGGAGGCCAGGCGGCGGGCGGTCGCCGAGCGGGACGCCCGGCTCACCGCCGTACTGACCCCCGAGGAGACCGCCCGGCTCGACGAGCTGCTCGCCCGGCTGCTGCCGGAGTCCGCGCAGCCGCTCGTGCAGGGCACCGAGTACCTGGTCGCGCAGGCCCATCACCGGCTGCGCAAGCACGGCGACGACAAGCTGGCCGGCACCGGGCTCAGGGTGCGCCACTACGGGCCGCTGTCCGCCCTCGACGTCCTCGGGGCCATCTCCCAGCAGCGGCTCGCAGAACTGCTCGCCATCACCGGGCCCGCCGCCTCCCAACTGGTCGACGAACTCGTCAAGCTGGGCCTGGTGCGCCGCGGCCGCGATCCGCACGACCGGCGCCGCTACGCCCTCGAAGTGACCGAACTCGGCCGCGAGCAGCTCGCCGTGGTGGTCCGGGCCGTCGCGGAACTCGCCGGGGACGTCTCCGCCATGCTCGGCCCCGGCGGCGAGGAGGAGCTGCGCGAGCTGCTGCTGAAACTCCTCGCCCCGACCCATTCCGGACCCGCATTCTCCGAGAACGCCAAGTCGTCTGTTCCCGCCAGGGGTTGACCCTCTGGCCAAAGGCTGTCACGCTTTATCCAGCGGCTGCGCCGCGCCTTTTTCCAGGCTCTTCTCTCCAGGCTCTTCGTAACGTTTCCAGGCTCTTCGAGGCGCCCTTCCGAATCTTTCCGGAAGGGCCACGAGGGGCCTTTTTTCATGCGGATTTCCCGCTCCACGCGGAATTCCCGTTGCGCACCGCCCCTCGACGAAGGAGACAGTCATGGTCGCGCAGAAGACCGACGGCTCGCCCGAACCGGCGCGCATACCCGAGGACATGACCTACGACGTCATCATCCTCGGCTCGGGCCTCGCCGGCTCCGTCACCGGCACCATCCTCGCCAAGCACGGCGCCAGGGTGCTGCTGGTCGACGCGGCCGCACACCCGCGCTTCGCCATCGGCGAGTCCATGACCCCGCAGCTCGTGGAATGGATCCACATCCTCGCCGAGCGCCACGACATCCCCGAACTGAAGAGCCTGTCCAGTGTCCAGGCCTCCACCCGCGACATCGGCCCGACCTTCGGCACCAAGGCGCACTTCGGCTTCATGAAGCACGAGGTCGGAAAAGAACCCGACCCGCGTGAGGCCACCCAGCTCGCCCTGCCGAAGATATTCCACCAGAACAGCCACATGTTCCGGCAGGACAGCGACGCCTTCATGTTCCACGTGGCAATCAAATACGGCTGCACCCCCCGGCAGAACTGGCGCGCCACCGAAGTCGATTTCGACGACGACGGCGTCACCGTCACCGGAAAGAGCGCCGCCCCGGGCGCCGCGCCCGAGCTGTACCGGGCCAGGTACCTGGTGGACGCCTCCGGTTTCCGCTCGCCGCTCGCCGACAAGTTCGACCTGCGCGACAAGCCCACCGCCCGCTTCAAGCACCACTCCCGCTCGATGTTCACGCACTACGTCGGCATCAAGCGGTTCGACGACGTCAGCGGCCACCCGCAGGACCTGCGCCCGCCGGCCGACTGGCACACCGGCACCATGCACCACCTCATCGAGCGCGGCTGGTTCTGGATCATCCCGTTCGACAACCACCCCGACTCCCGCAACCCGCTGTGCAGCATCGGCCTGACCATGGACGAGCGCACCTACCCCAAGCCCAAGGACCTCACCCCGGAGCAGGAGTTCCAGCTCTTCCTCGACAAGTACCCGGCGGTCAAGCGCCAGTTCGTCGGCGCCACCCGGGTCCGCGAGTGGATCTCCACCGACCGGCTGCAGTACTCCTCGAAGCAGACCATCGGCGACCGCTGGTGCCTGATGTCCCACGCGGCCGGCTTCCTGGACCCGCTGTTCTCCCGCGGCCTGTCCAACACCATGGAGGTCGTCGACGCCCTGACCTCCCGGCTGATCCCCGCCCTCAAGGACGGCGACTTCTCCGCCGAGCGCTTCGCGTACGTCGAGCAGGTCGAGCAGGGCCTGCTCCAGTACAACGACGACCTGGTCAACAGCTCCTTCATCGCCTTCTCCCACTTCCGGCTGTGGAACGCGGTCTTCCGGGTCTGGGGCTCCTTCATCACCCCCGGCACCATGCGGCTCACCCGGGCCCGCCTCAAGCACTTCAAGGACCGCGACGTCCGGCACTTCGACGAGCTGGAGCAGGTGCCGTACCCGGGCCTGTGGTGGCCGCAGAGCGACTCGTTCAAGATGATCCTGGAGGCCACCGCCGAGACCTGCGAGAAGTTCGAGGCCGGTGCGCTCAGCGGCGACGAGGCCGCCGACATCGTCTTCGGGCTGCTCAAGGAGTCCCCGGTCGTCAACCCGGTCTTCGGCTGGAAGGACGAGGAGCAGCGCTTCATCTACCCGTCCGTGGCGACGATGGCCCGCTTCCTGTACTGGGCCTCGGTCCAGGCCCCGCCCGAGATGAACAGCGTCGGCCGCGAGTTCCTGCTCGGCATCCTCAAGGCCGGGGCGAAGGTCCGCAAGCTTCTCTGACCCGCGCGGCACCCCCCTCGACACACACCCCAGAAAGGGATGCGCATGTCCGCAGCAGCGCGGTCGCTGACCCGCGCCCAGGAGACCCGGACCGCCGAGCAGACCCTGCCGGTCGAGCCGACGAGTCTGCGCCGCGTGTGCGGCCTGTTCACGACCGGCGTCACGGTCATCACCACCGGCCCTGACGGCGACGCGGACGGCACCACCGTCAACTCGTTCACCTCGGTCTCGCTGGAACCCCCGCTGGTGCTGTTCTGTCTGCACCAGCAGTCCCGGCTGCACACGCTCCTGGAGCAGAGCGGCGGATTCACCGTCAACTTCCTCTCCGGGCGGCAGCAGCCGCTGGCCCGGCACTTCGCCGGGCGCCGGTCCACCGCCTTCGAGGGCGTCCCGCACCACTTCACCGAGGACGGGCTGCCCGTGCTCAGCGAGGCCCTCGCCTACCTGACCTGCACCACGGTCGACATCCACACGGCCGGCGACCACGACATCGTCATCGGCGAGGTGGTGGACCTGGGCGTGCCCGAGCACGGCCAGGAGCCGCTGGTCTTCTTCGACGGCTCGCTGGGCCCGCTGCGGTCGGGCGCGGACCGCTTCCACCACACCGAGCAGGCGTCCTGACATGCGCCGGGTGCTCATCGCCAACCGTGGCGAGATAGCCGTGCGTGTCGCCCGGGCCTGCCGGGACGCCGGGATCGCGAGCGTCGCCGTCTACGCGGACCCCGACCGGGACGCCCTGCACGTCCGGGCCGCCGACGCGGCCTACGCCCTGGGCGGTGACACCCCGGCCACCAGCTACCTGGACATCGACAAGGTCCTACGGGCCGCCCGGGAGACCGGCGCGGACGCCGTCCACCCCGGCTACGGCTTCCTCTCCGAGAACGCCGAGTTCGCCCAGGCCGTCCTCGACGCGGGCCTGACCTGGATCGGTCCGCCGCCGCAGGCCATCCGCGACCTCGGCGACAAGGTGGCCGCCCGGCACATCGCCCAGCGCGCCGGCGCCCCCCTGGTCGCCGGCACGCCGGACCCGGTGGGCGGCGCCGACGAGGTCGTGGCCTTCGCGGCGGAACACGGGCTGCCGATCGCGATCAAGGCCGCGTTCGGCGGCGGCGGACGCGGGCTGAAGGTCGCCCGGACGCTGGAGGAGGTGCCGGAACTCTATGAGTCGGCGGTGCGTGAGGCGGTGGCCGCCTTCGGCCGCGGGGAGTGCTTCGTGGAGCGCTACCTGGACCGGCCGCGGCACGTGGAGACGCAGTGCCTCGCGGACCGGTACGGCCACGTGGTCGTCGTATCGACGCGTGACTGCTCGCTGCAGCGTCGGCACCAGAAGCTGGTGGAGGAGGCTCCGGCGCCGTTCCTGACGGCGGAGCAGACGGCCGAGCTGTACCGCGCCTCCAAGGCGATCCTGCGGGAGGCCGGGTATGTCGGCGCGGGGACCTGTGAGTTCCTGGTCGGTCAGGACGGCACGGTCTCCTTCCTGGAGGTCAACACCCGGCTCCAGGTCGAGCACCCGGTGACCGAGGAGGTCGCCGGCATCGACCTGGTCCGCGAGATGTTCCGGATCGCCGACGGCGAGGAACTCGGCTACGACGACCCCGAACTGCGCGGCCATTCCTTCGAGTTCCGGATCAACGGCGAGGACCCGGGCCGCGGGTTCCTGCCCGCCCCGGGCACGGTCACCCGCTTCGACCCGCCGACAGGGCCGGGCGTGCGGCTGGACGCGGGCGTGGAGTCGGGCAGCGTGATCGGTCCCGCCTGGGACTCGCTGCTGGCCAAGCTGATCGTGACCGGCCGGACCCGCGAGGAGGCCCTTCAGCGGGCCGCCCGCGCCCTGGACGAGTTCCGGGTCGAGGGCATGGCCACGGCCATCCCCTTTCACCGGGCCGTGGTCAGGGACCCGGCGTTCGCCCAGCAGGAAGGGCCCTTCACCGTCCACACCCGGTGGATCGAGACCGAGTTCGTCAACGGGATCGAGCCCTTCGCCGCACCCGCCCCCGACGCCGGGACGGCCGAGAGCGGTCGCGAGACCGTGGTCGTCGAGGTCGGCGGACACCGGCTGGAGGTCTCGCTGCCGGCGGTGCTCGGACGGGTCCCGGACCGGTTGCCGAGCCTCGCCGGGGCGGCCGCGCCGCGGGCCCGCCGCCGTACCGCGGGCGGCTCCGCGCCGGCCGCGTCCGGGGACACGCTCACCTCGCCGATGCAGGGCACCGTGGTCAAGGTCGCCGTCGCCGACGGGCAGACCGTCGAGAAGGGCGACCTGGTCGTCGTCATCGAGGCCATGAAGATGGAGCAGCCGCTCACCGCGCACCGCTCCGGCACCGTGACCGGGATCGCCGCCGAGGTGGGACAGGCCCTCGCCGCCGGCGCGGCCGTGTGCGACATCAAGGACTGAGACACCGACCGAACACCGACTTGATCGAGGACTGGTCGACTTGGCACACCTCACCTACACCGACGCCATGAACGGAGCACTGGAGCGGCTGAGCTCCGTGGGGTACGAGCACGGGCGCAGCTTCGTCAACCACGCCCCGATGGCCGCCGAGGCCCTGGCGCACATGGGATACGCCGACGAGGTGCCCGGCTGGGTGGCGGGGCATCTGCGCAGCCACACCTTCCACGACGTGCCCGAGCGGCGGTTCACCATCGACCCGGCGGACGAGGCCGACTGGCGGCAGGCACTCGGTGACTTCGGCCGGGTCGCCGACTGGACGGCCCTGTTCGAACGGGAGCTGGCCGAAGGAGAGTGGACCGACGTACTGGCCCGCTGGTGGCCCCGGCTGCTGCCCGGCATGTCCGGGGTGCTCACGCACGGGGTGATCCGCACCGCGCACGCGGTCCGTGCCGTGGTGACCGCGGGCCCCGACCAGCGGATGCAACTGGCCGAACTGGCCCAGGGGCTCGGCTACTGGGCGGCCCGTTACTCCGAGGGCGGAGTCGTCGTCGAGGAGCGCCCGGGCGAGGACGGCGGCGGTGATGCCGCAGCGGCCCTGGACGAACTCGTCGCCGAGTTCTCCGGGATCTACGCCACGCTCTCCCTGAACCACCCCGTCCCGCTGATCCACTCGGTCACCGGGCCCGCCGCCGTACGCCTGGTGGTGGAGCACCTCCCGGAGGCCCAGCGGTGGCCGTCGTACCAGGTCGCGCGGGCCGTCAGCCGCACGATGCTCGACTGGTTCCACGCCGTGCCCCGGCCCTCGGCCCCGCTGCCGGACGCCCCCGACGTGGCCGGTCTCTTCGCCGAGGCCGTGGGGATCGGCGACGAGCACGCCATCAAGCTCGCCGAAGTGGCCGTACGGCACGAGGCATGGGCGCCCGACCCGCGGCACGCGGCGGCCGCGCAGGTGGCGAACCGGGCCATCGGACGCCTCCTGCACCGCTGACAGATCGTCTTCGACGGTCCCGCAGACCGGACCGTACGGACCGTTACCCGTTCCCGAGGAGTGTCATGGACGCACAAGTCATCGTCGTGGGCGCCGGGCCGGCCGGCATGATGCTCGCGGGCGAGCTTCGGCTCGCGGGCGCCGACGTCATCGTTCTGGAGAAGCTGCCCGCGCGCACCGGAGAGTCGCGCGGCCTCGGCTTCACCGCCCGCACCATGGAGGTCTTCGACCAGCGCGGACTGCTGCCCCGCTTCGGGGACATCGAGGTCAGCAACGTGGGTCACTTCGGCGGCCTGCCGGTCGACTTCGGTGTCCTCGACGGCGCCCACCAAGCCGCCAAAACGATCCCTCAGTCGGTCACCGAGACCGTCCTGGAGGAGTGGGCCGGCCGGCTCGGCGCGGACATCCGGCGCCGGCACGAGGTGCTGTCCGTCAAGGAGAAGGAGGACAGCGTCGAGGTCGAGGTGCGCGGCCCCGAGGGCGTGCACCGGCTGCGCGCCGAGTACCTGGTGGGCTGCGACGGCGGCCGCTCGACCATCCGCAAGGCCGCCGGGTTCGACTTCCCGGGCACGCCGTCGACGCTGGAGATGTACCTCGCCGACGTGCGCGGTATCGAGCTGGAGCCCCGGATGATCGGGGAGACCCTGCCCGGCGGGATGGTCATGGTCGGGCCGCTGCCCGGCGGCATCACCCGGCTGATCATCTGCGAGCGCGGCACCCCGCCGCAGCGCCGCGAGAAGCCGCCGACCTGGGCGGAGGCCGCGGCGGCCTGGCAGCGGCTGACCGGCGACGACATCTCGCACGCCGAGGCGGTGTGGGTGTCCTCCTTCGGCGACGGCACGAGGCTGGTCACCGAGTACCGGCGCGGCCGGATCCTGCTCGCCGGGGACTCCGCGCACATCCATCTGCCGGCCGGCGGCCAGGGCATGAACACGAGCATCCAGGACGCCGTGAACCTGGGCTGGAAGCTGGGCGCGGTGGTGCGCGGCCGGGCGCCCGAGGCGCTGCTCGACACGTACCACGACGAACGGCACCCGGTCGGGCAGCGGCTGATGATGAACACCCGGGCGCAGGGCCTGCTGTTCCTGTCCGGGCCCGAGGTGCAGCCGCTGCGCGACGTGCTGAACGAGCTGATCCGCTATCCCGAGGTCAGCAAGCACCTGGCGGCGATGGTCTCCGGCCTTGAGATCCACTACGACCTCGACGGGGGCGCGGGCGCGCTGCTGGGCCGGCGGCTGCCGAACGTGCCGCTCGCGGGCCACAAGAGGGTGGCCTCCAGCACGGAGGCGCTGCGCGCCGGGCGGGGTGTGCTGCTCGACCTCGCCGACAACGCGCGGCTGCGGGAGCGGGCCTGGGCGTGGCGGGACCGGGTGGACGTGGTGACGGCGGTGGCGGAGGTGCCGGCCGACAGCCCGCTCGCGGGGACCACGGCCGTGCTGGTGCGGCCCGACGGGTATGTGGCCTGGGCCGCGCCGGGTAGTCACGCGGATCTGCCGATGGCTCTTGAGCGGTGGTTCGGGCCGGTCCACTGAGGGCGCCGCAGAGAGTGCCGCGTCGTGTTGTCGTGCGGCTGCCCCGCCGTCGTGGCTGGTCGCGCAGTTCCCCGCGCCCCTTCGGGCGCTGCCCCTTGCGGGGCGCTGACAAGTGGCCCCCCTTTGAGGAGATTCCCATGCACAGCACCCTGATCGTCGCTCGTATGGAGCCGGCTCACAGTCAGGAAGTCGCTCGGTTGTTCAAGGAGTTCGACGAGACCGAGATGCCGCACCTCATGGGCACCCGGCGGCGTGAGCTGTTCGCCTACCGCGGGCTGTACTTCCACCTCCAGCACTTCGACACCGACAACGGCGGTGAGCTGATCGAGTCGGCCAAGACCGACCCGCGGTTCGTGCGGATCAGCGAGGACCTCAAGCCGTTCATCCAGGCGTACGACCCCGCCACCTGGCGGTCTCCCGCCGACGCGGTCGCCACGCGCTTCTACGACTGGGAGGGCCGGGCGTGAACGCCAGGCGAGTGGTCATCACCGGGGTCGGGGTCATCGCCCCCGGTGGTGTCGGCACGAAGAACTTCTGGAACCTGCTCAGCGAGGGCCGCACCGCGACCCGCGGCATCACCTTCTTCGACCCGTCCTCCTTCCGGTCCCGGGTCGCCGCCGAGGTCGACTTCGACCCGGAGGAGCACGGGCTGAGCCCGCAGGAGATACGCCGGATGGACCGGGCGGCGCAGCTGGCCGTCGTCAGCGCCCGCGAGGCGCTCGCCGACAGCGGGCTCGACCTGTCCGGCGCCGACCCGCACCGGGTCGGGGTCACCATCGGCAGCGCGGTCGGCGCGACCATGGGCCTCGACCAGGAGTACCGGGTAGTCAGCGACGGCGGCCGGCTCGAACTGGTCGACCACACCTACGCCGTCCCGCACCTCTACAACTACCTGGTGCCCAGCTCCTTCGCCGCCGAGGTGGCCTGGTCGGTGGGTGCCGAGGGCGCGGCCACCGTCGTGTCCACCGGCTGCACCTCGGGTCTCGACTCCGTCGGACACGCCGTCGAGCTGATCCGGGAGGGCTCCGCCTGCGCGATGATCGCCGGCGCCACCGACGCCCCGATCTCCCCGATCACCCTCGCCTGCTTCGATGCCATCAAGGCCACCACCCCGCGCAACGACGACCCCGAGCACGCCTCCCGCCCCTTCGACGGCACCCGCAACGGGTTCGTGCTGGGCGAGGGGTCGGCCGTCTTCGTCCTGGAGGAGCTGGAGGCGGCGCGCAGCCGCGGGGCGCACATCTACGCCGAGATCGCCGGGTACGCCTCGCGCTGCAACGCCTTCCACATGACCGGGCTGCGCCCGGACGGCGCCGAGATGGCCGAGGCGATCTCGGTCGCGCTGGGCGAGGCCCGCCTCAACCCCGAGGCGATCGACTACATCAACGCGCACGGCTCCGGCACCAAGCAGAACGACCGGCACGAGACCGCCGCGTTCAAGAAGAGCCTCGGCGACCACGCGTACCGGACCCCGGTGTCCTCCATCAAGTCGATGGTCGGGCACTCGCTCGGCGCGATCGGCTCCATCGAGATCGCCGCGTCCGTCCTCGCCATGGAGCACCACGTCGTGCCCCCGACGGCGAACCTGCACACCCCCGACCCCGAGTGCGACCTGGACTACGTGCCGCTCACCGCCCGCGAGCACCGCACCGACGCGGTGCTCACCGTGGGCAGCGGGTTCGGCGGCTTCCAGAGCGCGATGGTGCTCGCCCGACCGGAGAGGAGCGCGGCAGCATGAGCACGCGCACGGTTGTGACCGGGCTCGGCATCGCCGCGCCCAACGGCCTCGGTACCGCCGATTACTGGGCGGCGGCCCGCGCCGGCAAGAGCGGGATCGCCCGGATCACCCGGTTCGACCCGTCCGGGTACCCGGCGAAACTGGCCGGGGAGGTCCCCGGGTTCAGCGCCGGCGAGCACCTGCCGAGCCGGCTGCTCGCCCAGACCGACCACATGACCCGGCTCGCGCTCGTCGCGACGGACTGGGCGCTGGCCGACGCGGACGTCAGCCCGGCCGACCTGCCCGCCTACGACATGGGCGTGGTCACCGCCAGCTCCTCCGGCGGCTTCGAGTTCGGCCAGGGCGAGCTGCAGAAGCTGTGGAGCCAGGGCAGCCAGTTCGTCTCGGCATACCAGTCGTTCGCCTGGTTCTACGCCGTCAACAGCGGCCAGATCTCCATCCGCAACGGGATGAAGGGGCCGAGCGGGGTCGTCGTGTCGGACCAGGCGGGCGGGCTCGAGGCACTGGCCCACGCACGCCGGCAGATCCGGAAGGGGACCCAGCTCATCGTCTCCGGGGCGATCGACGCGTCCATCTGCCCGTGGGGGTGGGTGGCACAGCTGGCCAGCGAGCGGCTGTCCACGTCGGAGGAGCCCGAGCGGTCATACCTGCCGTTCGACCCGGCGGCGGCCGGGCACGTGGCCGGCGAGGGCGGGGCGATCCTGATCCTGGAGGCCGAGGAGACGGCCGCGCGGCGGGACGCCCGGGTGTACGGGGAGATCGCCGGGTACGGCACGACGTTCGATCCGGCGCCGGGCAGCGAGCGGCCGCCGGGGCTGCGCAAGGCCATCGAACTGGCCCTCGCCGACGCGGGCGTGGACGCGGCCGACGTGGACGTCGTGTTCGCCGACGCGGCGGCCGTGCCGGAGCTGGACCGGGTGGAGGCGGACGCGTTGAACGACGTGTTCGGGCCGCACGGGGTGCCGGTGACAGCGCCGAAGACGATGACCGGGCGGCTGTACTCGGGGGCGGCGCCGCTGGACGTGGCGACGGCGCTGCTCGCGATCAGGGACGGGTTCGTGCCGGCGACGGTGCATGTCTCGCCGGAGGCGGGTTACGACCTCGACCTGGTGGTGGGGGAGCCGCGGCTGACCGAGGTACGGACGGCGCTGGTGCTGGCGCGGGGCTACGCCGGGTTCAACTCGGCGATGGTCGTGCGGGCCTGATCCGCCCACGACCGTAGGGGCTTGTGCGGTGGCGCGGCCGCGGGCGCGCGGGGGTTGCTCGCGCGGTTCCCCGCGCCCCTTACGGGGCGCTGCCCAGCCGGCTCCTCTTCAGCCGGCGGCACCCTGCGAGCGCCGGTAAGCATCCCCCCAGCCCCCGCCCTCAAGACACACCCGCCCTTCCGGCCCACCACTCTCTCCCACGCCGGGCCGGAAGGGCGGGTGTTCCTCGTAGAGCCGATCCGTAGAGCCGATTCGTAGAAACGATTCGTAGAACCGAAAGGAAGATCACCGTGGCCACCCAGTCCTTCACCCTCGACGACCTCAAGCGGATCCTGCTGGAGGCCGCCGGTGCCGACGAGAGCGTCGATCTCGACGGGAACATCCTCGACACCGACTTCGAGGAGCTCAGCTACGAGTCGCTCGCCATCCTGGAGACCTGCGGACGCATCGAGCGGGAGTACGACATCACGCTCGACGACACCGTGGTGACCGAGGCGAAGACCCCCCGCGAGCTGCTCGCCCTCGTCAACACGCAGCTCGGTGACGTCACCGCCACGGCGGCCTGACCGACCTCTCTCCGTCCCCCTCCGGCCGCCGGCGCCCGCCCCCGTTCGTTCCGGGCGCCGGCGGCATCCCCATGCCCGAAAGACCTGAACGCCCTGAAAGGGAGCGGCAGACATGTCCGAACAGCAGCAGAAGGTCGCCCTGGTCTCCGGGGCCACCAGCGGAATCGGCCTCGCCTCGGCGCGGCTGCTGGCCCAGCAGGGCCACCGCGTCTTCATCGGCTCCCGCGACGCCGCGAACGTGGAGCGGACCGTCAAGGAACTCCGCGCGGAGGGACTGGAGGTCGACGGGACCACCCTCGACGTCCGGTCCGCGCTGTCCATCGCGAACTTCGTCCAGGCGGCCGTCGACCGCTACGGCACCGTCGACGTCCTGGTCAACAACGCCGGCCGGTCCGGCGGCGGAGTGACCGCCGACATCGACGACGAGCTCTGGTACGACGTCGTCGAGACCAACCTCAACAGCGTCTTCCGCCTCACCCGCGCCGCCCTCACCACCGGCGGCATGCGGGACAAGAGCCGGGGGCGGATCATCAACATCGCCTCGACGGCGGGCAAGCAGGGCGTGGTGCTGGGGGCACCATACTCCGCCTCCAAGCACGGGGTGGTGGGCTTCACCAAGGCCCTGGGCAACGAGCTGGCCCCCACCGGCATCACCGTCAACGCCGTCTGCCCGGGATACGTCGAGACCCCCATGGCCCAGCGGGTCCGCGCCGGTTACGCGTCCGCCTACGCCACCACCGAGGACGTCATCCTCGACAAGTTCCAGGCGAAGATCCCGCTCGGCCGCTACTCCACCCCCGAAGAGGTCGCCGGACTCGTCGGCTACCTCGCCTCCGACACCGCCGCCTCCATCACCGCCCAGGCCCTCAACGTCTGCGGCGGCCTCGGCAACTTCTGAAACCCCCGGCACCCTCTAGGAGTTCACCCATGTCCGAGTCCAAGGAAGTCGAGCACGAGATCACCGTCTCGGCGCCGGCCGCCGAGGTCTACCGGCTGATCGCCGACGTGGCCAACTGGCCGCGGATCTTCCCGCCGACCATCTACGTCGACCACCTGGAGCGCTCCGGCCGCGAGGAGCTCATCGGGATCTGGGCCACCGCCAACGGCGAGGCCAAGAACTGGACTTCGCGCCGGGTGCTGGACCCCGACGGTCTGCGGATCACCTTCCGGCAGACCGTCTCCACCCCGCCCGTCGCGAGCATGGGCGGCACCTGGATCATCGAGCCGCTCGACGACACCACCGCCCGGATCCGGCTGCTGCACGACTACACCGCCGTCGACGACGACCCGGCCGGGCTCGCCTGGATCGACGAGGCCGTGGACCGCAACTCCCGCTCCGAGCTGGCCGCGCTGAAGACCAACGTCGAACTCGCCACCGCCTCCGAGGAGCTGACCTTCTCCTTCGAGGACACCGTCGAGGTCGACGGCTCCGCCAAGGACCTCTACGACTTCGTCAACGAGGCCGACCGCTGGTCCGAGCGGCTGCCGCACGTGGCGACCGTCCGCCTCACCGAGGACACCCCGGGTCTGCAGACCCTGGAGATGGACACCCGCGCCAAGGACGGCTCCACGCACACCACCAAGTCGTACCGGGTCTGCCTGGACGGCCGGAAGATCGCCTACAAGCAGACCACCCTGCCGGCCCTGATGAACCTGCACACCGGCTACTGGACCTTCCGCGAGACCGACGCGGGCACCTTCGCCTCCTCGCAGCACACCGTCGTGCTGCGCCCCGAGAACATCGAGAAGATCCTCGGTCCGGACGCGGGTGTCGCCGAGGCCCGCAGTTACGTCCGGGGCGCGCTCAGCACCAACAGCCGCGCCACCCTGAACCACGCCAAGGCGTACGCCGAAGCGAGGCGCTGACCCATGGCCGGTGCCGACGCGGTCGAGACGCACGTCGTGGTGGTCGGCGCCGGACCCGTCGGGCTGATGCTCGCCGGGGAACTGCGCCTCGGCGGCGCCGAAGTGACCGTACTGGAACGGCTGGACGCCCCGACGACCCAGTCGCGGGCGTCCACCCTGCACGCCCGCACCATGGAGCTGCTCCGGCAGCGCGGCCTGCTCGACGGCCCCGGCGGCTTCGGCGACCCCGAACCGCCGCCCCACGAACCCCGCGGCCACTTCGGCGGCCTCCCGCTGGACCTGACCCTGCCCAGCAGCCACCCCGGACAGTGGAAGGTCCCGCAGACCCGCACCGAGGAACTCCTCGGCGCCTGGGCGGAGCGGCTCGGCGCACGGGTCCTGCGCGGCCACGACGTCGTCGCCCTGCGACAGGACCGGGACCGGGTGGTCGTCGTCGCCGAACACGGCGGCCGACGGCGGGAGTTCACCGCGGGATACGCCGTCGGCTGCGACGGCGAGCACTCCGTCGTACGACGGCTCGCGGACATCCCCTTCCCCGGCAACGACGCCGAACGGGAGCTGATCCGCGCCGACGTCGACGGCATCGACATCCCGAACCGGCGGTTCCAGCGGCTGCCGAACGGGCTCGCCATCGCCGCCCGGCGCGGCGACGGCGTCACCCGGGTGATGGTCCACCGGTTCGGCACCCCGCCCCGCGGCTCGGGCGACGCGGAGTTCGCCGACATCGCGACCGCCTGGCGGGACGTCACCGGCGAGGACATCGCCCACGGCACTCCGCTGTGGGTCAACTCCTTCGGCGACGCCTCCCGGCAGGCCGAGCACTACCGCGCGGGCCGGGTACTGCTCGCCGGCGACGCGGCCCACCAGCAGATGCCGATCGGCGGCCAGGCCCTCAACCTCGGCCTCCAGGACGCCGTCAACCTGGGCTGGAAGCTAGCGGCCACCGTCCTCGGCCGGGCCCCGGCTCGGCTGCTGGACACCTACCACGACGAACGGCACGCGGTCGGGCGCCGGGTGCTCTCCAACATCCGCGCCCAGGCCCGGCTGCTGCTCGGCGGGCCCGAGGTGGACCCGGTGCGCTCGGTCGTCGGCGAACTCACCTCGTACGAAAAGGTCCGCGCGCACCTCGCCGGGATGATCAGCGGGCTCGACGTGCGGTACGGCGACGAGCTCACCGGGCTCGTCGGCGCACGGCTGCCCGAGCTGAGCCTCGACTCGGGGGCGACCACCGCCGAACTGCTGCACTCGGCACGCGGGTTGCTGCTCGTGACGGACGAGTCGCTGGCCGGGGCGGCCGGCGACTGGTCGGCCTCCGTCGACACGGTCACCGCCCGGCCCCTGGACACCGGCCCGCTCTCCTTCGGGGCCGTGCTCGTACGACCCGACGGTTACGTCGCCTGGGCCGGCGGCTCGGCGGACGGGCTGCGCGAGGCCCTCGGCCGCTGGTTCGCGCCCACCGCGCGGGCCACCGCTCGATCACCACAACTGACTGGCAGGAGAAGGAAGATGGGCAACCTGACCGGAAAGACCGCCCTTGTCACCGGCGCCAGCCGGGGCATGGGCCGGGCCACCGCCGAGCGGCTCGCCGCCGACGGCGCGCTGGTCGCCGTGCACTACGGCACCAGCGAGGAGGCCGCCGCCGAGGTGGTCGCCGGGATCGAGAAGGACGGCGGCCGGGCGTTCGCCGTAGGCGCCGAACTCGGCACCCCCGGCGACGTCCACGAGCTGTTCCTCGCCCTGGAGGCGGGGCTGAAGGAGCGCACCGGCGAGACCGAGCTGAACATCCTGGTCAACAACGCCGGTGTGATGGGCGGGGTCAAGGCCGAGGACACCACCCCGGAGCAGTTCGACCGGATCTTCGCGGTCAACGCCAGGGCGCCGTTCTTCGTCATCCAGCGGGCGCTGGTCAACATGCCCGACGGCGGCCGGATCGTGAACATCTCCTCGGGGCTCACCCGGTTCGCCAACCCGGACGAGATCGCGTACGCCATGAGCAAGGGCGCGGTGGAGCAACTCGCCCTGCACTACGCCAAGCTGCTCGGACCGCGCGGCATCACCGTGAACAGCGTCGCGCCCGGCATCACCCGCAACGGCAACCCGGTGTTCGGCATCCCCGAGGCCGTCGAGGCCATGTCGGCGCTGTCCACCTTCAACCGCGTCGGCGAACCGCAGGACGTCGCCGACGTCATCGCCTTCCTCGTCTCCGACGACGCCCGCTGGGTCACCGGCTCCTTCGTCGACGCGAGCGGCGGCACGCTCCTCGGGTGACGCGGTGACCAGGACCCTTCCGTCACCGGTCGCCGCCGGCCCGGACGAGCGGTTCGGCCCCCGGCTGTGGGGCCTGCTGCTCGTCCTCGCCGGCAACATGCTCATCGACGCGCTGGAGGTGTCCGTGGCGGTGGTGGCGCTGCCCGCCATCGGCACGGACCTGGGAGCGGGGCCGACCGTCACCCAGTGGGCGATGACCGGCTTCGCCGCCGGCTTCGGCGGCCTGCTCCTCTTCGGCGCCCGCGTGGTGACCCTCCTCGGCCGCCGCCGCGTCTACCTGGCGGCACTCCTCGCCTTCGCCGCCGCGTCCGTACTCAGCGCCCTCGCCCAGGACCCGTGGCTGCTCCTCACCACCCGCCTGATCAAGGGCTTCTGCGCGGCCCTCACGGCCCCCACCGGCCTCGCGATCATCACCAGCACGTTCCCCGAGGGCAGGCCCCGCAGCAGGGCGGTCTCGGTCTACACCCTTTTCGGCGCCGGCGGCTTCACAGCGGGCCTGATCCTCTCGGGCTGGCTGACGGAGACGTCCTGGCGCTGGGCGTTCGCCTTCCCGGCCCCGGTGGTGCTGGTGCTGTTCGCCTTGGGGCTGCGCTTGATACCAGGGGAGGCATCAGGCGCCCCAAAGGGGCGCGGGGAACTGCGCGACCAGCCCCCACGGCGCCGCACCATGACCACGACGGCACACCGTTACGACATCCCCGGCGCCCTCACCCTCCTGGCAACCCTCCTCGCCCTCGTCCAGGGCATCACGCAAATCCCCGGCCACCGCTGGAGCGACCCGAGAGCCGTCGGGCCGCTCTGCGCGGCCGCACTGCTGCTGGTGGCGTTCTGGCAGATCGAGCACAGATCGGCCGACCCCCTGCTCAGACTCGGCCCCTCGCTGCGCAGCAACCCCGCGCTGCTCCGCTCCGCGGCCGGCGCGGCCTGTCTCAACGGCTCCTACCTGGGCCTCCTGTTCGTCCTGACGTACCAGACCCAGACCCTCGCCGGCTGGTCCCCCCTCCGCGCCGCCCTCGCCCTCACCCCGGCCGCCGCACCCCCGGCGCTCACCGCGCTCGCCTCCGGCCGCCTGGTCGCCAGGTTCGGCGCCCCCCGCCTCATCGTGGCCGGCGCCGCCAGCGCCTTCGCGGGCTACCTGCTCCAACTACGGCCGGATCCATGGCCGTTGGACTACCCGGGCCGGATGCTGCCCACGCTCCTGCTGGTCGGTACCGGCTTCGTGCTGTCCTTCGCCGCGCTGAACATGCAGGCGATGTCCCGCCTCGCGGCCGCCGACCGGCTCACCGGCAGCGGCCTGTACCAGACGGCCGTACAGCTCGCCGCGGTCGTCACGGTCGCGCTGGTCGCCGCCCTGCTCGCCGCATACGCACCCGCAGCTGCCCCGGGCCCGGCCGCCGCGGCCGCCGCCTGCCGGCCCGCGCTGACCCTGGTCGCCGTGCTCGGTTTCCTGGGCCTGCTCGTCGGCCTCACCGGCCTGATCCGTACCCCACCCTCCTCACTCCACGACGGGGAATGACCATGGACCAGACAACGCAGACCTGGGTCTTCGACGACCTGGAGGACGAACTCGACGACCTGGACTACGAGTTCGAGCGCGACCAGATCGTCGAGGTGGTCCCGCCCAGCCTCGCGCACCTCGCCTCCGTCGGACTCACCGAGCGCACCCGGATCATCGACGCGTACGTGCGCGGCGAACTCGCCCGGGTGCTGCGGGTGTCACCCGAGAACATCGACACCGTGGGCCGCCCGATGAACAGCCTGGGCATCGGGTCCATCAACGGCCTGGAGCTCCAGCGGCGGATGGAGGC
Organism: Streptomyces sp. NPDC048254; assembly: GCF_043201895.1. Lineage (NCBI taxonomy): Bacteria > Bacillati > Actinomycetota > Actinomycetes > Kitasatosporales > Streptomycetaceae > Streptomyces > Streptomyces sp. NPDC048254. The sequence continues at coordinate 476,459 of NZ_JBICZJ010000001.1, forward strand.
CGCACTGCGCGTCGACGTCAACCTCAACCGGCTGCTGCGCGCCAACAGCGCCGCCGAGCTGGTCGAGTGCCTGGCCGGACAGCTCGGCCCGGAGGACAGCCCGCACAAGCACGCCGGGAAGGGCGAGCACCACCTCGTCGCGCACGACGTGCCGAGCCCGAGGTGATCGGGCAGATGCCGGTCCTGGAGTTCGGCGCGGTCACCCTCGCGGCCGGGCCCCGGCTGCCGGCGGCCGGGCAGCTGGACGTCTGGATGGTCCGCCGGGCGCCGCTGGAGACCGCGGCCGAACTGCTCGACCTGACCGAGCTGAGCGAGGCGGAGCGCAGGCGGACCGCGTCCTTCGTCCGGCCCACGGACGGGGTGACGTACGCCTCCGCGCATGTCGCCCTGCGCCGGCTCCTCGGGGCCTACCTGGGGCTGGCCCCGCAGGACGTGCCGTTCGTGCGGGAGCCCTGCCCGGGCTGCGCCGGACCGCACGGCCGCCCGGCGGTCGCCCACCCCGACCCGCCGCTGCACTTCTCGCTGGCGCACAGCCACGGCATGGCCGTGGTCGCCCTCTCCCGTACGGTCGTCGGCGCCGACGTGGAGCGGCTGCCGCGGGCCGAGACCGTCGAGGTGTGCACCCCGGCGCTGCACCCGGGGGAGCAGGCGGAGCTGGCGGCGCTCGACGACGCCGGGGAACGGCGCGCGACCTTCGGGCGGCTGTGGACCCGCAAGGAGGCCTATCTCAAGGCGCTGGGCACCGGTCTGTCCCGCGACCCCGGCCACGACTACCTGGGTGCCGACCCGCACCGCAGGCCGGCCGGCTGGACGCTGCTCGACCTGCCGTCGGGGCCCCGGCACAACGCGGCCGTCGCGGTGCGCGGCGGGGCGCCGGAGCAGGTCACCGTGCGCTGGGTGCCGCCGGTCGCGCTGTACGCGGGACAGACCGTCGACCTGGACGCCGACGGCACCGTGGGCGTGCCCGTGCACCGGGGCGCCGAAGGCACGACCACCGGAGTATCCGACTGGGGAGCGTGACCCACCAATGTCACTCGAACAGAAAACCGGCCGCCCGAGCCTGCACGACCGTGAACATCGCGGCCAGTGGAGCGCCGCCGAGCGGATCGAGGAGCTCGGCCTGATGAAGGAGGCCGCCCGGCACGGCGACCCGCTCGCCACCGAGCGCCAGCACGCCAAGGGCAAGCTCACCGCGTACGAACGTATCGAACTCCTGCTCGACGAGGGGTCGTTCAACGAGGTCGAGATGCTCCGCCGGCACCGGGCCACCGGCTTCGGCCTGGAGAAGAAGCGGCCGTACACCGACGGTGTGATCACCGGCTGGGGCACGGTCCACGGCCGTACCGTCTTCGTCTACGCGCACGACTTCCGCATCTTCGGCGGCGCCCTCGGCGAGGCCCATGCCCAGAAGATCCACAAGATCATGGACATGGCCGTCGCGGCGGGGGCCCCGCTGGTGTCCCTCAACGACGGAGCCGGCGCCCGGATCCAGGAGGGCGTCTCGGCCCTCGCCGGCTACGGCGGCATCTTCCAGCGCAACACCCGCGCCTCCGGGGTGATCCCGCAGATCAGCGTGATGCTCGGCCCGTGCGCGGGCGGCGCGGCCTACTCGCCGGCCCTGACCGACTTCGTCTTCATGGTCCGGGACATCTCCCAGATGTTCATCACCGGGCCGGACGTGGTCAAGGCGGTGACGGGCGAGGAGATCACCCAGAACGACCTCGGCGGCGCCGACGTCCACGCCACCGCCTCCGGCGTGGCCCACTTCGCCTACGACGACGTACGCAGCTGCATGGAGGACGTACGGCACCTGCTGTCGCTGCTGCCGTCCAACAACCGCGACCTGCCGCCCCGGGTGCCGACCGAGGACCCCGCCGACCGGCGCACCGACCACCTCCTCGAACTGGTCCCGGAGGACCCCGGCCGGGTCTACGACATCCGGTCCGTCATCGAGGAGATCGTCGACGACGGCGACTACTTCGAGATCCAGCCCGGCTGGGCGACCAACGTGGTGTGCGCGCTGTCCCGGCTGGACGGCGAGGTCGTCGGCGTCGTCGCCAGCCAGCCCGCCTCCTTCGCCGGCGTCCTGGACATCGACGCCAGCGAGAAGGCCGCGCGGTTCGTGCAGTTCTGCGACGCCTTCAACATCCCGCTGGTCACCCTGATCGACGTACCGGGCTTCCTGCCGGGCGTCGCCCAGGAGCACAACGGCATCATCCGGCGCGGCGCCAAGCTGCTCTACGCCTACTGCAACGCCACCGTGCCGCGCATCTCCCTGGTGCTGCGCAAGGCGTACGGCGGCGCGTACATCGTCATGGACTCCCGCTCCATCGGCACCGACCTGGCGCTGGCCTGGCCGTCCAACGAGATCGCCGTGATGGGCGCCGAGGGCGCGGCGAACGTCATCTTCCGCCGGGAGATCGCGGCGGCGGACGACCCCGAGTCCACCCGCGCCCAGAAGATCAAGGAGTACCAGGCCGAGCTGATGCACCCCTACTACGCGGCCGAACGCGGTCTGATCGACGACGTCATCGACCCGCGGGCGACCCGTGGCACCCTGATCCGCGCCCTCGCGATGCTGCGCGGCAAGCAGGCCGACCTGCCGTGCCGCAAGCACGGCAACCCGCCGCAGTGACCGCGGCGCGACCCGCCGCGGTGAGTGCGGCGCGACCCGCCGCGGTGAGTGCGGCGGCGGGCACAGGCAGCGTCGCAGGCGGCACAGGCAGCGCAGACGGCACGGTCGGCACGGACGGCGCCCTGGTCATCAAGGTCGTCAGGGGCGCGGCGAGCCCCGCCGAACTGGCCGCGCTGACCACCGTCCTGCTCGCCCGTGCGGCCGCCCTGGCCGCGGCGGACCCGTGCCCGCTGGAGTCCCGCCCGGTGGCCGGCTGGCGCCGCCCGGAACGCCTCGCGGCGCACCGCGACCCCCGCGGCTGGCGTCTCGCGGGCAGCCCAGCGGCCTGACCGGCCCCCTCACCCGAATTGGAGCCACGGATCCCATGACGTCCCCGTCCCTCGACCGCGCCGGCACGGTCCTCGAACTGCGTGCCGAACTCGACGCCCTGCGCGCCGAGTTCGCCGTACTCGCGGACCGCGCGGCCGTCGCCGAACTGATCGACCGCTACATCACCCTGCTCGACACCCAGGACGAACACGGCTTCGACCCCGCCTGGCCGGCCACGGTCTTCACCCCGGACTGCCGGCTGGAGTTCCCGGTCGGCACGGTCGAGGGCCGCGACCAGGCCGCCGCCTTCCACTACGACCGCAAGTCCCGCTTCGCCCGCACCCACCACCTGGCCGCCAACTACGGCATCCGGGTCGACGGGGACACCGCCCGGATCCGTATCCACCTCGTCGCGTCCCATGTGCACCACGACGACGGTCCGGACCCGGACGGCCGCTTCGACATCGGCGGCCACAGCGAGGGCGAGGCGGTCCGCACCCCGGACGGCTGGCGGCTCAGCCGCTGGCGCTTCCACCTGACGTGGTCCGACGGGGCCGGTCCGCGCCCCGGCCCCGACCCCCGCGCACTGCGCAGTTCCCAGCCACGCCCACGCCCCACGAAAGGACGATGAGACCGTGCCAGCCACCCCGACCACCACGCTCGACCTGGGCGCTCTGCGCGAGACTCCCGGCGACGACCGCCGGCGCGCGTTCGAGACGTTCCTCTGCCGGAATCTGGCCCAGCACCTGGACATCCCTCCGGCCCACCGCATCGCCCGCAACCGCCCCCTCTACACCCAGGGCATCGACTCCCTCACGGCCCTGACCCTCCAGCGCACCCTGGAGTCGGCCCTGAACATCCCGGTGCCCGCCCACCACCTCCTGCGCGAACAGTCGGTGGGCGAACTGGCCGCGACACTGAGCGACTTGGTCGACCGGACCTGAGCCTCCCGGTCTCCTGTGCCGTTGGGTGCGAGATGCCCGGCATCTCGCACCCAACGGCACAGGAGACTGTTGACAACGATGTCAGGGCCGTTCCCCCGGGCCGGAACCCGCCCCATGGCATGCTGAGAGCCGGACGGACCGAAAGGCGGCGGACACGATGGACTGGGCCCGGTTCGCACAGAAGCTGGCGTCGATGGCGCGGGACCTGCTGGCACAGGAGTCGGTCGACGCCACCCTGGCCCGGATCACCGGCTCGGCCACGGAGCTGGTGGAGGGCTGCGACGCGGCCGGCATCCTGGTGCTGCGCGGCAAGGAAGTGCGGACACTCGCCCCCACGGAGCAGCTGGTCGTGGACAGCGACCGGCTCCAGGAGCGGCTGGGTGAGGGCCCATGCTTCGACGTGGCCCACGCCGAGAACGGGGAGCGGGTGTTCCGCATCCGGGACCTCACCCGCGAGCAGTCCCGCTGGCCGGAATTCGCCCCCCAGGCCCACCGGCTGGGCGTGGGCAGCATGATGGGCTTCCTGCTGTACACCGAGGACGAGGAACTCGGCGCGCTGAACATCTACTCCCGCCGGCCCGGTGCCTTCACCGAGGCCGGCGAACTGGCCGGCTGGCTGCTGGCCTCCCACGCGGCGGTCGCCTTCTCCAGCGCCCGCACCCAGGCCCAGCTGGAACAGGCCGTCGCCACCCGTCACCTGATCGGCGAGGCCATGGGCATCCTGATGGGTGGCCACCGCCTCACCGAGGACCAGGCCTTCGACGTACTGCGCCGCTACTCGCAGGAGAACAACATCAAGCTCCGCGATGTCGCCCGTCGGGTCTGCGAACAGGGCTCGCTGTCCTGACCGACAGTGTGGGCGGGCGGCTGTTGCGGGAAGTCGGCGTACGACGTCGACAACAAGCCCTTTCTCGGCTGCCCGCGGCGCCCGCGCCCGTGATCGGCGAAGCTCTGCCTGAACGGCCCCGAAGGCGCGTATGACCTGCGGTTTCCCGGGGATTAAGGATGGCTGCGGAGTGGGCGCCCCCGGCAGGAGCCGCAATCAAGGGCTGGTTGCGCCGTGCCCCCTGTGACCTGCGGAGATTCGCTCGTCGTGACGATGGCAATGCATCTGCCGAAGAAGCGTGTCGGGTGACGTGATGATCTCGCGTTGCGCCGTGTGCTCGTCCGTGTTCGGGGCCGAGCGACTGGCCGTGGGTATGGGCGCCAGCTCGAGTGGTTGACGGCAGGCCGCGCCAGGGGATGGGCACATGGGCCCGTCGCGTTTCCCGGCATACGCGAGTGTCCGCGAGATAGGGCCAAGCCCGCCACCACCTACGGCGACGACTACACCATCGCCAAGCCCGCCGACGGCGCCACCCCCGCCACCAAGACCTGGGCCGACGCCCTCGGCCGCGTCACCCGCATCCAGCACTACACCAAATCCGACCTGAGCCAGTGGCGGGACACCGTCTACGAGTACGACGCCCGCGGCAACCGCAAGAAGGTCACCGACGAGGCGGGTAACACCTGGAGCTACGAGTACGACGCCCGCGGCCGCCTCACCGACTCCTACGATCCCGACACCGGCCACTCCTCCTTCGGCTACGACGACCTCGACCGCCGTACCAAAGCCGTCGAGGGACGTGACAAGGCCGTATACACCGAGTACGACACGATCGGCCGGATCAAGGCCACGCGCGAGGGCAGCGAAACCGCGGCACCGACCCGCGAATGGGAGTACGACACCCTGCCCGGCGCCAACGGAATGCTCGCCGCGACCACCCGCCACGACGCCAGCGGCGACTACGTCAACCGCATCGCCGGCTACGACGCCGAATACCGGGTGACCGGCCGCGACATCGTCATCCCCAACACCTCACCCATCACCAACGGTGTGGCCGGCACGTACCAGTACGCCTACACCTACACGCCGACAGGCAAGCCGCGCAGCACGACTCTGCCCGCCACGCCCGGCGGGCTCGCCCGAGAAGAAGTGATCACCCGATACGACAGCGACGGCCTGGCCGAATCCACCTCGGGCCTGTCCTGGTATACCGCGGACATCAGCTACTCACCCTACGGCGAAGCCCTGCGCACCGTCACCGGCCCGCAGCCTTACCGGATCTGGACCACCAACTTCATCGACGACCACACCGGCCGGGTCCAGCGCACCGTCAGCGACCGGGAGACCGCCGGCCCACACCGCCTTGCCGACACCCGCTATTCGTACGACGCGGCGGGCAACGTCACCTCCGAGGCCACCGGCGCCGCCACCACGACGTCCACCACGTGGGACACCCAGTGCTTCACCTACGACGCCATGGGTGAACTGGTCCACGCCTGGACCTCGAACATCACACCGGGCACCGGCGGCACCGGATGCAAGTCCGCCGGCGGGACGACCTGGGGGTACCGCAGCGACGGGCAGCGCTCCGCCGGTCCCGTCGCCAACGCCCCGGACAACCAGACTGACGCCACGGCACCCGACGACGCGCTGAAGACGTCGCTGGCGAATGCCGCACCGGACATCAGCACGGTCGCGACGGGCACCGGCACGACCTACTGGGACTCGTACACCTTCGACGCCATCGGCAGCCGGGCCACCCAGACCCAGCACGCCACGGCGAGCGGCCTGGACGCGGCCCAGGACATCACCCGCACATACGGCTACGGCAAGCTCGTCACCGGCAACGGCACCAGCCAGTCGACGCTGACCCAGCCGCACACCCTCACCAGCGTCACCAGCGCCAAGGCCGGAACCACCACTGGCACCCAGCCCTACGCCTACGACGCGGCCGGCAATACCAAGAGCCGCCCCGGCGCCACCCAGGACCAGTCCCTGACGTGGACCGCCGAGGAGAAACTGGACACCGCCACTGCCGAAGGCACCACGAACCAGTACATCTACGACGCCGACGGCAACCGCATCCTCCAGCACTCCTCTGCGGGGACCACGCTCTACCTCGGCGAGACCGAGGTGATGACCGACGGCGCCGGCACACCCACCAACGCCGTCCGCACCTACAGCCAGTCAGGCGCCCCGACGGTCATCCGCACCACCAACGGCTCGACCACCGGCCACAAACTCAGCTGCCTGCTCACCGACCAACTCGACACCGCGACCATCGCCGTCGACTTGGGCAAGGACCAGACCGTCACCCGCCGTGCCTTCAAGCCCTACGGCGAGACTCGTGGCACCAAGCCGTCCACCTGGCCCAACCAGCACACCTATCTCGGCGTCGGCATCGACGACACCAACACGGGCCTGACCCACATGGGCGCCCGGGAGTACGACCAGAACACGGGACGCTTCATCTCGGCCGACCCGGTGTTCAACATCGCCGATCCGCTGCAGATGAACGGGTACGCCTACGCGAACAACAACCCCATCACCGAGAGCGACCCGACCGGGCTGTGCCCGAAGGACATCTGCCCCGATGGTGGGCAGAACACGGCTGCGACGCCGTTCACCCCGCCTGCGGGTGGCGGCTCGGACAGCGGCAAGGGCAAGGACAAGCAGGGCAAGACAGTCGTCCGCAACGGAGGGATCTCCAACCTGGGCACAGCCTGTACCGGTGCGGCCATGGGTGCCATGGGGAGTCCGCACGACGTAGCGGTTTGCAAGACCGGACAGGCGGCTGCGGAGTGGGCGCAGGCCCACAACATCGACGGGTACGTCACGGTGGACATCGGAGAGGGATCGAAAACCTTCAATCACATCCCGGAAGGCCATCGGAAGAAGCGAGACGGATCGGACGGTGAAGCGGATGTCATTCTCTGGGCCAAGGGGCGCGTCTACATCTGGGAGGTAAAGCCTAATCCCGGAAAGGGCAAGGATGATACGTACGCGTTCCGAGACGGCCCGGACCAGCTCACCAACTATGTGAACAAACTCAGGAAATACCTCCGGAGCGAGGGAGACACCCGAGCCGTCCAAAGCGGCCCGTCCATCGCCAGAAAGGAATTCACCTGGAGCAGGTACAGAGGCGCTGTGTGGTCCAGAGGCGACTTCCCGGGAATGCGGTACTACGGCCTCAATGACGACGATGACGACGAACCCACACCGCGGCCCAGCCCGGGGCCGACCGACCTCCAGAAGCCGACACGCACTCCGACGGCCGAACCGACACCATCTGCGACCGGAACCTACGGCCCGGGCTCGCCCGGCGGCGACTACAGAGGCGAAGCCGTCGCGGTTGGCGGGGGCGTGACGATCTTCTCCATCGTAATGGCCGTGGGGAACATCCTGTCCAAGGGGCCTTCCTGCCTCGTGGCTGGCATGTGCTGAGGTGTCTCGGACGATGGCTCGCCGCCCACGTATCGTGGGCGGCGGCTCCGGAGGAGCGAAGCCGCATGAGAAAGCTGAGTGACGTATGGATGTGTACATGGAGGCGACCCTCCGCCCGCTCGGCGCGACTGAGCGGGGCGCAGCGGTGGTCAACTGGTTCCACAGAGCGTTGTCCGGGCCGCTCGCCGAACTCGTCCGACAGGAGGAGCGGACCGAGCACGGCGTACACACCGGGACGTCCATCCGGCAGTCCGAGGACAGCCGACGCACTCACATCACTCATCTGGGCAGGAACCGCAGACGGCTGGACGAGGAACTCGCGAAGAGCCCTGAATGGGCTGTCACGGAGTTCTACGGCGATGATGTCCTCGCACGAGTGCAGTGTTCCTACTTCCCGGTGGAAGGAGAATGGTCACAGTTCGTCGTGGCCCTCCGAGCGGGGTCTTCGATGCTGTCCGATGTGAAGTACTGCACGGCACTCGTCGATTTCTTCGCTCAAGCGCTCGACGACCTGAATCCGGCGTTCGCCCGTATCGAAAGGGACTCCTTTTCGGACTGGTCGAACATCGAGGCCGCCTTGACGCGCGATCTGGATGAATCCCTGCCAGAGGCCCGGGATTTCCTGCGTGGTTACGCGTGGGTCACGGTGTGCCCTCAGGAACTGGCGATCCGACTGGGCGGCCCGCGGGTGCTGGCGGCCTCCGGAGCCTTCCACCGCGTGATTTCCCTGCAGGAGGGTGGGGTGCTACTGCAGGCGTCGGACACGTTGGCCGGATACACCGACCAGGTGATGGAACGCGTGTTCACTGCGCTCGCCCCGGCGCTGCCGCGTGGTGAACCTTTCCCGGATCCGGCCCATCCCAACCTTCGGTTCGTCCTACGGGATGCCGGTCGAGTTCGCTGAAGCAGCCTGCTTGCTTCAGGGTTCGGTCCGATGGGGCGCTCGGTGAATTGGACGTCGTTGTCTTTCCGAACCTGAAAGCGGCGTTTTAGCTGGTCAGGCATAGGGCCGGTGATTCCGTGGGAGTGGTGGCGTGTCGTGTCGTTGCTCCGGTGGAGGTCGTGGATGCCGTCGGTCGTGGGGTTGCTGGAACAGCGTGAGGTCGCGGCCCGCCGTCGCGTGGACGGGCTGAGGGAAGAGGCCGACCGCAGCCAGGCCGAACTGGCCGTGGCCGAGCGGGAATGGCAGGAGTGGGCCATCGCCCGCTCGCGGGTCGGCGAGGTGCTGACTCCCGTGGACGAGTCCGGGCAAGACCACCCCAGAGTGATGGGACAGCGTCGGCCATGAGACAGGTCGAGGAGACATCGTCAGCGCCGCCCGCAGCGAAGTCGCAGGTGCCGGTGTGGCGTGAGGGACTGGCCTGGTCGGTGCTGTCGGTGGACTATCAGCGCATTCTGCAGGTGCTCGCCGACCGGGCCCGGGTCCGTCAAGGGCCGCTGGCCTGTCAGGAAATGGCTGCGGCGTTCGGCATGGACGTGGTGCCGGCCAAAGTGGAGGCACTGCGGTCGAAGGCGAAACGGCTGGTCGCGCGCGGCTGGCTCGCCGAGCGGCAGCCGGGCCAGTTCACTCTGGTCGATGCCGTCGCTTCGCAGTCAGGCGACGGCTCATGAGGAGCGTCATCGACCAGTAGACCATCGCCTCGGCACTGGCGGTGCGGCGCTCGAAGTCGCGCACCAGGCGACGGCTTCGCATTAGGTGGAAGAGACGCTCCACGATCCACCGCTTGGGCAGCACGACGAAACCACGCATGTCGTCGCTGCGTTTGACGATCGCCAGGACCAGGGCGAACGTGGCCAGGCAGTACTCGACGAGGCTGCCGGTGTAGCCGCCATCAGCCCAGACCAGTTCCAGGCGGTGGTGGGCGTCGGCGATCTTCCTGAGCAGGACCCTCGCGGCGGTGCGGTCGCCGATGTCCGCGGCAGTGACCATGACGCCCAGCAGCAGGCCAGGGGTGTCGACCACGACGTGCCGCTTGCGGCCGTTGATGAGTTTGCCGCCGTCGAAGCCGCGACTGTCCGCGCCGACGACGGCGTCCGCTTTGACGGACTGCGAGTCGATCACTGCGGCCGTCGGCTGCGCGTCCCGCCCCAGTTCCTCGCGGACCCGGCCTCGCAGCCGGTCGTGGAGCTCCTTGACCAGGGCGTTGTCGCGCCAGCGGCGGAACCATGCGTAGATGCGGTCCCACGGCGGGAAGTCGGCGGGCATCGCCCGCCACTTGATCCCGTTGTCCACGAGATACCGGATCGCATCGAGCATGGCCTGGTGGCAATATGCCTCCGGCCGGCCGCCCCGGCCGCGCATCCAGACCGGCACTGGCAGCAGCGGCAGCACCCGGGCCCACTCCGCGTCAGATTGTCGGCGGCGTTTCCGAACCGGTGGGCCAGACAGTCACACTCCCAGGTGACCGCACCGGACTGCCCGGCCATCGGCACGCAAGACTGCTGCACCAGGGCCTCCTGCTGCTCGGTGACTCGACACCAACGAGCTGTTCAGGAGGCCCTGTTCGTGTGCGCCCCAGCGCCCCGCGACCCGCTGACACGCCGCGTCAAACAGGCCGTCTCCGAGTGGTACGTCCTGCAAATGCTGGAGCTGTCCTGGGACGGCTTCATCCAGCACATCGAGCAGGGCTGGAACATCGGCAAACCGCCCTACGGCTATCGCGCCGAACGAGTCCCGCACCCGGTGCCCGCCAAGCGCGAGCAAGGGCTGACCAAGCACCGGCTGATTCCCGACCCGAGGCGCGGCCCTGTCGTCACCGAGATCTTCCGGATGCGCGTGCTCCAGAAACTCGGCTACGCACGCATCGCCACCGAGCTGAACGCCGACCTGGACAAATATCCGCCGCCCCAGCCCAACCGGGCCGACACCACCAAGCACCGCTGGACCGCCTCCGCGGCCGCTCCATCCTGGAGAATCCCAAGTACGCCGGCTATCAGGTGGGGAACCGCAAGGCCCGCAAGAAGCGCGGCAACCGTGCCAACCCCGTCAGTGAATGGGTCTGGTCACCGCGCCCCACCCACGAACCCCTCGTCACCCGACAGCTTTTCGACGCGGCTTGGCCTGCCGCCTCTGCCCACCCCGGCGTCACGAAGGAGCGAGCGGCCCGCGCCGCTGCAGCTTCCGCTGATCGCTCCTACGTCCTGCCTTCCTATCTCTTCTGCGCATTGTGCGACCACCGTATGTACGGCAAGGACAGCAAGGGCCGCTCGTGCTACGCCTGCCAGCCCAAGAAAGATCAGCACCAGGACGCCGACTGGTACGCCTCCCACCCCAAAGCGGTCTGGATCAGCGAGCGCGTCATGCTCGAAGCCATCCACACCTTCTTCGAAGACCACATCTTCGGCCCTCAGCGCCGCCAGTTCCTCGAGGCGGCCATCGCTGCGGCTGCAACAGCCACCGGCCCCGACCGGTCGGCCGACATTCAGCGCCTCCAAAATGAGGCGGACAGTCTCGCCCGTCGCAAGGAGCTCCTGCTCGACCAGCTGGCTTCCCCGGACGAGGACGAGGGCGACCCCGAGACCGCCGCGGAGTTCCGTAAGGGGATCCGGAAACGCTTCGACGTTCTTGAGCACAAGCGTCGAGCGGCCCTCGCTCCGATGGACGTCTTTCGGACGGAATCGGCACCCGATGGTCCCGGTGACCCCGCGCTACTCGAAGTGATCCCACAGCTCGGCTTCCGATTCGCCGGGCTCCCGGACGCCCTCAAACGCGAGATCTTCGATGCCTTCCGGCTCCGCGTCCGCTACGACGGCCGCGACCGCGGCGCACAGCTACAAGTCACGATCTTGGCTGCGGTCGCCCCGGATCTCGCCCAGATCGGGGAACGGGCCGCAGCGGTCGCCCAGGCCGTTGACCAGCCCATAAGAGAGCGCCCCCGGCAGGACTCGAACCTGCGGCCAAGCGCTTAGAAGGCGCCTGCTCTATCCACTGAGCTACGGGGGCCGGCTGTGCTGGCCTCGTACGTCCTGCCCCTGTCGGGCCGGTCCGTGACGTTGCCGGGGACAAGGATAGAACTCCCCGGTCCTCGTCCCGGTTGCTTCGCCTCCGTGGCTCAATGTGGAGGTTCGGTGAAGCGGTCCTGATAATCGCAGGCAGGTGCGAATCGTGCATCGCTTTTGGCGCCTGACGCACCGGGTGTTGTGCACTCGTTATGCCTGGACTGTGCCTCCGTCCCAGTCGTCCCTTCCGCCCGTTGTGTTCTGTCGGCGCGCAGACATGTCTATATGCTTCAGAATTCCCCTAAAATTGGGCATTCTTCGCATGTGGTGACCTTGGACGTACGGCCTCAGCTGCTCGACACACTCTCCGCACTGCGCGACCGTGTCGCCGCCGCACGCTTTCCGTTGCCCCTGGCGGGGGCCGCACGCGCGCGTGCCAATCGCGACGAACTGCTCGCCCAGCTCGACGACTATCTGGTGCCCCGCCTCAAAGAGCCCGAAGCGCCGCTTCTGGCCGTCGTGGGCGGATCGACCGGTGCCGGCAAATCGACCCTCGTCAACTCTCTGGTGGGCCGCCGGGTCAGTGAGGCGGGCGTGCTGCGGCCGACCACCCGCACGCCGGTCCTGGTCTGTCATCCGGAGGACCATCACTGGTTCAGCGGCATGCGCGTGCTACCCGACCTCACGCGCGTGTGGGTACCGAACCAGGAACCCGGCGACGACCCCTTCCTCCCCGGCGAGAAACCCGAGCGCGTGCTGCGCGTCGAGACCGTCGACAGCCTCCCGCGCGGACTCGCCCTCCTCGACGCCCCCGACATCGACTCCCTGGTCGTCGACAACCGGGTCCTCGCCGCCGAACTCATCTGCGCCGCCGACATCTGGGTGATGGTCACGACGGCCGCGCGCTACGCCGACGCCGTCCCCTGGCATCTGCTGCGCACCGCCAAGGAGTACGACGCCACCCTGGTGACCGTCCTCGACCGGGTCCCGCACCAGGTCGTCTCCGAGGTCTCCCGGCAGTACGGCGCCCTCCTCACCAAGGCCGGACTCGGCGACGTGCCCCGGTTCACGGTGCCCGAGCTGCCCGAGTCCGCGTGGGGCGGCGGGCTGCTCCCGGCCACCGCGGTCGCCCCGCTGCGCGCCTGGCTCCTGCAACAGGCCCAGGACCCCGGCGCCCGCCAGCACACCCTGGCCCGCACCGCCCACGGCGTCCTCGACTCCCTCAAGGCCCGGATGCCCGAGCTGGCCGGCGCCGCCGCCGCCCAGAACGCCGCGGCCCTGCGCCTGACCTCCGCCGTCGAGTCGGCCTACGACAGCGAGCACGCGCGCGTGCGCGGCCGGCTCCAGAACGGCGCCGTGCTCGCCGGTGACGCCCTCAAGCGCTGGCGCGCCTTCCCCGTCGACTGCGCCGCCGGCGAACTCCTGGACGCCCTGGTGGAGAGCCTCGCCGCGCTGCTGCTGTGCGCCGTGACCGCCGCCGACGAACGCGTCGACGACTCCTGGCGCCGCGAACCCGCCTCCGCCGCCCCCGGACTCACCGACCGCGACCCCTCCCTGGAGAGCGCCGAGCACCGCATCGGCATCGCCGTCCGGCGCTGGCGCCGCGAGCTGGAGGAGTACGCCGACGACGAGGTGCGCGAACTCGACCGCAGTGTCGCACCGGACTCCGAGGCGGTCGCCGCCCTGGTGGCCACCGCGCTGCTCGGCGGGCGCCGCACCCGGGTGGCGGGGGAGCGGCTCGCCGAACGCATCGGCGCCCATGGCGCACTGCGGCTGCGCGACCGCGCGGGACGGCTGCTCGGCGAGCACGTGGACCGCGTCATGCACGCCGAACGCGAACGCCGCCTCGCCCCGCTGGACGCCCTGGACGTCCACCCCGAACCCCAGGCCGAACTCATCGCCGCCCTGTCCGTCCTCCAGAAGGAGAGGTGACCGGTGACCGCCGTCACTGACCACGACCACACGGATCACATGGAACGCATGGATCACACCGGTGACTACACAGGTGAGTACACGAGTGACTCCACCAGTGACTGCACCGGTGACTTCGAAAGCGGCCCGACCGCGGCGGGCGCCACACCGGACGCCGGACGTGAGCCGGGGCGAGAGCCAGGGCGTGAGCCGGGGCGGGGGTCCGGACGGGAGACCGTATCGGACCGGGTACCGGACTGCGTGCCGGAACCCGTTCACGACCCCGGTGCGGACCCGGGGAGGGCCGCTGTGAAGGACACCTCGAAGGGCACCGTGATGGAGTCGGTCAAGGACCCGGGGAGGGACTCGGGGAACGGCCCGGGAAACGGCCCGGGGAGGGACTCTGCCAAGGGCTCGGCGAAGGGTTCGGGCTCGGGGAAGGGCTCCGCGTCGGACTGCGTGAAGGAGGCCGCGAACGCCCCCGGGGCGCGCCTCACGAAGGACTCCGTACCGGACGGGTCCCGGGCCCGGCGGGACGGGACCGGCACGGAACCCGCCGGCCCGGCCGAGGGCGCCGCCGAGACCGAGACCGTGCCGCACGCGCGCGTACAGGAGCAGCGCGAGCAGCGGGGACCGGGCGACGACGACCCGGGCGCCACCGACGACGTCTGGGACGACGGCCTCATCGCCCGCCGGGTCAGCGAGACCGCGAAACCGGCCGTCCCCGTCCTGGAGACCCGGGGCCCGGGCGCCCCGCCCCCCGCCCCGCTGGCGTACGACGGACAGCTGCGCTCCCGCCTCGACGCGCTGCGCGAACTCGTCGGCCTCTCCCGCACCCGCCTCGACAGCCAGACCCTCTCCGAGGCCGGCCGGGTCCTGGACGAGGCAGCCGCCCGGCGCCGGCTCTCCGGCCAGCACACCGTCGTCGCCATCGCCGGCGCCACCGGGAGCGGCAAGTCGCAGCTGTTCAACGCGCTCGCCGGAGTCGCCATCTCGGAGACCGGCGTACGGCGTCCCACCACCGCCGCGCCCATCGCGTGCAGCTGGAGCGACGGCAGCGCGGCCCTCATCGACCGGCTCGGCATCCCGGGCCGGCTGCGCCGCCGCCCCGTGCACAACCCGGAGGCGGACGCGCAACTGCGCGGCCTGGTCCTGATCGACCTGCCCGACCACGACTCGGCCGTGGTCCAGCACCGCGAACACGTCGACCGGATCCTGAAGCTGGTGGACGCGGTGATCTGGGTCGTCGACCCCGAGAAGTACGCCGACGCGGTGCTCCACGAGCGTTATCTGCGGCCCCTGTCCGGTCACGCGGAGGTCATGTTCATCGTCCTCAACCAGACCGACCGGCTCCCCGGCGAGGCCGCCGACCTGGTCCTCGACGATCTGCGCCGGGTGCTCGACGAGGACGGCGTCGCGCTCGGCGAGTACGGCGAACCGGGTGCCACGGTGCTCGCGCTGTCCGCGCTCACCGGGGACGGCATCGGCGAACTGCGCGAGAGCCTCGGCCAGTTCGTCTCCGAGCGGGGCGCGGCGGCCCGCCGGGTCGCCGCCGACGTGGACGCCGCCGCGGGCCGGCTGCGGCCCGTCTACGCCACCGGGCGCCGCGCCGGGCTCAGCGAGGAGGCGCGCGACGACTTCGCCGCGCGGCTGGCCGACGCGGTGGGTGCCACCGCCGCCGGCGACGCCGCCGAACGGGCCTGGCTGCGCAACGCCAACCGGGCCTGCGGCACGCCCTGGTTGCGGCTGTGGCGCTGGTACCAGGGGCGCGGCGAGCAGCCCACGGGACGCCTCCAGCAGGCCCAGCCGGAGGAGGAGGCCACCGCGCGGCAGAGCGTCGAGCAGGCGGTGCGTACGGTCTGCGACCGGGCCTCGGCCGGACTGCCCGCGCCCTGGGCGCAGGCGGTGCGGGAGGCGGCCGTACGCGGCTCGCAGGGCCTGTCGGAGGCGCTCGACGACCTGGCCGCACGGGCCGGGCTGCCCCCCGGGCGGCCGCCGCGGCCGGGCTGGTGGCCGGTGGCGGTGCTCGCGCAGGCCGCGATGACGCTCCTCCAGGTGGTCGGCGGGCTGTGGCTGGTCGGGCAGATCACTGGGGTGATGGCGCCCAACCTGGGCGTGCCGGTGCTGCTGATGATCGCCGGGATCGTCGGCGGCCCGCTGGTCGAGTGGGGCTGCCGGTTGGCGGCACGGGGACCGGCCCGACGGTACGGCCTGGAGGCGGAGCGCCGCCTGCGGGAGGCGGCGGCCGGGTGCGGCCGGGCCCGGGTACTGGACCCGGTGGCGGCGGAACTGCTGCGCTACCGGGAGGTACGGGAGCAGTACGGCCGGGTGACGCGGGCGGGAGCCGGGGTGGGGTGACGCCGGCGAGGAGACGGGTGTCGCGAGCCCCGTGGCGAGGCCGGGTGGTGAGGCCCGCCATGGGGGGGCGGAGAGGTGAGGCCCGCCACGGGGGTCGGGGAGTGGTGAGGGTGAGGTCTGTGGCCGGGGTCAGGGGTGTGGTGATGTCGGCGGGGCCTGGGAGTGGTGAGGCCTGTGACCGGGGTCGGAGGTGTGGTGACGTCGGCGGGAGCCGGGCGGGGTGAGGTCCGTCGGGGGGATGCGGGTCACTCGTCCGGGTGGTGGGGTTTTCCCCAGGCCGCCGGTGGTCCACAGTGCTCGGCGGGTCCGGCCCGGCCCCGGCAGTCTGGTCCCGCGGCGATCGCCACGAGGGCGGCCGCCGCGGTGGACACAGCCGTACGGGACGGGCCCGTACGCGGATCCGCCCCGGCCCCGGCGGCCGGGCGTGGGAGGGGTTCGTGATGAACGAGACGTTGGTCTGCGCGGTGGGCAATGTGGCGACGCAGCCGGTCTACCGGGAGCTGGCGGCGGGACCGTCGGCGCGTTTCCGGCTGGCGGTGACCTCGCGCTACTGGGACCGCGAGAAGAGCACCTGGACGGACGGCCACACCAACTTCTTCACGGTGTGGGCCAACCGGCAGCTCGCCACCAACGCGGCGGCCTCGCTGTCCGTCGGCGACCCGGTCGTCGTGCAGGGGAGGCTGAAGGTGCGCACCGAGACCCGGGAGGGCCAGCAGTGGACCTCCGCCGACATCGACGCGGTGGCGATCGGCCACGACCTCGCCCGCGGTACGGCGGCCTTCCGGCGGGCCGGGAAGCCGGAGACGGCGGCACCGGCACCGCCTCGGCCGGAGCCGGACTGGGAGACGCCGGCGGAGTCCCCCGACACCGCCGTGCAACAGCAGTCGGAACCGGTGGCGGTGACGTGAAGTCGCCCCGGGCGGCGCGCCGTTCGCCACGGCCTGACCGAACTGCGGCCGGTTGATCGCCCCTTGACGCTTTATCGGCGGGTGCACTGCGAAGTGCCCACCGCGACGACCGGGCGGATTTGTCGATAAGCGCTGCTCATCCGGCGTCCCGCGATAACGATTACGGATCGGATCGCTCATCCGACCATCTCACCGGGAATGGGCGGTCCGACTGATCCATAGGATGCCGGGCGTGGCCCCTGGGGTCGCTGATTCTGCTGGTGGGACCACCCCCCGCGTTCAAGGGGTCCTGCTCGAAGGGGAATTCTGTGCTCGCTGCGTTCTCTGGTTCCTCGGCGCCCGGTGCGTCCGCCAGGCACTCCGGTACGCCCGTGTCCGCGAGAGGCGTGGCCCGCCTCGCCGTTGCGGCACTGACGTCCGGGCTGGTGGCCGCCGTCGCGCTGACCGGTGCCGGCCGGGCCGCGGCCGACGACGGCACCACCCAGAGCCAGAGCGGGGCGACGGCGACCATAGGCGGCCTGAAGACCTACGGCGAGGCCGTCGTGCACGGCGACAGTGGTGACGAGCAGGTGGCCGCGGGCCTGTTCGAGATGTCCGTGGACGGCGGCGGCATGCTCCAGACGTACTGCGTCGACCTCCACAACCCCACCCAGCGGGACGCCAAGTACCACGAGGCGGCCTGGAGCGGCACCTCGCTGGGCGCCAACAAGAACGCCGGCAAGATCCGCTGGATCCTGCAGAACTCCTACCCGCAGGTCAACGATCTCGCCGCGCTCGCCCGCAAGGCCGGGGCGGGCAGCCTCACCGAGCAGGACGCGGCGGCCGGTACCCAGGTGGCGATCTGGCGCTACTCGGACGGTGTGGATGTCGACGCCGTCGACCCGCAGGCCGAGAAGCTCGCCGACTACCTGGAGAAGAGCGCCCGAAGTCAGACGGAGCCGCAGGCCTCGCTGACCCTGGACCCGCCCGCGGTCTCCGGTCGGCCGGGCGGCCTGCTCGGCCCGGTCACGGTCCACACCAACGCGCGCACCGTCACCGTGGTCCCGCCCGCCGACGCGGCCCTGACCGGCGTGCGGATCACCGACAAGACCGGCAAGCCGGTCAGCACGGCGCAGGACGGCACCGAGCTGTACTTCAAGGTCCCCGACGACGCCACGGACGCGTCCGCCGAACTCGCCGTCCAGGCGTCGACCACCGTCCCGGTCGGCCGCGCCTTCACCTCCGAGAGCCGCAGCCAGACGCAGATCCTGGCCGGCTCCAGCGAGTCCACGGTCGCCGCGACCGCGAACGCGACCTGGGCGGAGCAGGGCGCGATACCGGCACTGTCGGCCGAGAAGAACTGCGCCGCGGGCGGCGTGGACATCACCGCGGCCAACACCGGCGACCAGCCGTTCACCTTCGAGCTGATGGGCACCGAGCACACCATCCCCGCGAACACCTCGCGGACGGTGACCATCCCGCTCCAGGAGGACCAGGTCTACGACTTCACGATCACCGGCGCCAACAGTCTCGAACGGCGCTTCACCGGCGTCTTCGACTGCAAGACCCAGGCCGTCGAGAGCGGCCTCACCACCCAGACCCTCAGCGAGCCCAGCCCCGCCTCGGTGGGCGGCACCGCCTCCGACGTCAACCTCGCCGCCACCGGCGGCGACTCCGCGACCGGCGTGATCACGGGCGTCGCCATCGGCCTGGTGGTGATCGGCGGCGCGGTCCTGGTGATCCTCCGCCGCCGCGAGAACCCGATGGGCGACTGACCCCCGCCGAACGGCCCCGCAGGGCAGTATGACCTCATGACCAAGTCATCCCGCGGCACTTCCCCGGACTCGGTGCTGTCCCTGTGGTCGCAGGACTCGGTGCTGTCGATCGGCTCGGTGGGATCCGTGCTGTCCATCGGGTCGGTCGGCTCGGCCCTGTCCGTCGGCTCGATCGGCAGCGCCCTCTCGGTCGGCTCGATCGGCTCCGCGCTGTCCCTGATCTCGGCCGGCTCATGGCTGAGCACGGGATCCCTCCTGTCGGCACAGTCCCGCTGGTCGGTCCTCTCCTGGCGCTCCTCACACGCCCTCCGCGCGGCCGGAGCCGCAGGAGCCCTGGCGGCAACCGCCCTGCTCCTGCACCGCACCCTCCAGTCCCCTTCCGTTTCCGGCACCACCGACCGCCACTGACTCCCGCCCCCCCACAACCACAGAGGACGAGGCCACGGGTTCAAATCCTGTTGGCCCCACCAACGAGAAGACCCCCGGTCCCCAGGCGAATTCCAGGGGTCTTTGGCTTTCGCCCATGGTGCGCCAGAGGGAACCCGCGTTCACACGGTCACGGGCACCGGGTGGATCTCGTCGGCCCGATGACCGGCACGTTCGTGGATACGCTGGACTGCATCGGCCGAGGGGGCCTCGGAGAGGCAGTAGACCGTGCCGGACTCCGGGTCCGCCCAGGCTTTCTCGAAGTGGACGCCTTCTTCCTGTTCAATGGCAAGATCGGCCCCGTGGGCCTGCTTCAGCTGGTCGGCCGTGATGCCGTTCATCCCGTGGTGGACGTCCATGAACTGGGGCATGGTTTCGCGCCTCCATCCAGCTCTCGTGCTCCGGCGAATTGCCGAGCCGCGCTCGTCGGCTCCGTCATTTCCATCCTGTGCCCGTACGGCCATGACGGCGACTGTGCAGGCTCTGGCCAGCGGGTTGCCGGCGAGGTGCACTAAACGGGAAGGCGCCCCAGGACTACCGGCATCCCGGCGCCGAGGACCTGTACGAGATGCTCTGGCTGATGGGGGGACACCTCGCTGCCGGCGCGCCCGTCCCGGCTCTGCCTCACGAGGCCGACCGACGGTGACCGACAGTGACAGACGAGCCGCAGTCGCCGTCAGTAAAGTCGCAGGTCAGCGGCGCCAGACCAAACGGGTTAACACCCAACGCTGGACGTCAGGCAAGATGGGGTGTTACTTGCCAGGAAAGGGCACTAAAAGCCCTCACCAGCAGGTTTCCCGCCGGTGAGGGGCCGTCTCAGGCAGCCTGGGCCGTCTCTGGGCCGTCGTGGGTGTGACCGGCGGCCCGGTACATCGCAGAGATGGCTTTCCGGGTCCGCGTCTCGCTGGAGGGCATGAGATGCGTGTAGACGCGGAGGGTGAATCCGGGGTCGCTGTGCCCGAGGTACAGACTCAGAGCCTTGATATTCTCCCCGGCGTTCAGCAGGACCGAGGCGTAGAAGTGCCGGAGCGCGTGTATCCCGTGCTCGCGGGCGGCGGCGTACCGCTGCCCCTTCTCGGGGGCCGGGATGATGACTCGACAACTGGCGATCTAGCGTGCCTTCATTTTGGCAGGGCAGGGCAGGGCAGGACACGCACCGCCCGAGCCGCTGCCAAGCGCCCATGCCGCGAATGGCTACGACGGCCAAGGTCTCTCGGGGCCCGTGTTCATTCAACGCCTTCACGGCCTGCTTCTCGGACGTTTGCCGGGCCGATGGCTACAGCGCCACGTTCGACAGCCGAGACTCTGGGGAGCGGGTGCTCTACTCGTTGCGTGCAGCGGGTTCGACCATCCGTCGTTGTCAGTGGTCGGAATCGGCCTTATTGCCTTGGGTCACGTAGTGAAGCCGACTTCGTGATCATCTGGAGTCGGTGGCTCGTGCCAGACGCGTGCCAGATCCGGCGGGAAATCACGGGGAACACCGGGGAACCAACGGCCAGGCCGCCGGGCGCCGATGCCCTTCCACCGCAGGTCAGCCAAGCAGCGCACCCTAGATCACCTCAGCTTCCCAAGCTGAGAGCTTCAGCCGGATGCCCGGCGTACTGTCGCTTGCCTGCTGTCCAGCGCGTCACTGATCTCCCGAAGGCGTCCCCCGGGCAGAGCAAAGGCGTTGCTGGGGTTCCGGTATGAGTGTCCACCGTCGTTGATCCAGACGCCGTCTGCCAGTCTCCAGTGGGCAGGTGCCCATTGGCCCTGGTTCTTCAGGAGCGTGCCCGCCACTTCGGCAGGCTCTTCGATCAAGGTGAGAGCGGCGAGAGCGGTGGTGAGGGCGGCTGCCGCGTCGTCGGGAAGTCGCGCGGCGCCGAGTGTCGGAAAGAGCAGCAAGAGACGCGCGTCGGGGTCGGCAATGCCCTCTGTGGCCGGCTGTCGTGCAGCAGACAGCAGCTCCGGCCAGGCCATGCCGGGTCCCATGAAGTGACCGTCATCCACGGCAAGGGTTTCCGCTGCGGACCACGCTGGGTGATGTATCAGGTAGTCCACCCCGTGGTCACCCTCGATGTTGCGGTAGACGACGTGAATGGTGTGCCCCGAGGACAGCGGCACACTGAACACCGGCCACTCCCGCTCGGAGGACAGCCCGCGATACAGCTCCATGGCCGCGTCCCAGTCAGCACCGAACGCAGCTCGCTGCGCGTCCTCACCCTGCAACGAAGTACCGAGGTGCACGGGCCAGAACAGCGGATCATCCAGGTAGGCACTGTCCTGGACCAGAGGGCCCTCTTCGTATCCCGGGATCCTGAGCACATGAGGATGATGGCACGAGGGACAGACACTGCCTCCGGGCTCGCGGTTCGGCCGTTCCGTCTCATTCACCATCGTTCGCCGACGTTCAGCCGAGACCAGAAGACCGCTCCCGTCCACGGGAGAGCCGCCCCTGAACCCAGGTGAACGTCCCTGCCCGCACCCCAGCTCCCTACCACCACAGTTGGAAAGCGTGCGTCGGCTCGCTCGTGGCCGACCGATACGGTGTGGGCGCGTTGTCAGAGTCTGGTGGCATCGTGCCCGCATGGACACGCTCTTTGATTTTCCCGAACCGGAGACACACGAAGAGGCCGTCATTGCTCGCTATCGGCTGAGCGATGACCAATACGGCTCGCGTGCCGAACGGGAAACGATCTTCGCCGCTGAGCGCACCATGACGGCCGCCGTCGAAGAGGCGCGAGTCGGTGAGGTGGACGGGAATGAGTTCGGCGGAGGCGAAGCCGTGCTGTACGCCTACGGGGCGGATGCGGAGGCGCTCTTCAAGGTGATGGAGCCGACCCTTCGCGGTGTGCCGTTCAGGCCGGCCCACGTCGTGCTGCGGCAGGGGAGCCGGGAGACGGAGACCCGAGTGGATCTGTGATGCGGTACAGCAACGGAGTACAGCAACCCCAGCAACCGTCAGCACCCAATGTCGGCCGTCACGCCCCTCCCCGCAGCCTGTATGACCTCTAACGACCGATCTCTACAGAGCTACGGATCAAAAGCTGTGCTGAGCGCGACGCCCCAGCCTCTTACGAGTCGTCGCGCTCAGCTCCCGGTTCTGTCTGTCCGGTCAGCGATAGGGCCTCTACGCTGCTGTACTACAGGCCGAAGTCCGCATCCGTTTCCAGTCCCTCCGGGTGACAGTGTCCCCGGCTGGTAGCTACACGGAGCACGTCCCGCAAGGCGCCGGCCAACTGCGCGGCGAGAAGGCGCAACTCCTCCCTGTTCGCGGTCTCATCGTCGAGTGCCGGTGCCGCCTGCTCCAGAAGTTGGGACGCCATGCCGAGCTGAATCGACTCGATATGGTCCGCGAGGCGGGACATGAAGCTTTCCGGGTCATCGGTGTTCAGGTAGCAGGGCTTACCCCCCGGCCGGCCCACGGCAGAAGCCTCAGCCCGCTGTGCGCCGTCATCTCTGCGCCCGCCTCTCGATAATCCATGTTGGCTACCGGCCGACCGCCGGAGTCCCGGACGCTCACTGCTTCAACGCCCCGGGAGTCGTGGCGGCAGACGCTGAGTGGCACGAGCAGTCGCACGCCTCGTAGATCAGCGGGACGTCGATCGGTGCCGAAGCAGGAGAAGACTCCGCGCACTCGTGGTGCGTGCCGACGCGGCAGGCAGTTGACCGGTATGGGGCGGCCGACGCGCCAAAGTCGCCCGGTTGCTGTTGTGGGGTCATCAGCTGACCCCCAGAAGGAAGGACCTCGCGTCGGCCCGCGCGTCACCGGCCACGACATCCATCGAGTGCTGTCGTACGCGCCTCTCCCACGCCAGCAAGTAGGGGCGGACAAGCGGGGTGTCCTCCCCTCTGAGCAGGTCGCGGTGGCCCGTCCGATCGGAGACCACTCCGAGAGCCACCGTCGGTTCGTCAACAGGCTCGGAGGACGCACAAGCAGTTGGCAGCCGAGGTGGCGCTAAGCAGCGGCGGTGCCTGCCACTGGGGACGTACCGCGCCCTGGTGCGGGCGACGGCGCGGCGGATACGGTTGAGCACGCTGAATCAGCTCCTATCGCTGATGGCGCGGTCCCCCGGCATCGCCCGCCGCGGGGACCGCTTTGCGTACGACCGTCCAGAGCGTGCGGCCGTTCAGACTGGTGGCGTGGAGCCCGAACCGATCGGCCTCGGCCACCACCTCCAGGACCTCCCTCCACGACTCGTCGGAGAGCGATTCCGGTAACTCCGCTTCGACCGACGTGAAGCCGGCGCGTTCCTCCATGCGCGTGGGGAGCCCGACGGCGGACAGCCGGGCGGCGATGGCCGCCGCGCTACCTCCCGAAACGGGCACAGGGCAGCCTCCGTCACCAGTAATCACCTTCGGTGAAGCTAGTTAACTAGATTAGAGCTAGTGGACTAGATTTTCCACATGTCTGAGCAGCCGCCTTACCTCCGCATCGCCGACGAACTCCGGCGACGGATCGCGGAGCACGTGTGGGAGCCCGGGGACCGCCTCCCCTCCCGCGCGCAGATCGGCCAGGAGTGCGGCGTGGGCGAGAACGTCGTCCGCCGGGCACAGGAACTGCTGATCTCGCAGGGCGTGCTGGAAGGGCGAGCTGGATCGGGTACGTACGTCGCCGAGCCCCGGCAACGCGTGCGGGTCGTCCGGTCCTCGGCGCGTGAGCAGCCCCAGGGGTCGCCGTTCCGCGCGGACATGAAGGCCCTCGGCAAGCAAGGCGACTGGGAGAGCCGGACCGACGCCAAGGTCCCCGCTCCCGCCGACATCGCCGCACGGCTGGGCATCGCCGAAGACGACCTGTGCGTGCGGACCACGTACGAGTTCCTGGCCGACGGCAGGCCCGTGCAGCTGTCCACCAGCTGGGAGCCCTACGACCTCACCGCAGGCACCCTCGTCGTCCTCCCCGAGGGAGGCCCGCACGCCGGAACCGGCGTTGTGAACCGCATGGCAGCCATCGGCATCAACGTCAGCCACGCCGTGGAGCAACCCGAGCCCAGGCAAGCTACCGCCGAGGAAGCCTCACTCCTCGGCATCCAGAAGGCCGCTCTCGTCACCCACATCCGGCGGACCTACTACAGCGACCAGGGACGGCCCGTCGAGACCGCGGACATCATCGTGCCCGCCGCCCACTGCGAGATCGTCTACGAGATCCCCATCAAACGGTAAGCGACAGCCCCCTCAGGCCATGATCCGAGGCCCTCAAGTCGTGCACCGGCCGTGCCCCTTCCGTGCCCGACAGAGCGGGAAACCAGGGGGAACAGCGGTGTCCGACGGGCAGCGCAGCGCACGCGCCAACGGCCCCCGACCGTACTGCCTGGTCAGGGGCCGTAAATGTCAAGCGGTGGGTGTGGGATCTGAACCTGCGGTGACTCGCGCCACGGCGGTTTTCAAGATTGTTCAGGGCCTGGGCTCGGCCGCTTCGCAATCACCGCGTCCACGCGCATCACATGCGGGCGAGGATCTCCGCCTTCTTGGCCGCGAACTCTTCCTCCGAGAGGATGCCGGCATCCCGCAGTTCCGCCAGCTGCCGCAGCTGCTCGACGGGCGTACTCGCCTGCGGCGCGGGAGCCACGGCCTGAACAGGGGGAGTGGTGGCAGGAGGGGTCTGGCCGGGGGCAGGGATCTTTCCGAGTACCAAGTCGGTGAGCAGCGCCTTGATGCCGGGAGCCGCGTCGTGCGGCACTCGGAACTCGATCGTGTTACCCGAAGCCACCACCACGACCTTGGTGTACATCAGGCCGTCCCGCTTGGTCACCACGCTGGAGATGCTCTTGGCGGGGATCATCTCGGTGCCCGCGTCGGAGCCACGGACCCCCGTGGCCAGGAGCGACGCACCGCCGGTCAGGAAGCCCGCCGTGAGCTTTTTGGCGCTCATACCGCGGGCTCGGGCCCACTCGACCCGGTCGTGATAGATGGCCACGTCGGCGTTCTTGCCGTCGATGTGGCTTTTGAAGGTCATCAGCGCGTTGCTGAACATCATGGTGCTCCTGATTTCAATGCGGCGTGGTACTTGCCGCCCGCCACTAGACACACACCGGGACGCGAAGGTTGTGCGAGGGGCGACAGGGAACCGATGGGCGATCGCGCACGGTGACAGTCCGGCCACGGCCACCGCCACCACCAGCGAACCCCCAGGTCACAGCCCCCTGACCAAACGGGTTAACACCCAAGGCTGGACGTCAGGCAAGATGGGGTGTATCTGCCCACTGCCAGTTTCAAGCTGCCGGACGGTTTCTCTTGGCTGAGTTCATTTACACCATGCGCAAGGCGCGCAAAGCGCACGGCGACAAGGTGATCCTCGACAACGTCACCCTGAGCTTCCTGCCGGGGGCGAAGATCGGCGTTGTCGGTCCGAACGGCGCCGGTAAGTCGACCGTGCTGAAGATCATGGCTGGGCTGGAGCAGCCGTCCAACGGCGACGCCTTCATCTCGCCCGGTTACAGCGTCGGCATCCTGATGCAGGAGCCCACGCTCAGCGAGGACAAGACCGTCCTGGAGAACGTCCAGGAGGGTGTCGCCGAGATCAAGGGCAAGCTCGACCGGTTCAACGAGATCGCCGAGCTGATGGCGACCGACTACTCGGACGCGCTGCTCGACGAGATGGGCAAGCTCCAGGAGGAGCTGGACCACTCCAACGCCTGGGACCTCGACGCCCAGCTGGAGCAGGCCATGGACGCGCTGGGGTGCCCCCCGGGCGACTGGCCGGTCACCACCCTCTCCGGTGGTGAGCGCCGCCGCGTGGCCCTCTGCAAGCTCCTCCTCGAGGCCCCTGACCTGCTGCTCCTCGACGAGCCCACCAACCACCTCGACGCCGAGTCGGTGAACTGGCTGGAGCAGCACCTCGCCAAGTACGCGGGGACCGTGGTCGCGATCACCCACGACCGGTACTTCCTGGACAACGTCGCCGAGTGGATCCTCGAGCTCGACCGCGGCCGCGCCTACCCCTACGAGGGCAACTACTCCACGTACCTGGAGACCAAGGCCACCCGACTCAAGGTCGAGGGCCAGAAGGACGCCAAGCGGCAGAAGCGCCTCAAGGAAGAGCTGGAGTGGGTCCGCTCCAACGCCAAGGGGCGGCAGGCCAAGTCCAAGGCCCGTCTCGCGCGGTACGAGGAGATGGCCGCCGAGGCCGACAAGATGCGGAAGCTGGACTTCGAGGAGATCCAGATCCCGCCGGGCCCGCGGCTGGGCAGCGTGGTCGTGGAGGTCGACAAGCTCAACAAGGCCTTCGGTGAGAAGGTCCTGGTCGACGGGCTGAGCTTCACCCTCCCGCGCAACGGCATCGTCGGCGTGATCGGCCCGAACGGCGCCGGCAAGACCACGCTGTTCAAGATGATCCAGGGCCTGGAGACTCCGGACTCGGGTGACATCAAGGTCGGCGAGACCGTCAAGATCTCCTACGTCGACCAGAGCCGCGCCAACCTCGACCCGAAGAAGACGCTGTGGGAGGTCGTGTCCGACGGCCTCGACTACATCAACGTCGGCCAGGTCGAGATGCCCAGCCGGGCCTATGTGTCCGCGTTCGGCTTCAAGGGCCCGGACCAGCAGAAGCCGACCGCCGTCCTCTCCGGCGGTGAGCGCAACCGCCTCAACCTGGCGCTCACCCTCAAGCAGGGCGGCAACCTGCTGCTCCTCGACGAGCCGACCAACGACCTCGACGTCGAGACCCTCTCCAGCCTGGAGAACGCGCTCCTGGAGTTCCCGGGCTGCGCCGTGGTCGTCTCCCACGACCGCTGGTTCCTGGACCGGGTCGCCACCCACATCCTCGCCTACGAGGGCGAGTCCAAGTGGTTCTGGTTCGAGGGCAACTTCGAGTCGTACGAGAAGAACAAGATCGAGCGCCTCGGCCCGGACGCCGCGCGTCCGCACCGTGCCACCTACAAGAAGCTGACCCGGGGCTGATCGGACTTGCGTCACCACTACCGCTGCCCCCTGCGCTGGTCCGACATGGACGCGTACGGCCATGTCAACAACGCGGTCTTCATCCGCTACCTGGAGGAAGCCCGCATCGACTTCCTGTTCCGACCGGAAAAGGATTTCAAGCAGGGGTCGGTGGTGGCCCGCCACGAGATCGACTACAAGCGGCAGCTCGTCCACCGGCACCACCCGGTGGACATCGAGCTGTGGATCACCGAGATCAGGGCCGCCTCCTTCACCATCACCTACGAGGTGAAGGACGACGACACGATCTACGTACGCGCCTCCACGGTGGTCGTGCCCTTCGACTTCGAGACGGGCCGGCCGCGCCGGATCACCGCCGACGAGCGGGACTTCCTGGAGGAGTACCGGGACGACAAGGAGGAGGCCGTCGCCGCATGACGGTGCTCCACCTCGCCGACGACGGGGAGGCGGCGGATCTCGCGGCCTTCCTCTCCCGGCTGCTCCACTACGACCGTTCGGCCGCGGTACGCCTCCAGGCGGCCGGCACCGCGCTGGCCGTCTTCGGGCGGCCGCCGTCCTTCGAGGTGCTGGCGATCCGCGCGGTGCGGCTCGCCAAGCCCTACGAGCAGGGTCTCGACGTCGCGCTCGATGTGACCGTCTCGGCGGGCGAGTTGCTGGAGTCGGTGGACGAGCGGGCCGCCACGGCCGGCGTGCCGGGGGCGGTCACCGGGCCGCCGTGGGCGGGCGTGCTGCCGCCGCGCGGTGGCTGGCGGCCGGAGCCGGGCCTGCCCGCGCCGCGGGCGCTGGCGGCCACGGTGGCGGCCGCGGTGGTTGAATTCCGGTCCCGTACGGCGGAGTTGCCGCCAGAGGGCCGTACCCGGGCCGAACTCGACCGGATCGGGCGGGACATCTGGTCCCGGACCGTGGGCGGCACCCGGCTCCCGGTACGGGCCGTGCACGCGGCCCAGTCGCTGCGCTTCCTGCGGCCGGGCGACGAGGCCGTGCTGCTCTCCGCGGGGGTGTGGCTGCGGCTGCGCACGCCGTTCGGGTCGATCGCGGTACGGCAGGCGGGACTCGGGGCGCTGGACGTCAGCGTCCGCTGAACCGGTCCCCGCGCTCAGTCCGGGGTGTTCACCATCGAGGCGGCCGCGTAGGTGAGGTAGTTCCAGAGGGTTTCCCGGTGTTCCTCGGACAGACCCAGCTCGTCCACGGCCACCCGCATGTGCCGCAGCCAGGCGTCGTGCGCCGCCCGGTCCACGGTGAACGGGGCGTGCCGCATCCGCAGCCGGGGGTGGCCGCGGTTGTCGCTGTACGTCGTGGGGCCGCCCCAGTACTGGATGAGGAACAGGGTGAGCCGTTCCTCGGCCGGACCCAGGTCCTCCTCCGGATACATCGGCTTGAGGAGCGGGTCCCCGGCGACGCCCTCGTAGAAACGGTGGACCAGCCTGCGGAAGGTCTCCTCCCCGCCGACCTGCTCGTAGAAGGTCTTCTCCTGAAGCGTGCCGCGCCGAATCTCTCTCACCCGTACATGGTCTCAGACGCGGTGACCGAGGACTCAAGGCTTAGGACCCGCAGCGGAGGCGGGGTTCTAGGGTGGGCACATGGGCACCCACGACTCCGAGACCCCGGAGATCCCTGAGATCCCCGCGAACTCGGAGATCCCGGACATCGAGGGGCTGGCCGCCGTGGCGCGGGGCGAGCTGGTGCGGGAGATCGACGCCGAGGGGGTCTGGGCGGCGGAGCCGGTGTGGCGGGAGGCCTTCGAGGCGGTGCCCCGGCATCTGTTCGTGCCGTACTACTACGTCGCCGGGGCACGCGGCTATGAGCGCCGGTGGGGCGAGAGCGCCGATCCAGGGGCCCGGGAACGCTGGGTGCGGGGTGCCTACGAGGACGTTCCGCTGGCCACCCGGCTGCGCGACGGTCAGCTGCTGTCCTCCAGCAGCCAGCCCTCGCTGATGGCGCGGATGCTGGTCGCGCTGCGGGTGGCCGACGGCGACCGGGTGCTGGAGATCGGCGCCGGGACCGGGTACAACGCGGCCCTGCTGGCCCATCGGCTCGGCGACGACGATCTCGTCACCACGGTGGATGTGGATCCGGAGATCACCGAGTCGGCGCGGCTGCATCTGGCCGCGGCCGGTCATCGGCCGGCCGTCGTCACCGGGGACGGGGCGCGGGGGGTGCCCGAGCGGGCGCCGTTCGACCGGATCATCGCGACCTGTGCGCTGCCGGGCGTGCCACGGGCGTGGGTCGCGCAGTGCGTGGCGGGGGCGCGGATCCTCGCTCCGGTGGCCACGGGACTGCTGGCGCTGGCCGTGCGGGGCGGGGGGTGTGCCGAGGGCCGGTTTCTGCCGTCGGCCGCGTTCTTCGTGCCGTTGCGTGGGGTGGAGCGGGCGGCGCCGGGGGATGTGGGCGGGGTGCCGTCCTGGGCGCTCGAGGACGAGCTCTTCCGGTTCCTGATGGAGCTGACTCAGGGGGTGCTCAGCCCTCGGAAGGCGTACGAGGTGTGGGAGCGGGCGGGGATGCCCGGGCGGGAGCGGTACGGGGTCACGGTGGAGGGGGACGGGGAGTGGGTGTGGCTGGACGACCGGGAGGGGCCGTGGGTCTGGCCCCTCCCGGTCTGAGCCCCGTACGGGGTGCCGCGGCTCAGCCGCGTCGCACCGTGATCGTCGTCCAGGCCCCTACGTGCACCCGGTCTCCGTCCTGCAACGGCACCGGGACGAACGGCTGGATGGGCTCCTCGCCGCCGTTCACCGTCGTGCCGTTCGTCGAGTTCTGGTCGACGACCGCCCAGCTGCCGTCCGGCTGCTGGACCAGGACCGCGTGCTGGTGCGAGACGCCCGGGTCCTCCGGCGGCACCGACAGGTCGATGTCGGGGGTGTCACCGGTGGAGTGCCGGCGGCGGCCGATGGTGACCTGGTTGCCGGCGAGTGTGCGCTGCTGCTCGGGGGAGTACGCGGGCAGGTTGAGGCCGGCCGCCTCCGGGCCCGAGCGCTGCATCATCGCCATGAAGTACTCGCGGTCCGGGCCGATCGTCGCCGTCCAGGTCGCCGGACCCTGCGGGGCCTGCGGGAAGCCGGGACCGGCCGGGGCGGCGGGCCCGCCGGGGCCGCCCGCCGGCGGGGAGATCACCCAGTCGTCGTCGGCGCCGCCGAAGGGCGGGCCGCCGGCCGGGGGCCTGCCGGTCTCCTGCGGGAAGCCGGGCGGCGCGGGCGGGGCCGACTGCTGGAAGGCGCCGGGAGCGCCTCCGGTGGTCCCGCCGGGACCGCCGGGCGGCGGCGGAACCGGCGGCCGGGACGGGTCCCCGCCGCCGAAGGGACCGGCGGCCGGGCCGCCGGAGGGGTCGCGGGTGAAGGGGCCGGAGGCCTGGCCGGGCCCGGGGGCACCGCCGAACGCGGAGGGGCCGCCGGCGTTCTGGCCCGGAGCGCCACCGAACGACGGGGGCGGAGCCGAAGGACCACGCTCCCCACCGAAGGGCGGCGGCCCGGACTGGCCACGCTCACCACCGAACCCCGAAGGTCCGGACTGACCGCGGTCACCGCCGAAGGCGGGCGGGCCGGACTGGCCGCGGTCGTTGCCGAAGGCCGGGGCTCCGGGCTGGCCGGGCTGGCCGCCGCGGTCGCCGTCGAACGCCGGGGGAGCGGGCGGGGCCGAGGGGTCGCCGCCGAACGCCGGAGGGCCGGACTGGCCGCGGTCGCCACCGAAGGCGGGCGGGCCGGACTGGCCGCGGTCGTTGCCGAAGGCCGGGGCTCCGGGGTGGCCGGGCTGGCCGCCGCCGAAGGCCGGAGGTGCCGGGGGGCCCGACGGGCCGCCGCCGCGTTCGTTCGCGAACGGGGTCGGGCCCGAGGGCTCGCTGCCGAAGGAGGGGATCGGCTCGGCCGGGCGGTTCATCTGGGAGGGCCGCGAGCCCTGGTACTCGTACGAGTCGGTGTTGCCGCCGTACGACGGCGGGGTGGGCGGCCGGAAGGTCGGCGCGGCCGGGCCGCCGCCCGCGGGCGGACGCGGGGCGGCCGGGGTGTACGAGGTGGCCGTGTTGGTCAGGAAGTTCCAGCGGCATTCCTCGCAGAACGGCGCGCCGCCCTCGCGGGGCGTACGGCACTGCGGGCACAGCTCCGGCTCGTGCCCGTTCGGCACGGCGGACAGATGCCGGCCACCGGCGGGGCCGCCGGCCGGGGCGCCGGGCACGGGTGGCGGGAAGCCGTAGCCGCCGGCGGTCGGCGGGGGCGGCGGGGGCGGCGGGGGCACGGCACCGGCCATGCGGTGACCGCACACCTCGCACCAGTCGTCGGAACCCGACTGGTGTCCGTTCGGGCAGGTCGGCATGTCGGTGGTTCCCTCTCTGTCAGGTTCGTCCTGAGCCTGTCTGGGTGTCCTGCGTGTGCTGCTAGGTCACTTCTTTACACGAACAGTCTTTGTGGACCGTGTTTCGAGAGTCATCTCGTCGGCCTCCGCAACCTTCGCCTTCAATCGCACAGTACCTGTCGCGGCGTCGACCACGTCCACCACCTTCGCAAGCAGTTTCGCAGTATCCGCGTTCCCGGAGTCGCTGGCGAGCTGAACGGCCCGGCCCAGTTTGGCTGTTGCTCCATCCATATCGCCCGCTTTGCGCAGATCCAGCCCTTGTTGGATGGCTTGTGCCAGTTCGGCCTGGCCGGTGTAGTGGGCGACTTGGGGGTTGATGGAGGTCGAGGCGACCATGTCGTCCGTCCACACCGCCCTGACCAGCCCCTGCGCACCCAGGTTCTGGACACTCCCTCCCCCACTCTCGGCTGCGCTCGAGCGGGAGGTGCCCCCAGGCTGCGGGACCACCAACGACACCCGGGCGGCGAGCATTTCCTGGCCGAGGCCGGCCGTCGGGACCTCCACGCAGACGTGGTAGTCCCGGGACTCGTCGCCCCAGGAGCCGGTCGGGTAGTCCCCGGCACGCGGTCCCGCCTCGGTGCGGCGGCCGGTCAACTCCTCGACGGTGGGCGCCACTTGCTTGACGAACTTGATCGTCGTGCCGACCGGGGTCCACAGCCGCAGCGCGACGTCCGCGACCTCCTTGCCCATCGCCGTCTCCATCATCTGCGTGAAGTCGGCGGCCAGGCCCGCGGGGTCGGCGACGATGTCGGCGGTGCCGAGCAGCGCGGAGGCTATCCCTGTGACTTCTTTCACTTCCCAGTCGGTGCCCACGCCGCGGGCGTCACAGGTGAACCGTCCGGCGCTGGAGTCCAGCGCGGCCTTGAGGTCCTCCGGCGACTCGTGCTCGTTGCGGCCGTCGGTCAGCAGGATGCCGTGCCGGATCGCGACGTCCGCCGAGGACAGCAGCCGGTCCGCGAGGCGCAGCCAGGTCCCGATCGCCGTACCGCCGCCCGCGCTCAGCCTGCGCAGCGCCTGCTTGGCCTGCTCCCGGGAGGTGCGGTCGGCCACCGCGAGCCGGCCGCCGCCCGGATAGACCTCCTTGGCGACGTGCGTGCCGCCGATCACCGCGAAGTGGGTGCCGTCGCGCAGGGTGTCGATCGCGGCCGCCGTGGCGTCCCGGGCGTTGCGCATCTTGGTCGGCGGGTAGTCCATCGAGCCCGAGCAGTCGACCATGATCGCCACCCCGGCGGCCGGCCCCTGCCCGGGTGCGTACGACGGCCCGGCCACGCTCCCGACGGTGCCACCGCCGGTCGAGGTCACCGTGACGATCGCGTTGACCTCGCGGCCGCCGTCCGGCAGGTACTCGTTCTGGTACACGTCCACCGAGAACTGCGGCACGTTCGACTTCGAGAAATTGGCCATGACTGCTCTGGTCCCCCTCCACCCCACGCGTGGTGGGTGCTGACGGTGTGCGGACCGGTCCCCTCCGGTCCGCCAGTGCTTCCCTGCGCTTCCCTGCGCTTCCCTGTGCTGCCCGTGCCCCGTTCCTGATTCCCCGTTTACGGCCGTTTTGCGGGGCTCAGGCGGATCCTGCCCCCTGCGGCGGCGCCGGGAACGGGAGCAGCGCCACTGTTACGTTGTCGTGGCCCCCGCCGTCCAGGGCGTGGCCGACCAGGACCCGGGCCGCGTGCAGCGGCCGTACGGCGGCGTCGGCGGGGACGACCTCGGACATCTCCTCGGCCGACTCCGCGTAGTTCCACAGGCCGTCCGTGCACACCACCACCACACCAGGCCGGTCCGGCTTGAAGGAAGCGGTGTGCGGCTCCAGTTCGTAGGCGTCGGCGCCGAGCCAGCCGGTGATCGCGTGCGCGCGCTCGTCGGCGTACGCCTCGGCCTCGCTCATCAGCCCCGCGGCCACCATCTGTGCCGCCCAGGAGTCGTCCTCGGTGAGCCGGGCCGACGGTGCGCCGCGGTCCACCGGCACCCAGTAGGCGCGGCTGTCGCCGACCCAGCCGACCACCAGCAGGCCCGCGGTGACGATCGAGGCGACGATCGTGCACGCCGGGGCGTTCTGGTGCGGGCTGTGCTCGCGGGCCGCCGGAGGCTCCTCGGCGAGCGCGTTGACGGCCTGGGAGGCGACGACGATCGCCTCGTGCATCGCCGCTTGCGGATGCGTGCCCTGCGGCAGCGCGGCCAGCAGCGCCTCGCTCGCGGCCCGGGAGGCGGCCAGGGAGGCCTCGTCGGGGCGGGTCGCCGAGGAGACGCCGTCGCAGACGACCGCGAGCATCGCCGGGGTGCCGTCGGGCAGCGCGGTACGGCCGACGGTGAACGCGTCCTCGTTGCGGTGGTGGCGCAGCCCGCGGTCGCTGACGGCGGCCACCGGGCCCACCTCCTGCTCCATGTGGTCGCGCTCGCGCGGCTGGGCGTGCCCGCAGTTCTCGCAGTAGCCGTCGCCGTCGACCCGGCCCGCCCGGCAGGCCACGCAGACCTTCGGCAGCTCGGTGGTCTCGGCGGACTCGGAGTTCTCGGAGTTCTCGGCGGTCCCGGCGTTCTCGGTGTTCTCGGCGGTCTCCGTGGCGGAGGCGGCCACCCGCGGGTCCGGCGCCTGGAGCGCGTAGTCGTCGGGCTCCGGCGGCCGGTCGAAACGCACCCCGGAGGCCGGCGACACCGGCGAGCCGTGCGGCGGTGAACCCGGCAGCGGCTTGCCGCCCGAGTCCGTGCCGGGCAGATCCGTCGGCAGATGCGGGGCCGACGGCGGGCCGGAGCTGTCCGGCTCGGGCGGTGGCCAGGCCACGCCGGAGGCGCCCATGGTGAGGGTCGGGTGGTCCTGCGGCTCGGCGGGCACGGCCGACAGGTCGTACCCGCACGCACCACAGAACAGGTCACCCGATTCGAGCGGCTCCGCGCAGCTCGGGCACTTCGCCGGTGCGGCCTGCTGAGGCATCTGCGACATCAACTACACCCACGTCCGGGGGCGGTAACGGTTGGCCCGTTCCACCAGGTCGATCCTCTCCTCACCGCCGGTCGCCAGTCTGGCCAGCGTGCGGTACGAGCGTTCCAGGCCGAAGCGGAGGCCCCGCTCGTCCAGACCGCTGCCGAGCAGCACCCGGCCACCGCCGTCGGCGGCGGGCTGGGCGT
The DNA here is from genome assembly GCF_043201895.1 of Streptomyces sp. NPDC048254. Lineage (NCBI taxonomy): Bacteria > Bacillati > Actinomycetota > Actinomycetes > Kitasatosporales > Streptomycetaceae > Streptomyces > Streptomyces sp. NPDC048254. The sequence goes on from NZ_JBICZJ010000001.1 coordinate 511,249, forward strand.
CCTGGCCTCCGGAGAGTATCCAGTCCAGCGCGCAGCCGAGGACTTCCGCCGACAACTGCTCGCGCCGTGCCGGATCCAGACCGTACGTGTCCAGCGCCTCGATCTGCCCGGCGGCGGCCGTCAGGTCGTCCAGGAACGGCGTGTCGCCGGGCGTCGCGGTCCGGTGCCGCAGCCGCGCCCGTACGGCCGCCACCCGGGCCGCCGTGTAGTGGATCGACGCCTCCGGCACCGACTCCAGCGTACGCACCGCACCGCGCCGTTCCCCGGCCGCCAGCTGCACCCGGGCCAGGCCGAAGGCGGAGCTCACGAAGCCCGGGTCGGTCGCCCACACCAGCCGGTAGTACTCGGCCGCGTTGTCCAGCTGCCCGAGCACCTCCGCGCACAGGCCGAGCGCCAGCTTGGGCGCGGTCTCGCCGGGGAAGGCGTCGTAGATCGCGTCGAAGGACAGCGCGGCGCCCTCGAAGTCGCCGGTGACCAGGGCGGCCACGCCCCGGTACCAGACCACCCGCCAGTCGTCGGGCTGCTCCTCCTCCAGCTCGCCGAGCGCGGCCAGGGCGGGTTCCCGGTCGCCGCTCTCCAGCCGGGCGCGGACCTGGCGCAGCCGGGTCTCCACGGTCTGCGCGGGCGCGGCGGCCAGCGCCCCGAGCAGCTCGCCCGGCGCCGAGGTCATCATCAGGCCCGCCAGGAACCCGGCGTTCGGGTCGCTCTGGTCGACCAGCGGGACCGGCAGGGCGAGTGCGGAGGCCGGGGTGGCGACGGGCCGGACCAGGGAGACCGGGGCGCCCCCGTCGGCTCCGTCGGCCCCGTCGGCACGACCGCCCGCCGGACGGCCGTCGCCGGCCTGTGCCGCCTCCACGCCCGATGGCTCCAGCGCGAGCGTTCTGGAGGCCACCGCCCGCCCGCCGAGCCGGGACACGTCGCCGGCCAGCTTCGGGAACAGCTCCGTGTCCGTGACCTTGACCTCGGGCCCGAACAGCGTCGACAGCGCGGGCCGGGCCTTGCCGGTCTGCACCGACACGACCTCGCGCAGCACGCCCGTCAGCTGCTCGGCCATCTCCTGCGCGGAGGCGAACCGGCGGGCCGGGTCGGGATCGGTGGCCCGGACCAGCAGCCGGTAGAACGACTCGTACTGCCGGAACACCTCGATGTTGTCCGGGTCGGGCAGCGAGTCCACGAAGACGGTCGTGTACCCCTGGAAGTCGAAGGTGAGGACCGCGAGGGTGCGGCCGACCGTGTAGAGGTCGGAGGCGACCGACGGGCCGACCTCGGCGACCTCCGGGGCCTGGTAGCCGACCGTGCCGTAGATCGCCGACTCGTCGTCGTCCATGCGGCGCACCGCGCCCATGTCGATCAGCTTGAGCTGGTCCTCGGTCTGGATGGCGTTGTCGACCTTGAAGTCGCAGTACAGCAGGTTGCGGCTGTGCAGATGGCCGAGGGCTTCGAGCGCCTCGATGCCGTAGGCGCAGGCCTGCTCCACCGGCAGCGGGTCCCGGCGGCCCTCCGGGGTACGCCGGTCGTTGGCGATCTCCTTGAGGGACTTGCCGCCGACGTACTCCATGACGATGTAGCCGTCGAGGGAGCCGGTGCGCTGGTCCAGATGCTCCACGAAGTTGTAGATCCGCACGATGTTGGCGTGCTCGATCTCCGCGAGGAACCGCCGCTCGGAGATCGCGGCGGCCATCGCGTCCTGGTCACCGGTGTCGAGCAGGCCCTTGAGCACCACCCAGCGGTCGGACACCGCCCGGTCCACGGCCAGGTAGATCCAGCCCAGGCCACCGTGTGCGATACAGCCCACGACCTCGTACTGGCCGTGCACGACGTCCCCGCCCTTCAGCTTCGGCACGAACGAGTACGGGTTGCCGCACTTGGTGCAGAACCCCTCCGTCCGGCCCGGCCGGTCACCCCGCCCCCGGCCCACCGGCGCCCCGCAGTCCGAGCGCGAGCAGAACCGCTTCCGCTCGGGCACCTCGGGATTCTCGAGGACCATCTCGCGCGGGTCCGGCTTCGGCACCTGCGGGACCGTGACCAGCCCCGCGCCCAGCCGGCTGCGCGCCGACCCGCTCGCCGACGAACCGGAACTGCGCACCGACACCGAACGGCCCGTCGACTTGCCCGACAGGGACCGTGAGAGCCGTCCGGAGACCGAGCGCCGCGACTTCGAGGACTGCGACGACGTACGCGAGCTGCGGCTGCTGGAGCGCGAACTCCCGCTGCTCGCGGAGGACCGGCCGCCGGCCGTGATCCCGGTGGGCGGCGAGCCGACCATGCCGCTCGCCGAGACGACCGGGGCCAGACCGCAGGTGTCGCAGTACAGCTCACCGCCGCCGACGTCCTCGTACATCCCCTCGCAGCCCGGCCGCTGGCACGCCTGTCCCGCCTGACTCATGGCTACTGCTCTCCCCTACGATCCTCGGGCCCGCTCTGCTGCGGCACCCGCGGCGCGGCCAGCGCCTCGGCCGCCGCCCGCTGATAGCGCAGCACTGCCTGCTCCGCGACCCGCAGGTCGCAGGGCGCGCTCCACAACATCCGCCGGGCCGCGTCGTACCGCTCGATCAGGAACGGATCCTCCGCCAGCCCGTGCCGGGCCACCTTCGCCTTGTACGCGTCCAGCCGGCCGCGCAGCTCCGCGCGTACCGCCAGCGGCGCGGTGACCGCCGTCAACGACTCACGCGCGCGCAGCAGTTCGTCCTCCGCCTTCTGCTCCAGGGACTCCAGGAGCGGCGACAGCCGGTGCCACTGGGCCGTTCTGCGGTACTCGGCGGCCGCCGCCAGCTGCTCCTGGAGCGCGGTCGGCGGGCCGCTGACCACCGGCACCTCGGTCGCCGCGATCTTCGCCAGCACCTCGCCGCGCGCGGTGCGCGCCTCGGCGAGGGTGCGGTCCGCACGGGACAGCACGTCCCGCAGCCTGATCAGCCGGGCCTCCGCGTCCTGCCGTACCGTCAGCACGGCGTCGATCTCCCGCCGCACCTCCTCCAGCGCCTGCGCCTCCCGGTCGTACACCGTGGTGTCCGGCCGGCCGCCGCCCGGCGCCGAACTCCCCTGCGCCGGAACCCAGAAGCCCAGCGGGTCCGAGACGACGTCCTCGCGCAGCTTCGTCAGTATGCGGGTGATCCGCTCCAGGTCGTCGCCCGCCGGGTGCTCGCCCGGACGCACCCCGACGGAGTGCGCCAGGTTGCGGGTGCGCTGCAGTTCAGCGGCGAGTAAATCGATCCGCGCGGGCAGCGCCGACCACACCGCGTCGGCGGTGACGACCATGTCCAGCGAGGTCGCGTACAGCTCGTTCATCCGGTCTACTAGGGTCACCAGGGAGAAGCGCTCGCTGAGCCGGCCGGCCGCCGACAGCAGCGTCGGCGCGTTCGCCGTCGCCGTGGCGCTGCCCGCCACCGTCACCGAGTCGCCGCGCAGCAGCTCGGTCAGCTCCACCAGGTCCTCCCGGCTGGACCAGCGGCGCCGCGCCCTGATCTCCCGGGCGCTGCGCAACGCGTCCGTGTAGGCGTCGAAGTACGCCCACAGCAGGGTGATCGACGCGTCGGCGGTCGTCCACCGCTCCCGGGTGGTCCCGGTCAGCTCGGCGCCTTCGAGGAGCCTGCGGCCCGCGTGGTCCTGCAGGGCGAGCAGCGAGGTCTCGATCGCCTCGTGCTCAGCGCCGAGCCGCGCCAGCGCACGGTCCACCTCGTCCCGGTCCATCACCGGCCCGGCGGGGTCCGTGACGCCCATCGATCACCTCTCGCTTGCTTGTCGGGGCTGGGCCGGCGGATGCGGGTCAGCTCTTGAGCAGGTACTGCTGCGGCGAGGGCGGTTTCGACGCCGTCGAGTCCCGACCAAGTGTCGCCGACAGCCAGGTGTTGTACGAGGCCTGCCAGCCGTCGGCCCGGTAGTCCACCAGGATCTGGTTGACCCGGCGCACCAGGTCCTTCGCCTTCTTGTTCATCGCCACGCCGTAGTACTCGGTGGTGAACGTGGGGCCCTTCAGCGCGACGGTCGGGTCCTGGGCAGCCTGGCTGGCGGCCAGCGCACCGTCGGTGATCACCGCGTCGACCTCGCCGAGCTGCAGCCGCACCAGACAGTCGAGCTGGTTGGGGACGCGGGTGATCTCGACCGAGGAGGGCAGCTTGCCGGACCCCTTGTCGGCGGTCACCCTGTCGTCCGCCGTCGAACCGTCGGCCGTGCACACCCTCTTGTTGGCGAGCGTCGCGTCGTACCCCTTGACCGGCGACGACTTGGGCGCCAGCACCTGCTGACCGGTCTTGAAGTACGGCGCGGAGAACGCGACCTCCTTCAGCCGGTCGCAGTTGATGGTCATCGTGCGCACCACCATGTCGACGGTGCCCTTCTGGAGCGCCACTGTCCGCTGGCTGGTCGGAATCGCCTTGAACGTCACGGCGTCGGGGTCGCCGAGGATGTCCTGGGCGATCCTGTGCACCAGGTCGATGTCGAAGCCCTCCAGGTCCGCGTCCGAGTTGTTCGGGTTGCGGTAGCCCCAGCGGTAGCTGTTCTGGTCGATGCCGACGATCAACTTCCGTTTGCCGGGCCGCGCCTTGATGGCGTCGATCGTCGCACCGTCCGCGCCCGACGGCTCCCAGGTCTCGTTCTGTGCCTCGGAGTTCTTGCAGTCGTCGGCCTTCGCCTGGCTGCCGGTCGCCACGCCCTGGCCGCCGAGCCCGGCCTCGCCGCCGTCCTCGCCACGTGACTGGGTGAGGGGCAGCAGCAGGACGAACGCCAGCGCCAGAACGCAGCCGACGGCCATCGCGCCCACCCCGCCCCAGCCGCGCAGGGAGGCCCTCATCCTCCGCACGAACATGGCCACGCCCCCTCTCACCGGTACTCCGAAAGCCTGCGTCCGATGCCGAACAGCGCGCCCGCCGCGGCTGCGACCCCCAGCATGGCAGCGCCGATCGGCAGCCCCGACATCGCGTCCAGCCCGTCGGCGGCCCGTTCCTCGAACTCGTGATCCTCGTGCACCAACGCGGTCTTCAGGTTGTTGTCGACGCTGACGAAACACTCGGCGGTCGCGCCGTCCGTGCCGATCACCTTGTCCAGCGCCGCCTGGTAGTCGCCGTTCTCGTCCGCGTCACGGGCGGCGGTGTGCCGCTTCTTCCACACCTCCATGTTCCCCTCGGCCGCCACGACAGGCTTGCTGCCGGCCGAATCGTCCGCGAGTTCCGCGGCCTGGGCGAGGCCCTTGCCGAGGGCGGCCATGTCCGTGTCGAAGTGGTAGTAGTACGTGTCGTACGACTTCTTGTCGACCGTGATGGTCTCGGCGCCGCGCGCCACCAGGCTCAGGTTCTCGTTCCCGCGCGCCTTCAGGGAGGCGATCTGGGCGTTGTGCAGCACGTTCAGCGAGCGGACGCCGTGGTCGTAGGAGCCGTTCAGGCCGACACGGGCGACGGTGTGGCCGACGACCAGCCACAGCAGGGTGACGACGGTGGCGGCCGAGGCCGCGACCAGGCCGTGGTTCAGCACGCGGTTGGTACGGCGGTAGTGGCGCAGCTGGGCCCAGCCGAGCGCGGCGAGTGCGAGGAGGCCGAGGACTATGGCCGCCCACGGGTACGGGGTCGCGTCCGAGTAGTCGGACGCCAGCCGCGCGTTCTCCTTCTCGTAGAGAGCCTGGGCCGCCGGGAGCATCTCGTCCTGCATCTTGTCGTTCGCGTACCGCAGGTAGGCGCCGCCGACCGGGTAGCCCTGCCGGTTGTAGACCCTGGCCCGCTCGACGAGCCCCTTGTACTCCGGGAGCAGCTTGTTCAGCTTCGCCACGGCCACCTCGGCGGGCGAGCCGGGTTCGGAGTTGGCGGCGGCGGTGACCAGTCCGGCGGCGGCCGTCCGGATGTCCTTCTCGTAGGTCTCGCGGGAGGCGGCCGTCTCCTGACCGCCCGCCAGGAACCCGCTGGAGGCCGCGGTGTTGGCGTCCGCCAGGGAGCGGTAGATCTCGGCCGCGCTGGAGCTGAGCGGCTGGCTGCGGTGCAGCACGTCGTCGGCGGCGGCCGCGCGGTCGGTCATCTGCCAGGCGGTGACGGCACCGAAGGCGACGATCAGGGCGGCCAGGACCGCGCCGATGAGCCGGAGCCGGCCGGGCTCGGTGGTGACGGCGGCGCGCACCTGCTCGACGCCCTCCGCGAACGCGCTGCGCCGCGGGGGCGTTGCCGCGGGCGCGGGGGAGCCGGCCCGCTGTGCGGGCAGGACGGTATCCGCGCCTGGCGGTGCCGCGCTCTTCGTCGGCGGGTGTGTCACTTGACCTCCCCCATGGTCATCCGGTCGCCGCCCAGTATCGCTGCCCGGACTGACATTCGGCACCGGCAGTCGCTGGATCTTGATCCGATCGCAGCGGAACCCCTGCCCATGAATACGCCGGGGGAATCGGTTCGGTTCCGGAGGGGTGAATCAGTGGTGTTCGGGGCGCGGGCCGGCGGGGGCTGGTCGCGCCCACGCGGCGGCAGCCGAACATCAAATACAGCCCCGCGCCCCTGAAGGGGCGCGGGCGGCACCCTGCAAGCGCCGGTGAGCGACCCCACGCCCCGCCCCAGCCCACCGTCACCCCTCGAAATACGCCCGCACCCTCCCCTGCACGTCCGATCCCGCCCCCACCGCATCCAGCCCCAGCAGCGCCGCCCCCAGTACCGGACGCGCCGTCACCACCCTCGGTACCGCCTTGGGCGCACGCGCCGCCAGCAGTTCCCGTACACCGTCGTCCAGTTGCGGGTGACCGCCCGCCAGCACCCCGCCCCCCAGCAGCACCGGCGTCTCCTCGTCCAGCAGCTCCAGGCGGGTCAGCGCGACCACGGCCATGGCCACCACCTCCTGCGCCAGCCGGTCCACGACCGCCTGGGCCACCGGGTCGCCGTCGGCCGCCGTGGCGAACAGCACCGGCGTCAACTCGTGCCGACGGGCGGGCTCGACCTTCTCCCGGTGCAGGGCCTCGATCAGCGCGAGCATGCTGCCGTACCCGAAGTGCGCCGGGAGCGTGCGGGCCAGGGCCGTGTGCTCCCCGCGGCCGTCCTCCGCGCGTGCCGCGTGCCACAGGGCCTCCTCCGCCAGCCCCCAGCCGCCGCCCCAGTCACCGGAGACGCGGCCGAGGGCGGGGAAGCGGGCGGTACGGCCGTCGGGGCGCATGCCGACGCAGTTGATGCCGGCGCCGCACACGACGGCGACCCCGCGCGGCTCGGTGACACCGGCCCGGAAGATCGCGAAGGTGTCGTTGCGGACCGCCACCGCCGCCCCCCACGCGCGCATGGCCAGCGCGGCGGCCAACTGCTCCTCCTCGAACGGGAAGTCGGCGTTGGCGAGGCACGCGGAGACATGGGCGACCGAGGTGACGCCGGCGGCGGTGTACGCCTCGGCGACCGCCGCCGCCACCTCGTCCACGGCCTGCTCCACGCCCACCACCGGCGGCCGGAAGCCGCCGCCGCGGGCCGTGGCGAGGACCTCGCCGTCCGCCGCCACCACCGCGACGTCGGTCTTGCTGTTGCCCGCGTCGATGGCGAGGACGGTTGCGGTCAGGCCCACGCGAGGTGCTCCCGGTTGTGCGCGATCAGTCGGTCGGTGAGGGCTTCGGCGTACTCGTACTGGCCGACGAGGGGGTGCGAGAGGAGGGCCTTGTAGACACGGTCGCGGCCGCCGCGCAGCGCCGCCTCCAGGGCCAGTTCCTCATACGCCGTCACGTTCGCCACCAGGCCGGCGAAGAGCGGGTCGACGTCCGGGACGGACAGCGGCACGGGCCCGCCCGCGCCGACCGCCGCCTGGACCTCGATCACCGCGTCGTCGGGGAGGAAGGGGAGCGTGCCGCCGTTGTAGGTGTTCACCACCTGGTAGGGGTTGCCGGCGCCGCCCAGCAGCGCCGCCGCCAGGTCCACCGCCGCCTCCGAGTAGTACGCGCCGCCCCGCTTGGCGAGCAACTCGGGCTTCTCGTCGAGCGCCGGGTCGCCGTACATCTCCAGCAACCGCTTCTCCATCGCGGCCACTTCGGAGGCCCGGGACGGCTTGGTGCGCAGCTCCCGTACGACCGCGTCGTGCGCGTAGTAGTAGCGCAGGTAGTAGGAGGGGATCACGCCGCCCAGGCGGTCGAGGAGGGCCGTCGGCAGCTTCAGGTCCGCGGCGATGGTGTCGCCGTGTTCCCCGAGCAGCTTGGGCAGCACGTTCTCGCCCTCGGGGCCGCCGAGGCGGACCGCCGTCTCCCAGGTGAGGTGGTTGAGGCCGAGGTGGTCCAGGTGGACCTCGGACGGCGTGACACCGAGCAGGTGCGCGAACTTCCGCTGGAAGCCGATCGCCACGTTGCACAGCCCGACCGCCCGGTGCCCGGCCTGGAGCAGGGCGCGGGTGACGATCCCCACCGGGTTGGTGAAGTCGATGATCCAGGCGTCCGGGTTGGCCCGGCGGACACGTTCGGCGATGTCCAGCACGACGGGGACGGTCCGCAGGGCCTTGGCGAGCCCGCCGGCGCCGGTCGTCTCCTGGCCGATGCAGCCGCACTCCAGCGGCCACGTCTCGTCCTGCTGCCGGGCCGCCTGGCCGCCGACGCGCAGCTGGAGCAGCACCGCGTCGGCGCCCTCGACACCGGCGTCCAGGTCGGAGGTGGTGACGATACGGCCGTTGTGGCCCTGCTTGGCGAAGATACGGCGGGCCAGTCCGCCCACCAGTTCCAGGCGTTCGGCGGCCGGGTCCACCAGGACCAGTTCCTCGATGGGCAGGGTGTCCCTGAGCCGCGCGAAGCCGTCGATGAGTTCGGGGGTGTAGGTCGAGCCTCCGCCGACCACAGTGAGTTTCATACTTGGTTAACCCTTCACTCCGGTGAGCGTGACGCCCTCGACGAACGCCTTCTGGGCGAAGAAGAACACGAGGATCACGGGGGCCATGACCAGTACGGTCGCGGCCATGGTGAGGTTCCAGTCGGTGTGGTGCATGCCCTTGAACGACTCCAGGCCGTAGGACAGCGTCCAGGCGCCCGGGTTCTCCGAGGCGTAGATCTGGGGGCCGAAGTAGTCGTTCCAGGCGTAGAAGAACTGGAAGAGCGCGACGGCGGCGATGCCCGGTTTCGCCATCGGGACCACCACCCGCAGCAGGGTCCGCAGATCCCCGCAGCCGTCCACCTTCGCCGCGTCCAGGTACTCGTTCGGGATCGTCATCAGGAACTGCCGCAGCAGGAAGATGGAGAACGCGTCGCCGAACGCCATCGGCACGATCAGCGGCCACAGGGTGCCGGACAGGCCCAGCTGCTTCGCCCAGAACAGGTACATCGGGATGATGACCACCTGCGGTGGCAGCATCATCATCGAGATCACCAGCATCAGCGAGAGATTGCGGCCCCGGAAGCGGAACTTCGCGAGCGCGTACGCCACCGGCAGCGAGGAGACGACGGTCAGGACGGTGCCCAGACCGGCGTAGAACAGCGTGTTCCTCCACCAGGTCAGGAAGCCGGGGGTGTCGAAGACCTTGCGGTAGTTGCCCCACTCCCAGGTGTGCGGGATCAGGTCTCGGCTGAGCGCCTGGCTGTCGCTCATCAGCGAGGTCAGGAAGACGAACACGAAGGGGAGGGTGAAGAAGAGGGCGGCGGCGACACCGAGGGAGTGGACCGCCACCCAGTTCAGCAACGCCTTGCGGCGGGCGGTGCGTTCGGCCGCCGTCATCGGCTGCGGGATCACGTCCACCGGCCGGTCCAGTACCTGGGCCATGTTCAGTCACCTGCCTGGATGAGACCGCCCCGGCGCCGCATCAGGAACGCGGTGAACACCATGGACAGGACGAAGAGGACGAGGGCGACGACACACGCGGAGCCGTAGTCGAAGCGCTGGAAACCGAGGTTGTAGACGAGCTGGGGCAGGGTGAGGGTCGACTTCTCCGGATAACCGGGCTCGAACTGCGTACCCGCGCCCTGGATGACACCCGAGGCGACCTTCCCGGCGATGAGCGGCTGGGTGTAGTACTGCATCGTCTGGATGACGCCCGTGACGACCGCGAACATCACGATCGGCGAGATGTTCGGCAGCGTCACGAACCGGAAGCGCTGCCACGCCGACGCGCCGTCCAGCTCCGCCGCCTCGTACTGCTCCGTCGGCACGTCGAGCAGCGCGGCCATGAAGATGACCATCAGGTCGCCGATGCCCCACAGCGCCAGCAGGGTCAGCGCCGGCTTGGACCAGGTGGGGTCGTTGAACCAGCCCGGGGCCGGGATGCCGATCTTCTCCAGGATCGAGTTGACCGGGCCCGTACCGGGGTTGAGGAGGAAGGCGAAGGCCATGGTGGCCGCGACCGGCGGGGCCAGGTAGGGCAGATAGAAGAGGGTGCGGAAGACACCCGTACCCGTCTTGATCTTCGTGATGAGCATGCCGACGCCGAGGCCGAAGACGACCCGGAGCGAGACCATCACGACCACGAGCCACAGGGTGTTGCGCATCGCGGGCCAGAAGTAGGGATAGTGCTCGAAGACGTAGGTCCAGTTCTTCGTGCCGCTCCACGTCGGCGGTTTGAAACCGTCGTAGTGCATGAACGAGAAGTAGACCGTCGAGATCAGCGGATACGCGAAGAAGACCGCGAAGCCGATCAGCCAGGGCGACATGAAGGCGGCCGTCCGAAGCGCCGACCGGCGGCGCTTCGACGCCAGTGTGATCGTGCTCATCGCTACTTCGCCTGCGCGATGTCCGTGTCGATCTGCGCGGCGGCCTGCTTCAGGCCCGCCTTCAGGTCGGTGACCTTGCCGCTCTCGTAGTCGTAGCCGAGCTGCTGGATCGTCACCAGGTACACACCGCCGTTGACGGAGGCCGGTGCCGTCGTGGAGTCCGGGTTCGCGGCGATGTCCAGGAACGTCTTGAACCGCGGGTCGTACTTCAGTTTCGGCGACTTCAGGGCGGCCAGCGTGGACGGCACGTTGTGGATGGCGTTGGAGAAGTTCACCACCGCGTCCGTGTCGGTGCTGATGTACTTCACGAACTCCCAGGCCGCGTTCTGCTTCTTGCTGGTGGCGGCGATACCGGCGATGGTGCCGGTGATGTAGCCCTTGCCGTACTGGGCGGCCTGGTCGTCGGGGACCGGCATCGGGGCGACGCCTATGTCGAACTTCGGCTTGGCGTCCAGGGCCATGCCGAGCCGCCACTCACCGTCGAGCTGCATGGCGACCTGGCCGGTCTGGAAGGGGTGCTTGGGGCCCCACTCGTCGCCGAGCGTGGCCCGGAACGTCTCCAGCTTCTTGTAGCCGCCGAGCGTGTCGACGAGGTCCTTCTGGAGCGTGAAGGACTTCTCGAAGGCCGGGTCCTTGGCGACGTTCGACTTGCCCTTGCTGTCGAAGTACGTCGGCGAGAACTGGCCGAGGTAGTGCTCGGTCGTGGTCTCCCAGCCGTGGTAGTCCGGCATGAAACCGAGCTGCTTGTAGCTGTCGCCCTGGGTGATCGTCAGTTTCTTGGCGTCGGCCTCGAATTCGGACCAGGTCTTCGGCGGGCTGGTGATGCCGGCCTTCTTGAACGCCGTCTTGTTGTAGTAGAGCCCGTACGCGTCCCCGAGCAGCGGCACCGAGCAGCGGTTGCCGTCGAACTGGGTGTACTCGTTCATCGCCTTCGGGAACGTCGTCTGAGGGTCGACGCCCGACTTCTTGAAGAAGGGGTTGAGGTCGACCAGCGCACCCGAGTCGCAGAACTTGCCCACGCTGTTGGTGGTGAAGGACGAGATGACGTCCGGGGCCTTGTCGCCGCCGGTGCGCAGTGCCTGGTTCATCTTGTCGTCGGTCATGTTGCCGACGACGTTGACGTGGATGTTGGGGTGCGCCTTCTCGAAGCCGGCGATCAGCGTGTTGACGGCCTTGACCTCGCTCGGCGCGCTCCAGGCGTGCCAGAAGTTGATGGTGGTGTTCCCGGAGGCGTCGTCGGTGGCGCCGGAGGAGGACTGGCCGGTACAGGCGGTGAGAAGGGCGAGCGAACCGGTCAGGGCGGTCAGGGCAAAAGCCGTCTTTCGGGCAGCGCAGGGTATGGGCATGGCAGGGTCTCCCAAGGGCGGGCGGTGTGGGAAGGGGCCGGTGCGGGGGGCTGAAGGGGGCCGGTGCGGGGGGCGAGAGGGGGCGGTGCGGGGGCTGGTGGCGGGTCAGCGCGAGGTGTCGAAGACCTCGTCGCGGGCGGTCGCGAGCGCGCTCTCCAGCGCGCCGCGCAACACGGGGTGTTCCTGGACGTCGCCGACGACGAGCCGCGGCCGGGCGGCCGCCAGCTCCTCCAGCTCGGCCTGGACCAGGGCGCGCAGCACCTCGCCGCCGGAGGTCAGGACGGTGCCGCTGAGGACGACGAGTTCGGGGTCGAGGACGGAGACGAGGGAGGCGAGACCGGTGGCGACCCGGGTCGCGTAGGTCCGCAGGAGTTCGTGGTGCGGGCCGCTGCCGTGGTCGGCGGCGCGGGCGACGAGCGCGGCGGCCACCTCGGAGTGCGACCCGGTCGGCAGGTCCCCGATGCCGAGCGCGCCGGCCAGCCTGGACAGTGACTGCGCACCGGCGAGTTCCTGGTAACCGCCGCTGTTGGCCTTGATGACCTGGCGGACCAGCGGGGTGCCCGGCACCGGCAGGAAGCCGACCTCGCCGGCGCCGCCGGTCCAGCCGCGGTGCAGCCGGCCGCCGAGGACCAGGGCGGCGCCGAGGCCCTCCTCGTTCCACAGCAGCACGAAGTCGCCGTGGCCGCGGGCCGCGCCGAGCCGCTGTTCGGCGATGGCGACGAGGTTGACGTCGTTCTCGTACTCGACCGGCATCGGCAGCGCGGCGGCGAGGTCGTCGAGCAGCGCGGGGGAGTGCCAGCCGGGCAGGTGCGAGGCGTAGCGCAGCCGGCCGGTGTTGGGGTCGAAGGCGCCGGGTGTGCCGATGACCAGCCGGCGGACGTCGTCCCGGGCCAGCCCGGCCGCCTTCACGGCACCGTCGAGGGCGTCGGTGACCTGCCGTACGACGGACTGGGCCGACCGCCGCCCCGGGGTGGGCAGTTCGTACTCGCCGACGGTACGGCCGGTGACGTCGGCGACGGCGGCCAGGATCCGGGCCGGGTTGACGTCGAGGCCGGCGGCGTAGGCGGCGGCCGGATTCACCGCGTACAGCTGGGCGTTGGGGCCCGGCCGGCCCTCGCTGGTGCCGGTCGCCAGCACCAGCCCGGCCGCCTCCAGGCGGGCCAGCAGCTGGGAGGCGGTCGGCTTGGAGAGGCCGGTGAGCTTGCCGATCCGGGTCCGCGACAGCGGGCCGTGCTCCAGCAGCAGGTCCAGTGCGGCGCGGTCGTTCATGGCGCGGAGTACGCGCGGGGTGCCCGGCGTACCGGCGGTTCCTGCCATGCGGTTCGACACCTGCCTTTCCAGCCGCTCAGTTTCCCAGCGATCTGGGTGATCGGTCCACCCGGTCACCCGTTGATCACTGTTAGGAAAGTTTCCTGTTGGCTGGAAAACGTAGGGCGCCGGAAGGAGAGCGTCAAGAGCCCGCAGGCGCGGCAACCCACTCGTTACCTGGGCTCGGACACACGAAGGGCCCGTCCGGAAGACCGGACGGGCCCTGTGGGGAAGCGACCGCAGGTGCTAGTTGACCTTGATGAAGTCACCCGTGGCCGTCGCCGCCGCGGTGGTCGTCGTACCGGCGAAGACGTAGCGGTAGTAGCCGCTCTTCGACGCCTTCACCGTGGTGGACAGGGCGCCGCCGGTGCCGGAGGTGATGCCCTTGACGTTCGTGTACGTCTTGGCGCCCTCGGCGCGGAACTGCAGGACGGCCTTCTGCCCCTGGTAGCCCTTGTACGCGGCCGTGTCCCAGTCCGCCCGGGTCAGCTTGCCCTTGACGGTGATCGTCTTGCCCTTGGCCACCGGCTCCGGGGAGGCGTCGGCGGTCAGCTTGGCGGCGCGCTGCACCTGCGCCGTGCCGAGGTTGCCCCAGATCGCGGTGCCCGAGCTGGAGCTGAGGAAGTCGTCCGAGACGGTGCCGTCGACGTAGCTGTAGAAGCCGCCGGCCTTCCAGGTGGTGGCGTCGGCGGCCTCGAACAGGCTGTCCTCCGGGTCGATGACGATCTTCTCGGAGCAGCTCGCGGTGACGGTCGTGTCCGTCGTCGCCGTCGTCGTGCAGGTGGGCAGGTCGTCGGGACCGACGATGTTGCCCACCGACTTCAGGGTGCCGCGGTAGAGGATCACGCCGGCGAACGACGAGTCGCCGTCCACGTTCACGTCCACGGGCCGGGTCAGGGTGTACGTCACCGGCACGCTCACCGACTTGGTGGTGCCGACCACGATCGCCTTGCCGTTGTTCACCTTGATGCCGGTGAACTTCAGGTCGGGCGTGCTCGGGGCCGCGGAGGCGGCGGGCGCCGCGAGACCGGCCAGGGCCAGGGCGCCGGACAGGGCGGCGCCTATGGCGAGCTTTCTCATGTATCCCCACATTCGCAACGGGTCCCCGGGCGACTTCGCGCTCCAGAACAAGGACCCGTGGTGGAGTGACCCTAGATCACCGTGTGACGCGGGGAGGATGCGGGGGACCTGTGAAGAACATCTGAATCCGGCCGGGGCTTCGCGGGCTGGGTACCGAGGTCGGGCCGCCGAGCCGAGGGCGGCCGCTCAGTCGCCGCGGAAGGGACCCGTGTCGAGGGTGGGGTAGGGCGCCGGGAGGGGGAGCGGGTCGCCGAGACTCACCTTCTCGTCGGTCTTGTAGTAGGCCTCGGTGGGATCGTCGCCGGGGAGGACGGGGTCGGTGTAGCAGTGGGCGGTCTTTGTGTGGCGGTCGACGAGGACGTAGACCGGGATGCCGACTGCGGCATACGTGGCCAGCTTGGCGCCGGTGTCGACCGCGTGATTGGTTGACGTGACCTCGCCGACCAGGGCGATCATGTCGATGGGGTACCAGCCTTTGTGGGCTTTGCGGTAGGCCTCGTCGAGTTCCGTCGGGGCGCGTCGCAGCACGTAGAAGTCCGGGATCACGAGGGCCATGGTGCTGCCGTCCTGGTGCGCGCCCCGATAGCCGTTGCCCATGCCGGCCAAGTCGAGCCCCGCCGTGAAGAACTGGACGGCGAGCTTGAAGGCGCCGGAATTGTGCTGGTTGTTCGGTTGCGGCGGCACGATGACCGTCCCCTCGACGTACTCGGGTCGAATCGGCGCTACCGACGCCTCCTCGATCGCGATCAACAGATCGATGGGGTCCTGCTCCGTCATGACCGTCTCCATGATCGGTTCGGCGCTCATCCCTGGTTCTCCTCACGCTGCTGCCAGGCTAAGCCCGCGCCGGGCGCCCCGGCAGAACGATGGGGCACCCCGCACGTCGTGAGACGCCGGAATGCCCCATCGTTCACTCGAACGAGTGTGCTGAACCGTTCCGCTACTTCCCCGCCGTCGGCGGCCGCTGCGCAGCGATCGGTGTCGTGGCCGCCACCTGCGGGGAGTCCGCGTTGGCGAACGCCGACGGTGCCGCCACGGCCGCCGTCGGGTCCGGAGCCTCGTCCTCCGAGAGTGCGATGGGGGCGCCGCCGACCATGCTGA
The DNA here is from genome assembly GCF_043201895.1 of Streptomyces sp. NPDC048254. NCBI lineage: Bacteria > Bacillati > Actinomycetota > Actinomycetes > Kitasatosporales > Streptomycetaceae > Streptomyces > Streptomyces sp. NPDC048254. The sequence continues at coordinate 526,690 of NZ_JBICZJ010000001.1, forward strand.
TGTCCGCCTCGTCGAAGGCCCGCTTGATCCGCCAGCGCAGCTCGCGCTCCACGGTCAGTGCCTTGCCCGGCATGGTCTTGGCGGAGAGGCGGACCACCATCGAGTCGATGAGGACGGAGTCCAGGCCGAGGATCTGGATCGGGCCCCACAGCAGCTCGTTCCAGGGCTCCTCCTTGGCCATCTTCTCGGCGACGCCGTCCAGGGTGGCCCGCATCCGGTCCAGGTCCTCGCTGGTCCGGACGGTGACGTCGACGCCGGCCGTGGCCCAGCCCTGCGAGAGGTTGCCGATGCGCTTGATCTCGCCGTTGCGGACGTACCAGATCTCGCCGTTGTCGCCGCGCAGCTTGGTCACCCGCAGGCCGACCTCGACCACCTCGCCGGAGGCGACCCCCGCGTCGATCGAGTCACCGACGCCGTACTGGTCCTCCAGGATCATGAAGACGCCGGACAGGAAGTCCGTGACCAGGTTGCGGGCGCCGAAACCGATCGCCACACCGGCCACACCGGCCGACGCCAGCAGCGGCGCCAGGTTGATCTGGAACGCGGACAGCACCGTCAGCGCGGCCGTGCCCAGGATCACGAAGCTCGCCACCGACCGCAGCACGGACCCGATCGCCTGCGAGCGCTGCCGCCGCCGCTCGGCGTTGACCAGCAGCCCGCCGAGGGTGGTGCCCTCCGCCGACTCGACCGTCCGGTTCATCCGGTCGATGAGCTTGGTTATCGCCCGCAGCACGACCCTTCTGAGGACCACCGCGATCACCAGGATCAGCAGCACCTTCAGGCCTATCGCCAGCCAGGTCGACCAGTTCTGCTCGACCCAGCTCGCGGCGTTCGTGGCGCTCTCCTGGGCGTCCTGGAGCGTGGGCACCGCCGGGGTGGCCGACCCCGAGGGGGTCGGCGACGGCGACGCACCGGCGGCCAGTAGGACGGCGGGCAAGGACACGGCGGGTACCTCCAGGCGGTGCGGTACTGCCCTCCGGCACGGCGTTCAAGGTCACGTACGGCGTTCAAGGTCACGAAAAGGTCACCGGACGGGCAGGATCACCACACTAACGGGGCATTGCGTGTGCGCCCGACCGATACGAGAAGGAGAGACCGTGCTCACTTCGCGCGCCTCCCGGTTGAACAGGCTCGCTTGAAAAGGGGGGTATCCGGGGGATGAATGCGGTGTGGTCGAAAACACTCCCAGGCCGTTACGCGGACATGGTGGCGCGTCCACCAGGCAAGAGGGGAGACTGACCACAGATCGTCCCGGCGCGAGCCACGCGCCGCCGACGCCCAAGGAGGCCCCCGTGCCGCATGTCCTGGTCCTCAACGCGTCGTACGAGCCGCTCGGCGTCGTACCGCTCCGCCGCGCGCTCGTCCTCGTCCTGGAGAACAAGGCAGTCGCCTTGGAGGAATCCGGCGCCTATATGCACAGCGCAACCGTCACAGTCCCCGCACCCAGCGTGGTCCGGCTCAAGCGATTCGTCCGGGTTCCCTACCGAGGGCCCGTTCCGCTCACCCGAAGGGCGCTCTTCGCGCGCGACGGGGGCCGGTGCATGTACTGCGGTGGCGTCGCAACCAGCGTCGACCACGTCATCCCGCGCAGTCGCGGGGGTCAGCACGTCTGGGACAACGTGGTCGCGTCGTGCCGTCGCTGCAACCACGTCAAGGCCGACCGCCATCTCTTCGAGATCGGCTGGCGGCTGCGGCACAAACCAGCCCCACCCACCGGCCTGGCCTGGCGCATCATCGGGACCGGCCATAGGGACCCGCGCTGGCTGCCCTACTTGCAGCCGTACGGCGCGGAAGACGCCATGGCCCGGATCGACGGCATCTCCGCCTGACGATCCGGGCCTTCGCATACCCGGGCGCCCCCCGTGTGCTCCGGCCTCCGGGGGTCCCCCGTGCCCCCGGAGGCCGGACACTCGTCCGGCGTCATGCGTAGCGCAGCTCCGCCGGATGTACCGAGCGGTGCAACAGCGGGAGCGCGGTGGCCGCCGCCAGCAGACACGCGCCGTAGACCGCGAGCGGAACCAGCAGGGCCGTGTACGGCACGGCCGGCAAGGTGTACCCCGTGACGGCGGAGGCGTACCAGACGCCGATCGCCATGCCGCCCGTGCCCGCCACCAGGACCGCCGGGGCCAGCGGCAGCGCGGTCTCCAGGAGCAGCGCCCGGCCCAGCACCCCGCGAGGCACTCCGGCGGCGGCCTGCGCGGCCAGGCCCCGGCGCCGGGTGGCCAGCGACTCGGCGGTGCCGACGGCGAGAGCGGACAGGACGATCGCCAGGCCGACGAGGATCGCGGCAGCAGTGAGGTCCAGACCCGTCGTGTAGTACGTGAGGTCCGTGCCGAGCCGGCCCGCCCGGTCCATGGCGTGCAGATCCGCGAGCAGCACCTGCCGCACTCCCACGAACCCCGTGCCCACGACCGTCACCAGCAGGACGGCCGCGTGCGTGCGGGCCGCCGCCCACGGGTCGTCGCGCAGCCGTTCCGCCGCGATCAGCACCGCGGGACTCCCGGTGCGGGCGGCGAGCGCCGCGCCCAGCCGCCGGGACGACCAGCCCGCCAGCCACACCGCCGAGGCACCGACCAGCAGACACACCGCGAAGACCGTGACCGGACCGAGGGCGAACTCGACGAGCGGGAACGAGAAGGGAGCGCCGGCGAACGCGGTCAGCGCGACCAGCACCGCCAGCACGGCCAGCAGTCCGGTCGCCACCTGGAACGCCCGCCCCGGAGCCCTGGCCGGCCGCACCCGTCGGAGCCGGCCCAGCGGCGAGGCCACCACCCGGCGCAGCGCCAGGGCGCTCACGGCCGCGCCCAGCACCGGCACCAGCACGGCCACCACGGTGATGTCGACCCAGGCCAGGGGATCGGGACGGTCCCACAGACGCAGCAGGGTCAGCACGGAGAACACGGTGGCCACGGCCGAACCGGCCAGGCAGGCCAGCCCCGACTCCAGCGCCGCGATCCGCCGCACCTGCGCGGGCGTGGCCCCCGCCAGCCGCAGCGCGGCCAGCCGCCGGTCCCGGTGCACCGCGCCGACCCGCGCGCACTGCGCGAGGAACCCCAGCACCGGGATGAAGAGCAGCATCAGCGCGGTGATCACTCCGTTGCGGGTTCCGGGCTGGTCGAGCAGCCCGGCACCGACCGACACGCTGTACTGCGCGTCCATCGGGACGAGGACCGCGATCACCAGCCCGATGCCGGTCGCCAGCGCCGCCCCGATCGCCGTCAGCGTGACCCGCCACCACTCCCGCCGGTCCGACCCCCGGGTGAGCAGCAGCGCCAGTCGCAGATCGGCCCTCACGCCGCCACCGCCACCGGCGCCACGGTCCCGTCGCTCAGCCGCACCTCGCGGTCCGCGTACGCCGCGACCTGGGCGTCGTGAGTGATCAGCAGCACGGCCGTGCCCGACTCGCGGGCCGTGTGCACCAGCGACGTCATCACCTGCTCGCTCGCCAGCGAGTCCAGCGCCCCCGTCGGCTCGTCCGCGAAGACCACCTTCGGGCCGGTCACCAGCGCTCGTGCCAGGGCGGTCCGCTGCGCCTGGCCGCCGCTCATCTCGCCCGGCCGCAGCTCCTCCTGTCCGCGCACCCCGAACCGCTCCAGCCACTCGCCGGCCCGCGCCCGGGCCTCGGTGCGGGCCGCTCCGGCCAGCATCAGCGGCAGCGCCACGTTGTCGAGGGCGGTCAGTTCCGGGATCAGCTGCCCGAACTGGAAGACCACGCCGAAGTCGGAGCGCCGCAGCTCGCTCAGCCGCTTCTCCGGCAGCTGGTCCAGCCGCAGCCCGTCGTAGGCCACCGAGCCCGCGTCCGGTCGCACGATCCCCGCCAGACAGTGCAGCAGCGTGGACTTGCCGCTGCCGCTGGCCCCCGTCACGGCGAGGACCTCGCCGGCGCGCAGCTCGACGGAGGCGCCGCGCAGTGCCTCTGTCCTGCCGTGCGCCTTGACGAGGTCCCGGGCCGCCAGAAGCGGCACCGAGGAGTCCCCCTTGTTGCTCATGCTGCGTCGACCTCCGCGGTCAGAGTGGTCAGCCGGGCCGCCGTGGTGTTCATCCAGCGGAGGTCGGCATCGAGGTGGTTGAGGGCGTAGTCCGCCGAGAGTACGGTCGCCAGATCGGCGCCCCGGGCCGTCTTCACGGCCGTGAGCTCCCGCATCCGCTCCATGTGCGCGGCGCGCTGGGCGCTCAGATAGGCGGCCGGATCGCCACCGGCCAGGATCGAGACGACGACCTTGGCGAAGATCTCGTTCGCCACGAAGGGCGCGGGCGGCGCGATCTCCCCGGCCCAGCGGGCCAGTTCACGTGCCCCGTCGTCCGTCGACCGGTACAGCGTCCGCTCCGGCCCCCCGTCGGCGTCCGTCCCTTCGAGCTCGGCGAGACCGTCACGGACCAGGCGTTGCAGGGTCGTGTACACCTGCCCGTAGGCCAGCGGACGGGCCTGCGGAAAGCGTTCGTCGTGGCGCCGCTTGAGGTCGTAGCCATGACTCGGCCCTGCCTCCAGCAGCCCCAGAAGGATGTGCCGGGTGCTCATGGGGACCAGTATGCACTGGATACATGTACTGAGTGAATAGTGATCACTGAAAATCCGTCCCGAAGGCCTGGGCGGGGTTCATCGCGTCCCTCGATCACCCGGACGCGGTCGGCTCGCGGGCCGGGACCCGGCCGTCACGCGTGCCCTCGCGACGATGGGGTAGGGCTCCTCTCACCCGGCAACCGCCGCCGTACCCGACGTCATGACGAGGAGGCCACCGTGGCCGCAACGGTTCACCATCCGAGCCCGGCCCAGTTCAAACCCCCGGTGGAGACCGAGGAGGAGTCCCGTCTGTGTGTGTTCAGCGCCGAGGCCGTCTGCGCGGAGGCGCCGCTGACCAGTGAGCCGCCGCTGCCCGACGCCGAGCCCCTCACCAGCGAACCGCCGCTCGCGGACGCGGCCCCGCTGACCAGTGAGCCGGGGTTGTAGATGAGCGAAGCCCTGGACCGGGGACTGTGCCGGCTGGCCGAGCTGCACGGCGTCGCCACCTCCTACAGCCCGTCCCCGGACCGTACGGTCGCGGCCTCCGCCGGCGCCGTGATCGCCGCGCTGGCCGCCCTGGGCGTCGACGCGAGCGGCCCGGAGGCCGTCCGCACCGCCCTCGCCGACCGGGAGCGGGACCTCGCCGAACGGCTGCTGCCGCCGACGCTCGTCCACTGGGCCGGCTCCGGCGACCCCGCCCTCGACCTGCCCGCCGGCACCCGGCTGGAGGTAAGGACGGAGGACGGGGAGACCCGGGACGGCGTACGGGGCCTGCCGACGGGCGTCCACCTGCTGACCGCCGCCGCGCCCGACGGCCGTACCGCCCGCGCCCACCTGATCGTCGCCCCCGACCGGCTGCCCACCCCCGCCGGCCGCTCGTACGGACTCCTCGTCCAGCTGTACTCGCTCCTGTCCCGCCGCTCCTGGGGCATGGGCGACCTCGGTGACCTCGCCGAACTGGCCGACTGGGCCGGACGCACCGCCGGGGCCGGATTCATCCAGGTCAACCCGTTGCACGCGGCCGTGCCCGGCCCCCCGACCGACCCCTCCCCGTACCGCCCCTCCTCCCGCCGTTTCCCCGACCCGGTGCATCTGCGGCTGGAGTCCGTCCCCGAGTACGTCCCGGACCCCGCGCTCGCCGAACGCGCCGGACACCTGCGCGCCGCCGTCCTCGACCAGGACGCCCACATCGACCGGGACGCGGTCTGGGAGCTGAAGCGGGAGGCGCTGGAGGCGCTCGCCGCCGTACCGCTCGCCCCCGCCCGGCAGGCCGCCTACGACGCCTTCCGCGCCGAACAGGGGCAGGCCCTGGAGGACCACGCCACCTGGTACGCGCTCGCCGAGCGGCACGGCTCCGACTGGCACCGGTGGCCCGAGGCCCTGCGCGGCCCCCGCTCACCGGAGACCGCCCGGGCCCGCGCCGGACTGCGCGACCGGGTCGCCTTCCACTCCCGGCTCGCCTGGCTCACCGACACCCAGCTCACCGCCGCCCAGCACACCGCCCGCGACGCCGGGATGCCGGTCGGGATCGTGCACGACCTCGCCGTCGGCGTGCACCCCGCGGGCGCGGACGCCTGGGCGCAGCGAGCGTTCTTCGCCGCCGGGATGTCCGTCGGCGCCCCGCCCGACGCCTTCAACGCCCGTGGCCAGGACTGGGGCCTGCCACCCTGGCGCCCCGACCGCCTCGCCGCCTCCGGCCACGCCCCCTACCGCCAGCTGCTGCGCGCCCTCTTCCGCTACGCCGGCGCCCTGCGCATCGACCACGTGATGGGCCTGTTCCGGCTGTGGTGGGTGCCGGAGGGCCGGCCGCCCACGGAGGGCACCTACGTCCGCTACGACGCCGAGGCCATGCTGGCCCTGCTGGCCCTGGAGGCGACCCGGGCGGGAGCGGTGGTGATCGGGGAGGACCTGGGCACCGTGGAGCCGGGGGTACGCGAGACGCTCCAGCGGCACGGGGTGCTCGGTACGTCGGTGCTCTGGTTCGAACGGGACTGGGACGGCGACGGCCGCCCGCTCCCCCCGGAGCGCTGGCGCGCCGACTGCCTCGCCACCGCCACCACCCACGACCTGCCGTCCACCGCCGCCCGCCTCACCGGCGAGCACGCCGAACTCCGCGACCGGCTGGGCCTGTTGACCCGCCCGGTGGCCGAGGAGCGGGCCGACGCGGCGGCCGACACGGCGGAGTGGCTGGCCCTGCTGACCAGGCTGGGGCTGCTGGCCGTGTCCGACGCCGGTGACGAGGAGGCCGAGATCCAGGCCGTCCACCGCTTCCTGCTCCGCACTCCGGCCCGCATGATCGGCGTCTGGCTCCCCGACACGGTCGGCGACCGCCGCCCGCAGAACCTCCCCGGCACCTGGGACCAGTACCCGAACTGGCGCCTCCCGATCGCCGACGCCACGGGCCGCCCGGTGACCCTGGAGGAGCTGATGGAATCAGGAAGGGTCCGGGCACTCCTGGAGGTACTCCGGTCGGACAACCCGCCCGACCAGGAGGAGGACGGCCGCGCGGTGCCTCTGCCCAGCCCGTCGGGGGCGTGAGACCGGCGGCCTGGCCGGTGCGCCTTTGGTTCGCCGGCCGTTCGGTGACGATGCTGCTCAGCCGCGACCTCAGCCCGTTCGGCGCATGCCCGCATGCCCGAGAAAGGTCACCAGGTCTGTGTCGGAGACTCCGCCGACCCCTTGGGGCCGCCGATTGCTCAGAGCCGAGAGAAGGACGGGATCACGGTTCAGGGCACGCGTCGCGTCGAGGTTCAGCACGGCGGGGAACTCCCACCGGAACCCGTCGGGGTCATTGTCGATCTCGTACGGTTCGCGCTCCACTTCGGCCATGGCGCAGACCTGGCCAAGGGGGAGCTTGAAGTACACCCAGAGGCGGTCACCGGGCTCGATGTGACGCTTTGCTCTGAGTCCCCAGAACGACGTGCGCCCTGCCTCGGCGAGTCTCAGGTAGCGGTCCGGCGTGGGCGGCACCCCATCCCTGTCTGCCGTCCTCGGGTCGATCGGATACAGCCATTCCCGCATCGTGCCGCCGTCCTCTCCCGCCAGGCTCCACGCATATTGAACCGCGCGCAGGCACGAGTGCGCCCCCGACTGCGCGCCTTGCTCGCACAGCCAGAGGCGTAGGCCCGTTCCGTCTGGGGAGGAGGGACGGGAGTCGAGCAGTGACGCATGGGCACGTCTACGGGGACGTCTGGGCGTTGCTCTCGCGGTACGGGTTGCCTTCTGCCGGGGTAACGCGCCAGAGGGTTTCCGCCGTAGCCTTGAACTGGCGATGCGTCGGATTCAGGCCCGTGTGTTTCAGTGCCCAGACCTCAACTGGCAGCGTGCGGAGGACATGCCCGCCAACCGGCACTCGGCAAAGACGAACCAGGCGGCAGCTCCTCCCGGGAGGGTCACCGCAGCGTGCGGCGTCGCGTACAGGTACCCCGGACGCGCGCCCCTCAAGTCGGCCCGCTAACTTTGGCAACGTGGACAAGAAGAACGCCCTGCGCGCCGGCGCCCTGGCTGCCGGTACGACGCTGATGATGCTGCTCATGTCGTCCCCTGCCCTCGCGCTCACGCGTGACGACGGCGACGACCCCGGCAAGGGCCTGAGCGTCATCGAGACGCTGGCTCTCTACGTCCTGATCCCGCTCGTGCTGTTCGCGGTCATCGCGGGCCTGGTCATGGTGCTGGACAAGTCCAAGATCCGGGTCACCAAGCCGGGCACGACGAAGGCCAAGGCGAAGGCCTGACCTCCGCTTCTCCACCGAGGGCGCCGGCCGCCCTCCCTACGTGCCACGACAGGACGTACGGGAGCTGACCGGCGCCCTCGGCGCGTCGCTCAGGGGCTCGGCGCGGTCAGATACCGCTGCAGGGTCGGCCCGAGCCACGCCAGGATCTCCTCCGGCGCCAGCGCCACCACCGGCGGCAGCCGCAGCACATAACGGGTGAGGGCGAGCCCCATCAGCTGCGCGGCGCACAGCCCCGCCCGTGTCTGCACCTGCTCGGGGTCGGGGCACACCCGCTGGGCCACCGGTACCACCTGCTCCCGGAAGATGCCCTGCAGCCGCTCGGCCCCCGCCTTGTTGGTGATGCCGACCCGCAGCACCGCGGTGAGCTCCTCGTTCGTCTCCCAGACGGTCAGGAAGTGGGCCACCAGCGCCCGCCCGACCTCGGTGCGCGGCAGGTGGGACACGTCGGGCATCCGCAGATCGAGCGCGACGGCCGCCGCGAACAGGCCGTCCTTGTTGCCGAAGTAGCGCATGACCATGGACGGGTCGATATGCGCGTCCCTGGCGATGGCGCGGATGGTGGCCCGCTCGTAGCCGTCGGTGGCGAAGCGCTCGCGAGCCGCGGCCAGGATGGCGGAGCGGCTGGCGTCGGAGCGGCGTGCCGCCGAGCCGTTCGTGGGCTCTGTGTTTCTACTGGGGGTGCCGGTCATGCCAACGAGCGTAGGCCAACATCTGTGGGCCAACAAGCGTTGACTATTGGACCGGCGAGCCTTAGTTTAGTCAACGAGCGTTGGCCAACATCTGTAGGCCAACAAGTGTAGGCATTCAGGAGGCCCCCATGAACGGCCCGACCGCCGCCCCCGAAACCTCCCGCGTGATCGTCGTCGGCTCCGGTCCCACCGGCCTGCTCCTGGCCGGTGACCTCGCCGTCGCAGGAGTCCCGGTTACCCTCCTGGAGAAGCGGCCCCACCAGACCAGCAATCTCTCCCGCGCCTTCGTCCTGCACGCCCGTGCCCTGGAGCAGCTCGACGCCCGTGCCGTCGCCGACGACCTGGAGGCCGTCGGCCGGCCGCTCACCCGGCTCAACCTCTTCGGCGGGCTCACCCTCGACCTCGGCGGCCTCCCCTCCCGTTTCCCGCATGTGCTGGTGCTCCCGCAGTACGAGGTGGAGAAGGTGCTGGAGCGCCGCGCGGTCGAGGCGGGCGTCGACTTCCGCTACGAGTCCGAGGTGACGGGACTGGCGCAGGACGCCGACGGGGTCACCGTGCACGTCAAGGGCGCCGAGGACCTGAGCGCCGCGTACGTCGTCGGCACCGACGGCATGCGCAGTGCCGTGCGGGAGGCGGTCGGGCTGCCGTTCCCGGGACGGTCGGCCATCCGGTCCGTCGTCCTCGCCGACGTGCTGCTCGACGAGAAGCCCGGGACGCTGATCACGGCCGCCGCGGTCGGCGACGCGTTCGCGTTCCTCGCGCCCTTCGGCGACGGCTACTACCGGGTCATCTGCTGGCACCGCGGCCGCGACGTCCCCGACGACGAGCCGGTCGACCTCGACGAGGTCAGGGAGGTCACCCGGCTGGCCCTGGGCCGGGACTTCGGGATGCACGAGGCCCGCTGGATGTCCCGCTTCCACAGCGACGAGCGGCAGGCGCCCGCCTACCGGGTGGGCCGGGTCTTCCTGGCCGGCGACGCGGCGCATGTGCACACCCCGGCCGGCGGCCAGGGAATGAACACCGGTCTGCAGGACGCGGCCAACCTGAGCTGGAAGCTCACCGCCGTCCTGCACGGCCACGCCACCCCCGATCTGCTCGACACCTACCAGGCCGAACGCCACCCCGTCGGCAGGTCGGTCCTGCGCAGCAGCGGCGCGATCGTCCGGCTCGCGATGGCCAAGGGCTGGCAGCTGCCGGTGCGGGCCGCGCTCATCACGGCCGTCGGCCGGCTCGCCCCCGTCCGCCGCAGGGTCATGGGCCAGATCACCGGCGTCGGCTACCGGTACCCGGCCCCGAGGGGTGCCCACCCCTTCACCGGCGCCCGGGTCCCCGACCTCGCCCTGGCCGGTGGCGGCCGTCTCTACGAGGCCCTGCGCGGCGGCCGGTTCGTCCTGGTCACCCCGGGTCCGTACGACGCGGGCGAGGGGCGCGCGGACCGGCTGGCCGTGGCGCGCTGGGCGAGCGACCGCGGTACGACACTGCTGGTGCGCCCCGACGGATACGCGGCCTGGGCGGCGGAGGGCGCCCGGGGCGCGGACATCGAGTCGGCGCTGGCCGCGCACGTCGGCTGAGCGGATCCCACCGGCGGCGGACCGGCTCAGCCGACGGTGAAGTCGGTGACCTCGGTGTCCAGGGTGGTGCGGCCGTCCTCGGCGGTGGCGAGTACGGCGATGTGCCAGGCGCCGTGCGGGGTCGACGCGGCGTCGGCGGTGGACACCACGGCCTTGTACGCGCACCGGGCGGTGTCCGACGTGGCCGGCTCGCAGGTCGCCGACTCCACCTCGGCCATGTCCTTGGCGGTCGGCGGCTTCTCCGCGAACCGGGACTTCTCCGGCCACGCCAGCACCTTCAGGCTCTTCAGCCCGGAGGACGCGGTGACCTCGGTGGAGAAGGCGAGCGAACCGTCCCGGCCGGCGGCGGGCGCGGTGTAGCGGGCGGTGCTGTGCGCGAAGGCGGGCGGCTGGTCCCCCGCGTAGGCGAGGGCGAAGGCCCCGGCGCCGCCGAGGACGACGACACCGGCGGCGATGGACAGAGCGATACGACGGGACATGACGGGTTCTCCGTGACTGTCTGAGTGCCTCGACTGGACGAACCGGCGCTCTGTGCCGCGCCGTTGCGCCGATGCTCGCAACCCACGGGCACCCCGGGCGTGAGCACGAATACTCAACTCCGCCTGGGTGACGGGGAGCAGGGGACCCGGGTGGCACCCTTGACAGTCGCTGCGCCGGGAGTTCCCATGGGGGGCGCTCAACATCCTTACGAGCAAGGAGAGTTGAAATGGCGACCAAGATCGAGATCCGCCCGTTGGACAAGAAGGAGACCACCGGGGACAGCAACTCTCAGGGCGCTTGACCGGAGGGGCCCGCGTGCGGACATCGCTGTCCCGGCGCGCGCTCTACCCGGGCGTCGGCGAACTGGAGCGGGGGGCCCGCACGCTGGTCGCCTTCGCGCCCGGGGTGCTGCGGTTGCGGGCGGCCGGGGAGAGCCGGGCCGGCCGGCCGCTCTGGCTGCTGTCCGCCGGGCACGGGGAGCGGCAGCTCCTGACCGTCGCGGGCGCGCACGCCAACGAACCCGTGGGGGGTGCCTCCGCGCTCCGGCTCGCCCGCCTCCTCGCCCACCGGCCCGAGCTGCTCCGGCGGCTCGACTGCACCTGGCATCTGCTGCTCTGTCTCGACCCGGACGGCGCCCGCCTCGCGCACGGCTGGCAGCCCGAGGAGCCCGCCCCGTCCCTGGAGGAGTGCCACCGGCACTTCTACCGGCCCGAGTTCGCCTGCCAGCCCGAGTCGCCGCCCGCTCCGGGCATCGGACGGGAACCGCTGCCCGAGTCCGCCGCGCTGGTGCGGCTGCTCGACGAGCTGCGTCCGGTGGCCCAGTTCACCCTGCACGGCATCGAGTTCGGCGGCGCCTTCACCATGCAGACCCGTGAGGTCCCCGGCGCCGCCCGCGCGTTCCGGGAGATCGCCGCCCGGCTGCGGATCCCGCTCGACGACCACCCCTGCGACGGCCCGGACTGGCGTCCGGACCCGCCCGGCGTCCTGCGGCTGCCGCCCGCGAGCAGCGGCAGCGAACGCGACCCGAGCGGCTTCGTCGCCGAGAGCACCTGGCTCCACCCGCGGTGCCACGGCACCCTCACCGCCCTCGTCGAGGCACCGGCCTGGGCCGTCCCCGACGTGAGCGACTCCCGGCCCGCCCCCGACCCGGAGCGCGCCGTCGGCCGGGCCTGCGACCTGCTGCTGGCCCGGACCCGGGAGCTCGCCGCGCTGCTGGAGCGGGTCCCGGCCGGTGCCGTACCGCACGATCTGCTGCCCCTGTACACCGCCGCCGGGGAACTGCTGCGGGTCGCGCCGTCGCTGGCCGCCGGCTGGGCCGAGGAGGAACACGCGGGCTCCCGCGGCCACTTCGCGACCCTCGGTGTCTCCGCCCGCCGTATCCCGCTGCGGGTGGCGGCCATGGCGGGCCGGGCGCTGGCCCGCACCGAGCCCGCGACCGCCGACGCGCTCGCGGACCTGGTGCGCGAGTGGTGCCGGGAGCTCGACAAGGCCTGCGAGCCGCGCTGGATCCCGGTGTCCGCGCAGACCGGACTGCATGTGCGCACGATGCTGGACCTCGCCGTACGACTGTGCAGGTGAGGGCTCGCCGCACGACTGCGCGCATGAGGAAGGGGCGCCCGGAGCATCGGCCCCGGGCGCCCCCTTCGTCGTACCGTCGGCTACTCGGCCGCCGCGTCCGCCGCCTGGGCCCGCAGGGCGCGCTCGACGCCCGCGCGGGACTCCGAGACGAGCCGGGCCAGGGCCGCGTTCGGCTGGGCCGCGGCCAGCCAGGTGTCCGTCTTGGTGACGGTCTCCTCGGAGACCTGGAGGGCCGGGTAGAGGCCGATCGCGATCTGCTGGGCGATCTCGTGGGAGCGGGTGTCCCACACCGGCTTCAGGATCTCGAAGTACCGGTCCGTGTACGGCGCCAGCAGCTCACGCTGGTCGGTCTGGACGAAGCCGTTGATCACCGCCTCCTGCACGGCGTTCGGCAGCTTGTCGGACTCGATGACCGACGCCCACGCCTCGGCCTTCGCCTCCTCGGTCGGACGGGCGGCACGGGCGGTGGCCGCGTGGCGCTCGCCGGCGGCCGTCTTGTCCCGCTCGTACTCGGAGGCGATGTCCTCCTCGTCGAAGTGCCCGACCGCCACGAGCCGCTCGACGAACGCCCAGCGCAGCTCGGTGTCGACGACCAGCCCCTCGATCGTCGTCGCGCCGTCCAGCAGGGCGTCCAGCAGGTCCACCTGCTCCGGGGTGCGCGCGGTCGCCGCGAACGCCCGCGCCCAGGCCAGCTGGTGGTCGCTGCCGGGCTCGGCGGCGCGCAGGTGGGCCAGGGTGGCGTCGGTCCAGCGGGTCAGCAGCGCCTCACGGGCGGTCGGGTCGGCGTACACGTCGATCGCCAGCTTCACCTGCCGCTGGAGCGACTGCACGACACCGATGTCCGACTCCTTGCCGATGCCGGACAGCACCAGGGACAGGTAGTCGCGGGTGGCGAGTTCGGCGTCCCGGGTCATGTCCCAGGCCGACGCCCAGCACAGGGCACGGGGCAGCGAGGACTCGAAGTCACCGAGGTGCCCGGTCACGAAGGCGAGGGACTCCTCGTCCAGGCGGACCTTCGCGTACGACAGGTCGTCGTCGTTGAGCAGGAACACCGCCGGACGGCGGCGGCCCGTCAGCTGCGGTACGGCCGTCAGCTCGCCGTCCACGTCCAGCTCGATCCGGTCGGCGCGGACCAGCTTGCCGCTGGTCTCGTCCAGGTCGTACAGGCCGATCGCGATCCGGTGCGGACGCAGGGTGGGCTCGCCCTTGGCGCCGGCCGGCAGCGCCGGGGCCTCCTGGCGGATCGCGAAGGAGGTGATGACACCGCTCGCGTCCGTCTCGACCTCCGGGCGCAGGATGTTGATCCCGGCGGTCTGGAGCCACTTCTTCGACCAGGTGCTCAGGTCACGCCCGGAGGTCTCCTCCAGGGCGCCCAGCAGGTCGGACAGGCGCGTGTTGCCGTACGCGTGGCGCTTGAAGTACGCCTGCACGCCCTTGAAGAACTCGTCCATGCCGACGTAGGCGACGAGCTGCTTCAGGACGGACGCGCCCTTGGCGTAGGTGATGCCGTCGAAGTTGACGAGGACGTCGTCCAGGTCGCGGATCTCGGCCATGATCGGGTGCGTGGAGGGCAGCTGGTCCTGCCGGTACGCCCAGGTCTTCATGGAGTTGGCGAACGTCGTCCACGAGTGCGGCCAGCGCGAGCCGGGCGCGTACGCCTGGCAGGCGATGGAGGTGTAGGTGGCGAACGACTCGTTCAGCCACAGGTCGTTCCACCACTCCATGGTGACCAGGTCGCCGAACCACATGTGGGCCAGCTCGTGCAGGATGGTCTCGGCCCGCGTCTCGTACGCCGCGTCGGTCACCTTGGACCGGAAGACGTACTGGTCGCGGATGGTCACCGCGCCCGCGTTCTCCATCGCGCCCGCGTTGAACTCCGGCACGAACAGCTGGTCGTACTTCTTGAACGGGTACGCGTAGTCGAACTTCTCCTGGAACCAGTCGAAGCCCTGCCGGGTCACCTCGAAGATCGCGTCCGAGTCGAGGAACTCGGCGAGCGAGGGCCGGCAGTAGATGCCGAGCGGCACGCTCTGCCCGTCCTTCTCGTACACGCTGTGCACGGAGTGGTACGGGCCGACGATCAGCGCGGTGATGTACGACGAGATGCGCGGCGTCGGCTCGAAGATCCAGACGTCGTCCTTGGGCTCGGGCGTCGGCGAGTTGGAGATGACGGTCCAGCCGCTCGGTGCCTTCACCGTGAACTGGAAGGTCGCCTTGAGGTCCGGCTGCTCGAAGCTGGCGAAGACCCGGCGGGCGTCCGGCACCTCGAACTGGGTGTAGAGGTAGGCCTGCTCGTCGACCGGGTCGACGAACCGGTGCAGGCCCTCGCCCGTGTTGGTGTACGCGCAGTCGGCCACGACCCGCAGGACGTTACGGCCCGCCAGCAGGCCCGGCAGTGCGATCCGGGAGTCCTCGAAGACCTCGGCCGCGTCGAGCGGGTCGCCGTTGAGGGCGATCTCGTGGACCGCCGGGGCCACCAGGTCGATGAAGGAAGCGGCGCCTGCTTCGGCGACGTCGAAGCGCACCGTGGTCACGGACCGGTAGGTACCGCCCTCCTGCGCGCCGGAGAGGTCGAGATCGATCTCGTACGAGTCAACGGTGAGCAGCTTCGCCCGCTGCTGCGCCTCTTCGCGAGTCAGGTTTGTGCCAGGCACGCGGTCATCTCCTCGTTATGTGTGGGTTGCGCCATCCTTCCACGGCAGCCCGGCCCCCGGCGACGAGGGAAAACCCCAGAGATCGCCCGGAGGGGAGGTGTCAGGCGGCCGTCGTGCCGCCGTCGACCGGCATCGCCGCGCCGGTGACGAAGGAGGAGCGGTCGCTGCACAGCCACAGCGCGGCCTCGGCGACCTCGGCGGGGCCGGCCATCCGCTTCTGAAGCGTCTCGCCCTCGAACCGCTCCCGCAGCTCCGGCATGGTCTCCACGGCCCGGTCCATCATCTCGGTGCGGGTGCTGCCCACCACCAGTGCGTTGACGCGGATGCCGCGCTGCGCGTACTCGGCCGCGGCGGCCCGGGTGAGCCCGAGGACGGCGTGCTTGGCGGCCACGTACGCCGCCGACGCCCCGGTCGCCCGCTGCCCCGCGACACTCGACGTGTTGACGATCGTGCCGCCGCCGGCCCCGAGCATCTCGGGGATCTGGAAGCGCAGGCAGTTCCAGACCCCGCGCACGTTGACGTCCATGGTCTGCTCGTAGACGTCCTGGCCGGTCTCGTGCAGCTCGGTGCCGGCGGTGCCGAACCCGGCGTTGTTGAAGGCGCAGTCCAGGCGGCCGAAGGCGGCGACGGCCGAACGGACGACCCGCTCGACGTCCGCGGCCGAGGCCACGTCCGCCGGCACGGCCAGGGCCCGGCCGCCGCCTGCGGAGATCTCCTCGGCGAGCGCCCGCAGCCGCTCCGCACGCCGCGCCGCCAGCACGACAGCCGCACCCTCCCGGGCGAACAGCCGCGCCGCGGCCGCCCCGATCCCACTGGACGCCCCGGTGATCATGACGACCTTGCCGTCGAGAACGCGTGAGGTGCCGCAGGACGGCTGGGTGGTGGTCATGTTGTGCCAACTCCCGCTTGGTGATGAGCTTCGCTGCGACGCCCCGTAGGGGGCGCGGGGCGGTGCCGATATGCGGCTCCGTCGCGTGGGCGCGACCAGCAGTACGGCGCCGCACCCGCCCGACGGCAGAACGCGGCACCCCCTGAGGCGCCCGGCGGTCTAAGAAGACAGCTCTTCCGCCACCAGCTCCGCGATCTGCACGGCGTTCAGCGCAGCCCCCTTGCGGAGGTTGTCGTTGGAGATGAACAGGGCCAGACCGTGCTCGACCGTCTCGTCACGCCGGATCCGGCCGACGTACGACGGGTCCTGGCCGGCCGCCTGCAACGGCGTCGGGATGTCGGAGAGCTCGACACCCGGCGCGTCCGCGAGCAGCTCGGTCGCGCGCTCGGGGCTGATCGGGCGGGCGAACCGGGCGTTGACCTGGAGGGAGTGGCCGGAGAACACCGGGACCCGGACGCAGGTGCCGGAGACCTTCAGCCCGGGGAGTTCCAGGATCTTGCGGGACTCGTGGCGCAGCTTCTGCTCCTCGTCGGTCTCGTTGAGACCGTCCTCGACGAGGTTGCCTGCGAAGGGGAGGACGTTGAAGGCGATGGGCCGCCTGTAGACCTGCGGCTCGGGGAAGTCGACCGCCGCGCCGTCGTGCGTGAGCTTGTCCGCGTCGGCGGCGACCTTCTGCACCTGCCCGTGCAGCTCCGCGACGCCCGCCAGACCGGAGCCGGACACCGCCTGGTAGGTGGTGGCGACCAGCGCCTCGAGCCCCGCCTCCGCGTCCAGCACCTTCAGGACCGGCATCGCGGCCATCGTGGTGCAGTTCGGGTTGGCGATGATGCCCTTGGGGCGGTCGGCGATCGCGTGCGGGTTGACCTCGGAGACGACCAGCGGGACCTCGGGGTCCTTGCGCCAGGCGGAGGAGTTGTCGATGACGACGGCACCCTGGGCGGCGACCTTCTCCGCGAGCGCCCTGGAGGTGGCCCCGCCCGCCGAGAACAGCACGATGTCCAGGCCGGTGTAGTCGGCGGTCGCCGCGTCCTCCACCGTCACGCCGTCCAGCACGGTCCCGGCGGAGCGGGCCGAGGCGAACAGCCGCAGCTCGGTGACCGGGAAGTCGCGCTCCGTGAGGATCCCGCGCATGACCGTGCCGACCTGACCGGTGGCTCCGACGATTCCGACCCTCACGGTGACTCCCTCTGCATACGTTGACGTGTGTCTGCGGCCTTTCCATCATGCGGCCGACCCGGGTCAGCCTGTCCACTTCTTTGCCCGCCATGCCCGCCGAACGGACCTCCCGGCCCGTGGAACTCCCGCTGGCACCCGCGCTGAGCTGCAGAAATTACCTCTCGGTGGCCCTCGTACCGCAAGCTGTGCTGCGTGGCGCGCCGGTGTGACGTACGCCTCGGAAAGATTTCCCGAAGCCGTCCGAACGTTTCCGGGGGCCGCGGCGTCGTAGGAGAAACGCGGTGAGGGGGGTGGGTTGTGCTGCGCAGAAAGGCCCGCCGGGTCCAGGGGGACCAGCACGGTGATCCGCTGGACGCGGACCAGGAGCGCCGGGTGCGGGCGGTGCTCGCGCTGGGCGGCGTACCGCAGGCGGACCTGCTGGACGGGGTACAGCAGGTCCGCCTGCGGCTGCTGGAGCGGGCCGCGAGCGGCCAGGAGGCACCGCGGGACGTCTCGGCGTGGGCGGCGGTGGTCGCCTCCAACCTCGCCATGGACTGGCACCGCGCCAAGCGCCGTCAGGAACGCATCGGCGAACGGCTGGCCGCCCTCCGCGTCCCCGACCACACCTCCGGCGAGGACACCAGCCTGCTCTCCGTCGCCGTCGCCCGCGGCCTGGACGAACTGCCGGACACCCAGCGCCAGGTCCTCGTCCTGCGCTTCTACGCCGACCTGCCGGTGCGCGGGATAGCCGAGGAACTCGGCATCCCCGAGGGCACGGTCAAGAGCCGGCTGCACACGGCGGTCCGCGCCCTGCGCGCCCGCCTGCACGAGGACGAGGTGGTGTGACATGACCGCCGAGCACGAGGGTGCGGCAGGCGCGAGGGAGTACGCAGGCATGGACGCGCTCATGGCCGCGGTCACCGGCGAACCCTTGCCGGACGAGGCCCACCGGGACGCCGCCTTCCTGGCCGAACACCGGTCGGCCGAGGCCGACGTGGCCGTACTCAAGGAGCAGCTGGCCTGGCTTGCCCGGGCACTGACCGGGGAGGAGCCGGTGCCGGCGGAGGCGGAACCCGCCCCGACCGCCGAGTCCGCCCGGACCACTCAGCCGGGGAAGCGTCCCGGAAACGCCACGCGTCCCGCCGGTCCCGCACATCCCGCCCGTCCTCCGCGTCCGGGCCGGCACCGGGCGCTGCGCATCGCGCTCGGCTCGCTCGCCGGCGCGGCGGCCTTCAGCATGGTCGCCGGGCTCGGCTGGGTGGTGGTGCACTCCGGAGCGGACGACTCCGCGAGCGGATCCAGTGCCGCCGACGCGAAGAGCCAGAGCAGCTCCTCGGCCGAGGGCTCCGGCGGGGGCGGGCGGCCGTCCGACCCGGCGCTGGCCCTCGCCTGCTACGAGCTGGTCGCCGAGGGCACGGTGGCCGCGGTGGATCCGCGGACGCAGTCCCCCCGGACCCGGATCGTGCTGGCCGTGACCCGCTCCTACAAGCCCGCCCACGGCCCGGCCGAGGTCACCGTCCTCCTCGACGACGGCGCCGACCCGGCCCCGCGCAAGGGACAGCACGTGCTCGTCGGGGTCGACCGGGGGCAGCGGGCCGCGAGCCTGTGGGCCGTGGGCGACAGCCGCGTGGCCGCCGAGCGCGCGTGGATCACCGAGGCCCTGCCCGGGGCGCGGAAGACGGCCTGCCCCTCCGGCGACGGGTCCTGAACCGGGGGACGTGATGCGTCCGGGCCGGAAAGGGCCCGGAAAGGGCCCGGAAAGGGCACGGACGCACCGAACCTTTTGCGGTGCCGCTGCGTCTCAGGACCGATCCTGCGCACAGGCAGGTGTACCGGGAAGTCGGACGGCGAAGGGGACACCATGACGTTACGGCAGAAGAACGAGTCCACGGAGCAGGGCGCCTCGCGGCGGCGCCGGTGGCTGCCGGTCGCCCTGGCGGCGGTGCTGGTGCTCGGCGGAGTCGCGGGCACGGAGTACGCGCTGTCCGAGCAGGGGCACGCGGACGTCGACGCCGGCGAAGCGGGCAGCCTGAGCGCCGAGGGGCTGGTGGCCTGTGCCTCGGCGGTCGCCGAGGGCCGGGTGGCCGAGGCGGGCCCCGCCGGGTCCGAGTCGGCCACCCGGGTCGTCCTGAACGTGGACCGCGCCTACAAGCCGGCCGGCTCGGACACCCGTCGGCTGGTCTTCGTCACCCCGGAGCCGGATGCCGAGCGGTACTACCGGGTGGGTGCCCGGATGCTGGTGCTGGTGCCTTCCCGGGAGGGCGAGGCGCCGTCCGCCTACCGCCACGGGGACGCCCCGCCGGAGGGAGCGGGCGACGCGCTGGAGTGGGCGCGCGCCTGGGTGAAAAAGGCGATTCCGCAGTCCGAGCGATTGGAATGCGCCGAAAGCGAAGGCGTCGGCTAGAGCGTTCTGCACATTCGGATATGTTTATTCCGTTTGGCTGGATGTTTACTTACCCTTGACTGGATAATTACTTTCGTGACGTGATCCGTCTCGGTCATGATCCCTGCGTCGGTAAGAGTTCAACCAGCTCGGGGGTACGATGAAATCTGTCCGAAGAAAAATCGCCGCCTTTTTCGTCCCGGCCGCGGTGCTGTCCCTTTTCTTTACGGCCGCCACGCCGGCTTCCGCGCATTTCCTGGGGAATGACTCCGTCGACGGCCGGGAAATCCGGTGGGAGGACGAGACCCGGTACGACGACGCGCGGAAGCACGCCATCAACGCCTGGGACAACAGCTCTCTCAACCGGATCAACATCGCGCCGGACGCCTGGAACACCGTCGCCGACCTGGAGTGGCGCGACTCCAACCGCTCCGACGTCACCTGGGACGGACTGTGGAAGGGCCGCACCGGCGCGGACGCCATCTACCTGAACGTCCGCTACCTCAAGGACTACGGGACGACGAAGCGCCGCGGCGTGGCGACCCACGAGCTGGGCCACGCCCTCGGCCTCGGACACAGCTACCGCGGCCAGATCATGGTCAGCAACACGCCCGACCGCGGCTCACTCACCACGCCGCAGTCGCACGACAAGGCCGACTACCACGCGCTCTGGGGGTAAGCAGAATGGTATTCAACGGTTCCACGTCCAGATTGCGTAAGAGTGCTGTTATCACTGCGGTCGGCCTGGCGGTGGCCACTGTGGCCGCCTGGGGCGGCTTCCAGGCATCCGCCGATGACCGGCCTGAATTCAGTGTGCAGTACGCACATGCCAGCACCATCGGGGATTTCAGCGAGGACGACAAGCTCGTCGGTTTCGCCGACTTCGTATTCCACGGCACGGTGGTGACCAAAAAGGGAACCACCGAAATCGACGGCATGCCGGAGACCCAGTGGGCCGTCAAGGTGAACGAGGTGTACGAGGGCACCTTGCAGGCCGGTTCCACCACGGTGGTGAACCAGACAGGCGGCTACGACGCCGACACCAACAGCCTCACGCTGATGGAGGGCGACCTGCCCCTGGAGATCGGCGAGAGCTATGTCTTCTCCACCCACAGCATGAGCGACCGCTCCTGGTTCACGATGGTGCCGGTCTACGGCGCGCAGCCCGTCGGCAGCACCACACAGCCGTTCCCGACGGCGGAGGACATGGACGGCGACGGTCAGTCGACGGTCGCCGACCACTGGAAGCAGATGGTGCGCGACCAGGTCGCGCCCGACATCGGCGTCGGCGAGGGCCCGGAGCCGACGGACGAGCCCACCGAGCAGCCGTCCGACGTGCCGACCGGCGACCCGGAGCCCACGGACCCGGCCGAGTGACCCTCGGCCACTGATCCGGGGCTCGGCGCACGAAGAGGGGCGGGTGTCCACCAGGACACCCGCCCCTCCCATGCGCGTCACCCCGTTACGGCGTGACCTTCTCGATCTTCACGCTGCCGGTGCCCGCGACCGTGCCGCGTGCGTTGACCAGCTGGACCCGGCCGAAGAACTCGCGTCCCTCGGGGGCCGCCGTGACCGCCGTGACCTGGCCGGTCACCGTGGCCGAGGCGCCGGTGCCGAGCTTGACCGGGGTCGACTCGTCGACCGTGACCGTGCCGAGCGCGGCGGAGAAGAACACGTCCCGGTAGTCGTAGTCGGTGGCGCCCGACGGCACCGAGTAGCCGGTGACCTCGACGGTGTAGGTGCCGGCGGCCGGCTTGGCGATGGACACCGCCTCCTCCGAGTCGCCGTCGGCGGACAGGCCGACCTGCGTGCCGGACGCGTCGTACACCGCCAGGTCGAGGTCGGCGGCGGTGTCGGAGACGCCGCCGATCGCCACGTCCAGCGACTGCGCACCCGCCGGCACGGTCACCGTGGTGGTCTGGACCTCGCCCTCCTTGATCGAGGGGCGGGCCGTCTTCGAGGAGCCGAGCGGACCGCCGACCAGCTTGCCGTCGAGCGCGGCGAACTTGTTCGTCACCTTCCAGGAGGCGCCGACCGGGACGCCGGCCTTGGCCTCGGGCACGGTCACGGTCTCCGGGTCGAAGGCCGCGCCGAGCACGGTGACGCCCAGCTTGTAGGGGTTGTCGAGCAGCGGGGAGGTGCGGCGCGACTCGACCTCGATCTCCCAGACCCCGGCCTGCGGGTCGGCGTACGAACGGACGTCCGGCTTGCAGCCGTTGCCGTTCAGGTAGTTGTTGTAGCAGTACGGGGTACCGGACTCGTCGACCGCGACGCCGTACGGGTGGATGGCGATGAACCGTGTCTGGCTCTTGTCGGCGAGCCCGCTCATCGCGACCTCGAGGGAGGTGGCGCCCTCGGGCACGGTCACGAAGTACGACGTGGAGCTGTTGCGCTGCACCGAACCCGCGGTGGAGTAGGTGTAGTCGACCGGGGTGGAGACCACGACCGTCGTCAGGATCTGCTTGTCGACGCCCTCGGTCCTCGGGTCGTCGACCTCGAGGATCGCGGACTTGACGCCCGCGCTCTTCGGCTTCGCCTGCACCTTGACCGTCACCGGCTGGTTCAGTGGCAGCTCGACCTCGTCCGAGCCGAGGATCTTGAAGGTGTGCCCGGCGTTGTTCTCGAAGTGCAGCTCGTGCCGGATCGCCTTGTCCGCACCGGAGGTCCGGACGATCGTGACGTCGTACGTCTTCTTCTGCCCGGCCTTGAGACCGCCTTCACGGTCGTACAGCCCGGTGCCGTAGCCCGGGGTCTTCAGCGCGTAGTCGATCGCGGTGTCGACGGGGGCCTTGACCGAGTAGTCGTGCGCGGTGGCGTGGTCGCGGATGGACTCCCAGGCGTCCACGATGTTGATGCGGCCCGCGCCCTCCTCGTACGCCTGCACGTCCTTGATGTGGTCGGCGGTCGAGGTGAGGGCGGTGCGCAGGTCGGCGGGGGACAGGGCGATGCCCTTCTCCTTGGCCGCCGACAGGAGCAGGGCCGAGGCGCCCGCCGCCTGCGGGGACGCCATCGAGGTGCCCTGGAGCATGGAGTAGCCGGCCGGCAGCGAGTAGCCCGCCTCGGCGACCGGGGAGCCCGGCAGCCAGGTCTGGGTGGTGTTGATCGCGGCGCCCGGAGCGACCAGGGTCGGCGTGAAGCCGCCGTCCTCGCGCGGGCCGCGCGAGGAGAAGGGGAGCAGCTGGTACTTGGTCGTCACCTGGGAGCCGTAGTTGGCGGCCCAGGTCTCCTTGGAGATGGCCGCGCCGACCGAGATCACCTTGTCGGCGAGTCCGGGGTCGCCGATGGTGTTGACGCCGGGGCCCTCGTTGCCGGCGGAGATGACCAGCTGCACGCCGTAGGTGTCGATGAGCCGCGTGTACAGCTCCGCACGGGCGTTGTTGCCGTCGTTCAGCGCCGGGAGGCCGCCGATCGACATGTTGACGATGTCGACGCCCCGGTTGGCGACCAGGTCGATCATGCCCTCGGTGAGGGCGACGTTGGTGCAGCCGCCGCTCCAGGTGCAGGCCCGGGAGGAGACGATCTTCGCGCCGGGAGCCGCGCCGTTCATCTTCCCGCCGAACAGGCCGTTGGCGGCGGTGATGCCGGCGACGTGGGTGCCGTGCTCGGACTCGATGACGCCGATGTTGACGTAGTCGGCCTTGGCGCCGGACGCGTTGTAGACGACGTCCTTGCGGATCTCGACGACGAACGGGATGCGCTCGACGACGTCCGTGGCCGGGTCGTCCGTGCCGAAGTAGCCGATCTGGTAGCCGTCCTTGTACGGCTTCATCGGCACGTCGTCGGTGAAGTCCAGGTCGTCGTCGGTGTCGACGCGCACGGTGCCGGCGGCCGGGTCGTACAGCACACCCCAGGCGTCGGTGGTGTCGCCGTCGCGGTTCAGGTCGCCCTTCATGTCGCCACCGGTGGTGGCGGACTCGTACATGTAGTTGAACCGGTACGAGCCCTCGGGCGCCTTGAACGTCTCCGTGCCCTGGGTGGGCGTGGTGATGGAGAACGCCGGGCCCGAGGCCGGGGCGGTCATCCGCCGCCAGGTGCCGTCGCCGTCGTTGACCGGGTCGGTCGAGGTCACCCAGTCGACGATCTTCCGCTCGCCCGTGGTGGTCTTCTGCAGTGCGGGATGGCCGAGGTCGACGCCGGAGTCCAGGATGCCGATGGTGATGCCCCGGCCGTCCGCCTTCGGGTGCTCCTTGACGAAGTCGACGGCGCCCGTCTCGAAGGAGGGGTTGTAGGGGTTCTCGGCGGGGGTGTTCTTGTCCGGCGCCGGGTAGGTCTTCGCGGCCTTGGGCGACTTGGCGGTGTCCGACACCACCGGGTCGTCGAGCTGGATCTCCTGGCGCAGGTCGATCGCGTGCACCGAGGACAGCTTCGCGGCGGCGGCGATCGCCGAGTCCGCCCGGCCGGTCGGGACGGTGGCGCGGACATAGCCGAGCTTGTCGTACGTACGGCCCACCGAGCCGCCCTTGACGCCGTCCAGCTCCTGGGCGACCTGTTCGGTCTGCCCCGGCGCGGTCGCGATCATCATGGTGACGTTCTTGGTGCCGTCGGCCTTGGCCTCGGCGAGCAGTTCGGCGTCGTCCGAACCGAGCTTGTCGTGGGCCGACTTGGCCTCCGCGGTGGCGGTGGCGGCGGCCGGGGACGAGGTCGCGGCGGCGGCCAGGGGTATCGGCCCGGCGGCCGAGAGCGCGGCCACCACACCGACGGCGACGGCTATCCGGCCCAGACGTCTGTGGCCCGGTATCGGGTCGTGCTGGGGGGCGAGGGTCATCTGCATCCCTTGTAGGTAAAGGAACGAGCATGGGACGCCCGGAACTTGGTCAAGTACCGGCGCATTGGCGCACAGCTTTCC
This sequence comes from Streptomyces sp. NPDC048254, assembly GCF_043201895.1. NCBI lineage: Bacteria > Bacillati > Actinomycetota > Actinomycetes > Kitasatosporales > Streptomycetaceae > Streptomyces > Streptomyces sp. NPDC048254. The sequence continues at coordinate 551,170 of NZ_JBICZJ010000001.1, forward strand.
CCAAGAAAACGGTCTTTTGAGAACGTTGACCGAATCGATATGAACGTATGGGGAAAACCCCCGGTCACTCCTTGGTCGACCCGTGGTCCTGTGGCGGAAACCCGGTGGCCTGGCGCGCCCCGGCGCCCTACCGTGCCCCTGTGCGCGAGAAGCTGAGGGTGGCGGCCTACGCCGTGTGCGTCCGCGACGGACAGATCCTGCTGGCCCGGTCACCCGACGACGACGGCATACCCGAATGGGTCCTGCCCGGCGGCGGCATGGAGCACGGCGAGGACCCGTACGACACGGTCCGCCGCGAGCTCATGGAGGAGACCGGCTACCGCATCGAGGTGACCGGACTGCTGGGCATCGACTCCTACCGGCACCACTTCGCCGCCGAGGGCCCGCTGCGCCTCCCCACCGACCACCACAGCGTGCGGATCGTCTACACCGGTGAGATCGTCGGCGGCGAACTGCGCAACGAGATCGGCGGCTCCACCGACATGGCCGCCTGGCAGGACCTGGACGCCGTACCGGCCCTCCGGCGCGTCCCGCTGATCGATATCGCCCTGCGGCTGTGGCGGGAGCGGCCGGCGGCGGGGCGGTTCGCCGAAGAGCGGTCGTAGCGGGTCGCAGGAGCCGTAGCGGTCGTAGCGGTCGTAAGCGCCGGAGACCCTCCCCTACCCCGGCAGATGAACGCGGAGTAGCCGTCCCCCGGCCGCCCGCAATCCGCTCCATGACCGGTCCCCACCTCACCTGATCCACGTACGGTGATCGGCGCTGCGCGTTGCCGCCGCGTTCACGCGCAGGCCATCCCCGGTGCCAACGATCCAGAGTGAGCGGGAAGTTCGCTGATGCGATCGCCCGCGACCACTGTCGGACGCGTTCGTACTCGGGGAGACCGCGCCATGTCGCGCATACGCTCAGTCGCCACCTCCGCGGCCCGGAAGGGCCGCGAGGCACTGGAGATCAACCGCCGTACCGTGCTCGCCGCCGCCGGAGCCGTCTCGCTCTCCGCGGGCGTCGGATACGCCCTGCGCCCCACCGACAGCCAGGCCGCGCCCGTCGCGACCGAGGAGCAGGAACCGGTCGCCGAGGGCCGCAGGGCCGCCGCGGCCCCCCTCGCGCCGTACACCAAGGGCACCACCCTCGCCTCCGTCGCCGCGCCCCGCACCGGTTCCGGGTACCGGCGGCTCGGCGACGGCGCCGGCTGGTCACGCATGCTCCGCTCCGACCTGGCCGCCGCCAAGTCCGGCCGGGCCGGCCGCCGCACCGCCCTCGCCGCGTTCGTGCAGTTCACCGACCTGCACCTGATGGACGTCCAGCACCCGCTGCGCCTCGAATACCTGCGCGCCCACGACCCGCACGCCTGGCGCCCCCACGAGGCGCTCACCGTGCCCGGCGCCATCTCCCTCGTCGAGCGCGTGAACGCGCTGCGCGGCGCCCCGGTCACCGGCTCCCCGCTGCACTTCGTGATGACGACCGGCGACAACACCGACAACAACGCCCACTCCGAGCTGGAGTGGTTCATGAAGGTGATGAGCGGCGGCCGGATCACCCCCAACAGCGGTGACCCCAAGCACTACGAGGGCGTGCAGAACAGCGGCCTCAAGCTGTACTGGCAGGCCTCCGCCACGGTCCGCGACAACGACAAGGCGCTCGGCTTCCCGCACCTCGCCGGCTTCCTCGCCGCCGCGATCCGAGAGGTGAACAGCCCCGGCCTCAACCTCCCCTGGTACTCCACCGTCGGCAACCACGACGCCCTGCCGCTCGGCTGCTTCGGCTCCCACGCCGACCCCTACCTCGCCGCGGCCGCGGTCGCCGGCAAGAAGCTGATGACGGTGACCGACGCCGAGGCCAGGAAGCTCCAGGACTCCATCCGCACGGCCCAGGACCCCAAGGGCAGCGGCTACCGCGACTTCCTCAAGGCCCACGCCCGTTCGGCGCGCTCGGTCACCGCGGACGAGAAGCGCGCCCCGTACACGGCCGCGGACTACCTCAAGGCCCACCTGGACCCGGCCTACCAGGGCGTCGGCCCGGCCGGCCACGGCTACTCGAGCGCCAACGTGGCCGCGGGCACCCAGTACTACGCCTTCCGTATCTCCGACGACGTCATCGGCATCAGCCTGGACACGACGGACGCCGGCGGCCACTACGACGGATCGATCGGAACGGCCCAACTGGCCTGGCTGGAGAAGACCCTGCGGGAGAACAAGGACTCCTACGCGGTCGTCTTCAGCCACCACACCAGCCAGACGATGACCAACACCCGCCCCGACCCGGCCCGCCCGGGCGACCGCCGCCACTCGGGCGCCGAGCTGGTCACCCTCCTCAACCGCCACGCCCATGTGCTGGCCTGGGTGAACGGCCACATCCACCGCAACCTCATCACCCCGCACAAGGCCTCGAACGGCAACTCCTTCTGGGAGATCACCACCGCCTCGCACGTCGACTACCCCCAGCTCGCCCGGGTCGTGGAGCTGGCGGACAACAAGGACGGCACGGTCTCGCTCTTCACCACGCTGATCGAGTCGGCGGCCCCGCACCGCACGGACTTCTCCGACCTCTCCCAGACCGGCCTCGCGGCCCTCTACCGCGAACTGGCCTTCAACGCCCCCGGTTCCAGCAAGGTCCTGGGCGGCAACGCCGTGGACCGGAACACCGAGCTGGTCCTGAAGAAGGGCTGAAACTCACCCGTTCGGCCCACAGCCGGGCAACCTCCCCGATCACGACGGTGTCCCTTCCCCCGACCGGTGACCCGACTGGGGGAGAGACATGTTCCTACGTACGACACTGATGGCGGCCACGGCGGCGGCCCTGTCCGCGGTACTGGCGGCACCGGCGGTGGCGGCACCCGCCGCCGGCCACCAGGCCACCCGCAAGGCCGTGCGGGCCGCGGTCGAGGCAGGTGTACCCGGGGTGACGGCCACGGCCCGTGACCCGCACGGCACCTGGTCGACGACGGCCGGGGTGGGCGACACCCGGACCGGCGCCCCGCGCTCCGCCGCCGACCGCTACCGGGTCGGCAGCATCACGAAGACCTTCGTCTCCACCGTGCTGCTCCAACTGGAGGCGGAGGGCCGCCTGTCCCTGGACGACAAGGTGGACAAGTGGCTGCCGGGAGTGGTGACCGGCCACGGCAACGACGGCCGCCTCGTCACCGTCCGCCAGCTCCTCAACCACACCAGCGGCATCTTCAACTACACGGCGGACGACGACTTCGGCCGCACGTACTTCACGAAGGACGGCTTCTTCCAGCACCGCTACGACACGCTGACGCCCACCGGACTGGTCGCGGTCGCGATGAAGCACAAGCCGGCCTTCGCGCCGGGCACGAGCTGGGCCTACTCCAACACGAACTACATCCTGGCCGGCCTGGTGATCAAGGCGGTGACGGGACGCTCGTACGCCGAGGAGATCACGGACCGGGTGATCCGGCCCCTCCACCTCACCGGCACGTCCCTCCCAGGCACCCGCACCACCCTCCCGCACCCGAGCAGCCGCGCCTACTCGAAACTGACCGACCCGGCCGGCCCGACCTACGACGTCACCGCCCTCAACCCCTCCATGGCCTCCTCCGCCGGCGAGCTGATCTCCACCGGCGCCGACCTGACCCGCTTCTACGAGGCCCTGCTCCGCGGGAAGCTCCTCGCCCCGCACCAGCTGAAGGAGATGAAGACCACGGTCCCCGTCCCCGGCGCCCCCGACAGCGCCTACGGCCTCGGCCTGATCGACCACACCCTCTCCTGCGGCGTCCACGTCTGGGGCCACGACGGCGGTATCCACGGCTCCGCCTCCACGGCGGTCACCACCGCCGACGGCCGCCACGCCCTGGCCGTGAACTTCAACGGCGACTGGACGGGCGACCCGGGCGCGGTCCTCGACGCGGAGTTCTGCGGGGGCTGAGCGACTTCCGCGGGCGCCCGGAAGAAATCCGGCGGCGATGTCGAGAACGCGCGGCCGGCTCCGTCCCAGGGGTGAGCGCGGCCACAATGGGTCGCACGAGCACTGAGGAGAACCATCATGGCCAAGTACCTGCTGCTCAAGCACTACCGGGGCGCCCCGGCCGCGGTCAACGACGTACCCATGGACCAGTGGGCGCCCGAGGAGATCACGGCGCACATCCGGTACATGAACGACTTCGCGGCCCGGCTGGAGAAGACCGGCGAGTACGTCGGCGAGCAGGCACTCGCCCCCGAGGGGATGTGGGTCCGCTACGACGGTGAGGGGCGTCCGCCGGTCACCGACGGACCGTTCGCGGAGACCAAGGACCTCATCGCCGGCTGGATGATCATCGACGTCGACAGCCACGAGCGTGCCGTCGAGCTGGCGGGGGAGTTGTCGGCCGCCCCCGGGGCCGGGGGCAGGCCGATCCACGAGTGGCTGGAGCTGCGCCCGTTCTACGGCGTGCCGCCCACGGTCACGGAATGACCTCGGAGGTGAACGAGGCTCTGCTGCGGAGCCTCACACCGAGCGTGCTCGGGATCCTCGTCCGCCGCGGAGCCGATTTCGCGGCGGCCGAGGACGCCGTCCAGGACGCGCTCGTCGAGGCGGTCCGCGGGTGGCCCGCCGACCCGCCGCGCGATGCGAAGGGCTGGCTGGTCACCGTGGCCTGGCGCAGGTTCCTCGACGCGACCCGGGCGGACACCGCCCGCCGCCGGCGCGAGGACCTCGTCGACGACGAGCCGGCCCCCGGGCCGGTGCCCGCGCTGGACGACACGCTCCAGCTCTACTTCCTGTGTGCCCACCCGTCCCTCACCCCGTCCTCCGCGGTCGCGCTCACCCTCCGCGCCGTCGGCGGACTCACCACCCGGCAGATCGCCCAGGCCTACCTGGTGCCCGAGGCGACCATGGCGCAGCGCATCAGCCGGGCCAAGCGCACCGTCTCCGGGGTGCGGTTCGACCAGGCCGGCGACGTCGCCACCGTGCTGCGCGTCCTCTACCTCGTCTTCAACGAGGGCTACTCCGGCGACGTCGACCTCGCCACCGAGGCCGTCCGGCTCACCCGGCAGCTCGCGGCCCGGGTCGACCACCCCGAGGTGGCCGGGCTGCTCGCCCTCATGCTGCTCCACCTCGCCCGGCGCGCCGCCCGCACCGCGCCCGACGGCAGCCTGGTGCCGCTCGCCGAGCAGGACCGGAGCCGCTGGGACACCCGCCTGATCGCGGAGGGCGTCGGGATCCTCCAGGCGGCCCTCGCCCGCGACCGCCTCGGCGAGTTCCAGGCCCAGGCGGCGATCGCCGCCCTGCACGCGGACGCGCCCGCCGCCGAGGAGACCGACTGGGTGCAGATCGTCGAGTGGTACGACGAGCTCGCCCGCCTGACCGACAGCCCGGTGGTCCGGCTCAACCGCGCGGTCGCCGTGGGTGAGGCCGACGGACCCCGGGCCGGCCTGGCCGCGCTCGCGGCGCTCGACCCCGCCCTGCCCCGGCACACCGCGGCCGAGGCCTACCTCCGCGAACGCGACGGCGACCCGGTGACCGCGGCACGGCTGTACGCCGAGGCGGCCCGGAAGGCGACCGACCTCGCCGAACGCGACCATCTGAACCGGCAGGCCGCCCGGCTCAACGCCCGCGGCGGCCGTCGCTGACACCGTCGTACGTTCGGGTGTCGCGCTTGCCGATTTTTTGCCGTCGGCCGGGTCGGTCCCGCACCTCCCGCCGCCTCGGCAAGGCCCCGTAAAACCGCAGGTCAGAGGGGTGACAACGAGGGTCTTCGGAGGATGCCCAGGGTGAGGGTCCCGGTACTCGCCGTGTAAATGAATCGGACTCCGATACGAGACATACCGTTCATCCGAATGAAACGTCCGTACCGCCTCATATCGGCTAACCCGAGGTTCCCGGGGATGGCTCGAACTGGTGCAAGGCAGGTGGTCGTGTGGACGCTCGGCTCGGACTTCGTGTCCTCTCGGTCTACGAGGGGTTTTTCTCCGGGGGAGCCCGGATCGTGCACAGTGATGTGCTGCTGGGCCTGGTAGAAGGCGGCCAGCAGTGGCATCGGGTGCTGAGTCTGCACGGTGAGGTCCACCGGGAAGCCACCACACAACGGATGGAGGACGACGCCTGCTACCGCGCGCTCACCGCCGGTGGCATCGACGTCACCTCCCTCGGCCGCACCGCGGGCCTCGTCGACGGCACGGTCGCGGCGTCGGTTTTCAGCGGGCCCGAGCTGGCCGATACCGCGCGGGCCATGGCCGGTGCGGACGTCATCCTCTCCCTGAAGGAACAGCCGCTCGCCCTCCTCAACCAGGCCGGGCTGCCCCGTCGCCCCGTCGTCGTCTGCCTGCACCGGTCCGACCCGGAGAACCAGGGCCCGGCGCTGGACGAGCTGAAGACCGCCATCGCGGAGGGCAAGGTCGTGGCGTGCGTGTGCTGCGCCGAGTCGACACGGGACGCGTACGAGGCGGCGGGCATCCCGGGTGAGCTGCTGCACGTCATCCCGAACGGGGTCGATCTGCTCCGCTTCCGCCCGGACGCGGCGGTGCGCCTCGCGTTCCGCGAGTCCGCCGGGATCCCGGCCACCGCCCCCGTCGTCGTCTTCGCCGCCCGGTACGCCGGCATGAAGAACGTGCCGCTCTTCCTGCGGGCGGCCCGCGCCTGGCTGGCCCGCGAGGGCGGTGGCCACGTGGTCATGTGCGGTGCCGGGATGACCGAGGACAACCCGGCCCTGTGGGCCGACATGGAGGTCGCCTTCGGCGCCGACCGGGCCGCCCTCGGCGACCGCGTGCACCTTCTCGGCGTACGGCACGACATGGAGGCCGTCTACGCCGGCTCCGACGTCGTCGCCCTCACCTCCGTCTCCGGGGAGGCGGCGCCGCTCTGCCTCATCGAGGGCATGATGTGCGGCGCCGTACCGGTCACGACGGACGTCGGCGACAGCGCGTCGATCGTCGAGGGGCACGGTCTTGTGACGCCCTTCGACCCCGACGCGATCGCCTTCGCGTGGTCGGCGGCGGTGGCCGAACGGGACGCCTTCGCGCCGGCGCTGCTCGCGAGCCGCGAGAAGTTCAGCCGTACGCGGATGATCGCCGCGTACGCCGACCTGCTCGCCCGTATCGCCGGCGACGTACGCGACGAGCTGCGCCCGGGCGTCAGCGGGCAGTAGGAGGGCGGGACCGCCGGGGCTCTCGGAGTCCCGGCCGGGCGCCGGCGACCGCGGTCAGCGTGCTGCTGCTGTGGGAGGCACCGATGGCGGCGCTGGTCGCCTGGCTCTGGCTGGGGCAGTTGCCCGTCGGTGCCGCCTGGCCCGGACTCGTCATGATCATGCTCGGAGTGGTCGTCGTGGTGATCGGAGACGCCCGGAGTGCGCCGTCCGCGGCGGACCTGCCGGGCCGCGGCAGGTCCGGCCTCCACACGCTGCTGCAGCACCCGATCCTGGCGGCGGCTCCGGCCGGCGACGTCTACGACGGCATCTGGCGCGACGCCCGGCTGGGCCGACTCGCCGAGGCGGAGAACACCATCCGGCGGTCGGAGAACCACGCCGTCCGCTCGCACGGCGCCAGGTCGGCCGAAGCGACGCACTGGATCGAGGTACGGGCCCACGTCGCGCACCTCACCGGCGACGGCCGCCTCGCCGTGCGCCGGTGGCTGAGCGCGGCCCGCTTCCATGCCGATCCGCCCCGGAAGGACACCGCACGGACCCGGCTCTGCCTGGAGCGGGCCTTCACCGAATGGCGCCGCCTGCACGACGCCACCGCCACCAGTGAACTGGCCCCGGCTCTGCGGCAGATGTACGCGAAGCACCCGAACGACCCGCGCGAGCACCGCCGGTGGTCCGGCGGCGTACGAGAGGTCGACGCCCACCTCGCCGCACAGGGGCTGGCTCCCGCCCACCGTGCGTAGCCCGCCTCGTCGCGGAGGGGCCGTCGGTCCCCCTCCGAACCGACGGCCCCTCCGCTCCCCTCCGCGGTCCCCCTTCGTTACCGGGGCAGCACCACGACATACGCGGCCGGGTCCCGGTCGTCGGCCGCCATCAGTGCCGTACGGACCACCGCCGCCTGCTGCTCCATGGCGTCGCGGAGCTTCTTCGGGGTGAGGTGGACGACGGTGATGCCCAGCCGCTCCAGGTGCTCGCGCTTGCGGGCGTATTCGGACCACAGGGCGTCGTCCTGCTGGTGGATCTGCTGCTGGCCCTGCCGCGGTGCGCGGGTGTCCAGTTCGACGGCGACGGCCTGCTCGGGCCAGTAGGCGTCCAGGCCGCCCAGGTGGGGGCCGCCGGGCAGGCGCAGGTCCACGTTCCACACCGGGTCGGGGAGTCCGTACTCGCGGACCATCCGGTAGAGGCGGTCCTCGGCGATGGCCCGGCCCTCGGCGACCAGCGAGTCGACGGCGTCGACCACATGCGGGCGGGACAGCAGCTTCGCCTCGTTCAACGCCCGTACCACCGCGGCCGGTTCGCAGTGATGGCCGCGCACCGCCTCCGTCAGCAGCCGGCGTACCGCATCCGCGTCGGTCAGGTCCGCCACCGCGTCCGCGAGGGCGCGGGGGACCGGGGCGACGGGCAGGCCCGTCACCGGCTCGGGGGTCGGCAGGGCCGGGGTGCGCAGCACCCGGACGTAGGAGGTGGAGCGGATCCGGCGCAGGCGCGGGACCAGGACGTCCACGTGGTCCAGGGAGAGGAGCGGCGGGGTGGCGGAGAAGCCGTGGAGGGTCAGCGCGGCCAGGCCCGTGATCATCGCCTCCGGGTAGACCGCACGGTGCGGGGAGTCGGCGCCCGGCTGGGTGGGGACACCGGGGGCCGGCTCGCGGGCGGCGAACAGCAGCGCTCCGTGCAGGCGTTCCTCGCTGGTCGGCGGGCCGGGGTGGAGCAGGATCACACCGGGGAGCAGCTGCTGCCAGGGGCCGCTCGCCCGGCACTGCTCGGCGATCTCGGTGGCCGGGACGCCGTGCGAGCGGAGCTGAGCCGTCGTCAGCACCCGGCGGTGGACGTCGGAGAGGTGACGGAGGGGGCGGGGGGAGAGTGGGGTGTTGTGGGTCATGGACCGGAGATTCCCGCGTCCGGTCTGCCCGTTAACCGCTGTTACGTTCCTGTTGAAGAATGCGGACAACACGGTACTAAAGGTCAGGTGTTCGAGTGCCGAGTAGGAGGTGAAAACCCCTGGTCCGATCGGGTGCGGACCAGGGGTTACGGCCATGATTGACTGAATTCCGTAACGGTCACCCGGCGGGAAACCCAAGGCCAAAGGTCAGGCGCCGGCGGCTCTCGCGTCGTACTCCTGTGCGCGCAGCGTCCGGGCCAGGTCGTCGCGGGCCTCCAGGACCAGCCGGCGCAGGGCCGGCGGCGCGTCGGCGTGGGCCGCCAGCCAGGCGTCCGTCGCCTCCAGTGTCTCCGGGCGGTCCTGCAGCGAGGGGTACAGGCCCCGGACCACGTCCATGCCGATCTGGATCGAGCGGTCCTCCCAGACCCGTGCGATGACCTCGAAGTACTTCTCCGCGTAGGGCGCCAGCAGGTCCCGCCGGGACGGCTGGGCGAAGCCCGCGATCGTCGCCTCCACCAGCGCGTTGGACAGCGCCTCCGACTCCACGACCTGCGCCCAGGCCTGCGCCTTCACCGCCGCCGAGGGCCGGGCGGCCAGACAGCGCACCTGGTGGCGCTTGCCGGACGCGGTGTCGTCGCGGACCAGTTCGGCCGCCAGCGCGGACTCGTCGGCCGCGCCGTGCGCGGCGAGGGGTTCGAGGAACGCCCAGCGCAGCTCCTGGTCGACGTCCAGGCCGTCGATCGTGGCCGTGCCCGAGAGCAGCTCCTGGAGCAGCCGGAAGTCGGCCTCGTCCGCCGCCGTCCACGCGAAGAACCGCGCCCAGGCCAGCTGGTGCTCGCTGCCCGGCTCGGCCTGCCGCAGCTCCCGCAGGGCGCCCTCGGCGAGCCGCCGCCCGGCCGTCTCCCGCCACTCGGGCGCCACATAGCCGTCCAGCGCCGTGTTCGCCCACGCGTGCAGCATCTGCAGCACCCCGATGTCCGACTCGCGGCTCGCGAACCGCAGCACCAGGCCGACGAAGTCCCGGGCCGGCAGCAGCGCGTCCCGGGTCAGGTTCCACAGCGCCGACCAGCACAGGGCGCGGGCCAGCGGGTCGGTCAGGGCGCCCAGGTGGTCCCGGAGCGTCGCGAGCGAGGTGTCGTCGAAGCGGATCTTGCAGTAGGTGAGGTCGTCGTCGTTGACCAGGACCAGCTCCGGGGCCTCGGCGCCCGCCAGGTCGGCGATCACCGTGCGCGGGCCGTCGACGTCCGCCTCCACGCGCGCGTACCGCTCCAGACGGCCGTCCGACAGGCGGTACAGGCCGATCGCGACCCGGTGCGGGCGTAGCTCGGGGAGCGACTCGGGCGCCTCCTGCAAAACGGCCAGTTCGGCCACCCGGCCCTCGCCGTCGAGCAGCACCTGCGGGGTCAGCGAGTTCACCCCCGCCGTCTGCAGCCACTTCCCGGCCCAGGCGCCCATGTGCCGGCCGCTGGTCTCCGCCAGGACCGACAGCAGGTCACCGAGGCGGGTGTTGCCGTACGCGTTGCGCTTGAAGTAGCGGCGGGCGCCCTCCAGGAACGCGTCCTGGCCGACGTACGCCACCAGCTGCTTGAGGACGGAGGCGCCCTTGGCGTAGGTGATGCCGTCGAAGTTGAGCTTGGCGTCCTGGAGGTCGCGGATGTCGGCGGTGACCGGGTGCGTCGACGGCAGCTGGTCGGCGCGGTAGGCCCAGGCCTTGCGGCGGTTGGCGAAGGTGGTCCAGGCGTTGCTGAAACGGGTCGCGTTGACGTTCGCGAAGGTGCCCATGAAGTCCGCGAAGGACTCCTTCAGCCACAGGTCGTCCCACCACACCATGGTGACCAGGTCACCGAACCACATGTGCGCCATCTCGTGCAGGATGACGTTGGCCCGCGCCTCGTACGACGCCTGCGTCACCTTGCCCCGGAAGATGTACTCCTCCCGGAACGTCACCAGACCCGGGTTCTCCATCGCGCCGAGGTTGTATTCGGGCACGAACGCCTGGTCGTACTTCCCGAACGGGTACGGGTAGTCGAAGTGTTCGTGGAAGAAGTCCAGGCCCTGCCTGGTGATCAGGAAGACGTCGTCCGCGTCGAAGTAGGGCGCCAGGCCCTTGCGGCACATCGCGCCGAGCGGGATCTCCAGCGTCGTCCCGTCGGGGAGGGTGCGGGAGTACGTGTCCGTCACGTAGTGGTAGGGGCCGGCCACCACGCACGTGATGTACGTCGAGATCGGCTTCGTCTCCGCGAACCGCCAGACCCCGTCGGCGAGTTCGCCCGCCCCGTTGCTCCACGCCGTCCACTCCTCGGGCGCCCGCACCTCGAAGCGGAACGGTGCCTTGAGGTCCGGCTGCTCGAAGTTCGCGAAGACCCGGCGGGCGTCGGCCGGCTCGTACTGCGTGTAGAGGTAGACCTCGCCGTCCTCGGGGTCGACGAAGCGGTGCAGGCCCTCGCCGGTACGGGAGTAGGCGCACCGGGCGTCCACCACCAGCTCGTTCTCCGCGGCCAGGTCGTCCAGCGCGATCCGGGTGCCGTCGAAGACCTGGCCCGGGTCGAGGTCCTTGCCGTTCAGGGTCACCGCGGTCACGCTCGGCGCGATCAGGTCGGCGAAGCTCGACGCGCCCGGCTCGTTGCAGCGGAAGCGGATCGTGGTCACCGAGCGGAAGGTGCGCGGCTCGCCCTGGCCGTCGCCGACGGCCGACCGCACGTCCAGCGACACGTCGTAGCCGTCCACCGACAGCAGGGCGGCCCGCTCCCGAGCCTCGTCGCGGGACAGATTCTCACCGGGCACGGGCGGCACTCCCTCATCGTTGTCGGCACGCCGGACAGCACCGATCCTCCCACGCGCCCCTGACCGGGGGGATCCGGGAATGGGGTGACCGGTGCCGGTGTTGCGGCTGGCAAAGGACCGTATTCCGAGGAGAGCCATGTCCGAGACCGTGACGAGTTCCGGCAAGACCCCTGTCGACTTCTGGTTCGACCCGCTCTGCCCCTGGGCCTGGATGACCTCCCGGTGGGTGCTGGAGGTGGAGAAGGTCCGGGACATCGAGGTCCGCTGGCACATCATGAGCCTGGCCGTGCTCAACGAGCCCAGGCTGGACGAGCTGCCCGAGGAGTACCGCGAGCTGCTGGAGACCAAGGCGTGGAAGCCGATCCGCGTGGTCACCGCGGCCTGGCAGAAGCACGGTGCCGACGTCCTCGGCCCGCTGTACACCGCGCTCGGCACCCGTATCCACAACAACGGCGAGGGCCCGACCCTGGAGGCCGTCGCGGGCGCCCTCGCGGACGTCGGTCTGCCGGCCGACCTGATCGACTACGCCGAGCAGGAGGACTTCGAGTTCGACGCCGAGCTGCGTGCCTCCCACAAGGAGGGCATCGACAAGGTCGGCCAGGACGTCGGCACCCCGGTCATCGCGGTGCCCGGCGCGGACGGCGAGCAGATCGCCTTCTTCGGCCCGGTCGTCACCCCCGCACCCAAGGGCGAGGAGGCGGCCCGCCTGTGGGACGGCACCCTCGCGGTGGCCTCCGTCCCCGGCTTCTACGAGATCAAGCGGACCCGCACCAAGGGCCCCGACTTCAGCAACCTGTAGGCCGCACAGTGCCCGCGACCGTCTCGGCCGCGAGCCCTTACCGGAGAGCCCCCCGCGAGTCATGTCCTCGCGGGGGGCTCTCCCTTCTTCCGCCTGCCCCGGTGAACGGTGAGAAGACGATCACGAGGCAGGACGCTCCGAAAGCTGCCAGTCGACGACGGCCCACATGGCCTCGATGAAGTCGACCTTCTGGTTCTTGTACTGGAGGTAGAAGGCGTGCTCCCAGGCGTCGAAGACCAGGATCGGGGTGGAGCCCTGGCCGACGTTGCCCTGGTGGTCGTAGACCTGCTCGACGACCAGGCGGCCGCTCAGTGCCTCGTGGGCGAGGACGCCCCAGCCGGAGCCCTGGGTGGTCGCGGCGGCCTTGGTGAGCTGGGCCTTGAAGCCGGCGAAGGAGCCGAAGGACTCGGTGATCGCGTCGGCCAGGTCGCCCACGCCGTCGGCGGCCAGCGGCTCGCCGCCGCCGTCCTTCGGACCGGTCATGTTCCGCCAGTAGATGCTGTGCAGGATGTGGCCGGACAGGTGGAAGGCGAGGTTCTTCTCCAGGCCGGTGACCGAGCCCCAGCTGTCCTTGTCCCGTGCCTCCGCGAGCTGCTCCAGCGTGTCGTTGGCGCCCTTGACGTAGGCCGCGTGGTGCTTGTCGTGGTGCAGCTCGATGATCTCGGGACTGATCACGGGCGCGAGCGCGGAGTAGTCGTAGGGCAGTTCAGGGAGCGTGTAGACGGGCATGGGCGTGAGTCCCCTCCGGACCTCTTATTGCAAAAGGCTTGCAACTACACGTTAGCAACAAGAAGCCTGGCGCGGGCAGGAAACAAGGCCCCCACGTGTCGTCACGTGAGGGCCTCGCCGACAGCGGGCGGGGTCAGTCGCCGGCGCGCCGCCGCTGCCGGAGGTACCCGGCCGCCGCGAGCACGGCGGTCATCCCGCCCGTGTAGTACAGCTGCGCCCGGGTGTCCGCCTCACGGGCCATCAGGACGAAGACCGCGGCCATGCCGGCCAGCGCCAGCCACGTCAGATACGGGAAAGCCCACATGCGGACGACCGGCCCCTGCGGGGTCTCCCGCTCCAGGCGGCGGCGGAGCAGCAGCTGGGAGACGGCGATGAAGATCCAGACGACCAGGATCACCGCGCCGATCATGTTGAGGAGCCAGGGGAAGACGTCGTCCGGACGCCAGTGGCTGAGCACGACACAGACGAAACCGAAGACGCAGGAGGTGAGGACCGCGAGGCGCGGCACGCCTGCCGAGACCCTGGCCAGCGCCCTGGGGCCCTGGCCGCGTTCCACCAGGGAGTAGGCGATGCGCGAGGAGCCGTAGATGTTGGCGTTCATCGCGGAGAGCAGGGCGGCCAGGACGACCACGTTCATCACCTGGCCGGCGCCGGGGATGCCCAGGTGGTCGAGGGCGGCGACGTACGGGCCCTTCTCGACGACCTCCTTGGAGTCCCAGGGGACCAGGGTGACGATGACCGCCATCGAGCCGATGTAGAACAGGGCGATGCGCCACATGGCGGTGCGCACCGCGCTCGCCACGCCCCGCACCGGGTCCTCCGACTCGGCCGCCGCGATGGTGACCGTCTCCAGGCCGCCGTACGCGAAGACCGAGGCGAGCAGCCCGACGATCAGGCCCTCGCCGCCGTTCGGCAGGAAGTCGGTGAGGTGGGTGGTGCCCGGGGAGTCCGTGCCCGGGAGCACGCCGGCGATCGCCAGGACGCCGAGGACCAGGAACAGGCTGATCGCGCCGACCTTCAGCGCCGCGAACCAGAACTCGAACTCGCCGAAGTTGCGCACCGCGGCCAGGTTCGTGACACAGAAGACGACCATGAAGAGGGCCACCCACGCCCACTCCGGAGTGCCGGGCAGCCAGCCGGTCACGATCTTCGCGGCGCCGATGCCCTCCAGGCCCACGGCCGTGCAGAGGAGGACCCAGAAGGACCAGCCTGCCGTGAAGCCCGCCCACGGCCCGATCGCCCGCTCGGCGTGCGCCGAGAAGGAGCCCGACGACGGGTGGGCGGCCGACATCTCGCCCAGCATCCGCATCACCAGCATCACGAGCAGGCCGGAGAGGGCGTAGGCGACGACGACCGACGGGCCGGCGGCGGCGATCGCCGCGCCGGAGCCCACGAACAGACCCGCGCCGATGACACCCCCCAGGGCGATCATCGACAGGTGGCGCTGCTTGAGGCCGTGGGAGAGCGAGGCGTCGGCGCCCTGCGCGGGCGGCTTCTCGACCTGGGTGGTGCGGTGCGGCATGGGCGCGGCTCGTCCAATGCGTGAGATGGGCAAAAACGCCCACAGTCTGGGCGGCCTCCCCGCTCAGAGGGGGAGGCCGCCCATTATCCGGACACACCCCTAACGCGCCGCGGTCACGCGGCCACGGAGGTGTAGTGCGAGGCGTCGCCCGCGATCGAGTAGCTCTCCTTGCCCTCGGTGCCCACCGGGACGTCACCGGCGAGGGTCACCCGGTGCAGCCGGCGGGGCAGGCCGTCGTAGTTGTCGATGGCGTAGTGCTGGGTGATCCGGTTGTCGAAGATCACCAGCTGGTTCGGCGACCAGCGGTGGCGCAGGATGTTCTCCGGCCGGGTGACGTACGCCTGGAGCAGGTCGAGGATCTTGCGGGACTCGGACGGCGAGAGGCCCACGATCCGCTGGGCGAACCCGCCGATGAACAGGCCGCGTTCGCCGGTCAGCGGGTGGACGCGGACCACCGGGTGGACCGTGCGGTACGTGATCGAGGTGAACTGGGCGCGCTGGGCGGCCTGCTCCTCGTCGATCTCCTCGTCGGGCACGGCGTAGTCGTAGTCGTTGGTGTGCTCCGCCCACAGGGTGTCCGCCAGCTGGCGCAGCGGTTCCGGCAGCTGGCGGTAGGCGGCGGCCGAACTGGCGATCAGGGTCTCGCCTCCGTACGGCGGGACGGTGACCGAGCGCAGGGTGGTGGCCTGCGGCGGGTTGAGGACGAAGGTCACGTCCGTGTGCCAGTGGTTGGCGGCCCGGCCGCGCTCGCTGTCGACCGGGAGGACGTTCGGGACGCCGGCGATCGAGGAGACCGTCGGATGGGCGGTGGTGACCTCGCCGAAGTGCCGGACGAAGGCCTGCTGGGCGTCGTCGTCGAGGTTCACGTCGTCGAAGACGAGCGCCTTGTGCGTGCTGAGGGCCTCGCGGATCGCGGCGGCGGTCTCAGCGCCGAGCGGCCGGGAGATGTCGACGCCGGAGACCCGGGCGCCGATGTTCGCGGTGATCTTGGTGATCTCCAGGGACATGGTGATTCCTTTCAGACGAGTGCGGGGGCGTACTGGTTGGCGGGGCGGGGCAGGCCGTAGCGCTCCCGCAGGGTCCGGCGCGGGCCGTATTCCGTGCGCAGCAGGCCGCGGGCGCGCAGGATCGGTACGACGTGGTTGACGAACGCCTCCAGGCCGGAGGGCAGCACCGGCGGCATGATGTTGAAGCCGTCGGCGGCGCCCTGGGTGAACCAGGTCCCGATCGCGTCGGCGATCTGCTCGGGCGTCCCGGCGAAGGTCAGATGGCCGCGGCCGCCGCCGAGCCGGCCGATCAGCTGCCGTACGGTGAGCCGGTCGCGGCGGGCGAGTTCGACGACCAGCGTGTAGCGGCTCTTGGCACCTTCGACGGCGTCCTCGGACGGCAGGTCGGCCGGCAGCGGCGCGTCCAGCTCCAGGGTGCCGGGGGCCAGCTGCAGGAGCCGCTCCAGGCGGTCGACGCCGTGCCGGTGCACGATGTGGTCCTCGAGGAGCCGCTCGTTGGCCCGGGCCTCGGCCTCCGTCGAGCCGATCACCGGGACGATGCCCGGCAGCACCTTGATGTGGTCCGGGTCCCGGCCGGCCGCGGCCGTACGTGCCTTGAGGTCGGCGTAGAAGGCGCGGGCGTCCTCGATGGTCTGCTGCGCGGTGAACACCGCCTCGGCGTACCGGGCCGCGAACGCCTTGCCGTCCTCGCTGGAGCCCGCCTGCACCAGAAGGGGGTAACCCTGCGGGGAGCGCGGCACGTTGAGGGCGCCCTCGACGCTGAAGTACGGCCCCTGGTGCCGGGGCGGGTGGATCTTCGCGTCGTCGCCCCAGACGCCGGCCGCCTTGTCGGCGACGATCGCGTCGTCCTCCCAGCTGTCCCAGAGCTTCAGGGCCACGTCGAGGAAGTCGGCGGCCCGGGCGTACCGCTCGGCGTGCGCGGGCTCCGCGTCCAGACCGAAGTTGCGGGCCGCCTCCGCCCCCGCGGTGGTGACGATGTTCCAGCCGGCCCGGCCGCCGCTGACGATGTCCAGGGAGGCGAACCTGCGGGCCAGGTTGTAGGGGGAGTTGTAGGAGGTGGAGGCGGTGGCGATCAGGCCGATGTGCTCGGTGGCGGTGGCCAGCGCGGTGAGCAGGGTGAGGGGTTCGAGCGCCCCGGAGGGCCGCTGCTCGACACTGCCCCACAGGTGCGGGCCGTCGGCGAGGAAGAGCGAGTCGAAGGTGCCGCGCTCGGCGGTGCGGGCCAGCCGCACGTAGTGCGCGAGGTCGGTGTGCGCGTAGGGATCGCTCTCCGGGAGGCGCCAGGAGGCCTCGTGGTGACCGGTGTTCATGAGGAAGGCGTTGAGGTGGAGCGGGCGGGTCATGCGGGGTCCTCCGTGACACCCAGGGCGGCCAGCAGCCGCTTCCGATAGAGGGCGCCGGGCTGGGTGCGGTCGACGGTCAGGTCCAGGCCGATCCGGCCGTTCTCCAGGACCAGGACGCGGTCGGCGAGGACGATCGCCTCGTCGACGTCGTGGGTGACGAGCAGCACGGACGGCCGGTGCCGCTTCCACAGCTCGCGCAGCAGGTGGTGCATCTTGATGCGGGTGAGGGCGTCGAGCGCCCCGAACGGCTCGTCGGCGAGGAGCAGTTCGGGCTCGCGGACCAGGGAGCGGGCGAGCGCGGCACGCTGTGCCTCGCCGCCGGACAGCTCGCCCGGCCAGGCCCGCTCCCGGCCGCCGAGACCGACCTCGTCGAGCGCGGAGCGGCCCTTCGCGTGGGCGTCCTTGCCGTCCAGTCCCAGCACCACGTTGTCCAGCACCCGGCGCCAGGGCAGCAGCCGGGAGTCCTGGAAGACCACCGACACCCGTTCCGGGGCGGTGAGTTCCCCTCTGCCGGTGACCCCGTGGTCGAGTCCGGCGACCGCCCGCAGCAGGGTGCTCTTGCCGGAGCCGCTGTGCCCGAGCAGGGCGGTGAACTGCCCGGCGGGCAGGTCCAGGTCGACGCCGTCGAGGACCGTACGGCCGCCGAACGACCGGGTCAGCCCCCGGAGCCGGACGGCGGGGCGGGTCAGCTGCTCAGTGTGCGGCGCCATGACAGCACCCTCCGTTCGATGCCACGGACCACGGTGTCGGAGACGAGGCCGAAGACGCCGTAGATCAGCAGGCCGACCAGGATGATGTCGCTGCGGCCGTAGTTCTGGGCCTGGAACATCATGTAGCCGAGGCCGCTGGTGGCGTTGATCTGCTCCAGGACGACCAGGCCGAGCCAGGATCCGGTGACACCGAGCCGGAGTCCCACGAAGAATCCGGGCAGCGCGCCGGGGATCACGATCTGCCGGATGAACTGGAGCTTCGACAGGTCCAGCACCTCGGCGAGTTCGACGTACCGGCTGTCGATGGCGGACAGCGCGGCATGTGTGTTCAGGTAGACCGGGATGTAGACGACGATCGCGATGATGGCGATCTTGAAGGTCTCGCCGATGCCCAGCCAGAGGATGAACAGCGGGATCAGGCCGAGGGTCGGGATCGCCCGGTTGATCTGCACGGTCCCGTCGATCAGCGCCTCCCCGGTCCGGGTGAGCCCGGCGGCCAGGGCCAGCAGCACTCCGGCGGTCAGCCCGATCGCGAAGCCGTACCCGGCCCGCTCCACGGAGGTCAGGACGTCGGTGCGCAGCGTCCCCTCGGTCCACAGGTGGTAGGCGGTGTCGAGGACCCTCCAGGGCGCCGGGATGGCACCCGGGTCGAGCTGCCCGGCGGCGGACGCGATCGCCCAGGCCGCGAGGAAGACCAGGGGCCCGGCCAGCCGGGCGGCGGGCAGCCGGCGGCCGGGGGAGAGGCGGCGGCGCGGGCGGACCCGGCGGGCCTCCTCCTCGACGGGAACCGGCACGGTGCCGGTGGCCACGGCGGTCATTTCCGGTACTCCGCCGGTACGGCCTTCGCGGCGATGGACTCGAAGCGGTGGTCGAAGAGCGAGGAGACGTCGGTCTTCTTCACGAAGCCGCCCTCCGCCAGGAGGTCGGCGGTCTCCTGCTCCCACTTGACCGCCTCGTCCCAGCTCGGCGGGAACAACGGCTTGTTGGCGAGTTTCGTGATGCCCTGGGCCTGGGCGAGGGTCAGGTTCTGGGTCTTCACGTAGAACTCCTCGTTCCAGGTGTCCGGGTTCTCCCACTGCCAGACCAGGCCCTTGGCCCACTGCGGGATGTACGCGGCGACCGCGGCCGCCTTCGCCTTGTCGTTCAGCACCGCCTGCGGCGCCCACAGCAGGTTGAGCAGGTCGACGACGTCGGTGGTGATGGCGTGGGCACCCTTGGAGCCGTACTGCTGGAAGTAGGCCGGCGCCTGGGTGTTGGGCAGCGGGGCGACGTCCACCTGGCCGGACTGCAGGGCGGTGAAGAACTGGTTGCTGGTCAGCGGGACCAGCTTCACGTCGCCGTAGGCGAGCCCGGCCTCCTTGAGGGCCCGCAGCAGCACGACACCCTGGGCCTGCCCCTGCGAGAAGGCGAGCTTCCTGCCCTTGAAATCGGCGACGGTGCGGATATCGCTGCCGGGCTTGGTGGCGAACAGGTAGTTCGGCTTGCGGGTGATGTTGATCGCCACGATTTTTGTGGCGAACCCTTGATACTGCGCCTGGATCGGCGGAATTCCCGCGTTGTTCGCGAGGTCCAGGGACTTGGCACGGAACGCGTTGATGACATCGGGACCGGCCCCGATGTTCACCCAGCTCGACACCGTGAACGGCAGTGCCGGCAGCTTCGCCAGCTTGAACTGCAACTGCTGGGTGTTCAGATACGAGGCGATCTTCAGGCTGGTGCCGGACGGCACCTTGTCGGCCAGCGGAGCGGTCGAGGCGCCCGCGGTGTCGGCGGCGGCACTGCCGCCCGCGCAGCCGCTCAGCCCGGCCACGGCCGCCGAGGCGCCGAGCAGTGAGGTGAGGAAGAGCCGGCGGTCGATGCCGGAGGAGGACGCAGAAGGCATGGGAGTGCTCCGGGGAGAAAAGCAGCAGAAAGGCAGGGCGAATTCCCGGCGACGGAAGGCCGGAAAGAGAGATCTCACGCAGAGGGAAATGCGCGCCCGGGGCGCGTCAAGACGTCAGCAACAGAGGGTGCGACAGGTCATGAGATGGATGTTCCTTGCCGTGGTCGACGGCTGTCAATATTCCGAGTTTCTGAATTAAATAAGCCGTGGTGACGCGCTCAACGGGTCCCGGTACAGCACGTCCAGGACCACCGAACCGCCCGCCACCGCCAGCACGGAGTCCCCGAAACTGGTCGGCGCCACCACCGCGGCCCGCTCCGGTCCGACCGCCTCCCGCAGCGCGGCCAGGCAGTCCTCGCGGTTCAGTACGCCCACCTCGGTGACCACCACGCTCTCCGGGTTGAGCACGTCCAGCAGCAGCCCCGCCGCCCGCCCGGTCAGCCGCGCCCGCTCCACCAGCAGCCGCACCGCCACCGGGTCACCGGCGCCGGCCGCCGCGAGGACGTCCATCGGATTGACACCGTCGACGACCCCGGCCGCCCGGGCCCGCCGCACCAGCGTCCGCTCGCTCAGCTCCACCTGGAGACAGCCGGTGCGCCCGCAGCCGCACGGCTCGGTGCCGCCCGGCACCGGGAGATGGGCGATCGTGCCGGCCTGGGAGCGCGGGCCGTGGTGCACCTCGTCGCCGGTGGCGAAGGCCGCGTCGACCACGTTCCCGACGAACAGATGCAGCACGCTCCGGCTGCCCCGGGCCCGCCCGAAGAGCCGCTCCCCGTTGACCAACGCCCGGGCGTGCCCGTCCACATGGACCGGCAGCCCGGTCCCCGCGCCGAGCAGCTCGCGCACCGGCACCTCGCGCCAGCCCAGCAGCGGGTGTTCGACGACGGTCCCGGAGTCCCGGTCCACCCAGCCGCCGACCGCGACCCCGACACCCAGCGGCCGGCTGCCCGGCACTCCGTCGAGCAGCGCGGCCAGCCCGGCGGCGGCCCGCTCCAGCACCCCGCGCGGCTCGGTGTCCCGGTGCTTCAACTCCCGCCGCACGACCACCCGTCCGCGCAGGTCGAGCAGCGCGACCGTGGTGTACGGCACGGCCACGTGCACCCCGCCGACCACGAACCGCGAGTCGTCCAGGTCGACGGGAACATGCGGCCGGCCCACCCCGCCGGGCCGACGCGGCGCCCGCGCCTCCCGGATCAGGCCGAGTTCGGTGAACCGGGCGCAGTAGTCGGTGACGGAGGCCGGGGAAAGACCGGTCAGCCGGGCGATGGTGGAGCGGGCCACCGGCCCGTGCTCCAGCACCGACCGCAGCACCACGCTGGCGCTGGTCCGCCGCCGGTCGCCGGGGGGAGAGATGAGCGGGGGTGCCGCGGTACGGGGCATGGGAACCGTCCTCGGGAACGGGGGCCGACACGTCTCGGAGGGTGAGGCGCGCCGGGTCCGGTCCCTGCCACGCGGCCTCAGACCGGACGGCGACAGGTGGCAGCCCCTTGCCGTCGCAGGTCGACATAGCGACGCGACGTGAAGTTCCGGGACTGGGCGACCATGTCCGAAAGCGTAGGCCAGCGACCCGGAATCCCACCAGACCACTGGGATTCGATTGGTGGAACTCCACAGGCCTGTTCAACGCCGTTGACGTGACTGAAACATCTCTGCCTCAGTGATCGGCGTCACCTCGAACCGTGTGTAGCCCGCACCCTTTGTGGGGAGCCCACCAAGCGCCCGTTCCGGCCTTTGTCGACCGCTGACGTGTTCGGCTCAGGCGGGCCGGGATAGCGTCACGGTGTTCCCTGCTTGTCTGCCCACCCTCACCTCGCGGAGTCCCCATGAGCACCGCCACCGCAGCCGCGTCGCCCCGCACCGGCACCGTCCTCGCCGACCTCCTGCCCGCGTCCCGGGTTCGCGACGTGGCCCTCGTGGCCGGCGGCGCCGCGCTCACCGGCCTCGCCGCCCAGATCGCCGTCCCGGTGCCGGGCTCCCCGGTCCCGGTCACCGGCCAGACCTTCGCGGCCCTGCTCGTCGGCACCGCCCTCGGCGCCCGCCGCGGTCTGCTCTCCCTCGCCCTGTACGCGCTGGCGGGCCTCGCGGGCGTGCCGTGGTTCGCGAGCGGCACCTCCGGGCTCTCCGTCTCCTTCGGCTACATCCTCGGCATGATGCTCGCCTCCGCCGTCGTGGGCTCCCTGGCCCGGCGCGGCGCCGACCGCGGTGTGCTGCGGATGGCGGGCACGATGCTGCTCGGCGAGGCGATCATCTACGCGATCGGTGTGCCCTACCTCGCCTACGCCGCCCACCTGTCCGCGTCCGCGGCGATCGCCGCCGGCCTCACCCCGTTCCTGATCGGCGACGCGGTGAAGGCGGCCCTGGCGATGGGTGCGATGCCGGCCGCCTGGAAGCTCGCCGGCAAGAGCTGACGGGACCGAAGCCGGGAAGGGGCCCGGGGCGCGTCAGCGCCCCGGGCCCCTTCCCATGGGTGTGTCCTCAGTTCGTCCGCCGCTGCGACCACCACACGCCCGCCGCCCCGGCCGCGATCAGTGCCGCGCCGGCCGCGCCGAGCGGCAGCACGTCACTGCCCGCGCCGGTCTTCGGCAACTGGTCGCCGCTCGGCCCGACCGGCTTGTTGTCGGTGCCGAGCAGCAGCGGGGTGGCCGGGGCGTTCGGCGACGGGTTCGTCGTACCGAACGGCACCGGGCCCTGCTGCCAGAAGGTCTTCTTCCCGTCCGCGCTCTGCACGGGCAGACAGATCTTCCCGGTCTTGCCCAGGTCGAACGTGGCGTCCACCGGGTACGACTTCGACCTGCCCGCGCCGAGCGCGCCGACCGGGCAACTGAAACCGCTGTTCGAACCGGCCGGCAGGTCCTTCGCCGCGATGGCGTCGCAGCCCTGCACGTTCGTGACCTTCAGGCCGTCGAAACCGACCACCAAAAGCCTGATGTCGGCGCTGTCCTTGGTTCCTTCGTTCTTGACGGTGGCGGTAATCGCCGTTTTCTGCGAACTGTTGTCGACCGAGATCTTCCCCGGCAGCGTCGTCGTCAGCTTCACACCCGCCGGTGCCTGGTCAACCGCCTTTCCCCCCTTGTCGCTTGCCGGTCCCTGGTCATCGGCGGCAGCCGTGAACGGGAGGATCATCACGGCCGAGAAAGATGCCGTGACCAGCGATCCCGCGACGACTGCCATACGACGAGAACTCATGTTCGTCCCCCTTGCGACCCCCTGGACCGCGCCTGAATTCGCGGTCACTTGAAGAGGTACCACAAGATTTCTCCGCACTATGCTGGTACAGCCGTAAGTGTGACCATTGTGTGTCAGCAGGGGCGGTCGTTGAGGGGGTGCAGCGAATTGCCGGAGAATTCAGGGAGTTCAGGGATCTCAGGGAATTCCGGTAGTCCGGGGAATTCGGTTGGTCCAGGGAACGCGGAGAGCGCAGGGCACGGTGGTGTCCCCGGGCTGCTGGTGACCGGTCGCTACCGGCTGGCCGAGAGTATCGGGCAGGGGGGAATGGGGCGGGTGTGGCGGGCCGCCGACGAGACGCTCGACCGGCAGGTCGCCGTCAAGGAGATGCGGATCGACGGCCTCGACGCCGAGGACACCCGCACCCGCCGCGAACGCACCCTGCGCGAGGCCAGGGCCACCGCCCGGATCGACCACCCCAACGTCGTACGGGTCTACGACGTCGTCGACGAGGGCGAACGCCTGTGGATCGTCATGGAGCTGGTCAACGGCCGCTCCCTGGAGTGGATCATGGCCGAGGAGGGGGCGCTGAGCCCGCGCGCGGCGGCCCGGATCGGCCTCGGCCTGGTCGCCGCGCTGCGCCAGGTGCACGCCGGGGGAGTGCTGCACCGCGACATCAAACCCGGGAACGTCCTCGTCGAGAACACCGCCGGCCGGGTCGTCCTCACCGACTTCGGCATCGCGGCGATCCAGGACGCCAAGGCGCTCACCATGGTCGGCATGCTCGTCGGCTCCCCCGACTACATGGCACCCGAGCGGATCTCAGGGCGACCGCAGGGCCCGCCGTCCGACGTCTGGTCGCTCGGCGCGACCCTGTGCGCGGCCCTCGGCGGCCGCTCCCCCTTCTCCCGCGACACGACCCTGGCCACCCTGCACGCGGTCCTCTACGAGGAGCCCGAACTCCCCGCCGAGGCAGGCCCGTTGCACGACCTGCTGGCAGCGCTGCTGGCGAAGGAACCGACGGCGCGGCCCGGCCTGGCGGAGGTGGAACAGACCCTGCGCCCGGTGGCATATCCACCCCAGACCCCGACGGAGACGTACCCGGCTCCGGCTCCGGTGTCCGTGGAGCGCCCGACACCGGCGTACGTGGACCTGACGAAGCCGCGCATTCCGGAGCCCGAGGACGAACGCCCACCGTCACCATCGCCGGTCAGCGCATCGACGGAGGCGGCGACACAACGCTCAGAGGTCCGCTCGGAAACTCCGCCCAGCAATTCAGCGGGCCCCACCTTGCAGCGCCCCGAAAGGGGCGCGGGGAACGGCGCGCCCAGCCACCACGAACCCGCAGCGACCCACCCGCGCAAAACCCCCAAACGCACAACTCTCCTGGCCGTACTGGGAACCGCGGCGGTAGCCACCGCCCTCGCCATCCTCCTCACCACCACAACAGGCGGCGGCGACAACGACACAGCAGCCGGTACCTCCCCAACCCCCTCGGCGACAACCTCCCCGTCGGCCACCGTGGCCGGCACCGCCCGCCCCCGCAGCCTCCCGCCCGGCGCCCACGAGGAGGCCGGCGGATTCGCCTGGGTGACCCCGAAGGGCTGGCGGAGGGACGTGAAGACCGGCGCCGAGGTGCACTACACCTCCCCCGACGGCAGCCAGGAACTCGTCGCGAAGTCCTCCCTGGCCCGCGGCGACCTCATGGACAGCTGGAGCGCCTCCGAACGCAGCGCCCACCAGGGCCAGGACTACAGCAAGATCCGGCTGGTCGAGACAACGTTCCGCGGCCACCCGGCGGTGATCTGGGAGTACACCTTCACCCTCAAGGGCGTCCGCTGGCACGCACGGCTGCTGGGCTTCGACGCCGACGGCAAGTCGTACCAGATCAACACCTGGTACCAGCCGGCGATCGAAACCCAGGCCGTGCGGACGTACGAGCGGGTCAAGGAGGGCTTCACCCTGCTCTGACCGGCGCTCTGACCGGCGGCCGCCTCAGCCGACGGACACCTTGTCGGCGGGCTCGCCCGCCTCCGCGGCGGCCGCCGCCCCGCGGCTCCCCGTGAGCTTCTGCTTCACCACGGCGACGGCGATCACGAGCGCCGCCACGAGCAGCGACAGCAGCACGGTCGTACGACCGCTGCTCTCGCCCTCCGTGTCGGTCAGCATGTAGCCCAGGACGAACACGATCAGACCGGCCGTCGCCCAGGTCAGATACGGGTACAGCCACATCTTCACGACGAGCTTCTCCGGCGCCTCGGCCTGGATGATCTTCCGCATGCGCAGCTGCGAGAAGCAGATGACCAGCCAGACGAACAGGGCGACCGCGCCGGAGGAGTTGACCAGGAAGAGGAAGACGGAGTCCGGGAACCGGTAGTTGAAGAAGACGGCGACGAACCCGAAGACGACGGACGCGACGATCGCGGCCAGCGGCACACCACGGGAGGTGGTCCGGGCGAACGCCTTCGGCGCGTCGCCGCGCCGGCCGAGCGAGAACGCCATCCGGGAGGCCGTGTACAGACCGGAGTTGAGACAGGACAGCACCGAGGTCAGCACGATGAAGTTCATGATCTCGCCGGCGTGCGCGATACCGAGGGAGTCGAGGGCGGCGACGTACGAGCCCTTCTCCTTGATCGACGGGTCGTTCCAGGGCAGCAGCGCGACGACGATGAGGATCGAGCCGAGGTAGAAGACGCCGATCCGCCAGATGATGCTGTTGGTGGACTTGGTGACGGCCCGCTGCGGGTCCTCGGACTCACCGGCGGCCAGGGTGGCGATCTCGCTGCCCATGAAGGAGAAGACGACCAGCAGCACACCGGTGAGGATCGCGCCGGGCCCGTGGGGCAGGAATCCGCCGTGGTCGGTGAGGTTGGCGAAGCTCGCCTTGTCGGCGTGCACGCCGGGCAGCACGCCGAAGACGGCCAGCAGTCCGACGACGATGAACGCGCCGATCGCGACGACCTTGATCCCGGCGAACCAGAACTCGAACTCGCCGTAGGAGCCGACCGAGATCAGGTTGGTGGCGGTGAGGACCACCATCACGATGAGCGCCCAGCCCCACTGGGGCACGGCCGGGATCCAGCCCTCCAGGATCTTGGCACCGGCGGTGGCCTCCACCGCCAGCACCACGACCCAGAAGAACCAGTACAGCCAGCCGATGGAGAACCCGGCCCAGCGGCCGAGCGCGCGGTCCGCGTGCGCGGAGAACGAACCGGAGGTCGGATTGGCGGCGGACATCTCGCCGAGCATCCGCATCACCAGGACGACGAGGGTGCCGACGAGGGCGTACGACAGCAGGATGCCGGGCCCTGCGGTGGCGATGCCAGAACTGGAACCGACGAAGAGACCGGCGCCGATGACACCGCCGATGGCGATCATCGACAGATGACGGTTCTTGAGTCCTGCGTGCAGACCGTTGCCGTTGCCGGGATCGCCGGCCGGGGGCGGGGCAGTCGTGGTCGGCTGCGAAGTCATGGGGGGAATTCCTTTGCGCCGTTGAGCGGAGGTGAGCGGGGGTCCCGTACGAGCGGCGTACGAGTTGGTCCAGTGAAACGGAGGCAGGCGAATTCCTGAACCTTTGATTCCAGATCGTTACTTGAGGTTTTCCTGAGGTTCTGTAGTGTTACTCACACTTTCCGGGGCCCAGCCCCGACGCTGCCGTGCGTTAACGGGCATGTCACACTCGTCCCATGCGCGTGTATCTCGGCTCCGACCATGCGGGCTTCGAACTCAAGAACCACCTCGTCGAGTGGCTGAAGGAAGCGGGTCACGACCCCGTCGACTGCGGCCCCCACATCTACGACGCCCAGGACGACTACCCGCCTTTCTGCCTCCGCGCGGCCGAGCGGACGGCGGCGGACCCCGAGTCCCTCGGCATCGTCATCGGCGGCTCCGGCAACGGTGAGCAGATCGCCGCGAACAAGGTGAAGGGCGTCCGTGCGGCCCTCGCCTGGAGCGAGGAGACCGCGTCGCTCGGCCGGCAGCACAACAACGCGAACGTCGTCGCGGTGGGGTCGCGGATGCACACGCAGGAGGAGGCGACGAAGTTCGTCGAGACCTTCCTGAACACGCCGTTCTCCGAGGGTGAACGCCACATCCGCCGCATCGACATGCTGACGGAGTACGAGACGACGGGCGACCTCCCGCCGATCCCGGGGCACCACCCCCAGCCGTAGCGGGGGCCGTGTCTCTGACCAGGGGCGGCCCGGTAGTCGTTCGGCTGCGGGCGGCCGGGCCCTTGGCCCTCGACGTTCACCTCTCCACCGACCGAGTCGGGTGGGTGGGAAAGGAATGGCTTTCGTGCCGGAAGGGCACACGATCCACCGGCTGGCGCTGGACTACCGCCGCCTCAGCGGACCCGTGCGGGTCAGCAGCCCGCAGGGCAAGTTCTCCGACGCCGCCCAGCTGATCGACGGCGCCCCCCTCACCCGTACCGAGGCCCACGGCAAGCACCTCTTCCTCGCCTTCCGCGACAGCGACTGGGTCCACATCCACCTCGGCCTCTTCGGCAAGGTCACCTTCGGCGACGCCCCCGCACCCCCCGCCACCGACACCGTCCGGCTCCGCCTCGCCGACGCCACCTCCTACGTCGACCTGCGCGGCCCCACCACCTGCGCCCTGATCACCGATGGCGAGAAGAGCGCGATACACGCCCGCCTCGGCCCGGATCCGCTCCGTGCCGACGCCGACCCGGGCGTCGCGTACCGGAGGATCTCCCGCAGCCGTACGACCGTCGCCGCGCTGCTGATGGACCAGAAGGTCATCGCGGGGGTGGGCAACGTCTACCGCGCCGAGGTGCTGTTCCGGCACGGAATCGATCCCTACCGCGCCGGAAAGGAGATCAGCCCGGCCGAGTGGGACGCCGTCTGGGCCGATCTCGTCGAACTCATGCACGAAGGCGTGCGGAACAACCGCATCGACACCGTCCGCCCCGAGCACACCCCGGAGGCGATGGGACGCCCACCGCGCGTCGACGACCACGGCGGTGAGGTGTACGTCTACCGCCGGGCCACCCTGCTCTGCCACGTCTGCGGCACCGGGATCCGCACCGCCGACCTCGCCGCCCGCAACCTCTTCTGGTGCCCCCGCTGCCAGGAACGCTGAGCGGCGCGCACTAGAAACCGTGCGGCAGCCACGGCAGCGCCGGTGACCCGAGCGCCGTCGACGCCTCCGCCAGCGCCCCCGGCCGCAGCTCCCGCACCCGGCCGGCGCGGGCCAGCGACTGCAGGGAGACACCACCGAGGTACGCCGCCCCCAGCTCCCGTACGGACAGGGCGAGTTCGGCCGTGTCGGTCGTACGGTCGCAGGACGCGCCCTTGGCGTCGCCGGTCAGCCGCCAGCGCCCCGCGTTCCACGGGCAGAAGGCGTCGGCCACCTCCAGCACCACGTCCACCGGCGCCTGGTAGGTCCGCGCCGCGAGCGCCGCACCGACGTCGACGAGACGGACGTACCCCATGTCCCGCACCCGCGTCAGACAGCGCCGGACGTCGGAGACCAGGTACTGCCAGGCGTCGTCGACCGGCCGCCCCCGTACCGTCAGCTTCGACATCAGGTCGATGCCGAACAGGAACCGCCACAGCGCCGCGTCGCTCGCCGCGTCCAGCGCGGCCAGGTCCTCCAGCGTCACCGTGCCGTCGTGCCCGCTCGGCGACCAGCCCAGCTTGGTGCGGAACCGCGCGTACCCGGTGACCCGCCCGTCCCGCTCGGCGACCACGCACTGCAGCGCCGACGCGCCGTCCCGCTCGCTCTCCGGGTCCAGCAGCCCCGCCCGCTCCCAGCCGGGCTGCCGGGCCAGCATCCCGGGCCGCAGCGGTACCAGCTCCGCGTACACCGCCTCGCACGCGTCGAGCACGTCGGCCGGCGCCGCGTACCGCAGTCGTACGTCGTCGGTGCCGGCCGGTACGTCCAGCGTCACCCGGCTCGTGTCGATCTCGGCGTGCAGCTGGTAGGTCGCCGCGTCGTACCCGAAGCGGCCGTAGATCGCCGGCTCGGAGGCGGTCAGCGCGGCGAGCGCCTCGCCCCGCTCCCGTACGTCGTCCAGCTGGCGCCGCATCATCGCGGTCAGCACCCCGCGCCGCCGGTGCGTCGCGGACACGCTCACCATGGTGACGCCGGCCACGGGCAGCACGGCACCGCCCGGCACGGTCATCCGGAAGCTGAACGCCCCGCCCGTCCCGACGAGTTCGCCCCCGTCCCAGACGGCCAGCGAACGCTCGACCTCCGTCAGCGACCGGTCCAGCTCGCGCTCCTCGGCCGACGCCGGGCCGGCCCCGAAAGCCCGTACCAGGTGGTCCCACCAGCCGTCGAACTCCTCGGCACGCAACACCTTCAACTCGGTCGTACGGTCACTCGCCATACGCCATGCCTATCAGGGGCAATGCGGGACGAGCCAGCGAATTTCTCCCGGACGGCGACGCGGGGGCTTCCGGTGAAGTTCACTGTGAAGTCGCAGTCGACGGTGAACCTCGGACGGGGGACAAGTGGGACCTCCCGTGCCAAGCAGCTGGTCCGATGGATAGGGTCCCGAACTAATGGCAGTAGACGGAGATCGGCGCGGAAAGGCCGAGACGTTCACGGCCCGGTGGAAGATGCAGTGGCACCGGGCCCGCGTCGGCCTGCGCAGAAGCGCCGTGGACTACTTCCGCGGCGACGGCTCCGACTGGATCGCGCTCGTCGGACTGCTGCTGACCGTCCCGGTGCTGGCGGCCATGACCCTCGCCAACTCGGTGTGGTTCTCCCCGGCCTCCCTGGTCCTGCCGATCATCGCGGGCGGCCTGCTGCTGCGCCCGGCAAGCCTGCTCGGCCTGTACGCGGCGGCGGCCACGGCACTGATCGTGGAGTCGGTACGGCTCGGCCCCTACACCGAGGGCCCCTCCCGGGTCACCCCGGGCGTGGTCCTCGTCGTCGCCGCCTGCGGCTTCTTCGGTCTGCTCACCGCCCAGTTCCGCAGCCGGGTCGGCGTGCCCTGGCGGCGCGGCGGCACCATGCTCTTCGACCTGCGCGAACGCATCCGGGTGCAGAGCAAGCTGCCGAAGCTGCCGCCGGGCTGGCACCGCGAGATGGCCCTGCGACCGGCCGGCGGGCAGTCCTTCTCCGGCGACTTCGTGGTCGCGGCCCGCACGAACAACGGCCGCACGATGGAGGTCGTCCTCACGGACGTCTCCGGCAAGGGCATGGACGCGGCGTCCCGCGCCCTGCTGTTGTCCGGCGCGTTCGGCGGCCTCCTGGGGTCCCTGCCCCCGCATGCCTTCCTCACCGCCGCCAACGGGTACCTCCTGCGCCAGGACTGGGACGAGGGCTTCGCCACCTCGATCCACCTGGTCCTCGACCTGGACTCCGGCGACTACGAGCTCTACTCCGCGGGCCACCCCCCGGGCCTCCAGCTCAGCGCGGGCAGCGGCCGCTGGGAGGAGAAGGCCGCGGAGGGGCCTCTCCTGGGCGTGTACGACGGCGCGCAGTTCGACTCGGTCAAGGGCTCGCTGCGCCCGGGGGACGTCCTGATGCTCTTCACGGACGGCCTGGTGGAGACGTCGGACCGGGACATCGTGGAGGGTATCGACCGCCTCACGGGAGAGGCCGACCGCTATGTCGCCGGCGGCTTCCACGGGGCGGCCTGGCACCTGATCGAGGCGGTGGCGAAGGACGTGAACGACGACCGGGCGCTGCTGCTGATCTGCCGGGAGGCGGCGCGGTGAGATAGCGGGCGGGTGGCCGACGGTCGGCTGCGGGCCGGTGGGGGCTGGTCGCGCCCACGCGGCGGTAGCCGCACATCGAATAACGGCCCCGCGCCCCTTCAGGGCGCTTCAGTCGCGGGCAGTCGTGCCTCACCCCCCGCCACGGGATACTCGCACGGTGACCCCGACCCCGCTCTCCCTCTCCGAAGTAGAGGCGCTCGCCCGAGCCGCTCACGCGGCGCAGACCGACAAGGCCGGCCGCCCCTACGCCGAGCACCTCGCCGCCGTCGCCGAAGGCGTCCGCGCGCGCGGCGGTGACCCGGAGCAGATCGCCGCCGCCTGGCTGCACGACGCCGTCGAGGACCACGCCCTCACGGCGGACTGGCTGGCGGCGGCCCCCCTCACCGCCCGCACCAGGGCCATCGTCCTCGCCGTCACCAAACGCCCCGGCGAGCCCCCCGAGGCGTACGCCCGCCGCATCCTCGACACCCCGGGCGCGCTCCTCGTCAAACAGGCCGACCTCGCGCACAACGCCGACCCCGACCGTCTCGCCGTACTCGACGAGGACACCCGGAAACGGCTGACCGAGAAGTACGCCCGGATGCGCGCCCTCCTCGGTCTGTCCGCGTAAGCGGACTCACGCGTTGGCCATCTCCCGGTCCTCCCGGTCCTCCCGGCTCTGCCGGCCCCGCGCCAGTTCCGCCGGGTCCTGCCGGAACGCCCAGGCCATCCTCGGCTCCATGGCGAACCGGAACACCCGCTGGACGGGCCGGGAGCACAGCAGCGTGACGGTGACGCCGGCGATCGCGGTGACGAGGATCTCGCCGAGCGGGCCGTGCAGCCACCTCGGGTCGAACCAGCCCGCGTGGTCGCCGTACTTCACGACGAACCCGTGCAGCAGATAGCCGTACAGCGTGCCCGCGCCCAGTGCCGTGAACCACATCCGCCGGCCCGGTACCCAGGACAGGAAGCAGGCCGTCAGCAGCATCGAGCAGCCGAACATCGCGAGCACCATCACCGGCCCGCACCACCACGGCGCACCCAGCTCCTGCGCGGAGTCCCGGTGGTAGAACCACGCGGTGTTCATCCGCGGCACCGACCACCAGGCGAACGCCAGCGCGACCGCGAACACCGGCACCGCGGCGATCCGCACCGGCCACCGGCGTACCAGCCGGAAGTGCTCGGGCCGCAGGCACAGGCCGAGCACGAAGTACGGCAGGAACTGCAGGACCCGCTGGAGGTCCAGGTCGTCACCGATGCTGGGGGACACGGACGCCAGCATCGCGACCAGGAAGGCGACGGGCAGCGGGTGGCGGACCGCCCGCCAGATCGGCGTGGTCAGCCGCCAGACGAACAGCGCGCACAGGAACCAGGTCAGGTACCAGGGGTCGAGCAGGCTGATGTCCTGACCGGGGGAGTCGGCGACGTACCGCTGGAACAGCGAATAGGCGGTCTCGAACAGGACGTACGGCACGACGACACCGGTGACCAGCCGCTTCAGCCGGTCCGGGCGCATGTCGAAGTTCCGGGAGAAGTAGCCGGAGATGATGATGAACGCCGGCATGTGGAAGGCGTACACGACGCAGTACAGCGCCGTCAGGACGCGGCTGTCGCCCTTCAGCGGCTCCCAGGAGTGACCCATCGCGACGAGCACGATCGCCAGGTACTTGGCGTTGTCGAAGAACGCGTCGCGCTGTCTGTCCGCCGGCGGCCGGGCGGGGGGACGCGGTGCTGGGTTCTGGCCGGGGGACGTGGCGGCGGCAAACATCTGAGGCACCCTAGCGGCGCCTGTGGGATTTCGTAAAACCGCAGGCGTGAATGCTGGATATCCGCCGTGATCGCCTGTGAACCGCCGGTCGATTTACCGAGGTCGACTCCTGTACCCATGCAGTTTCATGCGGCACTTACACCCACGATGTCCCTATTCATCCTGACTAATTGGTGCATAACGCCTGCGCGCGACCCTGCTTTGTGATGCCTGTGTCAACAATTCGAATTGGCTGCGCGCGCGTTGTGTGGACACCGAAACCATGTCCGCCAATTGCCTTGGATCTACGGCCGGGTGGAGCCTCGAATTACTGTGCGGGCGGGGGTCGGTGGGCGGTGAGTTGTCGACGTTGTGTCACGGGCCGCATAGTGCGGCCGGGTTGGTGGCACGATGGTTCTGGCGGGGGTGCGGGGTCGTACCCCCGGGCCGGGAGAGCGGAACCGACCGAGGGCGTGATCAGTTGTGGCCATTTCACTGTCTGTGGTGCTGCTGTTGGCGATCATCCTGGTAGTGCTGATCAGAGGGGGGAACATCAAGGCCGGCCCCGCGATCGTCGCCGTCCTCTTCGGCTTCTTCCTCGCGTCGACCGGGATGGCCCCCTCCATCCAGCGCTTCCTCGACTCGATAGCGCAGACCATCAACTCGATCAGCTTCTGACCGCGGGGGCGCGCGCGGGCGCGCGCCCGAACCGGCGCGACGGAGCTCGAGGCGTGGGCAGACGTGGATAGACGTGGACAGACGTGGACAACGGAACGCCAGACGTAGATTCCGTACGCCCTGTACGGCGTCCGCTTCTCCGTCCGCGCGGTCGGCTTGCCCGGCCCACGACGGTGAGGGGCGGCCCGGCCCTGGACGCACCGAAGGCCCAGGCAGGAGGTCGGAACCTCTCGCCTGGGCCTTCGCCACGCGGAGCGGGCGACGGGAATCGAACCCGCGTAGTCAGTTTGGAAGACTGAAGCTCTACCATTGAGCTACGCCCGCACAACACGCGCCGCAGGTCCGTGACCGCGGCACAGAGTGCATCGTAGCGGGTCGTACAGCGCGTAGGCCAACGTGTTGGTCCTCGCGGATGTGAGTCCGACGCGGGTGAACAAAGCGGCCGACGTGGGCGGCCCGGGCATGTACCCTACGTGTCGCACCGAAACGGGGTGTGGCGCAGCTTGGTAGCGCGTCCGCTTTGGGAGCGGAAGGCCGTGGGTTCAAATCCCGCCACCCCGACCACCGAATGACGGCGTCCGTCTTGATCGCCTTTTGGGGCGCTGAGCGGCTGCGGTTACTATGCAAGCTGCGCGCCCGCGTGTCCCGGCCCCCACTCGGCGGCCTACGAACTCCTCCGGGCGGCGAAACTCCGCCGGGCCTCTCTGGTCCCGGCAGAACCCAAGCAGTCAGCCACAAGGAGACCGAACCGTGAAGAGCGCCGTGGAGACCCTGAACCCGACTCGGGTTCGGCTCACTGTCGAGGTGCCCTTCGAGGAGCTCAAGGACAGCCTCGACGCGGCGTACAAGAAGATCAACCAGCAGGTCACGGTGAAGGGCTTCCGCAAGGGCAAGATCCCGGCCCGCGTCATCGACCAGCGGTTCGGCCGCGGTGCGGTGCTGGAGGAGGCCGTCAACGACGCGCTTCCGAAGTTCTACACCGAGGCGGTCAACGAGGCCGAGCTCAACCCGCTGGGCCAGCCCGAGGTCGACATCACCGAGCTGAAGGACGGCGAGACGCTGAACTTCACCGCCGAGGTCGACATCCGCCCCGCCCTGGAGATCCCGGACTACTCCGGTATCGAGGTCGAGGTCGACGCCGTCGAGGTGACCGACGAGGACATCGAGAAGTCCGTGGAGCAGCTCCGCGAGCGCTTCGCGTCCACCTCTCCGGTCGAGCGGGCCGCCGAGGAGGGTGACGTCGTCACCATCGACCTGGAGGCCAAGGTCGACGGCGAGGTGCTGGAGGACGGCATCGCCAGCGGTGTGTCCTACACCATCGGCTCCGGCGAGCTGCTCGACGGCATCGACGACGCCGTGAAGGGCCTGGAGGCCGGTGGCGAGGCCACCTTCACCTCCGAGCTCAAGGGCGGCTCCGCGGCCGGCCGGGAGGCCGAGGTCACCGTCAAGGTCACCCAGGTCGCCGCGCGTGAACTCCCCGAGCTGGACGACGAGTTCGCGCAGCTCGCCTCCGAGTTCGACACCCTGGACGAGCTGAAGGCCGACAGCCGCAAGCGGCTGGCCGACATGAAGACGTACGACCAGGCCACGCAGGCCCAGGAGCGCGTCCTGGAGAAGCTCCTGGAGCTCGTCGAGGTGCCCGTCCCCGAGAAGCTGCTCGAGGACGAGATCAACACCCGCAAGCACAACCTGGAGCACCACCAGCTCGGCCAGATGGGCCTCGACCTCGAGAAATACCTCGAGATCCAGGGCAAGACCGCCGAGGAGTTCGAGGCCGAGACCAAGGAAGCCGCGGTCAAGGGCATCAAGACCCAGTTCGTTCTCGACGAGCTGGTCAAGGTCGAGAAGCTGAACGTCAACCAGGAGGAGCTCACCGAGCACCTCATGCGGCGCGCGGCCTCCTCCGGCATGTCCCCGGACCAGTTCGCCCAGGCCGTCGTCGAGGGCGGTCAGGTCCCGCTCCTGGTCGGCGAGGTGGCCCGTGGCAAGGCCCTGGCCGTCGTGGTCGAGGCCGCCACGGTCAAGGACACCAACGGCGAGCTCGTCGACCTGGACGACGAGGACGAGACCGAGGCGGAGACCACCGAGGCCGCCGCCGAGGCCACGGACGCCACGGACACCCCCGCCGAGGAGAAGACCGAGGGCTGAGCCCTACGGCGCCCGTAACGGCGTACAGGGGGCTCCTGGGGCACTGTCCCGGGGGCCCCTTTGCCATCCCCTGGGCTGCGGCGCGCCCCAAAGGGGCGCGGGGCTGCATTCGCCAGGCGGCTACCGCCGCGTGGGCGCGACAATCCACGGTGCTCCCGCACGCGCCCACGCACCCGCACAACCACGCCGAGTAGCCGTCGGCGCACCGGCGTAGCCGCTACGCCCCCGGCGAACAGCGCTGTTACCGGGATTCCCGGAAGGGACCATCGCGTTAGGGTCCATGAGTACGAGGGCAGCCAAGCCCCCGGCTACGGAAACGTGAGACGGCCCGGCGCCGTCGTAAGACGAGCAGGTGGATACGTGACGAATCTGATGCCCTCCGCCGCCGGCGAGCCTTCCTTCGGTGGTGGCCTCGGCGACCAGGTCTACAACCGGCTGCTCGGCGAGCGGATCATCTTCCTGGGCCAGCAGGTGGACGACGACATCGCCAACAAGATCACCGCGCAGCTGCTGCTGCTCGCGGCCGAGCCCAACAAGGACGTCTTCCTCTACATCAACAGCCCCGGCGGCTCGGTGACGGCCGGTATGGCGATCTACGACACCATGCAGTTCATCCCGAACGACGTGGTCACCATCGCGATGGGCATGGCGGCCTCGATGGGTCAGTTCCTGCTCACCGGCGGCACCGCCGGCAAGCGCTTCGCCCTGCCGCACACCGACATCATGATGCACCAGGGCTCCGCGGGCCTGGGCGGTACGGTCTCGGACATCAAGATCCAGGCCCAGTACCTGCTGCGCACCAAGAAGACCATGTCCGAGTTGACCGCCCTGCACTCCGGCCAGACCGTCGAGACGATCGTCCGCGACGGCGACCGCGACCGCTGGTTCACCCCGGAAGAGGCCAAGGAGTACGGTCTCATTGACGGGATCATCACGCATGCCTCCGGTGTTCCGGGAGGCGGCGGTACCGGCGCCTCCTGAGCCCGGCCACGCCACGCTCCGCCGAGACTCCAGCCCCCCGAACGCCACCAGGACGGTGAACACCCTCATGAGCAACATCCCCGGCGCTGCTGACGCCCGCTACGACGGGCCCCGGCCCGACGCCCGCTACGTCATCCCGCGCTTCGTCGAGCGCACCTCCCAGGGCATCCGCGAGTACGACCCGTACGCGAAGCTCTTCGAGGAGCGCGTGATCTTCCTCGGCGTCCAGATCGACGACGCCTCCGCCAACGACGTCATGGCGCAGCTGCTGTGCCTGGAGTCGATGGACCCCGACCGGGACATCTCGATCTACATCAACAGCCCGGGCGGCGACATGACCGCCCTCACGGCGATCTACGACACGATGCAGTTCGTGAAGCCCGACATCCAGACGGTCTGCATGGGCCAGGCGGCCTCCGCCGCCGCGATCCTGCTGGCCGCCGGCACGCCCGGCAAGCGCATGGCGCTGCCGAACTCCCGTGTGCTGATCCACCAGCCGGCCGGTTCCACCGGCCGCGGCCAGCTCTCCGACCTGGAGATCATCGCCAACGAGTTCACCCGGATGCGCGAGCAGCTGGAGGACATGCTGGCCAAGCACACCAAGCGGCCGATCGAGAAGATCCGCGAGGACATCGAGCGCGACAAGATCCTCACGGCCGAGGAAGCGCTGGAGTACGGCATCGTGGACCAGATCATCTCCACCCGGAAGATGAACAACGCTGACGTCCGCTGACAGAGGATGTAGTCTCTGCCGCCCTTGGCCCGGTTTGACCGCGGGCTCGGCAAGGTGCACGTCAAAGTGAACCGTGCCAAGGGGGGCCCGTACGGGGGGCCCGGCAAGGTACCGTCGACATAAGGCAGCACCAGGAGCCGCTGGATTCGAAAGAGTCCAGGCGTCTCCCAGGCGAAGGGGAAGCACACCGTGGCACGCATCGGTGACGGCGGCGATCTGCTCAAGTGCTCGTTCTGCGGCAAGAGCCAGAAGCAGGTCAAGAAGCTCATCGCAGGGCCCGGTGTGTACATCTGCGACGAGTGCATCGACCTCTGCAACGAGATCATCGAGGAGGAACTCGCCGAGACGAGCGAGGTGCGCTGGGAGGAACTCCCCAAGCCCCGCGAGATCTACGAGTTCCTGGAGGGCTACGTGGTCGGCCAGGAGCCGGCCAAGAAGGCTCTCTCGGTCGCGGTGTACAACCACTACAAGCGGGTTCAGGCCGGTGAGAACGGCGGCGGCCAAAGCCGCGAGGACGCCATCGAGTTGGCGAAGTCCAACATCCTGCTGCTGGGCCCCACGGGCTCCGGCAAGACGCTCCTGGCGCAGACCCTGGCCCGCATGCTGAACGTCCCGTTCGCGATCGCCGACGCGACCGCGCTGACGGAGGCGGGCTATGTGGGCGAGGACGTCGAGAACATCCTCCTCAAGCTGATCCAGGCGGCCGACTACGACGTCAAGAAGGCCGAGACCGGGATCATCTACATCGACGAGATCGACAAGGTCGCGCGGAAGAGTGAAAATCCGTCGATCACCCGGGACGTCAGCGGCGAGGGCGTGCAGCAGGCCCTGCTGAAGATCCTGGAGGGCACCACCGCGTCGGTCCCGCCGCAGGGCGGCCGCAAACACCCGCACCAGGAGTTCATCCAGATCGACACGACGAACGTGCTGTTCATCGTGGGCGGTGCGTTCGCCGGCCTGGAGAAGATCATCGAGTCCCGGGCGGGTGCCAAGGGCATCGGCTTCGGCGCGACGATCCGCTCCAAGCGGGAGCTGCAGTCCAAGGACCAGTTCGAGGACGTCATGCCCGAGGACCTGGTGAAGTTCGGCATGATCCCCGAGTTCATCGGCCGGCTGCCCGTCATCACCTCGGTGCACAACCTGGACCGCGAGGCCCTGCTCCAGATCCTGATCGAGCCGCGCAACGCGCTGGTGAAGCAGTACCAGCGCCTCTTCGAACTCGACGGCGTGGAGCTGGACTTCGAGCGCGAGGCCCTGGAGGCCATCGCCGACCAGGCCATCCTCCGCCAGACCGGCGCGCGCGGCCTGCGCGCCATCATGGAGGAAGTCCTCATGTCCGTGATGTACGAGGTGCCGTCCCGCAAGGACGTGGCCCGCGTGGTCATCACGGCCGACGTCGTCCACTCCAACGTCAACCCGACCCTGATCCCGCGCGACGCGCGCGGCCGGGGCGCGGGGGAGCAGAAGTCGGCGTAACCACGTCAGCACCGAAGCGCCGGGCCCTCCTCGGAGGAGGGCCCGGCGCTTTCGTGTGGGTCGGCGGTGGCTACTTGGCGACGCGCACTTCACCGCGTACATCGGCCGCGATCTTCGCCGACTCGTCGATGCTGTACGACTTCACCGCCGCCGTCGGCTCCACCATGCCGATGGTGCTGTAGTCCGCCCAGATGCACAGGTAGGCCGTCTGGGCCTTGCCGGTGAGCTGGTTCTTGCCCTTCGCCTGCTGGCACTTCATCACCGCGCCGTCCAGCCCGTCGGGCGAGACGGACCGGGCGTCGCCGACGAACTGCACGTCGTCGTCCGAGCTGCTGTCCTTCTTCATGTTGGCGAAGGTGGCGTCCAGCGCCGCCTGCGGGTCCTTCACCGACCCGTACACGCCGAAGAGGGTGACGTTCTCGGCGGTCTGCGCCTTCGCCACGTCCGCCGGGTTGCTGGTGTCCAGGGACTCCAGGTCGACGGTCGAGTAGATCGCGGTGACCGAAGTGGCGTCGGTGACACCGGACTTGGCGAGGTCCTCGGCGTCGCTCGAGCTCGTCTTCTGCTCGCTGGAGTCACCCACCCGCTTGTACTTGGCGGACAGGACCGAGGCCGGCGCGCTCAGCTTGTGCGGCCCGTCGTCCTTGAGCCCGCCGCTCCCGCCCCCGGCGAGCACGAAGTACGCGCCGACCGCCACGGCGGCCACCACCGCCACCGCGCCGATGACCAGGCCCGTCTTCTTCTTCCCGCCGCCCGGAGCCGGCGGCTGCGGAACGCCGTAGGGAGGCTGACCGTACGGCGGCTGCTGGCCGTACGGGTTCTGCTGCGGGGGAACACCCTGGGGCGGGTAGCCGTAACCGGGCTGCTGGCCGTAGGGCCCCGGCTGCGGCGGGGCCTGCTGGGGGTAGCCGTAGCCGGGCTGGGGCGCCTGCGGCGGCTGGCCGTACGGACCCGGCTGCTGCTGCGGCGGCGGCCCTCCGTACGGTCCAGGCTGCTGCTGCGGCGGCCCTCCGTACGGACCCGGCTGGTGGTAGCTCATCTCTGGGTTCCCCTCCAGATACTTATGTGTTCCCGACATCCTGGCTCAGTCACAGGGGGCTCATGGCACGGGGGTGCTCACCGTTACAGAACAAACGCGTTTCGGGACTGCCCCGTGACACCTCTAAACTGAGCCCCGTGACCGAGAATGCTCAGCAGCAGCCCACAGCGCCCAGCACCGAACTGCCGACCCAGTACGCGCCGGCCGACGTAGAGGGGACGCTGTACGAGCGCTGGGTAGAGCGCGGTTACTTCGAGGCGGACGCGAAGAGCGACAAGCCGCCCTACACCGTCGTCATCCCGCCGCCGAACGTCACGGGCAGCCTGCACCTCGGGCACGCCTTCGAGCACACCCTCATCGACGCCCTCACCCGCCGCAAGCGCATGCAGGGCTACGAGACGCTGTGGCAGCCCGGCATGGACCACGCCGGCATCGCCACGCAGAACGTCGTCGAGCGGGAGCTGGGCAAGGAGGGCAAGTCCCGCCACGACCTGGGCCGGGAGGCCTTCGTCGAGCGCGTCTGGCAGTGGAAGGCCGAGTCCGGCGGACAGATCTCCGGCCAGATGCGCCGCCTCGGTGACGGCGTCGCCTGGTCCCGTGAGCGTTTCACCATGGACGAGGGGCTGTCCCAGGCCGTCCAGACCATCTTCAAGAAGCTCTACGACGACGAGCTGATCTACCGCGCCGAGCGCATCATCAACTGGTGTCCGCGCTGCCTCACGGCCATCTCGGACATCGAGGTCGAGTACCAGGACGACGACGGCGAGCTGGTCTCCATGAAGTACGGGGAGGGCGACGACACGATCGTCGTCGCCACCACCCGTGCCGAGACGATGCTCGGTGACACCGCCGTCGCCGTCCACCCCGACGACGAGCGCTACAGGCACCTCGTCGGCAAGAACATCCGCCTCCCGCTCACCGAGCGTTTCATCCCGGTCGTCGCGGACACCCACGTCGATCCGGAGTTCGGCACGGGCGCGGTCAAGGTCACCCCGGCCCACGACCCGAACGACTTCGAGATCGGCCAGCGCCACAACCTGCCGAACATCGCCGTGATGGACGAGCACGCGGTCATCACGGTCCCGGGTCCGTTCCAGGGCCTGGACCGGCTGGAGGCCCGCTCCGCCATCGTCGCCGCGCTGCGCGCCGAGGGCCGGATCGTCGCCGAGAAGCGGCCGTACGTCCACTCGGTCGGCCACTGCTCGCGTTGCAAGACCACCATCGAGCCGCGGCTGTCCATGCAGTGGTGGGTCAAGGTCGGCCCGCTCGCCCAGGCCGCCGGTGACGCGGTCCGCGACGGCCGGGTCAAGATCCACCCGCAGGAGATGGAGAAGCGGTACTTCGACTGGGTCGACAACCTCCACGACTGGTGCATCTCGCGGCAGTTGTGGTGGGGCCACCGCATTCCGGTCTGGTACGGCCCGAACGGCGAGGTCGTCTGCGTCGGCCCCGACGACGAGGCCCCGGCCGGCGAGGGCTGGCACCAGGACACCGACGTCCTCGACACCTGGTTCTCCTCCGGCCTCTGGCCCTTCTCGACCCTCGGCTGGCCCGAACAGACCGAGTCGCTCGCGAAGTTCTACCCGAACTCCGTGCTGGTCACCGGCTACGACATCCTCTTCTTCTGGGTCGCCCGGATGATGATGTTCGGCCTGTACGCGATGGACGGCACCCCGCCGTTCCACACCATCGCCCTGCACGGCATGGTCCGCGACCAGTTCGGCAAGAAGATGTCGAAGTCCTTCGGCAACGCGGTCAACCCGCTGGACTGGATGGACAAGTACGGCTCGGACGCGCTCCGGTTCACGCTCGCGCGCGGCGCCAACCCCGGCGTCGACGTCCCGATCGGCGAGGACTGGGTCCAGGGTTCGCGCAACTTCGCCAACAAGATCTGGAACGCCACCCGCTTCGCGCTGATGAACGGCGCGACGGTGCGGGGCCCGCTGCCGGACGCCTCGGAGATGTCGGCGACCGACCGCTGGATCCTCTCCCGTCTCAACGCGACGGTCGCCGAGGTCGACGCGCTCTACGACGACTTCCAGTTCGCCAAGCTCTCGGATGTCCTGTTCCACTTCGCGTGGGACGAGGTCTTCGACTGGTACGTCGAACTGTCCAAGACGACGTTCATGGCGGGCGGCGAGCCGGCGAAGGTCTCCGGGCGGGTCCTGGGCGAGGTCCTCGACGTCACCCTGCGCCTCCTGCACCCGATCGTCCCCTTCGTCACCGAGACGCTGTGGACGACGCTGACCGGCGGCGAGTCGGTCGTCATCGCCGAATGGCCGACCGACTCCGGTTTCCGTGACGCGGGCGCCGAGCGTGAGATCGAGGCGCTTCAGCAGGTCATCACCGAGGTCCGCCGCTTCCGTGCCGACCAGGGCCTCCAGCCCGGCCAGCGGGTCCCCGCCCGGCTGACGCTGGACGGCACGGCCCTGGCGCCCCACGAGGCGGCCATCCGTCAGCTGCTGCGCCTCCAGCCCGAGGGCGACGCCTTCGCGGCCACGGCCACCCTCCCGGTCGCCGGCGCCACGGTCGCCCTCGACCTCTCCGGCACGATCGACGTGGCGGCGGAGCGCAAGCGTCT
This sequence comes from Streptomyces sp. NPDC048254, assembly GCF_043201895.1. Taxonomy (NCBI): domain Bacteria; kingdom Bacillati; phylum Actinomycetota; class Actinomycetes; order Kitasatosporales; family Streptomycetaceae; genus Streptomyces; species Streptomyces sp. NPDC048254. Next base: position 593,121 of record NZ_JBICZJ010000001.1, read on the forward strand.
CGCCAAGGACCTCGCGACCGCCGAGAAGGAGAAGGCCCAGGCGACGGCCAAGCTGGGCAACGAGGCGTTCCTGGCGAAGGCCCCGGACAACGTGGTGGACAAGATCCGCGGCCGGCTGGCCAAGGCGGACGAGGACATCGCCCGCATCCAGGCCCAGCTGGACCGCCTTCCGCAGGCCTGACCCGCACGCCCCCGTACGTCCCCGCAGGCGTCCGGCAGCCCGTTCCCCGGGCCGCCGGGCGCCTGCGCGTATTTCTCCGTCACCAAGCGCGGACCGGCCACCGCCCTACAATCCAAAAGTAGGAACATGACCTTAATGTTCCGTTTTGATGCTTCGTGGCGGAGGGAACGCCCGCATGCAGCGCAGGGGCCGAACGAAGACACCTCCGCAAGGGGGACTGGTCCCCCTGACGGCCGTCACGGGCGCCCTGCTCGCCGTGCTCATCGGCCTCGTCTTCCTGATGCTGCTGTGGGCGATCCAGGACGCGCGCGGCTCCCTGGTGACCGCTCGGGGCGGCCGGCCGGCCCTCACCCAGGCCCTGGCCGTCGAGAAGGCCGTGGTCGACATGGAGGGCGGTCAGCTGAGCTACGTCATCACCCAGCAGGACGAGTTCCTCAAGCCGTGGCGGGCGGGACGGGCCGCGTTCCCCGTCGAGGCACAGCGGCTCGTGGACATGAGCCCCTCCCCCTCCCAGCGGCGGCTGGCCCGGCAGATCCAGGAGTCCGGGCAGTCCTTCATCGACGACTACTCGGTCCCGCTCGTCGACGCGACCCGGCGCGGCGATCCCGATGCAACCAGCAGTGCACGCACGCGGGAGGGCAGACAGCTCGTCGAGGCGCTCCGCGGCCAGCTCAGCGACTACCTCGCCGACGAGCGGGTCGTCATCGACAAGCAGGAGCACGCCCTCGAGCACCGGATGGACCGGCTGACCTTCGCGGCATCCATCGGTGTCGCCGGGGCGGTCCTGCTGATCGTCGGCTTCGGGGCCTACGTGACCCGGGTGATCGTCTGGCCGGTGCGCAGGATGGCCGTCACCGCCACCCGGCTCGCCGCCGGTGACCTCGGCGCACGGGTGCCGCCCTCCGGCAGACGGGAGATCGGGCAGCTGGAGACGGCGTTCAACAGCATGGCCGCCTCCCAGGAGAAGAGCCACCGCCGGCTCCGACTGCTCTACGACGCCGGTACGGCCGTGGGCACCACCCTCGACGTGCGGCGGACCGCCGACGAACTCGTCCGGGTCGCCGTGCCCCGCTTCGCCGACCACGTCACCGTCGACCTGGTGGCAGCCGTCCTGACCGGCGGGGAGCCGGCGGACGACGACGGCGCGGGCCTGCGCCGGGTCGCCCGGGGCGGCATCCGCGACGGGTCGCCGCTGGACCCGGTCGGCGCACCGGCCGCCCCCAGCCGGGCCGCCCCCGGCGCCGGCGCCGCCCTCCACTCCGACCTGCGCACCGCCCCGGCGGGCTGGGCCACCGACAGCCGGTGCGCGGACCGGCTCCTCGCCTACGGCATGGGCTCGCTGATCACCGCGCCGCTGTCGGCACAGGGCGTCCCGATGGGGGTGATCGCCTTCTGGCGGACCCGGGACTCCCCGCCGTTCGAGAAGGACGACCTGTCCGACGCCGAGGAACTGGCCGCGAGGACCGCGGCCGCCATCGACAACGCGCGGCGCTACACCCGGGAGCGCGAGACCGCGCTGGCCCTCCAGCACAGCCTGCTGCCGCACAGCCTGCCCGCCCGCCCGGCCGTCGACATCGCCTACCGCTACCTCCCGACCGGCACCCGGGCCGGAGTCGGCGGCGACTGGCTCGACGTGATCCCGCTGTCGGGCACCCGGGTGGCCCTGGTCGTCGGAGACGTCGTCGGCCACGGCATCCAGGCCTCGGCCACCATGGGCCGGCTGCGCACGGCGGTCCGCACCCTCGCCGACGTCGACCTGCCGCCCGAGGAACTCCTCACCCACCTCGACGACCTCGTCCTGCACCTCGACGACGGCGCCCTGGAACCGGCCGGAGAGATGGGCTCGACCTGCCTGTACGCCGTCTACGACCCGGTCTCGCGGCGCTGCTCGCTCGCCAGCGCGGGTCATCCGCTGCCCTTCGTGATCACCCCGCAGGGTGTGGTGGAGAAGGCCCCCGGCCAGGCCGGACCGCCGCTCGGGCTCGGCGGGCTGCCGTTCGAGACGACCGAGCTGGACCTCGCCGGAGGCACCACCCTCGCGCTGTTCAGCAACGGGCTGGTGCACTCCCGGAACCTCGACCTGAGCCAGGGCCTCGACCGGCTCCGCCGTGCGCTGGCGACGCCCGGTGAGTCGCTGGAGGCCACCTGCGACCAGGTGGTGGCCGCGCTGCGCAACGGCGAACCCGCCGACGACGTCGCGCTGCTGCTGGCCCGCACCCACGTCCTGCCCTGCGACCAGGTGGCCACCTGGGAGGTCCCCGCGGATCCCGAGCACGTCGCCCGGGCCCGGACCCTGACCTCCGGCCAGCTCGGCGCCTGGCAGCTGGACGACCTGTCGTACACCACCGAACTGGTGGTCAGCGAGCTGGTCACCAACGCCATCCGCTACGGCGGCTCCCCGATCCAGCTACGGCTCATCCGAGACACCACGATGCTGATCTGCGAGGTCTCCGACGGCAGCAGCACCGCCCCCCACCTGCGGCGGGCCCGCGTCTTCGACGAGGGCGGCCGCGGCCTGCTGCTGGTCGCCCAGCTCACCCAGCGCTGGGGCACCCGGCAGACCTCCGTCGGCAAGACCATCTGGTGCGAGCAGGCCCTGCCCACCGCCGAGCCCGCCTAGCTAGGGCCTGTCCGGCGGATCATGCCGCAGACGCGGGGCCTGGCACGCCCATCTGCGGCGTTGTCGTCGGTTGCCGACGTCCCCCAGCCTTCGGCCGGGGGTGCCCCCACCGCGTCGACGCCCTCCTCCGCCTTGCAGTTGGACGCACCAGGCCCCGCTCACCTGGGTTGATGAGGCGCCGTTGCCTTCCTGCGACTTGATCCGCCGGACAGGCCCTAGCCCTCCTGGGCCGCCGGGCGGGTGTCGGGCTCCGTAGACTGGTGCCGTGAGTGATCTGCCTCCGCGCGACCCCCATGACAGCTTCGAAGGCGACTTCGAAGGCGACTTCGACGACATCGTCGAGGCCGAGACGGACCGTGACCCCGATCTCGCGGTGATCGAGGCCGGCAGCCGGACCCTGCGTACCCAGGGCGGTCCGGCGCAGGCCGACGTCCCGGGCCGCCCCGAGGACCCCGAGGTCGACCGGGCCCTGCGCGAGGTCGAGGCGGAGCTGGCGACCCGCTGGGGCGAGACCAAGCTGGAGCCGTCGGTCACCCGGATCACCGCCCTCATGGACGTCCTGGGCGAGCCCCAGCGGTCGTACCCCTCGATCCACATCACCGGCACCAACGGCAAGACCTCCACCGCTCGCATGGTCGAGGCCCTGCTCGGCGCCTTCGACCTGCGCACCGGCCGCTACACCAGCCCTCACGTGCAGTCGGTCACCGAGCGCATCAGCCTCGACGGCGCCCCGATCTCCGCCGAGCGGTTCATCGAGACCTACCAGGACATCAAGCCGTACGTCGAGATGGTCGACTCCCGGCAGGAGTACCGGCTCTCCTTCTTCGAGGTGCTCACCGGCATGGCGTACGCGGCCTTCGCGGACGCCCCCGTCGACGTGGCCGTCGTCGAGGTCGGCATGGGCGGCTCCTGGGACGCCACCAACGTCATCGACGGGGACGTCGCCGTCGTGACCCCCATCGACCTCGACCACACCGACCGGCTCGGCGAGACCACCGCCGCGATCGCCGGCGAGAAGGCCGGGATCATCAAGCAGGACGCCACCGTGATCCTGGCCCAGCAGCCGGTGGACGCGGCCCAGGTGCTGCTGAAGAAGGCCGTCGAGGTGGACGCCACGGTGGCCCGGGAGGGCCTGGAGTTCGGCGTGGTCGCCCGCCAGGTCGCCGTCGGCGGCCAACTGCTCACCCTGCGCGGCCTCGGCGGCGAGTACGACCAGGTCTTCCTCCCGCTGCACGGCCCCTACCAGGCCCACAACGCGGCCGTCGCGCTGGCGGCCGTGGAGGCGTTCTTCGGCGTCGGCGCGCAGCGCCCCGAGCCCCTCGCCATCGACACGGTCCGCAAGGCGTTCGCCGCGGTCACCTCGCCGGGCCGCCTCGAAGTCGTACGGCGCTCTCCCACCGTCGTCCTGGACGCCGCGCACAACCCGGCCGGCGCCCGCGCCACCGCCGAGGCGGTCGGCGAGGCCTTCGACTTCAGCCGGCTGATCGGCGTGGTCGGGGCCAGCGCCGACAAGAACGTCCGGGGCCTCCTGGAGGCCTTCGAGCCGATCTTCGCCGAGGTCGTGATCACCCAGAACTCCAGCCATCGCGCGATGGACGCGGACGAACTGGCCGCGGCCGCCGTCGAGGTGTTCGGCGAGGACCGCGTCCAGGTCGAGCCGCAGCTGCCCGACGCCCTGGAGGCCGCGATCACGCTGGCCGAGGAAGAGGGCGAGTTCGCGGGCGCGGGGGTGCTGGTCACCGGCTCGGTCATCACGGTCGGCGAGGCCCGGCTGCTGCTGGGGAGGGCCTGACCATGCGGACGCTCTGCTCCTCCACCCTGATCGGCGAGTTCTTCGTCATCGGCTTCGCCGCGCTGGTCGCCATGAAGGACCCCGACCTGTCCACCGCCACGGTGTGGCTGGTCAGCGGCATCGCGATGGTCCTCTGCGTGGCCCTGTGCGGGGTGATCACCCGTCCCGGCGGCATCGCCCTCGGCTGGGCCCTGCAGATCGTCCTGATCGCCTCCGGCGTCTTCGTGCCGACGATGTACTTCCTGGGCGTGGTCTTCGCGGCCCTGTGGTGGGCGTCGGTGCACTACGGCAGGAAGATCGACGAGGCGAAGGCCCGCTTCGCCGCCCAGGCGGACCGGGCGGACCGGTCTTCGGCCCCGGGAGCTGACACTGCGTGACGGGCGTCCGGACCAGCCCTGTAGCCTCTCCTCACCGCACACGTAAGTACCGCGAAGGAGCCCTCACGTGACTCAGCGCACCCTCGTCCTGCTCAAGCCCGACGCCGTCCGTCGCGGCCTGACCGGCGAGATCATCGGCCGTATCGAGCGCAAGGCCGACTGGCGGATCACCGCGCTGGAGCTGCGCTCCCTGGAGCGGGCGACGCTGGAGCAGCACTACGCCGAGCACGTCGGCAAGCCGTTCTACGAGCCGCTGGTCGAGTTCATGGCCTCCGGCCCGGTCGTCGTCCTGATCGTCGAGGGCGAGCGGGTCATCGAGGGCATCCGCGCGCTGGCCGGTCCCACCGACCCGATCGCCGCCGCGCCGGGCTCCATCCGCGGCGACTTCGGCGTGATCGTCCGCGAGAACCTGATCCACGCGTCCGACTCCGAGGAGTCCGCCGAGCGCGAGATCAAGATCTTCTTCCCGGGCCGCGCCTGACTCCCCGGGGCGGGCCCCGTAGAGTTTCCGTAGATTTTTCTGACTGAACGTCAGTCCACTACTCCGTCTGGCCTGGGACGGTCGAATGATTTCGGCCGTCCCTCGGCATATGCGTGCCGTTCGGGGGAACGAGTGCCCCCGTCGGACCGTCTCCACAAGCGAGACGGCCCTGCACGTGCTGACAATGGCGAAGACCCTCGCGCGGTGTTCGTGCAGGCGCGTCTACGATGGAAGCCTTCACGTCACAGCACCAACTTCGCCGACCTGAAATGCCCTCAAAAGCTCCCGGGAAGGCCAGACGAATCCTGATGGGGAACTCAATGTCGTTCATCGGCCGTGACATGGCTGTCGACCTCGGGACCGCCAACACGCTGGTGTACGTCAGGGGTCGCGGGATCGTACTCAACGAGCCGTCCGTCGTCGCGATCAACACGAACACCGGTGGAATCCTGGCGGTCGGCGCGGAAGCGAAGAAGATGATCGGGCGCACGCCCGGCAACATCGTCGCCGTACGTCCGCTGAAGGACGGTGTGATCGCCGACTTCGAGATCACCGAGCGGATGCTCCGCTACTTCATCCTGAAGATCCACAAGCGGCGCTACCTGGCGCGGCCGCGGGTCGTCGTGTGCGTGCCCTCCGGTATCACCGGTGTCGAGCGCCGCGCGGTGATCGAGGCGTCGTCGCAGGCCGGTGCCCGCCAGGTGCACATCATCGAGGAGCCCATGGCGGCCGCCATCGGTTCCGGCCTGCCGGTCCACGAGGCCACGGGCAACATGGTGGTGGACATCGGCGGCGGCACCACGGAGGTCGCGGTCATCTCGCTGGGCGGCATCGTCACCGCCCAGTCGATCCGTGTCGCGGGCGACGAGTTGGACAACGCGATCATCCAGCACATCAAGAAGGAGTACAGCCTTCTTCTCGGTGAGCGGACGGCCGAGCAGATCAAGATCACGATCGGTTCGGCGTACGACCTCGACGACGACCAGCACACCGAAATCCGCGGCCGGGACCTGGTGTCGGGGCTGCCGAAGACCGTCGTCATCTCGGCCGCCGAGGTCCGCAAGGCGATCGAGGAACCCGTCAACGCGATCGTGGACGCCGTCAAGACCACGCTGGACAAGTGCCCGCCGGAGCTGTCCGGCGACATCATGGACAGGGGAATCGTTCTGACCGGCGGCGGAGCGCTGCTGCGCGGTCTGGACGAGCGGCTGCGCCGGGAGACCGGCATGCCGATCCACATCGCCGAGGACCCGCTGGACAGCGTGGCGCTCGGCTCCGGCAAGTGCGTCGAGGAATTCGAGGCGCTCCAGCAGGTCCTGGACGCCCAGCCGCGCAGATGACGTAACTCTTCGATTCCGCCGTACGAGATGATCCCCTCTCGTGCGGCGGATCGTTGATATGGAGGCATAGGCTCACACGAACGAGCTTCCTCCCCCCTGACTTTCCCCGACTCACCCCACAAGTTCCCGCAAGTTCCTATCGAGGAAGGCACGGCCGCCGCACGTGAGGGACACGAAAGAGAGCCGGCTGCTCCTGGTGCTGCTGATCGCCATCGCGTTCGCGCTGATCACGGTGGACATCCGAGGTGGCAGGAACTCCCCGGTCGACGGCGCCCGGCAGGCCGCGGCCGCGGTCTTCGGCCCGATCGAGAACGGCATGTCGACGGTGGTGGACCCGGTGGGCAACGCCGTCTCCGCCGTCCGTGACTCCGGTGCACGGCACGACCGGCTGGCCCGGCTGGAGAAGCAGAACGCGACCCTCAAGGCGAAGCTCGGCAGCGACGACCGCAACCGCAGCCGCCTCAACCAGCTCGACAAGATGCTGAAGATGGCCGGCGAGGGCCAGTACGGCATCAAGGGCGCCCAGGTCATCGCCATAGGGTCGGCGCAGGGCTTCTCCTGGACCATCACCATCGACGTCGGCGCCAACGACGGCATCAAACGGGACATGACCGTGCTGAACGGCAACGGCCTGGTCGGCCGCGTGACCACCGTCGGCCCGGACGCCTCCACCGTCCTGCTCGCCAACGACCCCGACTTCACCGTCGGCACCCGCATGGAGGGCAGCGACGAACTCGGCTTCGCCTCCGGGCAGGGCGACCGCCCGCTGCGCGTCGAACTCCTCAACGGCAAGGCCGAGGTGAAGAAGGGCGACCGGCTCGTCACCTTCGGCTCCCAGGCCGACCGGCCCTTCGTACCCGGCGTCCCGGTCGGCACGGTCTCCAGCGTCGACCCGTCCAACGGCGGCCTCACCCGCACCCTGTACGTCACGCCGTTCGTGTCCTTCACCAAGCTCGACATCGTCGGCGTGGTCGTCGAGGCGCCGAAGAAGGACCCGCGTGACGAGGTGCTCCCGGCCAAGCCGAAGCCGACGCCGATCCCGACGGTGACCGTCACGGTCACCCCGTCCGCGAGCGCGAACACGGACGCGAACACGGGATCGGACTCGGGCACGAACTCGGGCACGGACGAGACCGACACCAACGACCAGCAGCAGCGGTAGGAGCTGAATCCCTTCATGCGTGTCAACCGGATCCTGCTCTCCTCCGCCCTGGTCGTCGTCGCCCTGGTGATCCAGGTGAGCGTCCTCGCCCGTCTCCACCTCCCCGGTGCCGTCCCCGACCTGATGCTGCTCACCGTCCTCGGCCTCGCCATGGTGTACGGCCATGTCGGCGGCGCCCTCGTCGGCTTCGGCGCCGGACTCCTCGCCGACCTCGCCCCGCCCGCCGACCACGCGGCCGGGCGCTACGCCCTGGTGCTGTGCGTCGTCGGCTACTTCGCGGGCCTGATCAAGCCGGAGAACGGCCGGCTGAAGTCCGCGACCGGGCCGATGCTCGTCGTGGTCGCCGCCGCCATCGGCTCCACCCTGCTGTACGCGGGCGTCGGCGCCCTCGTCGGCGACACCGCCGCCCGCCACGTCGGCATGACCAGCCTGCTGGTCAGCGCCGCCCTCTACGACCTGCTGCTCGCCCCCTTCGTGGTCCCCGGCATCATGTGGCTGGCCCGCCGCGCCGACAGCGACCCGCTGACGGAGGCCAACTCCGGCACCAGAACGGGCGACATCTCCTCCGGCTGGCTCTCCTCCGGCACCGGACTGCGCATCGGCGGCCAGCGCGGCGGCTTCGGCTCCCTGAAGGCCAGGGCGCGCACCCGCAACGTCCGCGTCGGCCGCATCAAGGGGGTCAAGCGCCTGTGAGCGCACCGGAGTTCACCCGGCGACCCGGCGGCGCCGCCCACAGCTTCGTCGTATATGACACATACGTACAGCACTGAGAGGGGGAGGCAACCCAGTGACCAACATTCCCGAGACCGGACGGACCCCACGGGTCCAGATCCGTCTCGTCGTCATCCAGATCCTGGTCCTCTCCCTGCTCGGCACCCTCGGCGGCCGCCTGTGGTACCTGCAGATCCGTGAGGGCGCCGAGTACCAGAAGGAAGCCTCCGGCAACCACGTCCAGCAGGTCGTCGAGCCCGCCGTGCGCGGCTCGATCCTGGACGCGCGCGGAGTCCCCATCGCGGACAACGAGACCCGGCTGGTCGTCTCCGCCTCCCGTACCGACCTGCTCAAGCAGGCGGACGACGGCAAGGCGGTCCTCACCAAGCTCGCCGGCGTCCTGGGGATGAGCCCCACCGAGGTCATGCAGAAGGTCCGCCTCTGCGACGCCAAGACCCCGCAGCCCTGCTGGAACGGCTCCCCCTACCAGCCGATCCCGATCACCGACGAGGCCACCGCCAAGCAGGCCCTGCAGATCCGCGAGCGCGCCGAGGACTTCCCCGGCATCACCGCCGAGCCCGAGGCCGTACGCCGCTACCCGGCCCCCGGCAAGGCCAACACCTCGCAGGTCCTCGGCTACCTCTCCCCGGTCACCGACGACGAGATCCAGCAGGCCCAGAACACCAGCTCGCCCTACCTGCGTTCGGACATGGTCGGCCGCTCCGGCCTGGAGCGCCAGTACGACAAGGAACTGCGCGGCAAGGCCGGCGTCACCCGCTACGAGGTGGACAACCTCGGCCGGGTCATCGGCAAGGCCAAGTCGGATGCCGCCGAGCCCGGTTCCAACCTGGTCACCAGCATCGACTCCCGCGTCCAGCGGGTCGCCGAGTACGAGCTGGACAACGCGATGAAGGTCGCCCGCAAGCAGTACGACAAGATCACCCAGGAGAACTACAAGGCCGACTCCGGCGCCGTCGTCGTGATGGAGGCCAAGACCGGCCGGATCGTCGCCATGGCCTCCGCGCCGACCTACGACCCGAACGTCTGGGTCGGCGGCATCTCCGCCAAGGACTACAAGGCCCTCACCGGCAAGAACTCCGACTACCCGCTGCTCAACAGGGCCATACAGGGTCAGGCGGCGCCCGGTTCGACGTTCAAGGTGGTCTCCACGGCCGCCGCGGTCCAGGCCGGCTACGTGTGGGACGGCGGCTACCCCTGCACGAGTTCGTACTCGGTGGGCGGCCAGGTCTTCAAGAACTTCGAGGGCGAGAACTTCGGCCCGATCTCGCTCGGCCGCGCCCTGGAGGTGTCCTGCGACACCGTCTTCTACGGACTCGCCGACCGCGAGTGGAAGAAGGACGGCGGCATCAACCCGAAGAAGGGCGAGCCCAAGGACTGGTTCTTCAAGACCGCCCACCAGTTCGGCCTCGGCAAGGAGACCGGCGTCGACCTCCCCAACGAGGTCACCGGCCGGGTCCCCGACCGCCAGTGGAAGCTCGACTACTGGAAGGCCAACAAGGACGCCTGGTGCAAGTCCGGCAAGAAGGACGGCACCTACGTCGAGAAGATCGAGTACGAGAACTGCCTCGAAGGCAACAAGATGCGCGAGGGCGACGAGATCAACTACTCGATCGGCCAGGGCGACACCCTCGTCACGCCGATCCAGGAGGCGATGATCTACGGCGCGGTGGCCAACGGCGGCACCGAGTACCAGCCGACCATCGGCAAGGCCATCGTCAGCGCCGACGGCAAGTCCGTCCAGGAGATCAAGCCCAAGGCGCTGCGCAAGCTGCCCGTCAGCCAGGCCGCCCTCAAGGGCATGGACGAGGCCTTCGCGGGCGTCATCACCCGCGGTACGGCCGCCTGGAAGTTCGGCGGCTGGCCGCAGGACAAGATCGCCCTGCACGGCAAGACCGGTACCGCCGAGGTCTACGGCAAGCAGACCACGTCGTGGCTGGCCACCTACAGCAAGGACTACACGGTCATCATGACCATCGCCCAGGCCGGTACCGGTTCCGGTGCCTCCGGCGAGGCGGTCCGCAACATCTACAGCGCGCTGTACGGCGTCGGCGCCGACGGCTCCGTCGACAAGTCGAAGGCGCTGCTCTACACCCCGCAGCAGGGTCTGCCGAAGGTCCGCACGGACGGCACCATCGCCTCCCCGAAGATCTCCAAGGACCCGGTGAAGGACTTCCAGGCGAGCCAGCAGGGCGACAAGGGCGACGACGGCCAGCAGACCCCGGCCACCACGTCCTCGCCGTCGACGGGCAACCGCGACACCCGAAGGCGGGCGCGGAAGAGGGGAAGCCGGAGGATGCCGACGTGAGCAGCGTTTCTGGCGGGAGGTTTTCGGCATGACCGGAGTCAACAGCTTCTCCGTCTCCGGCTACGGTCCCGCGCGGGCCGGCTGGACCCGGATGTTCGCCCGGGACTCGCTGGCCCGCCGCCTGGACTGGCCGATGCTGATGGCGGCCCTGGCGCTGTCCCTGCTGGGCTCGCTCCTGGTGTTCTCGGCGACCCGCAACCGCACCGAGATCAACCAGGGCGACCAGTACTACTTCCTGTTCCGGCACCTGATGAACACCGGCATCGGGCTCGCCCTGATGATCGCCACGGTCTGGATCGGCCACCGCCAGCTGCGCAACGCGGTGCCGATCCTCTACGGCCTGTCGCTGCTCGGCCTCCTCGCGGTGCTGACCCCGCTGGGCTCCACCGTCAACGGCGCGCACTCCTGGATCGTGCTCGGCGGCGGCTTCTCGCTCCAGCCGTCCGAGTTCGTCAAGATCACCATCATCCTGGGGATGGCGATGATACTGGCGGCCCGGGTCGACGCCGGCGACAAGAAGTACCCCGACCACCGCACGGTCCTGCAGGCCCTGGGCCTGGCCTCGGTACCGATCCTGATCGTGCTCCTGATGCCCGACCTCGGCTCGGTCATGGTCATGGTCATCATCATCCTGGCCGTGCTGCTCGCCTCCGGCGCCTCCAACCGCTGGATCTTCGGCCTGCTCGCGACCGGCCTGCTGGGCGCGATCGCGGTGTGGCAGCTGCACATCCTGGACGAGTACCAGATCAACCGCTTCGCGGCCTTCGCCAACCCCGACCTCGACCCCGCGGGCGTCGGCTACAACACCAACCAGGCCCGGATCGCCATCGGCTCCGGCGGCCTGACCGGTGCGGGCCTGTTCCACGGCTCGCAGACCACCGGCCAGTTCGTCCCCGAGCAGCAGACCGACTTCGTCTTCACGGTGGCGGGGGAGGAGCTGGGCTTCGCCGGCGCGGGCCTGATCATCGTGCTCCTCGGCGTCGTCCTGTGGCGGGCCTGCCGGATCGCCCGCGAGACGACCGAGCTGTACGGCACGGTCGTGGCGGCGGGGATCGTGGCCTGGTTCGCGTTCCAGGCGTTCGAGAACATCGGCATGACCCTCGGCATCATGCCGGTCACCGGCCTGCCGCTGCCCTTCGTGTCGTACGGCGGCTCGTCGATGTTCGCCGTGTGGGTGGCGGTGGGGCTGTTGCAGTCGATCAGGGTGCAGCGCCCGATGTCCGCCTGACCGGGACGTCACGAGGGTGAGCTGAACACGCCGTATGCGGCAAAAAAGCCGTTTGCCGCTTGTTCACCTCACCCTCGTTTTTGTGCCACCTCTGATTTACCTACTGCGCCCGCTGTCCTCGCGGCGCCGGGGCCATTAGATTCGGTTCATGGCGGATACGAAGCGTGAGATCGAGCGCAAGTACGCATCCGACGACAGCGGACTCCCCGACCTGACCGGCGTCGCCGGCGTGGCCGACATCGTGGACAAGGGCACCGCCGAACTCGACGCGACCTACCACGACACCTCCGACCTGCGCCTGGCCTCGGCCAGCGTCACCCTCCGCCATCGCACCGGAGGCGCCGACGCAGGCTGGCACCTCAAACTCCCGGTGGCCCCCGGCGTCCGCGACGAGATCCACGCCCCGCTCTCCGACACGATCCCCGACGAACTGGCCGGCCTGACCCGCTCCCGGGTCCGCGAGGGCCAGCTGGTCCCGGTGATCCGGCTGCGCACCACCCGCGACGTCCGCCACCTCGTCGACGCGGACGGCACCCTGCTCGCCGAGGTGAGCGTGGACCGCGTCCGGGCCGAACGGCTCTTCGGCGGCGAGGGCAAGGCCCAGTGGACCGAGATCGAGGTGGAACTCGCCGACGGCGGCGACCCGGCCTTCCTCGACAAGGTGGAGAAACGGTTGCGCAAGGCGGGCGTACGACCGTCGGAGTCCGCCTCCAAACTGGCCCGGGCACTGGCCGAGACCAAGGGCGGCAAACCGCACCCGCCGAAGCCGGACTCCGGCGCACCCGTCACGGCCGGCGACCACGTCCTGGCCTACGTCCGCGCCCAGCGGGACGCGATCGTCGAACTCGACCCCGCCGTACGCCTGGACACCGAGGAAGGCGTCCACGACATGCGGGTGGCCACCCGCCGAATGCGCAGCACCTTCCGCACCTTCGGCAAGGTCCTCGACCGGCAGGTCACCGACCCCGTCGCGGACGAGCTGAAGTGGCTGGCCGGGGAACTCGGCGTGGGCCGCGACCAGGAGGTCCTCGCCGAACGCCTGATGACCGCCCTGGACGAGGTCCCCGGCCCCCTCGTCTCCGGCCCCGTCCACGACCGTCTGCAGGCCTGGGCCGAGGCCGGCGAGCGCGGCTCCCGGGGCCGGCTGCTCGGTGTCCTCGACTCCAAGCGCTACCTCGCCCTGCTGGACACCCTGGACCGCCTGGTCGCCGACCCGCCGCTGCGCAAGGCGGCCGCCGGGAACCCGGAGAAGGTCCTCGCCAAGGCCGTGCACAAGGACCTCGCGAAGGTGACCGACCTGATCGAGACGGCGATGGCACAGCCCGCCGGCCACGACCGCGACCTGGGCCTGCACGAGGCCCGCAAGAAGGCCAAGCGCACCCGCTACGCGGCCGAGGCGGCCCACCCCGCCCTCGGCGGCCCGGCGAAGTCCCTCGTCAAGTCCATGAAGTCGCTCCAGTCCCTGCTCGGCGAGCACCAGGACAGCGTGATGGCCCGCGAGACCCTGCGCGAACTGTCCGCGGTGGCCCACGCGGCCGGCGAGAGCGCGTTCACCTACGGGCTGCTGTACGGCCGCGAGGAGCGGCGGGCGGCGGCGGTGGAGGCGGAGACACCGGCCGCCTGGAAGAAGATCAAGAAGAACGTCGGGTAGGAGACCGGGTAGGAGACCGGGAAGGAGACCGGGAAGGAGACCGGGAAGGATGCGCCCGCCTGAGCGGGCGTACGGGGGACACCGCCGGGCGCGCTACGCTGGATGACCACCCTCCCCCAGCCTCCGGCCGGGGGTGCCCCCAGTCAGCTCACAAAGGTCCGCGAGATGCCTGCCGAAGCCGCCGCCCAGGTCGCCGAGTCTGTGTTCCCGCAGCTCGAAGCTCTGCTCCCGCATGTGCAGAAGCCGATCCAGTACGTCGGCGGTGAGCTCAACTCCACGGTCAAGCCGTGGGAGGACTGCGACGTCCGCTGGGCGCTGATGTACCCGGACGCCTACGAGGTCGGCCTGCCCAACCAGGGCGTCATGATCCTCTACGAGGTCCTCAACGAGCAGGAGGGCGTCCTCGCCGAGCGCACGTACAGCGTGTGGCCGGACCTGGAGGCGCTGATGCGCGAGCACCGCCTCCCGCAGTTCACGGTGGACAGCCACCGGCCGGTGGGCGCCTTCGACGTGTTCGGCCTGTCCTTCTCCACGGAGCTGGGCTACACCAACATGCTCACCGCCCTCGACCTGGCCGGGATCCCCCTGGAGTCGAAGGACCGCGGCCTGGACGACCCGATCGTCCTGGCGGGCGGCCACGCGGCCTTCAACCCCGAACCGATCGCGGACTTCATCGACGCGGCGATCATCGGCGACGGCGAGCAGGCCGTCCTCGACATGACGAAGATCATCCGCGAGTGGAAGGCGGAGGGCCGCCCCGGCGGCCGCGAGGAGGTCCTCTTCCGCCTGGCGAAGACGGGTTCCGTCTACATCCCGGCCTTCTACGACGTGGAGTACCTCGCCGACGGCCGTATCGCCCGCGTGGTCCCCAACAAGTCGGGCGTCCCGTGGCGCGTCTCCAAGCACACGGTCATGGACCTGGACGAATGGCCGTACCCCAAGCAGCCGCTCGTCCCCCTGGCGGAGACGGTCCACGAGCGCATGTCCGTCGAGATCTTCCGCGGCTGCACCCGCGGCTGCCGCTTCTGCCAGGCCGGCATGATCACCCGCCCGGTGCGCGAGCGCTCCATCACCGGTATCGGCGAGATGGTCGACAAGGGCCTCAAGGCGACCGGCTTCGAGGAGGTCGGCCTCCTCTCCCTCTCCTCCGCTGACCACTCGGAGATCGGCGACATCGCCAAGGGCCTGGCCGACCGCTACACGGAGGACAAGATCGGCCTCTCCCTCCCCTCCACCCGCGTCGACGCCTTCAACGTCGACCTGGCGAACGAGCTGACGAGGAACGGCCGCCGCTCCGGCCTGACCTTCGCCCCCGAGGGCGGCTCGGAACGCATGCGCAAGGTCATCAACAAGATGGTCTCGGAGGAGGACCTGATCCGCACGGTCGCCACCGCCTACGGCAACGGCTGGCGCCAGGTGAAGCTGTACTTCATGTGCGGCCTGCCCACGGAGACCGACGAGGACGTCCTCCAGATCGCCGACATGGCCATGAACGTCATCCAGAAGGGCCGCGAGGTATCCGGCCAGGGCGACATCCGCTGCACGGTCTCGATCGGCGGCTTCGTCCCGAAGCCCCACACGCCCTTCCAGTGGGCCCCGCAGCTCTCGGCAGAGGAGACGGACGCCCGCCTGGAGAAGCTCCGCGACAAGATCCGCGGCGACAAGAAGTACGGCCGCTCGATCGGCTTCCGCTACCACGACGGCAAGCCCGGCATCGTCGAGGGCCTGCTCTCCCGCGGCGACCGCCGCATCGGCGCCGTGATCCGCGCGGTCTACGAGGACGGCGGCCGCTTCGACGGCTGGCGCGAGCATTTCTCCTACGACCGCTGGATGACCTGCGCCGACAAGACGCTGCCGGCCTACGGCGTGGACGTCGACTGGTACACCACCCGCGAGCGCACCTACGAGGAGGTCCTCCCCTGGGACCACCTCGACTCCGGCCTCGACAAGGACTGGCTCTGGGAGGACTGGCAGGACTCCCTCGACGAAACAGAGGTCGAGGACTGCCGCTGGACACCTTGCTTCGACTGCGGGGTGTGCCCGGCCATGGACACGAGCATCCAGGTGGGGCCGACGGGCAAGAAGCTGCTGCCGTTGACGGTCACGAACGGCGCGTCGGCACCGGGCGGGCACGCCCACTGAGGTGAGCCAGGCGGTCGATCGTGACACGTCGTCGGGTTCACCCGCTCGTCGTCCGTGACGAGTTCAGCCGGAACCCGGGCCGTAGAGCGCGGCGATGTTCTCGGACGTCGCCCACCGGCTGTAGGTGGGGGACTGGGGCCAGCCCTCGGGCGAGTCCTGCCATTCCTCCTGGCGTCCGTACGGCAGGAGGTCGATCAGCGCGAAGCTGTGGCTGAGCTGCTCGGTGCCCCGGCCGTCGGTGTGCCAGGTGCGGTAGACGGTGTCGCCGTCACGCAGGAACACGTTGACTGCGAATCCTCCACCGGGCGGTGCGCCGACGTCTGACCCGAACGGACTGTTCGCGGTCGAGTACCACGCCATCCGGTTCCCGACCCGCTCCTTATAGGCGAGCGCCTCCTTGATCGGGCCCTGGGTGACGATGACGAATCGGGCGTCGTAGTTGTCCAGGAACTCCAGGCGGGTGTACTGCGAGGTGAACCCTGTACAGCCCGGGCACTGCCATTCCTTGCCGGTGAACCACATGTGGTTGTAGACGATCAGCTGCCTCTTGCCCTCAAAGACGTCTGCCAGCCGAACGGGGCCGTCCTCGCCCTCGAGTGTGTAGTCGGGCAGCTCGACCATCGGCAGGCGGCGACGCTCGGCGGCGATGGCGTCGAGCTCCCGCGTCGCGGCCTTCTCCCGGGCACGCAGTGCCTCGAGCCGGTGTTCCCAGGTCGCGGCGTCGACGACGGGTGGTAGCGCGTGGTCGGTCATGGTGTCCTCACAGATCTCGTGCGCGGTTTCGGCCTGTGCGGAGGCAGACTGCCCAGGGCTCGGAAACTCATCGGCCGGCCTGCCCCGGGCATGTACTGCTGCGCCGGATGGCGGGGGCGTCGGCAAGGACGGCAGGCGCCCGTCGCGGACCTGGGAGGGCTACCAGTTGATGTCGGTCAGCAGGAAGGGCCTGTCCTCCGGGGCCTCCTTGCGGGCCCGTAGGGCTTGTTCGGCGGGTGGGCCCACCGGTACGCGCAGTGGCGGATCGGGCCGCTCGATCGTCTGCGCCACCGTGACGGCCACGTCCTGTGGCGTGACCGCCTCGCCGCGCAGGGCGCCGAGTGCCGCGTACAGCGGGGCGTAGGGGCCGTTCTCGTCCGGGAAGACCTTGGCGCGTTCGGCGCCGCCCGAGGAGACCGCGCCGGGCTGGACGATGCTCACCTTGACGCCGAAGTGGCCCGTCTCGATGGCGAGGGTCTCGGCGAGGGCTTCCAGCGCCCATTTGCTGGCGCCGTAGGGGCCTATCAGCGGGAGCACCAGGCGGCCCTGGATGCTGGAGACGAAGACCAGGCGGCCCGCTCCTCTCTCCCGCATCGCGGGGAGCACGGCCTGTGCCACGCGCAGCGCGCCCAGGGTGTTGAGCTGGAAGAGCTGGTCGACCTCCGGGAGCGGAACGCTCTCCAGCGGCGCCCGGACGGTGGCGCCGGCGTTGCTGACCAGTACGTCGATCTCGCCTGCCTGGCGAATGGCCTGGTCGACGGTGTCCTGGTCGGTGACGTCGAGGCGCAGGCGCTGGTCGACGGGGAGGCCGGCCAGGGTCTGTGGATCGCGTGCGGTGGCGATCACCCGGTGGCCGCGGGCCGCCAGCTCGACGGCGATGGCCCGGCCGATGCCTCTGGAGGCGCCGGTGATGAGCACGGATTCCATGGCGACCTCGTCTTTCAGGACAGGGAGGAGGTGTTCGGTGCCGGGTGCCGGTCGTCGATGACGTTTCCCCGCATCAGCCATGTCGGGCCGTCGGCGTAGGCGCTCGCCTCGGCGAAGAACGCGGCGAAGTAGGGGCCGCCGGCATGGGTCTCGAACGCGGCCGCGTCCGCGTAGACCTCGTTCAGGTAGAAGACGTCCGCGTTCTCGTCGTCCGCGATGACCTCGAACCGGTGGGATCCGGGTTCGTTCGCCAGGGAGTCACGGGCGGTCTTTCCGGCCGCCCGGACGAAGTCGTCGCGGTGTTCCGGCTGGACGGTGAAGGACACAAGGAACTGGTACATGGTCGGTCTCCTCGACTCGAGCGGGGCGGTTCAGTCACTGAACTGCCCCTGGTGGGGACCGTAGCATAGGTCAGTTCAGTGAGTGAACTGGGGGAGGTAAAGTGGGCGCATGACACTCCCCAGTACCTACGCGGACCGCAACTGCTCTTTGGTGCGCACCCTGGAAGTCGTGGGGGAGCGGTGGACGCTCCTGATCGTCCGCGACGCGTTCTTCGGGGTGCGTCGGTTCGGGGACTTCGCCACCCAGCTCAAGATCCCGCGCGCGGTGCTGACCGACCGGCTGAAGTCCCTCGTCCGGGAGGGCGTGCTCACCCGGGACGACGAGGCACGCGGAGCGGTCGAGTACCGGCTGACCGCCAAGGGCGTCGAGCTGTGGCCCGTCCTGCGCGCCCTGATGAACTGGGGAGACGCCTTCTACTCCCCGTCGGGGGTCAGGCGCGCCTTCCGGCACGAGCGGGACGGCGGGCTGATCGGCCGCGAGGGTCGGTGCGAGGAGTGCGGCGCGGTCGTTCCGGTCCAGGAGACCGTGCTCGAACCCGGGCCCGGATTCGAGCCGGCGGACTCCGGCGACGATTCCGTGTCCGAGGCGATCAACAGGCCTCGGCGGCTTCTGGAACCGGTCACGCCGTCGTCCTCGTCGTCCTCGTCGCCCTCTTCGTCCTCGCCGGGCTGACCGGAGCGGGACGCGTTCCCAGGATCGGCCCGGGCTGCGGCCCGGTGTGCGGCCCGGATGCCGTTAGGCCGGGGGAGTGACAGACTGGGGTTTCTGAGCCGGCGGGCCTGTGACGGAGTGTTACGGAGGGCCTGGGGCGCGGTGGGTTCGGGGGCGGCCGTCGGCTGTTGTCTCCGGTGGCGTGGCCCGGGCAGCGCTCCCGAGCCGTGTCCCGGCAGCGAGCGATCCGGTCGCTGACCAGTTGGGAACCGTCCATGACTGCTGAGACCTCCGAAGCGCGGAAACCCCCGTACGACCCGTACCCCCCGGACGAAACCGCTCTGCTGATCGTCGACCCCTACAACGACTTCCTTTCCGAGGGCGGCAAGTTGTGGCCCCGGGCGAAGGAGGTGGCGGAGGGCGTGGACCTGCTCGACCACATGCGGACCCTTCTCGCCACCGCCCGCGCCGAGGACTTTCGCGTCTTCGTCGTGCCCCACCACCGGACGACCCCGAGCGACTACCTCACCTGGGACCACCTGTCCCCGACCCAGCGGCGCGTCCTCGCCCAGCAGACGTTCGCCGAGGGCAGCTGGGGGGCCGAGTGGCACCCCGACTTCCGGCCGCGGGAGGACGAGATCGTCGTACGGCAGCACTGGGCGTCCAGCGGGTTCGCCAACACCGACCTCGACTTCCTGCTGAAGCAGCACCACATCCGGAAGATCGTGCTGATCGGGATGCGGGCCAACACCTGTGTGGACACCACCGCGCGCTACGGCCAGGAGCTCGGGTACCACGTGACCCTGGTCCGTGATGCCATCGCCTCCTTCAGCTGGGAGGAGATGACCGCGACCTTCGACCTCAACGCGCCCCTGTACGCCCACGCGGTCCTCACCACCGAGGAGTTCGTCGCCATGGCGGACGGCGCGGCCGGTGCGGGCGCCGTGGAGAGCGGAGGCGGCGGTCATGAGCGGTGACGGTGACAGTGCTGGTGCCGAGCGGAGCGGTGCGCGCGGCGAACTGGCCGGTCAGACGGTCGTGGTGGTGGGCGGCAGCGCGGGCATCGGTCTGGAGACCGCGCGGCAGGTGCGGGCGGCCGGCGGCGAGCTGGTGCTCGTGGCGCGCAACGCCGAGCGTCTCCGGCGGGCCGCGGACGAACTGCGCCCGCTGAGCGCGGCCGTGTTCGACGCCTTCGACACCGAACGGATGGAGCGCTTCCTCGGGGAGCTGCCCGGGCGGGTCGACCATGTGCTGGTCACGGCGGGCAGCCCGTCGTACACGCCGCTCGACGACCTCGACCTGACCGACGCCGGACGGGACTTCGGCGGGCGTCTCGCGATGGTGCTGGCGGTGGCGCGGGCGAGCCGGGGGAAGGTCAGGGCCGGCGGGGCGCTGCTGTTCATCGGCGGCACCGGCGGCCGTCGGCCCGCGCCCGGGATGGCGGTGACGGGCGCCCTCACCGCGGCGCTGCCGGCGCTGGTCGCCAACCTGGCGCTGGAGGTCGCCCCGGTCCGGGTCAACCTCATCGCGGCCGGGTTCGTGGACACACCGCTGTCGGCCGCCCTGCTGGGCGACCAACTCGAGGCGCGGCGTGAGGCGTTGCGGAAGACGCTGCCCATCGGGCGGGTGGTCGGTCCGGCCGACGTCGCCGCCCTCGCGGTGCACCTCATGGTCAACGACGCCCTCACCGGCGCCACCTACGACATCGACGGCGGCCAGCAGCTCCTCGCGCACTGAGCCCCTGCCCGGCCTGGTCGCGGGTCGGGCCGTCGCCGGTGTTCCCTCCGAGACGGGAAGTGCAAGCCATGGACATGAAACTAGAGGTCGTCGTGGTGCCGGTGTCCGACGTGGACCGGGCCAAGGACTTCTACACGGCGCTGGGCTGGCGGCTGGACGCGGACGTCGCCACCGACGGGGAGTTCCGGGTGGTGCAGGTGACCCCACCGGGTTCTCCGGCGTCGGTCATCTTCGGCGAGTCGGTCACCGAGCAGACGCCCGGCTCGGCCCGGGGGCTGCACCTGGTCGTCGACGACATCGACACCGCCCACGACGAGCTGGCACGGCACGGCGCCCACCCCAGCGAGGTGTTCCACGACGCCGGCGGTGTCTTCCACCACGCCGACGGCGACGCCCGGGTGCCCGGTCCCGAACCGCGGCACGGCAGCTACGGCTCCTTCCTGTCGTTCAGCGACCCGGACGGCAACGGCTGGCTCCTCCAGGAGGTCACCGAGCGGCTCCCGGGACGGCTGGATCCCGCGGCCACCTCGTTCGCCTCGGCCGACGACCTGGCGGGCGCGCTGCGGCGGGCCGCGGCCGCACACGGCGAGCACGAGGCGCGCACCGGCGTGGAGGACCCCGGCTGGCCGGACTGGTACGCGCGGTACATGGTGAGCGAGCAGGCCGGGACGCAGCCGCCCGCGTGACCGTGGGCGAGCCGTCCGGTCCGGCCCCGCCCGTCAGCGCAGTGCGGTCTCCGCCGTGGCCGTGCGGACGGCACGCAGGGCGCG
Organism: Streptomyces sp. NPDC048254; assembly: GCF_043201895.1. Classification (NCBI taxonomy): domain Bacteria; kingdom Bacillati; phylum Actinomycetota; class Actinomycetes; order Kitasatosporales; family Streptomycetaceae; genus Streptomyces; species Streptomyces sp. NPDC048254. The sequence goes on from NZ_JBICZJ010000001.1 coordinate 614,312, forward strand.
GTCGACGGTCTCCTGGTGCTCGCCGACCGGGGCCACGTAGTCGAGGACCCCGCGTGCCGCGTCCTCACCGACGGTCCGGGTGATCACCCACGTGGCGAGGTACTGGGACGCCAGGCAGCCACCGGCCGTGGCGATGTTCCCCTCCGCGTGGAACGGCGCGTCCAGGACGGTGACCCCGGCGGCCTCGACGAAGGGCCGGCTCTTGCGGTCCGTGCAGACGGGCATGGAGTCCAGCAGCCCGAGCCGGGCGAGCACCAGCGCGCCCGAGCACTGCGCGCCGACCAGCTGCCGGGAGGGGTCGAGCCGCAGCCGGGAGATCAGCCGGTCGTCGGCGACCACCTCCCGTGCCTTCACCCCGCTGCCGACCAGGACCACGTCCGCTTCGGTCACGAACTCCATCGGGCGCTGCCCGGTCACCTCGACGCCGTTCATCGACGTGACCACCGGCGTCGGTGTCGTGATGAAGGCCTCCAGGCCGTCCTTCCGGCACCGGTTGATCAGCGCGGCGGCGATGAAGCTGTCGAGTTCGTTGAATCCGTCGAAGGTGAGCACGGCTACCTGCATGGCGTCTCCTCGAAGCACGGCAAGGGGGGCGATTTTCTCAGGAGGCCGGGACCGGGTCGCGGGCCAATCCGCGGCCGGTGGCCGTTCGCGGTCACCCTACAGAGTCCAGCGGCCTCGATGACCTGCTGTGATGTGTCCCACGGGCTCTTGTCGCGGACCGGCTCACCTGCCTAAATTCGGTCATATGTCCAATTCTGATGCCTCCCTTCCCGCCGAACCGGTCGACTTCGCCGTCGATCTCACCGGTCACGAGATGACCCGGCGCGCCCACGTCATGGCGGCGCTCGGCGACGCCTGGGACCCCGTCGAGACGGCGCGGGGCGAGCAGGAGGCGTACGACATGCTGTACTCCGGGCTCGACGAGGAACAGCAGCGGCTGTACGACTCGCTCGTCGCGGCCGGGGTGCTGCCCCGACGCTGACTCCCGCCCCCGGGACATGTCCCCGGGGCACCGTGCCGCTACGGCGTCAGCACGATCCGGCCGAACACCTCCCCGGCGGCCATCTTCCGGTGCGCCAGCACGGCCTCGGCCAACGGCAGCGACTCGTGCACCACCGTCTCCAGCTCGCCGCGGCCCGCGTCGGCGAACTGGCCGGTCCGGACCGCGCGCCGGTCGGCCGCGGGCACGGTGTCGGCGCTGAAGGTCGCGAACGACAGGGACCTGCGGAACGCCGCGACCATACTCATGCCGAAGTCGGCCGGCGGCGGTCCGGCGACCATACCGACGGCCACCAGACGGCCGTTGGGACCGAGCCTGCCGAAGAACGACGGCAGGTCCGCACCGGCCACGATGTCGATGATCACGTCATAGCCGGCCGGCGAGTCCCCGCCGCCCTCTCCGGAGCGGTCCAGCACATGGGTCGCGCCGAGCCCGCGCAGCCGTTCGCCGCGCCAAGCCGACGACGTCGTCACCGCGACCGCCGCGGCACCGCCCCGGGCCGCGAGCTGGACCGCCGCGATCCCGATGCTCCCGGCCGCGCCCCGCACCAGCACCGACTCGCCGGGCCGGAAACGGGCATGGCCGAGCGCGAAGTGGGCCACCACTCCGGAGCTCCCGAGGGTCACCGCGTCGGCGGCGGACAGGTCCGCGGGGAGGGCGAGGACCTCCTCGACCGGGACGACCGCCTGTTCCACATAGCCGCCGCCGGTGCCCGTGAACGCCCACACCCGCCGGCCGAGCCACGCCGTGTCGACGCCCTCGCCGACGGCGCTCACCGCGCCCGCCACCTCGCTGCCGGGAACATGGCCCTCCCGGAAGCCGTAGCCCGCGAGCGCACCGCTGCGGATCAGGGTGTCGACGCCGCCGACCCCGATCGCATCGGTGGTGATCAGCACCTGTCCGCCGGCCGGAACCGGCGCCGGGAGATCGACGACCGCCAGGCCCTCGGGGCCGCCGAACCTCCGGATCGTCACTGCTTTCACATGGGCCTCCTGCGTACGGGATCGAGCGGAACCGGGGTGTCCGTTGCTCCCGGTGCTCCCGGACGCTAAGGGGCGCCCTGCCCCGGCTTGGCTAATGTGAGAGCGGTGACCGACCGTTTGTCTCACTCGCTGCGTTCCGACGCCCGGGACAACCGCGCCCGCGTGCTCGACGCCGCCCGCGCGCTCTTCGCCACCGAGGGGCTGAACGTGCCGATGCGCACGATCGCCCGGCGCGCCGGGGTCGGCCCCGCCACCCTGTACCGCCGGTTCCCGACCAAGCAGACCCTGGTCACCGAGGTCTTCCGGGACCAGGCGCGGGCCTGTCACGCCATCGTCGACGAGGGGCTCGCCGATCCGGACCCGTGGCACGGCTTCCGTCGCGTGATCGAGAAGGTCTGCGAACTGCACGCACACGACCGCGGTTTCACCGAGGCTTTCAGGTCGGCCTTCCCCGACGCGATGGACTTCGCCGCGGACCGCGCCGCCACACTGAGGTCGGTCGCCAGGCTCGCCGACCGCGCCAAGGGCACCGGCCGGCTGCGCCCCGACTTCGTCATGGACGACCTGGTCCTCATGCTCATGGCCCAGCGGGGCATCCGCACCGCGTCGCCGGCCGGCCGGGTCGCGGCCTCCCGGCGCTTCGCCACGCTGGTGATCCAGGCCTTCCAGGACCCGCCGGCTCCCATGCCTTCGTGGCCGGGGGCGAAACCGTGACACGACCGCCATGGAAGGCGCGGCGGTCCGGCCGCACAATCGGGGAGAGCGAAGACCGCTGAGACACGGGGGAGTTGGCGGGCATGGAACTGGAACTGGGCTACGACCTGCTGGGCAGCAGGCTCCGCTCCATCGGGGACGTCCACCTCACCTACGGCCGCTGGGGCGGCAGACCCCACGCGCTCGGACCGCATCCGCTGGAGTACGACATGCTCGGCAGCCGGCTGCGGTGGATCGGCGACATCGAGATCGGGTACGGCCGCCTCGGCAGCGTCCCGAGGACGTTCGGGACCTGGGACGTCGACTGCGCCGCCTGGTCCGGGATCCCGCGCCGCATCGGGCCGTACCCCGTGGAACACCCCAGGTTCAGCGGCCGGGCGAGGGCGATCGGCCCGCTCGCCCTGTCGTACGACGCCCTCGGCACCCGCCCCCGCCGCATCACCCTCCCCAAGGCCCTGCCCACCCTCCCGGACGACCTCCTCCGGGTCCTCTTCCTGGTCCTGCACCTGCAGGCCGAACGCAACAAGAGATCGTCCGCGGCCTCGTAGACGCGCGAAGGCCCGCCGGACGGATCCGGCGGGCCTTCGAGGTGATGACAGGTCAGACGGCGGCCGCGTACTTCGGGTTGTCGCCGTACTGGTTCTGCTCCGGCTTGCCCTCGGAGGCGAGCCAGACCAGCACGATGATCCAGCCGACCAGCGGGATGATGCTGACCAGGATCGTCCAGCCCGAACGGCCGGTGTCGTGCAGCCGGCGGACCGCGACGCCCAGGCCGGGCAGGAGGACCGCCAGGCTGTAGATCGCGCCCAGGGCCGCGAACCCGATGACCCGCCCGATGACCGCCAGCACGATGCTGATGATCAGGTTGAACAGGAAGAACATCCAGTATTCCTGCCGGCGCGCACGGCCGCTGAACACCGCGTACTTCTTCAGTACGTCCACGTACCAGTTCATTGCTCGTCCCCCAAGGACCCAAGAAAGGTTCAAGATTTGGCTGGCGCCCAGCAAATCAAGCCGCCGTGGCCGGTTCCATCCAGATTGGCGTGTGCGGGACAACCGTTACCGTGTCGCCGCCGATCGGTGATCAAGGGTGGCCGATCGCATCCGCACGGCACGCGATAGCGTCTCTGTGGCCATGGACATGCAGAAGCAGCCGCAGCGGCAACCGCAGACGCATTCGCAGACACATCACCCCGAGGGGTGTCTCGTCGTCGCGATCAGGATCCCCGTCCGCATCTTCGTGTTCCTGGTGGTCCTGCCGGTACGGCTGCTCTGGGACGCCCTCGCCGCCGTCGCAGGGTTCCTGTGGCGGTACCTGGTCGTCCCCGTGGGGCGATTCCTCTGGCGGTACGTCCTCGCCCCCGTCGGCCGCGCCGTCGCCTGGCTCCTGCACGTGCTCGTCGTCGTCCCGCTGGGCTGGCTGTACCGCTACCTGCTCACTCCCCTCGGCCACGCCCTCGTGTGGCTCTACGCGCGCGTGCTCACCCCGATCGGCCACGCGGTGCTCTGGCTCCTCACGCCCGTCGCCCAAGCCGTCGCCTGGGTGTTCGAGCAGCTCGCCACCGCCCTGTACTGGATCGCGCGCGTGCTCCTCGTGCTGCCCGCCGTCGCCCTGTGGCGCTGGATCCTCACCCCCGTCGGCCATGTCCTCGGCGTCGTCCTCAGGGAGATCTGGGAGGCCCTCGGCCACGCCTGGCGGGCCGCCGGACACGTCGCACGCGCCGTCGGACGGATTCTCGGGACCCTCTTCCGGTGGATCTTCCTGGAGCCGGTGCGCCGGCTCTACCGGACCGTCCTCACCCCGGTCGGACACGTCGTACGCGACCTCGTGCTGCGCCCCGCCGCCCAGGTCGCACGGGCCGTCGGCCGGGCCGTCCGGCAGGCCCGCGCCGACCTGCGCCGCGCCCTGTTCGGCGAGCCTGCCCCGCCGGTGCCCATCGACCGGCGGGAACCCGCGGGCCGCGACACACGTACTCTTGATGGATAGCAGGACCCGGCAGCACGGCCCCCGCGGTACGGCTGCTCTCACCAGAATCACGAAGGACTGACGACACTGGGCAAGCGACAGCCCGAAGGCCCGCCGCCCGCACCGGCGGTGCAGCGCATCCGACTGCGCTACACCAAGCGCGGCCGCCTCCGGTTCACCAGCCACCGTGACTTCCAGCGCGCCTTCGAGCGTGCGCTGCGCCGCGCCGAGGTGCCGATGGCCTACTCGGCGGGGTTCACACCGCACCCGAAGGTGTCGTACGCCAATGCCGCACCCACCGGCACCGGCAGCGAGGCCGAGTACCTGGAGATCGCGCTCACCGCGGTCCGCGACCCGGAGCGACTGCGCGTCCTCCTCGACGAGTCCCTGCCCACCGGGCTCGACATCGTCGACGCGGTCGAGGCCCGCACGTCCGGACTGGCCGACCGGCTCACCGCCTCCGTGTGGGAGCTGCGGCTGGCCGGCCAGGACCCGGAACAGGCCGCACAGGCCGTCGCCGCGTTCAACGCGGCCGACGCCGTCGAGGTCCAGCGCACGACCAAGAACGGCGTACGGACCTTCGACGCCCGCCCCGCGGTCGTACAACTTGAAACGCACAATGAAACGGCTGATAGGCCGAGCGACCAGCCCTGTGCGATACTGCGGCTGGTTGTTCGGCACGTGACGCCTGCCGTACGACCCGACGACGTCCTGTCCGGTCTCCGCGCCGTGGCCGACCTGGCGCCGCCGGTCCCCGCAGCGGTGACCAGGCTGGCGCAGGGGCTGCTCGATGAAGAGACCGGCACGGTGACCGACCCGCTCGCGCCCGACCGCGAGGCAGTTGAGGCCCTTTCGAAGGCCGAACCCGCTGCCGCCGCGACAGCGCCGGCGTAGGGAAGGTCCCGCGAAGGACGGACGTCGTACGCGCAGCCCTCGTACTCGGGAGCCACCTGGGTCGGGCAGCGCACCGACCAGAAGACTTTCGCCAGGCCGTCCGCGACAAGGCGTACGGAACCGGCGAGACAGGACACAGAGAGCTCCTGTGCGGCGCCCGCGCCCCACACGGCGGCACCGCGCATCGCGCGAGCCGCGGACGTCACCGGCGGTCGCTCGAAGCGAACGACGCCGGACCAGGCGCGGCGCCCGGGAGCCTGACGGGAGAACCGCCCGCATGCTCGAACCGACCGAGCCCATCGAGGGCTCCGAACCGAACACCCCGAGCGACACCCTGCCGCCGCGCAGGCGTCGCCGTGCCGCGTCCCGCCCCGCGGGACCGCCTGTCGCGACCGCGGCGGGCGAGGCCGAGATCACCACGCCGGCCATACCGGCCGCGGAGTCGTTCCCCTCCGAGCCCGCAGAGGCCGACGAGGAGACGACAGAGACCCTGGAGGCATCCGAGGCTGCCGCGGTCGCCGAGGAGGCCGTGCCCGCCGCGCGTACCCGCCGCCGGGCCTCCCGCCGGGCGTCGGCACCCGCCGGTGCCCCGGCGGGAGCCGAGGCCGTCGAGACGGCCGAGACCGTGCTTCCCGCGACCGCCACCGAGCCCGCCGAGGCCGCCCCTGTGGTGGCCGAGGCCGTCGAGACCGCCGTACAGAGCGACGAGGAGGCCGCGCCGCGCCGGACGCGCCGGCGTGCCACGCGTCGCGTCTCCGCGCCCACCGAGGCGGCCGAGCAGGAAGCGGCTGTCGAGGCTTCCGCGGTTTCCGAGGCCCCTGAGGTCACCGAGACCGCTGAGGTCACCGAGGCCGCTCCGGCTGCCGAAGCCGCCGAGGAGACCGTGCCCGCTCCCCGTACCCGCCGCCGGGCGACCCGCCGGGCGTCCGCGCCCACCGGTGCCCCGGTGACGGCCGAGACCGCCGCGGAAACCGCACCCACGGCCGCCGTCGCGGACACCGCCGAGGCCGTCGACGAGCCCGCGCCCGCCGCCGAGACCGGCGAGACCCACGGGGACACCCCCGCCCCCGAGGCCGAGCCCACCGCGCCCGCCCCGCGTACCCGGCGCCGAGCCACCCGCCGGGTCGCCGCGCCCGCCGGTGCGCCCGAGGCCGCCCCCGAGGCCCCCGCCGCGGCCCAGCCGCAGGCCGTCGAGGCCCCGGCCGTCACCTCCACCACCGAGGCCCCCGCCGTCGAGGAGCCGGAGACCGAGTCCCCGCGGCGCCGGCGCCGTGTCGTACGGCAGGCCGCCATCGGGTTCTCCGAGCCCGCCGCCGCGGCCACGTCCGCCGAGGACGAGTCGCAGCGCCGTCCCGCCCGGCCCGCCGTCGCCGTGTTCCAGGCGCCGGTTTTCACCGAGCCGAAGTTCCAGACCCCGGAGCGGGCCGCCGCCGAAGCGGCCGCCGTGGCCGCCGTCGCGGAGGAGCCCGAGGACCTCGCCCCGCACCAGCCGGAGCCGGCCGAGACGGCCGAGCAGGTCGAGCAGGCCGAGACCGGTTCACGCCGTCGGCGCCGGCGCCGGGGTGCCGCCGAGGACACCCCGGCCGCCCGGCCCGCCGCCGAGGACGAGACCGATGAGCCGGAGGAGCCCGCCGAGACCGCCGAGACCGCCGAGGACATCGAGGACGCCGCCGACGCCGAGGACGAGGCCGAGGAGGCCGGTTCCCGCCGTCGTCGCCGCCGCGGTGGCCGTCGTCGCCGCCGTGGTGACGCCGGTGACGGTGAGGGCGAGGGCGACGAGCTGGCCGCGGAGCAGGCCGAGCAGGACGCCGAGGACACCGCCGAGCAGGAGGAAGAGGACGACGAGGAGGCCCACGACGAGGCCGGCGGCTCCTCCTCCAGCAGCCGTCGCCGCCGTCGCCGCAGGCGGCGCGCCGGGGACAGCTCCACCGACGCCGAGCCCGGCGACGGCGACCCGGAGCGCACGGTCGTCAAGGTCCGCGAGCCCCGCAAGCCGTCCGAGCCGTCCGACGAGGTGCAGTCCATCAAGGGCTCGACCCGTCTGGAGGCCAAGAAGCAGCGCCGCCGGGAAGGCCGCGAGCAGGGCCGCCGGCGCGTCCCGATCATCACCGAGGCCGAGTTCCTGGCCCGCCGCGAGGCCGTCGAGCGCGTGATGGTGGTCCGCCAGTACGGCGACCGCACCCAGATCGGCGTCCTGGAGGACGGCGTGCTCGTCGAGCACTACGTCAACAAGGAGCAGGCCACCTCGTACGTCGGCAACGTCTACCTGGGCAAGGTCCAGAACGTGCTGCCCTCGATGGAGGCCGCCTTCATCGACATCGGCAAGGGCCGCAACGCGGTGCTCTACGCCGGTGAGGTCAACTTCGAGGCGCTCGGCATGGCCAACGGGCCGCGCCGCATCGAGGCCGCCCTGAAGTCCGGCCAGTCCGTGCTCGTCCAGGTGACGAAGGACCCGATCGGCCACAAGGGCGCCCGTCTGACCAGCCAGGTCTCCCTCCCCGGGCGCTACCTCGTGTACGTCCCCGAGGGCTCGATGACCGGCATCAGCCGCAAGCTGCCCGACACCGAGCGGGCCCGGCTGAAGACCATCCTCAAGAAGATCGTCCCCGAGGACGCGGGCGTCATCGTGCGCACCGCCGCCGAGGGCGCGAGCGAGGACGAGCTGCGCCGCGACGTCGAGCGGCTGCAGGGTCAGTGGGAGGACATCCAGAAGAAGTCGAAGAACGGCGGCAGCTCGAACGCGCCGACGCTCCTGTACGGCGAGCCGGACATGACCGTCCGGGTCGTCCGCGACATCTTCAACGAGGACTTCTCCAAGGTCGTCGTCAGCGGTGACGAGGCCTGGGAGACCGTCCACGGCTACGTCTCGCACGTCGCCCCCGACCTCGCGGGCCGGCTGTCGAAGTGGACCTCCGAGGTCGACGTCTTCGCCACCTACCGGATCGACGAGCAGCTCGCCAAGGCCCTGGACCGCAAGGTCTGGCTGCCCAGCGGCGGTTCGCTGGTGATCGACCGGACCGAGGCGATGGTCGTCATCGACGTCAACACCGGCAAGTTCACCGGCCAGGGCGGCAACCTCGAGGAGACGGTCACCAGGAACAACCTGGAGGCGGCCGAGGAGATCGTCCGCCAGCTGCGGCTGCGCGACCTCGGCGGCATCATCGTCATCGACTTCATCGACATGGTCCTGGAGTCCAACCGGGACCTGGTGCTGCGGCGCCTGCTCGAATGCCTCGGGCGGGACCGTACGAAGCACCAGGTGGCCGAGGTGACCTCGCTGGGGCTCGTCCAGATGACCCGCAAGCGGGTCGGGCAGGGCCTGCTGGAGTCCTTCTCCGAGACCTGCGTGCACTGCAACGGCCGCGGTGTCATCGTCCACATGGAGCAGCCCAGCTCCGGCGGCGGTGGCGGCGGCAAGCGCAAGAAGCGCGGCCGCGGCGGCGACGGGCACGAGCACGACCATGACGTGCACGAGACGCACGAGGTCGCGGCCGACGGGGCCGTCGAGCACGCCGAGGCCGTCCACGCGGTCGAGACGGCGGCGGAGGTAGCGGCCGAGGCCGCCACGCCCGTCGCGCTGGCCGCCCCCGACTTCGCGCCGGACGAGGAGCTGTACAGCAGCGTCGCCGAGGCGGAGGCTGCGGCCGGCCGCGGCCGTAGCCGCCGCCGGGCGAGCCGCCGGGCCTCGGCTCCGGCCGGTGCGCCCAGGGAGCGTGCGGGCCGCAACCGGGGCGCGGAGGCCGAAACCCCGGCCGAGGCCGTACCGGCCGCCGCGGAGGCGGAGCGTGAGGTGCTGCCGGAGCCGGCCGCCGAGGCGCACGCCGAGCCGGTCGCCGTGGAGGACCCGGTCGTCCAGGCCCCCGAGGCCCCGGCCGCCGAGGAGGCCGTGTCCAAGGGCCGTACCCGTCGCCGGGCCACCCGGAAGGTGTCGGCGCCCGCCGGTTCCCCGGCAGGGTCCGAGACGGCCGCGGTGACCGTCGTCGCCGAGACCGCCCCCGCGGCCGAAGCGGTACTGGAGCCGGTGGTGGAACCGGTGGTGGAACCGGCGGCGCAGCCCGAGGCGGCCGCGCCCGCCGAGAGCGCCGCCCCGGCCCGTCCGCGCCGCCGCGCGGTGCGCAAGGCCACCGCGCCGACCGCGTCGGAGGAGACGGCCGTCGTGGTCGTACCGTCGACGGAGGGCGCCGAGCAGCCGGAGGCTTCCGCCGCCGGGGCGCCGGCCGCGGACGAGACCGCCGAGGCTGGCGTCGAGGAGGCCGCTCCGGCCAAGAAGACGGCCCGTAAGACGGCTGCCAAGAAGACCGCCGCGAAGAAGACGGCCGCGAAGAAGACCGCGGCCAAGAAGACGGCGGCGAAGAAGACGACGGCCAAGAAGGCGGCCAAGACCGCCAAGACGGCCGCCGCCAAGTCGACGGCGAAGAAGACCACCACGGTCGCCACCGCCTCCGACGAGGGCTGACGTCCGGCTGCGGGACCGGTCCGAGTGACCGGTCCCGCATTCCGTGGGGCCCGTTCCGAGTGACCGGCCCCACACCCCCGGGGCCCGGTTTGACCCCCTCGGCCACCGCCCCGTAACCTTGACCGTCGGCGTGTCCATGAATATGAGGACGTGCCACATCCCCGTAAACCTCTTCCTCCGGAGCACACGGTGTTCCGGAGAGGCCGCCCGCGTGCCGGACGGCTGGACTGCGGGGTGCCGGTTCCGAGCGAGAGAGTGAGATCCGCGTGTACGCCATCGTGCGCAGCGGTGGTCGCCAGCACAAGGTTGCTGTCGGCGACATCGTTGAGGTTGACAAGATTTCCACTGCCAAGGTTGGCGACACGGTCGAGCTCTCGACCCTGCTCGTTGTCGACGGCGAGGCCGTGACCAGCGACCCGTGGGTCCTGGCCGGCATCAAGGTCCAGGCCGAGGTCGTGGACCACCACAAGGGCCAGAAGATCGACATTCTGCGCTACAAGAACAAGACCGGTTACCGCCGTCGCCAGGGCCACCGCCAGCAGTACACGGCGATCAAGGTCACTGAGATCCCCGCGGCTGCGAAGTAAGGGACTGAGGAGAGATGGCACACAAGAAGGGCGCATCGTCCACCCGTAACGGTCGTGACTCCAACGCTCAGCGCCTCGGCGTGAAGCGCTTCGGCGGTCAGGTCGTCAACGCGGGCGAGATCCTGGTCCGCCAGCGCGGCACCCACTTCCACCCCGGTGCCGGCGTCGGCCGCGGCGGCGACGACACGCTGTTCGCGCTGCAGCCCGGTGCGGTGGAGTTCGGCACCCACCGTGGCCGCAAGGTCGTGAACATCGTTCCGGTCGCCTGAAGCATCAGGTAACTGACTCAGGTAACTGATCGGAAGCTTTTCGCGAGGCGGACCTCACTTCCCTGCGGGGAAGCGGGTCCGCCTTTCGCGTGTTGACCTAGTAACACCCGTACGTAACTGGAGGCACATCCCATGACCACCTTCGTGGACCGCGTCGAGCTGCACGTCGCCGCGGGTAACGGAGGCCACGGCTGTGCCTCCGTACACCGGGAGAAGTTCAAGCCGCTCGGCGGCCCCGACGGCGGCAACGGCGGCCGCGGCGGCGACATCATCCTGACCGTCGACCAGTCCGTGACGACCCTCCTCGACTACCACCACTCGCCGCACCGCAAGGCCACCAACGGCAAGCCCGGCGAGGGCGGCAACCGGGCCGGCAAGGACGGCCAGGACCTCGTCCTGCCGGTGCCCGACGGCACCGTGGTGCTGGACGGGGCGGGCAACGTCCTCGCCGACCTCGTCGGCCACGGCACCTCCTACATCGCCGCCCAGGGCGGCCGCGGCGGCCTCGGCAACGCGGCCCTCGCCAGCGCCCGCCGCAAGGCCCCCGGCTTCGCCCTGCTCGGCGAGCCCGGCGACCTCGGGGACATCGTCCTGGAGCTGAAGACCGTCGCCGACGTGGCCCTGGTCGGCTACCCCAGCGCCGGCAAGTCCTCGCTGATCTCGGTGCTGTCGGCCGCCAAGCCGAAGATCGCCGACTACCCGTTCACCACCCTCGTCCCCAACCTCGGCGTGGTGACGGCCGGTTCGACCGTCTACACCATCGCCGACGTCCCCGGACTCATCCCCGGCGCCAGCCAGGGCAAGGGCCTCGGCCTGGAGTTCCTGCGGCACGTCGAGCGCTGCAGCGTCCTCGTGCACGTCCTGGACACCGCCACCCTGGAGTCCGACCGCGACCCCGTCTCCGACCTCGACATCATCGAGGAGGAGCTCAGGCAGTACGGCGGCCTCGACAACCGGCCCCGGATCGTCGTCCTCAACAAGACCGACGTCCCCGACGGCAAGGACCTCGCCGAACTGGTCCGCCCCGACCTGGAGGCCCGCGGCTACCGTGTCTTCGAGGTGTCGGCGGTCGCCCACCTCGGCCTGCGCGAGCTGTCGTTCGCGCTCGGCGACCTGGTCGCCCAGTCCCGCGCCGCCAAGCCCAAGGAGGAGGCGACCCGGATCGTCATCCGGCCCAAGGCCGTGGACGACGCCGGCTTCACCGTCACCCAGGAGGAGGACGGCCTCTTCCGGGTGCGCGGCGAGAAGCCCGAACGCTGGGTCCGGCAGACCGACTTCAACAACGACGAGGCCGTCGGCTACCTCGCCGACCGCCTCAACCGCCTCGGTGTGGAGCAGGAACTGATGAAGGCGGGCGCCCGCAGCGGCGACGGCGTCGCCATCGGCCCCGAGGACAACGCCGTCGTCTTCGACTGGGAGCCGACCATGATGTCCGGCGCCGAGATGCTCGGCCGCCGCGGCGAGGACCACCGCTTCGAGGAACAGCGCCCCGCCGTACAGCGCCGCCGCGACCGCGAGGCGGAGCGCGACGAGTCGCTGCGCGAGTACGGCGACTTCGACCCGTTCAAGGAGTGACCGACGCGGGCGCCGGGGCGGCCGTGAGGGTGCTCAGCCCGTCACGGCCGGCTTGAGCACCTCCTCGCACCACTGCCGGAACGTCGTCGGCGTCGTCGACCCGGCGGTGCGCGGCTCGGCGTTGTCCAGGCCCCTGTTCTTCGCCTCGAACATGTCGACCAGCCCCTGCGCCATCCCCTCGCTCATCCCGAAGCCGGTCATGCGCTCCTTCAGCGCCGCGCCGGTGATCTGCCGGTAGCCGACCTCGGTGCCGAGCACCTCGGAGACGATCCGGGCCATGTCCTTCGGCGACAGATCCTCGGGACCGAGGCAGGCGACCTCGCCGGACCTCGTCCAGGTGCCGTCGAGCAGCAGTCGTACGGCGGTCGCGGCGATGTCCCGGGCGGCCACGGCCGGAGCCTTCAGATCCGGGTCGGCCATCATGGAGAACAGGCCCTGCTCCCTGATCGACCGGACGTGGTTGAGCAGGTTGTGCATGAACGACGGACAGGCCACCGCCCGGAAGTTCACCCCTGACGCGGCGATCAGGTCGCACATCGCCCGGGACGAGGTCACCGCACCGGCGTGCTCCGCGAGCCGCGTGCCACGGCCCAGCGCCGTGACGGCGACGACCCGCCGGACGCCGTGCCGGGCGAACGCCCGCGCCGCGGGACGCGTGAAGTCCACATAGGCGGCGTCGGTGCTCGGCGCGTCCCCGTCGTCCGGCGCCAGCCAGATGACGGCCTCGGCGTCCGCACAGGCCCGGTCGACCACGGCCTCGTCACCGTGCGAGCCCTCGACGATCTCGGCCCGCTCCCGGACCCCGGGGGCGAGCCGCGAGGCGTCCCGGGTGACCAGCCGCGGTTTCTCCCCGCGGCCGAGCAGGTCGTCGACGATCAGACGGCCGATGGTGCTGGTGGGTGCGGTGATGACGTACACGTACGTGCCCTTCGTCGTCGTGGAGCGCGGCGAGGTCCCGCGGGGCCGGTCGGCCGCCCCCGGCCTCGCCAACTTGGCCGCCCCGGGCCACCGCTGGTTCCGCGACCGGCTGGCGGCGGCGGTCACGGCTTCCGCGGTCGCAGCTCCCACGGGCACAGCTCCCACGGTCACCGGGTCCGCGGAGGCCGGGTCCGCGGAAGCCGCCCCGCCGCACGGCTGATGTGACTGAGGCAGCGTCAAGTGCGGGGCTTCAGTGGTCTGTTCCTGTGACGCCGGGGGTCGCCCGTTGTCTGCCTAGTTGTCATGCGCACGAATGCTCTCGTTCAGCGCGCGGACCGTCCGACCGTGGGAGTTTCCGAAGGTCAGACCGTTCAAGAGGCCACTGTGGCAAGGGAGTCCGCGCATGACCGGAGCACCATCGCCCGACCGACGCCGCTTTCTGACCGCCGGTGCCGCCGTCCTCGGTGCCGCCGCCTCCGCCCAGCTCTGGCTGCCGGCCTCCGCCCAGGCGGCCGAAACCCCGTTGCCGGACGGTGTGTTCAGCCTCGGTGTCGCCTCCGGCGACCCGCTTCCCGACGGCATCGTGCTCTGGACCCGACTCGCCCCGGCTCCCCTCGACGGCGGCGGCATGCCCGACGCCGTCGTCCCCGTCGCCTGGGAGATCGCCGAGGACGAACGCTTCCGCAAGACCGTCCGCCGCGGCACCGCCCACGCCCGGCCCGAGTACGGGCACAGCGTTCACGTGGATGTACGAGGACTGCGCCCCGGCCGCTCCTACTGGTACCGCTTCCGCGCCGGCGGCCGGATCTCCCCGACGGGCCGCACCCGCACCGCGCCCCACCCGCACGCCAGGGGCGGCTCCCTGCGCGTGGCCCTGGCCTCCTGCCAGAACTGGCAGCACGGCTACTTCACCCCGTACGCCGACATGCTCGCCCAGGACCCCGACGTCGTCCTCTTCGTCGGCGACTACATCTACGAGTCCACGCCCTCCTCGGCCGGCCCCCGCCGCCACGAAGGCACCGGAGAGCCGTACACCCTGGCGCAGTACCGCAACCGCTACGCCCAGTACCGCAGCGACCCCGACCTCGCCGCGATGCACGCGAACGCGCCCTGGGTGGTCACCTTCGACGACCACGAGGTCGACAACGACTGGGCCGGCCAGGTCCCGCAGGACCCCGACAAGCAGTCCCACGACGCGTTCGTCGCCCGGCTGACCGCCGCCTTCCAGGCCTCCTACGAGCACATGCCGGTCCGGGCCACCGCGATCCCGGACGGACCGCACATCCAGATGTACCGCCGCCTGGACTTCGGCCGGCTGGCCCGGCTCAACGTCCTCGACACCCGGCAGTTCCGCAGCGACCAGGTCACCAGCCAGGCGGCCGCCGAGGACCCCTCCCTCACCATGCTCGGCGCCGGGCAGAAGCGGTGGCTCCTCGACGGACTGCACCGCTCACCGGCCCGCTGGAACCTGATCGCCTCGCAGATCATGATGGCCGAGACCGACATCCTGCCCGGCGACGGAAAACTCTGGTACTACGACGCCTGGGACGGCTACCAGGCCGAACGCAACGCCCTGCTGGACGAGTTCGCCTCGATCCGCAACCCCGTCGTGCTCAGCGGCGACCGGCACCTCACGATGATCAGCGACCTGAAACAGGACTTCGCCGACCCGTCGTCGGACGTGGTCGGCGCCGAGTTCGTCGGCACCTCCATCTCCAGCAACGGCGACCAGGACCAGGCCGCCTTCCACGCCCAGTTCGACCCGCTGAAGCCCGACAACCCGCACTGGAAGGTCATCGACGCCCACCGCGGCTACCACCTCTTCGACATCCGCCGCGACGGCATCGACGCGCGCGTGCGGATCGTCGACACCGTCGTCAAGCCGCAGGCCACCGCCAGCACCTTCGCGACCCTGCGCGTCGAGGCGGACGAAGCCGGCGTACAGGTCGTGTGAGAGTGAAGTCTGTGTGACAGGAGCCTGGGACTCATCTGTGTCCCAGGCTCCTCTCAGGTGAACCTAAGGTAAACGTCTTACCTTCCATTAACCATGGAGACGGACTGTACGAAAAGCGAAGCCCCGGTGGACAAGGCCCCCATGAGCCCCATGGGCCCCACTGGTCCCCTTGCCGCCCTGCCCGCCGGCACCCGCCTGCTGCACATCGGGCCGCACAAAACCGGCACCACGGCCATCCAGGGCGCCCTCTTCGCCGCGAAGGACAAGCTGCCCGAGCACGGCGTGGAGTTCCCGGCGACCAGCCGGCACCCCATGGAAGCCGCCCTCGCCGCCTGCGCCCGGCCCGCGATGATGGGCGACACCGTGCCCACCGAGAAGCACTGGACACGGCTGCTCAAGCAGGTCGAGGCCACCGGATCCCGGACCTCGGTGATCAGCAGCGAGTTCTTCGCCGACGCCCCTGACGACGAGACCGTCGCCCGCATCGTCGAGCAGCTCGGCGGCGACCGCGTGCACGTCCTCGTCACCCTGCGCCCGATCGCCCGGATCATGCCCTCGCAGTGGCAGCAGTACGTGCAGAACGGGCTGCGCATGGGGTACGAGGAGTGGCTGGATCACATGCTGCGCAAGGCCCCCTACGAGAAGCCCAACCCCAGCTTCTGGCGCCGGCACCGGCACGACCGGCTCGTCGAACGCTGGATCCGCGCGGTCGGCGCCGACCGGATCACCGTCGTCGTGGCCGACGACCGGGACCGCGACAGCCTGATGCGCACCTTCGAAGCGCTGCTCGGACTGCCCGAAAACCTCCTGCGGCCCGTCCCGGACGCGGCGAACCGCTCCCTCACCCTCGCCGAGACCGAAATGCTGCGAAAGCTCAACGTGGAATTCCGCGGCAATGGACTGCCCGACGAGCTCTATTCCAAGCTCGTCCGCAACGGCGCCGTCATGCATATGAAGAACACGTGCAGCCCCACCGCCGAGGACGTGAAGATCTCTACCCCCGACTGGGCCGTCGAGGCCGCCGGCCGCATCGGCGCCGAGATGGTGGAACGCATCGGCGCCATGGGCGTCCGCGTCATCGGCGACGCGTCCCTGCTCTCCGCCATACCCAAGCAGCGCGAACCGGCCCCCGGCCCGGCCGCCACCGAGGCCCGCATCGCACCGGAGGTCGCCGCCCAGGCCCTCTACGGCGCACTCGCCGCGGCGGCCGCGGCACCAGTGCGTCACACCGCCGAGGCCAAAGCCCGCACAGTGCACCAGACATCGTCGAAGGAACTCGTACGGGTACTGGGGCACCGATGCCTCAAGAAGCTGCGACGGCGCTGAGCCGTCCTGCGTGTGGACGGCTTAGCTGTGCTAAGCCGTCCGTGTGGCACGGCTTAGGCCTGCTGAGACGTGTCATGCGGTCACGCACAGCAATCGGAATGTCCTGTGTAGTTACTCACAGCAAATTCACGGAACTTCCTTGGACATCCGACAGGCGACGCCCATCACCAGCGATGCAAGGTGAATGAAAGGTTGCGGGCACATATGCAGTGGGCGGCACTCACCTTGCACTGCGGTTACCGGAAGTGGGACCATTTCCAAGTTCCCTGATGCCCCAAGGTAGGTCACCTGTGTCCCAGCACATAGCCAAGCCCCGAACCACCGCAGTCATCCTGGCCGGTGGCACCGGCCAGCGGGTGGGTCTGTCGATCCCCAAGCAGTTGCTGAAGATCGCCGGCAAGGCAGTCATCGAGCACACCCTGACCACCTTCGAGAAGGCCGTCTCGATCGACGACATCATCGTGCTGATGGCGCCGGGCTATGTTTCGGACGTCGAGAAGATCGTCGCCAAGGCCGGGTTCACAAAGGTCAAGAAGATCATCGAGGGCGGCAACACGCGGAACGAGACCACCGAGCGTGCCATCGAGGCGCTCGGCGAGGGCCTGGCCGACGGCGAGGACCTCAACGTCCTCTTCCACGACGCCGTACGCCCCCTGCTGTCCCGGCGCGTCATCGACGACTGCGTGACCGCCCTGGAGCGCTACCAGGCCGTCGACGTCGCCATCCCGTCCGCCGACACCATCATCGTCACGCGGACGCACGGCGAGGACGGCGAGTTCATCACCGAGATCCCGGACCGCTCCCGGCTGCGCCGCGGCCAGACCCCGCAGGCGTTCAAGCTGTCCACGATCAAGCGGGCCTACGAGGTCGCCGACGGCGACCCCAACTTCCAGGCCACCGACGACTGCTCCGTCGTCCTCAAGTACCTGCCGGACGTCCCGATCCACGTGGTCGCCGGCGACGAGTACAACATGAAGGTCACCCAGCCCGTCGACGTCTTCATCGCCGACAAGCTCTTCCAGCTCGGCTCCACGGCCGCACCCGAGCAGAAGGACGAGGACGCCTACCGCGAACTGCTCACCGGCAAGACCGCGGTGATCTTCGGCGGTTCCTACGGCATCGGCAAGGACATCGCCGAACTCGCCGAGTCCTACGGCGCGAACGTTTACGCGCTGGGCCGCTCCACCACCGGCACCCACGTGGAGAACCCGGAGGAGGTCGACGACGCGCTCTCCAAGGCGTACGCCGAGACCGGCCGGATCGACTACGTCGTCAACACGGCCGGCGTGCTGCGCATCGGCAAGCTCGCCGAGACCGACAACGCCACCATCGAGGAGGCGCTGAAGGTCAACTACCTGGCCCCGGTGCAGATCGCCCGCTCCAGCTACAAGTACCTCGCCGAGACCAACGGCCAGCTGCTGCTCTACACCTCCAGCAGCTACACCCGCGGCCGCGCCGAGTACAGCCTCTACTCCTCGACCAAGGCCGCCATGGTGAACCTCACCCAGGCCCTGTCCGACGAGTGGGCCGGCGACGCCATCCGCGTCAACTGCGTCAACCCCGAGCGCACCGCCACCCCGATGCGCACCAAGGCGTTCGGCCAGGAGCCGACGGGCTCGCTGCTCTCCTCCGAGGCCGTCGCCCGCACCTCCCTCGACGTGCTGCTGTCCGAACTCACCGGCCATGTCATCGACGTCCGCCAGCAGGACCCGACGGCCCCCGCAGGCCTGGCCACCGGCTTCGAGCAGGCGCTGGCCAGTGTCCTGGACCGACAGGCCGGCGTGGCATAATCGACCTTCATTAGTCATCTGTAATTCAGGCCTCTGTGGCTGCGCGTTCGCGGAGCAATCACAGGGGCCTGAACCGTAAAAACTCCCTGTCGACAACCTCCCCAGATCGTCCGCAAGGTCTAATTCCGGCCTTTTTGTCAGCAAAAGGTTCTCCGTGATATCCACCGCTATTCGCGTCGCCCGGGTGGGCAGCGCGGCCGAGCTGGCCGCGGCGGCACTCATGATGCTGGGCTTCCCCGTACTCATGATCGCCGCGCTCGTCCCGAGCGTTTACGCCTTCGCGGCCGCGGCCGCCGTCACGTACCTGGCGGACCACTACCTGCACCGCAAGGGCAGTTACCTCATCAACCGCCTGAGCAAGGTCCGGGCCGGTCTGTCGATCCGCTTCCTGATCCGGCAGCTGCTGCTGATCCTGCTGCTGGCCCGGATGTCCCTGTCGAACGACCTGATCTTCTACGGCGCGATCGCCTGCTTCATCGCCTTCTACGGCCTGCAGGCCCCGCACGGCGCACTGGTCACCCTGATCCGCAACCGCCGCCGGATGCCCGTCGCCACCCGCAACGTCGACCTGAAGTCCCGCATCCGCATCCCGGACGCCCCGCCGCGCGGTCTGCTCGACCGCTCCGCCGAGAAGATGCTCCACCTCGACCTCGCGGCCGTCGTGGGCCTGCTGGTCTCGGCGATGACGGACGACGCCGTCGCCGGCTTCGTCGGCATCGGGATCACTCTCGCCCTGGGCTGCGGGTACGTACTGGTGCTGATGCCGTACGTACGCGGCCGCAAGACCCCGCCGAACGCGGACACCGTGCTGGCCGCCGTCGACGACTGGCTGGGCCGCTACAAGCCCGAGACCGTGCTGTACTTCTCCGGCTCCAAGGACTCCGCCTACCAGGTCAACATGTGGCTGGAGACCATGGAACAGCTGGACTCCCGTCCGCTGGTCCTGCTGCGCGAGCGGGTCATCCTGCAGAACCTCGCCCCGACCACCGCCCCCGTCATCTGTGTGCCCGGCGGTGTGCACCTGATGAACCTCGACCTCTCCACGGTCCGTGTCGCCCTCTACGCGGCCAACGTCGGCAAGAACATCCACCTGCTGCGCGTCCCCACCATGAAGCACGTCTTCATCGGCCACGGCGACAGCGACAAGCTGGCCAGCGTCAACCCCTTCAGCAAGGTCTACGACGAGGTGTGGACCGCCGGCCGCGCGGGCCGCGACCGTTACGCCATCGCCGACGTCGGTGTCCGCGACGACGACATCGTCGAGGTCGGCCGCCCGCAGCTGGCCCCCATCCAGAGCCGGCCGGGCGCCGCCGCCGAGGAAGGCTGCCCCACCGTCCTCTACGCGCCCACCTGGGAGGGCTGGGACGGCAACCCCGGCAACACCTCCCTCGTGCTCGCCGGCGAGAACATCGTGAAGAAGCTGGTCAAGGCCGACCCGCCGGTCCGCGTCCTCTACAAGCCGCACCCCTTCACCGGCACCGTCAGCGCCGAGGCCGGCGCCGCCCACCGGCGCGTCATCGCCCTCGTCGAGAAGGCCGCCGCCCAGCGGGCCGCCGACCCCCGTTTCACCGCCGAGACGGCCGCCCAGACGGCGGCGCGGGCCGAGCTGACCCGTATCGAGACCCGCCTGGCCGAGCTGACCGGCACCGGCGGCGAGAAGCGCGACGAGGCCGAGGCCAGCCGGGACGACGTCGTCGACCTGAAGAAGCACGAGGAGATCGCCCGGCTGCGCGCCGAGTGGAACGACGCCCACTGGCGGTCCTTCCCCGACCACGAGCACCGGGTCGTCACCGGCGCCGAACCACGCCTGTACGACTGCTTCAACGTCTCCGACGCGATGGTCTCCGACATCTCCAGCGTCGTCTCCGACTTCATCGCGAGCGGCAAGCCGTACGCCGTCACCGACTCCGCCGAAGTCGGCGTGGAGGAGTTCAAGCGGGCGAACACCGCCGTACGCGCCGCGGTGATCCTCTCCAACAGCGCCAAGGAACTGGACGCCCTGCTGGACGCCGTACGCGATCCGTCGGCCGATCCGCTGGCCCTGGAACGGGACGAGCTCAAGCAGTATCTGCTGGGACCGGACGAGCCGACCTCCATCGAGCAGTTCAACGCCGCGGTCGCCGCGCTCGCCCGCAAGGCCGAGGTCCGCAACCTGGGCCAGGAGGCCCGGATCGCGGCCGGTGACCCCGAGGCGGCCGAACTCGCCGAGGTGCTGCCCGGAGACCCGCTGAAGGCCGCCGGCGAGGCCGAGGGCACCATCACCGGCTGACCGCTCGCACCACGACGTCGAGGGGGCTCGGTCCCGGGAAGTTCTCCCGGGACCGAGCCCCCTCCACGTTCCCCCGGGGCGCGACTTCTTACCTCTGCTTAGCCATTTATGCCGTTTCTTCTTACCGATACTTCGCGGTTTCCGGTGAGCAGCTCTTACCGCACGTCCGTACTGTCCGATGTAACCCGCTGTACACCGCACGGCTTGCTGCTCGTCATGTGACATGCGCCACTCGAAGTGTGCCCCAAGGCAACCGGTTGTGCCGACCGGTCATCTAACACGTTGCGATCGAGGTGACGCAGGGGGAACGCACCATTGACTAGGGGGAAACGTGACCGTCGTTGCGCAGCCTGATGTGACTGTGATCATCGGGGCGTACGAAGCGATGCCGTATCTCGTCGAATGCCTGGCCTCCGTGGAGCGCCAGACCCTCGACCCGGCACGCATGGAGGTCATCGCCGTCGACGACGGGTCCACCGACGGCACGGGGGAGTGCCTGGAGGAGTTCGCGGACCGTGCGGCCATGCCGGTCACCGTGATCCGCCAGGAGAACTCGGGCGGCCCCAGCGGCCCCCGTAACGTCGGCCTCGCCAAGGCCGCCGGCCGCTATGTCTTCTTCCTGGACGCCGACGACCGGCTCGGCCCCGAGGCCCTCGCCCGCATGGTCGCCATGGCCGACGAGAACAACACGGACGTCGTCCTCGGCAAGGTCGAGGGGATCAACCGCACACCCCCGCGGTCCATGTGGGGCCGGACGCTCGACCGCACCGACGTCTTCTCGTCCAACATCAAGTTCACGCTCAGCGCGCAGAAGCTGTTCCGCCGCGCACTTCTCGAACAGCACGGCATGCGTTTCGACGAGTCCCTGTGGACCGGCGAGGACGCGCTGTTCACCATGGAGGCCTATCTGCGCGCAGACGGCGTCTCCGTGGTCGCCGACTACCCCTGCTACTACCTGGTCGGCCGCGAGGACGGCAAACACGTCACCAAGAGCGGCAGCTACACCCTCCGCTTCGACTCCGCACGCGCCCTGATGAACCTGATCGCCGACATGGTCCCGGCCGGACCGCGTCGCGACACGCTCATGGTCCGGCCGTTCCTGGTCACCCTGCTCCCGCAGTTCGGTCCCAAGTTCCTCAAGGACAGCGACGAAGTGCGCCGGAAGAAGCTGGAGCTGGCCAAGCCGCTGATGGACGCCCACTGGAATCCGGAGATCGCCCGCCGCCTCAGGGTCCACGAACGGCTGCGACTCCACCTGGTAGCCGTACAGCGCCCCGACCTCCTCCTGGACGTCGTCGAGTTCGTACGCGCCAAGAAGCAGGCCGGGGCCCTCCTGGAGAAGCGCGGCACCCGCGTCTATTTCTCCTACCCGCACTTCCGCTCCAGGACGGCAGGCGTTCCCGACTGGATCTACCTCGCCGAGGCCCGCGAGGCCCGCGCCGTCGCGGGCTACCGGGAGGACGCGGCCAACACCTTCCTGCGGCGCGCCCTGCGCAGGCTCCGCAGATCGCTGCCGACACGGGAAGTCAAAGCGGCGGCGGCCTGACCGGGCGCCGGGCGCCCCGTCAGGCCGGCCGGCCTACTGGCCCGTCCCCAGCGCCCGCCGGATCGGCTTGCCCACGGCGCGCCGGGCCCGCCGGTAGACCGAGGGCGGCGGCACGACGACCGTCGCCTTGGCGCGGGTCCCCGCGCGCGCCAGTTCCTTCTGCAGCCTGACGTTGTCCAGCGCCAGTTCGTCGATACGGCTGTGCAGCCAGCCGAACCGTGAGGTGAGCGAGGCGAGATCCGCCTCGTTCCAGGGGCGGATGCCCGCCGGGAACGCCAGCGCGCGCATCCGCTCCTCGAAGGCCGCACCGCCGTCGCCGTGTGTGAAGGTGTTCTCCAGACCGTTCCGGTCGAGGAACCCGGTGAACCGCTCGAAGCGCTCCCGGTGGCCGCCGACCAGCCCGCCGAAGTCCGCCTCCGCGTACAGCTTCGCCGGGTCCGCCGAATCGGGATCCTCGACCGCCTGGTCCAGCCGCAGGTGCGGGATCTCGAAGTAACGGCACAGCTCCAGCGTCCGCGAGTCACCGCACAGCACGGTGGCCGGCGTGCCGGCGAGCAGCGCCGCGATGTTGCCGTGGATGCGTGAACCGAAGGAGAAGTCGAAAGACCGCAGATCATCGATCCAGGTGACCGGGTCGACGTAGACCCGCACCTTGTCCTCACGGAACATCGGATGGTCCGGGTGGGTCGGCATCGCGGTCACCGCGGCGTTCGGGTCCGACAGGTCCCGCCAGTGCAACTGCCGCGCGTCACTCAGGTTCTGGCCGACGAACCGCAGATGCGGGTAGCGCTCGTGGGTGCGCGTGATGATCCGGTCCAGGCCCTGCGTGCGTACCGCGCTGTGCGAACCGTTGATCGCGATCCGCGAATCCGGCGTCAACTCCAGCGCCCTCTTGTGCACCGGGAGCCGGTCGCCGTACAGGAACAGCGAAGGACAGCCGATGACCTCGATGTCCTTGAAGCCCATGTTTCTCAGGTACTGCTCGGTGAACTCGCCCCGGACACCGATCGACGCACTGCGCTCCAGCACCGCCGCGCAGAACTCCCGCACGGTCGGCTCGATGCGCTTCAGCCGGTCCGGGTTGTAGCCGACTCCGGTCTGCGCGCCGACACCGAGCACGACAACCGGGATTCTCAGCTTCGAGATCAGCCGGGTCATCCGCTTCAACGCGCTTTCGAAGGACGGGCGGAAGGCGTTGGCGAGCGGGATGACGAAGGCGTCGTACTCGTCGTTGATGCGTGCGGCGGCGGAGACGTCGGAGGGCATGCCGTTCGAGACGACCTCGGTGTCCGGTGTCTCGAGAATCTTGTGCGCGGCATCACTGAAGATCAGGTTGCCGGAGTTGGTGGCTATGACGTCCCGGTGCAGGGCCTCCTCGACGGTGACGACGTCGTAGGGACTCTTGCCCGATCTGAGGAGGATGCGCTTCACGCTGCGAACTTTAGATGACACAAACTTCAAATTAACTTTGCGTTTGCTTCAATTTCTATAAGCAGTCAGTGCAACCTTTTTGCCGTGAGCGGGGCGTGAGGGAGCAGTTACGCAACGCCCGCGCGTGCTCCTGTCCGGGGGCTGGACGGCCGCGTCCCCGGCACATCCGCTTCGCGTAGATTGCTGCCACGCGCAAGGAAGTGGGGACAGGACGTGGCAAGCGCAAGGCAGGCCGTGAGCGAGGCCCGCAGGATCGTCGTCAAGGTGGGTTCCTCCTCACTGACCACCGCCTCCGGCGGCCTGGACGCCGACCGGGTCGACGCGCTCGTCGACGTCCTTGCCAAGAGCCGCAGCGGAGGAGAGAAGGAGGTCGTCCTCGTCTCCTCGGGAGCGATCGCCGCCGGACTCGCCCCGCTCGGGCTGCGCCGCCGCCCCAGGGACCTCGCCCGCCAGCAGGCCGCCGCCAGCGTCGGCCAGGGCCTGCTCGTCGCCCGCTACACCGCCTCCTTCGCCCGCTACGGCGTCCGCGTCGGCCAGGTCCTGCTCACCTCCGACGACATGAGCCGCCGCGCCCACCACCGCAACGCCTCCCGCACCCTCGACAAACTCCTCGCGATGGGCGCCCTGCCGGTCGTCAACGAGAACGACACCGTCGCCACCGACGAGATCCGTTTCGGCGACAACGACCGCCTTGCCGCCCTCGTCGCCCACCTCGTCCACGCCGACCTCCTGGTCCTGCTCTCCGACGTCGACGGCGTCTACGACGGCGACCCCGGCAGGCCCGGCACCTCGCGGATAGCGGAGGTGAAGGGCCCGGAGGACCTCGCGGGCGTCGAGATCGGCAGCGCCGGGAAGGCCGGCGTCGGCACCGGCGGCATGGTCACCAAAGTGGAGGCCGCCCGGATCGCCGCCGCCGCGGGCATCCCCGTCGTCCTCACCAGCGCCGTGCGCGCCGCCGACGCGCTCTCCGGCGGCGACACCGGCACCTACTTCCACCCCACCGGCAAACGGTCCGCAGAGCGCCTCCTGTGGCTCCAGCACGCCTCCACCCCGCAGGGCTCGCTCACCCTCGACGACGGCGCCGTCCGTGCCGTCGTCGAAGGCCGGAAATCGCTGCTGCCCGCCGGGATCGCCGCCGTCGAGGGCGAGTTCGCCGCGGGCGACCCGGTCGAGCTGCGCGACACCGAAGGACGCGCGGTCGCCCGCGGACTCGTCAGCTTCGACGCCAAGGAGATCCCCCAGCTGATCGGGCGTTCGACCAGGGAGCTGGCGCGCGAGCTGGGCCCGGCGTACGAACGCGAGGTCGTACACAGGGACGACCTGGTGATCCTGCACCCGTAAAAACGGGGCGTAACGACGGCCCCCGGTGGGGGACGTTCCGTAAAACCGCCACACGAACCCTTGCGGCCTGCTCAACTTTGTCTCAGGACCACGTTCCGCACGAGCACAGCTGAAGGAGGCCGTCGTGAGACGAGTGCGCCCTGGGGCTGCGGCGTCCCGCGGTGCTCTGACGAGCGTCGCGGCCGGGGACACCTACGAGGAGCCGAAGGACCTGCCCCGTCTGTGGCACGTCACCCTCAGCGTCTGCGGTGCCGAGGTCCCCCTGCCGGAACTGCGCCGCGGACTCGAACAACTGGCCCACGACCACCCGTTCCTCCTCACCAGCCGCTACGCCTGCGACCACGCCGAGATCCGCTACTGGGAAGAGGCCCGCGACCTCCACGACGCCGCCGCCGTCGCGCTGCGCCTGTGGGGCGAGCACCGCCAGACCGCCGGCCTGCCCGCCTGGGAGATCGTCGGCCTGGAGGTCATCGACCGCACCACCTACCACCAGCGGATCGCCGAGGGCTACGGTCCGCCACCGGCGACACCGGTCGGTATCCACCCGTTCTGACCATGACCGCTATTGCCCCCTTTTGATCCCGTCTCGCGGTATGGGATGACGCCTGGACGGGACGCCGGCGCGCACTACCCTTCCCCCATGACCACGCTTTCGCCGTACGACGCCATGTCCCCGGTCACCCAGGCCGCCTACCGTGCCAAGGCAGCCGCCGCCGACCTCGCGCCGCTGCCGCGTGCCGTGAAGGACGACGCGCTGCTCGCCATCGCGGACGCCCTGGAGGTCCGTACGAGCGAGATCGTCGAGGCCAACGCCAAGGACGTCGCCAAGGCCCGCGAGAACGGCACCAGCGAATCCGTCGTCGACCGCCTCACCCTCACCCCGGAGCGGGTCCGTGCCATCGCCTCCGACGTCCGTGACGTCGCGAAGCTGCCCGATCCGGTCGGCGAGGTGGTCCGCGGCTCCACCCTCCCCAACGGCATCGACCTGCGCCAGGTCCGTGTCCCGCTCGGCGTCGTCGGCATCATCTACGAGGCCCGCCCGAACGTCACGGTCGACGCGGCCGCCCTCTGTCTGAAGTCCGGAAACGCCGTCCTGCTGCGCGGCTCCGCGTCCGCCTACGAGTCCAACATCGCCCTCGTCCGCGTCCTGCGCGACGCCGTCGGCGGCGCCGGGCTGCCCGCCGACGCCGTCCAGCTGGTGCCCGGCGAAGGGCGCGAGTCCGTCCACGAGCTGATGCGTGCCCGCGGCCTCGTCGACGTCCTCATCCCGCGCGGCGGCGCCTCCCTCATCCAGACCGTCGTCATGGAGTCCAAGGTCCCCGTCATCGAGACCGGCACCGGAAACTGCCATGTCTACGTCGATGCGCACGCGGACATCGACATGGCGATCGACATCCTGATCAACTCCAAGGCGCAGCGGGTCAGCGTCTGCAACTCCGCCGAGACCCTCCTCGTCCACCAGGACATCGCCCCCGAGTTCCTGCCGCGCGCCCTGGACGCCCTCGCCGGGGCCGGCGTCACCGTCCACGCCGACGAACGCGTGCTGGCCTACGCCAAGGACTCCAAGGCGACCGTCGTCGAGGCCGTCCCGGAGGACTGGGAGACCGAGTACCTGTCGTACGACATCGCCGCCGCCGTCGTCGACTCCCTCGACCGGGCCGTCGAGCACATCCGGCTGTGGACCTCGGGGCACACCGAGGCGATCGTCACCACCTCCCAGCAGGCCGCCCGCCGCTTCACGCAGCTGGTCGACTCCACCACGGTCGCCGTGAACGCCTCCACCCGCTTCACCGACGGCGGCCAGTTCGGCTTCGGCGCCGAGATCGGCATCTCCACCCAGAAGCTGCACGCCCGCGGCCCCATGGGCCTGCCGGAGCTGACCAGCACCAAGTACATCGTCACCGGTGACGGGCACATCCGCCGCTGACACCCGTACGGCCCAGCCGCGCACGCCCCACGGCGTGGGGGCGCGCGGAAGGGCGTACAGGGGCCCCGCGCAGGCGTGAGAGGCGTCTCACAGGGCCTATGAATTTCCATACCGTCTGCCCAAATTGACCCCCCAGGTCTACTCTGGATCCGTGCCGGAGGACGTGGGGGGCACGCCGTTCCCTGACGGCTGGGAGCCCGACGACGACCATGACCGCGGGATGTCGGACGAAGAGTTCGACGCCGTGGTCTTCGACGAGGCCTTCGTGAAGGCGGCCGTGATCCACGAGCCGACCGCGGTCGAACGCCTCCTTGCCGCCGCACAGGCCAGAGCCGAGGCCTCCGAGGCCGAGGCCCGCCGCGCCCATGGCAGAGGCGAGCGCTACGACGACGGCTATGGTCCCGACGGCCCCGATTTCGGCCACGGCGCCGACCTCGACGACCTGGACGACCCCGACACACTCGAAGACCGGTACGGCGCTGCGGGGACGTACGGCAAGCACGTCCGCTGGCACCGTCCCGTCGCCTGGGTGCTCGCCGTCGTCATGGGCATCGGCATGGTCGCGCTGGCCTTCGCGGCGGTCTACCGCGGCGCCTCCTCGGGCGGCAGCCGCGACCAGGTGCCCAGGCCCCCCTCCACCGGCCTGGAACAGGGCACCGCGGCGGCACCCTCCGCGTCCGCCGAGTACTCCCAGCCCGCCCAGTCGGCGGTCTCCGCGGTCCCGCGCACCCCTTGAGCGGCGATTGCCCGTTCTGGTGAGAACCTGTCAGAAGTTGTCGTGTAGCTGGGCGTTTACCTGAGGCTTCCGAGACCTACTCTGAGAGTATGGGCGGGCCTGTGGACCCACCTGAGGGGACACCCGAGGGCGGCCCCGTGGGTGGAGAGGACGAATACCGATCCGTCGTCTTCGACGAATCGTTCGTTCGCGCTGCCCGCCTCCAGGAATCCTCCGCGCGCGAACGCATGGCCGACCACGCGCCCGCCGTACGCCGCCGCCCGCCCCTGCGCCGGGGCCTCACCCGGCAGGCCCTGATCCTCGTCCTGCTGATCCTCGTCGCCTTCGGCACCGCGATCTACATGGGCGTCCGCCACCCCTACGGCACCCAGGAGGCCCAGCGGCCCGTCGAACCCCTGCGGATGACCGTCGTCCCGCTCGCCCCGCAGGGCAAGGTGCCCGGCGCCGCGGATGCCGAGACCCTGTTCGCGCACAGCCCCGCCGCACAGTACGAGGTCGGCGCCGAGGGGATACCGCTGCCGCCTGCCCGCAGCACCGCGCACTTCTCCGACAGCCAGGTCGTCACCGCCCTGACCACGGCCAAGGACTACATCGTCCGCTCCGCGCTCTACCCCGAGGTCCTCGACAGCAGCGAGGTGCGGCCCGCGCGGGTGCTGCTCGACCCCGGGCAGCTCGACCAGTTCGACCAGAGCCTCGACCACCCCGCGGCGGACGGCCGGCACGCGCCCACCGGATGGCTGGTCCGCTTCGACCCCACCCGCACCGAGCTCGCCGATCCGAAGATCCGCATCCAGGGCAGCATGCAGGCCACCGAGACCGACTCGGCCACCCTGGAGGTCACCGCCGACCACACCGTCGTCTACGCGCTGCGCGCCACCGGCGCCCCGGCCGGCTCCCAGGTCTCCCTGTTCACCGTCCGCCGCGAGCTGACCTTCCGCTTCGACCGGGACGACCTGCGCCTGCGCCAGGCCCAGCTGGTCGTCTCCTACGTCCAGGCCGGCCCGCTGTCCTGCTCCGGGGACTCCGCCGACCACCTGCACCCGCTGCTGGCCGGCGAGAGCGCCAGGGCGGGCGGCCCGGCGGGCACCAACCCGTACGCCACGGACAGCGCCACCGCCCTGTGCGGGACGCTGGCCGCCGGGGCCGAACCCAAGGTCTGACGAGCCCCCGCTACTCCTCGTCCCGCGGGGGAGTCTCCTGCGCGGGACCGTCCTGCGGCGGGGTGTCCTGCGGGGGAGCGTCCTTAGAAGCAGCGTCCTTGCGGGGCGCCGGGCTCGTGAACCCGTCGAAGCCGCGCTTGACCCGGCCGCCCAGGCCGCCGGCCCCGCCCGCTATGTCCGAGACCAGCTTCATCAGCGGGTCCTTGGAGCTCTTCACATCGCTCGCGTAGCTCGCCGCCGACTCCTTGAACGAGTCGCTGACCGAGGTGTCCTTGTCCCCGTCCCGCCGCGGATAGTGACCGTCCATGATCCGCTGGTAGTCGCGGGACTCGGCCCACTTCTTCAGCTCGGCCGCACGGACCGCGGTGAACGGGTGCGAGCGCGGCAGCACGTTCAGGATCTTCAGCACCGAGTCGCGCAGATCGCCCCCGGCCTCGTACTCCTCGGCCTGCTGCAGGAACGCGTCCACGTTCATCTCGTGCAGATGGTTGCCGCCCGCGATCTTCATCAGGCCGCGCATCGAGGCCCGCGGATCCTGCCCCACCAGCAGCCCCGCCCGGTCGGCGGACAGCTCCGACTTGCGGAACCACTCCCGCAGCGCCGTCACGATCGCCATGATCGCGAGATTGCCCAGCGGGATCCAGGCGACCCGCAGCGCCAGGGTTGTCAGGAACAGCAGGATCGTGCGGTACACCGAATGCCCGGACAGCGCGTGCCCCACCTCGTGCCCGACGACCGCACGCATCTCCTCCTCGTCGAGCAGCTCGACGAGCCCGGTGGTGACGACGATGATCGGCTCGTCCAGGCCGATGCACATCGCGTTGGGCTGCGGGTCCTGGTTGACGTACATCGGCGGGACCTTCTCCAGGTCCAGGACGTAACAGGCGTCCCGCAACATGTCGTTCAGGTGTGCGAACTGCTGGTCCGACACACGGACCGAGTCGGACAGGAACAGCAGCCTCAGGCTCCGCTCCGGAAGCAGCCCGCTGAGCGCCTTGAAGACCGTGTCGAAGCCGCTCAGCTTGCGCAGCGCCACCAGGGCCGAACGGTCGGCCGGATGCTCGTACGCGCGCGAGGAGATCCCCGGGAACCGCCTGCGCTGCCTGCTCGGCACCCGCTCGTGCCCGTTCCGCTCGTGGCCGTCGTCGGACATGTCATCCCCCATGTGCGTGAGTGTGCCCACCGTGCCCCCGAAGCAGGGCCCAGCCTAGGCGGAGATACCGTGGACGGGCAGTACAGCCGAAGGAGTGCCTCATGGAGCACAACCCCCGAGCCGCCTGGCTCACCCAGGCCGCGACCGCCGCCCAGCAACAGGGCTCGGGCGACCTGCTGCGGGTCGTTCTGATCGTCATGTTCCTGGGCTGCGCGCTGACCGCCTGGTTCCTGCTGCGCGGGTACAGACAGAAGGACGACTGAGCCGCCGGGATCGTTCCCCGCCCGGTGCGGCCGACGGAGCCGGCGTGACCGAGGAGCCGGCCCGGCGGACCCGAGGAGTCGGCTCAACGGAGGAGTCGGCGTGATCGTCGCCGGGCCGCCCGCATACGATGGGCCGACGTCTTTATCCCGTCCACACGCGATAGGTCCTGCCGCAGATGATGAATCTTCACAGCGCCGCTGCCCAGTTGGTCACCCTCGCCGCCGAGGGCGAGGAGCACGGCGGCAACCACAACAGCCTCAACCCGCTCGTCACCGGTGGCAGCGCGTTCATCATCCTGCTGCTCCTGCTGTGGATCACCACCCGTTTCAACCGCGACCGCTGAGCCGGCGGCCGAGCCCGGCACCCGTCCTCGGGACGGGGCCCACGGGCCGGGCCGGTAGGGTCTGCACGCATGGGAGAGCAGGACATGCCTACCGGTCCGGCGAATGACGCGGCCGATGCCGCCGAGGACACGGTGACGACCCCGCGGTACACCCCGGCGGGCCCCGCGCACACCGGCAAACGCCGGCTCGGTGTGATGGGCGGGACGTTCGACCCGATCCACCACGGGCACCTCGTGGCGGCCAGCGAGGTCGCCGCCCAGTTCCACCTCGACGAGGTGGTGTTCGTGCCGACCGGGCAGCCGTGGCAGAAGACCCACCGCAAGGTCTCACCGGCCGAGGACCGCTACCTGATGACGGTGATCGCGACCGCGGAGAACCCGCAGTTCTCCGTCAGCCGTATCGACATCGACCGCGGCGGCCCCACCTACACCGTCGACACCCTGCGCGACCTGCGCGCCCTCAACCCCGACGCCGACCTCTTCTTCATCACCGGCGCCGACGCCCTGGGCCAGATCCTCACCTGGCGGGACTCGGAGGAACTCTTCTCCCTGGCCCACTTCATCGGCTGCACCCGGCCAGGCCACCAGCTGACCGACCGCGGTCTCCCGGAGGGCGGCGTCTCGCTGGTGGAGGTTCCCGCGCTCGCCATCTCCTCCACAGACTGCCGTGCGAGAGTCGCCAAGAGCGACCCCATCTGGTACATGGTGCCGGACGGAGTCGTGCGCTACATCGACAAGCGCGAGCTGTACCGCGGCGAGTGAGCCGAGAGGGGCACCGGTGAACGACCGATACGACGCGGGCTACGGAAGCGACCAGTACGAACTCGTCGGCTACGACGAGTACGGGCAGCCGGTGTACCGCCAGATCCCGGCACAACAACAGCAGACGTACGACCCGTACGCCGGACAGGGCTACGGCTACGACCCGTACGCCGGAGACGGCCGGCAGGGCACGCAGCCGTACGACCCCGGCCGGCAGGGCCCGCCGTCGTACGAGACCGGGCAGCAGGCCCCCGTCCCCCCCGTTCACGACACCGGGCAGCAGCCGGTCACGCCCGCCTACGACCCGTACGGCACCGGCGGCCAGGCCGCCTACGACCCCTACGGGCAGGCCGCCACCAGCGGCAGGCAGCCCCGGGTCGCCGAGCAGACCGCGCACATCCCGCAGCAGGCCGGGCCTGTCGGGGAACCCGCCGGGCCCCGGCAGGCCCCGGGGGACGAACGGGACTACCACACCGAGCAGTTCGCGTTCGTCGAGGTCCCGGACGGTGACTCCGAGGACGTCATCGACTGGCTGAACTTCACCGAGAACCGCACCGAGCGCCGCGAAGAGGCCAAGCGTCGCGCCCGCAGCCGCACGATCGCCCTGGTCGTCGTCCTCGTTCTGGTCGCCGTCGGCGGCGCCGGCTACCTCTGGTACGCCGGAAAGCTGCCGGGTCTGTCCTCCTCCGGCTCCAAGGGCGGCACGACGACGTCCGCGGCCGCCCAGAAACGCGACGTGGTCGTCGTCCACCTGCACAACACCAGCGGCGGCGGCACCTCGACCGCGCTTCTCGTCGACAACACCACCACCAAGCAGGGCACCACCGTCCTGCTGCCCAACTCGCTCGCCATGACCGACGACGACGGCACCACCACGACCCTCGCCAAGTCCGTCGGCGACGACGGCTCCTCCGGGACCCGCGACCAGCTCGACACCGTCCTCGGCACCAACATCGAGGGCACCTGGCGCCTGGACACCCCCTACCTGCAGAACCTCGTCGAACTCGTCGGCAACATCGACATCGACACCAACGCCGACGTCCCCGACCCGGACGCCAAGAAGAAGAGCGAGGCGCCCCTGGTCCGCAAGGGCAAGGACCAGACCCTCAGCGGCAAGGCCGCCGTCGCCTACGCCACCTACCGCGCCTCCGGCGAGGCCCAGAACGCCCAGCTGGAGCGGTTCGGGCAGGTCATGCAGGGCGTGCTGCGCAAGATGTCCTCCGACTCCTCGGCGGCCACGGTCACCGTGCAGACCCTCGCGCAGATCCTCGACCCCTCGCTGACCGACAAGGACCTCGGCACCTTCCTCGCCAAGCTCGCCGACCTCGCCAAGGGCGGCGACTACAAGACCGCCCTGCTGCCCGTGCAGAGCGACGGCACCCTCAGCGCCCAGACCAGCTCCAGCGTGGTCAAGGACATCCTCGGCGGCACCGCCAAGAGCCCCTCCGCGGACGCCGCGGTCCGGGTCTCCGTCCAGAACGCCAGCGGCGCCAAGGACAACACCGACAAGGCCCGCGTGGTCCTCGTCAACGGCGGCTACACCTTCCTGGAAGGCGGTACGGCCTCCGGCACCCAGGCCACCTCCAAGGTGCTGTACTCCGACGCCGCCGACAAGGAGAACGCCACCGAGGTCGCCAAGACCCTCGGCCTGGGCACCGGAGCCGTCGCCAAGGGCACGGTCGGCTCGGGCGCCGACGTCTCGGTCGTCCTCGGCCAGGACTACAAGCCGTCCTCGTCCTGAGCCCCCGCACCCCACGTGACGCGGTAATCACGTGGGGTGCGCCCGGCGGTCCGTGAGACCCTTGAGGTCAAACGACCGCCGACGGAAAGCCAAGTAGTGACCGCCACCGACCGTTCCCTCGAGCTCATCACCGCCGCCGCCCAGGCGGCCGCCGACAAGCTCGCCCACGACGTCATCGCCTACGACGTCAGCGACGTCCTGTCGATCACGGACGCCTTCCTGCTGGCCTCCGCGCCCAACGACCGCCAGGTCAAGTCGATCGTCGACGAGATCGAGGAGCGCCTCCAGAAGGAACTCGGCGCCAAGCCGGTACGCCGCGAGGGCGACCGCGACGCCCGCTGGATCCTGCTCGACTACGTCGACATCGTCGTCCACGTCCAGCACAGCGAGGAGCGCGTCTTCTACGCCCTGGAGCGGCTGTGGAAGGACTGCCCCGAGATCGAGCTGCCCGCCGACGCCAAGGCCACCCGCGGCAAGGCCGCGGCCCACGCAGAGCTGCAGGCCGCCGACGACGCCGGCGAACCGGGCGGGGAGTGGTGATGAGCGCCACGGGCGAGGTCACCGACCGCACGGGCCGCGGCCGCCGCATCATCCTGTGGCGGCACGGCCAGACCCTCTGGAACGTGGAGCGCCGCTTCCAGGGCTCCACCGACGTCGAGCTCACCGAGACCGGCATCGGCCAGGCCCGCCGCGCGGCCCGCCTGCTCGCCTCCCTGAGTCCCGACACGATCGTCTCCTCCGACCTGCGGCGGGCCGCCGACACGGCCGCCCAGCTCGCCGAGCTCACCGGCCTCGACGTGATCCGCGACGAGGCGCTGCGCGAGACCTACGCGGGCGTGTGGCAGGGCCTCACCCACGAGGAGATCATCGCCCGCCACGGCGACGAGTACGCCGCCTGGAAGCGCGGCGAGCCGGTCCGCCGCGGCGGCGGCGAACTGGAGACCGAGGTCGCCGACCGGGCCGCTCCCGTCGTGCTCCGGCACGCCGAGAAGCTCCCCGAGGACGGCACCCTCGTGGTGGTCAGCCACGGTGGGACCATCCGCACCACCATCGGCCGCCTCCTCGGCCTGGAGTCCCAGCACTGGGAGAGCCTCGGCGGCCTCACCAACTGCTGCTGGTCCGTGCTCGGCGAAGGCGCCCGCGGCTGGCGGCTCCTGGAGCACAACGCGGGCACCCTCCCGGAGCCCGTCCTCGGCGACGACGACTGAGAGCCCTTATCGGCCGTCGGCCGACGGTCCTGCGGCCGCCCGTCCCGCCCCCGGACCCGGATTTCACTTTCCGGCAGGTCGCAGGCTAAAGTTCTTCTTGTTCGCCCCGCCGAGCGGAAAGACGGGAAGAACACGAGGGGCTATAGCTCAGTTGGTAGAGCGCCTGCATGGCATGCAGGAGGTCAGGAGTTCAATTCTCCTTAGCTCCACAGATCGACACTCCAGACACTGTCGAGTTGTCAAAGATCGGTGAGAGAATCCCGTCCTCTTTTCAGAGGGCGGGATTTCGTGTGTTCCACTCCCGGATGATCTCGGCGGCCTCGGGGCCGGACACCGGCCACAGCCGCTGCCTGCGCTCCCGCAGCAACGCGACCTGCTCCCGCGTCCTTTCGTCCTCCGGCGTGTAGACGACGATCCGGGACTCCGGTATCCCGTCGATCGACAGCGACTGCGACGTCATCCGCAGCTCGCCCACCGCCTCATGACGGAACGTCTTCACCCGCGGCCCCGGCTGCGCCACCGCACCGCTCGCCCACAACCGGGCGAAGTACGCACTCGCCCCGGACAACGCCCGTATGAACTCCTCCCAGGCCGGCTCGCCGACATGTCTGCCGTAACAGGAGCGCAGGGTCGCCACCATCACCGGCAGTTCACGCTCCAGGTGCACCACCGGGCAGGCCTCCTCCGACACCGTGAACAACGTCCACAGAACATTCGGCACACCGATCCGCACCGTCTCCGGCACCAGGAACAGGTCCCGGTAGGCGGGATTGGTGGCCAGCACGTCGTACCGCGACGTGTACACCACCGCGGGCAGCGGATCGAGGGCGTCGATGATGCCCTGCACCTCCGCGCCGACCGACTGGGACAGACCCTCCGGCGCCGCCGCGTACGGCACCTCCGCCAGCCGGTACAGATGCTCCCGCTCCGGAGCATCCAGCCGCAGCGTCCGCGCCACCGCGTCCAGCACCTGCGGCGACGCGTTGATCGGCCGGCCCTGCTCCAGCCACGTGTACCAGGTCACCCCCACGCCCGAGAGCTGGGCGACCTCCTCCCGGCGCAGCCCCGGAGTACGCCGCCGCAGCCCCGGCGCCATCCCCACGTCGGCCGGTGTCACCCGGGCCCGCCTGCTGCGCAGGAACGCCGCCAGCTCCGGCCTGCGGCGGTGTGCTGTCGTCCTCATCGTCACGTCCCCCGTCGTCACGTCCTCCATCGTGGGCGCCGCACCCGCCCTCTGCCAGGTGCTGCCAGTACCAGCATCGGCGGGCTCTCGGCACCCGTACCGGCCCCTGGCCACGCTCGGACGCATGACGACGACATCCCGGACGGGATCCGGTCCCGCACCCGCTCGAACCCCTGCGAAAAGTGAAGCACCCGGCACTGACAACCGGCCCCGGCTGCTCCTCGCGGTCGTTCTCGCGGCTCTGTTCATGGCCGTGCTGGACGTCTTCATCGTGAACGTCGCGGCCCCCACCATCGGTTCCGAACTGCACGCCTCCGGCGCCGACCTGCAACTGGTCGTGGCCGGCTACGCCATCACCTACTCCGTGCTGCTGATCACCGGCGCCCGCCTCGGCGACCGGCTCGGCCACGGCCGGGTCCACCTCGCCGGACTCGCGCTGTTCACGACGGCCTCCCTGGCCTGCGGCCTGGCGCAGGGGGCCACCGAGCTGATCGTGTTCCGGCTGGTGCAGGGCGCCGGTTCGGCGCTGATGATCCCGCAGGTCCTCAGCATCATCCAGCGCACCTTCACCGGCGAGGCCCGCATCCGGGCGCTCGGCGCCTACTCGGCGGTCCTCGCGGTCGGCGCCGCGGCCGGCCAGACCATCGGCGGCGTCCTGGTCAGCGCGGACATGTTCGGCACCGGCTGGCGGCCGGTGTTCCTCGTCAACGTGCCGGTCGGCGCCGTACTCCTCGTCCTCGGCAGGCGCGTCCTGCCGGCGGGCGCCGGATCCGGACCGGAGCGGGCGCGCGGCCTGGACCTGCCCGGCCTGGTCCTGCTGGGGGCCGCCGTGTCGCTGCTGACGGTTCCGCTGGTGCTCGGCCAGGAGGAGGACTGGCCGCTGTGGTCCTGGCTGTCCCTGGCGGCCGCCGTGCTCCTGTTCGCACTGTTCTGCGGTTACGAGTCCCGGCTCGCCCGGCGCGGGGGCGCCCCGATCGTCGCACCCCGGGTGCTGCGCCACCCCGGCATGGGCCTGGCCGTCTTCCGCATCCTCGCCGTGATGGCCGTCAACGCCGGACTCCTCTTCGCCCTCACCCTGCACGTTCAGGGCGGCCTCGGCTACGGCGCGCTGCGTGCCGGACTCACCTTCGCGCCGACCGCCGTCGTCTTCGGTGCGGTCGCTCTGACCTGGCGCAGGTGGCCCGCCTCCTGGCAGCGGGCGCTGACCCCGGCCGGTTTCGCGCTGACGGCGCTGTCCGTCGCCGGCGTCGGGCTGGCCTTCCACGACGGCGGCGACGGGGGCGCGCAGCTCTACGCGGCGTACGCCGGCGTGGGTGTGGGGCTCGCGCTCGCCTTCAGTCCGACACTCACGGGCGCGCTCGCAACCGTGCGCCCCGAGGACGCGGCGGACGCCAGTGGCCTCCTGGCGACCGTCACCCAGCTCGGCCAGCTCATCGGCGTCGCCGCATTCGGCACACTGTTCTTGAACCGGCTTGAGTCACTTGGGGCGCCGGGGGCGTATACCTCTGCGGAGGCGCTGTCAGCCTGCGCATGGACGCTCGCCGCGACGGCGGCCGCGGGTGCCGTGTCCGGACTGGTACTGAGGCGTCGCTGACCGTATTGGTCCGGCCGTGGCAGAATCAAACGGCCGGAAGGGGGCGCGGCCCGACGGGAGGGAGTAGCGATGCCTGCGAGCATCCTTGAGGAGGGCGGCCACCTCCTCGGTGCGGCGTTGATACGGGATACGATCACCCGGCTGCTCTGCCCTTCCTGCGGTTCCGTACATGTGGCCCAAGTGCTGGGCGACAACGGCGGGATCTCCTACGTGTGCACGGCCTGCGGCCACAGCTGGAGCTGATCGATGGGTGCACACAGGCGAAAGTGCGACTGGTGCGGGAGCGGTACCCCGATCGTCCGCGACATGGAGCCGATCAACCCCGACTACCAGTACTGGTGCGAGGAATGCGCTCGGGCGCTGATCATAAAAGGCGACCCGATCGAGACCTACCGTGAACTGGAGGGCGAGCCGATCTACGGCCGTCTTCTCGAGGAGCACTGCACGCTCAAGCGGTTCTACTCGTTCGTCACGGCCTGAGCGGCGCCCGGCTTCGGCAACGATGTCCGGGCGAGCGCCAGGAACAGCAGTCCGCTGACCGCGTAGAGCGCCGACAACGTCAAGTCGACGGCGTTCTGATGCAGTTCGGGCCGTCCGTGCCGGTGTGGCACCCACCACAGGGCGTACGAGCAGAAGACCAGCAGGGTGCCGGCGGCCGCCGCCCGGTGCCCGCGCGTCCACAGCAGCAGCACCACGGGCACGCACCACACCCAGTGGTGCGACCAGGACACAGGACTGATCAGCAGCGCGGTCACCGCGCACCCGGCCACCGCCCAGCCCCGCCTGCCGCGCAGCTCCGCGGCGACCGCCACCGAGAGCCCCAGGACGGCCGTCAGGGCCGCTGCGGCGGTCCAGAGCGCTCCCGGCTCAGGAGTGTGCAGCAAGCGCGCCAGAACGCCGCGCAGGGCCTGATTCGCGGTCTCCTCGGCCCGCCCCACCCGCCCCGTCCGGAACACCATGCCGGTCCAGAACCGCCACGAGTCGTACGGCAGGACGGCCGCCGCCAGCAGGGTCGCCCCCGCGAAGGCGGCGGCCGCCCCGCGCGCGTGCCGCAGCCACGGCCCCCCGTCCCGGCCGCTGCGGCGTGCCATCAGGCCCGTGGCGAGCAGGAACACCGCGAACAGGGCGGGCGTCAGCTTGACCGCGGCCGCGAGCCCGACGCCCACCCCCGCCCAGCGGCCCGGCCGTTCGGCCGGAGGACGTGACAGATCCCACAGGACCAGCACGGCCAGCAGCAGATTGACCTGCCCGTAGCGCACGGTCGTCCACACCGGCTCGCACCACACCGCCGCCGCCGCGACCCACAGCACGCCCTCCACGCGCGCGTGCCCGGCGAGCCGCAGCGAAAGCGCGACGAACACCACCAGGAGAACGAGGTTCCCGGCCGTCGCCAGCGTCCGCATGGTCGGGACGTCCGGCAGCGTCAGCGGGGTGAACAGCAGCGCCGCGAACGGCGGGTAGGTGGACGGCAGATGAGCGGCCGTCGTACGCAGCGCGTAGAGGTCGCCGCCCGCGAGGACGGTCGCCCCCTCCGCCCGGTAGACCATCAGGTCGATCATCGACACGTGAGCGGCCCGCTGAGCCGCCCAGAATGCCGTGAACGACAAGAGGCACGTCCCCAGGGCCGCCGGCACCCGGCGCCGGGTCTCGGAGAACACGATCACGGTCACGAAGTCCGACACTAGCGTCCGTATCCGTACAGAACGGAAACGATTTGGTGGTGCACCCTGTCGACCGTGTAATGTTGGCGTCGCCGCCAGGGAAACCCGGCGGAGCGAAACGCGGGGCTATAGCTCAGTTGGTAGAGCGCCTGCATGGCATGCAGGAGGTCAGGAGTTCAATTCTCCTTAGCTCCACAGAAGTCGAAGGCGGACCGTCCGGATGGATGGTCCGCCTTCGACGTTGTTGGGAAACATTCGGAAACATCGGAGACGGGCGCCGGGAAAACTCGTGCCACGTGTAAGGCGGGCCACCCGACCGGGTGGCCCGCCTTACACGTGATGCTGGTGCGGTCAGCGGCCGAGGGCCCGGCGGCCGCGGCCCTGCGAGAGAACCGGAAGGTTCTTGGCCGGCGCCTGGGAGCGGGTGTCCTCCTCGAGACGCAGCGCGAGCGCCGGGCAGCGGCGCACCGCGCGCAGCGCCTTGGCCTCCGCGAACCGCGGCACCTTCGCCTGAGCCACCGTCGGGAAACCGTCCGCGCCCAGTTCGAAGACCTCCGGGAGGATGTCCGCGCACAGACCGTGGCCCCGGCACAGCGTCCAGTCGACGTAGATCTTCTGACGGCTGCCACTGGTCTCCTCGGGCTCTCCGCCGCCCGGGATGCCGGTGGGGAGCTTGCCGTCCTCGAAGAGCGGCAGAACGCCTTCCACGGGCCGTCCGCAGCCGTTTCCGAGGACATGCGCGGCCAGGTCGTCGGTGAACGCCTTGATCGTCGACTCCAGGAACATCGCGGAGCCGTCCGGGTGCGAGCACGCGCCGCGCCGCTTCACGTTCTTCGCGACCTGCTTGAGCGCCTCCAGAGCGGCCGGTCCGCCGCCGTTGAGGATGTCCTCCATGCCGCGCGCGGCCGCCGGCAGGCCGAGGTAGCAGGGACCGCACTGTCCCGCGCTCTCCTCCGCCAGCCACTGGGCGACCCGCAGCGACTCGCCCAGCGGACAGGTGTCCTGCGTGATCGGCAGGATCGCGCCGGCGCCCAGCGCACCTCCCACCGCGTCCAGGGAGTTGCGGGAGACGATCGCCTCGTTGACCGTCGCCGCGTCGATCCACTTGCCGTGGTAGCCGCCGGTCAGCACACCCTGCGGCACCGGCGGGGCGCCGGCCAACTGCAGGACGTAGCGCAGCGGCACACCCGTGGGCACCTCGATCACCATGGGACGGGCGACCGCGCCGGAGACCGTCAGCATGACGGTGCCCGGCTCGTCGTACAGACCGGTGTTGCCGTAACGCTCCGGGCCGATACGGGCGGCGATCGCCAGCTGCGCGAACGTCTCCGCGTTCGACAGCAGCGTGGGCGCGCCTCCGACGCCGTTCTGGGAGGCGCTGGTCTTGCGGCCGGGCGGGATCGCCGGGCCGCCGTCGATCGAGCGGACCAGCGACGCCGCCGCGCCGGTGACCATCCGCACCGGGTTGCGCTGGACGAACGCCTTCAGGGCCGAACGGCGGCCGGTGCTCAGACCGCGTTCGGCGAGCGCCTGCTCCATGGAGCGCTGTGTGGACTCCCGGGTGACCCCCACCACGAGCGTGCGGGCACCCAGCGCCTCGGCGCACAGCAGCGCGCCGTCGAGGATCAGATGCGGGGCACGGTTGATCAGCACCGTGTCCTTGCGGCAGGCCGGCTCGTCCTCGCTGCCGTTGACGACGACCACCGGCCGGACACCGCGCTTGATCGCCGCTTCGGCGACCGAGCGCAGCTTTTTGTGGAAGGGGAAGCCCGCGCCGCCGCGGCCCTTCAGGTTGATGCGTTCGGAGAGCTGCGCGAGCTGCTCCCCGCCCAAGGGCTCAAGCGGCCCGTGCACCTTGAGGTGCATGGGCAGATCGAGTCTTTCGACAAGGTCGAAGCCCGACGTGAGCTGCGGAAGGCCGACCACGCGGACTTCTGGGACGTCGGGCAGGGCCTCGTTCACCTATAGCCTCCGGAAGGCGTGTTCCAAGGTTCGCCCGAACCCGGTGCGTCGAAGGACGCGCCGGGCGCTGGTTCGTTGGCGGGACCGCTGTTGTACGTGTCGTTCGAGTTGTACGTGCCGTAGCCGGGGTTCGTCTCACCCGTGTCGTACACATCACGTCCGCCCGGTCCGCCGACGCCCGGATTGCCATAGACCGGGATGTTGTATCCGGTGTCCTGGAGTGGGTCGTACGCCGAGGGGGGCGCTTCGCCGACCGGCGGCGGGGACGGGACCGGCCAGGTGCCCGAGGTGCTGCCGGGGCCGTCCACGCGCGGGAAGGCTTCGGTGGCCTGGAGGTCCAGCCGCTCCATGCGTGCGGTCTGACCTGCCGCGAACGGCGACTGCGACTGGGGCTGGGGCTGTCCGGGCGTGGAGGTGGCCCGGTAGGCGGCCGCGAAGCCGGAGGCCGGCTCGGGGGTCGGCATCCCGGTCGGGAACAGCGGGTTGGACTGCGTGGCCCCGGCGTCGGCTCGCGAGGGCCTCGGCTCGCGTTCGCGTTCACGCCCGCCGTCGTAGCCCGGCAGGCCGGACTCGCCCACCCGGGCGCGGCTGGCGTCCAGCTCGTCCAGGTCGGGGCGCTCCGAGCTGCCCAGGATGGAGACGAGACGGTCGGCGACCTTGCGCTTGAACGGGCGCGGGGCGGCGCGCAGCGCCAGCGCGCCCATAACGCCGACCAGGCACAGCTCGTACGAGATCATGAAGAAGGGCTTCGCCGCGCGGCCCGCGAACAGGCCGTGGATCAGCGCGGCGCACCAGGCCGGGTAGGCCAGCATGTGCATGGCCCGCCAGCGGGCCGCCACCACGGCCGGGGCGGCGAAATTGCTCCGCAGGGCGCCGGTGACACCCACGAAGATCATCAGCAGTCCGGCCAGCGAACCGAGCCCGATCAGTCCGGCGCTTCCGGTGACGCCGAGCGAGAACGGGATGATCGCGGCGATCACCACGGTGTGATCGAGAGCGATCTTCGTGACGATGTGCACCAGCAGGAACGCGATCGAGGCGACTGCGGTCGTCCGGTGCACCGCCTGGCCGACGATCCGCTGGCGGGTGTTGAGGAAGATGCGGTCCTGTGCGACCAGGCCCCAGATCACCGAGCAGCTCAGCGAGACGAGCGAGAGCACGCCCGCGCCGAAGTTCAGGAACGATTGGAACTGGCTGCCTCCGGTCAGCACGACCACGGGTATGAGCAACAGAACGACAGCGGACGCCACCCCCCAGGCCGAGCGGCCTGGCTTGGGGAGCGAGCTGTTACTACGACGAGGGTTCATGGGGGCAACTCCGAGCAGTTCGGGAAAGCGGTCCCGGTGCCGCAGCCTAAGTGGCGCCATACCGATCAGTACGAGGTTTGAGTTATTGCGTTGTTATCAAAGGGCAATGCGGGCCTTGTGGTGTCCCTTAGTGGTTGTTACGCGAAGTAAGTTTTGAACCTGGTTCAACTCTCGTCCCGGTTGTCGCCTTAGACGTACGTGTCAA
Source organism: Streptomyces sp. NPDC048254 (assembly GCF_043201895.1). Classification (NCBI taxonomy): domain Bacteria; kingdom Bacillati; phylum Actinomycetota; class Actinomycetes; order Kitasatosporales; family Streptomycetaceae; genus Streptomyces; species Streptomyces sp. NPDC048254. The sequence goes on from NZ_JBICZJ010000001.1 coordinate 656,540, forward strand.
CCGTTGATACGTAAGCGCGTCGCGGCTTGCTCAAGTGCTGCGGTACCCTGACGCCATGCGTGCCGTACGCCTTCTGCTTAGCGGGCCGCGCTGATCAGTCCCGACCGCCGGAACAAACGGCCGGTCGGCATCGGCGCGGCGTCCCCTCCTGTGCGAGGGGATTTTTCGTTTCTAGCAAGTCACAGCCGCAGGCAGAGACGATCGATGGAGCTTTGAGGATCATGAGCGAGACGAACCCCGCTGCCGCCGCCACGTCGGCGGAGGCCGCGCCGCACCGCTACACGGCCGCCCTGGCGGCCGAGATCGAGGCACGCTGGCAGGACTTCTGGGACGCCGACGGCACGTACGCGGCGCCGAATCCCAAGGGCGACCTGGCCGGCGACCCCGAGGTGGTCGCCAGGCCCAAGAAGTTCATCATGGACATGTTCCCGTACCCGTCCGGGGCGGGACTGCACGTCGGCCACCCCCTGGGCTACATCGCCACGGACGTGTTCGCCCGCTTCCAGCGGATGAACGGCCACAACGTCCTGCACACCCTGGGCTTCGACGCCTTCGGCCTGCCCGCCGAGCAGTACGCCGTGCAGACCGGCACGCACCCGCGGGTGTCCACCGAGTCCAACATCGAGAACATGAAGGCCCAGCTGCGCCGGCTGGGCCTGGGCCACGACAAGCGCCGGTCGTTCGCCACGATCGACCCGGACTACTACAAGTGGACCCAGTGGATCTTCCTGCAGATCTTCAACTCCTGGTACGACGACGAGGCGAACAAGGCCCGCCCGATCTCCGAGCTGATCGCCCAGTTCGAGTCCGGTGAGCGAGCCGTACCGGGCCACACGCGCGCGTGGAACGAACTGACCGCAACCGAGCGCGGCGACGTGCTGGGCGAGTTCCGCCTGGCCTACGCCTCGGACGCGCCGGTCAACTGGTGCCCTGGGCTGGGCACCGTGCTGGCCAACGAGGAGGTCACCGCCGACGGACGCTCCGAGCGCGGCAACTTCCCCGTCTTCAAGGCCAAGCTGCGCCAGTGGAACATGCGCATCACCGCCTACGCCGACCGGCTGCTGGACGACCTGAACGAGCTGGACTGGCCCGAGGCCATCAAGCTGCAGCAGCGCAACTGGATCGGCCGCAGCGAGGGCGCCCGCGTCGACTTCCCGATCGACGGCGAGAAGATCACCGTCTTCACCACGCGCCCCGACACCCTGTTCGGCGCGACCTACATGGTGCTGGCACCCGAGCACCCGCTGGTCGACAAGTTCGTCCCGGCCGCCTGGCCCGAGGGCACCCACGGCGTGTGGACCGGCGGCCACGCGACGCCCGCCGAGGCCGTGGCCGCGTACCGCGCGCAGGCCGGCGCCAAGTCCGATGTGGAGCGGCAGGCCGAGGCCAAGGACAAGACCGGCGTTTTCACGGGCGCGTACGCGACCAACCCGGTCAACGGCGACAAGATCCCGGTGTTCGTCGCCGACTACGTGCTGATGGGCTACGGCACCGGCGCGATCATGGCCGTCCCGGCCGGTGACCAGCGCGACTTCGAGTTCGCGCGCGCCTTCGAGCTGCCGATCGTCTGCATCGTCGAACCGACCGACGGCCGCGGCACCGACACCTCGACGTGGGAGGACGCCTTCGGCTCCTACGACGCGGAGATCATCAACTCTTCCAACGACGACATCAAGCTGGACGGTCTGCCGGTCGCCGAGGCCAAGGCCCGCATCACCGAGTGGCTGGCCCGCAAGGGCATCGGCGAGGGCACCGTCAACTTCCGGCTGCGCGACTGGCTGTTCAGCCGCCAGCGCTACTGGGGCGAGCCCTTCCCGATCGTCTACGACGAGGACGGCGTCGCCCACGCGCTGCCCGAGTCGATGCTGCCGCTGGAGCTGCCGGAGGTCGAGGACTACTCGCCGCGCACCTTCGACCCGGAGGACGCGGACACCCAGCCCGAGACGCCGCTGTCGCGCAACGAGGAATGGGTCAACGTCACCCTGGACCTGGGCGACGGGCCGAGGAAGTACCGCCGCGAGACCAACACCATGCCCAACTGGGCCGGTTCCTGCTGGTACGAGCTGCGCTACCTGGACCCGCACAACGACCAGCAGCTGGTCGATCCGGAGATCGAGCGGTACTGGATGGGTCCCCGCCAGGGCATGCCGCACGGCGGTGTCGACCTGTACGTCGGCGGCGCCGAGCACGCGGTGCTGCACCTGCTGTACGCCCGTTTCTGGTCGAAGGTCCTGTACGACCTGGGGCACGTCTCGTCCGTTGAGCCGTTCCACAAGCTGTTCAACCAGGGCATGATCCAGGCCTACGTCTACCGCGACGGCCGCGGCTTCCCGGTGCCCGCAGCCGAGGTCGAGGAGCAGGACGGTGCCTACTACTACCAGGGCGAGAAGGTCACCCGGCTGCTGGGCAAGATGGGCAAGTCCCTGAAGAACGCGGTGACTCCGGACGAGATCTGCGCCGAGTACGGTGCCGACACGCTGCGCCTGTACGAGATGGCGATGGGTCCGCTGGACGTCTCCCGGCCGTGGGACACGCGCGCGGTGGTCGGCCAGTTCCGGCTGCTGCAGCGGCTGTGGCGCGTCATCGTCGACGAGGCGACCGGTGAGGCCACCGTCACCGACGCCGATGCCGACGAGGCCACGCTGCGTGCTCTGCACAAGGCGATCGACGGCGTCCGCCAGGACCTGGAGGGCCTGCGCTTCAACACCGCCATCGCCAAGGTCACCGAGCTGAACAACCACCTGACCAAGGCGGGCGGCTCGGTGCCGCGTACGGTCGCCGAGCCTCTGGTGCTGATGATCGCGCCGCTGGCCCCGCACGTCGCCGAGGAGCTGTGGCGCAAGCTGGGGCACAGCGACTCGGTCGTGCACCGGGACTTCCCGGTCGCCGACCCGGACTACGTCGTGGACGAGACCGTGACCTGCGTCGTGCAGATCAAGGGCAAGGTCAAGGCCCGTCTGGAGGTGCCGCCGGCGATCTCCGACGAGGAGCTGGAGAAGGCGGCGCTGGCCGACGAGAAGGTCGTGGCGGCGCTGGACGGCGCGGGCATCCGCAAGGTGATCGTCCGCGCGCCGAAGCTGGTGAACATCGTCACGGCGTAACGGCCACGGGCCGCCTCCGGGCGGTCCCCTAAGGGCAGGTTCGGGGTCTTTCTGGAACTCCGGGCCTGCCCTTTGCGTTTACCGTTGAAGAGGGCGGCCGCCCCCTGCCGTGCTCGGAGGCGGTCGGGTGGCCGTCAGCGGAGGAGGAGCACCGTGGAAGCTGTGATCGCCGTATTCGCCGTGCTCTTCCTGCTCTTCGTCGCGGGCGGGGCGTACGTCACGTTCAAGGCGGTCGGCGCCGCCAAGCGCGGTGTGGACCGTACGATCACGCAGGCCCGGCGGACGGTCGAGGACCACACGCTGCGCGCCAAGTCCATGGTCCAGATCGGCCCGGCGGCCGAGCTCGCCCAGCTGCGGCTCACCCTGCGCACCTCGATGCGGGCCACCCAGGACGCGCTGGACGCGGGCGTCGCCGAGGACGAGTCGCTGAAGGAGTCCCTCGGCCTCTTCCAGCGGCTCAGTGCGCACGGACACGAACTGGACGGCGAGCTCCGGCGCCTGGAGTCCGAGCCGGACCGGACCACGCTCGCCGCGCGGCTGCCCGAACTGCGCCGGCGCACCACGCGCATCACCGAGTCCGCGGACGCGTTGCGGTGGGCAGCGCGTGACCGCGCCCACCGGTTCGCCGACGACGATCTGGACACCTTGAGCACGCAGATCGGCGTCGAGGCCGACGCCCTGCGGCACTGGTCGCGTCCTGCCCCCGCGCCCGAAACCCCGCCGTGGCCCGAGGCCGCCGCCGGTCGGGGCGACCGCCAGACCTGGCCCGAGGCACCCCGGTCCGCCCCGGACGGAGACCCGGCGCAGCCCGCGATCACCCCGCCCGGGCGGCGTCAGGTTTACCCCTGGCAGAAGAAGCCCCGGCCGGAGAGCACCACTTGATACGGCCGGTCCTGGTCGGGGCGGGCGGGGGCGGGCTGCCGCCCCTGGGCTACGCCAGGTAACCTCCAGCTCATGTCCCGCCATGTCGCGATCGTCACCGATTCAACGGCCTACCTGCCGCCGCGGACGATGGAGCGCCACGGCATCACCGCGGTGCCCCTGACCGTGGTCCTCGGCGACCGGGTGTTCGAAGAGGGCACCGAGATCTCGACCCGTTCCCTGGCCCAGGCTCTGCAGAAGCGGCGCTCGGTCACCACGTCGCGGCCCAGCCCCGAGGAGTTCGCCGAAACGTACCGCAAGGTCGCCGAGTCCGGTGCCACCGGTATCGTCTCGCTCCACCTGTCCGCCGAACTGTCGGGCACCTACGACGCGGCGGTCATCGCGGCCCGCGAAGCACCCGTCCCGGTGCGGGTGGTGGACACCGGGATGGTCGCGATGGCGCTCGGTTTCTGCGCGCTCGCGGCGGCCGAGGCCGCCGAGGCGGGCGGCACCGCAGACGAGGCCGTCACGGCGGCGGAGAAACGGGCCGCCGGCACGACCGCGTACTTCTACGTCGACACCCTCGACTATCTGCGCCGCGGCGGCCGCATCGGAGCGGCGCAGGCCCTGCTGGGCTCCGCGCTCGCCGTGAAGCCCCTGCTCCAGCTGGACGGCGGCCGCGTCGAGCCCCTGGAGAAGGTGCGGACGGCGTCCCGCGCCATCGCCCGCCTTGAGGAACTCGCCGCCGACCGGGCGGGCGGTGCCGAGGTGGACATCGCCGTTCACCATCTCGCCGCCCCCGAACGGGCCGCGGCCCTCGCCGACCGGCTGCGGGCGCGGGTCCCGGGGCTGGTCGAGCTGCATGTGAGCGAGGTCGGTGCGGTCATCGGCGCGCACACCGGACCCGGGCTGCTCGGGGCGGTCGTCTCACCGCGGTGACCTGTGGATCCGCGGGCGGCAGCCCCGCCGGTTTCACTCGTGTGGGTGGCGAAGTTATCCACAACCGGGCCGTGATCCACGGAACTTGAGCAAGATCATCGCGAGTCGGCGGAAAGCCCCATCCTCGTCGCATGGCACTTCGATCACGCTCACACGAGACACACGCGACCAGTGGCCCGGGCCGGGGCCCCACTTCCGACGGCCGTACCCGGCACCGCCGGTCCCCGGTCCGGGTCCGCACCCGCCACCGCCCGGCCCCGGCGGAAGAACTGCGCCGCCGGGCGGAACTCCTCTTCGGCGAACGGGGAGTCACCAGGCCGGAGCCGGGACACGGACCCCCGCACGCCGGAACGGTGACCGGCACCGGTGCGGCGGCCGGACTGACCGCGGCCACCTCAGGACCGACGGCGGCCACCTCCGGACTGACGGCGGCCACCTCCGGGGTGCGCGCCGCCGCGTCCGGGGTGCGTACCGCCGCGGCCGCACTGTCCACGGCGGCGGCCGTGGTGTCCTCGGCCCGTGCGCTCGCCGGCGAGACCACGGCCCTGCGCGAACCCGCGCTCCCCAGGCTGCGGGCCCGGGTCGGGCTCGCCGTGCGGGAGCGGATGCCGGTGTGGCTGGCGACCCGCTGCGGGTTGGAACGCCGGGGCGCGGTGGCCCTCGGGGTGGTCCTCGTCGTGGCCGGGGCCCTGGCCGTGCAGCACTTCTGGACGGGCCGGACCGAATCGGTGAGCGCGCCGGAGGTGGTGCGTGCCGAGGCGCCGTACGAGGGGGGCGAGGAGAAGGTTCCGGCCGCGGGCACCGGTACCGCAGCGGCGCCCGCCGGGCCGGCGGGGCCGGGCGGCGAGATCGTCGTGGACGTCACCGGGAAGGTGCGTGAGCCGGGGGTCCACTCCCTGCCGGCCGGGTCCCGGGTGACCGACGCGCTGCGGGCGGCGGGCGGGGTTCGGCCCGGTACGGACACCGGCGGACTCAACCGCGCCCGTTTCCTGGTGGACGGCGAACAGATCGTCGTCGGGGGCCCCGCCCCGCCGGCCGCCCCGGGACAGGTCGCGGAGGGTGCCGCGACGGGCACCGGCCCGGCCGCACCGGTCTCCCTGAACACGGCGACCGTGGAGCAGCTCGACGCCCTGCCCGGAGTCGGCCCGGTGCTGGCGCAGCACATCGTCGACTACCGGACCGAGCACGTCGGTTTCCGCTCGGTCGACGAACTCCGCCAGGTCAAGGGCATCGGCGACCGCCGCTTCTCCGACCTGCGGGATCTGGTACGGCCATGAGCCCCGCGACCGGCCAGGGCCCGCCGGGATCCGCGCCCGTACGCCGGTCCGTGCATGCCGGCTCGGGCAGGCGGCTGGGGACCGCGCACCCCCGGCAGGACACGGCGGCCGACCTGCGGCTGGTGCCGCCCGCGCTGGCCGCCTGGGCGACGGCGGCACTGACCCTGGACGCACCGCCGGGGTGGACGGCCGGGACCGCCGTCGCCTGCCTGGTCGCCGGCCTGATCCTGCTCTGGCGCAGCCGCGCGGGCCGCCGGCCAGGGACGGTGACCGACACCTCCCCGGCCCTCCGGCCGGCGACGGTGACCAGCAACTCCCCGCCGCTGCGGCCGACTTGGCGGAACGCCTCCGTCGGTGCGCTGCTTCTCTGTGTCGCCGGGGCCGCCGCCTCCGCGGGGCTGCACGGGGCGGATGTGCGCCGGGGGCCGGTGCCCGGGCTGGCCCGCGCCTACGCGACCGTGACGGTCGAGGTGGAGCTCACGGGCGACCCGTGGGTCAGCAGGCCGCGCGTGCAGGGGGACCACGCCACGCCGGCCGCCGTGCTGGTGCGCGGCGAGGTACGGCGGGTGGAGAGCGGTGACGGGACGGCGGTGACGACGCGCTCGCCGGTGCTGATGGCCGTCGACCCGGGGGTGCGGGCGCCCGGTGGCGGCGGCCGCGCGCAGTGGCTCGGGCTGCTGCCCTCCACGCGGCTGCGGGTGAGCGGGCGGCTGGCGCCGGCGACGGCCGGCGGGGACCGGACCGCGGCGATGCTGCGGGTGCGGGAGCGTCCCGCGCCGGTGGTGGTGGGCGAGGCGAGTGGGCCGCAGCGGCTGGCCGGGCGGTTGCGGGCCGGACTGCGGGAGGCGACCGAGGGGCTGCCCGAGGACGCGCGGGCACTGCTGCCCGGACTGGTCGTCGGGGACACCTCGCGGATCACGCCCGAACTGGACGAGGCCTTCGAGGAGACCGATCTGGCGCACACCCTCGCGGTCTCGGGCAGCAACCTCACCATCCTGCTCGCCCTGCTCGTCGGACCGCCGGGACTGGCCCAGCAGGTCGAGCGGCGGGGCCTCGCCCCGCGCCTGGGGCTGTCGCTGCGATCGACCGCGCTGTTCGCGTCAGCGCTCACCCTCGGCTTCGTCGTCGTGTGCCGGCCGGACCCCAGCGTGCTGCGGGCCGCGGCCTGCGGAGCCGTCGCCCTGCTCGCCCTGGCGACCGGCCGCCGCAGGTCCCTGATCCCGGCGCTGGCGACGGCGGTTCTGCTGCTGGTGCTGTACGACCCGTGGCTGGCACGCAGTTACGGCTTCCTGCTGTCCGTGCTGGCCACCGGGGCGCTGCTGGTGCTGGCGCCCGGCTGGAGCGAGGCGCTGCGACGGCGCGGGGTGCCGGAGCGGCTGGCCGAGGGCCTGGGCGCCGCTGCCGCCGCGCAGGCGGTGTGCGCGCCGGTGGTCGCGGTGCTGTCGGCGCGGGTGAGTCTGGTGGCGGTGCCGTGCAATCTGCTGGCCGAGATCGCCGTCGCGCCGGCCACGGTGCTGGGGTTCGCGGCGCTCGCGGCGGCCCCGGTGGCGATGCCGTTGGCCAAGGTGCTGGCGTGGTGCGCGGGCTGGCCGGCCGGGTGGATCGCGGGGATCGCCCGGACCGGGGCCGCGCTGCCGGGCGCGGGCGTGGACTGGCCCGGGAGCTGGGCGGGGGCGCTGCTGCTGGCCGGATTCACGGTGGTCGTCGTACCGCTGGGGCGGCGGTTGCTGCGGCATCCGTGGTGGTGCGGGGCGCTCGGGGTGCTGCTCGTGCTGCTGGTGGTACGGCCGGCACCGCTGACCCGGGTGATCACGGGCTGGCCGCCGCCCGGCTGGCGACTGGCGATGTGCGACGTCGGGCAGGGCGACGCGACGGTGCTCGCGGCGGGCGCGGGCACGGGCGTGGTGGTGGACGCCGGGCCCGACCCGACGCTGGTCGACCACTGCCTGCGGGAACTCGGCATCACCCGGGTCCCGCTCGTCGTCCTGACCCACTTCCATGCCGACCATGTCGGCGGGCTGCCCGGGGTGCTGCGCGGGCGGACCGTCGCGCAGATCGAGACGACCGGGTTCGAGGAACCGGCGGAACAGGCCGAGTTCGTACGGAGGGAGGCGGCCGAACACCGGATCCCGGTCACGCGCGCGGTCGCCGGGGAGCGGCGCAGCACCGGCGGGCTGGACTGGCAGGTGCTGTGGCCGCCCCCGGACCCGGCACCGGAACCGGACGGCCCGAACGACGCCAGTGTCGCCCTGCTGGTCCGCTCGGCCGGACTGCGGATGCTGCTGCTCGGAGACCTCGAACCCCCGGCCCAGCAGGAGCTGCTGAGATCACCGGCGGCCGCCGGACTGGGCCGGGTGGACGTTCTGAAAGTGGCTCATCACGGCTCCGCGTATCAGGATCCGCAACTGTTGCGACTGGTGGCGCCCAGGGTCGCGCTCATCTCGTGCGGGGCGGACAACCCGTACGGGCACCCGGCGCCGGACACGGTGGCGCGGCTCAGGGCTGCCGGGGCGGTGGTGCTGCGGACCGACCGGGACGGGGCGCTCGCCGTGACCGGCGGCCGTACGGGACGGGAGGCGGGAGAGCTGGCGGTGGCGCGAGACTGAGGGCATGAACTCGGTGAACTCCACGCAGACCGACGCCTACCTCCACCGGCTCGGGGCCGCCCGCCCGGCCCGGCCCACCGCTGAGGCCCTGCGGGATCTGCAGCTGAGGCATCTGCGGGCCGTGCCCTTCGAGAACCTGTCGATCCACCTCGGCGAGGAGATCGTGCTGGAGGAGAAGCGGCTGGTGGACAAGGTGGTGGGCGCGGGCCGGGGCGGGTTCTGCTACGAACTCAACGGCGCCTTCTCGGCGTTGCTGGCCGCGCTCGGTTTCGAGGTGACGCTGCTGGCGGGGCGGGTGTACGGGGATCAGGGGCGGCTGGGGATCCCGTACGACCATCTCGCGCTGCGGGTCGGGACGGTGGACGGGGGCGAGTGGCTCGCCGACGTCGGGTTCGGGACGCACAGCCACTACCCGCTGGCGTTCGCGGAGCGGGGTGAGCAGGTGGACCCGGGCGGCACGTTCCGGATCACCGGGGCCGGGCCGGACGCGGCGGGTGCCGGGGGACGAACGGGTGCGGCGGCCGGGGACCTGGACGTGCTGCGGGACGGGAGGCCGCAGTACCGGCTGGAGGTCCGGCCGCGGGTGCTCGGGGACTTCACGGCCGGGGCGTGGTGGCACAGCACTTCGCCGTCGTCCCACTTCACGCAGTCGCTGGTGTGTTCCCGGGTCACCGAGGACGGCGGGCGGATCACGCTCAGCGGGCGGACGCTGACGGTGACGGCGGCGGGCGGGGCGCGTGAGGTACGGGAGTTGGAGCGCGACGAGGAGGTTCTGGGGGTCTACCGGGAGCGGTTCGGGATCACGCTGGACCGTGTGCCCGCTGTGCGAAATCGGCGGAACACCAACCAGAATGGCTAATTCAGGCGTCACGGGAGAACACGTTATTACCGGCGCGTAGCATGCTACTCATGGGTAGTTCAGGCTCATCTGCCAGATTCCCGCGATGTGGGCCTGTGTTGCCCCGAAAGCCTCATCAGTGATCGAATGTTTCTTCGGCAACGGACGGTGGCGAGGCGTACAGGGGTGGCGTGGATGTTCGGCGGCTTGAGGGGAAACCGAACGAACCGGGTGCAGCGGACGAGTCCCCTCGCGGCGGTGCAGACGCCGCCCGACGCAGGGGTCCTGAGCTGCCGGGTGCTCGATCCGGTCAACGAGCCGGTGACGAACGCCGAGTTCGCGGTCAGCGACACCATGGGGCGCACGGTGGTCAGCGGGGGCGCGGATCCCTACGGGTCGTTCGTGACGACCGTGCCGGCCGGGGAGTACCGGCTCGCGGTGTCCGCCGAGGGGTTCACGCCGTACCGGGCCACCGCGCGGGTCGACGAGAACTGCCTCGCCTCGCTCGGAGACGTGACCCTCCAGGCCGCCCAGCCGCCGGAACTGCCGGCGCCCGGGGAATGGGCGATCGAGCCGACGCATTCCTCGATCGCCTTCACCGCCAGGCACATCGGACTGGCCCGGATCCACGGGCGGTTCAACTCGTTCGCGGGCGCGGTGCGGATCGCCGAGCCGGTGGAGCGGTCCGCCCTGCACGTCGTGATCGACGCCGCGACCATCGACACGGGCGTGCGGATGCGGGACGACCATCTGCGGTCGGCGGACTTCCTGGACGTGCTGCGGTTTCCGACGCTGGAGTTCTACGGTGACCGGTTCGTGCACCGGGGCGGCACCAGATGGGCCGTCACCGGGGCACTGTCCCTGCACGGCGTGACGCGGACGGTCACCCTCGACACGGAGTACCTCGGGCTCGGCAACGGCATGGAGGGCGAGGTGCGGGCGGCCTGCCGGGCCACGACCGAACTGCACCGGGACGACTTCACCGTGAGCTGGCAGACGATGCTGGCGCGCGGGATCGCGGTCGTCGGGCCGACCATCCGCGTCGACCTCGACGTGCAGATCGTGCCCAAGGGCTGAGCGGGCCGCTCCGGCTCGTCCGGGCCGGCGGCGGTAGCCGAGAATGGTGCCGTGAGCGATGTGAGACATGTGCTGGTGCTGCCGGACCGGGATGCGGCGGAGGAAGCCGCCGAGGCGCTCGGGGAGCGCTTCGGGACCGGTGAGGAGCCGCGGCTGGTGCGGGACGCGCTGGCGGGGGAGGACGACGCCGAGGACGCGCAGTGGCTGGTGCTGCTGAGGGACGCGGAGGGGCGGCTGGACCCGGCGGAGCTGGACGAGTTCGCGGGGGAGTGGGAGGGCTGGCGGGAGGAACCGTAGCGGCTGCGGATGCCTCGGCAGGCGGCGCGGCCGCGCTGTCAGTGGGCCGTGGGATGCTTGGCGCGATGGCAAAGAAGACCGCTGATGACGATCCGCTCGCCCCGCTGACGCTCGCCGTGGGGCAGGAGGAGCTGCTGCTCGACCGCGCCGTGCAGCAGGTGGTGGCGGCCGCCCGGGCCGCCGACGCCGACACGGACGTGCGGGATCTGACCCCGGACCAGTTGCAGCCCGGCACACTCGCCGAGCTGACCAGCCCGTCGCTCTTCGCGGAGCGCAAGGTCGTGGTCGTACGCAACGCGCAGGACCTGTCCGCCGACACGATCAAGGACGTGAAGGCGTACCTCGGGGCGCCCGCCGAGGAGATCACCCTGGTGCTGCTGCACGCGGGCGGGGTCAAGGGCAAGGGGCTGCTGGACGCGGCGCGCAAGGCGGGGGCGCGGGAGGTCGCCTGCCCGAAGATGACCAAGCCGGCGGACCGGCTCGCGTTCACCCGGAGCGAGTTCCGTGCGCTGGGACACTCGGCCACCCCCGAGGCCTGCCAGGCGCTCGTCGACGCCATCGGCAGCGACCTGCGGGAGCTGGCCTCCGCCGTGACCCAGCTCGCCGCCGACGTCGAGGGCACCATCGACGAGGCCGTCGTCGGGCGGTACTACACCGGGCGGGCCGAGGCGTCGAGCTTCACCGTCGCCGACCGGGCCGTGGAAGGGCGTACGGCGGAGGCGCTGGAGGCGTTGCGCTGGTCGCTGGCGACCGGGGTCGCCCCGGTCCTGATCACCAGTGCGCTCGCGCAGGGGGTGCGGGCGATCGGGAAGCTGTCGGGGGCGCGGGGCGGCCGGCCCGCGGATCTCGCGCGGGAGCTCGGGATGCCGCCGTGGAAGATCGACCGGGTACGGCAGCAGATGCGGGGCTGGACGCCCGACGGGGTGGCGGTGGCGCTGCGGGCGGTCGCCGAGGCCGATGCGGGCGTCAAGGGCGGCGGGGACGATCCCGAGTACGCCCTGGAGAAGGCCGTGGTGACCATCGCGCGGGCGGCGCGGTCGCGAGGCCGGGGGTAAAGGCCGGGGGTAACAGGCCGGGCCAGCCGCTGGAGGACGGGTTGGCCCGGAATGCCGAAAGCCCCGGCGGCCGCCCTGGGGAAGGGTGGAATGCCGGGGCCTCGGTTCAAGCTTTTCGAGCCCGTTCCCGCGTGGCGAACGCAGGCCGCGAACAGGCTCTGGGGGCCGGTCGGGGGCGGATGAGAGAGGGCCCGCCCGGATCCTTCCGGCGTCGTATCAAGTGTCAGCCCTGGAGAGACGCGACCTTGGAAGCGAGCGCCGACTTCTTGTTGGCGGCTTGGTTCTTGTGGATGACGCCCTTCGAGACGGCCTTGTCGAGTGCACGCGACGCGGCGCGCTGGTACTCGGTGGCCTTCTCGACGTCACCCGCGGCAGCGGCCTCGCGGGCCTTGCGGATCGCGGTCTTGAGGGAGGACTTGACAGCCTTGTTGCGCTGACGAGCCTTCTCGTTGGTCTTGATCCGCTTGATCTGGGACTTGATGTTCGCCACGAAAGAGCCTTTTCAGGTTCTGGTGCGGGACCGTGCAGATCCCGTACCGATGATTTCTCGAAGACGTGCCTCGCGCTGAGAGGGCATGAGACACAGCTGCCCAGACTAGCAGCGGGGCGGGGAACCGCCCAAACCGGTCCCCGGTCCCCCGCCATGGGACCATGGAGGCTACGTATCGATCCGACCCGAGGCATAAGGCGCCTCAAGAGACAGGACCCTGCGTGCCCGCGACCCCTAACAATGTGCCCGAGCCGAGCCGTACCGCCCCGGCTCTGATCCGCAATTTCTGCATCATCGCGCACATCGACCACGGCAAGTCCACGCTCGCCGACCGGATGCTCCAGCTGACCGGTGTGGTCGAGCAGCGGCAGATGCGTGCTCAGTACCTCGACCGGATGGACATCGAGCGCGAACGCGGCATCACGATCAAGTCCCAGGCGGTGCGTCTGCCCTGGGCCCCCACCGAGGGCCCCGACCAGGGCAGCACGCACATCCTCAACATGATCGACACCCCGGGGCACGTCGACTTCACCTACGAGGTCTCGCGGTCGCTGGCGGCCTGCGAGGGGACCGTCCTCCTCGTCGACGCCGCCCAGGGCATCGAGGCGCAGACCCTCGCCAACCTCTACCTGGCGATGGAGAACGACCTCGCGATCATCCCCGTGCTCAACAAGATCGACCTGCCGGCCGCACAGCCGGAGAAGTTCGCCGAGGAACTGGCGAACCTGGTCGGCTGCGAACCGGACGACGTGCTGCGGGTCTCCGCCAAGACCGGTGTGGGCGTCGACGCCCTGCTGAACAAGGTCGTCGAGGAGATCCCGGCGCCGGTCGGCGTCGCCGACGCGCCCGCCCGCGCGATGATCTTCGACTCGGTCTACGACTCCTACCGTGGTGTCGTCACCTACGTCCGTGTCATCGACGGCCAGCTCAACAAGCGCGAGCGCATCAAGATGATGTCGACGGGCGCCACCCACGAGCTGCTGGAGATCGGTACGAACTCGCCCGAGATGCTGGGCGCCGACGGCCTCGGCGTCGGCGAGGTGGGCTATCTGATCACCGGTGTGAAGGACGTCCGGCAGTCCAAGGTCGGTGACACCGTCACCAGCCAGCACAAGGGCGCCACGGAGGCGCTCGGCGGCTACAAGGACCCGAAGCCGATGGTCTTCTCCGGTCTGTATCCGCTGGACGGCTCCGACTATCCCGAGCTGCGCGAGGCCCTCGACAAGCTGCAGCTCAACGACGCCGCGCTCGTCTACGAGCCGGAGACCTCCGCCGCCCTCGGCTTCGGTTTCCGTGTCGGCTTCCTCGGCCTGCTGCACCTGGACGTGATCCGGGAGCGGCTGGAGCGCGAGTTCGGGCTCGACCTGATCGCGACGGCCCCGAACGTGGTCTACCGCGTCGTCATGGAGGACGGCAGCGAGCACACGGTCACCAACCCGAGCGAGTTCCCCGAGGGGAAGATCGGCGAGGTGTACGAGCCGGTCGTGCGCGCCACCATCCTGGCGCCCAGCGAGTTCATCGGCTCGATCATGGAGCTGTGCCAGACCCGGCGCGGCACCCTGCTCGGCATGGACTACCTGTCCGAGGACCGCGTCGAGATCCGGTACACGCTGCCGCTCGCGGAGATCGTCTTCGACTTCTTCGACCAGTTGAAGTCGAAGACGCGTGGTTACGCGTCGCTGGACTACGAGCCCACCGGCGAGCAGACGTCCAGCCTGGTCAAGGTCGACATCCTGCTGCACGGCGACAAGGTGGACGCCTTCTCGGCGATCACGCACAAGGACGCGGCGTACGCGTACGGGGTGCGGCTCGTCGCCAAGCTGCGCGAGCTCATCCCCAGGCAGGCCTTCGAGGTGCCCATCCAGGCCGCCATCGGCTCCCGGGTGATCGCCCGCGAGACCATCCGCGCCATCCGCAAGGACGTCCTGGCCAAGTGCTACGGCGGTGACATCTCCCGTAAGCGCAAGCTGCTGGAGAAGCAGAAGGAAGGCAAGAAGCGCATGAAGATGGTGGGTTCCGTGGAGGTTCCGCAGGAGGCCTTCATCGCCGTCCTCAGCAGTGATGACAGCGCGGGATCGACCAAGAGCAAGAAGTAACCGCCGGTAACAGTCGGCTATGGCCGCAAAACGGGTGCAACAGGGGTCTGCCGTGCGAAAGCGCGGCGGACCCCTACGCGTGCGTAGGGTCGCTCTGTGTGGAACATGCGGGGAAACAGACAGGCCGAAGCCCCTTACGTACAGGCCGGTCGCGGCTTACTCTGATCCCTGCTCGATAGTTACTCGCGAGTTAAACAAGTAGTGCGAACCGCACCGTGAGTAAACCCAGCCGCACTGAGCCAGCCGCACCGTCGCGGGCCCCCGGAGGATGTCGTGAGCGACACGCAGACACTGATCGAGAACCGTCCGCCGTCCGTGGCGGCCCTCTTCCTGGAGCGTGTGGCGGCCACACCGGACGCCGAGGCCTACCGGTACCCGGTGCCCGCCGCCTCCGGTCAGGGCCCGGACGACTGGAAGTCGCTGAGCTGGGCGCAGGCGGCCGAACGCGTCTACGCGATCGCGGCCGGTCTCATCGAACTCGGCATCCAGCCCGAGCAGCGGGTCGCCCTCGCCGCCTCCACCCGCGTCGAGTGGATCCTCGCCGACCTCGGCATCCTGTGCGCCGGAGCGGCCACCACGACCGTCTATCCGCAGACCAATGCCGAGGAATCGGCGTTCATCCTCTCCGACTCCGGCAGCCGGGTGCTGATCGCGGAGGACGCGGCACAGGTCGCCAAGGCCGTCGAGAAGCGCGCCGAGCTGCCCGAACTCACCCATGTCGTCGTCATCGACCCGGCCGGCGTGGAGACGGGCGACTGGGTTCTCACCCTCGCCGAGCTGGAGGAGCGCGGTGCCAAGTACCTGGAGAAGCACCCCGAGCTGATCAAGGAACGCGTCGGCGCGATCACCAAGGACCAGCTCGCCACGCTCATCTACACCTCCGGCACCACCGGCCGCCCCAAGGGCGTACGGCTGCCGCAGGACAACTGGTCGTACATGGCGAAGGCGATCGCCGCGACCGGGCTGATCAGCGCCGACGACGTGCAGTACCTGTGGCTGCCGCTCGCCCATGTCTTCGGCAAGGTGCTCACCTCCGGGCAGATCGAGGTCGGCCATGTCACCGCCGTCGACGGCCGCGTCGACAAGATCATCGAGAATCTGCCGGTCGTGCAGCCGACGTACATGGCTGCCGTGCCGCGCATCTTCGAGAAGGTCTACAACGGTGTCGCCGCGAAGGCCCGTGCCGGCGGTGCGGCCAAGTACAAGATCTTCCAGTGGGCGGCCGACGTCGCCCGCGAGTACGCCAAGGCCACCCAGGACAACTTCCGCCGCACCGGCTCCGCCACCGCGCCCTTCGCGCTCACCGCCAAGCACAAGGTCGCCGACGGGCTCGTCTACTCCAAGCTGCGGGAGGCCTTCGGCGGGCGGCTGCGGGCCTGTGTCTCCGGGTCCGCCGCGCTGGCCCCCGAGATCGGCTACTTCTTCGCCGGCGCCGGTGTGCACATCCTCGAGGGCTACGGTCTGACGGAGTCCTCCGCCGCGTCCTTCGTGAACCCCGGCGAGGCCTATCGCACCGGTACGGTCGGCAAGCCGCTGCCCGGCTGCGAGGTGCGGATCGCCGACGACGGGGAGATCCTGCTCCGCGGCCCCGGCATCATGCAGGGCTACCACGGGCTGCCCGAGAAGACCGCGGAGGTCCTCGAAGCCGACGGGTGGTTCCACACCGGTGACATCGGTGAGCTGTCCCCCGACGGCTATCTGCGGATCACCGACCGCAAGAAGGACCTCATCAAGACGTCCGGCGGCAAGTACATCGCGCCCGCCGAGGTCGAGGGACAGTTCAAGGCGGTCTGCCCGTACGTCTCCAACATCCTCGTCCACGGCGCCGACCGGAACTACTGCACGGCCCTGATCGCCCTCGACGAGGTCGCGGTCCTGGAATGGGCCAAGGAGAACGGCCTGGACGGCAGGTCCTACGCCGAGGTGGTGGCCGCGCCGGCGACCGTCGAGATGGTCGACGGATACGTCAAGGAGCTCAACGAGGGGCTGCAGCGCTGGCAGACCATCAAGAAGTTCCGGCTGCTGCCCCGGGACCTGGATGTGGAGCACGGGGAGATCACGCCGAGCCTGAAGGTGAAGAGGCCGGTTGTGGAGCGGGAGTACAAGCACTTGATCGACGACATGTACGCGGGGACGCGCGAGGCGTAGGGGTTTCGTCGTCAGGTGCTGGTGCGTGGGGACTGCTCGCGCGGTCCCCCGCGCCCCTGCGGCCGGATCAGCTGACGTAGCTCACCGACTTCGGCCCGCAGCGCCGCCGTGTCCAGCGGACCGTCTCCCGACAAGTGGTCCTCCAGGACGGCCAGTCGCTTGCTCAACTCGCTGAAATCCGCCTGTTCTCGCGTCAGCAGAGCCTGCAACTGCTGGTTTTTCCGGTGCAGCTCCAAAAACACGTTGACCTTCGCCCGCAGCACCCACGGGTCGAAGGGCTTCGTCAGATAGTCCGCCGCGCCTGTCGCGTAGCCGCGGAACGCGTACCCGGCGTCCTCCTCCGCTCCCGTCAGGAAGATGATCGGGACGTCCTTCGTCTGGTCGAGGCGTTTGATGTTCGCGGCTGTTTCGAAGCCGTCCATGCCCGGCATGCGGATGTCGAGGAGGACCACGGCGAAGCGGCGGCGCAGCAGGGCCTTCATCGCCTCCTCGCCGGAACGCGCGCGTACTATCGGCTCGTTCAGGGATCCCAGCACGGCCTCCAGCGCGATCAGGTTGTCCTCCATGTCGTCGACCAGGAGGATGCCGGCCCGCTCGTCAGCGATCATCGCCCCGTCCGTTCCTTGTCGGCGGGCTCGCCGCCTTCCGTGCTGTCGGGGTCCAGGAGTGCGCAGACGACGGTGAGCAGCCGGTCGACGTCCACGGGTTTGGGTACGTAGTCGTTGGCGCCGCGTGCGATGGACTTCTCACGGTCGCCGGGCATCACCTTCGCCGTCAGCGCGACGATCGGCAGGCCGGTCCAGCGGGGGGCGCGGCGGATGGCTGCGATGGTCTCGTAGCCGTCCATCTCCGGCATCATGATGTCCATCAGGACCAGTTCGACGTCCGGGTTGCGTTCGAGGGTCTCGATGCCTTCCCGGCCGTTCTCCGCGTAGAGCACGGGCATGCCGACGCGGCCCAGAACGTGGGTGAGCGCGAAGACGTTGCGGATGTCGTCGTCGATGATCAGGACGCGCCGGCCGGGCAGGATCTGGCCGGCGCGGCCGGACTGCCACGCCTCCAGCTTGGCCGGAGCCGGCCAGGAGTCGTCGGTGTCGGGGGTGGTGGCCGGGGCGGGGCCGGGGACCGGCAGGGCGTGGTCCTCCGGGGTGGGACCGGCCGCCGTGTGGCCGGGGCTGACGACGGGGACGTACAGCGTGAACGTCGAGCCCTTGCCCTGTTCGCTCGCCGCGACGATACGGCCGCCGAGCAGGCCCGCGATCTCGCGGCTGATGGACAGGCCGAGGCCGGTGCCGCCGTACTTGCGGTTCGTGGTGCCGTCGGCCTGCTGGAACGCCTCGAAGATCACCGGGAGTTTCTCGGCGGCGATGCCGATGCCGGTGTCCGTCACCTCGAAGGCGATCACCTCGTCGCTGCCGCGGACGTAGTGCTGGTCGGGGTCCTTCACCCGGTCGACCCGCAGTTCCACCCGTCCCTTGGCGGTGAACTTGATCGCGTTGGAGAGCAGGTTGCGCAGGATCTGCTGGAGGCGCTGTTCGTCGGAGTACATCTCGCGCGGTACGTCCTCGCCGACCGCGACCTCGAAGGCCAGACCCCGGTCCAGGGTCAGCGGGCGGAAGGTGGCGTGGACGTAGTCGAGGAGTTTGATCAGAGGCAGGCGTTTGGGGCGTACGTCCATCCGGCCGGCCTCGATCTTCGACAGGTCCAGGATGTCGTTGATGAGCTGGAGGAGGTCGGAGCCCGAGCGGTGGATCGTCGTCGCGAACTGGACCTCCTGGTCGGAGAGACGGCCGTCAGGGTTGTCGGACAGCAGCCGGGCCAGGATCAGCAAGGAGTTCAGCGGAGTGCGCAGTTCGTGGGACATGTTGGCCAGGAACTCCGACTTGTACTGGGAAGAAGTCGCCAGGAGAGCGGCTTTTTCCTCCAGTTCCGCGTTCGAGCGCTGAAGTTCCGCCTGTTGTTTCTGAAGTTCGTCCGAACGTTCCTGGAGCTGCATCGCCAGCCGTTGTGACTCGCCGAGCAGGGATTCCGTGCGGGAGTTGGCGATGATCGTGTTGATGGCCACGCCGATGGTGTTGACGAACTGGTCGAAGAAGGCCAGGTGGACGTCGGAGAAGCGGGAGAAGGAGGCCAGTTCGATCACGCCGAGGAGTTTGTCCTCGAAGAGGATCGGGATGATGACGATCGTCGTCGGCGCCGCTTCGCCGAGACCGCTGTTGATCTTGATGTAGTCCGGCGGTGCCTCCTCGACGAGGATCCGTGTCTTCTCGCGGGCCGCCTGGCGGACCAGGCCGTGCACCGGCAGGCCGCCGGTCTCCACGATCGCGCCCTGTGCGGAGCCGTAGCCGGCGATGAACGCCATGCCTTTCGCCGCTACGGCCGTGCGCACGGCCGCGCCGTCCTCGTCCGGGTCGGCCAGGAAGAACGCGCCGTACTGGGCGTTCACCAGCGGGGTCAGTTCGCGCAGGATCAGGTCGGCGACCTCCATCAGGTCCCGGTGGCCCTGCATCAGCGCGGCGAGCCGGGCCAGATTGGACTCCAGCCAGTCCTTCGCGCGGGTCGTCTCGCGCAGGTTGGCCACCATCAGGTTGATGTTGTCCTTCAGCTCGGCGACCTCGCCCTGCGTCTCCACGGTGATCGACCGGGACATGTCGCCCTGTGCGACGGCCGAGGCGACCTCGGCGATCGCGCGGACCTGGGTGGTGAGGTTGAGGGCGAGTTCGTTGACGTTGGTCGTCAGGCGCTTCCAGGTGCCGTACACGCCCTCCACGCGCGCCTGGCCGCCGAGTTGTCCTTCGGAGCCCACCTCGCGGGCCACGCGGGTCACCTCGGACGAGAACGACGACAGGGTGTCGACCATCGTGTTGATCGTCGTCTTCAGTTCGAGGATCTCGCCGCGCGCGTCCACGTCGATCTTCTTCGACAGGTCGCCCTGGGCCACGGCCGTCGCCACCTGGGCGATGTTGCGCACCTGTGAGGTGAGGTTGTCGGCCATGTAGTTGACGTTGTCGGTCAGGTCCCGCCAGACGCCGGAGACGCCGAGCACCTGGGCGCGGCCGCCGAGCCGGCCGTCGGTGCCGACCTCGCGGGCCACCCGGGTCACCTCGTCGGCGAAGGCCCGCAGCTGCTCCACCATCGTGTTGACGGTGTCCTTCAGCTCGAGGATCTCGCCGCGTGCGTCGACGGTGATTTTCTTGGAGAGGTCGCCGTTGGCGACGGCTGTCGTCACCTGGGCGATGTTGCGGACCTGTGAGGTCAGGTTGAGCGCCATGAAGTTGACGTTGTCGGTGAGGTCTTTCCAGACGCCGGAGACGCCTCTGACCTGTGCCTGACCGCCGAGGTTTCCTTCAGTGCCGACTTCGCGGGCGACGCGGGTGACTTCGTCGGCGAACGCCGACAGCTGGTCGACCATCGTGTTGATGGTTGATTTCAGTTCGAGGATCTCGCCTTTCGCCTCCACGGTGATTTTCTTGCCGAGGTCGCCCTGGGCGACGGCCGTGGAGACGAGTGCGATGTTGCGGACCTGGCTCGTCAGGTTGTCCGCCATGAAGTTGACGTTGTCGGTGAGGTCTTTCCAGACGCCGGACACGCCTCTGACCTGCGCCCGGCCGCCGAGGTTTCCTTCGGTGCCGACTTCGCGGGCGACGCGGGTGACTTCGTCGGCGAACGCCGACAGCTGGTCGACCATCGTGTTGATCGTCGACTTCAGTTCGAGAATCTCGCCCTTGGCGTCGACCGTGATCTTCTGCGAGAGGTCGCCGTTGGCGACGGCTGTCGTCACCTGGGCGATGTTGCGGACCTGTGAGGTCAGGTTCGACGCCATGAAGTTGACGTTGTCGGTGAGGCCCTTCCAGACGCCGGAGACGCCCCGCACCTGGGCCCGGCCGCCCAGCTGGCCCTCCGTGCCGACCTCGCGCGCGACCCTGGTCACCTCGTCCGCGAACGCGGACAGCTGGTCGACCATGGTGTTGACGGTGAGCTTCAGTTCCAGCAGTTCACCGGTCGCCTCGACGGTCACCGTGCGGGTCAGGTCACCCCGGGCCACGGCCGTCGTCACCAGGGCGATGTCGCGGACCTGGGCGGTCAGCCGGGACGCCATGGTGTTGACGGCCTCGGTCACGTCCCGCCAGCTGCCGGACAGGCGCTGCACCTTGGCCCGGCCGCCGAGCCGCCCCTCGGTGCCGACCTCGCGCGCGACCCGGGTCACCTCGCCGGTGAACAGGGACAGCTGGTCGACCATCTTGTTCACCGCGCGGCCCAGTCTGCGCAGATCGCCGCGCAACTGGCGGCTGCCGTCGTGCAGATCGACCCGTTGGGTGAGATCGCCGCCGGCCACCGCGTCCAGGACGCGTGTGGCGTTCGCCGCGGGGGCGACCAGGGCGTCGAGTACCTGGTTGACGTCGTCGACGCGGGACGTCCAGGCGCCCTGGCCGGGGCTGGCCGACAGCCGTTCGTCGAGGCGGCCGTGGCGCACCAGATCGCGTTTCACGCGCTGCACTTCGGTGTTGAAGTGAACGCCGCGGTCCATGATCTGGTTGAAGACCGCGGTGAGTTCGGCGACCATCCCCTCGCCGGTCTCGGGCACTTTGGTGAAGTCGCCGTCGCGGGCGGCGGTCATCGCGGCGAGCAGAGGGCGCAGTTCGGATGCTCGGAGTTGTTCCGGTTTCTGTCCGTCTTCGAGCACACGCGTAGCACTGTTCTCACTCATGGCGGCCCACTTCGGTAACTCGGTGCTTATGGGCGCAGCCAGTCTGTCACTCTGTCCGCATCGATCGGGATGTATTCGTCCGAACTGCTCGGGGAGCTGGACATGGGGGCCATACCCACGCAACGGGAGACCGTCTCCCGGGTCCGTGAGGCGCCTGCGCGCGACGAGGCGTCCGCGCACGAGAGCGCGGGCGCGTACGCGCAGGGGCGCGCGACCCTGCCCGGGAGCCCCCTCGCGCCGGGTTCCGCCCGCGCGCTGGTGCGCGCCTGCCTCGACGAGTGGACCGACTGCGGCCTGCTGGAGCCGGGACAGCGGGTCGCCGAGGACGCCATGGTGGTCGTCAGTGAACTCGTCACCAACGCCGTCGTGCACGCCGGCACCGACGTCGAGGTCGACTGGTGGCTGGAGGAGGCACGGGAGGAGACGGCGTTCGTCGTCGAGGTCACCGACCGCCATCCCTCCCGCGCCCCGCGCGACCACCCGGGCGAGACGCCGTACGAGACCCCGGAGTACGGGCGTGGGCTGCGTCTGGTCGCCTCGCTCGCCGAGTCCTGGGGGGTCACCTACCGGATCGGCGCGAAGACGGTGTGGGCGCGTCTGACCGGGCACGGCGGCACGCTCCCCGACGAGCAGGAGCTGAAGGTGGCCGAGATCCTCGCGCCCGAGCCCCAGCGCCCCGACCGGGACCGGGACTGGCTGGACAGAGGCGTGCTGTCCTTCCTCGCCGAGGCCTCCGACCTGCTCGCCGGGCAGCTCGACGAGAACCTGGTGGCCGCGCTCGCCGGCCAGCTGATCGTGCCGCGGCTGGCCGACTGGTGCGCGGTGTGGCTGGAGGACGAGTCGACCGTGCGGTCCGGCGGCTGGGGCGACGCGAACGGCGCGGGCGGGCCGCGGCTGGCCCGGGTCTGGCACGGCAGTGAGAACCGCATCGAGGAACTGCGCCGCGCCCTGGAGAAGGACCCGCCGTGCGTGAAGGACGGCTTACGGTCCGGGCCCGAGCCGTATCCCTGGCCCGGGGAGGCGCTCGGCCCGCAGGGCGCTTGCGGCTCGGCGCTCTCCTACCGGCTGATCGCGGGCGGCCGCCCGCTCGGCACGCTGGTGATCGGACGCTCCGGCCCGGCCGGTTTCCCCGACGAGATCACCGGCCTGGTCGAGGACTTCGGCCGCCGGGTCGCCCTCGCGATCGGCGCGGCCCGCCAGTACGCCCGCCAGGCCACCATCAGCGCCGTCCTGCAGCGGGGGCTGCTGCCGGGTGCGGTCGCCGAGATCCCGGGCGTGCGCAGCGCGCTCGTCTACGAGCCCTGTGACAAGGGCGGCCCCAGCGGTGACTTCTACGACCTGTTCCCGGCCGGTGACGGCCGCTGGTGCTTCGCCGTCGGCGACGTCCAGGGCAAGGGCCCCGAGGCCGCCGTGGTCATCGGCCTGGCCCGGCCCTGGCTGCGGCTGCTGGCCCGGGAGGGGTACCGGGTCGCCGACGTCCTCGACCGGCTCAACCAGCTCCTCCTCGACGACGCCACCGAGGCCGCCGACGCCGCCGCCCGCGCCCTGGTCGCCGCCGGCGGCCGTGTGCCGCCCGGCGACGGCCCGCAGACCCGTTTCCTCTCGCTCCTCTACGGCGAACTCACCCCCCTCGAAGCGGGCGGCGTCCGCTGCACCCTCGCCTCCGCCGGGCATCCGCTGCCGCTGCTCCTCGGCCCCGACGGCGCGGTCCGCACCGCCGCCCGGCCGCAGACCCTGCTCGGGGTCGTGGAGGACGAGACGTACACCAGCGAGACCATCGAGCTCGGGCCCGGCGACAGCCTGCTGTGCGTGACCGACGGGGTCACCGAGCGCCGCTCGGGCTCCCGGCAGTTCGACGACGGCGACGGGCTCGCGCGGGCCCTCGCGGGCTGCACGGGCCTGAGCGCAGAGCTGATCGCCGAGCGGATCAGACGGCTCGTGCACGAGTTCGGCGGCGGGCAGCCGGAGGACGATCTGGCGCTGCTGGTCCTCCAGGCGGAGTAACCGGCGCCGTACGGGACAATGGAGGACATGCCTTCCGCACTTCCCGACGGCGAGCCGGTCCCCGACGACGGCGCGCTCCCGGCGCACGCGCTGGCCGGTGCCGCCGGCCGCCCTCTCGGGTTCTATCTGCACGTCCCCTACTGCGCCACCCGCTGCGGCTACTGCGACTTCAACACGTACACGGCGACCGAGCTGCGCGGCACCGGCGGTGTCCTCGCCTCCCGCGACAACTACGCGGACACCCTGATCGACGAGATCCGGCTGGCCCGCAAGGTCCTGGGCGACGATCCGCGCGAGGTCCGCACGGTGTTCGTGGGCGGGGGCACGCCGACGCTGCTGGCCGCTGGTGATCTGGTACGGATGCTGGGCGCGATCCGCGACGAGTTCGGTCTGGCCGCCGACGCGGAGGTCACGACGGAGGCGAACCCGGAGTCCGTCGACCCGGCGTATCTGGCGGCCCTGCGTGAGGGCGGCTTCAACCGGGTCTCCTTCGGCATGCAGAGCGCCCGGCAGCACGTACTGCGCGTCCTGGACCGCACGCACACCCCGGGGCGCCCCGAGGCGTGTGTCGCGGAGGCCCGCGCGGCCGGCTTCGAGCACGTCAACCTGGATCTGATCTACGGCACGCCGGGCGAGTCCGACGACGACTGGCGGGCCTCGCTGGACGCGGCGCTCGGGGCCGGCCCCGACCATGTGTCGGCGTACGCGCTGATCGTCGAGGAGGGCACGCAGCTGGCCCGCCGGATCCGCCGGGGCGAGGTCCCGATGACCGACGACGACGTTCACGCGGACCGCTATCTGATCGCCGAGGAGATGCTGTCCGCGGCGGGCTTCGACTGGTACGAGGTGTCCAACTGGGCCACCTCCGAGGCCGCCCGCTGCCTGCACAACGAGCTGTACTGGCGGGGCGCCGACTGGTGGGGTGCGGGACCGGGCGCGCACGCGCACGTGGGCGGCGTGCGCTGGTGGAACGTCAAGCATCCGGGGGCGTACGCGGCGGCGCTGGCGTCGGGACGCTCCCCGGGGGCAGGGCGTGAGGTCCTGACGGACGAGGACCGCCGGGTGGAGCGGATCCTGCTGGAGCTGCGGCTGCGGGAGGGGGTGCCGCTGTCGCTGCTGAAGGAGCAGGGGCTGGCGGCCGCGCGGCGGGCGCTGGGGGAGGGGCTGCTGGAGACCGGCCCGTACGAGGACGGCCGGGCCGTGCTGACGCTGCGGGGGCGGTTGCTGGCGGACGCGGTGGTCAGGGACCTGGTGGACTGAGGGGACGGGACCGGACCGGGGGCGGGGGTGCCCGGCTACGGGGCCGTCACGAAGTCGATCAGTTCCTCCACCCGGCCCAGCAGTTCCGGTTCGAGGTCCTTGTAGGAGCCCACCCGGGCCAGGATCGCCTGCCACACGGCGCCCGTGTTGTCCGTGGGCCAGCCGAGGGCCCGGCACACGCCCGTCTTCCAGTCCTGGCCGTGCGGGACGCGCGGCCATGCCTCGATGCCCAGGGCGGCGGGCTTCACCGCCTCCCAGATGTCGATGTACGGGTGGCCGACGACCAGGGCGTGTGCGCTGGTGACCGACTGGGCGATGCGCCACTCCTTCGTGCCGGGGAGCAGGTGGTCCACCAGGACACCGAGGCGCGCGTCCGGGCCCGGTGCGAATTCGGCCACGATCGACGGCAGGTCGTCCACGCCTTCCAGGTACTCCACGACCACGCCCTCGATGCGCAGGTCGTCGCCCCAGACCTTCTCGACCAGCTCCGCGTCGTGGCGGCCCTCGACGTAGATGCGGCCGGCGCGGGCCACGCGCGCGCGTGCGCCGGGCACGGCGACCGAGCCGGAGGCGGTACGGGCGGGACGTGCGGGGGCGGCCGACGTGGGGCGTACGAGGGTGACCGCTCGGCCCTCCAGGAGGAAGCCCCGCGGCTCCAGCGGGAAGACGCGGTGTTTGCCGAAGCGGTCCTCCAGCGTCACCGTGCCCGCCTCGCAGCGGATCACCGCGCCGCAGAATCCGGTGCCGGGTTCCTCGACGACCAGGCCGGGCTCGGCGGCCACCTCCGGTGCCGGTTTCGGCTTCTTCCACGGTGGGGTCAGGTCGGCGGAGTACTGGCGCATTCGGATGACGATAGGAGAAGCGGCGGCGGCGTGGTCACGACACGCCGAAACGGGCGGCCAGGGCGTCGCGTTGCCGTCGTACGAACTCCGCGTCCACGACCGCTCCGTGACCGGGCACGTACAGGGCGTCCTCGCCGCCGAGGGCCAGCAGGCGGTCCAGGGCGGCCGGCCAGTGGGACGGTACGGCGTCGGGGCCGGCCTGGGGGTCGCCGGACTCCTCCACCAGGTCCCCGCAGAACACCACCGCCGGGACGCCGGGGTCGCCGGGGACGCCGGTGACGAGGACGGCGAGGTCGTGGGAGGTGTGGCCGGGGCCCACGTCGGCCAGCAGGGCCCGGCGGCCGTCGCCGAGGTCGAGGGTCCACTCGCCGGAGACCGGACGGCGGGGCAGGGGCAGCGCGTCGGCCGCCTCCTCGGCCTCCGGGGCCGGCAGGCCGTTGCGGATCGCGTCCAGGCGCAGCGCCTCGCGGCCGTGCGCGAAGACGGCCTCCGCGCCCGCCGCCGCGTGCACGTCCGCGCCCGCGAACGCCGGGGTGCCGAAGACGTGGTCGAAGTGGGGGTGGGTGAGCGCGAGATGGGTCACACGGCGTCCGGCCAGCCGCTGTGCCTCCGTACGCAGCCGCGCGCCCTCCGCCAGGCTCGACCCGGCGTCCACCATCAGGACCGGGCCCGCCCCGAGGACCAGCCCGGCCGTGCAGTCCCAGCCCGGCAGCCGGCACCGCCCGACCCCCTCGGCCACCCGCTCCCAGCCCAGCTCTTCCCAAGTCACCGTCATACCGCGACGCTAACGGCAGAACGCCCCGGGTCCTCACCGACCTTGCCCAGTCGGTACCCGGCGGCCGTACACTGGGCCGGGGACGCTGGCACTCGGGATCGCAGAGTGCCAGGCGAAAGACCCGAAAGGCCGCGGGGACGACTTTCTGGAGGTGTGGCGCTGGATGCTGAGTGAACGCAGGCTTCAGGTATTGCGCGCCATTGTCCAGGATTACGTCGGCACCGAGGAGCCGGTGGGGTCGAAGGCGCTGACCGAGCGGCACAACCTCGGGGTCTCCCCGGCGACCGTGCGCAACGACATGGCCGCCCTGGAGGATGAGGGGTTCATCGCCCAGCCGCACACCAGCGCCGGGCGGATCCCCACCGACAAGGGCTACCGGCTGTTCGTCGACAAGCTTGCCGGCGTCAAGCCGATGAGCGCGCCCGAGCGGCGGGCCATCCAGAACTTCCTCGACGGCGCCGTCGACCTCGACGACGTCGTGGCGCGGACGGTGCGGCTGCTGGCGCAGCTGACGCGGCAGGTCGCGGTCGTGCAGTATCCGTCGCTGACGCGGTCCACCGTGCGGCATGTGGAGCTGCTCGCGCTCGCGCCGGCCCGGCTGATGCTGGTGCTGATCACCGACACCGGGCGGGTCGAGCAGCGGATGGTCGACTGCCCGGCGCCCTTCGGGGAGACGTCTGTGGCGGATCTGCGGGCGCGGCTCAACAGCCGGGTAGCGGGACGCCGGTTCTCGGACGTGCCCCGGCTGGTGGAGGATCTGCCGGACGCCTTCGAGGCCGAGGACCGCGGCACGGTCTCGGCGGTGCTCTCCACCCTGATGGAGACGCTCGTCGAGGAGAACGAGGAGCGGTTGATGATCGGCGGCACCGCCAATCTCACCCGCTTCGGACATGATTTTCCCCTCATGATCCGGCCCGTCCTGGAGGCTCTGGAGGAGCATGTCGTCCTCCTCAAGCTGATGGGCGAGGCGGGGGATTCGGGCATGACCGTACGCATCGGTCACGAGAACGCCTACGAGGGACTCAACTCCACGTCCGTGGTGTCGGTCGGCTACGGTTCGGGCGGCGAGGCAGTCGCCAAGCTCGGCGTGGTCGGACCGACCCGCATGGATTACCCGGGAACGATGGGAGCGGTACGAGCGGTGGCACGGTACGTCGGACAGATCCTGGCGGAGTCGTAAGTGGCCACGGACTACTACGCCGTTCTCGGCGTGCGCCGCGACGCGTCGCAGGAAGAGATCAAGAAGGCCTTCCGTCGGCTCGCGCGCGAGCTGCACCCGGACGTCAACCCGGATCCGAAGACCCAGGAGCGGTTCAAGGAGATCAACGCCGCTTACGAGGTGCTCTCCGACCCGCAGAAGAAGCAGGTCTACGACCTGGGCGGCGATCCGCTCTCGCAGAGCGGCGGCGCGGGCGCGGGCGGCTTCGGGGCCGGTGGCTTCGGGAACTTCTCGGACATCATGGACGCGTTCTTCGGTACCGCGTCGCAGCGCGGTCCGCGCTCGCGCACCCGGCGCGGCCAGGACGCGATGATCCGGATCGAGGTCGAGCTCGACGAGGCGGCCTTCGGTACGACCAAGGACATCCAGGTCGACACGGCGATCGTCTGCAACACCTGCAACGGTGAGGGCGCGGCGCCGGGCACCTCCGCCCAGACGTGTGACATGTGCCGGGGCCGTGGTGAGGTCTCGCAGGTGACGCGGTCCTTCCTGGGCCAGGTCATGACCTCGCGGCCGTGTCCGCAGTGCCAGGGCTTCGGTACGGTCGTGCCGACGCCGTGTCCGGAGTGCGCCGGTGACGGGCGGGTGCGGTCGCGGCGGACGCTGACCGTGAAGATCCCGGCCGGTGTCGACAACGGCACCCGGATCCAGCTCGCCGGTGAGGGCGAGGTCGGGCCCGGCGGCGGTCCCGCCGGTGACCTGTACGTCGAGATCCACGAGCTGCCGCACTCCACGTTCCAGCGGCGCGGTGACGATCTGCACTGCACGGTGACCATCCCGATGACGGCGGCCTCGCTCGGTACGAAGGTGCCGCTGGAGACGCTGGACGGGATGGAGGAGGTCGACATCCGGCCGGGCACGCAGTCCGGGCAGTCGATCCCGCTGCACGGGCGCGGTGTCACGCATCTGCGCGGCGGCGGGCGCGGCGATCTCCTCGTCCATGTCGAGGTGACCACCCCGACCAAGCTCGACCCCGAGCAGGAGCGGCTGCTGCGCGAGCTGGCGAAGCTGCGCGGCGAGGAACGGCCGACCGGGCAGTTCCAGCCGGGTCAGCAGGGACTGTTCAGCCGGCTGAAGGACGCGTTCAACGGGCGGTGACCCCTTCGCGGCCCGGACATATCTGGCATGTGCCAGAGGTACGGCCCGATTCGGTCTTGTTCGGAGGACGTGACAACATGCCGTCATGTCCTCCGCACTGACCGATCTCTTCCCCCTTCCGATCGTGCAGGCCCCCATGGCGGGCGGGGTCTCCGTGCCGCAGCTCGCCGCCGCCGTGTCCGAGGCGGGCGGGCTGGGGTTCCTGGCCGCCGGGTACAAGACCGCCGACGGGATGTACCAGGAGATCAAGCAGCTGCGCGGGCTGACCGGCCGTCCCTTCGGGGTGAACCTGTTCATGCCGCAGACGGAGCACGCCGAGACCGGGGCCGTGGAGGTCTACGCGCATCAGCTGGCCGGTGAGGCCGCCTGGTACAAGACCGAGCTCGGCGACCCCGACAGCGGCCGGGACGACGGGTACGAGGCCAAGCTGGCCGTGCTGCTCGACAACCCGGTGGCCGCGGCCTCGTTCCACTTCGGCGTCCCGGGCCGGGACGTCCTCGACTCCCTGCGCCGGGCGGGCACCTTCACCCTCGTCACCGCCACCACCGCCGAGGAGGCTCTCGCCGCCGAGCGGGCCGGGGCGGACGCGGTGATCGCCCAGGGCGTGGAGGCCGGCGGTCACCAGGGCACCCACCGGGACGTGCAGGAGAACGAGGGCTCCGGGATCGGGCTGCTGGCGCTGATCGCCCAGATACGGGAGACGGTCGGCATCCCCGTCGTCGCCGCCGGTGGCATCATGCGCGGCAGCCAGATCGCCGCCGTGCTGGCTGCGGGGGCGAGCGCCGCCCAGCTGGGCACGGCCTTCCTCGCCACCCCCGAGTCCGGCGCCACCGACCTCCACAAGCGGGCGCTGACCGACCCGCTGTTCATCCGGACCGAACTGACCCGGGCGTTCTCCGGGCGGCCCGCCCGGGGTCTGGTCAACCGTTTCATGCGCGAGCACGGCCCGTACGCGCCCGCCGCCTACCCGGAGGTCCACCACCTCACCTCCCCGCTGCGCAAGGCCGCCGCCAAGGCCGGGGACGCGCAGGGCATGGCCCTGTGGGCCGGGCAGGGGCACCGGCTGGCCCGCCCGCTGCCCGCCGGGCAGCTGGTGGAGACCCTCACGGCGGAACTCGCCGCCGCGTCGACAGCGTTGTCGGGCAAGGGCGAAGGGCCCGTGGGGCCCGAGGGGTACGAGGGGTACGAGGGGGACGGCCGATGACCGCCCCGGTGTTCGTGCTCGACCCGCTCGTGGTGCCCGACCTGCCCGGCGGCGAGGTCGTCCTGGACGGTCCCGAGGGACGGCACGCCGTCTCCGTGAAGCGGCTGCAGCCCGGCGAGGTCGTCATCCTCACCGACGGGCGCGGACGCTGGGCGGAGGGTGTCGTACGGGCCGCCGAGGGCAAGGACCGGCTGGTGGTGACGGGCCTGGAGAGCGTCATCGAGGAGCCCGGGCCGAGCCCCCGCATCACCGTTGTCCAGGCCCTCCCCAAGGGCGACCGCGGCGAGGTCGCCGTGGAGACCATGACCGAGGTCGGCGTCGACGCGATCGTGCCCTGGCAGGCCGCCCGCTGCATCACCCAGTGGAAGGGCGACCGGGGTCTGAAGTCCCTCGCGAAGTGGCGGGCCACCGCCCGCGAGGCCGGCAAGCAGTCCCGCCGGGTGCGCTTCCCGGAGATCGCGGACGCGGCGACCACCAGGCAGGTCGCCGCGCTGCTCGCCGGAGCCGACCTGGCCGCCGTGCTCCACTCCGACTTCGAGCACGGCAGCGACCCGCTCGCCGAGGCCAGGCTGCCCGCCGAGGGCGAGATCGTGCTGGTCGTCGGGCCCGAAGGGGGCGTCGCCCGGGACGAGCTGGCGCTCTTCGAGGAGGCGGGTGCGAAGACGTACACCCTGGGGCCTACCGTGATGCGCACATCGACCGCCGGCACCGCCGCCGCGGCCCTGCTGCTGGGCCGCACCGGCCGGTGGTCGTGACGTCGGTCGCTTGTTCGAGGCCCGCCCCCTGAGGTGGAAACCGCGGTTGAACTCGCAGGATTGAGTCAGCCGCGCTGCTACGGTCGTCTCATCCGACAGGATCTACCGCCGGACGGGCGGGAAGTCAGGCCTGTGGAGGTCCCGTAAGACCGGCTCCCCCTGGGGAACGGCGAGGGCCTGCGAAGCAGGAACCCGTGGTGGTGCCACGCACGGCACGGACCGGAATCGCCTGCTATCGCAGGTGAGGGCGTCAACGCTTCTACGCCGAGGTGCGGGGAGCTTCTGTGGCCCCTGCTGCCAGCCGGTGACGGTCTCCGGTGGCAGGGGTCGCCCACCTCAAGGACCCTGAGGGCAACCTGGTGGAACTCCAGGAGTGGCTGCTGCTGCGCACCTGAGGAGCCCGTCGGCCGCCAGGGGGACCTCTCCGAACACGTGAGTGGCCGTATGCCCCCTACCGTCACGGAGTCGACGGTGGCAGGCTGCCCTCCATGGGGGCATTGAGGCCGATTTGGCGCCGGCGGCGTGTGACGCGCCGGGCGAGCGTGACCAGGGCGGCGGCGGTGGTGGGGCTCGCGGTGGTCGCCGTGGGCGGTGTGGTGGGCTGTCAGCCGACCGATCTGAACTCCGCGACCGTCGCGTACACCACCGACCGGACCGCCACCGCCGAGCTGAAACGGCAGCACGTCGACGTCAGCTGGCTCACCTGCACCGGCAACTACGGCTCGGCGGCCCCGAGGACGCCCTCGGCGTCCGAGACCACCGTCGTCTCCGTGGACTGCCGGGGCCGGACCAAGGACGGCCGGGACATCACGGTCACCGGGCGGGTCACGAAGGCGGTCAGCGGCGCCTGTGTGCGCGGGAACCTCGTCGCGAAGGTGGGCGGCAAGGAGTGGTTCCGGGTGAAGGGCCTCGGCAACTGCGACGCCAAGCCCGGACCGGCGTACAGCACCTACCGGCCACCCACCTACGGACAGCAGCCGGGCCCCACCGTGACCGTCACGAAGACCGTCTGGTGCGAGAGCGACCCCCAGTGCAGGCCGGTGCAGGGCAAGTGATCGAAATCGGCCACCGCGATCGTGCCGCGATGCATAGGCTGAGCGGGTGACTCAGGGTGCAGCGACAGGACCGCGGTCCTACCTCCGATTTCCGCACGTCCACGGCGACATGGTCGCCTTCACCGCCGAGGACGACGTGTGGCTCGCGCCCCTGGACGGCGGCCGGGCCTGGCGGGTCAGTGCCGACAACGTCCCCGTGACGATGCCGCGCATCTCGCCCGACGGGACCACGGTCGCCTGGACCTCCACCCGCGACGGCGCCCCCGAGGTGCACACGGCCCCGGTGGAGGGAGGCAGCAGCGAACGCCTGACGCACTGGGGGAGTTCCCGCACCCAGGTGCGCGGCTGGACCGCCGACGGGCAGGTCCTCGTGATCAGCACCTACGGCCAGTCCAGCCTCCGGCGCAGCTGGGCCCGCACCGTCCCGCTCGACGGCGGGCCGTCCACCGTCCTGCCGTACGGCCCGGTCGGCCATGTCGCCTTCGGGCCGAACACCGTGCTGCTGTCCGCGCCGATGGGCCGGGAGGCGGCCTGGTGGAAGCGGTACCGGGGCGGTACGGCGGGCAAGCTGTGGATCGACCGGGACGTCCACGACGGCGAAGGTACCGGGGAGTTCGTGCGGCTGCACGAGGAGCTGGACGGGAACCTCGAATACCCGGTGTGGGCCGGCGACCGGATCGCCTTCCTCTCCGACCACGAGGGAACGGGCGCGCTGTACTCGTCCCTCGCCGACGGTTCCGACCTGCGCCGGCACACCCCCCTCGACGGGTTCTACGCCCGGCACGCGGCCGGTGACGGCACCCGGGTCGTCTACGCCTCGGCCGGTGAACTCTGGCTCCTCGACGACCTGGAGGGCGCCGAGCCGCGCCGGCTGGACATCCGGCTCGGCGGGTCCCGGGTGGACCGGCAGCCGCGCCCGGTCAACGCGGCCCGCTGGTTCAGCTCCGCCTCGCCCGACCACACCGCGCGCGGCAGCGCCGTCCTGGTGCGCGGCGGCGTGCACTGGGTGACCCACCGGTCGGGGCCGGCCCGTGCGCTGGCCGCCCAGCCCGGGGTGCGCGCCCGGCTGCCCGTCACCTTCCGCGCGGACGCGGAGGAGTGGGTGGTGTGGGTGACGGACGCCGAGGGCGACGACGCCCTGGAGTTCGCCCCCGCCACCGGTGCCGTGCCCGGCTCCACCCCGCGCCGGCTCGCCGCCGGGCAGCTCGGCCGGGTCCTGGACCTCGCCGTCGCCCCCGACGGCGGCCGGGTCGCGGTCGCCGCCCACGACGGACGGCTGCTCCTCGTCGAACGCGAGACCGGCGAGGTCCGCGAGGTCGACCGCAGCGAGGACGGCGACGTCTCCGGGCTGACGTTCTCGCCCGACTCCGGCTGGCTCGCCTGGTCCCACCCCGGAGCCGGCGGACTCGCCCAGCTCCGTGTCGCCCACACCACCGACCTCACCGTCACCGAGGCGACCCCGCTGCGCTTCCAGGACTACGACCCCGTCTTCACCCGCGACGGCAAACACCTCGCCTTCCTCTCCACCCGCTCCTTCGACCCGGTCTACGACGAGCACGTCTTCGACCTGGCCTTCGTGGTCGGCGACCGGCCGCACCTGATCACACTGGCCGCGACCACCCCCTCGCCGTTCGGCCCGCAGCGGCACGGCCGCCCCTTCGAGACCCCCGACAAGGACGAGACTCCGGACGCCGAGGGCACCCCGGCCACCCGGATCGACCTGGAGGGCCTCGCCGACCGGATCGTGCCCTTCCCCGTCGAGGCCGGCCGCTACTCCGGCCTGCGCGCCGCCAAGGACGGCGTCCTGTGGCTGCGCCACCCGGTGCGCGGCGTGCTCGGCGCCTCCCGCGCCCACCCCGAGGACCCCGACCCCAAGACCGAGCTGGAACGTTACGACCTCGCCCAGCAGCGCATCGAGTACCTCGCCTCCGACGCCGACCACTTCGAGGTCAGCGGCGACGGCAAACGCGTCCTGCTGTGGGCCGACGGCAAGCTCAAGGTGGTACCCAGCGACCGGCGTGCCTCGAACGACGACGACAGCGACACCAACATCACCGTCGACCTGTCCCGGGTCCGGCAGACCGTCGAACCGGCCGCCGAGTGGCGGCAGATGTTCGACGAGACCGGCCGCATCATGCGGGACCAGTTCTGGCGGCCGGACCTCGGCGGCGTCGACTGGGACGGCGTCCTCGACCGCTACCGCCCGCTCGTCGACCACGTCGCCACCCACGACGACCTGGTCGACCTGCTCTGGGAGGTCCAGGGCGAACTCGGCACCTCGCACGCCTACGTCACCCCGAACGGCGGCTACGGCCGCGGCGCCCGCCAGGGCCTCCTCGGCGCCGACATCTCCCGGCACCCGGACGGCAGTTGGCGCATCGACCGGATCCTGCCCGCCGAGACCTCCGACCCCGGCGCCCGCTCCCCGCTCGCCGCACCCGGCGTCGCGGTACGCCCCGGCGACGCGATCGTGGCCGTCGCCGGCCGCCCCGTCGACCCGGTGACCGGACCCGGCCCCCTCCTCGTCGGCACCGCCGGCAAGGCCGTCGAACTGACCGTGTCCCCCGCGGGCGGCGGCGAACTGCGCCACCCCGTCGTCGTCCCGGTCGCGGACGAGGAACCACTGCGCTACCACGCGTGGGTGGCCGACCGCCGGGCCCGTGTGCGCGAACTCTCCGGCGGCCGCCTCGGCTACCTCCACGTACCGGACATGCAGGCGCCGGGCTGGGCACAGATCCACCGCGACCTGAGCGTGGAGATGGCCCGCGAGGGCATCGTCGTGGACGTCCGGGAGAACCGCGGCGGGCACACCTCACAGCTCGTCGTCGAGAAACTGGCCCGCCGGATCGTCGGCTGGGACCTGCCGCGCGGCATGCGCCCGTTCAGCTACCCGAGCGACGCGCCCCGGGGCCCGGTGGTCGTCGTCGCCAACGAGTTCTCCGGCTCGGACGGGGACATCGTCAACGCGGCGATCAAGGCGCTGGGCATCGGCCCGGTGGTCGGCACCCGCACCTGGGGCGGCGTGATCGGCATCGACAGCCGCTACCGCCTGGTCGACGGCACCCTGGTCACCCAGCCCAAGTACGCGTTCTGGCTGGAGGGCTACGGCTGGGGCGTGGAGAACCACGGCGTCGACCCCGACGTGGAGGTCGTCCAGACCCCGCAGGACTGGGCCGCGGGGAGGGACCCGCAACTGGACGAGGCGGTACGGATAGCACTGGAGGCACTGGAGACGTCTCCGGCGAAGACTCCGCCGACGCTGCCGATGTAGGGAGGGGCGCCGGGTCCCACCCAGGGGCGCGGGGCCGTGCCGTCGTGCGGCTCCGCCGCGTGGGCGCGACCAGCCCCCACCGGCCCGCAGCCGAACCGACTACGATGCCCCCGGAACTGATCACCGGTCGAGGAGAAGACATGGCAGGGGAACCCCAGGACGACTGCCTGTTCTGCAAGATCGTCGCAGGCCACGTCCCCGCGACGATCGTCCGGGAGACGGACACCACCGTTGCCTTCCGGGACATAAACCCCCAGGCACCCACCCACGTCCTGGTGATCCCCAAGGTCCACTACGAGACCGCGGCCGAGCTCGCCGCAGGCGAACCCGCCGTGGCCGCCGACATACTGCGTGAGGCGCAGGCCGTCGCCGACGAGGACAAGCTGGACAGCTACCGCATCGTCTTCAACACGGGCAGCGGCGCCGGCCAGACCGTCTGGCACGCCCACGCGCACATCATCGGCGGCCGCGGCCTGCAGTGGCCGCCCGGATAACCCGGGCAAGTCACCGTGTCCGTCCGTGAACTGGTGGTCCTCGGCACCGCCAGCCAGGTTCCCACCCGGCACCGCAACCACAACGGCTACCTGCTGCGCTGGGACGGCGAGGGCATCCTCTTCGACCCCGGCGAGGGCACCCAGCGGCAGATGCTGCGGGCCGGGGCCGCCGCGCACGACCTCAACCGGATCTGCGTCACCCACTTCCACGGTGACCACTGTCTCGGCCTCGCCGGGATCATCCAGCGCATCAACCTCGACAAGGTCCCGCACCCGGTCACCGCGCACTACCCGAAGTCCGGGCAGCGCTTCTTCGACCGGCTCCGGTACGCCACCGCCTACCGGGAGACCGTCGGCATCACCGAGGCCCCGGTCGACGCGGACGGCGACCTCGCCGTCACCCCGTCGTACACGCTGCAGGCCAGGAAGCTGTCCCACCCGGTCGAGTCCTACGGCTACCGGCTGGTCGAACCCGACGGCCGCCGCATGCTGCCCGAACGGCTCGCCGCGCACGGCATCAACGGCCCGGACGTCGGCCGTCTCCAGCGCGACGGCGTCCTCGGGGACGTCACCCTCGACCAGGTCAGCGAGGTGCGGCGCGGGCAGCGGTGCGCGTTCGTGATGGACACCCGGCTCTGCGACGGCGTGCACGCGCTCGCCGAGGGCTGCGACCTGCTCGTCATCGA
Organism: Streptomyces sp. NPDC048254; assembly: GCF_043201895.1. NCBI lineage: Bacteria > Bacillati > Actinomycetota > Actinomycetes > Kitasatosporales > Streptomycetaceae > Streptomyces > Streptomyces sp. NPDC048254. Next base: position 692,696 of record NZ_JBICZJ010000001.1, read on the forward strand.
GTCCACCTTCCTCGACGAGGACGCCGAACTCGCCACGGAACACGGCCATCTGACCGCCGGACAGGCGGCGGCCGTCGCGCGGGACGCGGGGGTACGGCACCTCGTGCTGACCCACTTCAGCCAGCGCTACCCCGAACCCGAGGAGTTCGAGCGGCAGGCGCGGGCCGCGGGCTACGAGGGCGAGCTGACCGTGGCGTACGACCTGCTCCGAGTGCCGGTTCCGAAGCGCAGGTGAAACGGCCGTACCATGCTCTGATGCCCCTCCCCAAAGCTGAACTGCACCTCCACATCGAAGGCACCCTGGAACCGGAGCTGGCGTTCCGGCTCGCCGCGCGCAACGGCGTAGAGCTGCCGTACGCGGACACCGACGCCCTCCGCGAGGCGTACCGGTTCAAGGACCTGCAGTCCTTCCTGAACCTGTACTACGAGCTCATGGCCGTCCTGCGCACCGAGCAGGACTTCGAGGACCTCGCGAACGCCTATCTGGGCCGGGCCGCCGCGCAGGGTGTGCGGCACGCCGAGATCTTCTTCGACCCGCAGGCGCACATCGCCCGGGGCGTGCCCATGGGCATGGTCGTGGACGGACTGTGGCGGGCACTCGGCCGGAGCGTCGAGAACCACGGGATCTCCACCCGGCTGATCATGTGCTTCCTGCGGGACGAGTCCGCCGACTCGGCGCTGGAGACACTGGAGGCCGCGCGGCCGCACCTCGGCCGGATCACCGGGATCGGGCTGGACTCGGCCGAGGTCGGACACCCGCCGGCCAAGTTCCGCGAGGTGTACGAGGCCGCCGCCGACCTCGGGCTGCGGCGCGTGGCGCACGCCGGCGAGGAGGGGCCGCCGGCTTACATCACCGAGGCGCTGGACGTGCTCGGCGTGGAGCGCGTCGACCACGGGCTGCGCTGCATGGAGGACCCGGACCTGGTGGCCCGTCTGGTGCGGGAGCGGATCCCGCTGACGCTGTGCCCGCTGTCGAACGTGCGGCTGCGCGCGGTCGACGTGCTCGCCGAGCATCCGCTGCCGGCGATGCTCGACGCGGGCCTGCTGTGCACGGTCAACTCCGACGACCCGGCCTACTTCGGCGGTTACGCCGACGACAACTTCCGCGCGGTCGCCGACACCCTGGGCCTGCCCGAGGAGCGGCTGCGGGAACTGGCCCGCAACTCCTTCCTCGCGTCCTTCCTGGAGGACGACGAGGAGCTGCGGGCCCGGTACCTCGCCGAGGTGGAGGCCTACGAGTTCGGCTAGGACAGGCCCTAAGCGGCGACGTCCAGCCGTACCGTTTCGTCGGTGCGTGCCGGGTGGGTCGTCGTCGTGACGGTGGTGGTCCTGCGGCGCAGCGCCACCGCCGTCAGCGGGACCGCGACCGCCAGCAGGCCCACCGCCAGGACCGTCCCCATCGCCGGGAAACCGGCCCGGGCCGACAGCAGGCTGCCGGTCATCGGGCCGACGGCCGTCCCCAGCGACGATGCCGACCCGACCAGCACCGCCCAGCGGCCCCGCGGGTCCAGGGCGGCGGCCAGGCCGATGACGTACGACAGGACGACCGGGTAGAGCAGGTTCCAGGCGATCTCGCCGGACGCGAACGTCGTCAGGTCCGTGGCGGACGCGCTGAGCGCGATACAGCCCGCGATCAGGGCGGTGCCGAGACCGATCGGCAGGGCCTGGCCGAGCCGCGGGCCGAGCGCGCCCGCGCCGACCACGCCCAGCAGACCGGTCTCGGCACCGCGAACACCACGCCGACGGTCACCTCGCTCGGTCGCGCCCACGCGGCCCAGCCGCATATCGATACAGCCCCGCGCCCCTGGGTGGGCTGCGGAGCCGCATGCCGACAAGTCCCGCGCCTCTGGATGGGGTCCCAGTAGTTCTCGCCGAAAAAACAACGCTATGCCGTGCAGCGGCTCCTGATCTGGCCTGATTCGAGTTGGAGGAGTGGCCGGATAAGCTGCCGGCCGCGGTGCTGGGTGCGGTGCGGCGCTCGAAGCAGATCAAGGTCGACCCGACCATGGTGAACCTGTGCGATGAGGGACCAGCTCGCGTCACGAGCGCGAAAGAGTAGAGCAACCCCCGAACTGGCGCCGCCAGTTCGGGGGTTTTCGTCTGCCCGCGCCTCCCGGCCGGGTATCGGTGGTGCCCGATTGTGCTGATCGAATGGGGCGGGAGGGGCCGATGGCCACGCGGGTGTTTTCTGACGAGGAGCTGGAGGGCTTACGGTCCTTCCCCGCGATCGGCAAGGACGAGCTGATCCGCTACTTCACTCTCACGGCGGCCGATCAGGCGTTCCTCGGCAAGTTCCGCCGGGCCCAGAACGTACTCGGCGCCGCCGTCCAACTCTCGACTCTGCCCTGGCTGGGGTTCGTTCCCGACGACGTCCCCTCCGCGCCGCCTGCGGCGGTGGGGCGTCTGGCGAGGCAGCTCGGGGTCGCCGTCGCCGACTTGGCGGGTTACGGAGAGCGCGGGCAGACCCGCACGGATCACTTGCGGGAGATTGCCGAGTACCTGTCGTGGAAGCCCGCAAAAGCGATCGAGTTCAAGGAGCTGGACGAGTTCCTGCTGGCCCGCGCGATGGAGCACGACTCCCCGAGCCTGCTGTTCCGGCTGGGGTGTGAGTACCTGCGCTCGGCGAAGGTAATCCGGCCGGGTGTCGTCTCGCTGCTGGAAAAGGTCGCCACCGCGCGCCAGGCCGCGGAGGAGGAGACCCACGGCAGGGTGGCCCACCTGCTCACCGGCGAGCAGGTGCGGGGGCTGGACGGGTTGCTGGTGGTCGAGCCGACGCTGGGCTCGACGCGGCTGCACTGGATGGTGACGGGACCGGTGCAGGGATCGCCGACGAGCGTGAAGGGCGAGGTCGAGAAGCTGCTGTTCCTGCGCGGCCTTGGCGCGGACAGACTGGATCTGTCCGCGCTGCCCGCCGAACGCCGCCGTTACCTGGCCCAGATCGGCCGCCGTCTGACCGCGCAGGCCCTGGTGCGGCGCGAGCCCAACCGGCGTCACCCGATCCTGCTCACGCTGCTGGCGCAGTCCGCGGTCGATGTCCTGGACTCGGTGGTGCAGCTCTTCGACCAGACCCTGTCGGGTTCGGAGTCGCGGGCGAAGATCAAGCTGCGCGAGGTGCTCGCCGAGCGGGCCAAGCTGTCGGAGGACCGGCTCGTCCTGCTGGACGAGATCCTGCCCGTCCTCGCGGACACGGGTATTCCGGACGAGGAGGTCGGGACGCTGCTGCGTGGGAAGATCGGCATGAGCCGACTGCGGGCCGCGCACGCCGGGGCCACCGTGCGGCTGCCGCGGGACCACGGGCACCTGGCGCTGCTGGACGGCTCCTACACCTACATCCGGCAGTTCGCCCCGAAGGTCTTGGAAACGGTGCGGTTCAAGGGCGGCACAGAGGCGAAGCCCCTGATCGAGGCCCTGGGCATCCTGCGGGAGCTGAACGCCACCGGCGCCCGCAACGTCCCCGAAGACGCCCCCACGCTGTTCGTGCCGACCCGGTGCAGGGCTACCTCGACGAGGCCGCAGCGAAGGGCGACGCGACCGCCTACCGGCACTACTGGGAGCTGTGCACGCTGCTCGCTCTGCGCGACGGCCTGAGGTCGGGCGACGTGTACGTGCCGGGCTCGCGCCGCTACGACAACCCGGCCGCCTACCTGTTCAAGCCTGCCCAGTGGGAGACGCACCGGGCCGAGTTCTGCCGCCTGGTCGGCAAGAGCCCCGACTTCTCCGAGGCCCTGCCGCTGGTGATGGACGAGTTGGACGAGCCCCTCACCGACTTGGAGGGGGTACTCAAGCGCGGTGACGGGCCCGTGCGGTTGAACGACGTCGGTGAGCTGGTCATCTCGCCGCTGACGGCGGAGGACATCCCCAGCGAGGCCGAGGAGCTGCACGGCGAGCTGGAGAAGATGCTGCCGAACGTGCCGATCGCCTCGCTGCTGGTGGAGATGGACCAGCACACCGGCTTCCTGGACTGCTTCACCCACGCCGGCGGCAAACAGGTCCGCTCCCCGCAGCTCAAAAGGAACCTGATCGCCTGCCTGATCGGGCTCTCCACGAACCTCGGACTGCACGGGATGGCCGCGTCCTGCGGCATTCCGTACGACGTGCTGGCGTGGAGCGCAGAGTGGTACATCCGGGAGGAGACGCTGCGCGAGGCGAACATCGTGCTGGTCAACTACCACCACAGGCTGCCGATGACGACCATGTTCGGGTCCGGCACGCTGTCGTCCTCGGACGGGCAGCGGTTCCCCACCCGGGGTAAGTCGATCACCGCCCGGCACCTGAACAAGTACTTCGTCTCGGAGGGCATCTCGACCTACACCCATGTCTCCGATCAGCACTCCACCTTCGGCACGAAGGTCATCGTGGCCACGCACCGCGAGGCCCACTACGTGCTGGACGAGATCCTGGGCAACGCCACCGACCTGCCGATCAGCGAGCACGCGACCGATACGCACGGTGTGACCCTGGTCAACTTCGGTCTCTTCGACCTGGTCGGCAAGCAGCTCTCGCCCCGCATCCGCGACCTGGGCAAGATCACCCTGTACCGGATGGGCGCGAAGGCCGACTACGAGGAACGCTTCCCGACCGCCGGGCCACTGCTGACCAAGAAGGCCAACCTGGACCTGGTCGCCGACCACTGGGACGACCTGCTCCGTCTGGCGGGCTCGCTGAAGTACGGGCACGCCACCGCCTCCCTGATCGTCGGCAAGCTGTCCGCCTCCTCCCGGCAGAACGCGCTGGCCGCCGCGTTGAAGGAGTACGGGGCGATCCGCAGAACGATCTATGCGGCGAAGTACCTGTCGGACGAGGGCTACGGCCGCAAGATCGCCCGCCAGCTGAACAAGGGCGAGTCCCTCCACGCCCTGCGCCGCCAGCTCCACTACGCCCGCGAGGGCAAGGTCGCCCGCCGCCAGCCCGAGCACCAGAACGAACAGGCGTGGTGCCTGACCGTCGTGACCAACAGCGTGGTCTGCTGGCACACCGAGTACATGGGCCTGGCCCTCGATGAACTCCGTACCGCCGGCCGTGAGGTGGACGCCGAGGTGCTGGCGCACATCTCCCCGGCCCGCAGCTCGGTCGTCAACTACTACGGCTCGATCACTGTCGACTACGAGCGCGAACTCGCCCAGCTCGACGACCGGGGACACCGGCCGCTGCGGACCGTGGACACGGACGATCCCGGCGCCGGGCTGTAACAGCCGGACACGGGCCTGCTGTCCGCTGCGCGCCTCGGATGCATCAGATGATGCCCGACGACGAGGAGTGGACCAGCGCGGTGGCCGGCGTAGTCCACCTGGTCCGCTGTCGCCTCCCTTGCCGTTGGTGCAGTTCGAGCTCAGGAAGCACGCAGAAGCTGAGGGGGTCAGCGTGACTTGGGGAAGGCGGCGCACAGTGCGGAGCCACGATCCGACGGGTCCTCGGCCGTGTCTGCTCGGGCGGTCTGGCCGATCTGACCGGTGCCGACCCGCAAGCACACAGCCGGTGGCCGTGGACGGCAAGCCCGCCCGCAGCTCACGTCATGGCCAGGCCCCTGCCACCGGGGTGGAGGGCTGCATGTCGGAGCTGGCCATTTTTGTGGTGCGGTCGGCGGGCACGGCCTCGGGATGACGCATGGGCCAGTAGTGCGCCACGCTCTGCCGCCTGCTTGCCGGAGGCGCTGCGTGGGCAGTCCGGTCGGGGGTTACAGGTCCATGGAACGGCTGATGATCTCCTTCATGATTTCGGAGGTACCGCCGTAGATCCGCTGGATGCGGGCGTCGGCGTATCTGCGGCAGATCACGGACTCCCACATGTAGCCGTATCCGCCGAACATCTGCAGGCAGTCGTCGACGACCTGGCCCTGTAGTTCGGTGGTGACGAGCTTCGCCTCGGCGGCCTCGTCGGCGGTGAGCGTGCCCTGGTTGTGTGCGAGGACGCAGGCGTCGACGAAGGCCTGGGCGGAGGTGATCCGGGCCCGCATCGCGGCCAGCCGGAAGCGGGTGTCCTGGAACTTCGCCAGCGGACGTCCGAAGGCGGAGCGCTGCTTGGTGTAGGCGACCGTCTCCCGCAGTGCCGCCGCTGCGTGGGCCACCGCGCCCATGGCGACGACGAGCCGTTCCAGGGCGAACTGCCGCATCAGCAGGACGAAGCCCTGATCCGGCCCGCCGAGCACGTCGGCGGCCGGGACGCGGACGTCGTCGAAGAACAGCTCGGCGGTGTCCGAGGTCCGCAGGCCGAGCTTGTCGAGCCTGCGGCCCCGGGTGAAGCCGGGGGCGTGGGCGGACACGAGGAACAGGCCGATCGAGTGGTCCTCGCCGGTGCGGGCGGCGACGATGACGAGATCGGCGTTGATGCCGCTGGAGATGAAGGTCTTGGCCCCGTTGAGCAGCCAGCCGTCCCCGTCCGGGGCAGGCACCGCGTGCGTACGGATGGCGGCCACGTCCGAGCCGGTACCGGGCTCGGTGATCGCGATGGCGAGCAGCGTCTCGCCGGAGACCGCGCGGGTGAGGTGCCGGGTCTTCTGGTCCTCGGTGCCGAACGCGGCCAGGTACGGGGCGACGATGCCGGAGTGCAGAGGGACCGCGAAGCCGGACTCGGCGGCGTCCGCCAGTTCCTCGATCATGATCTGCTCGTACCGCAGGTCGGCCAGGCCCAGGCCGCCGTAGTCGGGATCGGCCCATGGGCACAGCAGGTTCTGTTCGCCCGCGATCCGCCAGATGTCCTTGCCGACGATCCCCTCTCGCTCCCAGCCGGCCTGCCTCGGCACGACCTCGTGCTCGACAAAGCCGCGCCATGCGGTCCGGTACGCCTCGTGGGCATCGTCGAAATAACCGTCTCTGATCATGGTCCGACGGTAGGCGGGCCGCACACCGGGCCGTCATGACCGCAGCGCTCACCGCCATTGACCTCTGTGTCCCGTACGATCGCCTGCCATGGCCGCACCTCCCGAGGACGACCCACCACGCGCACACGGCGCGCCCGCCCGCTCGGTCGCCATCCACCACGTGCGGGCCTCGCTGCGCGGCGCCGAGCGGCACGGCGTGGACATCACCGCACTCCTCGAACGGGCGGCCATCTCGCCACGTCTCCTGGAAGTCCCGCTCGCCCGGGTGTCGCCCCAGCAGTTCGCCCGGCTCACCAAGGAGGTGTGGCAGGCACTCGACGACGAGTTGCAGGGCCTCGGACCACAGCCCCTGAAGGTGGGCACCTTCGCGATGATGTGCCATGCCGTGGTGCACTGCAGCCCCGATCTGCGGTCCGCGCTGGACCGTGGCAGCACCTTCTACCGGCTGTTCCCCGGCGGGCCCCGGTTCCATCTGGAGGAGGGGCTGGAGGAGGAACCGGGGGAGGAGACCGACGCGCACGACGAAGCGCGGGTGGTCTTCGATTTCACGGCCTTCGACGATCCCGATCACTACCTCGCCGAATCCGCCACCGTCGTCCTGCACCGCGTCGCGGGCTGGCTGATCCGCCGGAGGATCAACCTCACCCGGGTGGAGTTCGGGTATCCGGCGCCTGGCCATGCTCTGGAGTACGACCTGCTCTACGGCGCCCCGTGCTTTTTCCGGGCCCCGCACACCGCCCTCGTCTTCGACCGCGCGGTCCTCGATCAACCGGTGCTCCAGGACGAGGCAGGGCTGCGTGCCTTCCTGCGCCGTGCCCCGGGCGATGTGCTCGCCCGCCTGGACTACGGCAGCACCGCCGCTGCTCAGGTGCGCCGGCTCCTCGGGCAGTCGCTGCCGGACCGGATGCCCGATCCGCAGGACATCGCGGCGCGGCTGGCGGTGAGCGCGCAGACCCTGCGCCGCCGGCTGGCCGCGGAGGGCACCTCCTTCCAGCAGATCCGTGACCAACTGCGGCGTGATGTGGCCATCGCGGCGCTGGCCGAAGGCACCGTCTCCATCGAGGACCTCTCGCACCAGCTGGGGTTCTCCGAGCCCAGCGCCTTCCACCGCGCCTTCAAACGCTGGACCGGTTCCGCGCCTCGCTCCTACCAGCCTGGCGGCTGAGCGACGTGCCACTGAGCGAACGCCCGGGTCAATGACCTTGAGCGGCACGGTCACGGCACCCGCCCGGACCCGGCTCGTACCGTCCCGTCATGACCCAAGCGCTGATCTACGACGCCGTCCGCACCCCGCGCGGCAAAGGCAGACACGGGGCGCTGCACAGCGTCAAGCCCGTCACACTGGCCGCCGGGCTGCTGCGGGCGGTCGCGGAGCGGAACCGGCTGGACACCTCGGCCGTGGACGATGTCGTGCTCGGCGTCGTCTCGCCGGTCGGCGAGCAGGGCGCCGACCTGGCCCGTACGGCGGTGCTGGCGGCCGACTGGGACATCCGGCCGGCCGGGGTCCAGCTCAACCGCTTCTGCGCCTCAGGCCTGGAGGCCGTCAACATAGCGGCCGCCAAGGTGGCCTCCGGCTTCGAGGACCTGGTGGTCGCGGGCGGCGTGGAATCGATGTCACGCGTGCCGATGGGCTCCGACGGAGGCGCCTGGATCACCGACCCGCAGACCAGCCTCGCCACCGGCTTCGTGCCGCAGGGCGTGAGCGCCGACCTGGTCGCCACCCTGGAGGGCTTCACCCGCACCGACCTCGACGCCTTCGCCGTGACATCGCAGGCCAAGGCCATCGAGGCGCAGGAGAAGGGCTACTTCGCCCGCTCGCTGGTCCCGGTCACGGACCAGAACGGCACCCTGCTGCTCGACCAGGACGAGGCGATCCGCCCCAGCACCACACTGCGCCGCCTGGGCAGGCTGAAGCCCAGTTTCGCCTTCCCCGGTGACCTTGGTTTCGACGCGGTCGCCATCGACCGCTATCCGCGCGTCGAGCGCATCGACCATGTCCACACCGCAGGCAACTCCTCGCAGATCGTGGACGGCGCCGCCGCCATGCTGATCGGCAACGCGCGGGCAGGACAGGAACTCGGCCTGACCCCGCGAGCCCGTGTCATCGCCGCCGCCGTGATCGGCACCGAGCCCACCATCATGCTCACCGGCCCCGCCCCGGCCGCCCGCAAGGCCCTGGACCGGGCCGGGCTCACCCTGGACGACATCGATCTGTTCGAGGTCAACGAGGCCTTCGCCGCCGTGGTCCTGAAGTTCCAGCGCGACCTCGACATCCCGGAGGACAAGGTCAACGTCAATGGCGGCGCCATCGCGCTCGGCCACCCGCTCGGCGCCACCGGCTGCATGATCCTGGGCACCCTGCTCGACGAGCTGGAGCGCCGTGACCTGCACCGCGGGCTGGCCACCCTGTGCGTCGGCGGCGGCATGGGCATCGCCACCATCATCGAGCGGATCTGAGGGCCGTACGCCATGACCACCGACATGACCACCCATCACATCCGTTACGAGCGCGACAGATACGGCATCGTCACGCTGACGTTGGACCTGCCCGGCTCGGCGAACGTCATGAACACCGACTACCGCACGGCCATGGCCACGGCCGTCGACCGTCTGGAGGCCGAACGTGACGACATCTCCGGGGTCGTGGTCACCTCCGCCAAGAAGACCTTCTTCGCCGGCGGCGACCTCGACGCCCTGATCACCGTCACCCCGCACACCGCAGACGCCTTCGCGGCCGAGCTGGCCGCCATCAAGGACCAGCTGCGCCGCCTGGAGACCCTGGGCCGCCCCGTCGCCGCCGCCATCAACGGCAGCGCGCTGGGCGGGGGCCTGGAGATCGCCCTCGCCTGCCACCACCGCGTCTGCCTCGACGCTCCCACCGTCCGCCTGGGCTTTCCCGAGGCCACCCTCGGCCTCCTCCCCGGCGCGGGCGGCGTCACCCGCACCGTACGGATGCTCGGCGTCCAAGCCGCCCTGCCGCTGCTGACCGAGGGCAGGCGGCTGCGCCCCGGCCAGGCCCGGGACGCCGGCTGGGTCCACGAACTCGCCGCCGACCATGACGAACTGATGGACAAGGCCCGCGCCTGGGTGCTGGCCAACCCCTGCGCGGTACAGCCCTGGGACACCCCCGGCCACCAGGTTCCCGACCTCAAACCGCTCGACCCGGCGTCGTACGGGCTGCTGGCCGCCGCCCCCGCCGTCGTCCGCAAGAAGTCCCACGGCTGCTACCCGGCACCGGAGAAGATCCTCGCTGCCGCGGTGGAGGGCGCGCTGCTGGACTTCGACACCGCCCTGCTGGTCGAGAGCCGCTATCTGCTGGAGTTGGTGACCGGCCAGGTCGCCAAGAACCTCATCGGCACCTTCTGGTTCCAGCTCAACGAACTCAAAGCGGGCCACTCCCGGCCGTCCGGCCACGCCCCCTACCGTACGAGCAAGGTGGGCGTGCTCGGCGCGGGCATGATGGGCGCGGGCATCGCCCAGGTCAGCGCGCTCGCCGGGATCGACGTGGTACTGAAGGACATCACCGCCGAGGCCGCCGAGCACGGCCGGATCCGGATCGCCGAGGCATTGGGCGAGCGTCACGCCACCGCCCTGGACCGGATCACCCCCACCGGCGACGACGCCGATCTCGCCGGATGCGACCTGGTCATCGAGGCGGTCTTCGAGGACCGCCGACTGAAGAACACGGTCCTGGCCGCCGCCGGGACCGCAGCCCTGCCGGACGCGGTGATCGCCTCCAACACCTCCACCCTCCCCATCACCGGCCTGGCCGACGCCGTCCCGGACCCCGAACGCTTCATCGGCCTCCATTTCTTCTCGCCCGTCGCCCGCATGCCGCTGGTCGAGATCATCCGCGGCGAGAGGACCTCGGACTCCACCCTGGCTCGCGCCTTCGACTACGTCCTCCAGATCAAGAAGACGCCGATCGTGGTCAACGACAGCCGCGGCTTCTACACCACCCGGGTCTTCGCCACATACGTCACCGAAGGCGCCACACTCGTCGCCGAGGGCGTCCACCCGGCACTGGTCGAGAACGTCGCCAAAAAGGCCGGCATGGCCGTCGGGCCGCTCGCCGTCCTCGACGAGGTCACCCTGACCCTCCCGCTCCAGGTCCGCGACCAGGCCGAGCCCGGTGCCCGGTACGCCGATCCCGCCTACCAGTTGCTCGACACTCTCGCCCGTGAACTCGGCCGCACCGGAAAGGCAGCCGGCGCCGGCTTCTACGACTATCCGGCTGACGGCAGTCCCAAGACGCTCTGGCCCGGCCTGGCCGAACGCTGGACCAAACCGGACGATGCCGCGGTGCCCGAACAGGACATCCACGACAGGCTGCTGTTCATCCAGGCGCTGGAGACCGTACGCATCCTCGACCAGGGCGTCCTCACCTCAGCCGCCGACGCCAACATTGGATCGGTCTACGGCATCGGCTTCGCCCCCTGGACCGGCGGCACCCTGCAACTCATCAACGCCTACGGCCCACAAGCATTCGTCGACCGCGCCGACCACCTCGCCGACACCTACGGCGAACGCTTCCGGCCCCCCGCCACCCTGCGCGGAAAAGCCGACCGCGGCGAGTGTTTCTGACCGGGTGCCCCGTCACCTATCGAGTCTGGAGAATTACAGCATGACAGTGGTTGAAGAAGCAGGGCTCGGGCGCGTGGGGATCTGGACTGCGAGCCTGGACGCCGTACCCCCGGCGGCGACCGGGCAGATCGCGGCCGAGCTCGAAGCCCAGGGCTGGGGCACCCTGTGGTTCGGCGAAGCCTACGGCCGTGAGGCCTTCACCCAGGCAGGGCTGCTGCTCACCGCCACCGGACGCATGCGCGTGGCGACCGGCATCGCCAACATCTGGGCACGTGACGCGGTCGCGGCCAACGCGGCGTCCCGCACATTGGCCGCAGCCCACGGCGGGCGGTTCGTACTCGGGCTCGGAGTCAGCCACCGGCCACTGGTCGAGCGGGTGCGCGGGGGCAGTTACACCAAACCGGTCTCCGCCATGCGCGAGTACCTCACGGCGATGGCGGGAGCAACCTTCTACGCCCCAGAGGCCGACGCACCACGCCCACCCATCCTGATCGCCGCCCTCGGACCCCGGATGCTGGAAGTGGCACGCGAACTCGCAGACGGCAGCCACCCCTACCTGGTGACACCGGCACAGACCGCTGAGGTGCGGGCGGCTCTGGGGCCGGACAAGATCGTGGCCGTCGAGATGGGCGCCGTGCTCACCTCGGATCGCGAGACCGCGCTGCGCCGGGCGCACGCCCATCTGGACATCTACACCGGTCTGCCGAACTACCGCAACAACTGGCTGCGGGGCGGCTTCGACGAAACGGACCTCGTCCGTGGCGGCTCCGACAGGCTGGCCGAAGCACTCGTCGCATGGGGCGACGAAGCGGCGATCCTCAGCCGGGTACGCGAGCATCTTGCCGCAGGGGCTGACCACGTCTGCGTCCAGGTCCTGATGGAATCACCCTTCGACGTACCGACCGAGCCGTGGCGAGAGCTCGCACCCGCACTCGTCGGCGCATGACGAACGCAGCTCCAACCCCGATACGTTCGGGCCCCCCTCCGCGTCGGGCATCTCTGAGCGGGCTCTGCCAGAGGCTGACGGCTCAAGACCATGCCGGGGCGAGGCCGTCCGTGGCACGAACCGCAGGCAGGACCGTCTGGAGCGCGCCGGATCCGGGCCAGAATCGACAGCGGCAAAGCCCATCACCACTGCCCGGTACGTGCGCTTGAACCGGTCGCGGAAGGTGGTTTCGCCTGCGCGCGGGCCGTGCTCAGCCGCTCCAGGGCGTGCCCAGCAGCTTGGCCTGGTGGCGAACAAGAGTGGGGCGACCCGGCTCGGCTTCAGCCTGTTGCTGAAGTTCTTCGAGCTGGAAGGCCGGTTCCCCGATGTGCTGGAAGAGGTCCCGCCGGCCGCGGTGGAGTACGTCGCCGATCTGGTGAAGGTCCCGGCCACCGTTTTCGCGAAGTACACGCTGGTCGGCCGGACCGCCGAGTACCACCGCAAGCAGATCCGTGAGGCCCTGGGATTTCGACCGCCGACGGTCGCGGACGAGAAGACGCTGGCCGAGTGGCTGGCCATGGAGGTCTGTCCGGTCGAGCTGGTGGAGTGCCGGGCGCGGAAGATCGAGCCGCCGGGCCGGACTCGGGTCGAGAAGGTGCTCGTCGCGGCGCGGGGCAAGTGGGAGAAGACGTTCTGCGCCCGCACGATCGGTCGCCTGGGCGAGGCGGGCACGACCCGGCTGCTGTCCCTGGTGGCCGAGGACAACGAAGCGGGCACCGCCCTGCTGGCCGCGCTCAAGCGCGACCCGGGCGCGGTCGGCCTGGACTCCTCACTGACGGAGATCACCAAACTCAACGACGTGCGCAAGTTTGGGCTGCCCGACGGGCTGTTCGCGGACTGCTCGGAGTAGCTGGTGGCCGCCTGGCGGGCGCGGGCGATCAAGATGTATCCCTCGGACTTCCGCGACACAGCGGAGGACGTACGGATCACCCAGCTCGCAGCGCCGTGCTCCTCACGGCAGGCGGAGATCACCGACGCTCTGGTCGACCTGCTGGTCGCCCTGGTCCACAAAATCAACGCCCGTGCAGAGCGGCGGGTGGAGAAGCAGCTCACCGCCGAGTTGAAGAAGGTCCGCGGCAAGGAGGGCATCCTCTTCAAGCTGGCGACGGCCGCAGTCGACAAGCCCGACGAGGTCGTACGCCGGGCCCTGTTCCCGGTGGTCGGGGAGAAGACGCTGCGCGAGCTGGTCGCCGAGGCGAAGGCGAACGAGAAGGTCTTCAAGGCCAAGGTCCGCACCACGCTGCGCTCCTCCTACAGCTCGTACTACCGGCAGATGCTGCCGCCGCTGCTGAACACGCTCGGCTTCAAGTGCAACAACACCGCCTACCGGCCGGTGATGTACGCCATGAAGCTGCTGAAGAAGTACGCCGACATCGACGGCAAGACCCGCTTCTACGACGCCACGGACGCCGTGCCGATGGACGGCGTGGTGCGCAAGGACTGGCGCGAGGCCGTCGTCGACGACAAGGGCAAGGTCGAGCGCATCCCGTACGAGCTGTGAGTCCTGGTCGCGCTGCGGGACGCCGTGCGACGCCGTGAGATCTACGTCGAGGGGGCCGCCCGCTGGCGCAATCCGGAAGACGACCCGCCCGGCGACTTCGAGGCCACTCGCGCCGTGCACTACGCCGCGATCCGACGAGGACCGGCGCGGCCTGACCGCGCTGTTCTGGTCCAACGTCAACCCGTACGGCACCTTCCGCCTGGACATGGACAAGCGGCTCGACCTGGCGCTGACCGCTGCCGTGCCCCGTCCCCGCGCCCCGGTGGACACCGCCGCCGACCGATCGAGTACGGGGACACGATGAAGGGCTTCGCTGATCTCACCGGCCCCCGGATGAACGAGGCCGTGTGGCGGACGCTCGACCCGGGGGCCCTCGGTTTCAAGGTGCTGTCCTGGCCGAATGCCGGCCGGTGCGGTCAGGCGTCGCTGGTGTCGGTCGGTGTCGCCTCGCCGCTCAGCATGGCGAGGGTCAGCACGTTGCCGGAGATGCCCCAGCCGCCGTCGGGGACCTCTTCGATCAGAACCATGGTGGTGTTGCGGGCGCGCTCGCCGTAGAGCTCGACATACAGCTCGGTGGTGCGGGTGACGATCTCCTCCTTCTGCTTCGGGGTGAGGGTCTTCTCGAGGACCTTGAAGTTCGCGAAAGGCATGGCTGGTTGTTCCTTCTCTCAGTGGGGCGTTACAGGGAGCTGCCTGCGGTGAGCAGGCTGTCCAGTCCGATGCGGCGGAAGAAGTCGGCGCGGCGGCGGTCGGCGACCGCGGAGACAACTTCGCTGCCGTCTCGGCTGGGGTCTATGTGGGTGCGCAGAGGCCGAGTGCCATGCTTCATCGCGACCAGTCGCGCGACGGCTTCGGCAACCTCGGCCACATCGGCGTCCGAAGGGATGAGCGCGGCCAGCCGCTTGCCCAGATCGCTCATAAGGGGTCGGTGACGCTGGTCGTAGGCTTCCGCACGGTCGGCGTCGGCGGGTGCGCCTGCGCCTGCGAAGTGGTTGGTGCCGGTGGTGAACGCGCCGGGCACCACGATCGCGGTGTCGATGCCGAACGGGAGCACCTCGGCGGCGTAGCTGACGGCCAGGGCGTCCATCGCGGCCTTGGCGGCGAAGTACGGGGCCAGGAATGGGGGGCAGCCGCCGCGGGTGCTGGAGCTGCCGATCCACACCAGCAGCCCTGAGCCCTGCTCACGCAACTTCGGCAGGGCGGCGCGGTTGACGCGCTGGGTGCCCAGAACATTCACGTCGTACAGGTCCGCGAGCTGCTCGGTGGTGAACGCCTCGGCGGCGCCCAGGACCATGTGCCCGGCGTTGTGCACGACCACGTCCAGCCGGCCCCGCTCGACGAGGATCCGGTCGACTGCGGCGTCGGCGGAGTCCTGGGAGATGACGTCCAGCTCGACGGCGTGCACGTCGACCCGGTGGTCGGTGCCGTAGCGCGTCAGGTCGGCCGCCGCGGTCGCGTTGCGGGTAGCGATCTGACGGATGCCCGCGTACACGGTGTGACCGGCGAGGGCCAGAGCACGTACGGACAGTGCTCCGATGCCGCTGGAGGCCCCGGTGACGAGGATGACCTTCCCTGTTTCGTCGTTCCTCATGACAGGGCCTTTCGTTGATCGATGGGTGGCTGCGGGCGGTTCAGATGATTCCGCCGTTGGCGCGGATGACCTGTCCGTTGATCCAGTGGCCGGCCGGGGAGGCCAGGAACGCGACGACCTCGGCGATGTCGGCCGGGGTACCGAGACGCTCCAGCGGGGGCTGGGCGGCCAGGCGGGCGATGGTCTCCTCGTCCTTGCCGTCCAGGAACAGGTCGGTGGCCGTGGGGCCGGGCGCGACGGTGTTGGCGGTGACGTCCCGGCCCCGCAGCTCCCGGGCCAGGATCATCGTCAGCGCCTCGACCGCGCCCTTGCCGGCGGCGTACGCGCCGTAGCCCGGGAAGGCCAGCCCCACCACGGACGTGGAGAACGTCACGATCGCGCCACCGGGCCGCACACGACGGGCGGCCTGCTGGACGACGACGAACGTGCCGCGGATGTTGGTGCGGTGCAGGTCGTCCAGGACGGCCAGGTCCAGCTCGGCGATCGGAGCCAGGTGCATCCGCCCGGCCGCGTGCACGACTACATCGACGCCTCCGCCGCCGCCGAACTCTGCTTCGGCCGCGTCGAACAAGGCCGCGACCGCGCGTTCGTCGGCGACGTCCGCGCGCACTGCGATCGCCCGGCCTCCGCCGGTGACGGCCTCCTTCACGGCGGCTTCGGCCTCGTCCTGGTTGCCGGCATAGCCGACCACGACGGCGTACCCGTCGGCGGCCAGCCGGCCGACGGTCCGGCGGCCGATGCCGCGCGAGCCGCCGGTGACGATCGCGACACGGGGTGAGGCGGAGGGCTGGGCCGAGGCAGCGGTCCCGTCGAGGGAAGTGGGGCTGGGCATAGCTGACTCCTGTGGTGGATGGGGGTCGGGCCGCGGCCTTGCCGTTGCCCTGCTGCGTCCTCCACGATCGGCCGGTCCCCCGTCCCTAGCCAGGGCTGCGTCTACCCAGGGGATGCCACCCCCTGGCTGCGCTCTGGCGTACGAGCGACCATGGAGGGGTGAACCTTCCAGAACTCGGTGCCTTCCTCAGGACACGCCGCGACCGCATCCGCCCCGCCGAGGTCGGTCTCTCCCAAGGCCCGCGCCGGCGCGTTCCCGGGCTGCGCCGCGAGGAAGTCGCGCAGCTGGCAGGGCTGTCAGCCGACTACTACACCGAGCTGGAACGCGGCAGCGCAAAGAACGGCGTGCAGCCCTCGGCCCAGACCCTGGCCGCCCTCGCCCGAGCCCTGCGCCTGAACGGCGACGAGCGCGACCACCTGTTTCACCTGGCCGAACGGCCGGTCCCCGCGTCAGCACACGGACCATCGGCACACGTGCAGCCCGCGCTCCTCGGACTCCTGGACCGGCTGTCCAACACCCCCGCGCGCGTGATCACCGACCTGCACGAAACCCTGGTGGAAAACGACCTGGCCCTGGCCCTGCTCGGCAAGTCCCCGGCACACCGCGGCCCGGCGGCGAGCTTCGTGTACCGCTGGTTCACCGACCCGCAGGCGCGCGAGATGTACCCGCCCGAGGACCACCCGCACCACTCCCGGGTGTTCGTGGCCGACCTCCAGGCAGCGGCCGCCCGGCGCGGCCGGGACGCGGAGGTCACGAAGATGGTCGCCGTGCTACGCCGCAGCAGCCAGGAGTTCGCAGCCCTCTGGGACACCCACGACGTCGCGGTGCGCCGCATGGACCACAAGAGGATCGTCCACCCCATGCTCGGCGTCATCGAACTCGACTGCCACAACCTCCTCAGCGAGGACGGACGGCAACGCCTGCTGTGGTTCACCGCCCCGCCCGGAAGCCCGGGAGCCGAGCAGCTCGAACTGCTGTCTGTCGTAGGGACCCAGGAGCTGGGCGTCACGGAGGGCACGGCACCGGAGAGGTCGTCCGCGGCGGAATCCGGATCGCAGCGCTGACCCGCGCCGCAGAGGGGAGGACCGCCTTCCCAGCAAGGCGTGGCGGCCCCTACCCCCACAGAGATATGTTCTCCGGCCCGGGGCCCACGATGACCCCCTTGATTCCCGTTTTCCCCACGCTCCGGGATGGTCTCCACAGCGGCAAGTCGACCGGGCGCGGCAGTGTGGGTGTTTCATAGGTGGTCCCAGTTTCAACACCTGGAGCCGACGGCATCGCCGCAGGTCGATTTGTTTCACCGGTCGTTTCCTTCCCCTTGATCAGTGAAACGCATTCCTGAAACGATCCCGGCGTGATCACCGCCCCGTACCGGCTCGTCGAGTCGCACGTCTGCCCGATGTCCACCTGCCAGGCCCCGGCGGGCTCGCCCTGCCGCACCACCTCCGGCAAGGTCGCACTCGAATACCACACCGCTCGCTTCCAGCTCGTCCCCGCGCTCCGCTCCGAACTACACGTCGCCACCCCGGCCGTACGCCATCCCGGCTCCGTCTGGACGGCCCTGCCGGTGCAGAAGCTCGCGGCGCCGTCCGTGCCGATGGAAGTCCGGCTCGCGTACGCCCGTATCTCGACCCGGACGCAGGAAATCCAGTCCCAGGTCGACGCCCTCGAAGCCTCCGGCGTACACCGGCTGTTCCAGGAACAGATCAGCACCCGGGTCCGCGAGCGCCCCGAAATGAAGGCGGCCCTGGCGGCGGCCCGCGAGTACCGCTCTCTGGGAGCGAAGGTCACCCTCGTGGTGCACGAGATGAAGCGTCTGGGCCGCGGCGCCCTGGAACTGCTGAAGGTTGCCGAGGAACTGCGGGACGCGGAAATCGAGCTGGAGTTCCTCACCGGCCCCCTCGCCGGAAAGCACGACCCGTCCGGCCACGGGGCCGCCCTGTTCGCCTTCTTCGCCGCCATGGCCGAGTCCGAACGCGACTACATCCGCGACAAGACCCTCGAAGGACAAGAGACCGCCCGCAAAAACGGCAAGGCCATCGGTGGCGTCAGGGTCTCCGACGACGACATGCTCGCCACCGCCCTCCGACTTCGCGACCAGGAACACCTGTCCCTGCGCGAGATCGCCTCCCGCCTCGTCATCCGCACCGGCAAGAAACGCGGCCAGCACCCAGCCCCGGCCACCGTCATGCGCATGCTGCGTGAACACGACGAACAGACGGCCACAGCCACTCTGGAGCCCACGGTCTGACCTGGGGCTCAGTCCTTAGCGTTGTTTTTTCGGCGAGAACTACGTGGACCCCTGGATGGAGGCGCCGCGGTCAGCGCCAGTTGGCCGTGCCGCCGGGGGCTGTTGCCGACTCGATCCTGGCCCGGATCTCTCTCATCACCGTCACGATCTCCGCCTCGTGGTCCGGGGTCAGGCGGGTCACCGCTACCGAGCAGCTGATCGCGTCCTGGGGCGGGGTGTCGTACCGCAGGGCGAAGCCGAAGCCGATGATGCCGAGGACGGCCTCCTCGCGGTCGATCGCGTAGCCGCGGGCGCGGATCTCGGCGAGGTCGGCGGTGAGGGACTCGCGGGTGGTGCGGGAGTTGGGGGTCAGGGGCTCGTACGGGCCCTCGGGGAGGTCTTCGGCGGGGCGTTCCGCGAGGAGCGCCTTGCCGAGGGCGCCCGCGTGGGCCGGCAGCCGTCGGCCCACCCTGTTGATCGTGCGCAGGTATTCGTGCGACTCCCGGGTCGCCAGGTACGCCACGTCCGGGCCGTCCAGGCGGCCCAGGTGGATCGTCTCGCCCAGCGCCTCGGACGCCTCGTCCAGGTACGGGCGTACGAGGCGGACGCGCGGGTCGGAGTCCAGGTAGCTCGTGCCGGTCAGCAGGGTGCGGATGCCGACGCCGTAGAGGGAGCCGGTCGTGTCGGTGCGTACCCAGCCCCTCGTGATCAGCGTCTGGAGCAGGGCGTACATCGAGCTGCGCGGGACGACGAGTTCGTCCGCCAGTTCCTGGAGGCGGGCCGGGCGGTCGCCGCGGGCCGCGAGGAGCTCCAGCAGCTCCACCGTGCGCGCTGCGGACTTCACCTCGCGGACGCCTGCTGTCTCGGACATGTGCAGATCGTAGAGGGGCGGGGGCGGTGTGCGCCGTTGACGGGGGGTGTTCGCATATCTAGTCTTGGTCCTTATACGTGGATGATGTCTACATACGGAGATGGATTCGGTGGCCGGACAGCCGGAGGATGTGGTGCGGAGTCTGCGCGAGGGGATGGCGGGCGGGGTGCTGTCGTTCCCGCTCACCGCCTTTCACGCCGACGGGTCCCTTGACGTGGACGGATTCCGGGAGTACGTCGGCGGACAGCTCGCCGCCGGGCCCGGCGCGCTCTTCCCGGCCTGCGGGACGGGGGAGTTCTTCTCGCTGGACGAGGACGAGTACCGGCGGGTCGTGGCCGTCTCCGTCGAGGAGGCCGGCGGGCGGGTGCCGGTGGTCGCGGGGGTGGGGTACGGCTGGGCGCAGGCCGTGCGGTTCGCCCGGGTCGCCGAGGAGGCCGGGGCCGACGCCCTGCTCGTGCTGCCGCACTATCTCGTCGCCGCCCCGCAGGACGGGCTGGTCGCGCAGCTGGAGCGGATCGCGGCCCGGACGTCCCTGCCGCTCATCGCCTACCAGCGCGGACAGGTCGCCTTCACGGCCGACTCGTTGACCCGTATCGCCCGTATCCCCGGCGTCATCGGGCTCAAGGACGGGCACAGCGACCTGGACCGGCTCCAGCGCCTCACCCTCGCCGCCCCGGAGGGCTTCCTCTTCTTCAACGGCGCCGCCACCGCCGAGATCCAGGCCCGCGCCTACGCCGCCGTCGGCGTCCCCGCCTACTCCTCCGCCGTGCACGCCTTCGCCCCCGAGATCGCCGACGCCTTCTTCGCCGCCCTCGGCGCCGGCGACCACGGCACGGTCGACAAGCTGCTGCGCGACTTCTACGTGCCGTTCGTCGAACTCCGCGACCGCGTCCCCGGATACGCCGTGTCCCTCGTCAAGGCGGCTGCGCGGCTGCGCGGCCGTCCGGTCGGCCCGGTGCGCGCCCCGCTCACCGACCCCTCGGCCGCCGACCTGGCCGACCTCAAGGCCCTGCTGACCGCCGGACTCGACCTCGTGGGAGCGATGCCGGTGGCCGAGCCGGGGTGGACCACACCCACCGTGCCGCGCTGGTAGCGACGCTCGTCCGGGCGGTCGTACGGCGAGAGCCGCCGCCGCTGTCCCGACATGGTGCAGACTGGCCGGATCCGCACCACGTCCAGGGAGCGCACCGTGACCGCGTCCAACGCGTTCGCCGGAGAGGAACCGGAGTACCTCGACGACGACAGAGGAGCAACAAGACCGCACTGCGCCGCGCAGGTCGACCCGCTGGCCGGCCTGCGCACGCCGGACGATCCGCCCTGGGACGTCTACCTCACCGGCACCGTCTTCCTCGACATCATCTTCACCGGCCTGCACTCCGCCCCCGTGCGCGGCACCGAGTCCTGGGCCCGGGGCATGGGATCCAGCCCCGGCGGCATCGCCAACATGGCCACCGCCCTCGCCCGGCTCGGCCTGAAGACCTCCCTCGCGGCGGCCTTCGGCGACGACCACTACGGCGAGTACTGCTGGGACGCCCTCGAACAGGGCGAGGGCATCGACCTCTCCCCGTCGCGGAGGGTGCGCGGCTGGCACTCGCCGGTCACCGTGTCCATGGCGTACGAGGGGGAGCGGACCATGGTCTCGCACGGCCACGAGCCGCCCGCCGACACCCTGTTCCGGCAGCAGAACGCCCCCGGCCACCCCGCCCACGCCCGTGCCGCCGTCGCCTCCCTCACGCCCGGCAAACGCAACCCCTGGATCGCCAAGGCCGCCGCCGAGGGCACCCGGATCTTCGCGGACGTCGGCTGGGACGACACCGGTGCGTGGGACCTCGCGGGGCTCGCCGATCTCGAACACTGCGAGGCGTTCCTGCCGAACGCGGAGGAGGCGCGGCGGTACACCGGCGCCGACTGCCCGCGCGCCGCGGCCCATGCCCTCACCGAGTACGTGCCCCTCGCCGTCGTCACCCTCGGGGCGGAGGGGGCCTACGCCGTCGACGGGCGGACCGGGGAGTCCGCGGAGGTCCCGGCGATCGCCGTGGAGGCCCTCGACCCGACCGGCGCGGGTGATGTCTTCGTCGCCGGGTGCGTCACCGGCACGCTGGCGGACTGGCCGCTGGCCGACCGCCTCGCCTTCGCCGGCCTCACGGCGGCGCTCTCCGTCCAGGAGTTCGGCGGCTCCCTGTCCGCGCCGGGCTGGTCGGAGATCGGGGCGTGGTGGCGGAAGGTCCAGTCGGTGGCGGGGCAGGACCCGGCGGCGCTGCGGCGCTACGCGTTCCTGGAGGGCCTGGTCCCGGAGGAGGACCAGGTGAGGCCGTGGCCCCTGCGGAGGGCGGTGCCGACGATCGGGTTCGGGCGCGCGGGGTGACTTCCGAGGGTGCGGGTGCGTGGGGGCTGAGGGCCGGGGGGCGCTTACCGGCGCTTGCCGGGTGCCGCCTGCGCCCACCCGGGCCGCCTGGGGGCACCTCCCAGGCCCTTAAGGCACTGGGGGAGGCACGACTGCCCGCAGCTACGACGTGCCCCGTAAGGGGCGCGGGGCTGTATCGATGTGCGGCTCCACGGCGTGGGCGCGATCGGCCCCCACCGGGCCCGCAGTCGACGACCGGGGCGCCACCACCCCGGAACTACCCCCCGCGCACCCCGGCAACCTGCTCCCGCAGCAGCTCCCGTCCCCCCTCCGACACCCCGGCCAACGCCCCGGCGAACAGTTCCTCCACCCCGCCCCCCTCGGCGCCCAAGCTCCCCCTGCTCAGCTCGTACCCCTCCCGCACCGCGACCCTCAGCACACCCTCCGTGTCCACCGCCGCCGCGGCGATCGTCGGTACCTCGCCGCCCCCCGGGTCCGCCACCTTCGCGTACGCCCCCTTCACCGGCTCCCGCCAGCGCAGCGCCAGCAGCACCGGCGCCTTCGCCTCCAGCTCGGACAGGTCCACCTCGGCCACCCCGTCCGCCGTGAGCACCTCGGCCCACGCGTCCAGCACGATCGCCGCCGGCAGCAGATCCCGCAGGCTCGACCCGGCGATGTTCCCGCCGACCGTCGCCGTCCGGCGTACCGAGCCCGTGCCGACCCCCTTCGCCGCCTTCCGCAGCACCTCCGGAACCCGGTCGTCCACCTGGTGCAGAAGCACCGCGCCGCCCAGTACCCCGGCCCCGATCGCCGTCGCCTCCGGCACCTTCCGCAGGGACACCGCCTGTTCCGGGAAGCCGTCCCGCTGCCAGACGGCCCATACGAGGGTCGCACCGCCGACGGGTATCGCCCCCTCGGCCAGGCATTCCCGGGCCTCGGACACCGACGTGGGCAGACGCAGCAGCACGGCTACCTGCTTTCTGTACGTACAGGTGGCGTGGAGCGAACGCGGCCCCGCGACCACGTATGGCAGTGACGGCCCGGATTCTGCCCCGGCGTGCAGGAGCGCATGCAGGGCTCACGGCTGCACCAGGGGCGCCTTCCGCTGTGAAAAGGCCTACGGCGTTGTCAGCCCCGCGTCGTACGCTTGGTATCGCGAGGCCGCCCTCAGCTACGCGGCCGTGATGAGGAGGAACCGCAGGCCTTAAGCGCCGGCCCATGACTCAGACACCCACAGCTCACACTCCCGCGCAGCAGCAGGCCCGAGCTCAGTTCGAGGTTCCCGCCCAGCACCCGATGGTCACCGTGCTGGGATCCGGCGACTCCCTGCTGCGCGTGATCGAGAAGGCCTTCCCGGCGGCCGACATCCATGTCCGGGGCAACGAGATCAGCGCGGTCGGCGATGCCCGTGAAGTCGCCCTCATACAGCGCCTGTTCGACGAGATGATGCTGGTGCTCCGCACCGGACAGCCGATGACGGAGGACGCAGTGGAACGCTCGATCGCCATGTTGCGGGCGAGTGAGAACGGGGAGGGACCGGAGGAGACCCCGGCCCAGGTTCTGACACAGAACATCCTGTCCTCGCGCGGCCGCACCATCCGACCCAAGACCCTCAACCAGAAGCGGTACGTCGACGCGATCGACAAGCACACGATCGTCTTCGGCATCGGCCCCGCCGGTACCGGCAAGACCTACCTGGCCATGGCCAAGGCGGTGCAGGCCCTGCAGTCCAAGCAGGTCAACCGCATCATCCTGACCCGGCCGGCGGTCGAGGCGGGCGAGCGGCTCGGCTTCCTGCCGGGCACGCTCTACGAGAAGATCGACCCGTACCTGCGCCCGCTGTACGACGCGCTGCACGACATGCTCGACCCGGACTCGATCCCGCGCCTGATGGCGGCCGGGACGATCGAGGTGGCGCCGCTGGCGTACATGCGCGGCCGTACGCTCAACGACGCCTTCATCATTCTCGACGAGGCCCAGAACACCTCGCCCGAGCAGATGAAGATGTTCCTCACCCGGCTCGGCTTCGAGTCGAAGATCGTGATCACGGGTGACATCACCCAGGTCGACCTGCCCAGCGGGACCAAGTCCGGTCTGCGCCAGGTGCAGGACATCCTGGAGGGTGTGGAGGACGTGCACTTCTCCCGGCTGACGTCCCACGATGTCGTACGGCACCGGCTGGTGGGCCGTATCGTCGACGCGTACGAGCAGTACGACAGCGAGCACGGCACGGAGAACGGCACGCATCAGGGCGGCCGCTCGAAGTCCGGGCACAAGGGGAAGTAGACAAGCACAGCGCCATGTCGATCGACGTCAACAACGAGTCCGGAACCGAGGTCGACGAGCAGGCGATCCTCGACATCGCCCGCTACGCCCTCGCACGGATGCGCATCCACCCGCTCTCCGAGCTCTCGGTGATCGTCGTGGACGCCGATGCCATGGAGCAGCTGCACATCCAGTGGATGGACCTGCCCGGGCCGACCGATGTCATGTCCTTCCCGATGGACGAGCTGCGGCCGCCGTCGAAGGACGAGGACGAGCCGCCGCAGGGGCTGCTCGGCGACATCGTGCTCTGCCCGGAGGTCGCCGCGAAGCAGGGGGCCGAGGCCGACACCCAGCACTCCATGGACGAGGAGCTCCAGCTGCTCACCGTCCACGGGGTGCTGCACCTGCTCGGCTACGACCACGAGGAGCCCGACGAGAAGGCCGAGATGTTCGGGCTGCAGGCGGCCATCGTGGACGGCTGGCGGGGGGAGAAGGGCCTGACCGGTCCCTCCCCGGCGCCGACGGTCTCCTAGCCGGGTGGTCGTCCTCGTATGAGTCCGCAGATCGTCGCCGGAGCGATCGCCCTGGTCGTCGTGGCATGGCTGGCCGCCTGCGCCGAGGCCGGTATCGCCCGCGTCTCCAGCTTCCGCGCCGAGGAGGCCGTGAAGTCCGGGCGGCGCGGCAGCGCCAAGCTCGCGCAGATCGCCGCCGACCCGACCCGCTACCTGAATGTGGCGCTGCTGGTCCGCGTCGCCTGCGAGATGGCGGCCGCGGCGCTGGTCACCTACGCCTGCCTCCAGGCGATCCCGGCCACCTGGCAGGCGCTGCTCGCCGCGATCGGCGTGATGGTGCTCGTGTCGTACGTCGCCGTCGGCGTCTCCCCGCGCACCATCGGCCGCCAGCACCCGCTGAACACGGCCACGGCCGCCGCCTACGTGCTGCTGCCGCTGGCCAGGATCATGGGCCCGATCCCGTACCTGCTGATCCTCATCGGCAACGCCCTCACCCCCGGCAAGGGCTTCCGGCGCGGCCCGTTCGCCTCCGAGGCCGAACTGCGGGCCCTGGTCGACCTCGCCGAGAAGGAGTCCCTGATCGAGGACGAGGAGCGCCGGATGGTGCACTCGGTCTTCGAACTGGGCGACACGCTCGTCCGCGAGGTCATGGTGCCGCGCACCGACCTGGTGGTCATCGAGCGGTACAAGACCATCCGGCAGGCCCTGACGCTGGCGTTGCGCTCGGGCTTCTCGCGCATCCCCGTCACCGGGGAGAGCGAGGACGACATGGTCGGCATCGTGTATCTCAAGGACCTGGTCCGCAAGACGCACATCAGCCGGGACGCCGAGTCCGACCTGGTCTCCACCGCCATGCGGCCCGCGTTCTTCGTGCCCGACACCAAGAACGCCGGCGACCTGCTGCGCGAGATGCAGAAGGAACGCAACCACGTCGCCGTCGTCATCGACGAGTACGGCGGCACGGCCGGGATCGTCACCATCGAGGACATCCTGGAGGAGATCGTCGGCGAGATCACCGACGAGTACGACCGGGAACTCCCGCCGGTCACCGACCTCGGCGACGACCGCTACCGGGTCACCGCCCGCCTCGACATCACGGATCTCGGCGAGCTGTACGGCCTGGAGGAGTACGACGACGAGGACGTGGAGACCGTCGGCGGGCTGCTCGCCAAGGCGCTCGGCCGGGTGCCCATCGCGGGTGCCGCCGCCCAGGTCGAACTCCCCGACGGACGGCGGCTGGCCCTGACCGCGGAGGCCGCCGCCGGACGCCGGAACAAGATCGTGACCGTGCTGGTGGAGCCGGTGCCGGTGGCCGACGACCCGAAGGACGAGCCCGAGTGACCCCCGACCGGCTCCGCGCCTTCTGCCTCTCCTTCAACGCGGCGGAGGAGGACTTCCCGTTCAACCCGGACATCTCCGTCTTCAAGGTCCTCGGCAAGATGTTCGCGCTGAGCTGGATGGACGCCCGCCCGCTGAAGGTCAACCTCAAGTGCGATCCCGACGACGCGGTCCGGCTGCGCACCGACCACGAGGGCCTGATCATCCCCGGCTACCACATGAACAAGCGCCACTGGAACACCGTGACCGTGGACGGCGACCTCCCCGACCGGCTGGTGAAAGAGCTCATCGAGGACTCGTACGACCTCGTCGTGGCCGGCCTGCCGAGAGCGGAGCGGCTGCGGCTGGACCGGGCGTAGCCGCCCACCGGGGTGAGGGCAGGCCTTGCGCCTGACCACCTATGCGCCCATCGACGTGTGCCACTGTCCTCGGGACAGGTGGCATACGCCGTCGGGAGTGATGCGGACGTTCGCACCGAGCAACGGCAGAGCCCCCTCCGCGTTGAGGCGGTTGCGGATGCGTTCCAGGACTGACCACAGCTTTTGCGGGCCGCTCTGGTGCACTTGCGGCGGGTCGATCCACTCGGCGGATGCCCGCGCCCATGACCCGTCCGGGTGGACCAGGTATGCCGTCCGCTCGCGTCCGCTGCTCTCGTAGCCGACTTCGATGCCCGGTGCGGTGACTTCCAGCATGGACCGGAGTTCCCACGCGTTGGCCACGTCCACCACGGGGTAGCGGCCGGTGCTCCGTGATTCTCCCTCCGTGTCACGGGCGAGTGCGAACAATTCGGCAAGGGTGGGCGGGTAGTCGTCGCCGGACCGGGTGGGCATGAAGCCGGCCGTGTCGCGTTCCACCCGGCCCACCACGTCACCGTTGTGGTGTTTCCACCCGGTCACGATCAGGGAGGTTCGCGCGAGGGTGGTGGCGAGCCGGCCGCCGGCCTGCAGCGCACCGAGCACCGGCCTGAGCCCCGGTCCAGGAGCGAGCGCCACCGTGCACACGATCCGGTCGTACGAGCCGGGTACATGGGCGGTGGCATCTGATGTGATCATCTTGGGTTGAAAGCCCATGGCCGCCAGCCGTTCTCCGGCTGCGCGCACCAGGTACGGGTCCACGTCCAGGCTCGTGACGTTCCGGTCTCCGAGTCGGGAGCAGGCGTAAGCGGTCAGACCGCCGGCTCCCGTACCCAGGTCGAGCAGGGACAACCCGGCCCCGAGTCGCCCGTGGCGCAGCATCCGCACCACCAGACCTGGGTGCGTGGCGGATGACGTGGGCTTTCCCGTTGGCCGGTCGTCGGGATCCGCGTCGTCAGCGTGCAGTATGCCGACCCTGGTGACCAGCGAACGGTCGGCGTAGGCGGCAGCCGCCCATGCTTCCGGAGCACTCGGGCCGTCGCGCAACGCCCACTGGCCCGAACCGTCCCGGTCAAACCATCGGGGGACCAGTTCATGACGGGGCACCCGTGCCACGGGAGCGAGCCACCGTGAATCCGGATCGGTCACCAGGTCCGCGAGGGCGGTCGCCTTGCTCTGCCAGTTCATGCCGCTGAGCCTTCCAGGTCAGTCGTACGCCGGGTCGCACGCTTCGGTGTTCGCAGGGTCGCAGTCGCCCGAGTCATCCGGAGGACACGCTGCCCGCGGAGCGGGAATGCGCATGGCGAGGTCCGCCCACGCCTTCCCGCCGAGCAGATCGGCGAGCGGGGTGTCCCGCACGTTCCCCACCGGGAAGTCGCGCGAGAGCACACAGCCGGCGAGATCACCGTTCGGCAGGACGGCGGCCCGGCCCCGTGTACACCGGCCGCACATCTCACTGAGAGTCGGTTTCGTGCCGGGCGGCATGGCACGACCCACAGCCCGCACCCGGTCCGTGCTGATGCCGGCCACGCCCATCGCCGCCAACTCCGCGCGGGCTTCTTCGACACGCTGCTTCGGAAGGACGTCCACGATTCCGGCCCGGATCGTGATCCCACGGCGCACGGCTTCGCCGATGTTGCTCCGGGTACGGGCGTGACTACCCGCACGGCCCGTGATCCTGTCGTGCTCCTCTGGGTCGTCGCTGTAGTAGCTCGTCCCGAGCGTCACACCGTCGAGAGCGAACACGTCCCACCACTCGTCCCGAACGTGAAACAGGTTGGAGTACACCTCCACATGCCGTCCCAACGACAGCGCGAGTTCCGTGAACTCCCGCCAGTTCGGGTGAGCGGTCGGCTCACCGCCGATGAGCTGGATGGTCCGGATGCCGAGTGCGGCGGCGTCCGTGATGACCGAGCGCCAGTCCGTGGGCGTCATGGTGCCGTGCGTGGCCTGCGGGCTGGACTCCGACAGACAGTGCGCGCACCGCAGTTGGCACTTTCCGGTGATCTCCAGTTCAAGGGACCGGATTCCGGCGAGCGGAGACATGGGTAGTTCGACTAGGGCGGTCATGTGCCGTTTCCTTCCTTGCGTTCGCTGTGGTCGTTCCGCTGAGGTCCCAATCCGTGCCACATCACCCAAGGACGCTCGATCAGCTCGGCGAAGCTCGTGTGCCCGGGGCGCCTGCGCAGGTGGTCGAACGCCCAGTCCTGCGGTCCGGTCGGGTCCGGTGTCGTGTCCGACAGCGCGCCGCATTCGGCGTCGTCGTCCGTGAGGGTGAGGCACCGGAGCGTGTAGGTGGTCGGCGGGGCGTCGGCGTCCATGTCGGGGCGCAACGTCCACTCGACAAGCCGTAGGACTCGACCGGGGGCTGTCACAGCACCTCACCCCGGCTTCGCGCGTTGGCGCGGGCTGTCGCGAATCTCAAGCGCTGTTCGGGGGTGGCCGGCTGTACCTCCCCGGGGTCCACGGTCCATTCGACTCCGCCGCCCTCGGGTCGCAGGGACCAGCGCCCCATCCACTCACCGCGGAACTCGCCGACCCGATCCCGGTCGTCCGCCAGGAGGGTGCCGGTGGCCGGGAGGGGTGGGGGCTCCTGCTGTCGCGCTGAATTGTTCTCGCCGCACAAGGGGCGACTCCTCTCCGTAGTGAATCCACTACCAGGGAGGTTCAGCGTGGCCTGCCGTAGGGAACCATTCAACTTGCCTGACAGGAACGAAAGGTTGGTGAGAACCCCTTGAACCGCAGGGAGTTGGACCCCGACAGCTCGCCGCAGGCGGCGTTCGGGGCTCGTCTGCGCAGCTCACGGGAAGCGCGCGGATGGACTCAGGAAGTCATGGCCGAGAAGATGGGATATTCCAGTACGCATATGTCGTCGGTCGAAACCGGTCGCAAACTTCCGACTTTGCGCCTCGCGCGTAGTGCCGACAAGGCGTTCGAGACGGGTGACATCTTCGAGCGCGCGTGGAGCAAGGTCCGCAACGCGGGTCTGCTGGAGGGGTTTCCGCAGTACGTCGACCACGAGTCCCAGGCGGTGGAGATCAGGCTGTACGAGGTGGGCGTCGTCCCCGGTCTGCTCCAGACACCTGAGTACGCGACGGTGCTTGCGCAGGGCGCGGTCAAGCGGGGGGCGATCACGGCCGAGCAGGCGGAGGAGCAAGTCATGCTCGTGGCGGAGCGACAGGCCGCGCTTGCCCGGACTCCACCGCCGTTGATCTTCGCGGTACTTGACGAGAGCTGCCTGCGTCGGCCGATCGGCGAACCCGCCGTCATGGACGCCCAGCTGGCGCGGTTGGCGGAGTTCGCCGAACTGCCCCACACGCATCTCCAGGTCGCCCCGTTCGACATGGGCGCCCGCCGTCCGTTCAGCCTGCCCGTGTACCTGCTGACGATGCCGGACCGCTCGCTCATGTCGTACGCCGAGTCCGCCCATCGTGGCCATCTCGAACGCGAAAGCACGTTCGTCCTGACCCTGTTGAGGACCTACCATCAATTGCAGGCCGAAGCGCCGTCTCAGGCGACGTCCGTGGCCTTGATCAACGAGCTTCGAAAGGGCGGCATCCCGTGACGACCGAGTCCCCGCGTTGGTTCACGTCCTCGCACAGCGAAAACGGCGGCGCGTGTGTCGAGGTCGCCGCCAACCTCGTGGCCTCGCGCGGGGTGGTCCCCGTCCGTGACTCCAAGACCCCTGCCGGACCGGTGCTCCAGTTCCCGGCCGACGCGTTCTCCTCGTTCATGGGGTGCGTCAAGGCCGGAGGCTTCGGCGCCGCCTGAACCCCGGCCGCGTCGGGCACCTTTCGGAGCGCAGTGTCGCAAGGGAAGGTCCGGCGTGCTGGATCCGTGATCGAATTCGTCCTGTGACCATCAGATTCCCGCGCCCCCTGCGGCCCGGTGACCGTGTCGGTGTGACCTCGCCGTCCAGTGGGGTGCCCGAGGTGCTTCGCGGGCGGCTCGACGCGGCGGTCCGTACGGTCGAGGAGCGCGGGTA
Organism: Streptomyces sp. NPDC048254; assembly: GCF_043201895.1. Lineage (NCBI taxonomy): Bacteria > Bacillati > Actinomycetota > Actinomycetes > Kitasatosporales > Streptomycetaceae > Streptomyces > Streptomyces sp. NPDC048254. The sequence continues at coordinate 722,904 of NZ_JBICZJ010000001.1, forward strand.
CGAGGTGGTGGTGGGCCGGTGCATGGACGGCGCCACGCACCTGAGCGCACCGGCCGCCGAGCGCGCCGCCGAACTCACCGCGATGCTGACCGACCCGTCGATCCGGGCCGTCGTACCCCCGTGGGGCGGGGAGACCGGAATCGACCTGCTGCCCCTGCTCGACTTCGAGGCCCTCAGGCGGGCCGAACCGACCTGGGTCGTCGGCTACTCGGACATGTCGACCCTCATCACCCCGCTGACCCTGCGCACCGGGGTCGCGACCGTGCACGGCAACTGCCTGATGGAGACGCCCTACCGGCCGCCGCAGGGGCTGCTGTCCTGGCTGGACGTGGTGGCCGCGCCGCAGGGGCCGCCGTTCACCCAGACCCCGCCCGGGCGGCACCGGGCCGAGGGCGGGACGACTGGATCGCCGAGCCCGGCATCCGGGACCTCACCCTGGACGCCGAGGGCACCTGGACCCGGCTCGACGGGGACGGGAACGTGGACGTCGAGGGGCGGCTGATCGGCGGCTGCGTCGAGACCCTCGCCTGCCTCGCCGGGACGCCGTACCTGGACACCGCCGGCTTCGCCGGGGACGAACCGCTGCTGGTCTATGTAGAGGCGTGCGAGGACAGCGCGTACACCGTCTGCCGGAACCTGCATGGCATGCGGCTCGCCGGGTTCTTCGACCGGGCCGCCGCCGTGCTCGTCGGGCGCACCAGGGCGCCCGGCAGCCCGACTCTCAGCCAGCACGAGGCCGTGCTCGACGCGCTCGGGCCGCTCGGGGTGCCGGTCGTCGCCGACGTGGAGTGCGGGCATGTGCCGCCGTACCTGCCGCTGGTGAACGGCGCGCGGGGGCGGGTGCTGCACACGGCCGAACGGAGTCAGATCGTCCAGACGCTCGGCTGACTCCGTCCGGGGGCGGGGGAGGAGAGCGGGGCCGGGGCGGGGGGTTCGTATGCTCGGGGCATGACCGAGAGCAGTGAGCTTGATCCTGAGGACCGCAAGATCGTCACCCTGGCCCGTTCGGCCCGGGCCCGCAACGGGGTGCCGGAGGGAGCGGCGGTACGGGACTCCACGGGCCGTACGTATGTGGCGGGGACCGTGGAGTTGGCCTCGCTGAAGCTGAGCGCGCTGCGGACGGCGGTGGCGATGGCGGTGGCGTCGGGGGCGGAGTCCTTGGAGGCGGCGGCGGTGGTATCGGGGGCCGAGGGGGTTTCGGCGGAGGACCTGGCCGCGGTGCGGGATCTTGGAGGGCCGGGGACGCCGGTGCTGCTGGCGGGGCCGGACGGAGAGGTGCGGCTCACTGTCCCCGCCTGACCTCTGCCCACCTGCCCACCCCACTCGCTCCGCTGAGAAGCGAGGCGTTCTCTGACTCCGTCAGGGGAGGGGCGGGAGTTGGTTGACCGGGGTGGCCGGGGTGTGTGGGTGGGTGCGGCGTCGTCGTGGTTGCCCGCGCAGTTCCCCGCGCCCCTTTGGGGCGCCTGTCCTGGCCCCACCTGAAGGGGGCGCGGGGAACTGCGCGATCAGCCACCCACCACCCGCATCCGCCCACGCACCCGAGCCACCCCTCGCCGCCGCCCCCTCGCTACAGTCGGCCAAATTTCAACCTTGTACGTCTGTGTCGCTCGCGTATCAATAGGACCGTAAGTTCCGACGGACCGTCAGATTGTGATGGTGCGTCAGATTCGGCCCCGCGGTGTGCCCGCATCCACCCGGACCGGGGTCGCCATCCCCACATGGCATTCCCACGTAACGGGAAGGGAGCCCGATCTCCATGAAACGCTTGACCACCGGTGCGGCACTCGCGGCGGGGGCCCTCGCCGCCACGGCACTGGCCTTCGCGCCCTCGGCCGCCGCCGTCACTCCGACCACCGCCACCGTCACCGCCAGCTGCGGCATCTTCGGCGGCGGCGCGGCCACCCTCACCGCGACCCAGAGCGGTACCTCGGCCACCCTCACGCTCACCTCCAGCGCGATCACCACCCCGCTCGCCCTGTCGGCGAACTCCATCGCCTCCACGCTCACCATGGCCAACTCCACCGGCGGCAACGTCGTCTTCAGCGGCACCGTGAACCCGGCCATGGCCGCCGGCAGCGCCGTCACCGTCGGCCCGCTGCCCGGCACCGTCGCCTCCGGTGACAGCCTCGACTTCTACGGCGGCTCGCTGAAGATGGTCATCTTCGGCGTCACCGTCACCTGTACGTCCAGCGCCGCCCAGTCCCCCGGCCCGTTCGTCTTCTGAGTGTGCTGACGGGTCCGTTCCGGATGCCGCAGAAGCTGATGAACCGTCAGGTTTCTGCGGCATCTCCATTGACTTCTCACGCGCCCTCCACATCAATGGCCCCCTGTCGGCGCAGAGGAGCCGCTGCGCCCGCATCCCTCAGGAGGGGGCTTCCATGGGTTCACCCCCAAGATCACGAAGATCCCGACGGTGGCGCTGGATCTCACTGTTCGGGGCGACCGCGCTCGCGGTCACGACGGGGGGCGCGCTGGCCTGTCCGGCCGGTGCCGCCGGGACGAACGTCGACTTCGCCACGCACTGCATCCCGCCCGCCGTCGCGGGCCTGCCGCCGATCGACGGCACCACCACCGCCAGTATCTCGGTGGACGACACCACCCCGAAGGTCGGCGACACGGTCACGGTGACCTACACCGTGGTCACGCCCGCCGCCAACAACCCCACCGCCCTCGCCCTGCCGGCCGACATCATGACGCCGACCGGGAAGGTGACGCTGGGCGGCGCGCAGACCGGGGCCGTCACGGTCACCGGGCCGAAGAAGAACGACCCGGTGCCCGGCTACGGCACCTTCCCGTCGTTCTCCATGACCGGCACCTTCACGGTCACCTCGCCGGGTGCCATCACCCTCTCGCCCGGCGACTACAACATCCACACCAGCTACATCCTGGAGCTGGACACCCCCTGCACGGTCACCAACCCGCCCGCCCCGGTGTCGGAGACCGTCACGGCGACCGACTCGACGCCGGTCAACAACCGTGCCATCAGCCTGAGTTCGGCCTCCGGGAACCCCGGTGACAGCGTGACCGTCAGCGGGCAGAACTTCACGCCGGGCGCGACTGTGACGCTGGCCGGGCGGTCCGGGACCAGCCAGACCGCGGACACGGCCACCGCGACCGCGGGCTCCGACGGCTCCTTCAGCGCCCCGATCACCGTCAACGACAAGACGACGACCGGGATCGTGGCGTACGAGGGCAGTGCGTGGAGCGACACGGCGGGAGCCGGTCCGGCCGCCTACGTCGTCAACGACACCACGCCGGTTCCGGACGGCAGCCAGAAGCTGACGACCACCGTCAAGGCGGGGACCCTGTCCATGTCCCAGGCCGGGGACTCCGTCGCGCTGTCGGCGGTCGACTTCGGTCAGGGCGGGGCGTCCACCGGGGCGCTGCAGACCGTCACCGTCAAGGACTTCCGTGGCGGTCCGGCCGGCTGGTCGCTCACCGGCAAGGTCACCGACTTCACCGGTCCCGGCGCCAAGATCGACGCCGGGAAGCTCAGCTGGACCCCGTCCTGTGCGACCAAGGCGGGCAGCCCGAGCACCTGTGCGGCCGGTTCCGCGGGCGCCGTCGGCGGTTCCGGGGCGACCCTCGCGTCGACCCCGGACGCCACGGTCACCGGCGGCGAGTTCACGGTCGGCGCCGGACTCTCCCTGGACGTACCGGCGTTCACGCCTCCGGGGTCGTACTCCGGAGTCCTGACCCTGACGCTCACCTGAGCCAACTCCTCTGTGGCGACCGGGCCTCCACGAAAGACCCGGTCGTCACCCGACCCGCTTCCGACCGGGGGCCGCACCCATGCGTCGCGTCAAGCCGTATGTCCTCCTCCTGAGCCTGCTCCTCGGACTCCTGTGCACGGCGGCTCCCGCGCATGCCGCCGACAACGGCAGCTGGTCCGTCTACCCGGTCGCCTCCAAGATCGCCGCGCGGCCGTACTTCTATCTCTCCCTCGACCCCGGGCAGACGATCACCGACAAGGTGGCCGTCGCCAACAAGACCGGCGAACCGCTCACCTTCCGGCTGTACGCGGCCGACGCCTACAACACCGCGCGGGACGGCGGGTTCGCCGTCCGGACGGTGAAGGAGAAGATGCGGGGGGTGGGGGCCTGGGCGAGCATCGCGAAGGCCCGGGTCACCGTGGCGCCGCACCGGACGGTCACCGTCCCCTTCACCCTGCGGGTACCCCAGGGCGCCGAACCCGGGGACCATCCGGGGGCGATCGTGGCGCTGGACGAGCGCGTCGATCCGGGGGCCGGCTCCCTCGCGCTCGGTGTGCGGCGGGCCGTCGGTGCCCGGGTCTATCTGCGGGTGAGCGGGCCGACGCTGCCGGCCGTCGCCGTCGAGAACGTGCACCTCACCCACCACCAGCCGCTCGTGCCCGGCCTCGGCGACAGCACGGCGACCGTCTCCTACACCCTGCACAACACGGGGAACGTCACGTTGAACCCCAGGGTGCGGCTGCGGGCCGAGGGGCTCTTCGGCCGTACGCTGCTCAGCCGCGACCTCGCCCAGATCCCCGCCGAACTGCTGCCGGGGGAGCGCGTGCGGCTCACCGCGCCCTGGCGGGACGCGCCCCAACTCGACTGGGGGAACGTGACGCTGACGGCCAGCGCGACCGGCACCAGGGAGTCGGCGAGCACGTCGTTCCTCGCGCTGCCGTGGCTGGTGGTGGGGCTGGCCTTCGCCGCCGGGGTGGCGGGCGGCGTGCTGCTCGCCCGGGCCCGCCGGGGCCGCGGTCTGCCGCGGCTGCTCAGAGGGCGTCGGGGCCGCGCTCGCCCGTCCGCACCCGTACGACCGTCTGCACCGGCAGTGCCCACACCTTCCCGTCCCCGATCTTCCCCGTCCGCGCGGCCTTGACGATCGCCTCGATCACCGGCTCGGAGTCGGCGTCCTCGACGACGACCTCGATCCGGACCTTGGGGACCAGGTCGACCTGGTACTCGGCACCGCGGTACACCTCGGTGTGACCGCGCTGCCGGCCGTACCCGCTGGCCTCGGTCACGGTCAGGCCGTGCACCCCGATCCCCTGGAGGGCGGTCTTCACCGCGTCGAGGCGGTAGGGCTTGACGATCGCGGTGACGAGCTTCATGGCTGGGTCTTGACCTTCTGGGCGGAGGGGAGGACGGACGCGCTGACCGGGGCGCCGTGGCCCAGGACCCCGTGATCGTAAGCCGACTCGGCGTGCACCGTAAGGTCCAGGCCGGTGTGCTCCTGCTCCTCGCTCGCCCTGAAGCCCAGCGTCCTGTCGAGCAGCTTGCCGAGGCCGTACGTCACCGCGAACGCGTACGCCGCCACGGCCACCACCGCCACCGCCTGTCTGCCGAGCTGGGCGAGCCCGCCGCCGTAGAGGAGGCCCTCGGCGCCGCCGGTCATGGCCCGCTCCGCGAACAGGCCGATGAGAAGAGTGCCGATGACACCGCCGACCAGGTGAACGCCGACGACGTCGAGCGAGTCGTCGTAGTTCAGCCGGAACTTCCAGGAGACCGCGTACGAGCAGACCACGCCCGCGGCGAGGCCGACGACCAGCGCGCCCAGCAGCGAGACCGAGCCGCAGGACGGGGTGATCGCGACCAGGCCGGCGACGGCTCCCGAGGCCGCGCCCAGGGTGGTCGGGTGGCCGTCCCGCTTCTGCTCGACGAAGAGCCAGCCCAGCAGGCCCGTGCAGCCGGCGGCCATGGTGTTCAGGAAGGCGGCGGCCGCGAGACCGTTCGCGCCGAGCGCGCTGCCCGCGTTGAAGCCGAACCAGCCGAACCAGAGCAGACCGGCGCCCAGGATCACCATCGGCAGGTTGTGCGGGCGCATCGCGTCCTTCTTGAACCCGAGCCGCGGGCCGAGGACCAGGCAGAGGGCCAGGCCGGAGGCGCCGGAGGTGATCTCGACGGGGAGGCCGCCGGCGAAGTCCAGGGCGCCGAGGTGGTGCAGGATCCAGCCACCCGGGCCCCACACCCAGTGCGCCACCGGAACGTATACCAGCAGCGTCCACACCGGGACGAACACCAGCCACGCCCCGAACTTCGCCCGGTCCGCGACCGCGCCGCTGACCAGCGCGGCCGTGACGATCGCGAAGGTGAGCTGGAAGGTGGCGAAGAGCAGGGTGGGGACCGTGCCCTGCACGCTGTCCGGCCCGAGCCCGTGCATCCCGGCGTGCCGCAGCCCGCCGACGAGCCCCGCCCCGGCATCCTCCCCGAAGGCCAGCGCATACCCGCCCGCCAGCCACACCACCGTCACCAGCGCGATCGACACGAAGCTCATCATCAGCATGTTGAGGACGCTCTTCGTACGGACCATGCCGCCGTAGAACAGGGCCAGGCCCGGGGTCATCAGCAGGACCAGGGCGGTCGCGGCGAGCAGCCAGGCGGTGTCGCCGGTGTCGGCGTGCGCGGCGGAGAGGATCACGGGCGTCTCCAACGTCGTGGGGGCTCGTCAGAGATTCACCGGAACGCGTTTCCGGTCGCGTACAGCTGTGTTTCCGTGACGTTTCGTTGCGTCGGGGTTACCGGATTCTCACGGTGCGGCGGGGTGTCGTGGATCAGGGAGAATGGGGGGCATGAGCGTTCGCAGCCAGTCAACCGAACCGTCGGAATCGTCGGAGACCGTCCACCGGGCGGGCTTCGCCTGTTTCGTCGGGCGCCCCAACGCGGGCAAGTCCACCCTCACGAACGCTCTGGTCGGGCAGAAGGTGGCGATCACCGCGAACCAGCCGCAGACCACGCGGCACACCGTACGCGGCATCGTGCACCGGCCGGACGCCCAGCTGATCCTGGTCGACACCCCCGGCCTGCACAAGCCGCGCACCCTGCTCGGCGAGCGCCTCAACGACGTGGTCCGCACCACCTGGGCCGAGGTCGACGTGATCGGCTTCTGTCTGCCGGCGAACGAGAAGCTCGGCCCCGGTGACCGCTTCATCGCCAAGGAGCTGGCCGGGATCCGCAAGACCCCGAAGATCGCGATCGTCACCAAGACCGACCTGGTCGACTCCAAGGCCCTGGCCGAGCAGCTGATCGCCATCGACCAGCTGGGCAAGGAGCTGGGCTTCGAGTGGGCCGAGATCGTGCCGGTGTCGGCGGTCGGCGACAAGCAGGTGAGCCTGCTGGCCGACCTCCTCGTCCCGCTCCTCCCCGAGGGCCCGGCCCTCTACCCCGAGGGCGACCTCACGGACGAGCCCGAGCAGGTCATGATCGCGGAACTGATCCGCGAGGCGGCCCTCGAAGGCGTCCGCGACGAGCTGCCGCACTCCATCGCCGTCGTGGTCGAGGAGATGCTCCCCCGCCCGGACCGCCCCGCCGACAAGCCCCTCCTGGACATCCACGCCAACCTCTACATCGAACGCCCCAGCCAGAAGGGCATCATCATCGGCCCCAAGGGCACGCGCCTGAAGGAGGTCGGCATCAAGTCCCGCAAGCAGATCGAGGCACTGCTCGGCACCCCCGTCTTCCTCGACCTGCACGTGAAGGTGGCCAAGGACTGGCAGCGGGATCCCAAGCAGCTACGGCGGCTGGGGTTCTGAGGGGGCCGGGGGCTCCGCCGGGGCGTCCGGGAAGGGGGCGGTGGCGCGACGGCAGTCCCCTCAGCCGGTCCCAATGGATGCGCATCAGCCGTCCCAAGGGGTGCGCAGTGGCTTGCGGCACCATCGGTGGGGCAGTTGCGCGTGGTCCTTCGTCGGCCGCACCCCGGGGCGCAGCGAACCCTCCGGGTCGGGAACGCTCGCCGCGTCGAAGCGGGCGTCCAGCTCGGCCAGCAGCTTGCCGAGCGCACCCTCGCGTGCCGCCGCGGGCAGGGCCTCCATCACCTCGTCCAGGCTGTCCCGGGAGTCGAGGTCGTTGCCGTACGCGCTGATCGGGTAGTAGTCGTCACCGCCCGCCCGCCCGGCCGGCTTCCATCCGGCGTACCAGGCGTTCCCAGGACGCGAAGCGATCCGCGACCGAGTACACGGGCGTGGTGATCCGCTCCCGCAGATACGGCGCGACCCACGCCCGCTCCACCTCCAGCCGAGAACACGTCGGCCAGGGGTCGTTGATCGTGCCGTCGGGGTTGTACGACAGGAGGTCGACGAAGCCGTTGACCCCTGGCGCGTCGTCGAGTTCGAGGAACACCCCGAACGGAAAACGGTCCTTCACCCTGCCCCGCGCGGCGCTCCCCAGGGGGTATCGCCGCTTCGCCGCTTCCCACATGTCCTCGCCGCTCACTTGTGCCGCACCCTCGGAAACCGCTCCTTGGACACCTCGGCCGACTTGCCCGCCCACTGGAGCAGGGTCGAGGTCGAGTGGATGCGCGTGCGTCCGGCAAAGGTACCCGAGCGCTCAGGAGCGGCTAGGGGTCATGTCCTGCAGTCCCACCACCCGTAGCAGTTGCAGGCGTTCGTAGGACTCCGTGCCCGGGCGGGCCGTGTGGATGACGAGGAGCTGGTGGTGGTCGGCGGCGAGCAGGACCTCGCAGTCAAGTTCCAGCAGGCCGACGGCCGGGTGGCGGAAGCGTTTTGTCGATGCCCGGCGTACCGAGACCTCGTGCTGGGCCCAGAGGCCGGCGAACTCCTGGCTGTGAGCGCGGAGTTCGGCCACCAGGGCGCCCGGCTCCGGGTCCGTGGGGCGGGCCGCCGCCACCGCGCGCAGGTTCGCCACGTGTTCGCGGGCCCGCACCGGCCGGTCCTCCGGCGGGAACAGGGTGTGCGACGCCGGGTCCAGGAAGAAGCGGCGGACCACGTTGCGATCCCGGGACGGGCGGCCCGAGACGTCGCCGTACAGGGCCCTGGCGAGGGCGTTCTGGGCGAGGACCTCGCCCAGGTCGGTGATCACGGTCGCGGGCGCGTCGTGCAGCCGGTCCAGGACCAGCAGCAGCCCCGGGCGGACATGGGTGCCGGTCGCCTCCCGGCGCGGGGGTTCCTCACCGGTCAGGTGGAAGAGATGGTCGCGTTCGTCCTCCGTCAGGCGCAGCGCGCGGGCCAGGGCGGTCAGCATCTGGCGCGACGGGCGCGGGCCCCGGGACTGTTCGAGACGCGTGTAGTAGTCCGCCGACATGCCCGCCAGCGACGCCACCTCCTCGCGGCGCAGGCCCGGGGTGCGGCGGCGGGCGCCGGGGGCCAGGCCCACGTCGGCGGGGCCGAGGCGGGTGCGGGCGTGGCGCAGGAAGTCGGCGAGTTCGGGGCGGTTCACCCCTCCAGGGTGGCCCGGGGCGGCCGGCTTATCCAGGGACTGCCGGTCCCCTGATCGGGAGGTCTCTCCCGGCAGGGTCCGAGGAAGCCGAGGGTGGTGGCGTCAGAGCGAAGGCGTAGAAGGAGAGAGCCATGATCACTCTTGTCACCGGTACCACGGGACAGGTCGGGCGCCGGTTCGTGCCCAGGTTGCTCGCCCAGACCCGGCCCGGGGAGCAGGTGCGGGTGCTCGTACGGGACGCGGCCCGCGGGGAGCCGTTCGCCGGTCTCGGCGCCGAGGTCGTCGTCGGCGATCTGCGGGACGAGGAGGCGCTCGGCAAGGCCGTCGCCGGGGTGGACGCGGTGGTGAACGTCGCCGCCGCCTTCCGCGGGGTGCCGGACGAGGAGGCGCGGGCCGTCAACCGGGACGCGGCGGTGGCCCTCGGGAGGGCCGCGCTCGGCGCCGGCGTACGGCGGTTCGTGCAGGTCAGCACCGGACTCGTGTACGGCACCGGACGCGGCCGCCCGCTGACCGAGGACGACGAGAGCCGGCCCGGCGGTGAGATGTGGGGCGCCTACCCCGAGTCCAAGGCGATCGCCGAGCGGGAGCTGCTCGCGCTGGTCGGCGGCATGGAGGTGCGGATCGGGCGGCTGCCCTTCGTCTACGGCGAGGGCGACCCCCACCTCGCCGACTCCCTGCGCTGGGCGGCGCACTGGGCACCGACCCAGCGGCTGCACATGGGCCACCACGCCGATGTCGGGCAGGGGCTGTTGCGCCTCCTGTACGCCCCGGCGGTGAACGGCCCGCTCTACAACATCGCCGACGACGCCCCCGTCACGGCCGTGGACCTGCACCAGCTCAACGGCGTCGAGATGCCCGAGGGCACGCACAGCCACACCGACCCCGACCCGTGGTTCGGGATCATGTCCACCCAGAAGATCCGCCGGGACCTCGGCTTCCGGCCGATCTACCCGAGCGTCTGGGCGGCCCGGGACGCCGGGGCGCTCTAGCCGCTAGCGGAGGACCTCGCACAGGTAGAGGCCGGCCGAGCCGCCGAGGGCGACGCGGTCGTCGTGCGGGTGGAAGGAGCAGGAGGACAGGTGGTTGTCCACGCGCAGCCGGCACACCACGGCCTCCGTCCCGGTGTCCCACAGGAAGGCAGAGCCCTCCATGGTTACGGCCACCAGGCGGTCGCCGTCCCGGGACAGGGCGACGGACCACACCGCTGATCCGTCCCCTTCGAGACGGCGACGCGGCAGTCCCGTGGCCGGATCCCACAGCAGTACGTGGCCGTCGTAGCCGGCTGTCGCCAGGTTTCGGCCATCGGGTGACCAGGCCACCCCCGCGACCGAGCTGGCGTGACCCTGCCATGCGGCCACCGTCCCTGTAGGGCGGCCGCTCCCGTCCAGGTGGGCGACGCGCAGCTCCATGGACGAGGTCGCGACGGCGAGTCGGGACCCGGTGGGCGAGAACGCGAGCGCGTTGACACTGGCGCCCACCGGGATCCGGTGGACCCGCTGCCACTCCGTCGTCTCCCAGAGCAGCACCTCGGCGTTGTCCCCGGCGGCCGCCCAGAGTCCGTCGGGACTCCATGCGACGGCCGCCGGATAGGCCAGCTTCCGGGCCCGAGTGAGGATCACGTCACGTCGGTCCGCGTCCCACAGGAGCAGCAGGCCGTCGTCACCGACGCTGAGCAGACGCCGCCCGTCCGGAGCCCAGGCCAGGGCCCGCAGCTCACCTCCGTGGCCGGGGGTCCAGGTCATGGTCCGCCGTCTGTCGTCGTGGCCGGACACCGCGTCATGCAGCCGGGTGGGAGGGCCCGGGATGTCGCCCGGGTCGACCATCAGCCTGCCCAGCGCGTCTCCGGCGGCAAGCGCCCCGTGGGGGGACCAGGCCACGGTGTTGACCCGGTCGGCCTGTCGCGCGTCCGGGTCCGGGTGGCGGTCGGGGATCCAGAGCCGCACGGCGGGATGACGGGTGCCGACGGCGATCAGATCCTCGTGCGGGTGCGGTGCGATCGTCCTGGCCTGGACGCTGCGGGCGGAGAAGCTGTCGGTGAGCTCCAGGCGCGGCGTGTTCTTCTGCCAGGCGAGCTTCCAGACGAATACGGTCCCGTCGTTGTCGCCCGCGAGCAGGGTGTCCCCCGACGGCACCCAGGCCAGTGCCTGGGCCCAGGTGGCACCGGCGAGCTCCTCCCCGAAGAACCGCAGGGAGGTGGGGCCGCCACCGCAGTCCATGAGGGTCACCTTCGCGGCGTGGCCGACGACGGCCAGCAGATTGCCGTCCGGATGCCAGTCCAGGTCCTGGACCGCGGGGTGGCTGGTGAGGAGTACCGCCGGTTCGTCCGCCGTCTCCTCCTGCCAGAGGTCGACCCGGCCGTTGCCGCGGCCGACAGCCAGCCCTCCCCGGGCGTGCCAGCTCACCGCCGTGCAGGGGGCGTCGCGGGGACCGAGCAGCGGCGGGCCCAGGCTGTCCTCGGAGAACGGCGCGTGCCACAGCCGTACGTCGTTGCCACAGGCCACGGCGATTGCCCCGGAGTCGGGGGCGAAGGCCGCCAGGACGCGTGGACGGTTCTCGTCGCCGATGGTCAGCCGCCGTACGATCCGCCCTTCCGCCGGGTCCACCAGCAGGACTTCGCCCCAGTCGGTGCCCACGGCGAGGTGGAGCACGTCCGGGCTCCACGACAGACCGATCACCGCGCCGGAGCCGGCTGCCGCGTCCACGACCAGGTCCGGTCTGCCGTCCTCCTCGATCCAGTGGATCCGCACGGTGCCGTCGCCGCTGCCGCTGGCCAGCACCCGGCCGTCCGGCCGCCAGCACAGGGCGTGCGCCGGGCCCGTGTGACCGGTCAGCACCCGCCACAGCCGTCCGTCGGGACGGTCGGGGAAGGGGGCTCGGGCCACCAGGCCATCGGTGAGGACCTCGTCGGTGTGGTGGAGCCGTTCCACCACCGGCTTCGCGACCAGGCAGCGGCTGTACAGGGTGGCCGCCAGGTCGATGCGCCGGGTGTGCCCGGCCAGCAGATGGGCCTCCGCGTGGACCAGTTCGCCGAGCTCCATCGCATAGGGATCCCTGCCCGGAGGCAGGAACCGGTCCAGGCGGCGCGCCGCTTCCGCTGCCAGGGCCGCGGGTCCGCTGTGCCAGACGCGTTCGACGAGGAAACGGAAGTCGGTGGTGGTGCGGTCGAGGGCGACAGAGTCGTCGGCCCCCGCGAGGTGGTAGGTGACGTTGTCCAGGAACGCGGGGTCGGCCCGTTGTGCGCCCAGCGCATGCCAGCCCTCCCCGTCGCACAGCGGGGCGTGCCCGTCCAACAGAGCGCGGTGGGCCCGCCGTACCGCCTCGGGGTCGCGGCGTCTGAGCACGTCACGGATGACATCGTGCAGCCGTACGCCCTCCGCGTCCTGCTGGGCCAGCAGGGAGTGGTCGTCCAGGTGTACGCACTCCCGCCGCGCGGTCAGCTCGGTGACTCCCCAGAGCCGGGAGAGCCAGCGGTACGGGATGTGCTGGTCCTCCGGGAAACAGGCCATGGCCAGCAGCCGGGCCAGGGAGTCGCGTCCGGTGTTCGGGATCCGGGCGAGTTCGTCGAGGCTGACGTCGACGGTGGCTTCCACCGTGCGGAGGTGGGACTCCGCGTAGGCGTCGAGGGGTTTCCCCAGACCGTGGCGGCGCAGTTCGTCGATCATGCCGCGTACGACATCGGGCAGGGCCATCCCGCTGCGCTGCACCATGCTGCGCAGCACGCCGTTGAGCAGGCCCAGGGCGAGCGGCCAGCGGCCGGAACGCTCGAACAGCGGCAGCACGGTGGTGTTGTCGGCTCCGTCGATACCCGCTGTCAGCAGGTTCAGGGACTGGGCCGGGGACATCCGGTCGATGCGGACCAGCGGCGTCGACTCGTCCAGGACGCCGCGCCTGCGCGTTGTCACCAGCCGGACACAGCCGCTCCCGCCCCGCAGGAACGGCTCCATCTCCTCCCGCTGCCACACGTCGTCGACCACCAGCAGGACCCGTCGCCCTTCCAGCGCCCTGCCCAGCTCGATGCCCGCGGCCTCCGCGGTGGCGTAGGCCGGGGGTTCGGCGCCGGTGAGGAGCCTGACGAGATCGCGCGCCTCGGCGATGGTCCGCTGCTGTGACACGTCCTGGCCGAGCTGGACCCAGAGCACGCCGTCGGGGAAGGCTGCCCGTACGTCCGGATGGTGGCAGGCCCAGGCGGCCAGCGTCGTCTTGCCGAACCCACCGGTTCCGTGGACTCCGGTGACGGAGGAGGTCAGACCCACGGTGGCGGGTGCGGCGGCGGGGCCTCCGTCACCGTCGGCCGGTCCGCCCCCGCCACCATCGGCCGCTCCGCCCTCGCCGGCCGGTGCCGCGGCCAGCAGCGACCGGACCAGGGCATCGCCCTCCGCGGGCCGTTCGACGAAGTCCGGCGCGACCTTGGGGGCCATGTGCGGGACACCGGTGAACCGCCGTGCGCCGCTCGTGCGCGGGCCGGGGAAGAGGGCGGTCTCCGGGGGACGGGCACCGGGCTCGGTCGCGGTCTTCTCCGTGGCGGCCGGTGGCAGGACCGCCGGGGCGGACGGCGGCGGCTTCACGTCGTGTCGTGCCAGTAACTCGCGGCCCGCGTGGGCCGCCAGCCGGAAGAACCGCCACCTTCCGTCGTCGCGAAGGCTTTCGTACGTGGTGAAGCGCAACGCCGTCGCCTGGACCGACAGGAGCAGCTGGTCCGACCACAGGTCCCGCCAGCCGTCCGGGACGAATCCGGTGCAGGCGGCGTACACGCCGTCCAGGAGGTCCGCCAGCCAGGGGACGATGTGCCGGAGATGGGCGTCCTGTGGCTTCACCACCTGGGACAGCAGCGCGAGTTCCTGCTCCGGTAGGAGGCCGACGGGCGCCTTCTCGGCCAGCACCGACAACATCAGTGTCGCCACGTCCCGGGTGAGGGGAGCGGTGTCGGCGAAGTCGGCCAGGTCGATCAGCCGATAGGCGTCGGAGCGGAGGGTCCCTCTGCGGTAGGGCACCATGACGTTCTGCAGATGCAGATCGCCGTGGGCCATGCCGCGCACCACCGGGAATTCCGGATCGGGCAACGACCGGTTCCCCCGGGCCATGAGCAGCGGATGGGGTACGACCACGCCATCGACCTCGATCCACGCGGTGTCCGGCAAGCGCGTGTCGACTCCGGCGACGTACTGCGTCACCGCGCCGTCCACCGAGATCAGGTCGCCGAGTTCGGACTGAAGGAATTTCGAGAGGGCGACGGACTCGGCCTGCCGGTCCTCGATCCCCCTGTTCCAGTCGTCGACCAGTCCCGTGACCACGGTACGGAAGGCGCAGCCCAGCTCGTCCCCGGACAGCTGCGCCAGCGTCATGACGTCCCGCAGACTGCCGCCGGCCGGGCTCTGGAACGTCAGCATCCGCCCATCGCCCACCGAGTACGGATCGAAGACCTGCTCGGTCAGATGCCGCTCGGCGAAGTCCCCACGCAGCCGGGAGACGTGCCACGCCCGCATGTGGACGGCGTGCTCCGCTCGCTGGTCGGCGGGGCACAGTTTGACCACGACGGCTCCCTGCCGCGGGGTGACCGTCACCGCCGCCAGCGCCGCGCCCGTATAGCCCTTGCCGGAGGGCTTCCAGCGAGGAGTGACCGGCGTGAGCGTCACGCCCTTCACTTTCGCCCACTCCAGGAGCGCCCGCGCCGCGTCCTCGTCTCCCAGGCACTCGGTCAGTTCACGAAGCACAGTCATCGCCCCCCGCACGAAGGCTCCGGTACACCGTCCCCGCCCCCGAAGCCGAACCTGGCCATTCTGCCACCGCCGAGGCGGCCCCCGAACGCCTGGCCATGTGTACATCCGGGGTACCCGCGGGCACAGTTGACAAGTCAGCCGAGGACGAGGGGGACGTCATGGGCAGTGAGCCGGCCGGAGGCTCCCGCATACTGTCGGAACAGAACGCCGAGGCATCCAGGCACCGGCTGCGCGCTATGACGGTCTCCCACCACAGGGCCCAGCGGCTGGCCAACGCCCGCACGGGTGTCTCACTGCTGCTGGCGGCTGCCGGACTCGCCACCGCGCTGCTGCCCGAACTCACCGTCTCCGTGACGGTACTCGGCGGACTCTGGGCCGTGGCATACTCCGTCGGCCTCACCTCGTGGGAGAGCAACGAGGCCCGCCGCGCGGCGCTCCTCCAGGAGTTGTTCGACGTCCGGCTGTTCCGTCTGGAGTGGAACAGCGCGATGGTCGGCCCCCCGCCCGCACCCCAGCAGGTCAACTTCCTCAGCCGGCGTTTCAGGGGCGACGAGGCGGAGTTGCGTGACTACTACGAGATCCCCGAACTGCCGTGTCCCTACGACGTGCTCGCCTGCCAGCAGCAGAACCTCGGCTGGGGTGCCCGGGTCCGCCGCCGGTACGCCCGGACCCTGCTGACGGTGATGATCGCCTGGCTGGCCCTGGGGCTGGTGGTGGGCCTCACGGCGCGCATGAGCGTGCTCGACCTGTTGCTGCTGTGGTACGTGCCCTCGCTCGGCGCGGTGATGACATGCCTCGACGTGTGCCGGACGCAGTGGGAGGTGGCCGCGGAGCGGGAGCGGGTGATGGCACTGCTGGAGACCAGGGTCGCCGCCGCCGACGACCCGGTCGCCCTGTTGACTTTCGCCCGGCAGGTCCAGGACGTGATCTTCCAGTCCCGGCAGCGGCACACCCGGGTGCCGGACTGGTTCTTCCGCCGGTTCAAGAACACGGACCGGGCGGACTTCCAGGCCGCGATGGGGCATCTGCAGAGTGTTGTCGGCCGTACGACACCACAACCCGGTTGATTCTGTGGCAGGTTGGTACGACGCGGCATGCCGACGGCGATCACCGGGCTCACCGGGGGTGTGCCGCCCACGGCGGCGGGCACGAACAGGTCCCGGACGGGGGAAGGCATGGTGGAGGGCGAGGCCGGCCTCAGGAATCTCTTCGACGACGCCTCGGCCTCCGACGCCTTGGTCGAGTGGGCGAGGAAGGGAGCGCACGGCGGCACGGTACGGCCGCTCGTCCCCGCCTGGCGGCCAACCGGGGTGAGCGCCAGCGGAGCCCTGCTGACCGCGGTGTTCGTCGCCCCCTTCCCGGGAGCCGTGGTGGTCAAGGTGTCCGCCGCCGAGCAGTCCGACGAGGGGCATGTCCATGCCCGTGCCCGTCGCACAGCACCGGATCACGTGGCTGAACTGCTCTGGACGTGGCCGGTGGGGGACGGCCGCATGCTGACGTTCCAGTCCCCGGCGGGCGAGAGCCTGTACGAGGTGGACACGATGGCGGGTCTGGGGGCCGGTGAACTCCCCGACGCCTGTGCCTTCGTGACGAATTGGCTGCTGACGAAATGGAACGACGGCCCGGGAGTCCGGAACCCCGCGACCACGGACGTCACGGACCTGCTGCGCGGTGAACTCGGCGAACTCGTCTCGCGCGGTGGCTCGGCGCTCGCCTACGGCGCGCGGATCACCCATCTGGAGGCGGACACGGCCTGGATCCGGCTCGACGGCCGGGACCTGCCGAATCCCCTGGCGATGGCCGCCGGCCACCCCGAACTGCCCGATCCGGACCTCTATGTGGCACGCGGGCAGGCGCACGGCGATCTCCATCTGCACAACATCCTGGTGCCGCGCTGGGAAGGCGTCCTCCGGCACCAGGAATTCCAGCTCATCGACCTGGCCACGTTCTCGGACGACGCGCTGCTCTCCAGGGACGTCGCGATGCTGCTCCTGTCCGCCCTGGCCCCGGACGTCCGGGCGGCGGCGGCCGGCGGCGGCGACATCCTGCTCCGGTATCTGGTGCGTCCGCACCAGGATCTCGCGGACGGCATCCCGCCCGCGACGTGCCGCCTGGTGCGTGCGGTCCGTCAGACGTGTACCGAAGCGGCCAAGGGCGGTCTGTACGACGTGTGGGCCGCCCAGTTCCTGCTCTCCCTCGTTGCCACGGGACTGCGGTTCACCACGTACGAGAACATGGGGGACGCCGGCCGGTGGTGGTACTTCCGGCTGGCGGCGCATGCCGGCGGTGAACTGCTGAGCCCTCACCACGACGGCCCGTTCCCCAGGGGACGGACGATCGGCCCGCCCCCGCCGGCCGCCCCGCAGGCTCCGTCGTCCAACGCCCATGACCCGCGCGGGCAGCGGTCCACGGGGCCCGCGCCATCGGTGGATCCCCCGGCACCGGTCGTCCGCGCGACCGTCCCGCCCGTCCCGGACCCGCCCGAGGAACTCCGCCGGTTACAGGTCTACAGCCGCACCGCCGTGATTGCCGCGGGCCACCAGGACGCCTCCGGCGTCGGCGCGCACCCGCTGGATCTCACCGCGCTCGCCGTCCCCCGGGACCTGGAGCGGTCACTCCTCGGCGTACTGGCCGACGGCCGCTCGGCGTGTGTGACCGGCGAGCCGGGCACGGGCAAGACCACGCTGCTCTGGCGACTCCACCACGAACTCGCGGCGGACATCCACGGGCCACGCCCCTATTTCCTGCGCGCCGGCGACCTGTGGAACACGTCACCGGGCACCGGACTCACGCTGGAGACGGTGCGCGCCGCCTGCCGACAGCTGCGGGGCCAGGCGGTCCTTCTCCTCGACACCGCCGACCTGCTCGTCTCCGACACCTCTGGCCTCGTCCTGGTGCAGGACCTGCTCACCGTCGCCGCCGAGCACGCCGTAAGCGTGCTGATGACCTGCCGGAAGGAGGAGGCACGCGTCCTGCGGCCGTACGTGGCCGAATTCGTCCCCGAGTGGAAGACACTCGGCCCCTACAGTCCGCGCGAGCAGGAGGCGGCCATCCGCTCGCACGCCCGCTACTTCTACGAGGGCCAGACCGAGGTCTCGGTGGACGAGGTCTGCCGCACGGTCGCGAACGCCGCGGTGCGGGGCCTGCCGATGCGCGAGGTGTGCCGGGCCCCGCTGACCCTGCGCATGCTGTTCGAGACCTTCGCGCCCAGGCTGCCGCTGGTGGAGGAGATCGACGCCACCACCCTGTACGACCTGTACTGGGAGCACCGCGTCGGCCGGGACCGGCGGGCCGGGGACACTCCGGAGGCGGGCGCGGCGCGGACGCCCGATCTCTCCGCGGCCGGCGAGGGGGTGGCCCGGCTGATGCTCCAGGAAGGCCGTCTGGACCTCACCGCCGCGGAAGTCGGAACGAGCCTGCCCGCGGAGTCCCGGAGCCCGGACCTGCTGGGCGACCTCCAGGGGCTGGTGACGCGCGGGGTGATCGAGCGCCTGGGCGCGGACGCCACGGAGCGGTACTCCTACTTCCACCAGACCCTGTTCGAGTACGCTGCCGGCCGCGGTCTCTCCCGGACCGTCGTGCCGGACGGCGGTCCCTCTCCGCTCGCCCAGTTGCTCGACTGGCTGCGGACGCACCCCGACGACCAGTTCCGGATGGCCGTCGCCGAGCAGGCCCTCGTCCAGGCCGGCCGCGCAGGCGGCCGGGTCGCCGAGGCGGCCACCGCCCTGCTGACCGCCCTGTTCGCCGCGACCCAGGACGGTCCGCCCGAACTGCACGGTCTGCGCGCTCTGCAGATACGCGTCTACGCCAGGCTGCCGGCGCCGGACACGCTGCTGCGGCGGCACTTCGGGCCCGCCGTCGCCGCGCTGCCCCCGGTGCTGGGCAGGATCTACCTGGAAGCCTTGCCCACGGCCTGCCACCGGGATCACGACCGGATCGTCGACGAACTGCTCGGGATCTGGCGCGGCGGGCACGAGGAGCTGAGACAGCCCCTGCTCGTAGTCCTGAGCCGGCTTGCGGAGAGCCTGCCCGCGAGCGTGATCTCGGTCATCGAGGCGGCCTGCCCGTTCGCGGTCCACGGCAACGGCGGCTGCCGCGGCGTCCGGTGCGCTCCCCGGGAATGCCTGTGGGCCTGGCTGCTGAACCGGCACAAGTCGGAGGTCTTCAGGTTCCTGGCCGTGCTGGAGGCACTGGCGCCGAAGCGGCCGGAGTGGGTGTGGCCCCGGCTGCGCACACTGCTGACGGATCCGTACAGCGACCTGGCGCCGATGGCCCGCTGTCTGCGGCTCGCGGCGCGGCGGCAGGACTGGCCGGAACGCCCCTACCCGGCGGTCCGGCCCGTGGTCCGGCACCGCTGGGGCCGGGAGCGCCCGCGCAACAAGGAGGGTTTCGAACTCCAGGTTGCGCTGGGCCGGTTGACGACCACCTCGTGGCTCACCGGTGATCGGCCGCCGTCGCCGGCTGCCGTCCTGACCGCGGCCGTCCGGCGGCCGGAGGACGCGATGTCCTATCCCCAGGTGCGCGCGGTGGGCGAGATGATGCTGCGGGCGCCCGTCCACGAGGTGCGGCATCTGCTGGAGGTCGTGGCACGGACCGCGGGGCCGCCGGCCATGCCGCTGCTCACCGACCATCTGCTGTTGCCGCTGCTGACCGCCGCGGACGGCGACGCCGCCACGCTCGGCGGCGACACCCCGTCGAGCCGGACCTCCGGCCAGGAATCCGGGGCCACGGCCACGGTCCGCGCCTGGCTGGCCGAGGAACTGCGGGCCCTCGACAGCCCCGTCACCCCCGTCTCCTTCGCCCACCGGCTGGCGGAGCACACCTGGAGCCGCGACCTCGACGTGGCCGCCACGGCCCGGCTGGTGGCGGAGGCATGGCCGGGGGGCGGCGACCGGGCGGACCACGACCCCGGGGGGCCGGAGGCGGAGGCGAGACTGCGCCGGATCTGGCTTTCCGACCAGGGCGCCGTCCAGCTGCTGGTGGCCGCCGCGGCGGCCGGGCACCCGCATGCGCGAAGCGCCCTGCGGCTGTGGCGCGCCGACCGCGTGCGGAAGGGCCGCGTCGAGGGTGCCGGCCGCAAGCAGGGGGTGACCCCGGAGGACCAGAAGATCGCGCTCAATCTGCAGCGGCTGGTACCCGAACATCCCGAACTGCTGGACGAGTTGCTCGCCCAAGGCACCCTGGACCCCCGTCTGGACCCGGGCTGGCTGAACGAGGCGCTGGGGCGGCCCGGAGCCGACGTCGACCGGCGACTGACCGCCGCGCTGCACCGCCACGCCGACACCCTGGAGCGGCTGTGCGATGCCACGTGGACCGGCGCGTACGGCTCGACGAACGCCAAGCGGTCCTTCCTGCTGCGCGGCAGACTCGTCGTCAGGGGTGTCCTCGAACCTCCCAGCGCCCGCCTCCTCGACGAGACCCTCGCCAGGGGTGGCCACCCACATCAGGTGCGCGCTGCGCTCATGCTGGTCGAGACGGTCATCGACCACAGCCCCAACGGTGCGCTCGGCACACCGGAGTGGCGGCACCTGGAGGAGACCTTGCGCGGTTTCACGTCCACTGCCTACACGCAGGGGCGGAGCGGGCCGGGCAAGGGCTGGCACACGGACGTCCAAGTGGTGGCGCGCCGCTGCCTGACCGGCCTGGTGTGCCGGCACCACCAGCTGCGCACGCCCCGGCAGATCGCCCAGGCGTGTTCGAGCGCGCTGAGTCACCTGGCGCGGGCCACCGAGGTGGACGACGTGACGGTGGTGGGGCGGTTCGTCGAGCGGCTCACCGAGGTCTCGCCCCAGGACGCCGTCGTCATGGTCAACGCGGCCGCCGGGACCCTGCGTGCGCTTTCGCGGGGGCAGGTGATGTCGCTGGCCCAGCGCTGGTACCGCCCGCTCTCCGGCCTCGCCGAACGGGCCACGGGGGAGCAGTGGAAGGAACTCGTGGAAGGTTCCTGGGAAGGTCCCCAGGAGATCCTGCGGGTGCTGATCCGGGCCGGTATCCGCAAGCGCACCGACGATCCGTCGGCCCACCTGCTGGCGATCGCGGACAGCAGCCCATGGCCGGACATGATCCGCGAGACGGTTCGCGTCGGCACCCTCCTGAGCACCGAGAGCAGTCGGCAGCGCTGGCTTCCGTCCCCGGCCGACCGCCCCTAGTCCACCCCTCGTATCCGCCCCACCAGCCCCGCCCCCGCCAGCCCGATCACCGCCGCCGCCAGGTAGAGCACCCGGTAGCCGCCCAGGTACGTGACGACCGGTGCGGCGAGGGCGGGCGCCGCGACCTGGGGCAGGGCGTTGGCCACGTTGATGACGCCGAGGTCCTTGCCGCGGTCCAGGGCCTTCGGCAGGACGTCCGTCATCAGGGCGAAGTCGACCGAGGTGAACACGCCGAAGCCGACGCCCAGGAGGGCCGCCGCGACGATCGCCCCCGGCCAGGTCTGCCACGCCGCGAGCAGCGCCGTCGCCGCCGCCATCAGCATCCCCGACCAGATGACGAACGGCTTGCGCCGGCCCACCCGGTCCGACCAGACCCCGCCGACCACGACCGTCGCCATCAGCGTCAGCCCGTTCACCGCCGTCAGGATCAGTACGCCCTGGTCGGGGTCGTGGTAGTGCAGGCGGTCCCGCAGGTAGTAGAGGAGGTACAGCAGCACCAGCGCGTTGCTCAGGTTGATCAGGAACCGGGTCAGCCAGGCCCAGCCCAGGTCCGGATAGCGGCGCGGGCTCAGCCAGAAGCCCGCCAGGAAGCCCCGCCGGGACCAGGGCGGCCGGTCCTCCGGGGCCAGCCGCAGATCCGGGTGGCGGAGCACGTACGGCAGCACGCCCACCGCCGTGAACACCGCGCACGCCACATAGCCCGCCCCGACACCCCCGGCGGCCGTCGCCAGCCCCGTGCCGCCGACCACCCCGAGGATCTGCGCGGCCCCCAGCCAGCCGCCCACCGAACCCCGCTGGCCCCTCGGCACCCGGTCCGGCACCGCCGCCGTCACCGCCGCGAAGGCCGCGTTCAGCGTCAGCTGGACCAGGCACCAGCCCAGCATCATCGTCCACATGCCGCCGGCGCCCGCGAGGAGCAGCAGCGACAGCGCCCCGCCCGCCGTGCCGGCGACGATCCACGGCGTCCGGCGGCCCCAGCGGGACGTCGTACGGTCCGACAGCGCGCCGAAGAGCGGGTTCGCCGCCAGCGACACCACCGCGCCGACGCCCGTCACCCAGGCCAGCATCGTCTCCTTCGACATCCCGGAGCCGGGCGCGAAGTCCTTGGCCTGGGAGGCGAGGAGGATCTGCAGGGGGCCGTACCAGCCCACCCAGATCGCCCCGTTGGCGAGGGAGAGCGCCGACGTCCAGCCCCGGCCGACCTTCTCGGCCGGTTCCGCCAGCGCGGCCGGCGCCCCCGTCGTCGTCATCCCTGCGCCTGGGATCTCGGCGCCTGGGATCTCTGGGCCCGGATCAGGTCCCGGAACCAGCCGTACGACGACTTCGGCGTCCGCGCCTGGGTGTCGTAGTCCACGTGGACCAGACCGAAGCGGCGGGCGTACCCCTCGGCCCACTCGAAGTTGTCCAGGAGCGACCAGACGAAGTAGCCGCGCACGTCCACCCCGGCCGCCACCGCCCGGTGCAGCGCCCGGATGTGGCCGTCCAGGTAGGCGATACGGTCCTGGTCGTCGACGCCCTCGTAGGAGCAGCCGTTCTCGGTGATGACGATCGGCGGGAGCTTGTCGCCGTAGCGGTCCCGGAAGCCGGTGAGGAGTTCCGTGAGGCCCTCCGGGACCACCGGCCAGCCGAAGTCCGTCACCGGCACGTCCTCGATGTCCTGGACGGAGAAGGGGAGTTCGGCGGGGAGGGTCAGCCCGCCGAACTCGATCTCGGTGCCCTGCGGGGCGCCCACCTTCGTCGGGGCGTAGTAGTTGACGCCGTACCAGTCGAGCGGCTCGGCGATCACCTTCAGGTCCGCGGCGACATCGCCCGGCATCAGGTCGCCCATGCCGTCGGGGTACTCGCCCAGCAGCACCGGCTCCGCGAACAGCCGGTTGAGGAGGAGGTCGTAGAAGCCGGCCGCCTCCAGGTCCGGCTGCTCCTGGGAGGCCGGCCAGGTGGGGCCGTGGGAGTTGGCGATGCCGATGTCGGCGGCGCCGGCCGCGCGCAGTGCCCGTACGGCCAGACCGTGGGCGAGGAGCTGGTGGTGGGCGACCGGGAGCGCGTCGAACATCAGCTGTTCGCCGGGGGCGTGGGCGCCCAGCGCGTGGCCGAACAGGGTGTGTTCGGCGGGCTCGTTGAGGGTGATCCACTTCTTGACCCGGTCGCCGAGCCGGTCCGCGACCGTCGAGACGTAGTCGGCGAAGAGCGCGGCGGTGTCCCGCTCCAGCCAGCCGCCCTTCTCGTGCAGAGTCGTCGGCAGGTCCCAGTGGAAGAGGGTCGGGACCGGCCGTACGCCCGCCGCGCACAGCTCGTCCACCAGCCGGTCGTAGAAGTCCAGGCCGCCCGCCGAGCGCACCCTCGGCCAGGAGACCGAGAAGCGGTACGCGTCCACGCCGAGGCCGGCCAGCAGGGCCACGTCCTCGCGGTGGCGGTGGTAGTGGTCGCAGGCCACCGAGGCCGTCGAGCCGTCCTTGATCCGGCCCGGCTCGGCCGAGAACACGTCCCACACGGAGGGCTCGCGCTCGTCGGCCGCGCCCTCGATCTGGTGGGCCGAGGTCGACACACCCCAGAGGAAGCCGTCGGGGAAACCGGGGAAACCGGGGAGACCAGGGATACCGGGTATCGGATGGACCGCGTCAGTCGCCATGGCCGGGATCATCCTTACCACCGGTAACAGAAGTCAACGTCCGGACGTGAACTACCCGTTACCGGTACCGCTTAGGCGCCCTCCTTCAATACCCTTGAGATCAGCTCGCGTTGCTCGGAGGTCAGCCGCGGATCGGCCGCGTACACCGTCCGCCCGTCCACCGTGATCTGGTACGCGAAGCCGTCCGGCACCCCGGGCGGCGGCGTGCCCCGGCCGGCCGCGAGCGCGTGCTCGGCCAGGGCCTGCCACTCATGGGCGTCGGGCCGGCCCGAGGTGTCCACCTCGGCCCGCCGCTCGATGCCCGCGAACCCGCCCGTACGCCTCACCTGAATACGCATGGGTCCCTGTGTAGTACGGGATCAGCCGGTCTGCACACCCACCTGCGCCCACGCCTTGAGGACCGCCTCGGTCTCCTCGCCCTCCTTGAAGCGGGCCCTGGCCGCCGTCACGGTGAGCTTCGCGAAGTCCGTGAAGCGGGCGTCCGACCGCAGTTCGCCGCCGGTCAGCACGTCGTACCAGATCAGCCCGGCCCGCTCCCAGGCGTTGCCGCCGAGCGCACTGGCGAGGAGGTAGAAGGCGTGGTTGGGGATGCCGGAGTTGATGTGCACCCCGCCGTTGTCCCGGTTGGTCTTCACGTACTCCGCCATGGTCGCGGGCTGCGGGTCCTTGCCGAGGCGGGGGTCGTCGTACGCCGTGCCCGGGGCCTTCATCGAGCGCAGGGCCACGCCGTGCACGCCCGGGGCGAGCAGGCCCTCGCCGATCAGCCAGTCCGCCTGGTCGGCGCTCTGGCCGAGGGAGTGCTGCTTGATGAGCGAGCCGAAGACGTCCGAGACCGACTCGTTGAGGGCGCCGGACTGGCCGTAGTACTCCAGGTTGGCGGTGTACTGGGTGACGCCGTGGGTGAGCTCGTGGCCGATGACGTCGACGGAGCTGGTGAAGTCGGTGAAGATCTGCCCGTCGCCGTCGCCGAACACCATCTGCTCGCCGTTCCAGAAGGCGTTGTCGTAGTCGACGTCGTAGTGCACGGTCGCGTCGAGGGGCAGCCCCTCGCCGTCGATGGAGTCCCGCTCGTACGCCGTCAGGTACAGCTCGAAGGTGGCGCCGAGGCCGGCGTAGGCGCGGTTGACGCTGGCGTCCTGGCCGGGCTCGGAGCCCTCGTCGCGGACCTTGGCACCGGGCAGGTCGGTGCCGTGCCCGGCGTCGTAGATCGTGCGGTGCGGGGTGCCGGTGGCGGCCGTCGCCGTCGGGGCGACGGCGCCGCGGACCGTGGTGATCCGGCGGCGGGTGCGCTGCGCGGCGTCCTGCTGGAGGGTGCGCAGCGCGGAGCCGGCGAGCTCCCGGTCCTCGTGGGTGGCGAGGTGGTCGAGGATGTGCGGCGGCACGATGGTGCAGAAGATGGGCCTGTGGCCCCCGTTGGTCGTCATGGACCGCACCATCGCACTGAGTTATCTCGCTGTCACTACCCGCAACCATGATTGGTGAAATACGGTGACAATTGACCACCCTCTGTGAGTGGGAGTGGTATGGCGCACTATTTGTCCCATTCCTCCCGGCGGTCCCGCATACTGATACGGCGCCCCGCGTCCGGAGGGGGCTCGGCTAGCATGCGGAGCATCATGCGTTTCGGGCTGCTTCTTCTTAGCTGCCGCGGCGAGGGCCTGTAGTCCAGGTCGACTCCCTCCCCGCGGAGCTTCGCGTTGCGTCGTCGGCCGTCCTTCCGGACACCCTGAGGAGCCCCGCAATCATGGCGAACCGCCAGCAGCCCACCACCATGCCGGTGCACAAGTACGGCCGCTACGAGCAGGTCGACATCCCGGACCGCACCTGGCCCCAGCAGCGCATCACCACCGCCCCCCGCTGGCTCTCCACCGACCTGCGCGACGGCAACCAGGCCCTGATCGACCCGATGTCGCCCGAGCGCAAGCGCCGGATGTTCGACCAGCTGGTGAAGATGGGCTACAAGGAGATCGAGGTCGGCTTCCCCGCCTCCGGCCAGACCGACTTCGACTTCGTGCGCTCGATCATCGAGGAAGAGGGCGCGATCCCGGACGACGTCACGATCTCCGTGCTGACCCAGGCCCGCGAGGACCTGATCGAGCGGACCGTGGAGTCCCTGAAGGGCGCCCGGCGGGCCACCGTCCACCTGTACAACGCCACCGCCCCGGTCTTCCGCCGGGTCGTCTTCCGCGGCTCCAAGGACGACATCAGGCAGATCGCCGTCGACGGCACCCGCCTGGTGATGGAGTACGCGGAGAAGCTGCTGGGCCCGGAGACGGAGTTCGGCTACCAGTACTCGCCGGAGATCTTCACGGACACCGAGCTGGACTTCGCGCTGGAGGTCTGCGAGGCGGTCATGGACGTCTACCAGCCGGGTCCGGGCCGCGAGATCATCCTCAACCTGCCCGCCACCGTGGAGCGTTCGACGCCGTCCACGCACGCGGACCGCTTCGAGTGGATGCACCGCAACCTCTCCCGCCGCGAGCACGTCGTGCTGTCCATCCACCCGCACAACGACCGCGGTACCGCCGTCGCCGCCGCCGAGCTGGCGCTGATGGCCGGCGCCGACCGCGTCGAGGGCTGCCTGTTCGGGCAGGGCGAGCGCACCGGCAACGTCGACCTGGTCACCCTGGGCATGAACCTGTTCTCGCAGGGCGTCGACCCGCAGATCGACTTCTCCGACATCGACGAGATCCGTCGTACGTGGGAGTACTGCAACCAGATGGAGGTCCACCCGCGCCACCCGTACGTGGGCGACCTGGTCTACACGTCCTTCTCCGGCTCCCACCAGGACGCCATCAAGAAGGGCTTCGACGCCATGGAGGCCGACGCGGCCGCGCAGGGCGTCACCGTCGACGACATCGAGTGGGCCGTGCCCTACCTGCCGATCGACCCGAAGGACGTCGGCCGCTCCTACGAGGCCGTCATCCGGGTCAACTCGCAGTCCGGCAAGGGCGGTATCGCCTACGTCCTGAAGAACGACCACAAGCTGGACCTGCCGCGCCGGATGCAGATCGAGTTCTCCAGGCTCATCCAGGCCAAGACGGACGCCGAGGGCGGCGAGGTCACCGGCTCCGACATCTGGGCGGTCTTCCGGGACGAGTACCTGCCCAACCCGGAGAACCCCTGGGGCCGTGTCCAGGTGCGGACGGGACAGTCGACCACCGACACCGACGGGGTGGACACCCTCACCGTCGAGGCCACCGTCGACGGCGAGGACACCGTCCTGACGGGCTCCGGCAACGGCCCGATCTCCGCGTTCTTCGACGCGCTGCAGGGGCTGGGCATCGACGTACGGCTCCTGGACTACCAGGAGCACACGATGAGCGAGGGCGCCTCCGCGCAGGCCGCCTCGTACATCGAATGCGCGATCGACGGCAAGGTTCTGTGGGGAATCGGCATCGACGCGAACACGACGCGTGCGTCGCTGAAGGCGGTCGTCTCGGCCGTCAACCGCGCGACGCGATAACCGTTCTGACCGGCGGTTTAAGGGCCCTGATCGCGCTGTACGGCGATCGGGGCCCCGTCGTTTACCGGCCATCCGGCCGTGGAGGTCACGGAAAGGTCTCGTACGGGGTACTGACTCCACCTCACCGATGTGGCTAACATCACGCCAGCGGTGGCGATGTTGCCACGGCGTTAAGGAGGTGCGACGTGCTGCCAGTACGGGGACGAGACGGCCGAACCGCCAGGCCTGCCCGCATTCTGGGCACCCGCACCGCATGGACACCCGTCGGCGACGGCGAGTTCTTCTGCCCCGGCTGCGGAGGCGACCGCAACTACCAGCGGCTCACCGGCCGCCGCCGCTTCACCCTGCTCGGCGTACCCGTGCTGCCGCGCGGCACCACCGGGCCGGTCGTGGAGTGCGCCGCCTGCCGTCACCACTACGGCACCGACGTCCTCGACCACCCCACCACCTCCCGCTTCTCGGCGATGCTCCGCGACGCCGTGCACACCGTCGCCCTCGCCCTCCTCGCCGCGGGCGGCGCCTGCGCCCGTACGGCCCTGGAGACGGCCGCGGCCACGGTCCGCGCGGCCGGCTTCGAGGACGTCACGGAGGAACAGCTGAGCGCGCTCGTCGACGCGCTCGCCGCCGACACCGGCCGGCTCCTCGGGCAGCCGTGCGGGGCGAGCCTCGCGATAGAGCTGCACGAGGCCCTCGACCCGCTGGCCCCGCACCTCGCCCCCGCCGGCCGCGAGTCCCTGCTCCTCCAGGCCGCCCGGATCGCACTCGCCGACGGCCCCTACACCAACGCCGAACGCGAGGTCCTCGGCACGGTCGGCGCGGCCCTGACCATCTGCGCCGACGACGTGACCCGCCTGCTGGCGGCGGCCCGCACCCCCTCCTGAGCCGCGGCGGAACACGGCCCGCGCAGCCTCCTGATCCGTCTGTGGGGCCCGGCCCGTACACCTGACGGTGTGCCAAACCGCGTGACCCGTTCGGACGTTGCGAGGGTGCGGTGAAGGCGGAGGGGAGGAACATGGAAGGGTGAGCCATGTGTCTCCTGTGACCCGCGCGAGCCGGATCTCCCTCGCCGCCGCCCTGCTGCTCGGGGCGTTCGCCGTCGAACCCAGGGCCTGGGCGGCCACCTGCGACTCCTCGGTGCCGTATGCCTCCGGCGAGGGCGGCTACACCCAGTACCGCATCCCGGCCGTCGTCCGCACCTGGCACGGCACCCTGCTCGCCTTCGCCGAGGGCCGGCACACCACCGCCGGCGACAGCGGTGACATCGACGTCGTGCTGAGACGTTCCTCCGACGGCGGCTGCACCTGGGGCCCGCTCCAGGTGGTGGCCGACGGCGAGGGGAACACCCGCGGCAACCCGGCACCCGTCGTCGACCCGCGCACCGGCGACATCGTCCTGGTGACCTCCTACAACGACGGCTCGGTGAGCGAGGACCAGATCATGCGCGGCCAGGTCACCAAGGAGCAGAGCCGCCGGGTGTTCGTGCAGCGCAGCCGGAGCGACGGCCGGTCCTTCACCGCCCCGCGGGAGATCACGGCCCAGGTGAAACCCCCGGGCTGGCGCTGGTACGCCACCGGCCCCGGCCATGCCGTCGCCGTCACCGAGGGACCGCACCGCGGCCGCCTGGTCGTCGCCGCCGACCACTCCGGCCCACCGCGCCCCGGCTCCTCCGACACCGGCCGGGAGGCCAGGTACTACGGCGGTCACGCGATCTACAGCGACGACGGCGGCCGCAGCTGGCACCTCGGCTTCGTCGACGACTCCTACACCGGCCGCGACAACGCCAACGAGACGACCGCCGCCCAACTCCCCGACGGCCGCATCTACTTCAACGCCCGCGACCAGAACGGCACCAGCCCCGGCAACCGCCTCGACGCCTGGTCGAGCGACGGCGCGGAGACCCTGGACGCGCAGTTCACCGTCCAGCCGACCCTGCGCCGGGTCCCGGTGGTCGAGGGCTCGGTCCTCCAACTCCAGGGGCCGGGCGCCCCGTTGCTCTTCTCGGCCCCCTCGATCCCGACGGCCCGCCAGGCCATGGCCCTGTGGACCAGCACGGACGAGGGCCTCAGCTTCGACAAGCTCCTCACCCTGTCCGGCCGGAAGGCGGCCTACTCGGACCTGGTCCAGGTGGACGGGAGCACGGTGGGGGTGCTGTACGAGACGGGGACGCGGACGGCCTACGACACGATCGAGTTCCGGCGGGTCGCGGCACCCCGGGAGTGAGCCGGGGCCGCGAACCGGCCGTGAGCCGGTCGTGGCCGTGAGCCGGCCGTCGCCGTGAACCGGGCAACCGAATCGGCCCGGCCGGTGGTCTGGAGGGCGAGGGGGTGGCTGATGCAGGCCGAACTCGAGGCCCAGTTCCAGGAATTCGTCAGAGCGCGGTGGTCCCATCTCGTACGGACCGCCTATCTGCTCACCGGCGACCCGCACCACGCGGAGGACCTCACGCAGACCGCGCTGGCGAAGGCGTACCGGTCGTGGCGCCGGGTCTCCGGGACCGACCGCCCGGAGGCGTACGTCCGCCGCATGCTGGTCAGCTGCAACAGCGACCGGTTCCGCAAACGGCGGGTCACCGAGTCGCTGACCGCCGCCCCGCCCGAGCGCGCGGAGCACGACGACGCGGTCTCCCGGGCCGACGAGCGCGGCACGCTGCTCGCCGCCCTGGCGGAACTGCCGCCCAGGCAGCGCGCGGTGGTGGTGCTTCGGTACTGGGAGGACCTGTCCGAGGCGGAGGTCGCCGACGTGCTCGGCTGCTCCCCCGGCACGGTCAAGAGCCAGGCGTCCAAGGGCCTGGCGAAGTTGCGTACGTTTCCGGGGCTCGCGCAGACCATGAGCCACGCGGGATCCGGACAGGGAGGCACCAGGTGAGCGGCGAGAAGCAGGGCGCGGAGGCCGAGCCGGACTTCGAGGACCGGGTCCGGGCGCTGCTGGCGGGGGACGCGTCGGCACTCCGGCCGCCACCGGTGCCGTACCCGGAGATCCGGCGGCGGGGCATGCTGGAGCGCCGGCGGCGGCGTCTCGGGGTGACCGGGGTGGCGCTGGCGACCCTGGCGGTGGTGCCGGTCGGCGCGTACGCGATCGGCGGCGGTGGCGGCGGTGCGGTGAGCCCGGCGCGGCCCGAGCCGTCCGTGCGGACCAGCGCGCGCCCGACGCCGTCCGCACCGTCCACGCCGTCCGTGCCGGGCCCCGCGCGGCCCGCCACCGCGGGGCAGCTTCTCGACGGTGTCACCTACGAGAACGCCGCCGCCGGGCTCGGCAAGTGCATCGCCTACGACAAGGCGAACCGGGTCGCCGGGGATCCCGGCCACACCGACCTCGGCACGGCCGCCGACTACCGGATCATCCTCGCGATGAAGAGCACCGGCGACTCCAACGCACCGGGCGACGGCATCTCCGTGGTCGCCGTGCGCGAGAAGCCGACGCCGGCCCGGCTGATCTGCACGGTGAAGGGCGGCGAGGCGCAGGGGCTGAACACCAGCCTCGGCGACCCGTTCGGCGACTCCCCGGTGGCCGTGGTCCCGGACATCAACGCCGGGAAGCTGTACCAGCAGTCGTACCTCGACAAGGGTCACTGGAAGCTGCCGTTCCGGTGGGGTGTCATCGGCGGCTACCGCAGCTCGGTCAGCAAGGTGACCGTCTCCTACGGCGGCAGCACGAGCAAGGCCGTGCTGGACCACGGCTGGTTCGTCGCCACCGGCACCCTGCAGCACCGGCAGGTCACCGAGGCACCCCGCCTCAGGGGCTACGACTGGACCGGAAAGCTCGTCTACGACTCGGACCAGGACGGGTCCTACGAGAAGACGCTGCCCTAGGCCCTGTCGTCAAATTCCCGTCTGCCCCGCGACGCCATGCACGCACTCTCGCCGCACCGGGCCCTGACCCAAGTACGTCCAGTACGAGGCTCAGGGCCCGGCACGCCAAGAGCACGCACCTGACGCCGCGGGGCCCGCCCTCCGGGCGGACGACGGGAATTTGACGACAGGGCCTAGCTACCCCGCGGCCTCCCGCAGCGCCGTGTCCAGCAGGGCCTGTGCCGCCCAGCGCATGACCCATGACAACCGCCGAGATGGAAGAGCTGATCCAGGCGCATCTGAGTGCCGAGGAGCGCGGTGACCCGGAGGGGTCGGTCGCCGTGTACACCGACGACATCGAGCACGACGTCGTAGGCGACCCGAACGGCCCGAAGCACGGCATCCCGGCGGCGCTCGACTTCTACCGGCAGCTGTGCAAGGACTTCCGCACCGAGAGCGAGGAGCGCACCCACACCTACTACTCCGACGACGCCGTCACCATGGAAAACGTGATGACGGGCACCGTCCCGGGCTCCTTCCTGGGGATTCCGGGCAACGGCCGCCGGATCACCTTCCGGATCCTGCATGTCTTCGAGTTCCGCGACGGCAGGATCTCCCGGGAGAACGTGTGGCTGGACGGCGCCGCGGTGGCCGCCCAGCTGACCGCTCCCGAACAGCCCCTCCGGCGCTGGTCGCCGCCCCGGTGACCAGCGCCGACCGCTGCCCTTTCCGTGTTCTCTCGCACCGCCATTGGTCCGACCTCTGGCGGTTTACGCCATTCGTGTGTGCTGCCTTGACCGCCCCCAAACGCCCTCTTATGGTCGCGCTTACACATGACGTCCGACGTCTCCTTTCCCCCACGCTGGAGGCACCGTGCGCGACGAGGCGACCCACGGCCGCAGGACGTTCCTGAAACACGCCGGGGCCCTGAGCGCGGCCGCCTCGCTGACGGCACTGACGGCCTGCGGACCCAAGTCCACGATCGACCTCGGCGGCAGCGGCACCGACCGCACCCTGACGGCCGTGATCGGCTACGGCAACGACGGCAGCTGGGACCCGACCCAGACCGCGTCCGCGTTCGCGATGGCCGCCAACAACCACATCTACGAGGGCCTGGCCGACACGGATCCCCTCACCCGCGCCCCCTATCCGGCGCTGGCCACCCGGCTGCCCGCCGACCCGGACGCCACCACCTGGCGGTTCACCCTGCGCCCGGACGCCACCTTCCACGACGGGAAACCGGTCACCGCCGACGACGTGGTCTTCGTCTTCGACCGGATCCTCGACCCGGGCACCCAGACCCTCGCCAAGGGCTTCTTCGCCGGCTGGCTGAAGGAGGTCCGCAGGGTCGACACCCGGACCGTCGACCTGGTCCTCAGGTTCCCCTTCCCGGACGGGATCGCCCGCCTCACCCTCGCCAAGATCATGCCGGAGCACGTGTTCTCCCGGCCCGGCGCCTGGGACGACGCGATCAAGGGACTCGCGGTGGGCACGGGACCGTACCGGCAGACCGGGCACCACCCGAAGTCGAACACCACCTTCGCCGCGTACGACGGCTACAACGGCCCCCGCAGGCCCGCCTTCCGGCGGATGAACTGGCTGACGATCGTCGACGCGGCCTCACGCGTGGCCAGAATCTCCGGCGTCGACGCGGGCGCGCAGATCTCCGACAACATCCCCTACGCCAACATCACCCGCCTCGAACAGGGCGGACTGTCGGTCGGCGGCGGCGCCGGGATGAACAACCTGTTCCTGATGTTCAACACCCGGCACAAGCCCTTCGACGACGTCCGGGTCCGCCAGGCCCTGCACCACGCCATCGACAAGGACAAGATCATCGAGGTCGCCCTCAAGGGCCACGGAAAACCGGCGAGTTCGTTCCTGAACGAGACCAACCCCGGCTACCGCAGGGCGAAGACGGTCTACGACTACGACCCCGGCCGGGCGAAGGCGCTCCTCAGGGCCGCCGGGGTCAGCGGACTCCACGTGAACATCCTCGCCGTCAACGTGAGCTGGATCGTCGACTGCCTGCCCACCATCAAGTCGTCCTGGGACGCGATCGGCGTCGCCACGACCCTGTCCCCGCAGGAGACCACGGCCGTGTTCACCAAGATGGACCAGAAACAGGACTACCAGGTCGTCGCCGCCGTCTCGAACCCCAACCAGTTCGGCCTCGACGCCGACCTGGTCATGCACTACAACTACGGCCCCGAGAACCTCTGGATGGGCTACGCCCGATGGGCCGACAACGCTGTGGCGAAACGGCTCTTCAAGGACATGGACGCGGCCACCCGCGAACCGGACCCGGACAAGAAGAAGACGATGATCCAGGACTACATCGACATCGTCGCCGAACAGGCCGTCCTCTACCCGGTCGTCCACAACGAGCTGATCACCGCCTGGGACCCGCGCAGGCTCACCGGCATAAGGGCCCAGCCCTACCCGGGCATCAACGTCCTGACGGCCAAGTGGGTCTGACGGCATGAACGCCGTCCTGCGCATCCTGCTGCGCCGCATCGCCCTGCTGGTGCCGCTGCTGCTCGGCATCGCCCTGTTCGTGTTCCTGGTGATGCGCTTCTCCGACGTCGACCCGGCGTCCGCGTTCTTCCAGGGCGCCAACCCCACCCCGCAACAGCTCCACGACTTCCGCGAACGCAACGGCCTCCTCGACGCCCTGCCCCTGCGCTACGTCCACTTCGTCGGCGACCTGTTCCACGGCGACCTCGGCACCAGCGCCCTCACCCGCACCCCGGTCCTCGACCAGGTCGCCACCGCCCTGCCGCTCACCCTCCAGCTGACCTTCCTCGGCCTCGGCATCGCGGTCGTCCTGGCGCTGGCCGGCGGTGTCACGGCGGCCATCCACCGGGACCGCTGGCCGGACCAGGTCATCCGCGTCCTCTCCCTGATCGGCGTCGCCGCCCCCGCCTTCTGGCTGGCGCTGCTGATGATCCAGTACCTGGCGGTCGACCGGGGCTGGTTCCCGTCCGGCGGCTACATCAACCCGGAGGACTCCGTCACCGGCTGGCTGAAGACCATGGCCCTGCCCGCCCTCGCGCTCTCCCTCCCGGTCGCCGCCCAGCTCACCCGGATCGTCCGCACCTCGGTCGTCGAGGAACTCGACCGGGACTACGTCCGCACGGCGATCGGCAGCGGCCTGCCGCCCCATGTCGTGGTCGGCCGCAACGTCCTGCGCAACGCGCTCGTCAACCCGCTGACCGTGCTCGGCCTGCGGGTCGGCTACCTCCTCGGCGGCGCCGTCGTCATCGAGACCATCTTCGCCCTGCCCGGCATGGGCAAGCTGATGATCGACGCCGTGCAGAACGGCGACCCGGCCGTCGTCCAGGGCGTGGTCCTCACCACCGCGACCGGCTTCGTCGTCGTCAACCTCGTCATCGACGTCCTCTACCTGCTGGTCAACCCCCGTCTGAGGGAGGCGACATGACGACGTTCACCCGCGCGGCCCTCACCGCCGCCCTGGCCCGTCCCGGCGTACGGCTGCGCAGGCTGTCCCCGCTGTCCAGGGCGGCCCTCGCCTTCCTGGCCGTGGTCGTCCTGGTGGCGGTGTGCGCGCCCCTGCTCGCCCCCGACGACCCGCTCGCCCAGCAGGCCCCCGCCGACGGCACCGGGCACCCCTCCGTCGGCCACTGGATGGGCCAGGACAGCCTCGGCCGGGACATCCTCAGCCGGCTGATGTACGGCGCCCGCTGGTCCCTCGCCATCGGCCTCGGCGCGACCGGCCTCGCCCTGGTCGCCGGCGCGCTGCTCGGCGCGCTCGCGGCCACCTCCCGCAAGGGCGTCGACGAGACGCTGATGCGCTGCCTGGACGTGGTGATGGCGTTCCCGGGCATCGCGCTGGCGGCCGTCCTGGTCGCCGTCTTCGGCGGCGGCATCACGGTCCTGATCTGCGCGATCGCCTTCCTCTTCACCCCACCGGTGGCCCGCGTGGTCCGGGCGAACGTCCTCGACCAGTACGGCGAGGACTACGTCACCGCGGAACGCGTGATCGGCGCCCGCACCCCGCACATCGTGCTCCGCCACGTGGCCGTCAACTGCGCCGCCCCCGTCCTGGTCTTCTGCACGGTCCAGGTCGCCGAGGCCATCGTCTTCGAGGCGTCCCTGTCCTTCATCGGCGCGGGCGTCCGGCCCCCGGACCCGTCCTGGGGCAGCGTCATCGCGGACGGCAGGAACATGGTGCTGACGGGAGGCTGGTGGGCGACCCTCTTCCCCGGCCTGCTGATCCTGCTCACCGTCCTCTCCCTGAACATCCTCTCCGAGGGCGTCTCGGACGCGTGGGCGTCACCGGCGCCGCGGGAGACGGAGCCGACGGGGGCCGATCCGGTGGAGACCGTCGAGCGGGGCGGGGTCCTGGAGCTGCCCGGCCTGACGGAGGCGGGCGAGCGGCTGCGCGCCCGCGCCCGGCCCCCCGTTCCGGGCGGCCGACCGGTACTTGCCGTGGAGAAGATGGCCATCGGCTTCCCCGACCGCCACCGGGGCGTGAACATCGTCGACGGCATCAGCTTCGAGGTGCATCCGGGTGAGGTGCTGGGTCTGGTGGGGGAGTCCGGCTGCGGCAAGTCCCTGACGGCCCTGACGATCATGGGCCTGCAGCCGAAGACGGCACGGGTAAACGGGCAGATCTGGTTCGCCCCCAAAGGGGCGCGGGGCGGTACCGAACATGCGGCTGCCGCCGCGCGGGCGCGACCAGCCACAACGCACCCGCACCCGCCAGTCGACCTCACCACCCCCCACCGCCGCCTCCTCGGCCACGAACTCGCGATGGTCTACCAGGACGCCCTGTCCTCCCTGAACCCCTCCATGACCGTCAACGCCCAGCTCAAGCAGCTCACCCGGCGCGGCGGCCACCGCACTCCCGCCGAGCTCCTCGCCCTCGTCGGCCTGGACCCCACCCGCACCCTCCCCAGTTACCCCCACGAACTCTCCGGCGGCCAACGCCAGCGCGTCCTGATCGCGATGGCCCTCTCCCGCGACCCCCGCCTGATCATCGCCGACGAACCGACCACCGCCCTCGACGTCACCGTCCAGGCCCAGGTGATGGAACTCCTCCTGCGCCTCCGCGAGGAACTCGGCTTCGCGCTGATCCTCGTCTCGCACGACCTGGCCCTGGTCGCGGACGTCACCGACCGGGTGGTGGTGATGTACGGCGGACAGATCGTCGAGACCGGCGTCACTGCGGAGCTGGTCGCCGCCCCCACCCACCACTACACCCGCGGCCTGCTCGGCAGCGTGCTGTCGCTGGAGTCCGGGGCCGAGCGGCTGACCCAGATCAGGGGCGTGGTGCCGTCCCCGGCCGACTTCCCGGCGGGCTGCCGCTTCGCGGACCGCTGCCCGGCGGCGAGCGAGGTCTGCCGTACGACGGCACCGGACCTCGTCGGCTCCCGCATCCACACCGCGGCCTGCCACCACCCGGCCGTCGACCTGGCGACCACGGAGGCGGTGACATGAGCGCGGTGGAGCTGTCCGGCGTCCACGTGGTCCACCGGGCCCGCGGCGGAGGAGTGTTCGGCCGGGACCGGGTGTACGCGCTGACCGGCGCCGACCTCACCGTGGCGCCCGGCGAGACGGTCGGCGTGGTCGGCGAGTCGGGGTGCGGGAAGTCGACGCTGGCGAAGGTGCTGGTCGGCATCCAGCGGCCGACCGCCGGCACGGTCACCTTCCACGGCCGCGACCTGTGGGCGATGCCGGGGCCCGAACGCCGCTCGACCGTCGGCGCCGGCACCGGCATGATCTTCCAGGACCCGTCGACGGCCCTCAACCGCCGGCTGCCGGTACGCCGTGTCCTCCGCGACCCGCTGGACGTCCACGGGCGCGGCACCCGGGCCGAACGGGAGGAGCGGGTACGGGAGTTGATGGGCCTGGTCGGTCTGCCCCGGGCCCTCGCCGAAGCCCTGCCGGGCCAGCTCTCCGGCGGCCAGCGCCAGCGGGTGGCGATCGCCCGGGCGCTGGCCCTGGACCCCGACCTGGTGGTGGCCGACGAACCGACCAGCGCCCTGGACGTCTCGGTCCGCGCCCAGATCCTCAACCTCCTCCTCGACCTGCGCGAACGGCTCGGCCTCGCCATGGTCTTCGTCTCCCACGACATCCAGACGGTACGGCGGATGAGCGACCGGGTGATCACCATGTACCTGGGCCGGATCGTCGAGGAGACCCCGGCCGCCGAGGTCACCGAGCACGCACGGCACCCGTACACCAGGGCCCTGTTCTCGGCCACCCCCGGCCTGCTCCGCCCGATCGACCCCATCCCGCTCACCGGTCCGGTGCCCTCGGCCACCCGGCCGCCGTCCGGCTGCCCGTTCCGTACCCGCTGCTGGAAGGCGGACGACGAGTGCGCCGTCCGCATGCCTGACTTCACGGCCGCGTCACGCACCGCTCACCGCTACCGCTGCCACCATCCACTGGAGGAGGACCAGCCGAGCCACCGCCTGCCCAGGGAGCCCTGATGATCCTGACCATCCCGCTGACCGGTGTCGTACCGCCCGTCTGCACCCCCCTGACACCGGACCGCGAGGTGGACGTCCCGTCCCTGCGCAGGCTCGTCGACCATCTGGTGGCGGCCGGGGTGGACGGCCTGTTCGTCCTCGGCTCGACGTCCGAGGTGGCGTATCTGACGGACCGGCAGCGCAGGCTGGTCACCGAGACCGTGGTGACGCACGCGGCCGGGCGGCTCCCGGTGCTGGCGGGCGTGATCGACATGACGACACCCCGGGTCCTGGACCACGTCGAGTCCGTCACCTCCGCCGGCGCGGACGCGGTCGTCGTCACCGCGCCCTTCTACACCCGCACGCACCCCGCCGAGACCGCCCGCCACTTCCGTCTGGTCGCCGGCCGTTCGCCCGTCCCGGTGATCGCCTACGACATCCCGGCCGCCGTCCACAGCAAGCTCCCCGCCGGCCTGGTCCTCGAACTGGCCGCGGACGGGGTGCTGGCCGGGCTGAAGGACTCCAGCGGCGACCTGGCGGGCTTCCGCGAGGTCGTCACCGGCAGCCGGAGCCTGCCCCGCTTCAGCGCGCTGACGGGCTCCGAGCTGACCGTCGACTCGGCCCTCGCACTGGGTGCCGACGGGGCGGTACCGGGTCTCGCCAACGTCGACCCGGACGGCTACGTCCGTCTCCACCGGCTCTGCCGGGCCGGTGACTGGGAGGGGGCGCGGGCGGAGCAGGAGCGGCTGTGCGGGCTCTTCCGGATGACCGGCGTCGGGGACCCGGCCCGGATGGGCGGCAGCTCGGCGGCGCTGGGAGCGTTCAAGACGGCGCTGCACCTGCGGGGGGTGATCGGCTGCCCCGCCACGGCCGAACCGCAGGTACCGCTGTCGGCGGCGGAGACCGAGTGCGTGGGGAAGTTCCTGGCGGGAGCGGGGCTGCTGTAGCCGGCCGCGCCGGCGCCCGGGACAGACTCCGGCCGAGTCTAGGCACGCAGCGCCACCTCAGTGATGCGAAGCGTGAAATTCCCGGAGGCGGGGGAGCCAGGTGAGGTGAACGCGAAGAACCTCCCCGTCGGCTCCTGCGCCGTCGACACCCGTACCGGACGGCTGGGCATCGTCATGGGGCACGAGGGCCCCTATGTGCAGCTGAGGCCGTACGGGGGAGGGCGTGAGTGGGACGCCCACCCGGACGCCGTACGGACCGCGACCCAGGCCGAACGGCTCAGCGCGGCCACCGCCCACGCCAACGCCCGCAGCCGCGGCGAGGTGCCTTGAAGGTTCCGGTCCGGGCCGGTCCGCCGCCACGGCAGGGCAGAATGGGCGCATGAGCCTGTTCCGCGACGACGGCATCGTGCTGCGCACCCAGAAGCCGGGTGAGGCGGACCGGGTCGTACTGCTGCCGTACGGGGGGCACGGCGTCCGATCGCGGCTGTGCCGCGGGCCGCACTCCCAGCAGCCTCCGGCCGGTGCGCGATGAGTCTCTTCCGGGACGACGGCATCGTCCTTCGGACCCAGAAGCTCGGCGAGGCGGACCGCATCATCACCCTGCTCACCCGTGGACACGGCCGGGTGCGGGCCGTCGCTCGTGGGGTGCGGCGGACCAAGTCGAAGTTCGGGGCGCGGCTCGAGCCGTTCTCCCATGTCGACGTGCAGTTCTTCGCGCGGGGGAGTGAGCTGATCGGGCGCGGGCTGCCGCTGTGCACCCAGAGCGAGACCATCGCGCCGTACGGCGGCGGGATCGTCACCGACTACGCCCGGTACACCGCCGGGACGGCCATGCTGGAGACCGCCGAGCGGTTCACGGACCACGAGGGCGAACCGGCCGTGCAGCAGTACCTGCTGCTGGTGGGGGCGCTCAGGACACTCGCCCGCGGCGAGCACGCCCCCCACCTCGTCCTCGACGCCTTCCTGCTGCGCTCCCTCGCCGTCAACGGCTACGCGCCCAGCTTCGACTCCTGCGCCAAGTGCGGGATGCCCGGTCCGAACCGTTTCTTCTCGGTCGCCTCCGGCGGCAGCGTCTGCGTCGACTGCCGGGTGCCCGGCAGCGTCGTACCCTCGCCAGGGACCCTGGTTCTCCTCGGCGCGCTGCTTACGGGAGACTGGGAGACGGCGGACGCGGCCGAGGCGCGGCACGTCCGGGAGGGCGGCGGGCTGGTGTCCGCCTATCTGCACTGGCACCTGGAGCGGGGGCTGCGCTCGCTCAGGTATGTAGAGAAGAGCTAGAGGGAGACGAGAAGCACATGGTCGTACGCGGGATCCTGGGGAGCCGGCGCCGCGAGTACAGGACGCCCGAGCCGCATCCGTCCGGTGCCCGCCCGCCGAAGCTCCCGGGCGAACTGGTCCCGAACCATGTGGCCATCGTCATGGACGGCAACGGCCGCTGGGCGAAGGAGCGCGGGCTGCCGCGCACCGAGGGGCACAAGGTCGGCGCCGAGCGCGTCCTCGACGTGCTCCAGGGGTCCATCGAGATCGGCGTGCGGAACATCTCCCTCTACGCCTTCTCCACCGAGAACTGGAAGCGCTCGCCCGAAGAGGTCCGCTTCCTGATGAACTTCAACCGCGACTTCATCCGCAAGACCCGCGACCAGCTCGACGAACTCGGCATCCGGGTGCGCTGGGCGGGCCGGATGCCCCGGCTGTGGAAGTCGGTCGCCAAGGAGCTCCAGGTCGCCCAGGAGCAGACCAAGGGCAACGACCTGCTCACCCTGTACTTCTGCATGAACTACGGCGGCCGCGCCGAGATCGCCGACGCGGTGCAGGCGATCGCCGAGGAGGTCAAGGCGGGCCGCCTCGACCCGTCGAAGGTCTCCGAGAAGACCATCCAGAAGCACATGTACTACGGGGACATGCCGGACGTGGACGTGTTCCTGCGCCCCAGCGGCGAGCAGCGCACCTCCAACTTCCTGCTCTGGCAGAGCGCTTACGCCGAGATGGTCTTCCAGGACGTCCTGTGGCCCGACTTCGACCGCCGCGACCTGTGGCGCGCCTGTCTCGAATTCGCCTCCCGGGACCGCCGGTTCGGCGGCGCCATCCCCAACGAGGAACTGCTGGCCATGGAGGGCAACCACCCCGGCGACTGACGGCCACCCGCCGTTCACGCGAGCGAACTGGAACGCTGCTTCGGACGTGACTGAAGCGCCCCGTCAGGGGCGCGGGGAACTGCGCGACCAGCCACGACGGACCGCCGGTCGGAAACGAACCCTGCCCCTACGGCGCACACCCCGCCGCACAGTCCGCACACGTCCCGAAGATCTCCACGGTGTGCGCCACATTCACGTACCCGTGCTCCGCCGCGATCGCCTCCGCCCACTTCTCCACCGCGGGGCCCTCCACCTCCACCGCCTTGCCGCACACGCGGCAGACCAGGTGGTGGTGGTGCTCGCCCGTGGAGCAGCGGCGGTAGACCGACTCGCCCTCGGACGTGCGCAGGACGTCCACCTCGCCCGCGTCGGCGAGGTTCTGGAGCGTGCGGTAGACCGTGGTGAGGCCCACCGAGTCGCCCTTGTGCTTGAGCATGTCGTGCAGTTCCTGCGCGCTGCGGAACTCGTCGACCTCGTCCAGGGCCGCCGCCACGGCTGCCCGCTGACGGGTCGAGCGGCCCTTCACGGGCGGTCCAGCGGTCGTCACCGGTTGCCTCCTCACATCGCTGCTTCTGCCGGGCCATTGTGCCAGCCCGGAGTGTGCGCGGTCAGACGCCGACCTCGTCGGCGGCCCCCCGGCCGGCCGGAATCGCGCACTCCGCCGGGTCCCCGGCGGGCCGCCGCGCGGCGGCCGCGCGGGCGCGTCGCCGGGCCAGCGGTGCGGCCAGCAGGCTCAGCACGATGAACGCGGCGATCGTCAGCAGCACGATCGTCGCGCCCGGCGGAACGTACTGGTAGTACGACGTGATCGTGCCCCCGATCGTCACCGTCACACCGATCGCGACGGCGATCGCGAACGTGGCCGCGAAGCTGCGGCTGAGCTGCTGGGCGGCGGCCACCGGCACCACCATCAGCGCCGACACCAGCAGCAGGCCCACCACCCGCATCGCGACCGTCACCGTGACCGCCGCCGTGATCGCCGTCAGCAGGTTCAGCGCCCGCACCGGCAGGCCCGTCACCCGGGCGAACTCCTCGTCCTGGCTCACCGCGAACAGCTGCCGACGCAGACCGAGGGTGACCAGCAGGACGAAGGCGGCGAGCACGCAGATCGCGGTCACGTCCGACTCCGACACCGTCGACAGCGAGCCGAAGAGGTACGACATCAGGTTGGCGTTGGAGCCGCCCGGCGCGAGGTTGATCAGCATCACCCCGCCGGCCATCCCGCCGTAGAAGAGCATCGCGAGGGCGATGTCGCCGCGGGTCCTGCCGTACCAGCGGATCAGCTCCATCAGGATCGCGCCGAGGACGGAGACGGCCGTGGCCATCCACACCGGGGAGGTCGAGAGCAGGAAGCCGAGGCCGACGCCGGTCATGGCCACGTGGCCGATGCCGTCGCCCATCAGGGCCTGGCGGCGCTGGACCAGGTAGATGCCGATGGCGGGGGCGGTGAGGCCGACCAGGACGGCGGCGAGCAGGGCCCGCTGCATGAAGGCGTAGTTCAGGAAGTCCATCAGCTCAGCAGTCCCGTGCGGATCGGCGCGTGCTCGTGGGGGTGTACGTGGTCGTGGCCGGGGAGGGCGTGCTGGCCGACCGCGCGCGGCGGCGGGCCGTCGTGCAGGACGCAGCCGTCGCGGAGCACGACCGCGCGGTCGATCAGCGGCTCCAGCGGGCCCAGTTCGTGCAGGACCAGCAGGACCGTGGTGCCCTGCTCGACCTGCTCGCGCAGCGTCCGCGCGAGGATCTCCTGGCTGGCCAGGTCGACGCCCGCCATCGGCTCGTCCATGATCAGCAGTTCGGGCCGGGCCACCAGGGCGCGGGCGATCAGCACCCGCTGGTGCTGGCCGCCGGAGAGCGCCTCGACGTTGTCCTTGGCCCGGTCGGCCATCCCGACCAGGGCGAGCGCGTCCCGTACCGCCTGGTGGTCGGCCTTGCGGAAGAGGCCGAAGCGGGTGCGGGAGAGGAGGCCGGCGGAGACGACCTCGGTGACGGTGGCGGGGACACCGCCCGCGGCGGTGGTGCGCTGCGGGACGTAGCCGACCCGGGACCAGTCGCGGAAGGCGCCGCGCGAGGTGCCGAACAGGGTGATCTCGCCGCCGCCGGCCGGTACCTGTCCGATGATCGCGCGGATCGCGGTCGACTTGCCGGAGCCGTTCGCGCCGAGCAGCGCGACGACCTCACCGCGGTGCACGGTGAGGTCGATGCCCCGCAGCACGGGGCGCGAGCCCAGCTCGGCGGTGACACCGCGCAGGGATATGACGGGCTCGCCGGTGGTCATCTCGTCTCCGCTCACTTGGTGCCCAGAGCCGTCTGGAGGGCCTTGAGGTTGGCTTCCTGGACGGCGAAGTAGTCCTTGCCGCGGGACTTGGCGGTGATGCCCTCGATCGGGTCGAGGACGTCCGTCTTCAGTCCGGCGTCGGCGGCGATGGTCCTGGCGGTCTTGTCGCTGACGAGCGTCTCGTAGAACACGGTGCTGACGCCGTCGGCCTTGGCCATGGTCTCCAGGTCCTTCACGCGGGCGGCGCTCGGCTCCGACTCCGGGTCGAGGCCGTTGATGGCCTCCTCGGTCAGGCCGTAGCGCTCGGCGAGGTAGCCGAAGGCCGCGTGGGTGGTGATGAAGACCTTGGTCTTCGTGTTCGCCAGGCCGTCCTTGAACCGGGTGTTGAGGTCGTCCAGCTTCTTGACCAGGGCCGCGGTGTTCTTCCGGTAGTCGGCCGCGTGGTCCGGGTCGGCCTTCTCGAAGGCCTTGCCCACCCCCTCGGCGACCTGGGCGTAGCGCACCGGGTCCAGCCAGATGTGGGGGTCGAGGCCGGACAGCTCCTCGTTCTTCGAGGTGTCGTGGGAGGCCGCGTGGCCGCCGGCCTCGTTGCCGTGCTGTTCCAGCGTGGTCAGGGCGGACGCGTCGATCTTCGTCCCCACCGAGGACTGGGCGACGGCGTCGTCGACGGAGGGCTGGAGGTTCTTCAGGTAGAGGACCGCGTCGGACTTCTCGATCCCGATGATCTGCTTGGGGCTGATCTCCAGGTCGTGCGGTTCCTGGCCGGGTGATGTGAGACTGGTGACGTGGACGTGGTTCCCGCCTATCCGGTCGGCGAGGAAGGCCATCGGGTAGAAGGACGCGACGACGTCGAACTTGCCGGTCTGGGCCGCCGTGGCGTCGCCACCGCAGGCGGAGAGGGTCGCGATGCCGAGTGCGGTGACGGTGGTCGCGGCGGCCGTGGATATGAGGCGTCGTCGTACGTTCATGAGACTCATTTTCAACAAATATGGAAACCGTTGTCAACAAGCAGCGGTAAGGCCTCGGTGAGCCCTGGGTGGTCTGTCCGTCATGGGGGACCGATTTGGTCGAGGGGGAGCCCCCGCCGGTAACCTGAAGCATTCGCTCTGAAGCATCTCGCTTCGTCGCCCGTCGTCGTAATGAAGAGAGCACCGTGGCCGCCGACAAGATCGACACCATCGTCAGCCTGAGCAAGCGCCGTGGCTTCGTATTCCCGTGCAGTGAGATCTATGGCGGACAGCGTGCCGCCTGGGACTACGGGCCGCTCGGTGTCGAGCTCAAGGAGAACCTGAAGCGCCAGTGGTGGCGCTACATGGTGACGTCGCGCGAGGACGTGGTCGGTCTCGACTCGTCCGTCATCCTGGCCCCCGAGGTCTGGGTGGCCTCCGGTCACGTCGCCACCTTCACGGACCCGCTGACCGAGTGCACCGCCTGCCACAAGCGATTCCGCGCCGACCACCTGGAAGAGGCCTACGAGGCCAAGCACAACCGCCTTCCGGAGAACGGCCTGGCGGACGTGAACTGCCCGAACTGCGGCAACAAGGGCCAGTTCACCGAGCCCAAGCAGTTCTCGGGTCTGCTGTCGACGCACCTCGGCCCGACCCAGGACAGCGGCTCCGTCGCCTACCTGCGCCCCGAGACCGCGCAGGGCATCTTCACCAACTTCGCCCAGGTGCAGACCACGTCGCGCCGCAAGCCGCCGTTCGGCATCGCGCAGATGGGCAAGTCCTTCCGCAACGAGATCACGCCCGGCAACTTCATCTTCCGCACCCGCGAGTTCGAGCAGATGGAGATGGAGTTCTTCGTCAAGCCGGGCGAGGACGAGAAGTGGCAGGAGTACTGGATGGAGCAGCGCTGGAACTGGTACACCGGCCTGGGCCTGCGTGAAGAGAACATGCGGTGGTACGACCACCCCAAGGAGAAGCTCTCCCACTACTCCAAGCGCACCGCCGACATCGAGTACCGCTTCCAGTTCGGCGGCAACGAGTGGGGCGAGCTGGAAGGCGTCGCCAACCGCACCGACTACGACCTGAACGCCCACTCCAAGGCCTCCGGCCAGGACCTCTCCTACTTCGACCAGGAGGCCGGGGAGCGCTGGACGCCGTACGTCATCGAGCCGGCGGCCG
Organism: Streptomyces sp. NPDC048254; assembly: GCF_043201895.1. Lineage (NCBI taxonomy): Bacteria > Bacillati > Actinomycetota > Actinomycetes > Kitasatosporales > Streptomycetaceae > Streptomyces > Streptomyces sp. NPDC048254. The sequence continues at coordinate 767,716 of NZ_JBICZJ010000001.1, forward strand.
GTGTCGGCCGCGCGATGCTGGCGTTCCTCCTGGACGCCTACGTCGAGGACGAGGCGCCGAACGCCAAGGGCAAGCTGGAGAAGCGCACGGTGCTGCGCCTGGACCACCGCCTGGCGCCGGTCAAGGTCGCGGTCCTGCCGCTGTCCCGCAACCCCGAGCTGTCCCCGAAGGCCAAGGGGCTGGCCGCCGCCCTGCGGCAGAACTGGAACATCGAGTTCGACGACGCCGGCGCCATCGGCCGCCGCTACCGCCGTCAGGACGAGATCGGTACGCCGTACTGCGTGACCGTCGACTTCGACACGCTCGAGGACAACGCGGTGACGGTCCGGGAGCGTGACTCGATGAAGCAGGAGCGGATCTCGCTGGACCAGATCGAGGGGTACCTCGCGGGGCGCCTCGTCGGGTGTTAGGAGTGTGAGCGGGCCGGCGTCTGCCTGGCTTGTGTGAGATGCCGGTCGCGGGTCGTGCGTGGCTGGTCGCGCAGTTCCCCGCGCCCCTTCGGGGCGCGGGGAATCGGCGTTTATGGGCTCAGCGGTGCTGCAGCGACTTCACGTTGTCGCCGAACGTCCAGTTCTTCGAGCCGTCCCAGTTGAGCGACCAGGTCATCAGGCCCTTGAGGGACGTGCCGTAGTGGTTCCAGGCCTGGGCGACCAGGCTCGGTGACATGTAGCCGCCGCCCGCGCCGGACTGTGCGGGCAGTCCCGGCACCTGCTTGTCGTACGGCACCTTGATCGTCGTACCCTGCACGACCAGGCCCTTGTTGAGGCAGTCGGTCTGGGCGGTGAAGCCGGCCACCGTGCCCGCCGAGTAGGAGTCGCCGGAGCAGCCGTACATGCTGCCGTTGTAGTACTGCATGTTGAGCCACCACAGCCGGCCGTTGTCGGCGTACTTCTTCACGATCGGCAGGTAGGCGCCCCAGATCGAGCCGTAGGTGATGCTGCCGCCGGTGACGTACGCCGTCTCCGGAGCCATCGTCAGGCCGAAGCCCGCCGGCATCTGGGCGAGGATCCCGTCGATGATGCGGACCAGGTTGGCCTGCGAGGTGGAGAGCTGGGTGATCGACCCGCTGCCCACCAGGCCGGTCTCGATGTCGATGTCGATGCCGTCGAAGTTGTACTTCTTGAGGATCGGGACGATCGTCGCGACGAACCTGTCGGCCACGGTGGACGAGCTGAGGTCGATACCGGCCGCCGCGCCGCCGATCGACAGCAGGATGGTCTGGCCGGCGGCCTTCGCCGCGCACATCTCCGCGGGCGTCGCCACCTTCACGCCGGCGTCCATGCCGTCCTCCCACAGCGCGGTGCCGTCGGAGCGGATGACCGGGAAGGCCGCGTTGATCACGTTGTAGCCGTGGGCGGCGATCCGGGAGTCGGTGATGGGGGTCCAGCCGAAGGGCGGGTGGACGCCGTTGGCGGAGCCGTCCCAGTTCTCCCAGTAGCCCTGGAGGACCTTTCCGGCCGGCCTCGACTTCACCGCGCAGGTGTCGGCGGCGGAGGCGGGGGCGGCGGCGGGGAGCTGGGTGAGCGCGGCGGTCGCCAGGGCGGCGGCGAGCAGGCTGAGGGCGCGGCGGAGCATACGGATCCTCCCGGTGGGGGTGCGGCGAGGTGTCGTAGCCATGACAGTGCTCGTGGTCCAGACCTCTCGTCAATAGGTCTGGACCAGAAACGGGCCCACCCGGCGGCCGGTGGGGAGTATGGAATGACAGATATTGAAATCTGTCAGCTGTCATGTCAAGGTGGAGTCATGACGATGCACACGCGCTCCCTCGGAACCACCGGCCCCCGCACCTCGGCCCTCGGCCTCGGTTGCATGGGCATGTCCGCCCTCTACGGCGAGGCCGACCGCGCCGAGTCGATCGCCACGATCCACGCGGCCCTCGACGCCGGCGTGACGCTCCTGGACACCGGCGACTTCTACGCCATGGGCCACAACGAGATGCTGGTCGGCGAGGCCCTGCGCACCGCCCCCGCCGCCCTCCGTGAAAAGGCCCTGACCAGCGTCAAGTTCGGCGCCCTGCGCGACCCGGCCGGCGGCTGGAACGCCTACGACGGCCGCCCGCAGGCCGTGAAGAACTTCGCCGCCTACTCCCTCCAGCGCCTCGGCGTCGACCACATCGACGTCTACCGGATCGCCCGCGTCGACCCGGACGTGCCGATCGAGGAGACGGTCGGCGCGATCGCCGAACTGGTCGAGCAGGGATACGTGCGGCACATCGGCCTCAGCGAGGCCTCCGTGGCCAACATCCGCCGGGCCGCCGCCACCGCGCCCATCTCCGACCTGCAGATCGAGTACGCGATCATCACCCGCGACATCGAGCGGGAGATCCTGCCCACCACCCGTGAGCTGGGCATCGGCATCACCGCGTACGGCGTGCTCTCCCGGGGCCTGATCTCCGGCCACTTCACCCGCGACCGGCAGCTGGGCGCGGGCGACTTCCGGGCCTTCTCGCCCCGCTTCCAGGGCGAGAACCTCCGGCACAACCTCGACCTCGTCGAGGCGCTGCGCAAGATCGCCGACGAGAAGGGCGTGACCGTCGCGCAGATCGCCATCGCTTGGGTGCTCTCCCGCGGCGACGACATCGTGCCGCTCGTCGGCGCCCGCACCCGCGAGCGGCTCACCGAGTCGCTGGGCGCGCTGGAGGTCACGCTGGACGCGGCCGACCTGGCGGCGATCGAGGAGGCGGTACCGGCGGACGCCGCGGCCGGCACCCGCTACCCGGCCGCGCAGATGAGCCATCTCGGCACCGAGCACTGACCGCGGCGCCGGGTACCGTCTAGGCCATGGCAGCGACGTCCCCGACCCCGACCCCGGCCTTGACCGCCGAGCGCATCCTTCAGGCGACCGAGGAGGTGCTGCGCCGGCACGGCCCGGCCAAGGCCACCGTGGTGGACGTGGCACGCGCGCTCGGCGTCAGCCACGGCAGTGTCTACCGGCACTTCCGGACCAAGGCGGCGCTGCGTGAGGCGGTGACCAAGCGGTGGCTGGACCGCACCTCGGAGCAGCTGTCCGGCATCGCGGCCGCGGACCGCGCTCCCAAGGAGCGGCTGCGCGACTGGCTGTGGGCGCTCTTCGACGCCAAGCGCCGCAAGGCGGGCGACGACCCGGAGCTGTTCGCCACCTACATGGTGCTGGTCGACGAGAACGGCCCGGCGGTCACCGGGCACCTCGACGACCTGACCGGGCAGCTCACCGGGATCCTCCGGGACGGGGCCGGCACGGGAGTCTTCACCGTGTCCGACCCCGCCGCGGCGGCCCGGGTCGTCTTCCAGGCCACCGGCCGCTTCCACGACCCGGGCTACGCACGCGAGTGGGTGCGGCCGGAGGCCGAGGCGGACTTCGCCTCGCTGGTGGACCTGCTGCTGCGCGGCCTCAGCTCACCTTGACCGTCACGGTCGGGGAGTAGACCTTCTTGCCGACCGCGGAGACCCGCAGGTGCTCGGTGCCCGGGTTGCTGAGCTTCGCGGTCAGCGAGTAGGAGCTGCCGTTCTTGACCTTCGCGGTCGCCTTGAGCGGGATCCACTTGCCGCCCTTCTGGTGCTGGAGCACCAGCGGCCAGCCGACCTTCAGGCCGGAGGTGCGGCCGCTGAGGGTCACGGAGTCACCGGGCTTGACCGAGGTCGTGTTCGCCTTGACCGAGATCGAGGCCATGGTGGTCGGGCTCGGCTTCGGCTTCGGCCTGGCGCTCATGGTGGGCGACGGGGTCGGCTTGGCCTCGGTGGCGAAAGCTCCGGCGGAACCGGCCGACAGCAGGGCCACGGAGAGCGCACCGGCGGCGAGGGCTCGGGAGATCTGGCGCTGGGTGGTGTGCATGGAAGTACTCCTGTCGAGGGACGGGGGGACCTCTCAAGGCTTGGCCGGGTCGCGCCGGGCGGCGACCCGGGCGCTCTCGGAAGCGGTGCGCACCGCCCTCGGATTCGGTAAAGACCGCAGGTGGCAACGGGTGCTCTGACCTTGTGATTCCCGTCCGGAAGCTCACCCGAACGGCGTAACGCGCGAGCTAGGCGGTGACCCGCCAGAAGTCCCGCATCAACGGGGTCGGCGTCGGACCCGTCATGGCCGTCTGTGTCAACAGGACCGTGACCGTGCCGGTGGTGGGGACCAGGTGCGCGGTGGTGCCGGTGCCGCCCACCCAGCCGTAGCGGCCGGGGACGTTCCAGGGGTCGGCCGGGGTGACGTCGACCTGGCCGCCGTAGCCCCAGCCCTGGCCCTCCAGGAAGAGGGTGGCGCGCTCCCGCTGGGCCGCCGTCAGATGGTTGGTGGTCATCCGGCTGACCGAGGTGGCGGACAGCAGCCGGCGGCCGTCCGGGGCGACGCCCGCGTTCAGCAGCAGCCGGGCGAACGCCAGCCAGTCGTCGGCCGTGGAGACCAGGCCCCCGCCGCCCGAGGGGAAGCGCGGCAGGCGGTTGAAATCGCCGTCCGGGGTGTCCGTCCGGCGCAGGGTGCCGTCCTCGGCGGGGGCGTAGGACGAGGTGAAGCGGTCCCGCTTCGACGCCGGCACCTCGAACGCCGTGTCCCGCATGCCCAGCGGCTCGAAGATCCGCTCCGCCAGGAAGTCGGGGAGGGTACGGCCCGACACCCGGGCGACCAGGATGCCCTGCAGGGCGGACGAGGTGCCGTACAGCCAGGCCTCGCCCGGCTGGTGCAGCATCGGCACCTGGGCGAGCAGGCCCAGCCAGGTGTCCGGGTCCGGCCAGTCCTGGAAGGGGCGGCTGTGATCCTGCACCGCGAACAGGGCCCGCGCGGCGGGCAGCGCGAAGTCGTCGGGAAGGCCCCAGCCGGCGCGGAAACTGAGCAGGTCCTCCACGGTGACCGGGCGGTCGGCCGGCACGACGTCGTCGACGGGGCTCGTGGGCGTCCGGACCACCACCGGCTTGGCCAGCTCGGGAAGCCACTCGGCCACCGGGTCACCGAGCCCGATCAGCCCCTCGTCGACCAGCATCAGCACCGCCGCCGCGGTGACCGGCTTGGTGATCGACGCGATCCGGAAGATCGACTCCCGGGTCATCGGCGCGGACCCCTCGGCATCCAGGTCCCCGACGGTCACGACCTCCACGTCTCCACCCCGGGCGACCAGCCCGACGGCCCCGGGAACCGTGCCGCCGTCGACATGGCGGCGCAGGGTGGCATGGAGCGGTGACACGGTCATCGGTCGTCCTTCCGTCGGGTGCGGTCGGGTGTACGACTCCCGCACCGGCGGAAACTCATCGGGAGGGCTGGGCTCCCGCGGGGTCCACGGTGGCCTGGTGGGCCTCGGCCAGATGCTCCTCCGCCTTCAGCCAGGGCAGGAACTGCGCGCTCTGCCGCCAGCCGCAGGTGTCACACCTGATCGTGCGCTGGATGCCGGTGCGCTCCACCCGCACCGTGTGTTCCCGCCCGTGCTGGTCCCACCGGCTGACCTTGCTCGAGTCGATCTGTGACATGACGCCTCCGAGTCGGTGCCCGATCTGCCGTTCGGCACGTGTCGACGCAAGGAGTGTGCAGCACGACCAACATCAACGGGGATTTCTTCACACCGAGTTGGCCAAGCCGTGTCCGGCCGGCCGGGTTCCCGCCGCTGGACAGGACGTTCCCGGTGTACATCCAGGCCGCCGGACCAACCTTCGGACCACGAGCCCGACTTGGTGTACCGGCGGAAACCCTGGACACGGCATTGACCAAGGCTCAAGATGAGAGCGACCTTAGCTGAAGCGGCCACCGGCACGGAGAGGCGATGCTGCCGGATCCTCAACGTTTCCTGGCCGTCTCCGGCCGCCGGATCGCTCGCGCCGAGGGCGCGGCCCAGGTCGTCAGGGAGCTGTGCCTGTCGACCGTCCCGGACCTGGCGGACGGGGTGTTCGTCTACCTCGCCGAGCAACGGCGGGACCCGGACGGCCCGTTGCGCCTGCGCCTGGACGGACTGCCGGCCGAACTCGGCGGCCTGATGGGCGGCACACCGCCGGCCGTCGCCCCGGTGCCGTCCGACGGTGTGCTGGCCGGGTTCCTGCGGTGCGGCAGAGCGCGCGGCAGGGGGCCGGACGACGTCGAGGAGGCCCTCCGCGAACTGCTGGGGACCGCTTCCCGCCTCCCGCAGGGGAACAGGGTCCTGCTCGCCCCGCTGCGCGCGCCCGACGCCGTCGTCGGCGTGGCGGTGTTCCTGCGGCGCCTGGACCGGGAGGACTTCGTGGTGGACGACATCGCCCTGGCCGACGCGCTGGCCGCACAGGCCGCGCTCGGCGTGAGCGAGGACACCGGCGCCCCGCAGGCCCGGCCCGCCGCCATGCCCAAGGCCCCGGACGAGGACCGGCTGCGCTACGTCGGCGCCGCCACCCGCCGGATCGCCCGCGGCTTCGACACCGACGAGATCGTGCTCGGCCTGTGCCGGGCCGCCGTACCGACCTACTCGGACGCGGCCCTCGTCTATCTGCGCGACCCGCTGCCGGTCGGCGACGAACGCCCCGCAGGACCCGCCGTGCTGCGGCTGCGCCGCACCGACCGGATCAAGGGTCCCGGCGCCGAGGGCCTGGTCTGGCCCGCGGAGACCGTGAACGACGAGCAGGACGACCTGGACGCGGCCGACTGGAGCGAGGTGGTGCCCGGCGGCGCGCTCGCCGAGGTGCTGCGCGGGGTCCGGCCGGTGTTCGCCGACGACCCGGCCACCCGGGTCGCGCTGAGTGAACTCGTCGGCGAGGACAGCGCGTTGAACGGCTGGGCCGGTACGCACGCGATCCTGGCCCCACTGCGCGGCCGCCGCCGGGTCACCGGAGCGGTGGTCTTCCTGCGCCGCCCGGAACGCCCGGCGTTCGAGCCCGCCGACCTCCTGGTCGCCGCCCAGCTGGCCACCCACACCGCCCTCGGCGTCGACAAGGCGGTGCTGTACAGCCGCGAGGCCTTCATCGCCGACCGGCTGCAGCGCGCGATGCTGCCGCATTCCCTGCCCCGGCCCACCGGCGTCCGGCTGGCCGTCCGCTACCTCCCCGCCGCCGAGACCGCGCGCGTCGGCGGCGACTGGTACGACGCGATCCCGCTGCCCGGCAGCCGGGTGGCCCTCGTCGTCGGCGACGTCATGGGGCACTCCATGACCTCGGCCGCCGTCATGGGCCAGCTGCGCACCACCGCGCTCACCCTGGCCGGCCTCGACCTGCCCCCGCAGGAGGTGCTCCACCACCTCGACGAGCAGGCCCAGCGGCTGGGCACCGACCGCATGGCGACCTGCCTGTACGTCGTCTACGACCCGGTCTCGCACCGCATCACCGTCGCCAACGCCGGCCATCCGCCGCCGATCCTGCTGCACCCCGGCGGCAAGACGGAGGTCCTCGCGGTGCCGCCCGGCGCCCCGATCGGCGTCGGCGGCATCGACTTCGAGGCGGTCGAGCTGGACGCCCCCGCCGGGGCGACCCTGCTCCTGTACACCGACGGCCTGGTCGAGTCCCGGCTGCGCGACGTGTGGACCGGCATCGAGCAGCTGCGCGAACGGCTCGCCGCCACCGCCCAGCTGACCGGCCCCGACCGGCCGCCCCCGCTGGAGGCGCTGTGCGACGAGGTCCTCGACATGCTCGGGCCGGGCGACCGGGACGACGACATCGCGCTGCTCGCCGCCCGCTTCGACGGCATCGCGCCGAGCGACGTGGCCTACTGGACCTTCGAACCGGAGGTCGGCAGCCCCGGCCGGGCCCGCCGGCTGACCCGGCAGGCCCTGGCCGGCTGGGGCCTGGAGGAACTCACCGACACCGCCGAGCTGCTGGTCAGCGAGATCGTCACCAACGCCGTACGGCACGCCTCCCGCCCGATCAGCCTGCGGCTGCTGCGCACCGACGTGCTGCGCTGCGAGGTCGGCGACGACGTGCCGCAACTGCCCAGGCTGCGCCGGGCGTCGCCCGAGGAGGAGCACGGACGGGGCCTGTTCCTGGTGAACCGGCTGGCCCGGCGCTGGGGCACCACCCGGCTGGGGACCGGCAAGAACGTGTGGTTCGAACTGGGCGGTCCCGCGGGCTGAGGTCCGCTCAGCCCACCGTCCGCGGCAGCCGCAGGCTGAGCAGTCCGGTCAGCACCACCAGGCCCAGCTGCACCAGCAGCGTGATGACCAGGGCGTCCCGGGTGCCGTGCTGCGGGACCAGGGAGAGGAACAGGGTGCCCAGCGTGGCCACGCCCAGGGCCAGAGCGGACTGCTGGGTGGTGACCATCACCCCGCTGCCGACGCCGGCCCGCGCGGCCGGCACCTCCGACATCACCAGCCGCAGCACGTTGGGGAGTTGGAGGGCCTGACCGGCACCGGCGACCGCGACCCCGGGGAGCAGCCCGGTGAAGTCCAGGTGCGGCCAGTCCCGCCAGGCGGCCAGCGTGATGAGGACGATGCCGATCCCCTGGAGCACCGACCCGGCCGTCACCACCCGGCTGCCGTACCGGGCGATCAGCCGCGGCCCGGCCAGCGACACGAACAGGAAGGCGACGGCCATCGGCGCGAGCGCCAGCCCCGCCGGGACCGGGTCCATCCGCTCCCCGCTCTGCAGGGCCACGGCGATCACGAACATGAACCCGCTGAAGCCGACGGAGAACGGCACCATCATCACCAGACCGCTGCGCAGCGAGGCGAGTTCGAACAGGCTCGGCGGGACCAGCGGGGTGCGGCCGGCCCGGTCGGCGCGGCGCTCCACGGCGTAGAAGGCGGATGCCACCCCCGGGAACGCGGCCAGCGACAGCCAGGTCCACAGCGGCCAGCCCGCCGCCCGGCCCTCGGTGAGCGGGGCGAGCAGGGTGAGCAGGGAGAGGGCGAGCAGTACGGTGCCGGGTCGGTCGACGGGCTCGGGCTTCTGCGACCGCGTCTCCGGCACGAACCGGGCGCCGAGCACCAGCCCGACGACCACGACCGGCACGTTGACGAGGAACACGGCACGCCAGCCGGTGCCCGCGATGTCGGCGGCGACCAGCACCCCGCCGAGTATCTGCCCGGCGACCATCGAGAGGCCGGCGGTGGCGCCGTACAGGCTCATGGCCTTGGCGCGGCGGCCGCCGCTGGTGGCGGCCTGGATGGTGGCGAGGACCTGCGGGAGCATCGCGGCGGCCGCGGCGCCCTGGGCGACCCGGGCGGCCACCAGCGACCAGGCGCCGGGCGCGAGTCCGCAGGCCAGCGAGGTCAGCCCGAAGGCGGCCATGCCGGCGAGGAAGAGCCGGCGGCGCCCGAACAGGTCGCCCAGCCGGCCGCCGAGCACGAGCAGCACGGCGTAGGCGACGCCGTATCCGGCGACGACGAGTTCCAGGACCGCCTCGCCGGCGTGCAGATCGGTTCCGATGGTGGGCAGGGCTACATTGACGATGAAGAAGTCGACGAGGGGCAGGGCCGCGGCCAGCAGGACGGTGAACAGTCCGGGCCCGCCGAGCGCGGGTGCCGCGGACGGGGACCGTACGGCCGGAGTGGTGACGGTTTCGGTCATGTCCATGAGCCTGCTGCGTCACTCAGACTGGTACCAGAGTCTTCTTATCCTGGTAGAAGAAGTACCTGGAAACAGGATGCGGCCCGAGGCAGGCTGGAGGCATGACGACCATGGCGCACGAGACGGTGGTCCCGGTGGTCCCGGCGGTCCCGGCGGTCCCGGCGGTACGGAGCGAGGGCATCCGGCGCAGCGAACTGGCCGCGTTCCTGCGCAGCCGCCGCGAGCGGATCACCCCGGAACAGGTGGGCCTGCCGCACGGCACCCGCCGGCGCACGCCCGGCCTGCGCCGCGAGGAGGTCGCGCAGCTCTCCGCGGTCGGCGTCACCTGGTACACCTGGTTGGAACAGGCCCGGGACATCCAGGTCTCCGTCCAGGTCCTGGACGCCCTCGCCCGCACCCTCCTGCTCGACGCGAGCGAGCGCACCCACCTCTTCCAGCTGGCCGGCGCCGTCGACCCGACCCCGGCCGCGAGCTGCACGGGCGTCACCCCGGCCCTGCGCGAGATGCTGCGCGCGCTGGAGCCCATCCCGGCCTGCATCCAGAACAGCCGTTACGACATCCTCGCCTACAACCGCACCTACGCCCGCCTGCTGTGCGACCTCGACGCGGTCCCGCCCGAGGACCGCAACTGCATGATCCTCGTCCACACCGACCCGGACTGGTGCCGCTCCATCGTGCACCTGGAGGAGAGCCGCCGTCTGATGGCCGCGAGATTCCGCGTCGCGATGGCCGGCCACCTCGGCGAGCCGGCCTGGAAGATGGTCGTCAAACGCCTGACGGCCGAGTCCCCCGAGTTCCGCGAGAACTGGGAGCGGTACGAGGTGACGGGCCTGCGCAACACCAAGACCAAACAGTTCCTCAACCAGTACGTCGGTCTGCTCACCATGGACCACACGGACCTGTGGCTGAACCCGGAGTCCGGGGCGCGGATGGTCACGTACGTCCCGGTGGACGAGGAGTCGCGGGAGCGCCTGGAGAAGCTGTACGGGCTGGCGGTGACGGCGAACTCCTGACCGGATCACGGGAATTCGTTCGGTCAACTGAGTACGCGTACTCAGGACCGGGGGACCGTCCTGCCCCGACCATGCAGGTGGGGAGAGGAAACGACGACCGGCCCCGGGGGAGACGACGATGGAATCCGGCCCTGCCCGCACCCTTGTCCGACTGGTCCGCCTGATGTGCGCCAACCGCCTCTCGGCGGCCTACCTCGTCCTGGTCGCCGTGGTCATCGCCAAGGCCACCGTCGGCTCCCTCCCGGGGGCGGACCCCGGTACGGACTACGCCTGGCTGTGGGCGCCCGTGGTCACCTTCCCCACCTTCCCGCTCGTCTCGGCGATCGGCGGGACGGCCTGGGACACGGATGCGCCGAACCGGTTCTTCGTCGGCATGATCGTCGTATCGGCGCTGCTCCAGGCCCTGGCCCTGGGCGCCCTGCGTGAGGCCGTCCTCGCCCGGCACCGCCGCGCTATCCACTCCCCGTGACACCCGGGGCCGCAGCCGGCCCGCCTCCGCCGAGCAGTTCCCGCGCGGCGGCGAACGCGGCCCGTACGGTCGTGGGGTCGGCGCCGGGGCGGGCGAGGGCGCTCATCGGGATGGGGGTGACGGCGGGCAGGCCGCCGTACCGGGTCAGGCCGTCCGGGGCCGCGCCGACCGCGGCGATGAGAGCGACGCCCTGGCCGGTGCGGGCGATGTCGAGGACGCCCGCGAGATAGCCGGCGTCGCCGACGACCGTGGCGGGGACACCGTGTGCGGCGAGGGTGGCGATGGCCCGGTGGCGGATGGCGCAGGGCTCCTCGATGGCGACCAACGGGATGGGGGAGGGCGCGACGGGCCGCTGCCAGCCGGGGGTGGCGTGCCAGGAGAGCGGGAGCCCGCCGACGGGCGTGCCCTCGGTGGCGGCGGCCTCGGTGACGTACACGGCGACGTCGACACTGCCCCGCTCGACCGCCTCCACCAGTCGCGCGGAGCGGTCGATGCGGTAGCGGACCCGGCAGCCGGGCCGCACCTCCTGGACGGCGGCGGTCAGGCGCGGCAGGAACTGGTCGGCCGCGTGCTCGGTGGAGCCGATGGTGACCGTGTCGCCGTCCGTGTCCAGCAGCACGCGCACGGCCTCGTCGTGGACGGCCAGGATCCGCCGGGCCTGTTCGAGCAGCAGGCGCCCCTCGGGCGTGAAACGGGTGCCGCGCCCCTCGCGTTCGACCACGGGGTGCCCCAGCGTCTTCTCCAGCCTGCGCACATGCTGGCTCACCGCCGACTGGCTGAGGGCGAGCGCGCGGGCGGCACGGTGGAAGCCGCCGCAGTCGGCCACCGCGGTCAGGCTGCGCAGGGCCACGATGTCGAGGACGGGGCGGGACATACCGGTGACGGTAGCTGTTCACTCGACCGATCGCGATCCCTGATCGGTTTCGATGCGGAATCATCGTTGGACGCGTTCGTCACCGCCGGTCATGATGGACGCATGTACGCGACCGCCACGGCTGCCCTTCTGACGCAGCGCCGAGTCATCGACTTCGGCGTGGCGTGCAGCGCCCGCTGTCGCTGAATCACCCGCGCGTACGCGCGTCCTCCCGCCGCCCCCACCAGGCCTGCCGCGTGACTGACACGTGCCGGTGACGGCCGCCACTCTTCCCCTCTCTTCCCCCTCTCTGCCCACTTCTTTTTCCTTCTTTTCCCTGCTCTTCCCTTCTCTTGCCTGCTCTTCCCCCTGCTCCGGAACGGGAGTTGCCCCCTCATGCCCTTCTCCTGGGACGAACCCGAAGGTCTCGCCGCACGCGGCACGCTGATCGTGCTGGCCGGCCGAGGCGAACACGGCGGCGTGTACGAGCGGTTCGGCCGCCGGCTCGCCTTCGACGCCTACCGCGTCCGCGCCCTCGGCGACCCGGTCGCCGATCCGGCGGTCCTCGACGAGGCCGCCAAACTCCTTGCGGACGAGTCACTGCCCGGCCCCAAGGTGCTCGTCGGCTCCGACACCGGCGCCCGGTACGCCGTACAGCTGGCCGCCGAACCGGCCCCCGGCGTCGACGCCCTGATCCTGGCCGGACTGCCCACCGGGCCCTGGACGGCGGGCGGCTGGGAGACGGAGATCGAGGCGCGCACCGGCTGCCCCACCCACCAGGGCCGGCTGACCGGCGACCCCGCCTTCCGGCGCGGGGCCCTCGACGAGACCCCCGACCTCCCCGACCTGCCCTGGGACCGGGTACAGGTGCCGGTGCTGGCTCTGCACGGCAAGGACGACGTGGTCAGCCCCCTGGCGGCGGCCCGCGCGGCCTACGCCGGTTCCCCGGCGCACCTGGTGGAGTTCGCCGGCGGCCGCCACGACGTCCTCAACGACGCCCTGCACCGCACGGCCGCCGCCACCGTCGTGCTGTTCCTGGAACGGCTGCGGCTCTCGCCCGGGCTGCCCCTGATCGCGGAGGGCCTCGCATGAGCCGCCGGGTGACGACCACCGTCGCCGAACTGCGCGAGCTGCTCGACTCCGGCCGGCCGCCCACCGTCCTCGACGTCCGCTGGGCGCTGGGCGACCCGCACGGCCGCGACCACCACGCCGACGGCCACATCCCGGGCGCGGTGTACGTCGACCTCGACACCGAACTGGCCGCGCCGCCTTCGCCGCAGGGCGGCCGGCATCCGCTGCCCGACCTCGCCGGGTTGCAGGCGGCGGCACGGCGCTGGGGTGTCCGGCAGGGCCGGCCCGTCGTGGTCCACGACGACCTGGGCAACACGGCGGCCGCACGGGCCTGGTGGCTGCTGCGGTACGCGGGGATCGCCGACGTCACGCTCCTCGACGGGGCCCTGGGCGCCTGGCGGGCGGCCGGACTGCCGCTGGAGACCGGGATCCCCGCCGCTCCGGCGCCCGGAGACGTCGTACTCCGGGCCGGTGCGCTGCCCGTGACGGACGCCGACGGCGCCGCCGAACTCGCCGCCACCGGGCTGCTGCTGGACGCGCGTGCCGGTGAGCGGTACCGGGGCGAGGTGGAACCGGTGGACCCCAGGGCGGGCCACATCCCGGGGGCGGTGTCCGCGCCGACCGGCGAGAACCTCGCGGCCGACGGCACCTTCCGGCCGGCCGGCGCGCTGCGCGAGCGGTTCGAGAAGGCGGGCGCGGGGGCGGCCACACGGATCGGCGTCTACTGCGGCTCCGGGGTCACCGCCGCCCACCAGATCGCCGCGCTGGAGATCGCCGGGTTCGAGGCGGTCCTGTTCCCCGGCTCCTGGTCGGCGTGGTCCGCGGATCCCGACCGCCCGGCCGCGACGGGACCACTGCCGTCCGGGTCCCTGCCGTCCGGATCGCCCTCCGCCGTGGGGGGTTCCTCATGACGACCGAATCGCTGAAGGCCGCCGTGCCCGCGCCGCAGGCCACGCCCACGGCCGGGCGGGTCACGATCCGCGGCACCGTCCGGCAGGGCCGTGGGCCGGCCGTGCCCCGTTCCGTGCGCCGCGCCGCCGGACCGGTCGGCCTGGTCCTGCTCTGGTTCCTGGCCTCGGCCACCGGCGTCCTGCCGGAGTCCGTGCTCGCCTCACCGGTGGACGTGATCAGGCAGGCCGTCGACCTGACCAAGGACGGCGAACTGCCCCGCGCCATCGCCGCCTCGGGCCGCCGGGCCGCCATCGGCTTCCTCATCGGCGCCACGGTCGCCCTCGTCCTCTCCCTCCTGGCCGGGCTGTTCCGGCTCGGCGAGGACGTCATCGACTCCTCGATGGGCATGTTCCGGGCGATCCCCTGGGTGGGTCTGATCCCGCTGTTCATCGTCTGGTTCGGCATCGAGGAGACCCCGAAGATCGCCCTGGTCGCGCTCGGCGTGACCTACCCCCTGTACTTCAACATCTACGGCGGCATCCGCTCCACCGACGCCCAACTCGTCGAGGCCGCCCGCATGATGGGCCTCGGCCGGCTCGGCCTCGTCACGTACGTGATCCTGCCGAGCGCACTGCCCGGCGCCCTCGTGGGGCTCCGGTACGCCCTGTCGACGGCCTGGCTGGCGCTGGTCTTCGCCGAGCAGATCAACGCGGACGCGGGTCTCGGCTATCTGATGAGCAACGCCCAGCAGTACTTCCGCACGGACGTGATCGTGCTGTGCCTCGTCGTCTACGCCCTGCTCGGGCTGGCCTGCGACTTCGCCGTACGGATCCTGTCGCGCCGGCTGCTGACCTGGCGGGCCAACTTCGAGGGCGAGGCATGACGATGAGCAACAGCGTGGAGATCAGGGGGCTTTCGCGGGCCTTCGACGGCAACACCGTGCTGCACGACCTCGATCTCGACATCCAGGAGGGCGAGTTCGTGGCCCTGCTCGGGCACAGCGGCTGCGGCAAGTCGACGCTGCTGCGGATCCTCGCCGGCCTCGACGACGAGATCGGCGGCGAGGTGACCGTGCCCGTGCGGCGCAGTGCCGCGTTCCAGTCGCCGCGGCTGCTGCCCTGGCTGAAGGTGTGGCGCAACGTCGTCCTCGGCCTGCCGGGCCGCCCCGACCGGGCGCTCGCCGCGAAGGCGCTGGACGAGGTGGGCATCGCGGACCGTGCCGGGGTGTGGCCGAAGACCCTCTCCGGCGGCCAGGCCCAGCGCGTCTCACTGGCCCGCGCCCTGGTCCGGGAGCCCGAACTGCTGCTCCTGGACGAGCCGTTCGGCGCCCTGGACGCCCTCACCCGGGGCAGGGTCCAGCAGCTCGTCGCCGAACTCTGGCAGTCGCACGGCTGCGCGGTCCTGCTGGTCACCCATGACGTGGAGGAGGCCCTGCTGCTCGCCGACCGGGTGCTGGTCATGGACGACGGCCGTATCGCCCACGAACTCACCGTCGACCTGCCCCGCCCCCGCGACCTGACCACCCCCGAGTTCGTGACCCTGCGCGCCCGCCTGCTGACCTGGCTCGGCGTGACCCGCACCCTGGAAGGAACCCCGTCGTGATCCGCAGAATCGCCGCCGCCGCCCTGAGCACGACCGCCCTGCTGGCGCTGAGCGCCTGCGGCGCCGACTCCTCGGCGGACACCTCCGCCGGCCGGCAGGTCACCCTCACCATCGGCGACCAGGCCAAGACCCTCCAGACCATCGTCGCCGCCTCCGACGCCCTCAAAGGCGCCAAGTACAAGGTGAAATGGGCCGAGTTCGAGGGCGCGGCCCCGCTCTACCAGGCCGTGCAGGCGAACGCCGCCGACACCGGCTACTCCGCCGACCTGCCCGCCCTCCAGGCGCTCAGCGGCGGGGTGAAGATCAAGAACATCGCCGCCCTCAAGAACGACGGCACGCACGTCGGCATCGTCGTCCGCAAGGACTCCGGCATCGACAGCGTCAAGGACCTCAAGGGCCAGAAGGTGGTCGTCTCCTCGGCCAGGGGCAGCGTCTCGGAGTACCTGCTGGCCAACGTCCTCAAGCAGAACGGGCTCAGCTACAAGGACGTCCAGGTGCAGTACCTGCTGCCGACCGACGCGCAGGCCGCCTTCGCCTCCGGGAAGGTGAAGATCTGGGCCACCTTCGGCGTCTACCAGGCCGTCGGCCTGGAACAGGGCGGCAGGCTGCTCGTCGACGGCGCGGACGGCCGGGTCAGCGGCATCGGCTTCGTCAACGCCTCCGAGAAGGCCCTCGCGGACCCGTCCAAGAAGGCCGCGCTGTCGGACTTCCTCAAGCGGCTCGGTACGGCCCTGAAGTGGACCAGCACCCACCAGGACGCGTACGCGAAGGCCATCGAGCAGCGCAACGGCGCCGACGCGTCCGTCGCCAGGACCCTCGCCTCCGCCGCGTACAGCCAGGTGCTGCCGGTCACCTCCGACGTGAACACGACCGTGCAGGGCGTCGCCGACCTCATGAACGGCATCGGCGTCCTCGACCCGAACGTCGACGTGGCGAAGTCCGCCGACACCTCTCTCCTCAAGTGACTTTTACGACACAGGAGTCCACCATGCCCGTCGAGTTCATCAGCGCCGTCCACACCGACGCCGGAGCCTCCGGTCCCGCCGCCGCGAGCCGTACCGGCCTCGACGTCGACCACCTGCGCAGGTACGCCCGCGCCCTGGACGACGGCGGCTTCGACCACACCCTGGTCGCCTACCACTCGGCCTCCCCGGACGCCTTCCAGGTCGCCCAGTTCGTCGCCACCCACACCGAACGCGTCCGCCCGATCCTCGCCCACCGCCCCGGCGTGATCTTCCCGACCCACGCGGCCCGCGCCCTGGCCACCCTGGACCGGATCAGCAACGGCAGGCTCACGCTCCACATCATCTCCGGCGGCAGTGACGAGGAGCAGCACCGCGAGGGCGACTACCTCAACAAGGCGGAGCGGTACGAGCGTTCGGACGAGTACATCCAGATCCTCCGGAAGGTCTGGCAGGCCGACGGCCCGGTCTCGCACCACGGCGAGTACTTCACCTTCGAGGGCTACCACTCGGACGTGAAGCCGGTGCACGGCCTGGTCCCGATCTCCGTCGGCGGCTCCTCCCAGGACGCCTACCGGGTCGGCGGACAGCAGGGCGACATCTTCGGGCTGTGGGGCGAGCCGCTGAAGGAGACGGCCGAGCAGATCGCCGCCGTCAACGCGGTCGCCGACGCGGCCGGGCGCCCGCACCCCCGGATCTGGGTGTCGTTCCGCCCGATCATCGCGCCCACCGAGGAACTCGCCTGGGAGAAGGCACACCGCACCCTCGGCGTCCTCAAGGACCAGGCCCGCAACACCGAACAGCTCCGGCACTACCGCACCACAGGGCGTCCGGCGAACGTCGGCTCGCAGCGGCTGCTCGACATCGCCGAGCGCGGCGAGGTCCACGACCGCTGCCTGTGGACCGCCCCCGCCGTCGCCACCAACGCGGCCGGCGCCTCCACCGCCCTCGTCGGCACCCCCGAGACCGTCGCCCAGGCCCTCCTCGACTACGTCGACATCGGCTGCGACCTGCTGTCGATCCGCGGCTACGACCCGCTCAACGACGCCATCGACTACGCCCGGCACATCCTCCCCCTGGTCCGCCAGGAACTGGCCCACCGCGCCGCGACCGCCCCCGCCGCCTGACACCCCACCTGCGAGCACCCCATGGAGACCCCGTGTTGTTGCACCGCGCCCTGCGCGCGCCCGCCGCCCTGTTCACCGCCCTCCTGCTGCCCTTCGCCGCGGCCTGCGGCGGCAACGCGCAGGCCGACTCCGAGAACGACGTCACCCTCCGCGTCGGCGCCACCGGCTGGAAGGCCGAGGAGGCGGTACTGAAGTTCGCCCACCTCGACGACACCCCCTACGAGGTGAAGTGGAGCGTGTTCCAGGGCGGCGACCAGCAGCTCCAGGCCGTCCGCGCCGGAGCCCTGGACCTCGCCTCCTCCAGCGAGATACCGCCGGTCTTCTCGGCCGCCGACGGCAGACCGAACTTCAAGGTCGTGGCGGTCCAGCGGGGCTCGACCCTCAACCAGGAGGTCGTCGTCCCCAAGGACTCGAAAGTGACCGACATCGCGGGCCTGAAGGGCAAGAAGGTCGGCTACGTCAAGAACACCACCGCGCACTACTTCCTCTACGAGCTGCTGAAGCAGGCGGGCCTGAAGTGGTCCGACATCGACGCCAAGCCCCTCCTCCCCAACGACGGCCTGGCCGCCCTCAACGGCGGCTCCATCGACGCCTTCGCCTCCTACGGCACCTCGATCATCACCGCCCACCAGCAGGGCGCCACGACCGTCGGCTCCGGCGCGGACATCCTGTCCGGCAACTTCCTCTGGTCGGCCCGCGACAGCGTGCTGGGAAGCTCCGCGCAGAAGGCCGCGGCGGCCGACCTGATCGCCCGGATCAGCAAGGCGTACGCCTACGTCCGCGACGGCCGCGAGGCCGACTTCGCCAAGGTCGTCGCCCAGAACACCCACCAGCCGGTCACCCAGGCCGAACACGACCTGGCCGCCCAGCAGAAGCAGCGCCCCACCCGGGCCCGCACCGTCGACGACGCGGCGATCGCCTCCGAGCAGAAGGTGGCCGACGCCTTCACGGAGCTGGGCGCCCTCTCCACGCACCTGGACGTGAAGTCCTTCTGGACCACTGACCTCGACACCGACCTGAAGAAGGCCCTGTGACCGTCGACCGCATAGCCGAACTGGCGGCCGAGTACGACCGTTCCGGCGCGTTTCCCGCCTCGTCCCTCGAACTGGTCCACGAGGCGGGCTGGCTGACCGCGACGATCGGCCGGCAGTACGGCGGCCAGGGCGCCGGAGTCGAGCAGACGGCGCGCATCCTGCACACCATCGGCCGGGGCGACCCGTCCGTCGCCCTGATCACCGCGATGACCCTGGCCACCCACGCCCGGCAGGCGGCCCGCCCGCACTGGCCGGAAGAGCTGTACGCGCGCGTGCTGAAGGAGTCCGGGGAACGGCCCGTTCTCGTCAACCACGCGCGCGTGGAGCCCGAACTCGGCTCACCCGCGCGGGGCGGCCTGCCGGCCACCCTCGCCCGCCGCACCCCGGACGGCTGGTCGATCAGCGGCACCAAGAGGTTCGTGACCGGCGCGGAGGGCCTGGACTGGTTCCTGGTGTGGGCGACGACGGATGAACCGGAGCCGAGGGTGGGCACCTTCCTGGTGCCGGGCGGCGCACCCGGTATCGGGATCACCGGCCGCTGGGACCAGCTGGGGCTGCGGGCCAGCGGCAGCCACGACGTGACGTTCCGGGGCGTCGAGGTGCCGTATGAGCACGTCATCGGCATCGGCCCGCACGGCCCCGCCGCCGAGCAGGACAACCGCGCGGGAGCGTCCCTGCACCTGCCACTGGCGGCGTTGTACCTGGGCGTGGCCCGGGCGGCGCAGGCCTTCTTCCACACGTTCGCGCGGACGCGGGTGCCCGCCAACCTCGGGCACCCGGTGGCCCGTACGGAACGCTTCCGCAGGACCGCCGGCGAGATCGAGGTCCTGCTCACGGCCGCCGAACAGCTGGTGTTCGACGGGGCCGCCCGGGTCGACGCGGCCGATCCGGCGTACACCCCCGAACAGGCCCTCGGCGCCCGCGTGCTGGCCGACCGGCACGCGGTGCGGGCGGTCGGACTGGCCGTACGCCTGCTCGGCAACCCCGGGCTGGCCCGCGGCAACCCCCTGGAGCGGCACTTCCGCGACATCCAGTGCGCGCCGGTGCACGCGCCCCAGGAGGACATCTCCCTGCTGGCGATCGGAACGAAGGCCCTGAACCCGTGACCACCGCAGACGCCCCCACGGCCACCACCGCCCCCGCCCGCCTGCTCGGCCTGCTCGCCCGCGACCTGCCCACCGACCGGCTGGCCACCGACCCCCGCACCCTGGCCGCGCACACGACCGACCGCTCCGGCACCCGCCCCGAGGGGCTGCCGCTGGCCGTCGTACGCGCCCGGCGCACCGAGGACGTGACGGTGACCCTCCGGCACGCGCACGCGCTGCGGGTGCCGGTGGTGGCCCGGGGCGCGGGCACCGGCCTGTCCGGCGGGGCGACGGCCGGCGAGGGTTCCCTGGTCCTGGACCTGTCCGGGATGAAGCGCATCCTCGAACTGTCCCCGCAGGACCAGCTCGCGGTCGTCGAACCGGGCGTGATCACGGCGGAGCTGGACCGCGCGGCGGGCGCGCACGGACTGCGCTACGCGCCCGACCCGGCGAGCGCGGCGCTGTCCACGATCGGCGGGAACATCGCCACCAACGCGGGCGGGCTGCGCTGCGCCAAGTACGGCGTGACCCGGGACAGCGTGCTGGGCCTGGAGGCGGTCCTCGCGGACGGCACGGTGATCGCCACCGGCCGCCGTACCGTCAAGGGCGTCACCGGATACGACCTCACCGCGCTGCTGACCGGCTCGGAGGGCACCCTCGCGGTGATCACCTCGGCGACGCTCCGGCTGCGCCCGCTGCCCGCCGTCACGGCGACCCTGGCCGCGTACTTCGCCACCTTCGAGGCGGCGGCCGAGGCGTCGTACGCGATCGCCCGGGCCGGGGTGGTCCCGGCCCTCGCGGAACTGGTCGACGGACCGGTGCTGGAAGCCGTCGACCCGGCCCTGCGCGAGCGCGGGGCCGCCCTGCTGATCGTGCAGTGCGACGGCGCCGGGGCGGCCGCCGAGGCGAAGGCGGTGGCGGACCTGCTCGTGTCGCTGGCCACGAGCGTGCAGACGACCGACGACCCGGCCGAGGCGGACGCGTTGCTCGCCGCCCGCCGCCAGGCACTGCCCGCGCTGGAACGCCTCGGCCGTCCGCTCATCGAGGACATCGCGGTGCCCCGCTCCCGGCTCGCCGAGGCGGCCCGCGAGATCCGCGCGATCTCGGCCCGCCACCAGGTGCCCGTCTTCACCATCGCCCACGCGGCGGACGGCAACCTGCACCCGATCATCGTGGTCGACCCGGCCCTGGACCGGCTGCCGGACGCGGCCTGGGAGGCGGCCGGCGAGATCTTCGCGCTGGCCCTGCGCCTGGGCGGCACCCTCACCGGCGAACACGGCGTCGGCGTCCTCAAGAGACAGTGGGTCGCCGACGAACTCGGCCCGGCCGCACACGCGTTGCAACGCCGCCTGAAGCAGGCCTTCGACCCGCACGGGATCCTCAACCCGGGCAAGGCCCTGTGAACCGCCCGGGGCATGCGGGCGGGGTTGAGGGCCCGGCGTACGCCCGTGCCGGCCGACCAGGGCGGGAGGGTTCCGCGCTCCGCCGACCGGGTGAATCCCGCTTCGCCGACGCACAGCGGGCCGATGGCATGTGCTCTCTTCTGAAGAGGAGCGCGGAGGCGTTGCCTGCTGTGCGGGACCGGCAAGGGGGTTGGCACTGTGCGGGTGTTCATCGCGGGGGTCGACGGGTATCTCGGTTGGCCGTTGGCCCAGCATCTGTCCGCCCGGGGCCACGAGATCGCCGGTGTCGACGCGATGCTGCGGCGGGCCTGGGTCGCGGAGCGGGGTTCGGTCAGTGCCGTCCCGATCGCCTCGATCGGCGAGCGGCTGGCCGCGTTCCGTGACGCGAGCGGCGCCTCGCTGTCCTTCACGCACCTGGATCTGCGGGATCAGCCGAAGCTGGGCGAGACGCTGGCGGCGTTCGCGCCGGATGCCGTGGTGCATCTCGCCGAGTGCCCGTCCGCGCCGTACTCGATGATCGACTTCGAGCATGCCGACTTCGTGCAGACCAACAACGTCTCCGGCACCCTGGGCCTGTTGTTCGCGATGCGCGAGCACTGTCCCGATGCCCATCTCGTCAAGCTCGGCACGATGGGCGAGTACGGCACACCGGACATGGACATCCCCGAGGGGTTCTTCGAGGTCGAGTTCCGCGGCCGCCGGGACCGGCTGCCTTTCCCCAGGCAAGCGGGCTCCTGGTACCACTGGAGCAAGGTCTTCGACTCCCAGAACGTCTCTTTCGCCTGCCGGCTGTGGGGGCTTGCCGTCACCGATGTCATGCAGGGAATCGTCTACGGCAGCTGGTGCCCGCCCTCCGATCCACGGCTGAGCAGCCGGCTGGACTTCGACGAGGCGTTCGGCACCTCGGTCAACCGGTTCTGCTGCCAGGCGGTGATCGGCCACCCGATCACCCCGTACGGGAGCGGGACCCAGAGCCGTGGCCTGCTGTCGCTGGCCGACTCCATGCAGTGCCTCACCCTCGCCCTGGAGCACCCGGCCGCCCCCGGCGAGTACCGGGTCTTCAACCAGTTGCGTGACGTGGTGTCCATCGGCCGGCTCGCCGAACTGGTCCGGGACGCCGCGCGTGCGCTGGGCATCAGCGCACGCATCGCCCCCGTCGACAACCCGCGGGCCGAGGCGGAGGCGCACCACTACAACCCCGACAGCAACAAACTGCGCGAGCTGGGATTCCGGCCCTCGGCGCCCATCGACGTGGAACTGCGGCGGATGATCGACGATCTCGTCCCCCACACCGACCGCGTCCGGGCCCACGCCCACCGGCTGCCGCCGACCGTCCGCTGGGAACCGGCAGCCGCCTGCACCGCAAGCGCCGCCGAAGAACCGTAGGAAGACCGACAGGAAGAAGGAACCCGGGTTGAGCACGAAACTGCAGCAGATCATGCTGGCCGCGGCCGAAGACCCCACCACCTTGTCCGAACTGCGCGACGATCCCCAGGCCCTGGCCGACCGGTTCGGTCTGTCCTGCGACGCCTACCAGAGGCTGGCCGACGCCGAGCGGCTGATCCCCGCACGGCGGGGTGAGTACTCGACGATCACCCTGCACACGATCACCATCACCGGCGGCATCGGCCGGTGACGGCAGCCTCGCCCGTGATCAGCGTGGTCCTGCCGGCACGGGACGAGGGCGACCGGGTCGGGGCGACGGTCGCCTCGGCCCTGGACGCCGCCGCCGGTCCGGACGGGGTGGACATCGTCGTGGTCGACGACTGCTCGGAGCCGGGTCGCCGGCCCGAGATCGCCGACGGTCCCGCACGGCGCCGTACGACGGTCGTTCGCTCCGACCGGCACCTCGGGGTGGGCGCGGCACGCAATCTGGCCGCCCGGCACGCCCGCGGTCGCGTGCTCTTCGTGACGGACGCGCACACGCGTTTCTCCGACGGCTGGGACCGCGAGGCACTGCGACTCCTCACCCCGGCACGGATCCTGTCCGTCACCGTCCGGGACAGTTCCTCGCAGTGGCGCGGCTACGGCTGCCGCCTCGTGATCCCCTACATGGGAACCCGCTGGAACACGAGCCTCCCCGGCCCCGCTCCCCAGGTCCACGTCGCGTCCTCGGCCGGCACCGTCCTCGAACACGCTCTCTTCGACCGCCTCGGCGGCTACGACGAGGGGATGGTGCAGTACGGAGGATTCGAGCCCGAGTTCAGCGTCCGCGCCTGGCGCTTCGGCCCGAGATCGTGCACACCGACGCCGTCGAGATCACCCACCGCTTCAAACCCAAGGACGAGTGCGCCGAGTTCGTCGCGTCGAGGCGGACCGCGATGGTCCACAACTGCCTGCGGTTCGGGGCCGCCCACCTGCCCGAATCAATGATCCTGGAAATGGTGCGGCTGCACGCCCTGGAATTCCCCGACCACATCCAGGCCGCACTGACCATGCTCGAACAGCGCGGTGCCTGGCGGCGTCGTGAAGAGCTGAACGCCTCGCTCCCCAACGATTTCGCCTGGTTCGCACGGCACTTCGCACTCCACGACCAGATCGGCCGGCCTGTCCCCCTCTAGACTCGCTCCGCCGACCCCACGGCCTCGCGTATCTCCGGGGCCGCCAGTCGCTGCGCGGCCCGCTCGGCCGTGGCGCGGGCCCAGCGGCCGTTCGTCAGGGCGCCCAGGAGCAGGACGGCGAGGCCGCAGCCCGCGAGGATCCACCAGCCCGGCCGGGCGGCGCCCACGAACGTGCCGGCGTACGACGACGAGCCGATCCCGGACGCCAGTACCGCGCCGATCACCGCGACGCCCAGGGTCTGGCCCAGCTGCCTGCTGGTGGAGGCGACCGCGGCCGCGACGCCCGCCTGGGACCTCGGCATGCCGGAGACCGCCGTGTTGGTGATCGGCGCGTTCACGAAGCCGAAGCCGATGCCGAAGAGGACGTAGCCGAGGAAGAGGGTGGTGTCCGAGGTCTCCGCCTCGAACGCCGCGAACAGCACCGCGCTCGCGGTCATCGCGACACCGGCGATCACCAGCGGCAGGCGCGGACCCCGGCTGCCGACCAGACGGCCCGCCAGCGGCGCGCACAGGAACATCGGGACCGCCATCGGCAGCATCCACAGGCCTGCGTGCAGGGCGTCCAGACCGCGCACGTTCTGCAGGTACAGCGTGGACAGGAACAGGAAGCCGCCGAGTGAGGCGAACGCGCTGATCGCGATCACGGTCGCGCCGCTGAACGGCGCCGAACGGAAGAACCGCAGGTCGATCAGGGGTTCGTCACGCCTGGGCTCGTACCAGAGCAGGCCGGCCAGGGCGACCACGGCTATCGCGGCGAACGGCAGGACCGTACCCGCACCGGCCGTCGGCGCCTCGATGATCGAGTACGTCAGCGCGCCGAACAGCGCGATGACCAGCACCTGGCCGACCGGGTCGGGCCGGCGGGCCTTCGGCGCCCGGGACTCCGGCACGAACCGCAGCGTCAGCAGCAGCGCGGCGAGGCCGACCGGGAGGTTGACCCAGAAGATCGCGCGCCAGCCGACCGACTCCACCAGCACGCCGCCGACCAGTGGTCCGGCGGCCATGGATATGCCGACCACCGCGCCCCAGACCCCGATCGCCCGGGCCCGCTCACGCGGGTCGGTGAAGGTGTTGGTGATGATCGACATGGCCACGGGGTTGAGCATCGAGCCGCCCACCGCCTGGACCATCCGGAACGCGATCAGCGAGTCGAGGTTCGGCGCCAGGGAGCAGAGCAGCGAGCCGATCGAGAAGACGACCAGGCCCGTCATGAAGACCTTCTTGCGGCCGACCCGGTCGCCGGTCGACCCCGCGAGCATCAGCAGCGAGGCCAGGACCAGGGTGTAGGCGTCGATGGTCCACTGCAGACCGGCGGTCGAGGCGTGCAGTTCGCGCTGCATGGACGGCAGGCCGACATTGAGGGCGGTCGTGTCGAGACTCACGATCAGCAGGCTCATGCAGCAGATCGCGAGCACGAGCATGCGTCGGCGGGGGCTCAGCTCGGGCATGCGCTCCATCGTACGCCCGTTTCAATAGTGCGTCTAACTAATGAGTGCTACATGATCGTGACGGAGGGTGTGGAAGGGGCGGTTGTCCACAGGCCGGCCGAGCACCGCGGGCCGTGCGGGACAATGGGGGAATGCCCGAGCCCACGACCCCGCTCCAGATCGGCCCGCACACCGTCCGGCCGCCGGTCGTCCTGGCCCCCATGGCCGGGATCACCAACGCGCCCTTCCGCACCCTGTGCCGGCACTTCGCCGGAGGCGGAGCCTTCGCCGGAGGCGAAGCAAAGGCTGGAGCCAGTTCGGGTAAGGGGCTGTTCGTCAGCGAGATGATCACGACCCGGGCGCTGGTCGAGCGCAACGAGAAGACCATGCAGCTGATCCGCTTCGACGCGACCGAGAAGCCGCGCTCGATCCAGCTGTACGGCGTCGACCCGGCCACCGTCGGCAAGGCCGTCCGCATGATCGCGGAGGAGGGCCTGGCCGACCACATCGACCTGAACTTCGGCTGCCCGGTCCCGAAGGTCACCCGCAAGGGCGGCGGCTCGGCCCTCCCCTACAAGCGCAACCTGCTGCGCGCGATCCTGCGCGAGGCGG
The DNA here is from genome assembly GCF_043201895.1 of Streptomyces sp. NPDC048254. NCBI lineage: Bacteria > Bacillati > Actinomycetota > Actinomycetes > Kitasatosporales > Streptomycetaceae > Streptomyces > Streptomyces sp. NPDC048254. The sequence continues at coordinate 793,233 of NZ_JBICZJ010000001.1, forward strand.
TGAGCGGCGCCGGCGACCTCCCGGTCACCATGAAGATGCGCAAGGGCATCGACGACGACCACATCACCTACCTCGACGCCGGCCGGATCGCGGTCGAGGAGGGCGTCACCTCGATCGCGCTGCACGGCCGCACCGCCGCCCAGCACTACGGCGGCACCGCCGACTGGGAGGCCATCGCCCGCCTCAAGGAGCACGTCCCGGAGATCCCGGTCCTCGGCAACGGCGACATCTGGTCGGCCGAGGACGCGCTGCGGATGGTGCGGGAGACGGGCTGCGACGGAGTCGTGGTCGGGCGCGGCTGCCTGGGCCGGCCGTGGCTGTTCGCGGACCTGGTCGCCGCGTTCGAGGGCCGTCACGAGGACATCGCGCGCCCGTCCCTGCGCCAGGTCGCCGAGGTCATGGTCCGGCACGCCACGCTGCTCGGTGAGTGGCTCGGCGACGAGGCCAAGGGGGTCGTCGACTTCCGCAAGCACGTCGCCTGGTACCTCAAGGGCTTCGCGGTCGGCAGCGAGATGCGCAAGCGTCTGGCCATCACCTCCTCGCTGGCCGAACTCCGCGCGGGCCTGGACGAGCTGGACCTCGACCAGCCCTGGCCCACGGGCGCCGACGGGCCCCGCGGCCGTACGTCCGGCAACAACCGGGTGGTGCTGCCGGACGGCTGGCTGAAGGACCCCTACGACTGCGCGGGCATCACGGAGGACGCCGAACTGGACACGTCCGGCGGCTGAACCCCGCTCCGGCGGCGGTGCCGCGCGTGCCGGAGCGTCGCCGCGTACAGCAGCAGGAACGCCGAGCCGACCACGGCCAGGAGGAGCCACGACACCGGCCGCCAGCCGGTCGGGGCGGTCCCGTGGAGCCAGCGGAGAAGGAAGTTGCTGCCGGCCGCGGCCGGGAACGAGAAGGCCCAGTACCCGTAGTGGAACGACTGCTGGCGCAGGTCCGGCAGCAGCAGGACGACGACCAGCAGGGTGAACAGCACCAGCCCGGCGAACCCCTCGCCCACGGCGTCGAACACCCCGCGGTGCGCCGACGTCCAGGCGAGTCCGCCGGTGGCCGGCGGGATGACCAGCACGGCGAGAGTGGGACGGGCGGGCTGCGGCATGGCGGCGCCGTTGGCGACCAGGCCGCCCAGGACGACGGTGCCGAAGGCGAGCCAGTACAGGACGCCGACGGCGAAGGTCATCGCCGCGACCTGCGGGAGGTGCAGCGCCGAGGCGGTGACGCTGGAGATGAACGGGGCCGACACCACGGGCAGCAGGTACCCCGGGTGCAGCGGAGCGGACGCGAGACCACCGGTGACCCAGTGCGCCAGCAGGCGCGCGGCGATGACCGCGGCCATGAGGGCGAACACCGCGTATCCCCATCGGGCCGCGTCCGGCCCGTAGGGGAAGAGATGCCCCGCGGCGAGCATGCCGACGATGGGGATGTAGGCGAGGGTGAAGCCCTGGCCCGGGTGGTGGAGGTCGTCGAGGACGGTGCGCCACCGCCGGCCGCCGTGACGGATGTACTGCGCCAGCAGCACCAGCCACACCAGACCGCTCAGGGCGAACAGTGCGTGGCTCACCGCCAGGGGCACGCCGAGGGTCCCTGAGGCGGCCTGCCATGCGCCGCCGAGGCCGGCCGTTCCGAGGGAGACCGACTGCAGGCTGTTGCGCTCCGCACGGAATGCGGGCGACCGGCCGTCGAGACCCGGGCGGCGACGTTGCGCCGCATGGGCCGGGGCGTGCGGAGTCCGCTGCGGTGCGATGCGCATGGTGGGCCTTTCCGGTGCCCCCGGAGCCTGTGGTCACGGAACCGGACCGGCACGGAGGGACGACCGTCAATCGAGAAGACGTAAGAGGTGAATGCCGTACGGCGCTTACACCGCTGGTGTCGCTGGCTGGCGCCTCTTTGCGCGCACCGCATTCATCCGACAGACCCAAACATCATACGCATATGTCCAACCTTGCCGACGTGGCGCACAGGCGAGCGGCGAGCAGGGTGACGGCGCCGTCCTCGGCGCGGACGTGCGGCAGCCGTCGACGAACGTCCTGCGCCGCTCGACCGGGCCGTCGGTGTACATCGGCGCAGCACGGCCCGGGGCGGCAGCGGCTGGGTGACGGCGCCGTGGGGGACGGCCGGCCGGCGGGTCGGCTCGGGTGTACCGGCGGGTCGGCTCGGGTGTAGGGGCCCGGGAGCACCGGGGGAGGACGTCCCGCGGCGGCCGGCGTCGGCTGCCCCGGCCGGGGGGCGACGAGGGCGAGCAGCCCGGTGGCTCCGCGGTCGCGACCGAGGCCGGCCGATCGTCCGCCTCCAGCCGGATCCGCTCGACCGGGGTGCCGGAGGCCGCGATGCCGCGGGTGGGGGGAGCGGTACCGGCACGGGGCGACGGCGGCCCGTGATGCCGTCGCCCATGACGTCGTCGCTCATGGCGTCGCCCATGACCTGGAGGGTGTGCCCGGACGGCGTGGCGACGGGGCCGGACCGGTCGCCGTCGGCGAGCGTGCGGCGCCCCGCCGGGAGGATCCGCACCGCACGCGGGGACCGGTCCCCGCGTGCGGCGGCGTCGTCCGGACGCGACGCCTGCCGAAGGCGGCAGCGGCTAGTTGTTCTTCGGGTGCGGCGTGGAGCCGTAGGCCGTCAGGAACCTGTCGCGGAAGGAGCTCATCTTCCACACCGGGGCGTTGTGCGCCGGGCGCAGACCGTCGGTCCAGTTCCAGGAGCTGATCGCGTCAAGGACCTTCGGGTCTTTAGCAACTATCGAGATCGGCACGTCACGGCTGGCGTGGTTGCCGCTGACCCGGGCGATCGGCTGGTGGTCGCCGAGGAAGACGAGCACCGTGTTGTCGTTGCCGTACCGCTCCAGCCACTGGGTGAGCGCGGTCACCGAGTACTGGATCGACTTGCCGTACTCCTGGCGGGACTTGGTGGTGTCGGCGATGACGTCGGACGCCTTGTTGCCGGCCTTCTGGATGGCGTCGAAGACCGAACCGTCGCCCAGTTGGTCCCACGGCACCATCTTCGGGATCGGCGCCCACGGCTGGTGGCTGGAGGTCAGGATCAGCAACGACATCCGTGACTTGCCGTCGGCCGGCTGCTTGCTGTGCACCCGGTCCTGGAACTGCTGGAGCGCGTACTGGTCGGGCATCGTCGACCAGCTGAACTTGGGTCCCTTGTACCCGAGCTGGAAGGCGTTGTAGACCTTGTCGAGGCCGTAGTAGCTCTGCTCCGGCCAGCCCTTCTGGATGCCCGGCATCACACCGACCGTGTCGAAGTCACCGGTCTTCTGGAACGCCTTGGTGATGCTGAGGTGATCGCTGGCCATGACGGTCCGGTAGCGCTGCTGGTTGCTCACCCACAGCCCCGACATGGTCGTGGAGTGCCCGAGCCAGCTGCTGCCGCCGTAGGTCGCCGATGTCAGCCAGCCGCTCTTCGCGGCGTAACCGGCCTTGGTGAGTGACTCGGTCTGGGCGTCGAGCGTCTTGTCGACACCGGGCGCCATGATCGGGTCCTCGATGGCGCTCCGGCCGTAGCTCTCGATGAACGTGAAGATCACGTCCTTGCCGCGCAGGTCCGGCACCAGCTGGTCGGCCGGGGTGTTCCCGAAGGCGTCCACCTTGGCGACCTTCTGGAACTCCGCCTCGTCGTGCAGGGTGTCCCGCACCTGGCGGGCCTTGATCTCCAGCGCGGTCGCGGTGCGGTCGGAGGCGAGCGGCACACCGCCGGCGATCTGGAGGCCGAAGGAGGAGCAGGTGATCCAGACGACACCCGCGATCAGCGTGCCCCGGGTGGCCCGTCCCGGATGCCGGGCCAGCAGGTTGCTCAGCCGCACCGTCGCCAGGGCGAGCAGCACGAACAGCAGCAGCACGAGGACGACGGCGCCGACGCTGACGGCGACGGTGGCCGTCTTGCCCAGGGTGTCCTCCAGGTACGACTCCGCGTCGCTGAGCAGGCTCCAGTCCAGGATGGCGTTGAAGCTCCGGCCGAGGTATTCGTTGAACCCCATGTCGAGGAAGTTGATCAGGGTCAGCGCACCGAGCACGACGCCGAACACCGCGGCCAGCACGATCCGGGGCCGCCGGGGCAGCGCCAGCGCGACGGCGGCCGCGATGATCCCCTCGGACGGTATTCGCAGGAACTTCGCCGGCCCGAGCCCGACGACGGTGTTCGGCATCACCAGCGCGGCGATCACCAGCGCGGCGCAGAGCACGGTGACACCGACGGACAGCGCGGAGGCAGCGCCGGGATGAGCTTCCCGCCAGGCCTCCCGCCGTACCCGAACCCGCCCACTCCAGGAGGCCCAGCCGCGACGGCGGGGGGTGGTGGGGGCGGGAGCGTCCGCGTCGTCCGGGGCGGAGACGGGGGCGGATTCGCTGCCGCTCTCGGCGGTGGGTGCGGACTCCGGGCCGGCGGTGGGTGCGGTTTCGGGGTCGGAGGCGGACGCGGATTCCGGGTCGGTGGTGGGTGCGGCTTCCCGGCTCGTGGCGGACGCGGCTTCCCGGTCGGTGGGTGTGGTTCCGGGGCTGACGGCGGACGCGGATTCCGGGCCGGCGGTGGGTGCGGATTCCGGGTCGGTTATGGATGCGACATCGGAGCCGGGGCCGGGGGCGGAATCGGACCCGGAATCGGACTCGGCGTCGGTGGACTCGGCGGCGGGCGTCGACTGCGCGGACGCGGACGCGGACGCCGGTTCCGGTTCCGGTGCGGGAGCGGATTCCGGCTCGGGTTCGGACCCGGAATCGGACTCGGCGGCGGATTCCGGGGGCTCGGCATCCGGAGCGGCGCTGTCCACGGCCGTCTCCTCGGGCTCCGCGGGCGCCGTCTCCGCAGCCGTGTCGGCGGCGACGGAGGAGGTCTCGGGAGCCGCTTTCCGCTCGGACGTCGGGGCCTCGGACTCCTCCGGTGCGCCCTCGCGTTCGGACGGCCCGGAGGGCGTGTCCGATGACTGGCGAATGCTCGTGTGCTGAGGCAACCCGGAGGTCCTTCCGTGCGAGACCCGTGAGACGGAACCGGCGGGCCAATGCCGAGGAGGTCCGGGCCCGCCGTCTTTCCGTACGGCTCACACAAGCCCCCTGTTCAGGTCTTTCGGCAAACAAGGGGCAAATACAGCGCTCCGATCGGGGCGCGGGACTGTGTCGGTATGCGGCTCCGCCGCGCGGGCGCGAACAACCCCACCGGCCCGCGGCGAACCCTCAGTCCCTCACGCACCGCCCACGGCGGTGAGCAGCGCCAGCGGAGCCGCCGCCGACCGGGACTCCCGTACACACGCGTGCGGATACGGCACCGGCTCCGGATGCGTGTCCCTCCCGTACCCGGCCAGCACCTCCGGCAGCCGGTGCCCGCCGGCCGTCGCCGCGTCCACCAGCCCGTGTGCCACCGCCCGCGCCTCGTCGTGCAGCCCGTACCGCGCCAGCCCCAACGCGATCAGCGCGTTGTCGTGCGGCCACACCGATCCCCGGTGGTACGACAACGGGTGGTACGCCGCCTGCCCCGCGGCCAGCGTCCGTACCCCCCACCCCGAGAAGAAGTCCGGCTCCAGCAGCCGCCGTCCGACCTCCTCCCCGTACTCCTTGTCGAGCAGCCCGGACCACAGCAGGTGCCCGGCGTCCGAGGCGAGCGCGTCGACCTGCCGGCCCTCCCCGTCCAGCGCCAGCGCGGGGAAGGCGGACCTGTGCATCCAGAAGTCGCGCTGGAACCGGTCCCGCAGATCGGCGGCTGCCTGTTCGAGCAGCGCCGCGTAGGTCTCGTCGGCCCACACCGTCCGGGCCACCCACGCCGTCCGGCGCAGCGCGTCGTAGGCGTATCCCTGAGCGCCCGCCGCCATCACGGTGCCCACCGGCCGGCTGCCGTCGGCGGAACAGATCGCGCCGGGGGAGTCCTTCCAGTTCTGGTTGGCGAGCCCGCCCTTGTCGGCGCGGTAGACGAGATAGCCGCGTGAGGTCAGCCCGCCGTGGTCGAGCATCCAGCCGATGGCCGCACGGGCGTTGCGTTCCAGGCGCCGGGCCATACCGGTGTCCCCGGTCTGCTCCACGTACGCGCCCAGCAGGATCAGGAAGAGCGGGGTGGCGTCGACGGAGCCGTAGTAACGGCCGTACGGCACCTGCCCGAAGTGCGCCAGCTCGCCGTGCCGTACCTCGTGGACGATCTTCCCGGGCTGGGCCACGGAGTGTGCGCCGGCCTCGGTGGCCTGGGTGGCGGCGAGCGCCGGGAGGGTGGCGGCGGCCAGCCGGGGCCGGTAGGGGAGGGCGAAGAGGGAGGTGATGAGGGCGTCGCGGCCGAGCAGGGTGAGGAACCAGGGGGCGCCCGCGGCGGGGACCTTGAGTTCCTCGCCGTCCGGGCCGGTGGCCGGCACCTGGAGCGCGGCGAGGTCGGAGAGGCCGCGGGCGCAGGCCGCCGCCAGCTCCGGCCAGCCGGTCGGGAAGGCCACGCCCTCCACGAACTCCCCTTCCAGAGCGAGGAGTTGCTCGTTCAGTGCGGCCGGGTCGCGGGGCACGCGCAGGGCCCGCCGGTCGCCGTGCGGGCGCCCGATGACCCGTACGACCAGCTCGGCCGTGCCGTGCGGCGGGAGTTCCAGCGTCCACACCAGGCGCCGGGCGCCGGTCCCGGTCTCCTCGACGCCGTCCGGCGCCGGCTCGGCGGTGATCGTCGTACAGGACCGCCACTCGCCCCGGCGGTAGCCGAACTCCACTCCGTCGTCGAGGGCCTGGCGGGAGCGTACGGCGCCGGACTTGGTGTAGGTGCGGTGGTCGGCGCGGAGTTCGAACTGGTCGGTGAAGTCGGCGTCGGCGGTGATGGCGAGCCGGATCGTGGTCGGCACCGGACGGTTGCTGGTGACCCGCAGGGACTCGGCGAACGAGCCGTCCCCGACGGCCTGTTCACGGAAGAGGGTGTGCGCGGGCGGTTCCTGGCGGCCGCCGCGCGGGACCAGCACACACCGGGTGCCGTCCCCGTCGGAGACCGGGGTGAGCACCTCGGGCAGCGCCCCGTCGACCGTCAGCTGCCAGCGGCTCAGGTGCCGGGCGTCCCGTACGAATAACCCGTCCGGGGAACCGCCGCCCCGGACGCCGCTGATGTCTCCGCGGTCGTCCACGGCGGCGAACGTCGCGCCGTGCACGAGCAGATGATGCCGGTCCGTCATCCCCGGTCCCCTCCTCTGTCCCATCAGGTCGAACGTGCGGTGTCCGTCGAAGACACCTCGTTTTGTCAGCTCTTGTCCATACTTTGACGCTCTTGGTGCTTTTGAAGTTTTCGACGTTCGTCGTGCGGTGCGGGCCGCCGGTGGTGCAGATCGAGCGCGAGCGCCGCCGTCCAGCTGAACCCGGTCGCGCCGCACGCCTCGCCCGTGTACGGGTCGACGTACTCGGCGAACCCGGTCGCACTTGCCGTCCGTACGACCGCCTCGCCGAGCGCGTCCGCCCGCTCCCGTTCGCCGTGCTCGCGCAGCCCTCGCTCCAGCAGCCAGCCGGTGTTGGCCCAGGCCGGGCCGCGCCAGTACCGGTGCGGGTCGAAGGCCGTGCCGAGCAGGTCGTAACTGGGAACCAGATGGGTGCCGGTGCCGAAGTGCGGGCCGCCGAGCGTCCGGACGAGCGCGGCGGCGATCTCGCGCGGCAACTCCGGGAGGATCAGTGGGATCAGGCCCGAGACCCCGCGTTCGGGGATCAGCCCGCCGCCGCCTCGCAGGTCCCGGCAGAGGAAGATCTCCCGCTCCGGATCCCACAGCCGGTCCACCAGTGCCGCCGTCAGCCGCTCAGCGCGCGCGTGCCGTGCCGTCCCCGTGGCCCCCAACTCCTGTGCGATCCGCGCGAGGGCGTGCTCGGAGGCGATGAGCAGCGCGTTGAACGCCGGGTCCTCGACGGCGAACTCCCGCCGCCGGTCGGTGTATTCGGCGTCCCGGTACTCCGTCGCCAGCCGCACGTACCGCCCGTAGTCCAGGTCCGTCGGCCGGTCCTCGGCGGCGCCGTGGTCCAGGTCGGCGCGGTGGAAGGAGCGCGCCGGAGCGGGCGTGACACGGGCCAGCGGGGCGTCCCAGCAGGGGCTGTTGTCCATACCCTGTTCCCAGGGGTGCACGACGGACGCGAGACCGCCGCCGCCGAGGTCCCGCCGGTGCAGCAGATAGCGGTGCCAGGCGGCGAGCCGGGGATAGGCGGCCGCCAGGAAGCCGCGCGCCCGCGACAGGCCGGGATCGGCGAGGTGCACCAGCCAGGCGGCCAGCGCGTGCACCGGCGGCTGCACGATCCCGGAGGTCTGTACGGTGCGGGGGGCGCCCGCGGCGCGCCCCGCGGTCGAGGAACGCCAGAAGTCGGGGCTCGGGAAGTACGCGTCGAGGGGCACGGACGGGTTGAACACGATGTGCGGGATCCGCCCGTCGGCCCACTGGGCGGCCAGCAGCGTCTCCAGCTCGGTCTGCGCGCGCAGCGGCGACAGGTGCCTGAGGCCGATCGCGACGAACGCCGAGTCCCAGGACCACTGGTGCGGATACAGGCTCCGGGACGGCACGGTCGAACTGCCGGTCCAGTTGTCGGCGAGCACACGTGCGGCTCTGACGTGCAGGGACCCTGAGCCGGTGGTGCCGGGGGCGCGCGTGGAGGGTGGATCGTATGCGATCCCGGAACCGAGCGCATGGGCTGTGAGCTGGGCAGTGCGATCCACTCGGGGCTCCCCGAAGACGTCCGGCCGACCGGGTTTGGCTGTGGCTACCGTAGGGTTACGTCTATTTAACACGCAAAACTCAATATGTAATGCAAGCTTGAGAAACACAAGGGGGTGCGCATGACCGGACGTCCCGGCAGGACCGGCAAGGGCGGCGGACAGGCGAGCTCGGGCGAACTGCTGGAGCTGGTGCGCAGCGGGCGGGCCGTGACCCGCGGCGCCCTCCAGCAGGCCACCGGACTCTCCCGCGCGACCGTCGGCCTGCGCCTGGACCGGCTGTTCCGCGCGGGCTGGCTGCGCGAGGGCGCCGGCGGCCCCGTCGACTCCCCGCTGGGCGGCCGCCCCTCCATCACCCTCGAATTCGACGACGCGCACGCGGTGGTCCTCGCCGCCGACCTGGAGACCCGCCATGCCAGGGCCGCCGTCCTCTCCCTGACCGGCGAGATCCTCGCCGAACACTCCGGCACGCTGGTCATCCAGGACGGCCCGGACGCCGTACTCACCGAACTCGGCCGCTGGTTCGCCGAGTTGCTGGAGAAGGCCGGCCACCTGGCGACGGAGGTGTGCGGGATCGGCCTCGCGGTACCGGGCCCGGTCGACACCGAGACCGGCCGGGTCGTGCAGCCGCCGATCATGCCCGGCTGGGACGGCTACGACATACGCGGCCGCATGGCCAGGGCGTTCACCGAGCACACGGGCGCGCCGCCGGCAGTCCCGGTCCTGGTGGACAACGACGCGAACCTGATGGCGTACGGCGAACAGCGCACGACGCACCCGGACTGCTCGGCGTTCGTGCTGGTGAAGGTCTCGACGGGTATCGGCGCCGGGGTGGTGGTCGACGGCTCGATCTACCGGGGCATCGACGGCGGCGCGGGGGACATCGGCCATATCCGGGTGGGAGCCGAGGCGCAGTGCCGCTGCGGTTCGTACGGCTGCCTCGCCGCCGTCGCGAGCGGTGGCGCGGTGGCCCGACGGCTGGCGGAGGCCGGGGTTCCGGCGGCCTCCGGCTCAGATGTGCGCGATCTGCTCGCCTCGGGCCATCCGGAGGCGGCGGCACTGGCCAGGGAGGCCGGCCGCCGGGTCGGGGACGTACTGGCGACGGTCGTGACCCTGCTGAACCCGGGCGTACTGATGATCGCGGGGGATCTGGCGGGCACGTCGTTCCTCACCGGGGTTCGGGAGTTGCTGTACCAGCGGGCGCTGCCCCGCTCCACCGCCCACCTGGACGTCGTGACCTCACGACTGGGGGACCGGGCGGGGGTGATCGGCGCGGGGGCGCTGGTCGTGGAGCACCTGTACGCGCCGGAGCGGGTGGAGGAGCGGTTGCTGGCACTCGGCATGTGAGGCGGCTGCCGCCGGGAGGACGGCGCGGCTGTCGCCGGTGGGACGGGGTGGCCGCTGCCGGGAGGACGGCGCGGCCGTCGCCGGGCGCGACGGTGTGGCTGTCACCCGTGGGACGGCCTGGCTGCCGGGCTGTCGCCGGTGGGAGGGCGCGGCTGCCGTCGGCGCGACGGCCTCGCTGTCACCGGTGAGATGACGCGGTTGTTTCCGTCCGCTTTCCGCGTCCATTCCATGTCCGCATGGTGAAATCCCGGCGTCTGTGGCAGCGTGATTCTCGCCACCCTTGATAAGGGTTGCGCTCAGATGAGCGGATCATGGGCGACTGCACTTCTCCAAGGGGTGGCACTGGGTGCCACCCCTTGATCGTTCACCGATCGAAATCAAACGTGCAGTCACTCCGCTCATCTGAGCGAAATAGTGCGGCCCTGAGCCATCCTGCGTTCAAGAAGTGAAAACATCAGCCCGTCTCCGCTTGCCAAGCTTTGACTTTCGATCCGGTGGCGGACGATCGGTTACGGGCGCATGACACGCGAGTAGACGTACCCAGGCGCCTTCGATCTGGGTATGTTCCTCGCCGTCAGGGCAGCCGCCGCGTCCTTCAGGGAGTCGAGACCCGTGTCGGAAAACAAAGAACCCCACGTAGCGAAGCTCGTTTACGACTTCACCGAGGGAAACAAGGACCTCAAGGACCTCCTGGGTGGCAAGGGCGCGAACCTCGCCGAGATGACCAACCTCGGGCTCCCCGTTCCCCCCGGCTTCACGATCACGACGGACGCCTGCAAGGTCTACCTCGACAGCGGCGAGGAACCGGCGGCACTGCGTGACGAGGTGAGTGCGCACCTCGACGCGCTGGAGCAGCGGATGGGCAAGAAGCTCGGGCAGGCCGACGACCCCCTCCTGGTCTCGGTCCGCTCCGGTGCGAAGTTCTCCATGCCCGGCATGATGGACACGGTCCTGAACATCGGCCTCTCCGACAAGTCCGTGCAGGGCCTGGCCAAGCAGGCCGGCGACGACCGGTTCGCCTGGGACTCCTACCGCCGGCTCGTCCAGATGTTCGGCAAGACGGTCCTCGGCGTCGACGGCGACCTCTTCGAGGAGGCCCTCGACGCGGCGAAGGCCGCCAAGAAGGTCACCGTCGACACGGAGCTGGAGGCCGCCGACCTCAAGAAGCTCGTCACCAAGTTCAAGAAGATCGTCAAGACCGAGGCCGGCCGGGACTTCCCGCAGGACCCGCGCGAGCAGATGGACCTCGCGATCCGCGCGGTCTTCGACTCCTGGAACACCGACCGCGCCAAGCTCTACCGCCGCCAGGAGCGCATCCCCGGCGACCTCGGCACCGCGGTCAACGTCTGCTCCATGGTCTTCGGCAACCTCGGCCCCGACTCCGGCACCGGCGTCGCCTTCACCCGCGACCCCGCCTCGGGCCACCAGGGCGTCTACGGCGACTACCTCCAGAACGCCCAGGGCGAGGACGTGGTCGCGGGCATCCGCAACACGGTCCCCCTGGCCGAGCTGGAGAACATCGACAAGAAGTCGTACGACCAGCTGATGCAGATCATGGAGACGCTGGAGAACCACTACAAGGACCTCTGCGACATCGAGTTCACGATCGAGCGCGGTCAGCTGTGGATGCTCCAGACGCGTGTCGGCAAGCGCACCGCGGGCGCCGCCTTCCGTATCGCGACCCAGCTGGTCGACCAGGGCCTGATCGACGAGACGGAGGCCCTCCAGCGCGTCACCGGCGCCCAGCTGGCCCAGCTGATGTTCCCCCGCTTCGACGAGCAGGCGAAGGCACAGTCGGTCGGCCGGGGCATCGCCGCCTCGCCGGGCGCGGCGGTCGGCAAGGCGGTCTTCGACTCGTACACCGCGGTCAAGTGGTCCCGCTCGGGCGAGAAGGTCATCCTGGTCCGCCGCGAGACCAACCCCGACGACCTCGACGGCATGATCGCGGCGGAGGGCATCCTGACCTCCCGGGGCGGCAAGACCTCCCACGCGGCCGTGGTGGCCCGGGGCATGGGCAAGACGTGCGTGTGCGGCGCGGAGGAGCTGGAGGTCGACACCAAGCGCCGGCGGATGACGGTCCCCGGCGGCCATGTGGTCGAGGAGGGCGACGTCATCTCCATCGACGGCTCCTCCGGCAAGGTCTACCTGGGCGAGGTCCCGGTCGTGCCCTCCCCGGTCGTCGAGTACTTCGAAGGGCGGATGCACGCGGGCGCCCATGACGCCGACGAACTCGTCGAGGCCGTGCACCGCATCATGGCGTTCGCGGACCGCAAGCGCCGGCTGCGGGTGCGCGCCAACGCCGACAACGCCGAGGACGCCCTGCGGGCCCGCCGCTTCGGCGCCCAGGGCATCGGCCTGTGCCGCACCGAGCACATGTTCCTCGGCGACCGCCGTGAACTGGTGGAACGCCTGATCCTGGCCGACACGGAGGAAGACCGGGAGGAGTCCCTGCGGGCCCTCCTCCCCCTCCAGAAGAAGGACTTCGTCGAACTCTTCTCGGCGATGGACGGACTCCCGGTGACGGTCCGCCTCCTCGACCCGCCGCTGCACGAGTTCCTCCCGGACATCACGGAACTCTCGGTCCGGGTGGCCCTCGCCGAGTCCCGCCAGGAGCCCCACGAGAACGAACTCCGCCTCCTCCAGGCGGTCCACCGCCTGCACGAGCAGAACCCGATGCTGGGCCTGCGCGGTGTACGCCTCGGCCTGGTCATCCCCGGCCTGTTCACCATGCAGGTCCGCGCCATCGCCGAGGCCGCCGCGGAACGCAAGAACGCCAAGGGCGACCCGCGTGCCGAGATCATGATCCCCCTGGTCGGCACGGTCCAGGAGCTGGAGATCGTCCGCGAGGAGGCCGACCAGGTCATCGCCGAGGTGGAAGCGGCGACCGGCACCAGCCTCAAGCTCTCGATCGGCACGATGATCGAACTCCCGCGCGCCGCCCTGACGGCGGGCCAGATCGCCGAGGCCGCGGAGTTCTTCTCCTTCGGCACCAACGACCTCACCCAGACCGTCTGGGGCTTCAGCCGCGACGACGTCGAAGCCTCCTTCTTCACCGCGTACCTGGAGAAGGGCATCTTCGGCGTCTCCCCCTTCGAGACGATCGACCGCGACGGCGTCGGCTCCCTGGTCGCAGCCGCGGCGAAGGCCGGCCGCGCCACCCGCCCCGACCTGAAGCTCGGCGTCTGCGGCGAGCACGGCGGCGACCCGGAGTCCGTCCACTTCTTCCACGAGGTGGGCCTGGACTATGTCTCCTGCTCCCCGTTCCGCATCCCGGTGGCCCGCCTGGAGGCGGGCCGCGCGGCGACGCAGTCGGCGGGCAGCGACCACCGCTGAGGCGCTGCCGACCGGAGGCCGGTGAGCTGACCGGCCTCCCCTGAATCCCGGGACCGCCGTCCGTCCCCGACCCTCAAGACCGATGGACGGCGGCCCCGGCACGCAAGAAGGGGGCGGCACCCTGTGCGGGGGTGCCGCCCCTTGGTGCGTCATCCGCGGAGCCTGTCAAGGTAAGCCGCTGACCAGGCGCTGAGTCGCGTTTGCCGGCGGTGGGCGCCGTGGCAAGCCGTCTGAAGCCGTTGTGCCCTCGTTGTGCCCTCCTGGCGCGGCTGAGTCCAGTCACCGCCGGCACCGCAGAGACCCGGGACCCTCGTCAGCTCAGATGCCGGGCGAAGAACCGCAGCGAGCTGTCCACTTCGAACGACGGCACATCTCCGTGCTTGCCGGGATTGGCGTGCAGCGTCTTCTCGGCCGAGGCCAGGGCGTCGAACAACGCCAGGCCCTGGTCCCGCGGCACCATCTGGTCGTCCCACTGGACCAGGAACTGCACCGGCACGGTGATCCGCGCGGCGTCCTCGGCCAGCCCGTGCACGCCGAGCAGGCCCAGCGCCGCGGCGCGGATCCGGGGTTCTGCGGCGATGAGCGGGATGCCGAGCCCGCAACCCATCGACATGCCGCAGTAGCCCACCGGGCCGACGCCGACGTGGTCGAGGCGCTGGACCGCGGTCAGGACCGCCTGCCAGTCCGCGACGGCCTGAGAGGCCAGATGGCTGTGCATTCCGGCGACCAGCGCGCCCGGATTCTTGCCGGCGGCCATGCCTGCTCGCAGTTCGGCCGCGATTCTGCCGAACTCCTCGTCCTTGGGACGGTCGCCGTGGTGGGGCGCGTCGATCGCGACGACCGCGAAACCCTCGGCGGCGTAGTGGCGTGCGCGGGACACGGTGCCGGGGGCCGTCTTGTGCTGCCCGCCGCCGTGGCCCAGCAGAATCAGGGGACGAGTACCGCAGGCGTCTTCCGGCGTCCACAGCACGCCGGGGATCTCGTCGAGGGTGAAGAACTGTTCGGTGACGCCGTCCGACGACGTCTGGCAGGTGAACCGCATCAGCGTTTCAAGCCTTTCGGAAGTGCCTCGTGCGGGCGCTCCCTAGACCATGCAAAGGAGGGAGCCCCGACCTGTCACAGCGTTGATCGGTCTCACCTCCTCGAATGCGCAGTGGTGCACGGCGGCGCCGAAGCTATCACGAAGATCGTCACGAGTGCCTCGCCAGGGCGAACTCTGGCTGATGCTGCACTGGTTCAGGCGGCGGCGGAAAATGCGAGACCCGATCTCGTGAAGGGGTTGCCCCGACACGCTGATCAGGGGCAGGACAGGTCGTGAGGCAATTCGCAGGCGTCGTCACGCAGGTGCAGCCTGCGGAGATCCTGGACCAGGCCGACGGGGAAGGGATGCAGCATCCACTTGGCGCGATAGCCGGTCTCGCCATGCTCCGCGAGCACTTGCTGAGCGGCGTCGAGGACGGTGTGGGCGAACACCGGTCGCGGATGCGCCGATCTCCACATCACCGTGCCGTCGGAATCCGGTAGGTCAGGGCTGACCGCGACGTCGGCGAACTTGTAGATGGTCACGTCGACCGATTCATCCGTCGTGCGGAGAACCCAGCGAAGTTCCTGCGGCTCGGCGTCGAAGAAGAACCGGGTCGTGTGCTGCTGCCCGTAGGCACCGGCCGTGCCGGCCACGAGGTCCGCCAGCGCGTCAGTGCAGTAGCTGACGGTCAGCGACACCTTCTTGGAACCTTCGGTCAGATGGCATCTTGCCCAACCATGGTCCCTCAGTTCCCACTTCAGCTGGAAGACGGTCTCTGGGACCTGTTCTGCCGACACTGTCACAGGTTACTGGCAGCCATGGGTGCCTTAGTTCGGGAAGCTTGGGTTCCTCGGTGGGAGGCTGCCTGATCCCCGCCATTCCCTGCGGCTCCTCGCATGGTCCGGCATGTGTCTGGTACGGGCGCGGCCGTTCGATCTGTGCGTCTGCCTTGAGCCACGGACTACTCGTAGCTGGTCGCAGCTCGTAGAGCTCGTGCGAAGAAGCTCCAGTCACCGTCGGCCGGCTCCCCAGAGCCTCGGCTGTCGAACGTGGCGCTGTAGCCATCGGCCCGGCATACGCCGGAGGAGCAGGCCATGCAGGCCAAGAACAAAACACGCGAGCCAGAGTGTCCCGACCAGAATCACCAGCGGCAGCAGGAAGCCGGCAAACGATGCCGACATGGTCGTCCCCCTGGTGAGCTGGTTGCTCGTTCCCCTGAGGGAAGTCTGGCAGGTCGGTGCGGATCTACCACCGATCCCCGGGGAGGCTTGCTGTCTCGAGGTGGTATCTGTCCTGGACAGAGCTTGTTCTCCAACGCCGATCAACGGGGGCTCAGATGGTGACGCAACCGAGTTCGGACGAGCGCCTTGTCATGTATCAAGTTGTCGCGGCCCGGCATGCGGGCATCGATCAGATGGTCTGGCAGGTACCAGGCATCGCCCTCACTGCCCAGGCGTTCCTGATGACGATTGGCCTTGGGCCCGGATCCGGTCAACTCGCTCGGCTAGGTTCTGGACTTCTCTCGGTGGTGGTCGCGTGTCTTCGGTTCCTCCGTCAGTACGTTCCCAGTACGTTCTCCAGTGCGTTGATGACGTATGAACGCCAGCCTCCGCCCATGATCCGGTGCGCCATCTGCTGGGCCGGGTCGTCCGGGTCGAAGCCTGCGTGCACAAGGAAGAGACGTGTGCCGCGGCCCTCCGGCTCCAGAGTCCAGGTGATGGTCCAGTCGGCGGCGTTCCCCTGACTCTCGACGGCGTCCTGCCAACGGACGCTCAGCATCCGCTCGTCGTCATAGGCGAGGACCTCGGCCCGGATGGTGCCGGAGAAGTTGGTGTTGGGGCGGGGCACAGCGGTCATCGTGTAGCGGTGGCCGACTTCCAGGCGGAAATCGCCGGGCATCATCCACTGGGCGATCAACTCGGGCTCGGTCAGGGCCCGCCAGACTTTGGCGGGCGGGTGTGCCAGAAAGTGATCGACCTTGATCGTGGTGAGGTCGTCCTCATCCGGTCCGTCGGGCGCCTGGGGCATCGTCATGCCTCATCGTCCGGCATGCGGTCGAGCAGATCGCCAAGGCCCTTCAGTTTCTCGCGCCAGAACCGCTCGTACGGATGGAGCCAGTCCTGCACCTCCGCGAGCGGGGCCGCCTCCAGGCGGTAGATGCGCTGTCTGCCCTGGCGCTCCTCGGAGACGAGGCCGGCCTCCCGGAGCACCTTCAGATGCTCCGAGAGACTGGGGCGGCGAATGGCGAAGTGGTTCGCGAGCGCCTGGACCGACTGAGGGCCCTGGTCACGCAACAGGCGCAGCACCTCGCGCCGCGTCGCGTTCGCGAGGGCGGCGAAGAGTTGGTCCTGGTCTTGGCCCTCATCCTGGGCGCTCCGAGTGACCACTTCGGTCAGAAGCCTTCCTTCTCGGTGAGCAGCATCAGGCCGTTACCGTCGGGGTCCTGGAAGCCGGCCATACGTCCCCAGGGCAGATCGGTCGGGCCATCCACGGTGACTCCGGCTTGGGTGAGCCTGGCGCAGTCCCTGTCCACGTCTGTCGTAACGAACATGATCCCTCTTGCGGTTCCGGGCGTGAAATCGCCCATGCCGGGGCCGGAGAGGGTGAGCACGGTCTGGGCGCCCTTCGGGGCGACCTGGAGCCAGCGGCCGGGGGGCATCTGGAGGTCCGCGGTGACCTCGAAGCCGAGCACGTCCGTGTAAAAGCGGAGGGCCTTGTCCTGGTCGGAGACCGGGATCGTGATGAAGGAGGCGTGGGTGATGGTCATCCACCCAAAATAGGTAGGAGATTTCCTACGTGTCAAATGTAGGATATCTCCTACTGGTGGAACGCGCGGATCCACGATCGCCGACGCGGCAGACAATCTTGCGCTCCGGCAACCGCCCTCGATCAGCACGAGGGCACGGCCAACGACTCACACCAGCCCCATAACCAGCAACTTCAAGATGGTGGATCTTCAGCGCAGTCGGTGACGTTCAATTGCTGCTCGCTGCTGTCGGGGTTCACGGAGCTGAGCATGCCTGAGGGCCGGCTCGGAGAGCGAGGCCGCTTTCGTCGTGTCCGTGGCCGGTCACGCCCAGATGGCCTCCAGCGCATGGGCGGTGTCCAACAGATCGTCCAGTACGGTGCTGGCGCCTGCGGCGAGCAGGTCGGCCGCCGGGATCCGGCCCGTTGCCACGGCGACCACTCGGACTCCGGCCGCGCGTCCGCCGGCGACGTCGGCCGGGGTGTCGCCGAGGAACACCGCGCTGCCAGCTTTTACGCCGGTGCGCTCGAGGGCGGCGCGCAGCAGCTCGGGGCGTTCGTCGCCGTCCTCGGCGTAGGCGCCGTCGTCCAGGCTGAGGTAGGAGTCGAGGCCGAACACGGCGACCTTCACTTCGGCGGCCGCGCGGACGTTGCCGGTCACGACGGACTGGCGGATGCCGCGGTCCGTGAGGGCGGTGAGGATGCTGACGGCGCCGGGCAGTGCGTGCCCGTGCTCGCGCAGTTCGGCTGCCCGCTGAACGTGCTGGGTGCCGAGGGCCTCAGCAAACCGGGTGAACAGCTCGTCGCTGTAGGGGATGCCGTGCAGGCGAGCGGTCTCCCGCAGGATCACCCGTTCCGTGGACCCGGTCACGTCGGCCTGCTTCCGCAACGCCACACCTGTCACCTGCTCGAAGGCAGCCGCCCACAGCTGGCCGCCGAGGCCCCGAGTGGCCATCAGCGTATGGTCGATGTCCCACAGCACCAGCTCCGGCACCGACAACTCCTCTCTGTGAACCCCGTGTCCCTGCTCGCCAGGAACCCTACGCTCGAAGCACAGCGGCGAGGAGTGGGCGCATGGTTGCAGCAGACCTCCCCATCGGGGACCGGATCAGGCACTACCGCGGCGGGCGCCGCCAGGACGCGGTGGCCGGCCTCGTCGGGATCGCACCCGACTACCTGTCCCAGATCGAACGCGGCATCAAGGTCCCCTCCCTGCCGATCCTGTACGCGCTCGCGCAGGAGCTGGGGGTACCGGCCGCGGCCCTGCTGTCCGAGCGGGCCCCGGTCGAGGAGGAGACGGCTGATACTGCGGAGGCCGCGGTGGGCCGCGCCCTCCTCGGGTACGGACCCGCGCGCAGCGCCGAGCCGGTGGCCGCGGCCGTGCTGCGGGACCGGGTGGAAGCCGCGTGGCAGAGCTGGCAGACCGCCGGGGACCGGTTCACCCGGGCCGCCGACGTCCTGCCCCTCCTCGTCGCCGATGTCGAGCACGCCGCCCGGGCCACCCGTAGCGGATCGGATGCTGCTGAGCGGCGGGCCGTCCTCCGGGCGGCAGCGGACCTGTACTGCCTGCTCCGCTCGTACCTGCGGCGCAGCGGCCGCGTCGACCTTGCCACCCTCGCCGCCGACCGGGCCATGCGCGCCGCCGAGGACGCCGACGACCCGCTCCGCATCGCAGCCGCCCAGTGGAACCTCGGCCACGTCCTCCTCGCCGCCGGCCAGCCCGCCGAAGCCGAGGAACTGGCGCTGCGCGCCGCCGAGCAGGTGTCCGCCGGGCAGATCCCGGAGATGCAGAAGGCCGCGATGGGCGGCGCACTCCAACTCGTCGCGGTCGTCGGGGAGACCCGGCGCCGACGATGGTGGGACGCACGCGAGCGACTGCGGGAGCACGCGGCACCGGCCGCCCGCCAGGTAACGGACGGCACCAACGTGGCGTGGACGGTGTTCGGGCCCACCAACGTGGCGCTGCACGCCCTGAGCATCGACATGGAGGCCGGTGAAACCGGGGAGGCCCTGCACACCGCGGACGCCATCGAGACCAGCCCGCTGCCGTCACTGGAGCGGGAGTTCACGTTCGGCCTGGAGGTCGCAGCCTGCCACAGCCAACGCCGCGACGACGCTGCGGTTCTGCTGACGCTGCTGGGGCTGGAGGCCATTGCGCCCGAGGACCTTGCCCGGACGCCGCTGGCCCGGCAGCTGGTTCTCACGGTCATTCGCCGGGCCCGGGCCATGCACGCCCGCCAGGCGGAACAGCTCGCGGAACGCATCGGGCTCGTCTGACCGAGCGCGTAGGTCACCCGAGCTGACAGTTCGGGTAAGACTGGTGAGACCTCCCTACGGTCACCTGAGTGAGACGGATCACCATGACCGTAAAGGGGAGACCTATGCCGAGCGACACCGCGACTACCGCCGATGCTGGAAGGGCAGAGGCGGATGGACGCCCCCTGAGCATCCGAGCGATGCGCGCAGGCACCCTGCTCGTGCTCGCCGCCGAGCGGCCCGAGGACCACTTCGAAAGCGCTGAGCTGGAGAGGATCGCGGGCGAGTTCCGTGAGCACATCCGGGCCCTCGTCCCCATGGTCCGGGCCAGGGCCTGCGTTCTCCCTCAAACCTCTGCCGGCCGCACCGCAGCGCTGGCATGCATCCACGAGGCGCAAGGCCACCTGCACATGGGGAACGGCGACAACGACGCCGTGCGCGGCGCCGTCGCCGCCAGACTCGCCCACTCCGTGAAATCGCTGTGCTGGCACTACGACCGGATGGCCCCGCGATGACGGCCTCGGCTCCCGGGGAGCCCAAGAGCCTGGTTGCGCGAAAGGCGGAAGCCGCCAAGTCCGGGGCCCGCGTCGCCGGCTACTGCGCACTGCTCCACCCCGACGGCGGAGCGTCCTGCACCAGGCGGCCGCACGACGACCGTCGGCACATGGACTACTACAACGGCCGGAAGAAGCTCGGCGACGCCCACGGCATCGAGTGGGTCGAGTAGGTGTCCGGTCCCGGCGCAGCCGACCTGCCGGGGCCGGAAGGGCGGCCGCTCCGACGCCCCGTATCGGGTGGCCGCTCGGTCCGCTGCCGGGTCCTCCCCTGTACCCCGCGGCGGACCACTCACCTCACCGGGTCCGCCAGGGGAACCTCGAGGGCCCGGGCGATGCGGAGCAGGGTGTCCAAGGTGGGGTCGCGTCGCCCGGCTTCGATCTCCTGGATGGCCCACCGGCTGAGGCCGGCCGCGACGTCGACTGCTGACCGGTCCGTACCGTGCGCGCCCCGCGCGATCTGCTCGCGGACGGTGCACCCGTCACGGACGGCACCCATGACCCGCCGTACGGGACGACGTGCCGTCAGAGCAGCCCGAGGTCGCCGAGTTCCTTGTACAGGTCGGAGCGTGGCTGTGCGGCGTCGCCGGTCACCGCTCGCGGGGTTCCCTCGCCGGTGCCGGCCCGTGGGTGCCGGTCCCGGAAGAGCCAGGCGCCCGCCAGGCCCCCGAGCAGTCCGCCGAGGTGTCCGAGCCAGCTCACCCCCGGCGTGCCGGGCACGGCCACGGTGAGGAGGTAGGCGAAGGAGGCGCCCATGACGATCCCGATCAGCGTGTCGATCAGGTGCCGGTCGAAGAGTCCGCGTACGACGACGTAACCGAAGTACCCGAAGATCAGGCCGCTGGCGCCGACCGTCGCCACGTCGCCCTTCTCGAAGAACCAGACCACCGCACCGCTGCTCACCGCGATCAGCAGGGTCAGCGCGAGGAACCGCAGCACTCCGCGGTAGGCGGCGAGGAAGCCGAAGACGAACAGGGGCCCGGAGTTGCTCTCGATGTGCGCCCAGCTCCAGTGCAGCAGGGGTGCGACCAGGATGTCGGGCAGTGTGCCGACGTCGCCGGAGACCACGGCGTAGTCCCGGGAGAGGGCGTAGTGGTCGGCGTAGTTGGCGAGTTGCACCAGCCAGACGACGGCGAGCAGCGCGAACATCACGAAGAACGCCTTCCGCGCCTCCGCGATCATCTCCTCGGGACCGCCCGGCACCCCGCCGCCCCGCACTTTCTTCGGCACATCCACGGCAGGCTCCCCCTCGAACGGCTTCCGCGTCCCCACCACGCCGCACTCTACGACAGCCCGCCGACAGCAGCCCCGGGCTGTGCGGGCCCCGCCGTCAGAGCGCCGGCTCCGCCCACAGGTCCGCCGGTACGACGCCGATGGAGCGGCCGTGAGGGTCCAGGAGGCGGCCGAGGAGTTTGTCCTGGCGAAGGGTGACGACCCGGTCGGCGATGTCCAGGGCCGGGTGGGCGGTGGCCAGTTGGGCCTCCAGGCGGGGGATGTCGGCGAGGGAGTGGAGGGTGGCCTGGAGGATGAGGTTCTGAGGGCCGCTGATCGCCGCGCAGTTGCGGGTTTCGGGGAGGCGGACGAGGGACTGGCCGATGCCCGGGAGGTCGGCGGGCGGGACCTTCGCCCAGAAGGTCACGGTGACCGGCCAGCCGCCGAGGGGGCGGGCGAAGTCGCAGCGGAAGCGGAGGAGGCCGCGGCGGGTGAGGTCTTCGACGCGGCGCTTGGCGGTGGAGAGGCTGACGCCGAGGTGCCGTGCCAGGGTCTGGTAGGAGACGCGGCCGTCGTGGGCGAGGTGGGTGACCAGGGCACGGTCGATGGGATGGGCTTCGGCGGCGGGGCCGGCGGTGGTGCGGGGCGGGGACGGGGGTGTCAGCTGGGCGCGTTGGGCGGGGGCCAGGGCCGCGATGCGCCAGTGGCCGCCCTCGGTGAACATGTGGGTGACGATCCGGGACCGTACGGCGGTGATGCCGGGCAGGTGGGGGAGCCGGTCGAGGGTGTAGCGGGACAGGGCCGGCAGGTCGCGGGTGGCGACCGTGGTGAGGAGGTCGTGGCCGGTGGCGGTGCGTTCGACGGTGACCATGTGGGGGTGGGCGCCGAGGGCCTCGGCGACCTGGGCCGTGGTTCCCGGGGCGCAGTCGATCACGACGTAGGCCACACAGATCTGTTCGAGGAGGCGTGGGCCGGGGGAGAAGCCGACCCAGGCGGCGCCCTGCTCGGAGAGGCGGTGGAAGCGTCGGGCCACGGTGACCGGGTCGACGTCCAGGGCGCGCCCGAGTTCCGTCCAGGAGGCGCGCGGGCGCAGTTGCAGGGCGTTGATCAGCGCCAGCTCGTCCTCGCTCAGCAGGGCGGGGGCAGCATCCTGCGTCAGCGCGCCGCTGGTGCGAGAATCCTGCGTTTCGGGGCGGGGCCGCGTCACTCTCTCATTGTGGACCGAGGGCCCGCATCCGGCGGGCGGGGGCGTGAAGGAGGTCTGGAGCATGGCTTTCGCCGACTACCAGAACGAGATCTACCTCGACGGGCTGCGCGGGGTGACGCCGAGCTTCCCGATGACGTACGACGAGCTGGAGCCGTTGGCCCAGGCCGCGATGGCTCCCTCGGTACGGTCGTATGTCGCGGGCGGCGCGGGCGACGAGCGGACCCAGCGGGCCAACGTCGGCGCGTTCGAGGGCTGGGGGCTGGTGCCGCGCATGCTGGTGGGGGCGAGCGAGCGGGACCTGTCCGTCGACCTGTTCGGGATGCGGCTGCCCTCGCCGCTGTTCATGGCGCCGATCGGGGTGATCGGGCTGTGCGCGCAGGACGGCCACGGTGATCTCGCCGTGGCGCGCGCCGCCGCCCGTACCGGCGTACCGATGGTCGCCTCCACGCTGACCGTCGATCCGCTGGAGCAGGTGGCCGCCGAGTTCGGCGACACCCCGGGCTTCTTCCAGCTCTACACCCCCACCGACCGGGGGCTGGCGGAGAGCCTGGTGCACCGGGCCGAGCAGGCCGGGTTCAAGGGGATCGTGGTCACCCTGGACACCTGGATCACCGGCTGGCGGCCGCGGGACCTG
Organism: Streptomyces sp. NPDC048254; assembly: GCF_043201895.1. NCBI lineage: Bacteria > Bacillati > Actinomycetota > Actinomycetes > Kitasatosporales > Streptomycetaceae > Streptomyces > Streptomyces sp. NPDC048254. Next base: position 816,170 of record NZ_JBICZJ010000001.1, read on the forward strand.
AGCACCAGCAACTTCCCGCAGCTGCGCGGGAACTGCCTGGCCAACTACACCAGCGACCCCGTCTTCCGCGCCCTGCTCGGCGGCCGGAGTCCGGAGGAGGACCCGCAGGGCACGGTCGCCCTGTGGGCGGGCGTCTTCGGCAACCCGCTCACCTGGGACGACCTGCCCTGGCTGCGGTCGATCACCGATCTGCCGTTGATCCTCAAGGGCATCTGCCACCCCGAGGACGTCCGCCGGGCCAAGGACGCCGGCGTGGACGGCGTCTACTGCTCCAACCACGGCGGCCGCCAGGCCAACGGCGGCCTGCCCGCCCTCGACGCGCTGCCCGGCCTGGTCGAGGCCGCCGACGGGCTGCCCGTCCTGTTCGACTCCGGGGTGCGGACGGGAGCCGACATCATCAAGGCCGTGGCCCTGGGCGCGACCGCCGTGGGCGTCGGCCGCCCCTACGCGTACGGTCTCGCGTACGGCGGTGAAGCCGGCCTCGTCCATGTGCTGCGGGCCCTGCTGGCCGAGGCCGACCTGATCATGGCCGTCGACGGGTATCCGACGCTCGCCGATCTCACGCCCGAGGCGCTGCGGCGCGTCGCCTGACCCGCCCGGCCCGGGGAGCGGTCGTCGGCCGGTGGCGCGGCCTCGGCCTGGGTCCTGGGGGCGGGCGTCAGCCGGTGGCGGCCGTGACCGACTCCCAGCGGGCGTACTCGTCCAGCAGCTCGGCGAAGTGGCCGCGCACCATCTCCAGGCCGGCGGTGGCCACCGCCAGGTGCACCGGGGGCTCGTCGGCGCCGGTGATGTCGGCCACGGCCGCCATGGACTTGGTGAGGTCGCCCCGTACCGCCTGCTTGGCGAACTCGGCCATGGTGGCGTAGGCGTCCGCGTAGTCCGGGACGGACCGGGCCGGGAGCCTGGAGCTGGTCCCGAAGTTGGTGTCGAAGCCGGCCGGCTCGACCAGGGTGACGCGGATGCCCAGCGGGCCGAGCTCCTTGGCCAGTCCCTCGGTCAGGTTCTGCACGGCGCTCTTGGAGGCGCAGTACACGGCCATGGTGGGCAGGCTGACGTGGCCGCCCATGGAGCCGATGTTGAGGATGTGGCCGGATCCGCGTTCCCGCATGTGCGGGAGGACGGCCTGGACCACCTGGACGACGCCCACCACGTTGGTCTCGAACTGGTCCCGCACCTGGGCGGGGCTGACCTCCTCGACGGCGCCGACCTGTCCGTAGCCGGCGGAGTTGACGACCGCGTCGACGGCGCCGAACCGGTCGACGGTCTCCCGCACGGCCTGCTCGATGCTCGCGGCGTCGGTGACGTCGAGGCGCGTGACCAGGACGTTGTCGAGGCCGGCGAAGGCCGGGTTGGCCCTGGCGGGGTCGCGCATGGTGGCGGCGACGTTCCAGCCGCGTGCCGCGTACTCGAAGGTGAGGGCCTCGCCCATGCCGGTCGAGGCGCCGGTGATCAGAACGGTCTTGCTCATGAGGTGCTCTCTCGCTCTCACTCCACTAAACAGAATCTACAAAACATGTATAGCACGCCCAGTCGGTATGGTGTGCCTATGACCGTGACCCGAGGGGACATCCAGCGCCGTGAGCAGGTGCTCGCGGCGGCGCTGAGCGTTTTCGCCACGTTCGGCTACCGCAAGACGTCGATGGACGCGGTGGCCCGGGCCGCGGACATCTCCCGCCCCGGCCTCTACTTCCTCTTCTCCGGCAAGGAGGAGCTGTTCCGCGAGACCATGCGGCAGGAGCTGGACCGGGCTCTGGACGACGTCCGTACGGCGCTGGCCGCGCCCGGCGCGGATCTCGACGCTCGTCTCGTGGCCGCGCTCGACGCGAACCTGGGCCGGTACATCGGCACGCACCTCAACGTGGGCGTCGACGACCTGCTGGAGCACAGCACCGCCCAGCTGCACGGCATGTACGACGACCACCGGAACGCCTTCCTGGACACACTCGCCACGGCGATCGCCGACTCCGGCCGGGAGACGGGAAGCGTCACATCCCGCCAGATCGCGGAGGTCCTGCAGGCGGCGGGCGAGGGCTGGAAGCACCGGGTCGCGGAGCGGGCGGAGTTCGTGGCGAAACTCCGCGTGGCGGTGGCGGTGACGTTGCGGCCGTAGCGGACGCGGCGGCGGTGGCGGCTGGGGGAGCCGCGTGCCGAGACTCGACGGAATCCTGTTGAGACACCGTTCGCGGTGCGGAAGGGTCCTCGGCCATGGAGTTCTTCTGTTACCACCGTGACCGGGCCGATTCCCTGGCGTTGCGCCGGGAGCTGGTGGAGGAGCACTGGTCCTACATGGACCGGTACGAGGCGGAGCTGATCGCCCGCGGGCCGGCCTTCGACGACGGCGGCGGGACGCTCACCGGCAGTGTGCACATCGTCGGTCTCCCGGATCCCGCCGCTGCCCGCGCGTTCGCCTTCGACGAGCCCAACTACCAGGCCGGCGTCTACCGGGACGTGCTGCTGCGCCGGTGGCGCAACCTGCTGGGCCGCACCATGTGGGAGTTCCCCGGCGGCCGGGCCGGCGGCGACCGGTACCTGGTGCTCGGTCTGGGGCCGCAGCGGGCCGACGCCGGCACCGTCCCCGGCCTGCCGCCCGGCGTCGACCGCGACGATCTGATCGCCTTCGGCCCGCTGCTGTCCGACGACGCGGTCACCTGGCTGGGTACGGCGGCACTGGTCCGGGCGCCGGATCCGGAGGGGGCGCGGGCCGTCCTGGCTCCGCACCGGTACGCGGAGACAGAGGTGCACGAGTGGGAGTTCGGCGGACGACGGTGACGAGCCGGGGCGCCCCCTATACGGCCGGCAACTCCGCCAGCACGTCGGCGAACCGGGTGATGCGGTCCAGCTGGGGGCCGCCGCGTGCGATACGGAAGCCGTGCCGGCGGCCCCAGAAGGCCGCCTGCACGGCGTGGAACTGCGCCCAGCGACCTACGCGTTCGCGGTCGAGTTCCGCCGCCTCGGCGAAGACGTCGAGGAGGCGGTGGACCGTCCCCGGCAGATCGTCGGCCCGCATGAGGGACAGCGCACGGGACTTGAGCAGCGTGCCGCCGTCGTACGCCGGGTCTCCCGCGTAGCCCTTCGGGTCGACCGCCAGCCACGGTTCCCGGTCCGCCCGCAGGATGTTCCTCGCGTGCAGGTCGCCGTGGACGAGGGTGTCCGGCTGGTCGTGGCCCAGTTCGCGCGCGGTGGCGACGGCCGCGTCCACCACGCGGGGCGGCAGCGCGTGCGCCAGTTCCGCCGCGTCCCTGCGCAGCTCCGTCTCCCAGGTGCCGGCGCGGTCCCTCAGCCGGGGCAGCCCCGCCGGCGCCGGGACGGCCAGGCGGCGGTTCAGGCGGCCCGCGACGGTCACCACCGTCTCGTCGTCGGACCACAGCGCCGCCAGCGTCGACATGCGGGCCCGTTCCAGCAGGAGGGCGAAACGGGCGTCGTCCCGCCCGTGCAGCAGGACCGCTCCCCGGCCCTCCCACGCCTCGAACGCGTCCGGCTCGTGGACGTTGCCGGGATGCGGGAACGACACCTTCAGCACGAGCCGCCCGCCGGTGGGCCGCTGCCGTACCGGGACGATCACTCCGACGCCCCCGTGCGTCACCTCACCGTCGGGTACGCACTCCCAACACTCCAGCAGGTCCTCGACGATCGCCGGGAGCCCGGCGATCCAGGCCGCCCCGCGCTCACCCTCGCGGTCGATCGTGCCGCGCGCCAGCGCCTCCGGAATGCCGATCATCCCGGCACCCTACGCTCCTAGCAGAGGCGCGTACGGCCGCGTCCGGTGTCCTGTCGTGCCCCGTCCTCGTAGGCTGGCCGCGACACGGACCCCCACCTGTGGAGGGCGCTCTCATGCGCGGCAGCGGCTGGAGAAGCGGCGACATCCCGGATCTCACCGGCCGGGTCGCCGTCGTCACCGGGGCCAACAGCGGACTCGGGTACGTCACCGCGCGGGAGCTGGCCCGCAAGGGGGCCCGGGTCGTGCTCGCCTGCCGGAGCGAGGCGCGGGGACACGAGGCCGGGGACCGGATGGCCGCCGAAGTGCCCGACGCGCACATCGAGTTCGGGCGGCTCGACCTCGGGGACCTGGCCTCGGTACGGGACTTCGCCGGTTCGTTCCCGTACGCGCGCCTCGATCTCCTCGTCAACAACGCCGGGGTGATGGCGCCGCCGTACGGGACCACCGCGGACGGGTTCGAGACGCAGTTCGGGGTCAACCACCTCGGGCACTTCGCCCTCACCGGGCTGCTCATGCCCGTCCTGCTGGGCACCCCCGCCGCTCGCGTCGTCACCGTCTCCAGCATGATGCACGTCCTCGCCAACATCGACCTCGACGACCTCAACAGCAGCCGCCGCTACCGGCGTTGGATCGCCTACGGCCGGTCCAAGACCGCCAACCTGCTCTTCGTCCACGAACTGGCCCGGCGCGTCGACGCCCACGGCGGCGACCTCGTCGCGGCCGCCGCCCATCCCGGGTACGCGTCCACCAACCTGCAGACCGCCGGCCCCCGTGCCGAAGGACGGCGCGGAGCCGAGCGGGTGATGACCGCCGCGAACGCCGTCTTCGCGCAGTCCGCCGAGGCCGGGGCGCTGCCCACGCTGTACGCGGCCACCGCCCCCGGCGTACGGCCCGACTCCTTCACCGGGCCCTCGATCGCGATGTGGCGCGGCACCCCGGCCCCCTCCCGGCGCGCACCCTGGACCCGCGACGACACCATGGCGCAACGCCTCTGGGACGCGTCGGAGCAACTCACCGGGGTCTCCTACGCCGCCGTCCTGAAGGAGCTCTGAACTCTGAGGAGCACCGACGCCGCGTCCCCCGAGGCCGGCACAGTCGCCGTGCCGCGCCCCGCTCCTGGAGCACAGCGCGAGCGTCGTCTTCAGGGGCGGGGCGCGGCGGCCCGTACCGTGTAGGCGGCCACCCGCACCCCCTCGTCGTCCAGGCACTGACCCGTCTCCAGGTCGAAGCGCTGCTTCAGCAGCGGCGAGGCGACGAACGGGCGGCCCTGGTGGGTGCCGGTCAGGCCGCGGGAGAGGACCGCCGCGCCGCCGAAGGGGTCGCGGTTGTCGATGGCGTACAGGCGGTCCGTGCGGTCGCGGAACACGGCGACCTGGCGGCCGTCCGCAAGGAGTGCGGCCACGCCCCGGCCGGGGGTCAGCCGGCTCAGGTCGCAGACCGTGAACCAGCTGTCCTCCAGTTGGAGTTGGACCTTCAGCTCGGTGGTCTCGGGTGCCAGGGTCATCGCTGGGCGCTTCCTTCCAGAACGTCTTCGGCGGGACGCATGCCGATCGACAGCAGGGGCAGGTCGGGCTTCGTCTGGTCGCGCTCGGGCACGAAGCCGACGACCGGGTCGGGGGTGTCGGGGGCGTTGACGAAGGACACGAACCGGGCGAGCTTGTCCGGGTCGGCGATGGTCGACGCCCACTCGTCGGCGTAGTGGGCGACGTGCGCCGCCATCAGGGACTCCAGCTCCTCGCAGATGCCGAGGGAGTCCTCGACCACCACGTCACGGACATGGTCCAGGCCGCCCGGGATCCGCTCCAGCCAGGTCGACGTGCGCTCCAGGCGGTCCGCCGTGCGGATGTAGAACATCAGGAAGCGGTCGATCAGCCGGACCAGTTCGGCGTCGGTCAGGTCCTGGGCCAGCAGGTCCGCGTGGCGCGGAGTGGCGCCGCCGTTGCCGCCGACGTAGAGGTTCCAGCCGTTGGCCGTGGCGATGACACCGAAGTCCTTCGACTGGGCCTCCGCGCACTCACGGGCGCAGCCGGAGACCGCCGACTTGAGCTTGTGCGGCGACCGCAGGCCCCGGTAGCGCAGCTCCAGGTCGATCGCCATCCGGACCGAGTCCTGGACGCCGTAACGGCACCAGGTCTGTCCGACGCACGACTTCACCGTCCGCAGCGCCTTGCCGTACGCGTGGCCGGACTCGAATCCGGCGTCCACCAACCGCGTCCAGATCAGCGGGAGTTGCTCGACCCGCGCGCCGAACATGTCGATCCGCTGACCGCCGGTGATCTTCGTGTAGAGGCCGAAGTCCCGGGCGATCTCGCCGATCACGATCAGGCCCTCGGGGGTGATCTCGCCGCCGGGGATGCGCGGGACGACCGAATACGAGCCGTTCTTCTGGAGGTTGGCGAGGAAGTGGTCGTTGCTGTCCTGGAGCGCCGCCTGTTCGCCGTCCAGGACATAGCCGCTCGCGCCGATCACCGGGGCGAGGGAGGCGATGACCGACGCCACCGCCGGCTTGCAGACCTCGCAGCCGTCGCCGCCCCGGGCGCCCTCCCGGCCGTAACGGTCGAGCAGCTCCCGGTAGGTGTTGACGCGCAGCGCGAGGACGATCTCGTACAGTTCCTCGCGGGTCTGCGCGAAGCAGCCGCACAGCCCCTTGTCGACCTCGACGCCGGACGCCTCCAGCTCGGCCGTGACCAGCTGGCCGAGGACCTTGACGCAACTGCCGCAGCCGGTCCCGGCCTTGGTGCACTTCTTGACCTCCGGCACGGTGGTGCAGGAGTGCTCGCTCACCGCGCCGCGGATCGTGCCCTTGCTGACGTTGTGGCAGGAGCAGACGACCGCTTCGTCGGGGAGCGCGGACGGGCCGAGCTGGGCGCCGCCGCTCGCACCGGCCGGCAGCACCAGGGACTCCGGGGACAGGGGCGGCACCGAGCCGGTGAGGGCGCGCAGCGTGCCGTACGCGTCCGCGTCGCCGACCAGGATGCCGCCGAGCAGCGTGCCGTCCCGGCCGATGACCAGCTTCTTGTACAGGCCCGAGCGGGCGTCGGAGTAGACGACGTCCAGGCAGCCCTCGGTCGTGCCGTGCGCGTCGCCGAAGGAGGCCACGTCCACGCCGAGCAGCTTGAGCTTGGTGGACAGGTCGGCGCCGGTGAAGGCGGACTCGTCCCGCGCGATGGTGGCCGCGGCCGTCGCCGCCTGCTCGTACCCGGGCGCCACCAGGCCGTACACCCGGCCGTCCGCCGCCAGCGCGCACTCGCCGATCGCGAACACCCGGGGGTCGTCCACCGTGCGGCACTGCTCGTCGACGGCGATGCCACCGCGCTCGCCGACCGACAGGCCGCAGTCCCGGGCGAGTTGGTCCCTCGGCCGCACTCCGGCGCTGAACACCACCATGTCGGTGACGAGTTCGGAGCCGTCGGACAGCTTCATGCCGACGACGGCACCCGCGTCGTCCGTCACGATCTCCTGCGTCCCCACGCCCGTGTGCACGCTCAGGCCCGTCTCCTCGATGGTGCGCAGCAGGGCCGCGCCACCGCCCGCGTCCACCTGCACCGGCATCAGCCGGGGCGCGAACTCCACGATGTGCGCGGTGAGCCCGAGCCCCTTCAGCGCGCCGGCCGCCTCGAGTCCGAGCAGACCGCCGCCGACCACTGCACCCACGGTCGCCCTCGACTTCGCGTACGCCTCGATCGCCAGCAGGTCCTCGATCGTGCGGTAGACGAAGCAGCCCTCGGCGTCCTTGTTGGGGACGGGCGGCACGAACGGGTACGAGCCGGTGGCCAGCACGAGCGTGTCGTAGCCGAAGACCCGGCCGGACCTGGCCGTCACCGTCCGCGCCACGCGGTCCACCGTCTCCGCGGGGTCGCCGAGGTACAGCTCGATGCCGTGGGCGTCGATGAACTCCAGGTCGGTCATGGAGAGTTCGTCGGCGGAGGTGCCCGTGAAGTACGAGGTGAGGGCGACCCGGTCGTATGCGGGACGCGGCTCCTCGCACAGCACGACCACGCGGTGCGTGGCGGTCAGACCGCGCTCGGCCAGCGCTTCGAGGAAACGCTGCCCGACCATCCCGTGGCCGACGAGCACGATCGTGGGGGTGGCCCCCGGGGTGGCGGTCATCAGGAGCCTCCATCGTGGGTGAACGCGCCCGGAGCGGCGACGGCGAGCGGTACGCCGACCTCGCCGGGGCGTGCCTCGGCCTCGCCGGGCGCGTGGCTGTGGTGCGGGTCGCGGGAGTGCCGTTCGCGGGAGCGCGGTTCACACCCGTCCCGTCCCCGGCCCCCGGGGCGCGTCTCGGGGCCGGCGCCGATCACCGCCACACGCGTATACGAGGTCATGCCCAGGAGCGTGCGCGGCGGACGTTACCCGGCCGCATCCCCCCTGTTTCCCGCACGGAACGCTGCCCTCTTCAGGGGCGGGGGTGGGGTGTGAGGGGTCTGGGGCCGGGCCGGCGGGCGCTGTGAGGTGGGGAAACGCGGGGGGAGCGGGTGGCTCGCCCCGGCGGCCTGCGGGGTGCGCGTCGGCGGGGTGCGCGCCGGCGGCGACCGGCCGGGGGGACGGCCTTGCGCGGCCGTTCGTCAGCGGCTTCCCGTCAGGTGGGCGAAGACCACGACGTTTCCCTGGTAGCCGGTGGCCCGGGAGTAGCCGCCGCCGCAGGTGATCACTCTGAGCTCGGGGCGTCGCGCGGCTCCGTAGACCTTCTCGTCGGGGAAGTCCCGGGCCTGGTACACCTCCACCGCGTCGACCGTGAAGACGGCGACCGTCTTGTCCTGCCGGTCCACCTCGATGGTCGCGCCGCGCTTGAGGGCGCCGAGGTCGTAGAAGACGGCGGGGCCCTCGGTGTTGTCCACGTGGCCGGCGACGATCGCGGTCCCCCTCTCGCCGGGTGCGGTGCCCGACTCGTACCAGCCGGCGAGGTTCTTGTTGCCGGCGGGCGGGACGTCGAGGCTGCCGGCGGGGGTGAGGGCGAGGCCCATCAGAGGGGCGTTCACACGGATCTCGGGGATGCGGATGCGGGTGGGCGGGGACGGGGGCAGTGCCGGGGCTTCGAGGCGTTCCTCGCCGGGGTCGGGGCGGCCCTCGGCGGCGGACGGCTGGGGTGGCGCGGTGTGCGGACCGGAGCCGGGGCCGAGCAGCCAGACGCCTGAGCCGAGCGCTATGACGGTTACGGCGGCTATCGCGGTGTCCCCGATCTTGCGCATGCGAACCCCTATTTCGGAGGTTAGAGCTTCTAACGCGGGGGTGAGGGGCTAGCGGGAGCGACCCGGTGCAGCAGGGGCGCCACCTCTAACAACAGTGAGAGGCCTCGCGAAAGTGACAGCCTCTAACAAACCTGACCCCCTACCCCCTCCGGGCCGCGAGGGGCGTCGGACCCGGAGGGGGTGGGATGTGCGGTACCGGCGGACGGACAGCGGAGGGTGTCCGTCAGATCCCGTCGCCTCTCGCCCGGCGATGCAGGAGCCAGGTACCGCCCGCAGCGGCGACGGCCAGAGCCGTCACACCCGCCGCGGTCTGTACGGGGTCGGTGCCCAGAGCACCACCGACCCCCGTCTTCACACTGCCGTGGGGCTGCACCTGCCCGCCGGCGGCCGGCATCAGTGCCACCACCAGGTCGCCGGCCACCTGCCGGTTCCCGTCGGCGCACTTCGCGACGATCTCGTACGTCCCCGGCTGCGCGCTGGGCGGCACCTGGAACTGGCCGATCGCCTCGCCCTCATGGGTGCTGGGCGCGAGCGTGAACGTTCCGGCGCCGACCGAACTGGCGTCCCCGACGGCTGACGACTTCTCCCCGCAGGCGGCCGTGTTCACCGAGACCTGGGCGCCCGCCGTCGCGGTCGACGGGTAGACGTCCAGGCTGCCGGTACTGCCGCCGTACGCCGGCGCGGCGCCGAGGCCGGCCGCGGCCACGGCGAGCGCGGCCCCGGCCAGCGGACGGACAGTGCGTCGCATGGTGCTCCCTCGTCGAGCTCGTCCCACTCCCTTGCTCTTCCGAGGTAAAAGCCAACGGGCCGGGCCCGCTCCCTGAGATTCCGTCAGGTGTGGGATGAATGGGTGTCACGGAGAGGGGGCGAGGCAGCGGTTGCGGGGGAGTTCGGGCAGGTCAGGGGGCTTTCGAAGGGTCCAGTATGAAAAACACACGAACGGCGGGCCCTTCGGGGGTGAACGGGTGACCCCCCTCGTGGGGACCTTCCGGCGGGTCCACCGGTGGACCACTGCGGTCCGCGGAAGCGGCAGGACCAGGCCGTCCAGAACCACTCCGGCATGTACTGGCACCCGGCCTCCCGACAGGTGGCTGGGTCCTCCGCCCTCGTGCGGGCCCGCGGGGCGGGTACGCGCCGGCGCAGTGTTCCTGGAGTGCCGCAGCGCACGAGACCGCCCGCCAGGGCCAGAGGCCGACCGGGGGCAACTCGCCCATCCTCACGCGGCGGTCGAGTCGCCCTCGGCCTGTCTCCCCTCCCTGCCCGGGAAGTTCCGGAACGTGAAGCAGCCCGGGAGCAAAGCCCGAACCACACCCGGCCCTGTTCCAGGAAAACCGAAGAAATCCGCCAACACGCTCTACGCCGAACACAACGATTCGACTGGCACAGCAAACGGATCCGGCGGCTCATCGGACAGCGGCGGAGGCAGCGGCTTCACCGGCTGGCTCGCGGGCGCCACCGTCACAGTCCTCAACTATGGCACCTCGATCTTCGAGGTTGTGGGGGAAGGCGTGGCGAGAGTAATGAGTTGCCGTCTACGTTCGGAGCGGCTCATCCTGTGTGCGCACCGGCTCAGGGGAGGCGCTATGGGGCTCGTTCTGTTTTCAGGAGACGGGGACGTCTCCAGCCCGGACGTCTCATGGTCCTATACCGGATTCGGCGTGTTCCGGGGCTGGCTGGCGCGTTGCGAAGGGTTCGCGCTCGATGACATGCGAGGCTTCGGCGGGCTGCGAGAGTGGAGCGATGTCTCCACTGTGCTTACGCCGCTTCTCAACCATCCCGACGACAACGGTCCCGATGTGCAGGCAGCCGAATGCGCGGTGATGCTCCCGCGTCTGCAAGAGATTGCTCATGGCTTGGACAGGGACGGTGCCGACCCGCTTCATCAGCGGCACATCGATGACATCCGTCAGTTGGTGGTCGTCCTGCAGTTTTGTGTGGAGAACGACGTTGAGCTCATATTCGGCTGACAGGGTGCGATTCCCGGAGATGAGGCACAACGTCATCTCTGCTGTTAAGGCGCTGTCCGACAGGGCCCATCAGGAGCGCGTATGGATCGGGCGGGTCTATCCCGGGGAGGGCTACTTCGACGACTTCACGATGAATCTCAACATTCTGTACGACAACACTCTGGTTCTGGACGACCCGGTCGCAACTTTGGGCACGGTTCTGGCCTCGCGGCAGGAGGCTGCGGCGCTGGCGGGGTTGGGCTGGGCCCTTGATGAGCTGCTGGGGCGGGAGGGAACTGACAAGTCGGATGTGGAATATATCGCGTCGCCGTTGTGGGATGCGGTGGTGGAATCGGCCGCGGTGGCGTATCGGATCATGATGGAGGTTGGCCGGCTCGTCGGCGCAGACAGAATCGGTCATGCGCCGGAGCTACAGCCGCCCTTCTCGGAGGGACGCCTGGAAGGCCGTCCAGGTGGCTGAGCAGAGGCGCAGGGAGGGTCCCGTGGGGTGCTTGGAGTCTCGTACGGCCACGGTCATCGGGATGTTGGTGGCTATCTCCACGCACTCGGCCGCCTGGTCGCTGTAGCTGGACTTGCGGTACTCGGGCTCAGGCACGACTCAGAGTTCCTTTCGAAGTCTGTGAAGAAGCGACACCGAAGCGGCCTCGTCCAGAGCGTGTTCGCTGATCATTTCAAATAGCTCATCGTAGGCCGCAGCGCCGTCGCCGCCCTCGACCCATCGTTGAGCGAACGGAGCTTCCACGTAGACGACATCCATGGCGCCTGACTCGGCGAACGACATGATGTTGAATGAGCCGTTCAACCCTGGATGTGTACCTCCGCCAAAGGGGAAGACTCGCAGTGAAACGTTTGGCAGCTCGGCCACCTCCGCGAGCTGGCCGAGTTGACCGCGGGCTGTTGCTGCGCCGCCAGGGAAGTTGTGAAGTACCGCCTCGTAGATCACAGTACGGAAGGCAAGCGGAGGGTCCTGGTACAGGCGCTTCTGGCGTGCCAGTCGTGCTGCGACGAATTCCTCGTCAGGTTCCGGACTCTTGGCGGCCGTCGTGGCCAAACCCTGCCTCAATCTCCTTGCATACGATGCTGTCTGAAGGAGGCCGGGGACGAATGAGGGTTGCCAGGCGCGGATTTCCGTTGCCGCGCTCTCCAAAGTGACGTACTCCTGCATGACGCCGTTGATCGTGTAGTCGTCCCACCAACCCTTGGCTTTGCGCCGCTCGCGGTCGATCCTCGCCAACTCCATAAGGCCGCCGACCACACCCGGATCGCGTACGCCGTACAACTCGCACAGCGCCCGGATGTCCGGATCGCGTACGGGCACCCAACCGCCCTCCATCTTGGCGACCTTGGTGGTCGACGCCGTGAGCGCTTTGGCTGCGTGGGACTGCGTGAGGCCGGCTTCCGTGCGCAGTGCCATCAGATCGCTGCCGAGGCGCCGCCCCAAGACGGTGGACGTGCTGTTGCCCTGCATGCGCTGATTGGTCGTCACGTCGGCGCTCCTTGTGGTCTCGGTGCGCGGCCAGTCTGGCCCGATGCCGGGGCGCCCGCAAACCTCTTTCGGAGGAATTCCTCCGGGAGGAGCTTGCGGCATGCGATCTCGCCCCCTTACCGTCAGTGACGAACCGCTCGCGGAGTGGCGCCATTCACCGTCCGGCGCTGCCCATCTCTTCCCGGAGGTAAGCGACATGGCCACCCCTGAACAGCCCCCCGAGCCCGGCATCTCCCTCCGCTACGACCGCCTCGACTACACCCCGCTCCCCAGGAGTGTCAGCCTCGCCCGCCGCCGGGCCCATCGCCTCGTCACCGAGTGGGGTCACCCCGGACTTGCTGCCGACACCGCTCTGCTCGTCTCCGAGCTGGCCGGCAACGCGGTACTGCACGGCTGTCTCCGTGACCGGCTCTTCCGGGTTGAGATCGCCCTCACCGACTGTGCCTTACGAGTGTCCGTGTCCGACCCGAAAGGGGAGTTGCTGCCGAGCCCGCGCGATCCGGCGCAGGAGGAGATGTTCGGCCGCGGGCTGCTCATCGTGGGTGAGATCGCCGACCGATGGGGGGTCGACGGGCACACCGTCGGCAAGTCCGTGTGGTGCGAGCTCGATCTCGAGCCGCCGGCCGTGCTCGCCGATTACGGTGGCGGCAGCGCACCCCCGCTCTTGAGGAGGACGACCATGGCCGAACCGTTGAAGACCTTCGTCAACGGCGTCGAGGTCCAGGTTCCCAACAGCATCCCCGACATCCGCGCGGCCCTCCCCGAGAAGCGCCGCGAGGAGTTCGACCGGGCTATCGGCGAGGCCGGTGTGCAGGACATCCATGCGGTCATGCGGCACTGGATGCTCGAAGCGGTTCCCGACCCGGAGGCAGAGGCGCTGCTGCAGCGCCTGGCGGCGGACGAGGCCGAGAGGCGGGGCGTCGCTTGAACTACCGCATCACTTACGCCCCGCCCGCCGATGACACCCTGGCCAAGATGCGCGATGCCCATGCGTTCAGGGAAGCGATGGCGGCGACCATCGGACGAGATCCGTACGGGCACGGGTCGGTCGGTGTAAGGGGCGAGCGTGACCGTCGCGAGGCCACGGTCCTCGGTGCCATCGTGCTCTACTACGTCTCCGGGTCCGTCCTGACCGTGACTGTGGTCAGGCTCGTTCCATCGCTTTGAACGACTCCTCGCCCTGATGGCACAGTTGCATCTCAGCCCCCTTCCGGTGTCATCCGGATCGCCGCGATGTCGAACTGCAGCCGCACCGTCTCGCTCACCATCGCGCCGCCCTCCGCCAGGCGGGAGTTGTAGGACAGGCCCCAGTCCATGCGGTTGATGGTGGTCGTGCCGTCGAAGCCGACGCGCTGGTAGCCGAAGGGGTCCGTGACGTTGCCTATGTAGGTCAGCTCCAGGTCCACCGGGCGGCTCGTGTTCTTGATGGTGAGGTCGCCGGTCATGACGTAGACGTCGGGGGCTTTGAGACGGACCGCCGTGCTGGCGAAGCGCATGCGCGGGTAGGTTGCCGCGTCCAGGAAGTCGCGGCCGATGAGATGGGCGTCGCGTTGTTCCACGCCCGTGTCGACGCTCGGCGTGGAGATGATCAGCTCCGCCTGGGAGCGGGACGGGTCGCGGCCGTCGAAGTAGAGGCGGCTCTTGTACTCGGCGAAGGCCCCGCGGACCGTCGTCACCATCGCGTGCCGGACCGAGAAACCGATTCTGCTGTGGGCCGGGTCGACGATCCATTCGCCGGTGAGGGCGGCGAGGGCGGGGTCGAGGAGGACAGGGGCGGAGGTGGGGGAGGCCGGCGCGGCCGTCGTGCGTGGGGGGACAGTGGGGGTGCGGCGGGATGTGTGGGGGCGGCTGAACAAGTTCATGATTTATCTAGTTAGTCCACGCGGCGAATTGCCGCAAGTGGCCGTCAGGGCAAAGGGGTTCGGGAATTGCGCGTACGGTCACCGAAGCTGCACATCATCGCCATGGGATCCACCCAGGAAGTGCTCGGCATTCCCGGATCACGTCTTTCCTTGAATTGCGCTATTCCCCTTTGTCTGGGGTGTATGTGACGGCCGCCCCGGTTCGGTCACCGGGGCGGCCGCCGTCACCCGCCCGCGCGGCGGGTCAGTTCACGTTCACCGCGCTCCAGGCCGCGGCCACCGCGTTGTACTCGGCGCTCCCCGTCCCGTACAGGTCCTTCGCCGCGTTCAGGGTCGCCGTCCGCGCGCCCGCGTAGTTCGTCGAGGACGTCATGTAGACCGTGAGGGCGCGGTACCAGATGGCCCCCAGCTTGTCCCGTCCGATCCCCGTCACCGTCGAGCCGTTGTACGTCGGCGAGTTGTAGCTCACGCCGTTGATGGTCTTCGCGCCGCTGCCCTCCGCCAGCAAATAGGCGAAGTGGTTCGCGACGCCGGAGGAGTAATGGACGTCGAGATTGCCGACCGACGAGCTCCAGTAGTCGGCCGAGTTCCCGTCCTTCGACGGCTGGTCCATGAACCGCAGTGCCGCCTTGCCGAAGCCGGAGCGGACGATCTCCTCGCCGATCAGGTAGTCGCCCGGGTCGGCGGAGTTGTTCGCGTACCACTCCACCAGCGTGCCGAGGATGTCGGAGGTCGCCTCGTTCAGGCCGCCGGACTCGCCCGAGTAGGTCAGCGCCGCGGTCTTGGAGGTGACGCCGTGGGTCATCTCGTGGCCCGCCACGTCCAGCGCCACCAGCGGGCCGAAGGTGGTCCCGTCACCGTCGCCGTACGTCATGCAGAAGCAACTGTCGTCCCAGAAGGCGTTGTTGTAGCTGTTGCCGTAGTGGACGCGGTTGTACGACCCCTTGCCGTCGCCGGCGATACCGGTGCGGCCGTGGACGTTCTTGTAGTAGTCCCAGGTCTCGTTGGTGCCGTACTGGGCGTCGACGGCCGCCGAGGAGCGGTCCGAAGTCGCCCCGGTGCCCCAGTGGTTGTCGGTGTCGGTGAACACCGTCGACGGCGCGCGGACGATGCAGATGCCGAAGATGCACAGGTCCGTCTTGTTGGCCGCGTCGCCCGTGTACGTGTTGCCGCGCGTCGGGTCGGTGAGGTTGTACGTCGATCCGGAGAGCGTCGTCTCCAGTGGAACCGTGCCGCTGTACAGCGACTGGCCGTCGCCCGTCGCCGTCTCGATGCTGTCCCAGGCGTCGATCTGGGCGCCGCTGCGGGCGTCCGTGAGCACCGTGCGGGCGACCGGGTTGCCGAGCGAGTCCTTGCCGACCGCGTTGGTGCGCCAGGCCAGCTTCGGGGTGCCGTGCAGGGCGTCGACGACCAGCTCCGGCCTGGCCTTCACCTGCTTCAGCGCGTCGCCGAGGTTCGCCGCCCGCAGCGCGTTCACCGCGAGGTCGGCGGCCTTCGCGGCGGATATGTTCGGAACGATCGAGGCGAGGGATATCTTGCTCCGGGTCGCCCGGTCGGCGCCGCGGTAGGCGCCGTCCGGCTTCAGGTGGACGACGAAGTCGCCTCCCAGGACGGGGAGTTGGCGGTAGGTTCGGTCGTAACGGACGTGCTGGGTGCCGTTCTTGTCGACGACCACGTCCCGGACCTTGGTGCCCTCGGTGGCGGTGAGGCCGAGGGTTTTGGCGTACTGGACGAGCGCCTGCGCCGCGTTCTCGATCGCGGTGGCCCGGGTCGGTCTCGCGTCGGCGTGGGCGGCGGGGGAGAGCGCGGCGGCCAGCAGGGTCGCGGTGGTGGCGGCGACGCCGGCCGTGGCGAGACGGGAAACTCGGGTGTTCCGTGTCCGGCTCATCGATCTCCTTGGAGATGCGCCTCAGAGGCGTGGGGGTGGCGCTGGTGACGACAGCGATTTAAGAGGCCATGACAATCCATGTCCATAGCGCCTCCATGGAGATGTGTGTGGGGGTGGAGGGGGAGGAGAATCCTTTCTGTGACCGCCCGGAACCCCCGCCACCTCCCCTTCTTCGTCTACGGCACGCTCCGCCCCGGCGAAATCAACCACGACCTGTTCCTGCGGGGGCGGACCGTGTCCGAGGAACCCGGCCGGCTCCCGGGCGCGGTGCTGTACGACGGGCCCGGCTACCCCTACGCCGTCGAGGCACCCGGCGCGGGCGTGTGCGGCGAACTGGTCACCGCCCGCCCGGAGTCGTACGACCGACTCCTCCTGGAACTCGACGAGTTGGAGGAATGCGTGGAGGGGGACCCGCACGGTCCCTACGTGCGCGTGGAGCGGGACGTCGTACGACGGCGGGACGGGGCCGCCGTCCGGGCCTGGGTGTACCTCGCGGGGGCCGCCGTGGCCGCCGGGCTGCGTGCGGACGGCCGTCGTATCGAGGGCGGTGACTGGCTGACCCGCGGGCTGCCCGGCCCCGCCGCGTCGTAGCCGTGGCCGCGGCGACCTCGTACGGCCCATGTGGCTTGTTCCGTGCCGGGGTTGGCCGGTCGGTCACCGTTGAGACTTCAAGGGGCCCGACTACAGTCGTGCACCTGTTCGCGAAGCTCCGCGCACCACGCACCACCCCGTACGACGTTCGGCCTCTCGCTCCACGGCCCGGTCCGGGCCCCCGCCGCACCCGGACCCGGCCTCCCCCCACGTACACGCATGCAGCCAGGAGGTCTCCGAGCCATGCCTCTGCGTCACCTCACCCCCCGCGACCAGCACCTCTTCTGGCAGTACGGCCGCGGCCCCAGCGCACCCGTCCACGAACCGCTCGTCCACCGCGCGATCGAACGGCACGCGATCGCCCACCCCCACGCCGTCGCCGCCGAACACCACGGCGCGACCCTCACCTACGGCGAACTCGACCGCTACGCCGGTGCCCTCGCCGCCCACCTGGTCCGCGAGGGCGTCCGCCCCGGCGACCATGTCGGCCTCTTCGCCCGCCGGTCCATCCCGACGCTGGTCGGGCTGCTCGCCGTCCTCAAGGCGGGCGCCGCCTACGTCCCCCAGGACATCGGCCGCACGCCCCCGGAGCGGCTCGGGCACGTCCTCCGCACCGCCCGCACCCGGGTGATCCTCACCCAGAAGGAACACGCCCCGCGCATCCCGCTCCCCGACGGCCACCGGCTCATCGCCCTCGACGACCCCGTGCCGTACCAGCGGGCCACCATGATCGTGCCCCCGCACCCCGACGACGGCTGCCACGTCCTCTTCACCGCCGACACCTCCTCCGGCCGCCCCGAAGGGGTGAAGGTCAGCCACCGCAACGTCACCAACCTGCTGCTCACCGAACCCGGCGGCCTCGGCATCCGCCCCGGCGACCGGGTGGCCCAACTCCTCGGCATCGCCTCCGGCCCGGCCGCCTGGGAGATCCTCGGCTGCCTCACCCGCGGCGCCACCCTGGTCATCCGCGGCGCGGACCCCGCCGCCGCGGCCGGCACCGCGACCGTCCTGATCGCCACCCCGGCCGTGCTGTCCGGCATCGACCCCGCGGCCTGCCCGCGGCTGCGCGCGGTCGCCGTCGCCGGGGAGTCCGGCCCGCCGCGTCCGCTCGCCGACCACTGGTCGCGGCAGGCCGCCCTCTTCGACTGCCGTGGTCCGGCCGAGGCGACCGTCGTCAGCACCATGGGCCGCCACGACCCGGCCGCCGGACGACCGGCCGTCGGCCGCCCCGTCGCCAACACCACGGTGTACGTCCTCGACGCCGACCGCCGGCCGCTGCCCGTCGGCGAGATGGGCGAGGTGTGGGCGGGCGGCGACTGCGTCCCGGCGGGGCACCCCGGCGACGGCACGCGGAACGCCGGGCGGTACGCACCCGATCCGTTCCTCGGCGCGGGCCGCGTCATGGTCCGCACCGGCGCGCTCGGCCGCTGGACCTCCGACGGCGGCCTCGAACACCTCGGCCGCGCCGCCGAAGTCCGGGCCGACACCCCCGCGTTCCACCCGCGCACCACCGGCGGCCGCCCACACCACCCGGCGACGACCTCGGCTGCCGCCACGGCGACGACTTCGGCCACGGCGACGGCGACGACTTCGGCCACGGCGACGGCGGCGACTCCGGTTGCGGCGACGGCGGCGACTTCGGCTGCGGCGACGGCGGCGACTTCGGCTGCGGCCACGGCCGGGGCTGCGGCCGCGTACGCCGAGGCCGCCCAGCGCTCCTGACTGGCCGGTGGGTCTGAACGGCCGACGGGTCTGACTGGCCGGTGGGCTCGAACGGCCGACGCTCCTGACTGAGCGAGGAGCCTGGCCGGCCGACGGGCCTCGTCGGTCTGACCGGCGTAACCGGCGTAACCGGCGTAACCGGCCTAACCAGGCTGGCCGGTCTGGCCGGCTGCCGTGGCCAGGGCCTTCGCGACCCCCGGTTCCTTTTTTCCGAGGAACTGGGGGTTCGGCTCGAACAGCACGTCCAGGGCCGCCTTGCAGGCCGCGAGGACCTCCCGCGTCCCGCCGTAGTACCAGGTCGCGTCGTGCTTGTCCTCGACCCCGACGCCGTACGACTCGACCCCAGCCGCCTCGCACAGCGCCACCGCGCGCCGGATGTGGAAGCCCTGGCTGACCAGTACCGCCCGGTCCACGCCGAAGATCTTCTTCGCGCGGACGCAGGAGTCCCAGGTGTCGAAGCCGGCGTAGTCGCTGACGATGCGCCCGCCGGGGACGCCGTGCGCGGTCAGGTAGGTGCGCATGGCGTCCGGCTCGTCGTAGTCCTTCCGGCTGTTGTCGCCGGTGACGAGGACGACCTTGATACGGCCCTCCCGGTACAGCTTCGCCGCCGCGTCCAGGCGGTGGGCGAGGTACGGTGACGGCTCGCCGTCCCACAGGCCCGCGCCGAAGACGACCGCGACGTCGGCGCGGGGTACGTCCGCCACCGTGCGCAGCCGGTCGGCCGTCGACACGTACAGCCAGGTGGCCGGCAGCAGCGCCAGCACGCACCCGGCCATCACGCCCTGCACCAGACGCCGTCTGCCGGTACGGGTGCGCGGCAGCCGCGGTCGGCGGATCTTCATACGGTTGTTCCCCCTCGACTTCTCCTCGGCTTCCCCGTGGCCTCCCCCCGGCGGCTCCGACCTTGGAGGACGCAGGCCGAGGCGTTCCGGTTCGCTCACAGCGGCCGGATTCGTGCCGTGAAGCGTACGAAAACTCCCGTGACCGTCAGGCAACGGGGGTGCAATCCCGCCCGGCGAGGATCCCGTCATGACCGTGTCCGACCTTCCTCCGCGCCCCGGCCCGCCCGCCCTGGTCCTGGTGGCCCACGGCAGCCGTGACCCGCGTGCGCTCAGCACCGTGCGGGCCCTGATGGACCGGGTGCGCGAGCTGCGCCCCGAGCTGTCCGTGCGCCTTGGGCACATCGAGCTGAACGAGCCGCTGCTCCCGGACACCCTCGCGGCCCTCGGCGACACCCCGGCCGTCCTGGTCCCGCTGCTGCTGAGCCGCGGGTACCACGTCAGGCAGGACATCCCGGAGATGGCCGCGGCCTCCCCGGCCTGCACCCGTGTCGCCGCCCCGCTGGGCCCGCATCCCCTCCTGGCGGACACCCTGCACGCCCGGCTGCTGGAGGCGGGCTGGCGCCCCCGGCCCGCGAGTGCCGTGGTCCTGGCGGCGGCCGGCTCCCGCGACCCCGACTCCAAGGTCGACACCAACCGCATGGCCCGGCTCCTCGCGGCACGCCTGGGTGTCCCGGTCCTCCCGGCCTACGCCTCGGCGGCGGCTCCGACGGTCCAGGAGGCGATCACCGCTCTGCAGGCAAGGGGCCGCTACCGCATCGCCATCGCCTCCTACTTCACGGCCCCCGGCCGCTTCGCCACGGAGTGCGCGGACCGGGCCCCATGGCTGGCGTCGGCCCCACTGGGAGCCCACGACGCGATGGCCGCCCTGGTCCTGCACCGCTATCAGCGTGCACGGGAAACGCCCGTGACCGCGGCCGCGTAAGGGGGGCCGCGCCCGGCAGACGCGGGTGTGCGACGCGCCCCCAGGGGCGCGGGGAACTGCGCGACCAGCCCCCACCCGCCCGCACACGCGAACCCACCCGACCCGGCGGGCGAGTAGGCGCACCAAACACCCGTTTGTCACTATCGCCCCGTACTGTCGAACCATGGCAGTCCCCGCACCCGCACCCTCCTCGGCCTACGACCCGGCGTCAGCCGACCGCTGGGCCCCCGAACCCGACAAACGCCCCGGCCGCACCGCCTTCCAGCGGGACCGCGCCCGCGTCCTGCACAGCGGAGCGCTCCGCAGGCTCGCCGGCAAGACCCAGGTCGTCACCCCCGGCAACCCCAGCCAGATGTGGGACGCCAGCCCCCGCACCCGACTCACCCACTCCCTCGAATGCGCCCAGGTCGGCCGGGAGCTGGGCGCCGCCCTCGGCTGCGACCCCGACCTCGTCGAGGCCGCCTGCCTCTCCCACGACCTCGGCCACCCGCCCTTCGGCCACAACGGCGAACAGGCGTTGAACGAGTTCGCGGACGACTGCGGCGGCTTCGAGGGCAACGCCCAGTCCCTGCGCCTCCTCACCCGCATCGAACCCAAACGGTTCACTCCCGAGGGCTCCGTCGGCCTCAACCTCACCCGCGCCGCCCTGGACGCGGCCACCAAGTACCCCTGGCCGCGCGGCGCGCACCCGACCGACCCGGCGTCGCCGAAGTTCGGCGTGTACGAGGACGACCGCCCGGTCTTCGACTGGGTCCGCAAGGAGGCCCCCGGCACCCGCACCTGCTTCGAGGCGCAGGTCATGGACTGGTCCGACGACGTCGCCTACTCCGTGCACGACATCGAGGACGGCCTGCACGCGGGCCACATCGACCCCAACTGCCTGCACGCCGAACCGGAACGGCAGGAGGTCTACGCGGTCGCCGTCGGCAGATACGTGCCGGCCGGCACCGACCCCGCCGAACTCGCCGCCGCCCTCGACCGGCTCCAGGAGGAGGAGTGGTGGCCGCACGGCTACGACGGCACCGCGGTGGCCCAGGCCCGCCTCAAGGACACCACCAGCCAGCTCATCGGCCGCTTCTGCCTGGCCGCGGAGGCCGCCACCCGCGAGACGTACGGCAGCGGCCGGCTCACCCGCTACGGCGCCGAACTCGTCGTACCGCGCGAGGCCCGGATGGAGTGCGCGGTGCTGAAGGCGATCGCACACCGTTACGTCATGCAGCGTGCCGAACAGGAGCGGATCCGCGCCGAGCAGCGGGTCGTCGTCGCCGAACTCGCCGAGGCGCTGACCCTTCGCGCCCCCGACGGCCTCGACCCGCAGTTCCGGGCGCTGTTCGACGCGGCGGCCGACGACCACGCCCGCAAACGCGTGATCGTCGATCAGATCGCGTCGCTCACCGACGCCTCCGCGCGGTCGTCACATGCGAGGCTGACGGGGCGTAAGTGAACATTTTGTGACCCTCTGTGACTCCCCGTGGCCTGATCGGGTCATGATCGCGTCAGCGGAGGTCACTCCCTCTTCCCGCATCACGCTGCGTGCGGGAGGCTCACAGTGCGGCGCATGTGGGCGGCATATGTGGCGGCACCCTTACGAGGAGGCATCAAGTGGTCGACGCGGACCAGACATTCGTCATCGTCGGTGGCGGACTCGCCGGCGCGAAGGCGGCCGAGACGCTCCGAGCCGAGGGCTTCACCGGCCGGGTGATACTGATCTGCGACGAACGCGACCACCCGTACGAGCGGCCGCCGCTCTCCAAGGGCTATCTGCTCGGCAAGGAGGAGCGGGACAGCGTCTTCGTGCACGAGCCCGCCTGGTACGCGCAGAACGACATCGAGCTGCACCTCGGCCAGACCGTGGACCGGATCGACCGCGCCGCCAGGACCGTCCGGTTCGGCGACGACGGCACGATCGTCCGCTACGACAAGCTGCTGCTCGTCACCGGCGCCGAGCCCCGCCGCCTCGACATCCCCGGCACCGACCTGGCCGGCGTCCACCACCTGCGCCGCCTCGCACACGCGGAGCGCCTCAAGGGCGTCCTCGCCGCCCTCGGCCGGGACAACGGGCACCTCGTCATCGCGGGTGCCGGCTGGATCGGCCTGGAGATCGCGGCGGCGGCCCGGACGTACGGCGCCGAGGTCACCGTCATCGAGCACGGGCCGACCCCGCTGCACGGCGTGCTCGGGCCCGAGCTGGGCAACGTCTTCGCCCAGCTGCACGAGGAGCACGGGGTCCGGTTCCGCTTCGGCGTACGGCTCACCGAGATCGTCGGGCAGGACGGCATGGTGCTCGCCGCCCGCACCGACGACGGCGAGGAGCACCCGGCACACGACGTCCTCGCGGCGATCGGCGCGGCGCCGCGGACCGGGCTCGCCGAGGCGGCGGGGCTGGAGATCGCCGACCGGGCGCACGGCGGCGGCATCGTCGTCGACGAACGGCTGCGGACCTCCGACCCCGACATCTACGCGGCCGGCGACGTGGCCTCCTTCCCGCACGCCCTGTTCGGCACCCGGCTGCGGGTGGAGCACTGGGCCAACGCGCTGAACGGCGGTCCGGCGGCGGCGCGCTCGATGCTGGGCCGTGACGTGCCCTACGACCGGGTGCCCTACTTCTTCTCCGACCAGTACGACCTCGGGATGGAGTACAGCGGGTGGGCGCCGGCCGGGTCGTATGACGAGGTCGTCATCCGGGGGGACGCGGGGAAGCGGGAGTTCATCGCGTTCTGGCTGAAGGAGGGGCGGGTGCTGGCCGGGATGAACGTGAACGTGTGGGATGTCACAGAGCCGATCCAGAAGCTGGTCGTTTCGGGGGTCGTGGTGGACACCGATGCGCTGGCGAATCCTCATGTGCCGTTGGACAGCCTGGGCGCCTAAGGGGTTGCCGGGAGCTGTGGTGTTGCGGGTGCGGGGCCGTCGTGGTTGCTCGCGCCCGCGCGGCGGAGCCGCATATCGGGCAGGAGCCCCGCGCCCCTGACGGGGCGCTGCATGTGCCCCGGGACTGTCGGTCCGCCCCCGTAGAATTCATCCGTGGCAGGACGGATCAATGACGAGGACGTGAAGGCGGTACGGGACGCGGTCCCGATCGACGCCGTCGTGTCCGAGTACCTCCAGCTGCGCAACGCGGGCGGCGGGAACCTCAAGGGACTCTGCCCGTTCCACGACGAGAAGTCGCCGTCCTTCCAGGTCAGCCCGAGCAAGGGACTCTTCCACTGCTTCGGCTGCCAGGAGGGCGGCGACACCCTCACCTTCGTGATGAAGGTCGACCACCTCTCCTTCTCGGAGGCGGTCGAGCGGCTGGCCGGGCTGGCCGGCATCACCCTGCGGTACGAGGAGGGCGGGTACAACCCCTCCCACCAGCGCGGTGAGCGGATCCGCCTGGTCGAGGCGCACAAGATCGCCGCCGTCTGGTACGCGGAACAGCTCGCCACCAGCCCCGAGGCCGAGACCGGCCGGGTCTTCCTCGCCGAGCGCGGCTTCGACCAGGCCGCCGCCGTCCACTTCGGCGTCGGCTACAGCCCCCAGGGCTGGGACCACCTCACCCGCTATCTGCGCGGCCAGGGCTTCACCGACAAGGAGCTGCTGCTGTCGGGGCTGTCGCAGGAGGGGCGGCGCGGGCCCATCGACCGGTTCCGGGGGCGGCTGATGTGGCCGATCCGGGACATCGGCGGTGAGGTCGTCGGCTTCGGCGCCCGCAAGCTCTACGAGGCGGACAACGGGCCCAAGTACCTCAACACGCCCGACACCGCGATCTACAAGAAGTCCCAGGTCCTGTACGGCATCGACCTCGCCAAGCAGAGCATCGCCAAGGCCAGCCGCGCGGTCGTGGTCGAGGGCTACACGGATGTCATGGCCTGCCACCTGGCCGGGGTGACCACCGCGATCGCCACCTGCGGTACGGCCTTCGGCGGCGACCACATCAAGATCCTCCGCCGGCTGCTGATGGACAACGGCAGCGCCCGGGTGATCTTCACCTTCGACGGTGACGCGGCCGGTCAGAAGGCCGCCCTGCGTGCCTTCGAGGACGACCAGAAGTTCGCCGCCGAGACGTACATCGCCATCGCGCCGGACGGCATGGACCCCTGCGAGCTGCGCCTCGCCAAGGGCGACGAGGCGGTCGCCGACCTGGCAGAGCCCCGCACCCCGCTCTTCGAGTTCGCGCTCCGCCAGATCGTGGCCCGCTACGACCTGGACACCCCGGCGGGCCGCGCGGCCGCCCTGGACGAGGCCGCACCGATCGTCGCCCGCATCAAGAACAGCGGCGCCCAGCACGAGGTCGCCGTCGAACTGGCCGGCATGCTCGGCATCCTCGACACCCAGTTCGTGGTCAAGCGGGTGGCCCAGCTGGCCCGTTGGGCACGGGACAAGGGCGGCAGGGGGTCCACCCCGGCCCGCGGCCCGCAGCAGCCGTCGTACGACACGGGCGGCTCGCGCCCGGCCGTCTCGGGCCCCGCCCTCAATCTGCGCAACGCCGTCTACGCCACCGAGCGCGAGCTCCTCAAACTCGCCCTCCAGCGGCCCGAGTTGGTCTCCCCGGCGTTCGACGCGTACGGCATCGACGAGTTCACCGCCGCGCCGTACGCGGCCGTACGCCAGACCATCATGGAGGCGGGCGGCTCCGAGTGGGGCGTGCAGGATCCGCAGGAGTACCTGGTCCGGGTGCGTGAGTCGGCTCCCGACGACTCGGTGCGCGCGATGGTCACGGAGCTCGCCGTCGAGGCGATCATGCGCCGCACGGTCGACGAGAACTACGCGGGCGAGCAGCTCGTGACCGTCCGCCGCCGGGCCGTGGACCGTCGTATCCACGAGATCCAGATCACCCTCACCCGCCTCGGCAGCGGTGGTGACCCGGCCGAACTCGCCGCCGTACAGAACGAGTTGTGGGTGCTCCAGCAGTACGGGCAGGCGCTGCGCGAGCGCGGCGTCGCCGCCCTGTGAGCTTCGAGCGGCCGACAGGATAACCACGCGGTCACGGGCCGGACGCAAAAAGTCACCGCACGCCCCTCGTGGCGGCGATGTGTCTTACCCCACACTGGGGGGCGGTGCCTGAGTCCTCGGAGCGCGGCCGGCCTGTCCCGGACGGGTCCCACACCCCCGCCGTTCCACTCATCGCGTACGGGGCGGACAGCGGCGAGGCCGTCGTCTCCGTCCCCGAAGTACCGCTGCCGTACCCGCTGGCAGCGATCATCCTGGAGGTCGCCCCCGTGCAGACCCAGACCCTGACCCAGACCGACAGCACGCTCACGGACGAGCCGGAGGCCGACGCCGACGTCTATGCCGGCGTGCCACCGCAGAGCCGGGTCGCTGTCCACCCCGAGACGGAGACGGAGCAGCCGGCGGAGGCCGGGGGACCGGCCGTGGAGGAACTCGCGGCCGAGCCCCCGGAGCCCGAGCCCGAGACCGAGCCCGAGACCGAGCCGGAGCCCGAGCCGGCCGCCGTCGCCCGCGTCGACAACGGCAGCCCCTCCTCCGACCTGTTCCGGCAGTACCTGCGCGAGATCGGCCGTATCCCGCTGCTCACCGCCGCCGAGGAGGTCGAACTCGCCCGCCGCGTCGAGGCCGGTCTGTTCGCCGAGGAGAGGCTGGGCAGCGCCCCGGACCTCGACAGCGAGCTGGCCCTCGACCTCGACCGGCTGGTCGTCATGGGCCGTATGGCCAAGCGCCGCCTCATCGAGGCCAACCTGCGGCTCGTCGTGTCGGTGGCCAAGCGGTACGTCGGCCGCGGCCTGACCATGCTGGACCTGGTCCAGGAGGGAAACCTGGGCCTGATCCGCGCCGTCGAGAAGTTCGACTACGCCCGCGGCTACAAGTTCTCGACCTACGCGACCTGGTGGATCCGCCAGGCCATGTCCCGCGCCCTGGCCGACCAGGCCCGCACCATCCGGGTCCCGGTGCATGTCGTGGAACTCATCAACCGGGTCGTCCGCGTCCAGCGCCGGATGCTCCAGGAACGGGGCTACGAGCCGACGCCCGAGGAGGTCGCCGCCCACCTCGACCTCGCGCCGGAGCGGGTCGGCGAGGTGCTCCGCCTCGCGCAGGAACCGGTCTCCCTGCACGCCCCCGTCGGCGAGGAGGACGACGTGGCCCTCGGTGACCTCATCGAGGACGGCGACGCGGCGAGCCCCGTGGAGTCGGCGGCGTTCCTGCTGCTGCGCGAGCACCTGGAGGCGGTGCTGTCGACGCTGGGGGAGCGGGAGCGGAAGGTTGTACAACTGCGGTACGGGCTGGCCGACGGCCGCCCGCGCACGCTGGAGGAGATAGGGCGCATCTTCGGCGTGACACGGGAACGGATCCGCCAGATCGAGTCGAAGACGCTCAACAAGCTCCGGGACCACGCCTTCGCGGACCAGCTGAGGGGCTACCTGGACTGAGAACCGCCACCCCGCAAACCCGGCGCCCCACCCCGGCGGCCGGCCCAGACCCCACCCGTCCGGGTGGGGTCTTCCCGTCCGGTGGGGTCTCGCGACATGACACTTGCGCAAAAAAGCAAATTCCTGAACAGGGCGGTTATAAGCGTCACATAATGAAATCCGGCGCTGTGTCTGAAAACGAACGGCAATTCGAGGGGGGCTCGTTTATGGCGTCTGGCGCTGCGCGCAGTGCATCCGCCCTGAGAGCGGAGAGGAATCCCTGGCCGGCCAGCAGCCTGCTGGGCGAACTCTCGGCACCGACGCGCGACCATCTGATGTCCTTGGGACGACCGACGCGCTTCACCGGCGGCGAACGGCTGATGCGAGAGGGGGAATCGGGCTCGCATGTGTTCCTGCTGCTCAGCGGCTGGTTCAAGGTGCTGGCCATGACGGAGGACAACCGGGAGGCGCTGCTGGCGGTCCGGGCCGGCGGCGACATCGTGGGCGAACTCGCCTGCTTCGACGACCAGCCCAGGGTCGCCACCGTCGTGGCGTCCGGCACGGGCGTCGCCAACCGGATCAGCAGTCAGGAGTTCCTCGCCTTCCTGGCGCTCTACGACGACGCCGCCCAGGCCGTGTTGCGGGCCGTGGCGGGAAAGCTCCGCTGGGCGACCCGGCGCCGCCAGGAGTTCGGCAGCTGTGCGGTCGCGACCCGGGTGGCGCGGGTGCTGGGGGAACTCGCCCGGATCTACGGCCGGGCCGGGGACACCGGCATCTCGATAGGGGTGGCACTGACCCAGCCCGAACTGGCGGAGCTGGTCGGCGCCTCCGAGCCGAGCGTGCACCGGGTGCTACGGTCCCTGCGCCAGCAGTCGGTCATAGAGACGGGCTACCGGCGGATCCTGGTACGGGACGTCTCCGAGCTCAGCCGGATCGCGGGCACGGTCTGGGGCGCCTCGCCGCTCACCGTGCCGCCCCTGCCAGGACCAGCCATGAAGCCGCCGCCAGCACCATCGCGGAGACCCAGATGACGGCGCGGGCCGCATAACGGTTCTTCAGCTCGGCGATCCGGGCGATGGCGTTGGCCGTCGCCCACAGCTCGGTCACCGGCTGCCGGTCCGGGTCGGTTCCGTCGCCCGCGGCCGCGTCCAGCGAGAACCGGTTGGACGCGGCCAGCCCGGCCTTGCGCGGCCGGATCACCTGCACCAGCAGATAGCCGGACATGAGGAAGGCGAGCCCGTAGCCGAGGGTGGCCAGCCAGAAGAGCACGGCCAGCGGTGCGGTCGGGGCCGGAGCGCCGAGGTCCCCGACCCGGGTGGCGATGACGGCGGCGAGCCCGACATGCACCGTGACCATCGTGCCCGCCTTCGCGTCCGCCTGCTGCGTGACCAGCTGGAAGGAGGTCAGCGCGGCGACCGCCGCGGTCAGGTCCTGCGCCGTTCGCTCGTGTTCGGTCATCGCTCAGTGCCCACCGTGAGGGAAGTCGGGCAGATGGAAGTGGTGATGGCCCCCCGTGGCATCCATGTCATGGGGGTCGCCCGGGGGATGTGCGGGGTCGGAGCGGCCCGGGTCGTGGTGGTAGGGGTCCGGGTGGTGCGGATCGGGGTGCCGGGGATCCGGGTGGTGCCCGTCGTACGGGTCGTAGGGGTCGGCGTGGTGCCCGTCGTGCGGGTCGGAGTGGTGCCCGTCCGGTGGGTCCGCATGGTGCGGCTCCCCGTGCCGTTCCTCGTCCGGGCCGTCGAAGTCGGGGTCGGCGACCGCCGCCATGGCCGCCGGGGTTGCGTTGTGGTCGCCCGGCAGGACCCACTCGCGCAGCGTACTGCTCTGCGAGACCACCGTCGCCGCGAGATGTGCCGCGCCCAGCGCCGGGACCACGAACTCCCGCAGGGCGGTACGGCCCGGCGAGTGGCCCCAGATCACCTGCTCCGCCCCCAGGTCCCGGGCCGGAGCCGACCTCGGCACGTGCAGCCAGGCACTCGACGCGAAGTCCTTGTCCTGGAGGACCACGTCGACACGGCGGAACTCGTCCGCCGACAGCCCGTGGGCCTGGGGCAGGATCACGTCCCGGTAGATGCCGTCCGAGACGGCGAGCGCCAGGTCGCCGGCGGGGTCCGCCTCCAGCGCGTGCCGCACCGGACCGGAGTCGACCAGCCGGTTCACCAGCACCACGCAGTCGCCCAGGTATCCCCGGTCGGCCCGGGAGATCACCCCCTGGCCGATACTGGCCCGCATCCGCAGCCGGCCGAACAGCCCGGGCGCCCGGTTCGCCTGGAAGAGGCCGTCGCGCAGCCCGAGGACCAGCGCCGGGACCGCGCGTACGACGTCGACCCCCGCCGGGAAGACGACCAGCTGGCCGTCGCCCTGGAGCTGCTGCTGCGCCCGCACCCGCAGGACCCGGGCCCGGCGCAGCGCGTGCTCGACCACGAGCCGGAGCCGGTACTGGGCGTCCTGCTGCTCGGGGTAGGTGTGGCGGCTGTAGTGGCGCAGGTCCACCGCCAGGCACAGCCGCCTGCGGTAACGGGCCATCACATCCTCACCAGGTCGTCCACCACGTCGTCGAGGTCCGCGCCGGTCCGCCGCAGCTGCTCCTCCAGCTGCTTGAGTTCGGTGCGCCGCTGCTCGACCGCCTCCGCGCCCTGCTCCCGGGTCTCCTGGGCCGCCGCCACACTGCGGGTCAGTTCCTCGATCCGCGAGGACAGCCCGCTGTTCACGGCCTCCGTGATGGGCCGCATGGTCGTGTCCACGAAGGACTTGGCGGCCGCGCCGGCCTGCTTGGGCGCCTCCAGCCGGATCTGGGTGGCCATCTCCCGGCCCACGGCCTCCCGCATCTTGGTCTCCAGCCGGCCGCCCGCCATGTTGCTCTGCACGATGCCCTGGATGACCAGACCGGCGATCAGCGTGGGGAGCCCGAACGGGGTGAACAGCCACACCATGGCGATGGCCATGGTCGGCAGCAGCGCGCGCAGCGCCTCCTTGACGCCGAACTGCGCGCCCATCATGCCGCCGGCCACCCCGCCGAGGACGAAGCCGCCCACCCCGGCCAAAAACCGGGTCAGCGGCGGCTCCTGCTGACGCTCACCGGCCGCGGCGGCACCGGTCACCCCGGTGAGGTCGACCCGCAGCCGGTCCAGGCGCGCCTCGAAGGAACCCAGTTCGGTGTTCATCCGCTCGGCGAGCTTCTCCAGGTCCTGGGCGATCACCGGTTCCAGGGAGCTCGCCACCCACTGGGCCACCTTCTCCTCGATCCGCTTGGCGGTACCGGCGGCGATCTCCCCGGCGATCTGCTCGACACGCTCCTTGAGCTTGAGGGGGTTCATCCCGAGCTTGGTGGTGAGGGGGACGTCGGCCGCGACGACCGGGGCCTCGTCCGCGACCGCCGCCAGGAAGCCGCCGAGCAGGTTCTCCACCCGTCCCTGGAGCTTCCGGGTCTCGTTCTCGGTCTCCATGGTGATCTGCCGGGCCTGGGCCTGGAGTTCGCGCAGCGGCTGCTGGGCGCCCTCCCAGCGGCGCTCCAGTTCCCCGCTCCGCGAGTCCAGCATCGCCAGCTCGTGCGGGATGTTGCGGTCCAGTTCACGGGCGAGGCCGCTCAGCGCACGGGCCGGGGCGAGGATCTTGACCTTGTGCCGTTCGGTGGCCAGATAGTGTTCGAGCGCCGTCTCCAGCGCGGCCACCCCGGAGGACCGGAAGGCGGCCGTGTCCTCGGCGATCCTGGCCCGCAGCGCCGTCTTGCCGTCCACGAAGAAGAACCGGCCCTGGTCGCGCTCGTCGCCGCGCAGGGCGGTGATCCGGTGGCGGGCCGCCGCCATGACGTCCTCCCGCTCGTGGTCGTCGATGGCGTCGAAGTAGGTGAAGACGAAGAACGGGTCGTGGGCGTCCAGATACGTCGTCAGGAACTGGGACTCGTCCATGCTCATCGGGGCGATGGCATGCTGGAGGAAGATCACCGCGTCGGCCTTGCGGAGGTAGCCGAGGGTGATCTCGTCACGGCTCTCGTGGTCGTTGAGGCCGGGTGAGTCGACCAGCACCACGTTGTTGCGGCACAGCTCCAGCGGCCAGATGACCTCGGCCTTCACATAGGGGTTGCGCTGGTCGTGCGCCTTGTTGTTCACGGTGATGAGGTCGACGAGCCGCTCCGGGGCGACGGACTCCGGCGAGACGGAGTCCTCCTTCCACAGCTGGGCGGCCGGGGCCTCGCCGAACTTCACCTCGGTGATGACCGCGGTGGCGGGCACCGCCTTGACCGGCAGCACCTGGGCGCCCAGCAGGGCGTTGACGAAGGTGGACTTGCCGCGCTTGAAGTCGCCGACGACCATCACGTAGAAGGCGTCGGTGTCCATCCGCTCCAGGATGGCGGCGACCATGGTCTCCGCCCCGTTGTCACCTATCTGTTCGGCGATCTTGCCGAGTTGGCGGCAGATGCCGGTCAGCCGCAGTCGCTGTGCCGCCGCGGCGGCGTACCCGCCTTCTTCCGTGCTCATGGTCCGTTCGTCCTCTCTGTTCTGATCTGTTCCGATCCGCCCTGCTTCGTTCTGATCCATTCGGACCTGCGGCCGGTGAGGGGTCCCGGTCCGCGGGTCAGGCCCGGAGTCCGGCCCGGATGCGGGCGCTCAGGGCGGCGGCGGACCGGGCCAGGGACTCCCAGTCCTGGTCGTCTCCGGTCCGGGAGTCGGCCACCGTCCGCCAGGCGTCGTGCCAGGCGAGATGTGACTGCCGGAGCTGTTCGAACACGTCCCCATAGACCTCGGAGAGCATCTCGACCGCCTGCCGCTGGAAGGCCGTCGTGGCCTCGTCGACGACCCGGACGAGCAGCGCGTCCACCTCACTGCGCTGGGCCTCGGTGGCGGCCCGGATGGACGCCTCGGCGAGCAGCCCGCCGAGCAGGCTGAAACCGGCGCCGTAGATCATCGGCAGCGGCGCCGAGCGGGCGGCGGCGATCAGATAGCCGACGATGGCCCCGCCCTGCGCGCCGAGCCGGGTGGCCAGCCGGACCCCGGACAGGTTGGAGATGTCGCCGGAGATCTCCGGCTCGACCGACAGCTTCAGCCCGCCCGCGGCCGGGATCCAGCTCGGCCGGGCGCCGGGCAGCCGGGCGGCCACCTCCTCGTCCAGCCAGCCGCTGTCGGCGGTGAGGGACGGCAGCAGTACGGTCCGCTCGGACTCCTTGGCCAGCACGGACAGTTCGTGGCGCAGCCGGAACGGCAGATCACGCTCCCACCAGCCGCGCGGGTCGCCGGTCCGGTCCAGTTCCCAGCGCAGCCGCTCGATCATTCCGTCGCGCTTTCCCTGCACGTACTCCCGCAGCCGGGTGGTGAGGGTGAGCTGGCGCGCGGTCAGGTCGATGCGCAGCTGCTCCCACTGGCGCTCCTCGTTCTCGCGCGCCGCCTGCGCCTTCTTCGCCGCTTCCGCGGCCTCGTCCGTGGTGAGCCGGTCCAGCGCCATCGTCCGGCTCGCGATCGCGGTCATCGCGTCGCAGTGGTCGGCGACCTGGGCGGCGATCCGCCGGTCGCGCCACACGGCACGTTCGTCCCGCCGGGCGAACCCCTCGGTGAGCGCGCGCAGCGCGGCCACCTCGGCCTCGCCGGCGCCGGGCCGGGGGGCGGCCAGCACGGCCAGGCCGGCCAGCCGCCGCCCGAGGTCCTCCAGGGCCTCCGCCCGGTCCTCGGGGTCGAGCAGGTCGAGCATCGTGACGACGACGGCGACGAAGGGGATGTGCCGGCGCAGCACCTCCTCCTCCAGCAGGCTGCGTTCCGTGATGCCCAGCGGGGACAGCGCGGAGACGACGAACAGCACGGCGTCGCAGCCGGCGGCGACCTCGCGCACCTGCTCCAGCTGCTCGTCGTTGCCGAAGTTGACCCCGGGGGTGTCCACCAGTTCGGCGTCCAGCCCGTCCAGCCAGCCGTCGGCCACGGTGAGGGTCACGGAGGGCTCCGGGGCTCCGCCCGCGGTCCCGGAACCCTCCTCGGGTACGACCCCGGTCAGGCCGTCCCACGCGCCGTCACCGTCGAGACGGCGCAGTTCGCGCCGCCCGTCCGGCCAGCGGACGGTCAGCGTCTCGTCCTGGGCGGCCCGCACCACCACCGGAACCCGGGTTACCGGCAGTGAGCCGGTCGGCAGCAGGTCCCGGCCGAGCAGCCGGTTGACCAGGGTGGACTTGCCGCGGTTGAACTCGCCCACCACGGCGACCCGGAACAGCCGCCGGCCCCGCCCGTCGGCCAGCGCCGCCAGGTCCGCCGCGATCCGGTCCAGCTGATACCGCTCCGCCAGCCCCTGAGCCTCCCGCAGCCAACCGGGCGCGTCCCCACCGACATCGGCGACATGCGAGGGAACGGGCAGAACACCGCCGCTGACCACGGGAGCCGACACAACGGCACTGCCGGCGGAGCCGGAGAGGGCCGGTGGTTCGGCGACGGAGACGGCTGGCTGAACGGCGCTGGCGGTCGGGCCGGGTGTGGCCGGTGGTTCGGCGGCGGGTGCGGCCGGCTGGACGGCGCTGCCGGCGGAGCCGGAGACGACCGGCTGTCCGGCGGCGGGTGCGGCCGGTTTGACGGTGCCGCCGGTGGGGCCGGGTGCGGCCGGCTCGACGGTGCTGCCGGTGGAGTCGGAAGCCGTCTGCTGGACGCCGGGCGGAGCGGCGGCGGGGCCGTCGGCGTCGGCGGTGACGGCGGCGGTGGCCGGGGGTGGGGTGCGGGTGGTGGGTTGCTGGGGATCGGCCTGTATGTCCATGGCTTACGACTCCTCTGGTGCGTGCGCGGTGCCTGTGGTGCGC
The DNA here is from genome assembly GCF_043201895.1 of Streptomyces sp. NPDC048254. Classification (NCBI taxonomy): domain Bacteria; kingdom Bacillati; phylum Actinomycetota; class Actinomycetes; order Kitasatosporales; family Streptomycetaceae; genus Streptomyces; species Streptomyces sp. NPDC048254. Next base: position 849,467 of record NZ_JBICZJ010000001.1, read on the forward strand.
CGGCGCAGGACGGCGACCCGTTCACGCCGCTTCCGGGCGGTGGCCGCGGTGCCTTCGGCGGCGGCGACGGCGGCGTCCAGCGCGACCCGCTGGCGTTGGTTGGCCAGGGTGAGCCGGGCGATCTCGTCGCTGAACCCGGCCTCGTACTTGTGCCGGAGCGCCGCGACACTGTCGTCCACCGCCTCGGCGATGCGCTGGAGCGAGACCGTGCGCAGGGCGTCGACCTCGGTGTACGCGGTGGCGATGATCGGGCGCGCCTTCTGCAGGAACTGGGTCCGTGCGGTGTCCCGGCCGCGGGTGCCCATCATGGCTCCGAGCGCGCCGCCGATGACGGTGCCGATCCCGGGGGCGATGAAGCTGCCGATGACCGCGCCGGCCGCCGCGCCGCCCCCGGTGCGCCAGTTGCCGACGCTGACCAGTTCGGCGCCCATCGCGGTCAGCGCCGCGTCCACGTCGGACAGATCCGGTTCGGGCAGGTCCAGGTCCGTCACGGGGACCACCGGCGCGGCGGGTGTCTCACCGGCCAGCCCGGCGAGCGCGCCGTACTGCGCCGCGAAGTCCCGGGCGAGTTCGCCGGCTTCGGCGGCCAGCAGCTCACCGGCCCGCCCGGCCGCGGCCCGGGCCGTCTTCCTGGCCTCCTTCTTCAGGTGGCGACCGACGATCCCGGAGACCTCGGAGGCCGCCTCCCGAATGTTGTCGATCTGCTCGTCGGCGACCGCGGCGACCACCTTCGCGTCCAGCCCGGAGCGTCCCGAACCGACCGCGGCGGTCGTCGCGGCGTACCGCGTACCGGTGTTCACCCGGTCGACGACCCGCCGGGTCCAGGCGTCCAGGAAGCCCGCGAAGTCCGGCAGCGACAGGGCGGCCAGTCCGCGCTGCGCGCGGCGGTTCTCGGCGCGCTGGGCGTCGGCGGTCTCCTCCACGGCCGCGAGCAGCTGGGAGAGCAGGGTCAGCACGGTGGCCGCGATGGCGGACTCCCGCCGCTCCGCGGCCAGCCGCACCAGCCGCTGCTCCACGGCACGGAAACGGGCCAGATGACCGGGGTGGTCCACGGCCGGCCGCGTACCGCCGTCCGCCGCGTCGGCCTCCAGCAGGGCCTTGCCCGGCGCGCAGGCCAGCAGCAGCGGATCGGTGATGCCCATCGACCTGAGCCGGTCCGCGACGAACCCGACGGTGTCGTCCCGTTCGCCCTCGTCGACGAGATCGATCTTGGTGACCACGAAGACGCACCGGTCGTGGTGGTTGAGCAGCGGCCCGGTCAGGAAGTCCGCCAGGGTCATCGACATGGCCGCGACGGCCGGCACGACCACCACCGCCAGATCCGCCTGTCGCACGGCGGCCTCGGCCATCTCCCGGTGCCCCGGGTCGGTCACGCTGAACCCCGGGGTGTCCAGGACCGCCACCCCGTCGCCCAGCGGCCGGACCGGGGACCGTACCTCCAGGTCCCGTACGCGCAGCGCCAGGTCGGTGGTGAGCACCCGGTCCAGCGCGGCTTCCAGACCGTCCGCGGACGGCGTGCCCGGCCCGCCGGCCCACTGGTCGAAGGCCGCCGACGGCCAGTCCAGTTCGGTTCCGTCGGCCGTTCTCAGCCGCAGGCCCTCGGCGCCGTCGTGATGCCGCAGCACCGTGGTGACGGTGGTGGTCACCCGCGCCGACGACGGCAGCAGCCGGCGTCGCAGAAAGGCGTTGAGCAGGGTGCTCTTGCCGCTCGACGCCTCGCCGAAGACGGCGATGCGCAGTTCAGGGTCGTCGGCACGGGTCCCTACGGTCCGCAGTGCCGACCACAGTGTGTCGCGACGCGCGGCCGGGAGGTCGAGCTTTCCCAGGACGTCGCGGATCCATGTCAGGTGTTCGCCGACGGCGGGTGCCCAGGTTCCGGCCGCCCTGTCGACTACGGTTTTCCTCCCCACGCCGGCAGCGTAGGGACACCGGGGGTGGCCGGTTCCCGTCAGGCGATGGGATCGCGGCAAGTAGGTATTCGGCCACTTGAACGAGGAGCCGAAGACAGCGGCCCCGCCCTCGGGGAGGGCGGGGCCGCCGTGCCGTCCGCTCGGACCGCGGCCGGTCAGTCCACCTCGGCCACCGCCTGCGCGAACTGCGCCTTGTACAGCCGCGCGTAAGCCCCGTCCGCCGCCAGCAGCTCGGTGTGCGCGCCCTGTTCGACGATCGAGCCGTTCTCCATCACCAGGATGGTGTCGGCGTCGCGGATCGTCGACAGCCGGTGGGCGATGACGAACGACGTGCGCCCGTGGGCCAGCTTGGCCATCGCCTTCTGGATCAGCACCTCGGTGCGGGTGTCGACCGAGGACGTCGCCTCGTCCAGCACCAGGATCGTCGGGTCGGACAGGAACGCCCGCGCGATGGTGATGAGCTGCTTCTCACCGGCGCTGACGCCCGTGCCCTCGTCGTCGATGACCGTGTCGTAGCCCTCGGGCAGGGTACGGACGAACCGGTCGGCGTGGGCCGCCCGTGCCGCCTCCTCGATCTCGCCCCGGGTGACCTCGCGCGAGGCGCCGTACGCGATGTTCTCCGCGATGGAGCCGCCGAACAGCCAGGTGTCCTGGAGCACCATGCCGATCCCGGCCCGGAGTTCGTCCCGGGACATGTGCGTGATGTCGACGCCGTCGAGGGTGATCCGGCCGCCGGAGACGTCGTAGAACCGCATCAGCAGGTTCACCAGGGTGGTCTTGCCGGCGCCGGTCGGGCCGACGATCGCCACCGTGTGGCCCGGTTCCACCGTCAGCGAGAGGTCCTCGATGAGCGGCTTCTCCGGGTCGTACCGGAACGACACGTGCTCCAGCGCCACCCGCCCGCGCAGCTCCGCCGGACGCTCGCCCGGTACCGGGTCGGCCTCCTGCTCCTCCGCGTCGAGGAGTTCGAAGATCCGCTCGGCCGACGCGACACCCGACTGGACCAGGTTGGCCATGGAGGCGACCTGGGTCAGCGGCATCGAGAACTGCCGGGAGTACTGGATGAACGCCTGGACGTCACCGATGGACAGGGCGCCCGAGGCCACCCGCAGCCCGCCGACGACCGCCACCAGCACGTAGTTCAGGTTCGACACGAACATCATCAGCGGCTGCATCACACCGCTGTTGAACTGCGCCCGGAACCCGGCCTCGTACAGCGCCTCGTTCTGCTCGGCGAACTGCTGCGCCGACTCGTGCTGCCGGCCGAAGACCTTCACCAGGGTGTGCCCGGTGTACATCTCCTCCACATGGGCGTTGAGCTTGCCGGTGGTGCGCCACTGCTGCACGAAGTGCGGCTGCGAACGCTTGCCGACCCGGGTGGCGATCAGGAACGACAGCGGCACGGTGGCCAGGGCGACCAGGGCGAGGATCCAGGACACCCAGAACATCACCGCGAGCACACCGATGATGGTGAGCACCGAGTTGATGAGCTGGCCCATGGACTGCTGGAGCGTCTGGCCGATGTTGTCGATGTCGTTGGTCGCCCGGGAGAGCACCTCGCCGCGCTGCCGCTTGTCGAAGTACGACAGCGGGAGCCGGGACAGCTTCGTCTGGACGTCCTCCCGCATCCGGTACATCGTGCGGTTGACGGCCCGGTTGACCATCCGGGTCGCCACCGCCATCAGCAGGCCCGCGACGACGTACGTGCAGAGCGCGAAGAGCAGGACGTCGCCGACCTGGCCGAAGTCGATGCCCTTGCCCGGGGTGAAGTCGGTGCTCTTGAGCATGTCGGCGACGGTGCCCTGACCGCGCTCGCGCATGCCCTGGAGAACCTGGTCCTTGGTGGTCCCGGCGTCCATCTGCTTGCCGATGACACCGGCGAAGACCAGGTCGGTGGCGCGGCCGAGGATCTTGGGGCCGATCACGTTGAGGGTGACGCTCGCGACCACGCAGAACAGCAGCACATAGATGGTGAACTGTTCGGGTTTGAACCGGGCGAGAAGCCGTTTGCCCGAGTTCTTGAAGTCCATCGAGCGCTGGTCGGGGCCGCCCCCGGCCATCATGCGTCCCATGGGCCCGGCCATCAGGCGGCCTCCGCTTCCGTCAGCTGGGAGAGCACGATCTCCCGGTAGGTCTCGTTGCCGGCCATGAGTTCGTGATGCCGGCCGGTGCCGACGACACGGCCCTCGTCGAGTACGACGATCCGGTCGGCCTCTCTGATGGTCGCCACCCGCTGGGCGACGATGACGACGGTCGCCTCGGCCGTCTCCTCCGCGAGCGCGGCACGCAGCGCCGCGTCGGTCGCGTAGTCGAGGGCGGAGAAGGAGTCGTCGAAGAGGTAGATCTCCGGGCGCTGCACGAGCGTCCGGGCGATGGCGAGCCGCTGGCGCTGGCCGCCCGAGACGTTCGTACCGCCCTGGGCGATGGGCGCGTTGAGGCCGCCCTCCAGCTTCGCCACGAAGCCCTTGGCCTGCGCCACCTCCAGCGCGTGCCACAGCTCCTCGTCGGTGGCGTCCGGGTTGCCGTACCGCAGGTTGGTCGCGACCGTCCCGGCGAACAGGTACGGCTTCTGCGGTACCAGGCCCACCGTCTTGGCGAGCAGCTCCGGGTCGAGCCCGGAGACCTCCTCGCCGTCCACGAGGACAGAGCCGTCCGTGGCGTCGAAGAGGCGCGGCACCAGGCCGAGCAGGGTGGACTTGCCGCTGCCGGTGGAACCGATCACGGCGGTCACCTCGCCGGGCCGGGCCACCAGGTCGACGGCCTTGAGCACCGGCTCCTCGGCACCCGGGTAGCGGAAGCCCGCGCCCCGGATCTCCAGATGGCCGTGCCGGCGCAGTTCGATGACCGGCGCGCTCGGCGGCACGACGCTGGACTCGGTGTCGAGGACCTCCTCGATGCGCTCGGCGCAGACCTCGGCACGCGGCACCATCATGAACATGAAGGTGGCCATCATCACGGACATCACGATCTGCATCAGGTAGGCGAGGAACGCCGTCAGATCGCCGATCGCCATGTCACCGCTGTCGATGCGGTGGGCGCCGAACCACACCACCGCGATCGACGAGACGTTCACCGTCGTCATGACGATGGGGAACATCAGCGCGAGCATGTTGCCGGTGGCCAGCTGCATGTCGGTCAGGTCCTTGTTGGCCTTCCCGAACCGGCCCTGCTCGTACTCGTCGCGGACGAACGCGCGGATCACCCGGTTGCCGGTGATCTGCTCGCGCAGCACCCGGTTCACCGTGTCCAGCCGCACCTGCATGGCCCGGAACAGCGGACGCAGCCGGCGCACGATCAGGGCCACGGAGACGGCCAGCACCGGGACGACGGCGACCAGTACCCCGGACAGCGGTACGTCCAGGCCGAGGGCGAGCACGATGCCGCCGACGCACATGATGGGCGCCGACACCATCAGCGTGAACGTCATCAGGACCAGCATCTGGACCTGCTGTACGTCGTTGGTCGTACGGGTGATGAGGGAGGGCGCTCCGAAGTGACCCACCTCACGTGAGGAGAAGGACTGCACCCGGTCGAAGACGGCGGCCCGCACATCCCGGCCGAGCGCCGACGCGGTCCGGGCGCCGTAGTAGACGGCACCGATGTTGCACACCACCTGGGCGAGCGAGATGCCGATCATCAGGGCACCGAAGGACAGGATGTAGTCCGTGTCGCCCTTCACGACGCCGTTGTCGATGATGTGTGCGTTGAGCGTGGGCAGGTAGAGGGTGGCGCAGGTCTGCAGGAACTGCAGCAGCACCAGGATGGAGATGGGTTTCCTGTAGGGCCTGAGGTAGGTCCGCAGAAGTCGTATGAGCACGCTACGTCTCTCGGAGTCGGCGGTGGGGGCGGGGTCGCTTGCCCGAAGGGCGGTGTCGCTTGCCCTAGGCCCCTATCGTCCGACACTCCACCCGCGTTACCTCAACCGATTAACCCGACGGCGGATGTCTTACGGCACCGGGGGGTGCACGATTACGCCCGAAACGCCCCCGGATGGGTCTGTTCGCGCACCGACACGTACTGCTGCCGCACCGCCTGCCCGACGGCCATCTCGTCCCCGGGCTCCAGCACCTGCGCCGCCGCACCCTGCCAGACGGGCGGAGTACGCGGATCCAGCGCCCCCTGCGAGACCCCGAGCGCCCAGGCCGCCTGCCGGGCCGCCCCGATCGCCGCGTAGTCCGCCGGCTGCGGTACGACGACCTGCGCGCCGAACAGCATCGGCGCCGCCGCCTGTACGGCCGGCAGCTCGGCGGCCTTCCCCAGCAGGAAGATCCGCCGCACCTCCACACCCCGGCCGCGCAGCACGTCCAGCGCGTCGGCGAGCCCGCACAGCATGCCCTCGAAGGAGGCCCGCGCGAGATGCTCGGCTCTCATGGACTCGCGGCGCAGCCCGGCCAGCGTCCCGGCGGTGTGCGGCAGGTTCGGCGTCCGCTCACCCTCCAGGTACGGCAGCATGACCAGCCCGTGCGAGCCGGGCGTCGACTTCATCGCCAGGTCGGAGAGGCTCTCCAGATCCGCCAGCCCGAGCAGCTCGGCGGTCCCGCGCAGGGTCCGTACGGCGTTCAGGGTGGTCACGACCGGCAGGTGCATCCCGGTGGCGTCGGCGAGCGAGGTGATCATCCCGGAGGTGTCGGCGAGCGCCTCCGGATGCACGGCCATCACGGACCCGGACGCGCCCAGGGACACCACGGCGTCCCCGAAGCCCAGCCCCAGCCCGAAGGCGGCGGCCATGGTCTCGCCGGTCCCGGCGGAGATCAGCAGCCCCTCCGGAGTCGTACCGGCCGCGTCCGAGGGCCCGATCACCTCGGGCAGCATCGCCTGGTGGCCCAGGGCGAGTTCGACGAGGTCGGACCGGTAGCCGCCGGCGGCGGCCGACCAGTACCCGGTCCCGGAGGCACCCCCGCGGTCGGTGGTCCTGCGGACCGGCCGCCCGAGCAACTGCCACACCAGCCAGTCGTGGGCCTGCAGCAGCGCGGCGGTCCGCCGGGCGTTCTCCGGCTCGGCCTTCGCCAGCCAGCGCAACTTGGTCACCGGCTGCGCGGCCTGCGGCACACACCCCACCGCCTGCGCCCAGGCCTCCCGGCCACCGAGCGCGTCGATGAGATCGGCCGCCGCGACCTGGGCACGCCGGTCGCCGCCGACGATCGCCGGGCGCACGGTGTTGCCCTGGGCGTCCAGCGGGATCAGCGCGTTCTGCTGCGCGGAGACGCCGATGGCCTGCACGCCCTCCAGGAGCCCGCCGCCGGCGGCCTCACCGAGGGAGAGCAGCCAGGCCTGCGGGTCGACGTCGCTGGGGCGCGCCGCGCCGTCCGGCGTGTCGACCGGGTGCGGTGCGTATCCCTGACGGAGCACCGCACCCGTGTCCGTGTCGCAGACCACGATGCGAGTGAAATCCGGTGAGCTGTCCAACCCGGCGACTATCCCCATGCACGAAATTCTGCCGCACGCGCCGCCGTGTTTTGGCCGAGGGCGCCGCAGGGGGGCGCGTGGTCCCGCCGGTGCGGGCGCGTCGGGGCTGGTCGCGCCCGCGTGGCGGAGCCGAATATGTCACAGGCCCGGGCCCCTGGAGGTTGCCGGCCGCCGCGTCGAAAAGAGCGCTACGTGTCGCTGCTGCCCCAGTCGTCCGCCGCTGCTCCGTTGGTGTTGCGCTCGCGCAGGGAGCGGACCCGGGCGGCCACCGAGTCGGGCATCCGGTCGCCCATCTTCTCGCTGACCGTGTGGAAGGCCTTGCCGGCGTAGACCCGGCCCTGCTGGGCCGCGGTCTCCGCGGTGTTGCGGACCGCGGGGTTCTGGGCGACCTGGCGGGCGGACTTCTTCAGCTGCTCGTATCGCTCGCGTCCGGCCCTGGTACCCAGCACGTAACCCAGAGCGAGCCCGGCGACGAACGTGAGCTTGTAGCGCATGGCGGCCACCCTTCCCTCGGGGGGAGTCTCGTCGGGGAGTACCGATTGGCGGAGCACCCCCCTGCTTGCGCTAATGTATGTGTCGCAGCGAGCGGGCGCCCCCTGGCGAATACCCAGGTAGGTACGTTCGATGCAACGAGGCATTCCTCCGTAGCTCAATTGGCAGAGCAGCCGGCTGTTAACCGGCAGGTTACTGGTTCGAGTCCAGTCGGGGGAGCTCGGTCCTCCGTAGCTCAATTGGCAGAGCAGCCGGCTGTTAACCGGCAGGTTACTGGTTCGAGTCCAGTCGGGGGAGCATGCTGAACGAGGACCCCTGAGGGGGTCCTTTTTCATGTCCGTTCCGTGCCCGCGGGAACCGCTGGGCCTGCGCCGATGTCCTCAAGGTCGTGAACGTCCGCAGAAGCCGACCATCCGAAGCAGGAGATCGTATGAGCGGCTATGCTGCGGCAGACGGCGCGCACACTTGTACGCGACACGCCGCTATGGGGCGGTAGCTCAGCCGGTTAGAGCAGCGGACTCATAATCCGTCGGCCGTGGGTTCGAGTCCCACCCGCCCCACCACTCGCTACGCGAGAAGAAACCTTCTGAGCAGTTGTTTTGTCGTGCCTGGTGTGTGGCCCTGCTGGTTGTGCGGAGCCGTGTGGGAGCCTGATCTGCCTCAGGGGCCGAGCCAGGGGTCAGCGGTCGTCCACTGTGTGGCGTTTTGTGATGCGTGTGCGACGCCCGGCGTGGTGCCCGGCATCTGGACGCGTTGGCCGAAGTCCTCGGTCAGGATGATCCGCTGCTCGGCCGAGACGTCGGCATGTGCTCGATCCCGATGCGGCAGACGACACAGGGCGGAATATCCACCTACGCACGACGCCGACGCGCACGGGGAACTCCGTAGGCGTCGGCGTCGTATGCGGTACCTGGCGACGCGTCAGCCGACCGCCAGCTTGTTCTTCCAGCCGATGCCGTCGCCGTTGCCGACGATCTCCGTACCGGAGCCGCTCAGGGCCGTGCGGCTGCCGGAGTAGAAGCGCACGGTGCCATCCACTCTGAGCGTCCAGATGTCGGGGATGTCGTCCCCGTTGGCGTCCGGGGTGCCGAAGAGCAGCCTGATGCCGGAGCTGCCCCAGCCGGAGGCACCGTACTCGGTGTCCGCGCCTCCGGAGGAGGCGGCCCCCGAGCCGAGCGAACCGACGTCGACCCCGCCGGTCGCGGTGTCCTTGATGCCCTTGCGCAGCAGCAGCCGTCCACTGGCGTCCGAGCGATAGACGAAGTCGGTGACGCCGTCGCCGGAGATGTCCTGGGCGGTGACGAGGTCACGGTCGGTCCAGGCCGACGCGGACAGTCGCCGGGCCTCGTCCACGGTGGCGCCGTTGTACCCGATCAGCGCCCACAACGCGTCGCCGACCGTGAGGAAGAAGTCGGGCTTGCCGTCGCCCGTGGCATCGCCGGCCGCCACGATCTGGGTGATCGTGGAGGGATCCGGTGCACCGGCCGGCAGCAGGATCTCATGGCGTTTGCCGATGTCGACCGCGCCGTAGCCGTCGCCCGGATACACCCACAGTCTGCCCGCGCGCACGGCGATCAGGTCCTGCAGGCCGTCACCGCCGTAGACGTCGCCGAGGTGGGCGATGAGGGTGTTCTTCCAGTAGCCGGAGGTCGGACGGGAGTACAGGGGCAGGTCGTCGCCGTTCGGGTCCTTGTCGCTGTTCTCCTGGTAGGCGCCGGACATGGAGTAGCCGAGGGCACCGGTCCCCTTGGACCCGTCGACGGTGCCCTTGTCCGGGTACATCCGCAGGTTGCCGTTGGCGTCCACGACCATGAGGTCGGGGAAGCCGTCGCCGGTGAAGTCGCCCGGCGCGTCGGCCGTGTCGCGCGGGGTGACGTAGAAGAAGTACTTCCGTGGATCCGACACGTTGCCGGCGTCGTCCACGGCCCGTACGTAGAGCACGTTCGGCCCGGCGAGCGGCGGCTTCGCGCCGGAGTAGGCGGTCAGGGTGGAGGTGGCGGCGCCGTTCGTACGCGCTATGGAACCGGTGTACGAGGCGGAGTTGTAGCCGTACTCGTACTTGACCACATCGGTCTGCGAGGCCTTGAAGGTGAACGAGCCCGCCGTGCCGAACTTGACGGTGGACCAGGTGGAGTCCTCGTCCGCGTTGCCGAAGCCGTCGTCCTTCGCGTCGGCGTCGGGGAACGTCGTGGAGGTGACCACGGGCGGGGTCGGCCGGGAGCTGTCGAAGACGAACCGGCACGGCGTCTTCGACGGCGAGTAGCCCGAGGTCGCCCCGCGCTTGTCCACCGCCTTGACCCGCCAGGAGTACTTGACGCCGTTCTTCAGACCGTTGGTGGAGAACGGGTCGGTGTGCACGCGGGCCGAGTCGGTCTGGCTGGCGACCGTGACCTTGGCCTTGCTGCCCAGCAGGTTTCCGCTGCCGCCGGTCGGCCACAGCTCGAAGCGCAGCGAGTCCAGGTTGGCGTCCTTGTCGCTGCTGTTCGCCCAGAAGGTGATCGAGCTCGCGCCGACGTTGACGTAGGGCGAGGTGGTGTCGCAGGACAGGTCGGGGTCGAGGTCCAGGTGCGAGGGAGCGGCTGGCGGGCGGTTGTAGACCAGTTCGACGTAGGGGTCGTTGCCGCCGTCGGCCTGGAACTTCTTCCACGAGTACGCCGAGTCCTCGTCTCCGGCCCGGAAGCCGATCGTGAGGGTGTCCCAACCGCCCGAGATCGCCTTCTGGGCGGCCGGCTTGACGTCGAACGCTTCGTAGTCGTCAGGGCAGCCCGAGGAACGGTAGCCGTGTGCGAAGCTCCTGCTCGCCAGCTTGTTGCCCGCCGTCATCTTCGGGGCGTTGCGCCAGGTCGTCTTGTTGCTGATCGCCCCGGTCAGGTACACGTTCATGGTGCGGGCGCTGCATGACCACGAGTAGGTCTCCAGCGCGTGCAGCCTGGCGCTGATGACGGTGGCGCCCTTGAGGTCCGGGTTCCAGTCGATGCTGAAGAACGACCGCGAGGTCCCCCAGGTGTCCGACTCGAAGCCCACGCGTGCCTCGTGCGTGCCCTTGTTGAAGTTGCGCCCGTTGTAGAAGTTCGCGTTGGGATGGCGGCTGTAGGCGGTGGTCCAGTCGTTGGTGTGCTTGCTGACCGACGGGTCGATGAAGACCGGGTAGACCGTGTCGGGGTCGGTCAGGAAGTCCTGGTCCGGCGTCAGGGACCAGGTGGAGCCGTCGAGGTCGGCCGTCACCAGGGTGCCGCGGGAGTCCGGCTGTGGGCCGGCCAGCGAGGGCAGGTCCAGCGTGGCGGCCGCCCCCGTGTGTGTCGGCTCGGGCGAGGGATCGGCGGGAACGGACGGCGCTGCGCTCTCGCTCTCCCCGGCCGAGGGGGCGGGAGCCTCGTCGGTCGCGTCGGGCAGCACCTCGTCGTCGACATCGCCGTCGTCGCTGTCGTCGACGGAGTCGCTGGGCTCGGGGGAGGCGGAGGGCGACTCCGAGTCGTCCGGAGCGGCACTGGCATCGCCGGACAGACTCTCGGCGGCGGTCGGCGACGCGCTCGTGCCCGCCTGACCGTCGGTCAGAGCAGGAGTTCCGGAGCTGTCCCACATCAGCGGCGTCGGCGAGATCGCCGCCTCCTCGCCGTCGGTGTCCCGGCCGCTGACGATGCCGGTGGTGGGGTCCAGATTGAACGTCAGGTCGGGGGAGGTCAGCCCATAGGTCAGCTGTGCCACCCGTGGATCGGCCGCCGCCTGCCGGGTCTTTACCACCAGCAGCTGGGCGAAGCCCCCGTCGTCCGCCGTCAGCACCAGGTCGGCGCCGGGGATGATCTCCGGGTACAACGCGCGCGAGCCGTCGATCACCGGCGTCGGGACGGTGCCCGGCCAGGTCAGCTGGACGGTGTGCCCCCCGGTGGTGAGCGTCACCAGGGAGGTACCGGTGTCGGCGGCCGCGGTGACCAGCGAGACCCTGCGCACCCCGGCCCCCCGGTCGGCACGCGCGGAGGCGGAGCGGGAGCCCGCCGAGAACGTGAGCCCGACGTTGGTGGCACGCGGCGACCAGCCATGTCCGGTGCGGACCAGCGTGGCATCGATCGGCTGCCAGCGGCCGTGGGCCTTGGCACGGACCGGCGTGGCGTGCACGCGACGCTGCAGCAGCCCGTCGGGCCGCGCCCAGGTCGTCTCGTACGCCGTGCGCAGCGTCGTCACCTCGACCGGCCTGCCGGACCTCGCCGCACGCGAGGCGGCCTCGGCCTCGGTGACCGGTGCGGCCGCGCGGGCTGGGTGGTCGGTGCCGTGGTGCCGGTCCGCGTCGGTGCCGGTCAGTCCGGCGTACGTCAGGCCGCAGGCCGTGGCCAGGGCCACGACGGCCGCCGTCGCGGCCCGGCGGGCGCGCAGGCGCCGCCACTTGCTGGTCATGAGCGAGTTTTCCTTCCCCCCTAGGGCAACGGGTGCAGATCATGACCTACGTGAAGGCGCCCGTCACGCCTGTGACGTGAGCCGATGGCCGGGGCCGGGCCCCCGGGGCGCCGAAGCGTCCCGATTGGCGTTCGCTTGACCGATACATGACGTGATCATTGCCACATGGTTACAGGGAACTCTGGATTTCTTCATGGCATGCACACAGAATCTGGCCGATCTTGAAGTGGCTTCACCTGCCGTTAACTCAGGCGCCGCTTCACCTTGTTTCGGGTCGACCGGGGGATTTTCGCCGTGCCCTTCTTCCTGTCCGCGCACCGGCGCAGACGCCGTTCCGCCGTGCTCGCGCCGGTGGCCGCGGCAGTGGCGCTCGCCCTGCTGCCCACCCAGGCGTTCGCCTCGCCGCCGGACCCCACCACCGCCGACGCCCCGCGCGAGGACGTCGACCTGGTGAAGCTCGCCGACGACGCGGCGGTCGCCGGCACTACCCGGGACCCCGGCCTCGACAGCATCCGCACGGACCAGCCCGCCGACCAGACCGAGGCGCCGTCCGGCACCACCATCCCGGCCCCGTCCGGCACCGCCCCGGTCAGCTTCGGCACCGGTACCACCGGCCAGCAGGCCGCCCTGCGCACCGGCAACTCGGCCACCGCCACGCAGACCGACTACGTGCCCGCCGGCCCCCTGCCGGTCAAGCTTGGCCAGGCCCCCGACGCCCCCGCCCCCAGCGGCACCTGGCAGGTAGGGGTCTTCGACCGCGCCGCCCCCGAGGCCCAGGGCGTGGACGGCACCCTCGTCAAGGTGACCGCGCCGTCCACGGGTTCGGTGCCGGTCTCGCTCCAGCTGAGCTACAAGACGTACGAGAACCTCTACGGCGCCGACTGGGCCTCCCGGCTGCAGTTCGTCCAGTTCCCCGAGTGCTATCTGACCACCCCGGACGCCGAGGAGTGCCAGCAGTACACCGAGCTGGACACGGTCAACGACCCGGACACCAAGACCGTGACGGCCACTGTCGACACCGCGGCCGACGGCACGGTCAGCCAGGCCGCGAGCGGTTCCGGATCCTCCGGCTCCGGCGTCATACAGGCCTCCTACGCGCAGCCGGCCACCGCAAGCGGTGACAGCGCCGTCGTCGGGGCCGTCGACTCCGGATCCGGTCCGGCCGGCACCTTCAAGGCCACACCGCTGACGACCGACGGCAAGTGGGCCTCAGGCGACTCCTCCGGCGCCTTCACCTGGTCCTACCCGCTCCAGGTTCCGCCGGCGCCCGCCGGCCCCCGGCCGGAGATCTCCTTCGACTACAACTCGCAGACGGTGGACGGCAGAACGGCCACCTCCTCTCCCCAGTCGTCCTGGATCGGCGAGGGCTGGAACTACGACCCCGGGCACATCGAGCGCCGCTACCGCACCTGCAAGGACGACCGCGAGGACACCGCCGCCGGCACGCCCAACAACAAGGACAAGAAGTACAAGACGTCCGACCTGTGCTGGGTGTCGTACAACGCCGTGCTGTCGCTCGGCGGCAGAACCACCCAGCTGGTGCAGGTCGGTGAGACCAGCAGCTACCGGCTGGAGAAGGACGACGGCACCAGGGTCGAGCTGAGGACCGGCGGCAACAACGGCGACAACGACGGTGAGTACTGGGTCGTCACCACCGCCGACGGCACGCAGTACTACTACGGTCTGAACAAGGTCGGGGGCGGCCACGCCGACACCGACTCCGTCTTCACCGTCCCCGTCTTCGGCAACCACCCGGGCGAGCCCTGCCACAAGGGCGCCTTCGCCGACTCCCGCTGCACCGCGAGCGACGGCACCAAACAACAGCAGGCCTGGAACTGGGGCCTGGACAAGGTCGTCGACGTGCACGGCAACACCATGGTCGTCACCTGGCACAAGTCGACCAACTACTACGCCGTCAACAAGAAGTTCAAGACGCCCGAGAAGTACGTCCGCGGCGGCTACCCGGACACCATCGAGTACGGGATGCGCCCCGACAACCTCACCAGTCCCGCCGCGAAGATCGTCTTCGACGCCGTGCAGCGCTGCCTGGAGACCGACGGCTCCTGCGCCGCCGACAAGTTCGACGACACCAAGAACCCCGCGTCCTACCGCCCCTGGTGGGACAGCCCCGGCAACCTCAACTGCAAGTCCGACTCCAAGCTGTGCCCGGCCTTCCCGTCCTTCTGGATCCGGATGCGGCTGGGCAGCGTGACCACCTACGCCGCCCGCCCAGGCGGCAGCGGCCTCGCCCGCGTCGACACCTACACCCTCCACCACTCCTTCCCGCGCGACTGGTACAACACCTCGCCCGGACTGTGGCTGGACTCCATCACTCGCACCGGCTACGCGCCCGGCGACACCACCGGCACCCTGCTGACCACGTCCGGCGTCAGCTTCGGGCCGTACGTCGTCAGCGAGGACGACCCGCTCGGCAGCTACCTCAAGGACCAGCAGCTGCCCAACCTGGTCCCCCGCTACAAGGGCGACCCGCGGCCCGGGTTCACCCGGCCCCGCATCGGCACGGTGTCCACCGAGAACGGCGGCGACGTCGAGGTCGTCTACCGCGGCGGCTGCCGCACCGAGCCGTCCGTCGACCCCGCCGACAACCACGGCACCTGCTACCCCGTGCGCTGGTCGCCGGACGCGGAACTGGCCAAGCCCCCGCTCGCCTGGTTCAACAAGTACGTCGTCGACTCGGTCACCGAGATCGACAAGATCTCCGGTGTCTCGGACCGCGTCACCACCAAGTACGCCTACAGCGACGCGGCCTGGAGCCAGGACGACGACGAGCTCACCAAGCCGAGCCTGCGCACCTACAGCGTCTGGCGCGGCTACCAGAAGGTGGCCACGTACCGCGGCGCGAAGAACGGCGGCGCCACCGTGGGCGTCCCGCAGACCCAGTCGTACGGTGTCACCCGCTACTTCCGCGGCACCGGCGGCGCGCTGAAGGACTCCACCGGCACGGTCACGCTGGCCGCCGACGACGCGCCGCAGTACGCCGGCATGTCCGCCGAGACCCTCACCTACGACGGCACCGGAGGCCGGCTCCTCAAGCGCACCTTGAACTACCCCTGGTCGCACCAGACGGCCTCCCGCACCCGGGACGGGGGACTCGACCCGCTCCTCGCCCACCAGGTCGACGTCCGGCGCACGGACGCGATCCAGACGGTCGACTCCAGCTGGCAGGCGGTGCGCACCGAGACCGAGTTCGAGACCGGCCACGGGCTGCCGTGGCAGGTGCAGACCGCCGTCGTCAAGCCCGACGGCAGCGGCGAGAAGCTCAGCGACTACACCTGCGCCCGCACCGACTACGTCAACAACGAGGACGCCAACCTCATCGGCCTGCCCAAGCAGGTCCGTATGACGGCGACCTCATGCGACGGCTGGGCGACCGCCGACCCGGCGACCCAGCTGATGAACGCCACCCGCACCAGTTACGACGACGGCGCCTGGGGCGCGACCCCCACCAAGGGGCTGCCCACCAGCATCGCCACCCCCGACGGCACCGGCGTCGGCTACTCGGTGGTGACCGGCCGCAGCTACGACCCGCTCGGCAGACCGCGCAAGATCACCGACCCGCTCAAGGGGGTCACGGAGACCCAGTACACGCCCGCCGACATCGGCGGCCCGGTCACCGCGATCAAGACGATCAACCCGAAGGGGCACACGAGCACCACCACCTACGACCCGGGCCGCGGCCTGGCCCTGACGGTCACCGACGCCAACGGACACGTCTCCCGCAGCGAGTACGACGCCCTGGGCCGACTGACCAAGGGCTGGTCGGCGTCCCGCTCCTCGGGCGGCCAGTCCCCGGACGTGATCATCGGCTATCAGATGGCCGCCGTCACCTCCAGCGCGACCAAGCCCACCGCGGTCACCGTGCAGACCATCAAGGACGACGGCACCTACGCCAAGCAGGTCACCCTCTACGACGGACTGGGCCGCCGGTTCCAGGTCCAGAGCGAGGCGCACGGCCCCGGCCGCGTCATCGTCGACACCCGCTACGACGACCACGGCCTCGTCCGCGACCAGACCGGCGACTACCTCGCCAAGGGGGAGCCCGAGGCCGCCCAGTTCAAGCCCAGGAGCCTCAGCCTGGTACCGAGCATGACCCGGACCACGTACGACGGCCTGGAGCGCCCGGTGAAGACGACCGCGCTGCACAGCGGCACGGCCGTCTACTACGACTCCACCAGCTACGGCGACAACTGGACACTCGCCAAGCCGGCCGGAGGCGCCACCCCGGCGACGAAGACGACCACCGACGCCCTCGGCCGGGCCACCCGCGTCCAGCACTTCACCAACAAGGACCTCAGCGACTGGCGCAGCACCTGGTACGGCTACGACGCCCGGGGCAACCGCACCTCCGTCAAGGACCACCAGGGCAACCTCTGGACCTACACCTACGACGCCCGCGGCCGGCTCAGCAACTCCACCGACCCGGACCTCGGCGCCTCGTCCTTCGAGTACGACGACCTCGACCGGCAGACCAAGGCGTCCGACGCGAACCAGAAGACGACCTACACCAACTACGACGCCATCGGCCGCGTCACCTACGTGCGGGAGGGCTCGCCCACCGCGACGCCGGTCAAGGAGTTCACCTACGATCTGCCCGGTGCGCTCGGCAAGCCCGCCTCCTCCATCCGGCATGACGCCACCGGCGACTACGCCGACTCGGTCACCGGCTACGACGGCGAGTACCGGCCGACCGGACGCGAGATCGTCGTCCCCGCGCAAGCCGACACCACCGGCCTCGCGGGCACCTACCGGTACGACTACACCTACACGCCCACCGGCAAGCCGCTCAGCGTCACCCTGCCGGCGGTCGGCGGCCTCGCCAAGGAGAAGGTCGTCACCCGCTACGACAGCGACGGCCTGCCCCAGTCCACCTCCGGCCTGACCTGGTACACCTCCGACGTCACCTACTCTCCCTACGGTGAGCCCCTGCGCACGGTCAGCGGCGCACAGCCCTACCGGGTGTGGACGACGAACTTCGTCGACGAGCACACCGGCCGGGTCCAGCGCACCGTGTGGGACCGGGAGACCGACAGCTCCCACCGGATCTCGGACTCCTACTACTCCTACGACCGGGCGGGCAACGTCACCTCCAGTGCCCGCAAGCAGACCACCGGGTCGACGAGCACCTGGGACACCCAGTGCTTCACCTACGACTACCTCGGCGAGATGGTCCAGGCCTGGACCTCCTCGGTGGCCGTGGGCACCGCGGGCACCGGCTGCAAGTCGGCGAGCGGCACTGCCTGGGGCTACCGGCAGGACGGCCAGTCCTCGGCCGGTCCCATCGCCGAGGCACCGGACTCCGCCACGGACGCCGCCGCGCCCGACAGCGACATGGCGGCCTCGCTGACCGCCGCCGCACCCGCCACCGGCACGGTGTCCGGTGACACCACCGCCTACTGGCAGTCCTTCACCTTCGACGCGATCGGCAACCGGGCGAGCCTCACCGAGCACGACCCCGCCGACACGACGAAGGACGTCAAGAGCGTTTACGGTTACGGCACTCAGGGAGCCGGCGGCACGCTCGCGCAGCCGCACACCCTGACCAAGGTCACACCGGCCACGGGAACCGCGTCGAGCTACACCTACACAGCGGTCGGTAATGCCGAGACCAGGACACTGCCCGGCGGCACGCAGAACCTCGCCTGGAACGCCGAGGACAAGGTCACCGAGGCCAAGGGCTTCGGCGACGGCGCCGGAGCGGTCGTCGGCCTGTCCGGCAAGTGCCTGGACGACGCCAACGGTTCCACGGCCGACGGCAACCCCGTCCAGCTCTACCGGTGCAACAGCTCCCGTGCCCAGCAGTGGCGGACGACCGGCGACACCCTGCGGATCTTCGGCAAGTGCGCGAGCGCCTCCGGCACCGCGAACGGCACCAAGGTCCTGCTGGCCACCTGCGACGGCGGCAGCGCGCAGAAGTTCACCGTCCGCACCGCCGACAAGAGCCTCTACAACCCCGCGTCCGGCAAGTGCGTCGACGTGCCGAGCTCCAACGACGCGGACAGTACCGATCTGCAGCTCTACACCTGCAACGGCAGCGCGGCCCAGCAGTGGACGCCGGCCGACCGCACGACGTACGTGTACGACGCCGCGGGCAACCGTCTGCTGGAGCACACCGCCGCGGGCAGCGTGCTCTACCTCGGTGAGACCGAGGTGAGCGCGGACATCAAGGGCAACATCGTCGCGGCGTCCCGCGGTTACTCCCACTCCGGGGCGCCCACCGTGGTCCGCTCCACCAAGTACGGCAGCACGACCGGTCACCGGCTGAGCATCCTGCTCACCGACCAGCTCGGCACCGCCACCACCGCGGTGGACGAAGCCAGCGGACAGCCCGTCACCCGCCGCTTCTCGAAGCCCTTCGGTGAGACGCGCGGCAGCCAGCCGTCCAGCTGGCCCAACCGGCGCTCCTACCTGCGCACCGGAATCGACGACACGGCCACCGGCCTGACCCACCTCGGCGCCCGCGAGTACGACCAGTCCACCGGCCGGTTCCTCTCCGTAGACCCGGTCATCGACCCGTCCGACCCGCTGCAGATCAACGGCTACGCCTACGCCGACAACAACCCGGTCACCAAGAGCGACCCGGACGGCCTGCAGCCCATTGAGTGCTGGGAGGGCACGGCGGAATGCAGGGGCGGGCGGATCATCTCGGCCAAGCCGCATGAGGCGGTCGACTCGGACCGTGCTCTCACCAAGGGCACGGTCAAGGGTCGCGACGTTATCTACGACGAGCGGGGCGTCCCGCACACCCTGGGCGTGAGGTCCAGCAACCATTCGGAGCAGGTGGCGTTCGACTACATGAACGAGGATCTGCGGAACGCCGGCAAGTATTCCGACGGCTCCCACAACGGCAGCGGCTCCCAGTTCTTGTGGCAGGACGAGAACGACGGTGTCATCAATCAGAAGGCGTTGTGGCACGGCGCCAGCGGTGACCATGTGGCAGTCGGCACCACCTGTGACTACATCAAGGTCACCTGGAAGAATGGGAAGATCGTCAAGGTCGACTCCTGGGACGCCAACGAGAGCAACAGCAAGCAGTTCGACCCGGACAACACGGCCAAGACCGTGGCGCGGAAGATGGATGCCCAGGCCAAGGGCCAGACGCAGAACGTCGTCTACGTTGCCAAGAGCCAGGCCGAGGCCGAGGCGATCCGGGACAGGTTCGTCGGCAACAAGCACGTCCGCGTGATCTGGCCGGACGGCGCTTTCGACACGCAACGCGTGCAGCCGCTGGTCCGCAAGACCGGCGGAGGGACCATCCGAATCACCCCCGGCGAAGTCACCGAAAAGGCTCCCAGCATGCCCGATGCGCCGTCCGAGCCCAGGTCGGGCGGGGGAGGCAGAGTGGGTAAGATCATGGGCGGTCTCGGCGTCATCGGTGATCTTTACATGATCTATGACGCGACGCGCTCGTGGCAGCGGGGCTGTGACGGCTGGCTCGTTTCCTGTGACCCGCCGCCGACGGCATGAGTGTGCAGAGACCGAGGAAAGAACTATGGCGAAAGAACGAGTGACGGTGTGCCTTCCCCCGTGCGACCCGGGGGACGTCGTCCAGGCCATCACCGCGGCGATGGCGCCGTTCGACTACAACCGTGACGCCGGAGTCGGCGGCCCGGATGTCGAGACCTGGTGGGACTACTGGCAGATCGACGGCCGGGGCTGCGAGTTCCTGGTCGTCCCGGGGCACGAGGACGACCCGCGCCTCGTCCGGGGTGCCGAAACCCTGTCCGGAGAGCCTCGCAACGTGCCGCCGACACTGTGCGACGGCGGCCCACGAGCACTGCTGGATCTCGAAACGCCACGCGCTCGGGCGGCTGCTCGGGCGCGGCGGGCCTTCGAAGCGTGGCAGGACTTCTCCGCCGCTTACCCACCGACCCGGCCGTCGAGCGACTTCTGGGCCAGGCACTTCGCCGACCCCGAGAACTATCCGCAGGCACGGGCCCTGGAGGACTACCGCACCCAGCCGGCCGTCGTGGCGCTCAGGAACAACCCAGAGCTCCGGGAGCTGATCGGCGGCGACCCGGCCGCCCGCCTGACCGGCGACCTCGAAACGTACGTACGGGAAACCGCCGACGCCGTCCTGCCCTCGAACGCTCTGCTGACCCTGGACGGACGCTGGCTGGACATCGCGAACGCCGAGCGGCGCCGCTATTTCAACGACTACCTGGACACGCTTCCGGCCGACGCGTACGCCGTCCGAGTGCTGTACCACGGATGAGGTGCGCGTCCGCGATGACGTCTCTGTAGGGGAGTGTTTCTTTACGCTCTCTGAGCCCGGTGCTCTGCTTGCTCAGCTGTTGAGGCTCCGGTCCGGCGATTCGGACCGGAGCCTTTGCGCGCTGGAAAGGTAATCCGCTGCGCACCGGTTTCGGACGCGCTCGTCACGCTGGGCGGACGCCGGCTGGCGCGGGCTCATAGCATTGATCAAAGAAGCTCAGGGGCCGAATAGGGACCACAAGGATAGGCACGGAGCGACAAAGGCCGTACTCAGCTGACTATGATCAACGGCTCTGACCTGCGAAAGCGTCATGGATCGACGTTGATCGGCAAAGGCCGCCAAGATCCTCAAAGGACTCATAATCCGTCGGCCGTGGGTTCGAGTCCCACCCGCCCCACCATGCAGGCCTGTGACCTGCGGAAACACCTTATCTGAGGTGCGTATTCAGGTGGTTCACGGGGCTGAATCCGCTGCTCGTGAGTTCAACTCCGTGGCGGTCGGTGTGCATTGAAATCGCTTTGACCTGCGCGGTCGTATCGGCCAACGGCTGGAGGACGGCGTCGTGGGTGGGCTGTGCGAGCGTCTGGACGTCGAATTCTGGACGCTGGCTGGACGCGGGGACTCGGAAGTTGCTTGGTGACCTTGGATGTCGGGAGACGGCCCGGGCCCCCTGAGTGACCGCCGGGCGGCCGGGTCGGTCAGAAGCTCGGTGCTCGTCGGTGCCGCGCGAGCTCTACTGCCTGAGGTCGATCGTGCGGACCGGCTGCCCTGTCGTGCGGGCGATGGTTTCGAAGTCGCGGTCGTAGTGGAGCAGAGTGAGTCCCGCTTCTTCCGCGGCTGCGGCCACCAGGAGGTCCACCGGGCCCGCACTGCGGTGTTCTCCCTTGGCGGTCAGCTGTTCCTGGATAACGCGGGAGCGGCGGTAGACACCGTCGGGCATGGGGCACCAGGCGTAGTGGGCGTCGAGTGCCGACTTCAAGCGGGCGCGGTCCGTGGCCGAACGGGCCGAGTAGAGGACTTCCAGTTCGGTGAGGTCGCAGATCGCGACGAGGCCGGCGGCGATCCTGTCGTCCCATTCGGCCGTGTTCTGGCGGAGCAGGACGCGGGCGAGGGCGGAGGTGTCGATGAGGTAGTCGGCGACGGTCACTCGTGCGCTCCGGTGTCGCGGTCGTCGTCCGCCGCGCCCGCGCTCGTGGGGCGGTAAGCGCTCTTGTCCAGCAGTAGGTCGATGTCCAGAGCACCCTCGGCCACCAGTTCGCGGGCCTCGTCGAGTGCTCGCAGACGCCGGTAGCGGGCCGTGACTTCCCGCAGCGCGGTGTTGATGGTGTCGCGTTTGGTAGAGGTGCCGAGCTCTCTGGCAGCTGCTTCCAGTGCCTCGTCGTCGAGATCAATGACCGTCCGGCTCATGGTGGCCTCCTCTACTTGAATGTATCAGGCGAAATATATCAAGATACAAGATCTTTTGTATATTCCAGGGCGCGGGGCCGCAACCGTTTCGTGTGGGCCAGGGACTGGCCGATCGGCGGGGAGTGGACACCGGTGGCCGACGATGCGGCGCGCGGTGTCGGCGGTGATCTCCGGGTGGTCGGTGACGATGCGGCGGGTGAGCCGGTCGGTCAGCTCGGGGTTGACCTGGGTCAGCGGGTCAGCTGTACCCACAGGACGTTCTAACGCGATGGTCACGTCTTCCTCCTGTTGTGGATGGGCGCCCTCGGTCGGGGCACCGGGCCTCCCGCACTGTGGTGCGGCAGGGGATTCAGACCCGTCCCGACTGCTCGACCTGTCCATGGGTGGGGAAGCCGGGGCGGGAGCTTGGGCGCCTCACAGAGGCGGGGCGGCTGGCCGGCCGCCGAGGTTCTCGTAGTGGTCGCAGAGCGCCGTCACGGAGCGGGCAAGTTTCATCGCCACCGTCATCTGGCCGGGGGCGTTGTAGCCGGGGCGCAGGCCGAGCCGCATGCGGGCCTCCTGCACACCGGCCAGCGCGCAGCGGCTCGGGATGTCACCGGCCGGGAAGGCGCGCGTCATGGCCTCGATGGTGGGGATGAGTTCTTCGATTTGCCTGCGCATGGTGGCCCGCAGCATCACCAGGTCGCCGGTGGGGATCGGGCGGGCATCCGGGGCAAGGAATCGAGTTGCGGTTCCGCGCATCGTCTCGATGTCCGGTGGCAACCGGTTCGTGTCTGTCTCACCCGAAACTGGGGCGGTACGTTGCACCACGTCGACTCCATCCAGTCGGCCACTCCCGGGGCCGTTCGCGCGGTCGCCGGGTTTTGTCATCTCCCCGACCGTAGGAATCCAGACGTGATCCAGGCCACAAAGTTGCACCGAATTACAGAGCAGTTCCAGGCCGCTGGTCATAGCTGGCATGCGCTCTTGACCATGAGACTTGTGGGTACGACGGTGGTGTAAATCGCTGCAACCGACTAGCGCGAGAGGCCAGTCATCATGGAGATTCAGTTCGTCGGGATCGACCCCGAGACGGACGAGGACGGATGCCCCACAGTCTGGGTGGACGCCAGCACGAGCGACCTGCTGATCCAGAGCTACCAGGCCGACGACGAGACGACCGCGACATGCGGCGCGTTGTCCCCGGCGAGGGCACCGATCCCGCCCGGCGAGACGGTCATCAGGGTCCCGGCCCGCATGATCCCGATCATCAGGAAGGCGTGCGATGAACTCGATCCCGGAGTTCGCTGAACTCCTCGCCGACACCCGCACGTCGGCCGTCCACCTGGAGATGCGGGACGTCTACTTCACCAACCCCCGCTTCGAAGCCTGGAGAGACGGCCAGCGCGTCGACTGGGAGGACCGGGCCTCCTGGTGGCGGCCCTACCACCAGAACATCGCGGACGCCGTCGGCCGCGGCGTGCACGTGCGGCGCGTCCGTATCGTGTCCGAGCCGGTCACCGACTACATCGCATGGGAGCACTACCAGACCCGCGCCAACATCGAGGCTGGCGAACAGGTGCGCTGGCTCCCCCGGCACCGCGCCTGGGACCTGCTCGTCCCGGGCACCGACCTGTGGATCTTCGACGGGCGGCAGATGCGCATCCACCACTTCTCCGGCGACGGCGAGTGGATCAGCAAGGAACTCTGCGACGAGCCCGCGACGGTCACCCAGCACGCGGACGCATACGAACGAATCTGGGAACGAGCCATCCCTCACGACCAGTACGAGGTCAAGTAACCGCCCATGCCCACATTCCCCACGTCCAGTGCGCAGGAAGCACGCGCAGCTCTCGCGGCCCGGCTGCGGGAGCTGCGCCTGGACGCGGGCATCACCGCCAAGGAACTCGCCCGCCTCGCAGGCTGGTCCGTCGCCAAGTCGTCGAGGATCGAGAACGCCCTCACCGCGCCGGCCGACGCAGACATCCGCGCCTGGTGCACGGCCTGCGGCGCGGACGGCCAGGCGGCCGACCTCATCGCCGCCAACCGGCAGGCCGATGCCATGTATCTGCAATGGAAGCGGCTCCAGCGCACGGGCATGAAGCAGCTGGCGGAGACCTCGGCCAAGCTGTACGAGCGAACCCGCCAGTTCCGTGTGTACGCCTCCCACGTCGTGCCCGGCTACCTACAGACGCCGGCCTATGCGACGGCGCTGCTCCGCACGATCGCAGCCTTCCGCGGCACCCCGGACGACGTGGCCGACGCGGTCGAGGTCCGTATGCGCCGCGCCCGTGTCATCCACGAGGGCGACCACCGGTTCGCGACCCTGGTCGAGGAGAACGTCCTCCACCACCGGGTCGGCGACCAGGACGTGATGGCCGGCCAGCTCGGCAACCTGCTTGCCACGATGTCTCTGCCGTCCATGTCGCTCGGCATCATCCCGGCCGCGGCCGGACGGGAGACGGTCATGTGGCCGCTGGAGCAGTTCACGGTGTTCGACGACTCGCGGATCCACGTGGAGCTGCTGGCAGCGAAGGTCACCGTCACGGCGCCCGGCGAACTGGACATGTACTTGCGGGCGTTCGCCCGGCTCACCGAACTGGCCGTGTACGGCGCCGAGGCGCGGGCCCTGATCGTGAAGGCCTTCGACGCCCTGGGCTGACCCCAGACATGACGAAAGCGGCCCCGCCCTCCCGAAGGAGAGCGGGGCCGCTTGGGTGACGTGGTTGGCTACGTCGCGGGAGAGGCACGAAAGAACTCCCAGATGGCCCGGAAGCTGGCCATCCCCTCCATGAAGTGGCGCATCACCCAGGCCGCCTCTTCACACTTCTGGTGCACCTGTTCGGCCAGTGCCATCAGACCCTTGTAATCCCAACGCCTTTTTGCCCGGCCGGGACGGCTGTTCTGTCCATCTCTCATGCCCGAACAACGACGCCGGAGGCAGCACACAACGCACCGTAGGATCGCGGCCCGGCCTGGTTCCTGCGGAAGCGGGAGCGGGTCCGCGTCACGAACTTCGTCACGTATTTCGTTTCATCACGGGTACTGGCGGCGACTCGGGTCGAGCCCCATGGACAGCAGGCCACCAGCATCGGTCGGCTCGGGATCCGGTGTTCCGTCCTTCCGGCAGACGAGCGCATCGGGATCCCAGGCCGGAGCCTGCGGGCTGTAGCCGTTGGGGCACGCCGGCCCTGCGGGACCAGCCGGGCCCGTGTCGCCCTGCTCACCCTTCGGGCCTTCCTTGCCCTGAGGCCCTGGATGCCGGCAGCGAAGGCACCGTCTGCCGGTTCGACGCCAACCTCTCCATCCTCTCCGTGGACTGGGACAGCGGTTCCACCCTCTCGATGCTCCTCGACGATGGCGACGAAGTACGTCCCGCATAGCGCCACCGGGCCCACCCCGGCAGGCGGGCCCCCGCTTCACCCGCAGACCTCTTGGAGAACCACACATGCTCATTACCGACGCCGCAGTTCGAGAAGCCGCGGCCCACCTCGCCCAAAGCCTCGGCGGAGACTGGGCGATCGACGCCGAAGCGCCCGCCGACGGCGCAGCCCACCTCGTCTACAGCGACGGACGAGGCATCTGCAGTCGCAGGGTTCCGCCGGCCTCGGTGGATTGCTGCGCGGCGTGCAGGAAGGTGTTGAGGCCGCTGCAGTCGCAGAAGGTGACGGGAGTGAGGTCGATGTCGATGGTGCGGATACCGTCGCTCAGGCACTGCGCCAGTGCCCTGCGCAGCAGTGGGGCGGATTCCAGGTCGATCTCGCCGGCCAGGGTGATGAGTGCCCGTTTCCTACGGTCATGACGGTAGACGGCGAGCTGGGGGAGGGGCATGACGCCTCGGTTCGGAAGACCGTACGGCAGCGGACGCGGTGACGCCGGGGGATCCCGGCCTTCTTGGCGCGCTGTCGGCCAGGGCGTGGGTTCGGCGGAGGTGAAGCAACGGCTGGATTCGCGACCGGTGTTGCAGAAGAGCGGATCCACCCGGGTCCTTCCAGTGATGCGCCGGGTGGCGGACGAAGACTCCGCTTCCCGCAGCCATCTGTGTCGATCAACGACAAGCCGCCGGGGTCTGGGACGTCCGTACAGCAGCATAGTCCCCACCCCGGTCCGGCGGACGGTTCGAAGCCGTCCGCTCCCTGTCATCCCGTGAGCCGACGGTAAAATGAGGGCCTCTGAGACCTGTGAGCCGGGGTGGGTCAGCGATGGATATGACGCTGCGAAGGATTTCCGCTGCGGATGCGGACAAGGGATTCCGGCATGTCGTATCCGGGTTCTCGGGTGAACGCGGCGGTGTGGAGGACGAGTGCTTTCTCGGCCGTGAGTGGGAGGTCCTGGAGCAGATCCTGCTGGCTCAGGGGCCCGAGGAGATCGGCGAACTCCCCATCACCATGGGCGACCTCCTCGGTGACGATGGCCTCGGCACCGCCTGCTTCCACCTCCCGCCGGACGAGGTGGCGGTCGCCGCCCGTTTCCTGGTCGCCATCGACGCCGAACGGTTCGTCGCCGACCACGCCGACGAGATCGCGAGGACGTTTCGCCACGGCGACATCCCGGCCGGCTACCTGGAAATCCTCGGCCGTTACCTGGAGAAGGTCCGTGATCTCTACACCGCGGCCGATCGGGCAGGCGAAGGCGTCGCGAAACTCGTCGAGGGCTGAGACCCGCCGCTCCGGGCGACGGCCGTAAGGGCTGCGTCGTCGGTGGAGGGAATGCAGCGGCCGTGACGGTGTCGACGTCAGCTCCGGGTTCATCATCGAGGCGAGCGCGATCTGGCTTCGACGGCTTCACCAAGGACGAGCTCCGGGGTGTGGAACGCGACAACGCGCTCAGGCTGTTTGACGGCAACACGTTGCTGCTCGCGCCGCCGACCACGGACCCGCTTCGCTGAGCAGCGGTTCCGCGGTCAGTTCCGGGTGGCCGGGTGTGGGTGCCAGGTGCCGTCGAGGGGAATGCCGGCGGCTGCGGCGATCCGGTCGCGGGAGGCGAGCAGCCGGTTCTTCAGCGGCGCCAGGTCCACGTCCACCAGCACGCCGTCGCGTTTGACCACACGGCCGGCGACGAGGACGGTGTCGACCAGGCCGGGATGGCCGGCGCTGACGACGGTGGCGGCCGGGTCGGTGACCGGGAAGACGGTCAGGTCGTCGGCGCGCAGCAGGATGACGTCGGCGTCCTTGCCGGGCGTGATGCTGCCGGTCCGGGCGTCGAGTCCGCACGACCGGGCGGCGTCGATGGTGGTGAACGCCAGCAGGTCCCGGGAGCGCAGGCCGCCGTCCAGCCCGCGCTGCACGGCGAAGGCGGTGCGCATGGTGGAGAACATGTCGCCGCCGACCGAGGGGACGTCGTCGACGGACAGCGTCGGGCGCAGGCCGGCGGCCAGCGCCCGGCCGGTGACCGGTGATCCGAACCCCATCTTCAGCTCGACGTCTGGGCTGATGGACACCGAGCTGCCCGCGTCGGCGAGCATCCGCAGCTCCTCGTCGCTGACCCCGTTGGCGTGCACGAACGTGGTGGTGTCCCGCAGCAGACCGTGCTCGCGCAGCTCGGCGACCGGGCGTTGCGTCCCGTCGGAGGCGATGTGCAGGCTGGTGCGCAGGCCGAGTTCGGCCGCCAGCTTCAGCTCCCGGGCGACGGTGTCCATGCTGGTGTCCTCGGGCCCGCGCAGCCCCAGCGCCATGGTGACCAGGCCGTCCCCGGCCAGGCCGGAGCGGACGCGGCGGATGTCGGCGTCGACGGGGTCGGGAGTGCCCCAGCCGGCGCCGAGGCAGAAGACCGACCGCCCCGGCGCGTCCCGCAGTGCGGCGACGGCGGCGTCCTCGTGCGCGTGGGTCTGCGCGACGTGGTACCAGTCCAGCATCGTGGTCACGCCGGAGTGCAGGGCCTCCAGGCGGCCGAGCAGGGTGCCCGCGTAGACGTCCTCCGGCTGGTAGTGGGGCTTGACCGTGCCGTGCATGGCCACCGCCCACTCGGGGAACGTCCAGTCCGCGCCGACACCGCGGAACGCGGTCTGCCAGGTGTGGCGGTGGTTGTCGACGAAGCCGGGCATGACGATCCGGCCGGTCGCGTCGATCACCTCGGCGTCCGGTGCTTCGATGTGTCCGGCCACCTGGACGATCACACCGTCCTCGATGAGCACGTCACCGGGGTCGAGATCTCCGACAGCCGGGTCCATGCTGACCACGGTGCCGCCGGTGAGCAGGGTCTTCATGGGTGAACTCCTTCACAGACGCTTGCTGTCCGCCAAAGACCGGGTGGTGGCGGCCGTCGCGGTGGCCCGGCGCGCCTACGTGTGGTCGCCGCGCACCGTGGCGACGCCATCCACCGTGGCCGACCGGCGACCCGATACGAACAGGTCCGGGCAATTTTGGCAGCAAATTGCGTGCAGGGCAGGCGCACGATTGTGGTATGCAGGCCAATGGAGCAATAAACTGCCACCATGGACGATGTCGACCGGTCGATTCTTGCCGTGCTGGAACAGCACGGCCGGATCAGCAACGCCGAGCTCGCCGCCCGGGTGGGACTGTCGCCGTCGCCCTGCCTGCGGCGCGTGCGTCAGCTGGAGGAGGCGGGGGTCATCCGCGGCTACCGCGCGCTGATCGATCCCGCCGCGGTCGGCCGCAGCCTGCGGGTGTTCGCCGGGGTGCGGCTGATGCGGCACACCCGTGCGGACGTGGTCGCCTTCGAGGGCGCGATCATCCGGCTGCCCGAGGTGGTCGCCTGCCACCACATCACCGGCAACTTCGACTATCTGCTCCAGGTCGAGGTGGCCGACCTGCCCGCCTACGAGGACTTCCACGCCAACCAGCTGGCCGGCCTGCCCGGCGTGGCCACGGTGACCAGCTACGTCACCATGAAGACGCTGTCGCCCGGCACCGCGTGACGCTCCCGATGGCGGGTCAGGCGGTGATGGTGCCGCGGACGCAGACCGTGGTGGCACCGCTGACCCACACGGTGCCGTCCGCGTCCGCGGTGATCTCGATGCTCCCGGTCCGTCCCAGCCGCTGTGCCTGGGAGACCCGGTAGGTGGAGGGTGCGGCGCCGCCGGCGGTGAGCCACTGGCCGACGGCGGCGTTCATGCTGCCGCACGCGGGGTCCTCGGGCACGCCGATGCCGGGGGCGAAGGTGCGCATCTCGAACTGGTGCGGGGATCCGTGGGGGTGGGCGCCGATCGCGCCGACCATCGCGGCCGGGATGAGGGAGAGGTCGGGTTCGAGGGTGAGGACCTCCTCGGTCGTGGCCAGTTGGAGGACGGCCCAGCCGGGACCGTTGTCGACCCACTGGTGGGCCACGACCCGGTCACGTGTGATGCCGAACGCGGTCGTGATCCGGTTCAGGTAGTCGTCGTCGAGGGCGCCCTCACGTACCCGGGGCGGGGCGGCGAAGGACAGGATGCCCTCGCCGCGGCGGACGGTGACCAGGCCGGCGGCGCACTCCTGCACGATGCGGTCGGCGTGCCGCGGCAGGCCGCCGCCGTCCAGCCAGGCGCGCGCGGAGCCAAGGGTGGGATGCCCGGCGAACGGCAGCTCGTCCTGGGGCGTGAAGATCCGCAGCCGGTAGTCCGCCTCCGGGGCGGTGGGGGGAAGGACGAACGTGGTCTCGGACAGGTTCGTCCAGCACGCCACTCGCTGCATCTCCTCGTCGCTCAGGTCGGTCCCGTCCAGGACGACCGCGACCGGGTTGCCGCCATAGGGGATCGTGGAGAACACGTCGACCTGCGCGAAGGGGCGTGTGCGCGGCATGGTCGTCAACTGCCTTTCCGTAGCTCCCGTGGCGGATCCTGCGTGTCTCGCGCACCGACGGAAACAGGTCCATCCCGACGGTCATTACTGACGTGATGTCAAATATGGCCATCAGAACGGTCGTTGGCGGTCGTATGGCGATATCGAAAGGGCGCACGCGCGCCATTCCCGCGGTGTAGCTTCTACCCGTCAGTAGAGGCTTGAGCAAGGGGGGACGCGTGGTTGCCTCTCCGCAGACCGAAAAGTTCGCCGCCCATTTGCGGATGCTGAAGGACCGCAGCGGCCGGGGTTACGACCGCCTCGGCAAGGAGGCGGGCGTCAGCGGTTCCAGCCTGCACCGGTACTGCTCCGGCCTCGGCGTCCCGACGGACTACCGGGTGGTGCACGCCTTCGCCAAGGTGTGCGGCGCCAGTGCGGAGGAGCTCCGCGAACTGCACCGGCTGTGGGCGCTGGCGGACACCGACCGGGACGTACCGACCGCGGCCGCCGAGGAGAACCCGGTTTCCCCGCCGGAGACCATCCCCGAAGAGACCGTGAAGCCGCGCCGGTCCCGGTGGTCCGAGAGGCTGTCCTCCCGTCCCGCGATACTGGCCGCCGTGGTCGCGGTGGTGCTGGTGGCCGGCTTCGTGTGGCTGCCGGTCGGGAGCTCCGCCGGTGACGCGCCGGCGACCGACGGCGGGCTGCTGTACTCACCCGCCTGCAAGTCGGTGAGCATGGGGCAGCACGACGAGTGCGTGCGGGAGGTCCAGACCCTGCTGACGCGGGCCAGGGGCACGCTCGCCGTCGACGGCGACTTCGGGCCGGAGACCCTGCGCAGACTGACCGCGTTCCAGGTGCTGGCGGTCTGCCGGCCACCAACGTGGTCGACGACGTCACCAAGAAGGCGCTCTACGCGCAGCAGGTGAGCATGACGACCTGGTCGCCGGCGAAGGTGGCGCAGCGGGTCCGGGAGGTGTTCGTCGAGGATCCCGGCACCGCCGTGGCCGTCGCCCGCTGCGCTTCGTTCCTCGACCCGCTGTACGTACTGCCCAACACCAACGGCAGCCGCAACTGGGGTGTGTTCCAGATCTCCGACGCCCGCCTGCGGGACCTCGACGGCACCCCGCTGCGGGCGTTCGACCCGGACTGGAACATCAGGGCGGCCCACCGGCTGTGGAGCGTCCGGCACGACTTCCACGACTGGCCCTCGTGCGAGGCGGCGCTGAAGAGCACGCCGACGGGCAAGCCGAAGAGCACGCCGAAGAGCAAGCGCTGAGGCGCTGAAGCCCGGAGCTCCGGGTACCGAAGCGGCGGTACCCGGAGCTCCGCTCCCCCGAATGCGGCGTCAGACCGTGCCGTTCTCCCACCACCAGGCGCGGCCGAGGTCGGCCCTGCTGTCGACGTGCTGGTGGTCGACGGTGTACGTCTCCAGCCCGGAGAACCCGCAGGTCTCCGCCTTCTGGTAGACGGTCTTGGTGGCCACGCCGGGCACGTCGAGGTCGGCCGCCGTGCCGTACAGGTGCATGCTGTCGCTGGCCCCGCCGATCTCGGCGTTGTGCGCGATGCTGCGGAAGCCGGAGTTGACCGTGATCGGCTTGTCGCCCAGCTTCTTGCGCAGCGCCTCCAGCTTGTACATGCAGCGCCGGACGTTCTCCTTCACCTGCGACGCGCTGAGCTTGCCGCCGTTGAAGGTGCCGTCCGTCTGGTTGTAGAACTCGCTCCAGTTGAAGTGCAGCGTGGAGCCGTCCGACTGCTCCAGAGAGTTGAGCTTCGCCTGGGTGTTGGGGCCGACCTCGGCATCGGCGCTGAGACCGTACGCCGCCTGGAACCGGCGTACGGCGGCCGCCGTACCGGGGCCGAAGTCCCCGTCGATGCCGACCAGGCTCTGGCTGGCGCTGTCCGCCGCCCAGCCCGCGATCCGGATCTGCAGTTCGGTCACGTCGGCACCCGTCGCGCCCTGGGTCAGCGTACGCGACCACGCATAGGCCTGTGCGGTGCCCGAGAACAGCAGCTGGCCGAAGGCGATGCCGGCACCGGCGGCCAGCGTGCCGCGCAGCATGGAGCGGCGGTCTATGGGACGGAAGGAGGAGGTCATGGTCGTCCTTTCGGGAACTCTCGGTGACGGTGGTGCGGGCAGAGGTCAGTAGGCGATCTGGAACGTCACGTTCTGCGCGTCGGTGTCGTAGGGGCCCACCCGCAGGACGAAGTGGGTGCCGTCCTTGACGTCGGTGGCGACGGTCGCCCACTCGGTACCGTGCAGGGAGTAGGTGTCGTCGTTGTTGCACTTGCTGGTGTGGTCGACGAACACCACGCAGGCGTACAGGAACACCCCCGCCGGGCTGTCCGTGAGGAGCCTCATGTTGATGTCGTTGCACCGCGAGGATGTCGTATAGGTGCCGTAGGACACGGGCGACGTGGAGTAGTGGTACGTCAGGGTCCTGGCGCCGCCGTAGCAGCTGGTCGCGGTGGCCGAGGGCTGCGCGGAGGCGGGTGCGACGCCCACGCCCAGCAGCGCGGCCGCGGTGATCAGAACCGAGGCGAACGTCCTGTTCCTGGTCATGGTGGTCTCCGTTCGGGTGAGGGGGGTCAGAAGGCGATCTGGATGGTCGCGGAACTGCCTTCCAGGTCCACGCCGTTGGGCACGGTGAACTTGGTCCCGTCCAGGACGTCGGTGGCGATGGTCGTCCAGCTCCAGCCGACCCTGGTCCAGCGGTTGCAGACGCCGGTCTTCGCGAACTTCACGCAGGCGACGACGTACTCCGCGTCGCCGCCGATGACGCGCATGTTGATGTCGTTGCAGCGGCTCGTCGTCCAGTACGGGCCGAAGTCGAGCACGTCCCCGTAGCGCACCGTGACCGCTCCGCCGTAGCAACTTGTCGCGGCCGAGGCGGCCGATACGGAGGCGGGCGCCGGAGCGGTGACACCGGAGGTGCGGTTGGCCAGCCGGTCCAGATCGGCCTGGGTGCCGTTGAACACGTCCGCGGTCGCCGGTGCCTTGATGCCCGGGAACAGCGCGGCGTCGGTGTACTGCCACATCGCCCAGGTCGTCGAGCCGTTCGGCACCGGCGGCTGGGTGATCGACCGGCGGTAGTCCGCGAGTTGCAGCGGATACCGGGCGAAGGCGGTGGTCGAACCCAGGCAGTCGTCCAGGAAGGACTTCTGGGTGTAGATGACCGGCGTACGGCCGAAGGCCGCCTCCACCTTGTCCAGCCAGGCCTTGGCGTCGGCCACCGTGCCGTAGGTGGGGCAGCGTCCGGTGCCGTCGTCCATGCGTTCCAGGTCGAACACCGGCGGCAGGTCGCCCGCCCGCTGCCCGGTGTAGCCGGTCGCCCGTACGGCGGCGATGAACCGGTCGGCCTGCGCGGCACCGGTGTCGGCCGCGGTGCCCGTGTAGAAGTGGTACGGCGCGACGGCCAGTCCCGCCGCCCTGGCCGCCGGCAGGTCGGTGGCGAGGTATTCGTCGGTGACGTTCAGGCCCCGGGTGGCCTTGACCGTCGCGAACTCGACACCCGAGGCCTTCACGGCCTTCCAGTCGATCGGCGCGCCGCCGGGGTGCTGGTACTTGGCGGTGTCCAGTCCGTCGATCGGGTAGCCGGCGGGACGCGGTGGCGTGCAGTACGTGTTACGGCTGGACCAGTCCACGAGTTTCGCCCAGGTGTTGGGGCCCACCACGCCGTCGGCACTGAGGCCCGCGCAGTGCTGGAACTCGATGACCCGGCTCTCGGTGCCGCCCCCGAAGTCGCCGTCGATCGTCAGCGGCGGGTAGTGGAAGGGCTCCATGGCCAGGTTCAGCCGGCACTGCGCCTCCTCGACCTCGGTGCCCTTCGCGCCCTTCTGCAGGCTCGGGCGGGTGTCGGTGTGGCCGCACACGGTCGTCTGCGCCGTGCCCGCCGTGCCCTGGGTCGCGCAGGTGTGCGGCTGGGCGGCCCAGGTGTTCAGCGCCGCCCAGGTCCCCGGGCCGAGCACACCGTCCGCGTCCAGCCCGGCGCACCGCTGGAACTCCTTGACCCGCGTCTCCGTCGCCGGCCCGAACGAGCCGTCCGCCGCGATCGGCGTGTACCGGCTCGGCTTCGTCGCCAGATCGAGCTCGCACTGTGCCTCGACGGCCGGATCCCCCGTCGAGCCCCGCTGCAGTGTGGGCTGTGCGCTCGTGTGCCCGCAGACCGCGACCGCGGCTGCCGCGGCGGACTGCGCCGCCTGCACCGCCGTCGTCCCGTACAGGGGCAGGACCGCTGCCACGGCGAGGGTCAGACCCCGCAGAAGCGTCCTTCGTCCCATCTGGTGTTCCCCCTCAGATCGGTGACCGGGAGGCCCCGGCAGGGATCAGGCTGGCAGGGCCGGTCCCGCAGCGGATCCGCCGCGCCCCGGCAGGGACGCCGGGACAGTCGCGCGCCTGTGACCTGCGGGGACGGATCACCTCTGGGATGCGGTTGGGACAGCGGACACGAGGTCCGCCGCGGCCGGGCCGGGCCGCCCGCCCGGCGGATGCGGACATCGGTCCGGAGAACGGGGCAACCGGGACCGGCCCTCGCGGGTCTAGCCACCGGTGACACACCCTCAGGCTCCGCCGTACGACGAGACGGCGGGGCCGGCCATCCCGAAGGGGGACTCCATGCGCATCCGCCCGGCCGTCGCCGTCGCTTCCCTGACGACCGCCCTTGCCGTGTCCGTGATTCCGGCGACCGCCCAGGCGGCGGACCGGGCCGCGGCCGGCGGCACGGCGTTCTCGGACGTCGTCGTCAACGGCGGCAAGGACGTCGTGCTCGGCCTGACCACCAGAAAGACCGTCACGATCACCTGGACCGCCAAGGACCCGGACGGCGTCGCCGCCTCCTGGGCCTACCTGTGGCACGGTCCGAACACCGACGACGCCGACGGCATCCTGCCGCTGTACCCGCCGGCGGGTACGTGCACCGCGGCCTCCGCCGACCGCACCACCGTCACCTGCAAGACGAGCTTCGGCGTGGACGCCGCACGGGACTTCCGCCGCAACGGCCTCGCCGGCACCTGGAAGGTGCTCGCCGCGGCGCAGGACACCGGTGACGACTGGACGGAGACCGACGTTGCCGGCACGGCCCGGATCCAGCGGCTGGCCAAGGTGACGGTGAACGCCTCGCCCGAGCCGGTGAAGAAGGGCAGGACCGTCACGGTCACCGGCAGGCTCACCCGCGCCGACTGGGAGAGCGGCGGCTACACCGGCTACCAGGGGCAGCCGGTACGGCTGCAGTTCCGCAAGAAGGGCGGCTCCGCGTACACCACCCTGAAGACCGTCACCAGCGGCAGCGGCGGAACGCTGAGGACCACGACCGGGGCGAAGGCGGACGGCTACTTCCGCTTCCTCTTCCCCGGCACCACCACCACCGGCCCGGCCACCGCCGCGGGCGACTTCGTCGACGTCAGGTGACGGACCGCCCCGTCCGGAGAAAAGGCCCGGCCCCGGGTCCGAAGGCAGGACTCGGGGCCGGGGCCGGGCCGGATGCGCCCGGTGTTTCAGGAGACGGGGTCAGCCGAGGAGCTTCGTGGCCAGGGTCGAGGCGTTGTACGAGCCCCAGCCGGTGGTGAAGTCCCAGCCGGAGGCCGCGGAGTAGGCGCCGTTGCTGCCGCTGGTGATGTCGTGGAAGCCGGTGCCGCTCGCCGTGTAGAGGGCGGGGTTGGCGAAGCCGAGGTTGGCCTTGCCCTTCGCCGCGGCCTGCTGGTTGTAGAGGGCCGCGAACGCCGCCCACTCGGGGGCCGCCGCGCTGGTGCCGCCGACCGAGGACCAGGAACCCTGCGAGTAGATGGAGACGCCGGGGCTGGGGTTGGCGTGCGCCGAGACGTCCGGGACCTGGCGGTAGCCGCCGCCCGCGCTCTTCTGGACGGCCGTCTGCCAGCTCGGGATCTTGAAGACGGAGGACTTGCCGCCACCGCCGCCGGACCAGGCCACCTCCTTGCTGAAGGCGTTGGCGGAGGTGACGGTCAGCTTGGTGCCGCCGACGCCCGTGACGTACGGGTCGCTGGCCGGGTAGTCGACGGAGGTGCCGCCGTCGCCCGCGTCGTCGGAGCCGTCGTCACCGGAGGCCGCGTAGAAGCCGAGGCCCTCGGCGGCGCCCGCCTTGAAGACGGCGTCCACCGCGTTGATGTTGGAAGTGGTGCGGGCGGACTCGGCGGCGCCCCAGCTGATCGAGGTGGTCGGGATGCCGCTGTCGACGATGGCCTGGTAGGTGTCGACCTCGCCGGCGTCCGAGTTGGGGCCCTCGAAGACCGTCACGTTCGCCTTCGGGGCGATCGCGTGCAGCACCTCGATGTCCAGCTCGACCTCGACCTGGCCGTCACCGAGCGAGCCCGAGCCGCCGTCCACCTTGGACACGGTCGGGGTGGGCGACCCGAGGCTGTAGTTGGTGTCGTACTTGGTGATGTTGGACTGCTGG
Organism: Streptomyces sp. NPDC048254; assembly: GCF_043201895.1. NCBI lineage: Bacteria > Bacillati > Actinomycetota > Actinomycetes > Kitasatosporales > Streptomycetaceae > Streptomyces > Streptomyces sp. NPDC048254. Next base: position 885,405 of record NZ_JBICZJ010000001.1, read on the forward strand.
AAGCCGTCGAACTCAAGGAGCGCGATCTTCTGGCCGCTGCCGGTGTAGGTGCTGGAGACGTTGTAGCCGCCCTTGAGCTGGGCCGGGGTGTAGCCGCCGCCGGGGCCGTCGTGCGGGGAGACGGTGTGCGGGGTCGCCTGGTGGTGCAGCTGGACGCGGTTGTTGAGGCCCGCCACGTCGCTGACCAGGGAGGCGAGGGAGGACGGGAGGGTCGGCGCGCTGTCGTTGGCGTAGAAGGCGCGGCCCGAGGCGGCGTCCTTCCAGGTCGACAGCTGGGTGCCGAAGGCCTTCTGCAGCTGGGCGGCGGTGCCGCTGGCGTCGACCAGCAGGTTGCCCGAGTGCACCTTGCCGACGGTGACGCCCTGCGAGCGCAGGTAGTCCCGGAGCTTGTTCACCTCGGCGTCGGTCCGGCCGAACCGGGCCGCGAACTGCCGCTTCGTCAGGTAGTGGCCGTACGAGGCCGAGTGCGGATCGCTGACCTTGGCCACGAAGGTGTCAAGTGCCGTACCGCCGCGGGGAGTCAGGCTGATCGCCACCGATATCCGCTTGCCGGCCGCGACCTTGCCGGTACGGGACGCGTTGTGCTTCAGGCCGGGCAGGACGTCGCCGGCGACGGCGGCGCGGGCCGTGTGCGGGGCGTCGGACGCGTAGGCGGCGGGGACGACCGCCGTGACCAGGGCCGGCGCGGCGACCAGACCGAGCAGTTTCAGACGTGACTTCACCGAAGTCCTCCGGAGGGGGGTGGGGGGTGGGGAGTGCGTTCCGTGAGCGGAATCCCGCAGGCGGAACGGGATCACCGTAGGAACTGCGGCCCTGCCCCCATAAGCGGGGTAACCCTTGCGTTGCGTGTTAACTGCGGGTGTCGAAGGTGCGGGGGACGCGGACGCGCGCGGGCTGACTGATCGTCATAGGCGGTGCCGCGGAGGCGGGTTGGTCGTCGTCGACCGCGTCCACCGCCGCTCCGGAGGCGATGACGGCGACCGCCATCGCGTGCGCCAGCGCGGTGCGCGAGCGGACGCCGAACTTGCGGTAGACCCGGGACAGCGCCCCCTCCACCGTCTTGACACTGATGAACAGCTCCGCGGCGACCTCCCTGTTGGTCGCCCCGCCGCCGACCAGTTCGGCGATCCGGGCCTCCGCGGGAGTCAGTTCGGGCCCGCCGGCGCCCGCCTCGCCGCCGCGCTCCCCGGCCGCCAGCCGGGCCAGCTCGTCCCGGGCCCGGGACGCGAGCGGGACCGCGCCGATCCGGGTCGCCGTCTCCAGGGCCTCGGCGAGCGCCTCGCGGGCCGCGTTCCGGCGGCGGGCCCGGCGCTCGACCGCGCCGAGTGCGATCAGGGTGCGTGCCAGTTCGACGGGGAGCGGGAGGTGACGCAGGCGCTCGACGGCGGTGCGCAGCCGCACCGCCCCCTCCTTCGCCCGGCCGAGCCCTGCCTCCCGCAGGCCCTCCGCCCGCTCCAGCGCCGCCAGTACGCTGCCGGGCGCGCCGTCCGGCAGGCGCGCGTGGGCGTCGCGGAGCACGGCGCCGGCCGCGTCCGTCTCGCCCAGCACGACCAGGGCCTCGGTCAGGTCCGCGTACCAGTGCAGCAGGGGCGGGTCGGCGGCGCACATGGCCTCGCCCAGCTCCTTGACGCGCTCCAGCGCCTCGACCGCGGCCGCCGCCCCGCGCGGATCGCCGCCGAGCAGTTCGGCCTGCCCGAGCACCGCCAGTGCGCGCAGCAGGAACAGCCGGTCGCCGTCGGCCTCCGAGGCCTGGACCGCCCGCGCGGCCAGCCGCCGGGCCTCGTCCGCGGTGGCACCGGTGGTCGCGGCGAGTGCCGCCGCGTACAGCGCCGGGGCGGTCCGGGGCAGGGTGCGCGAGCAGCGGGCCGCGGTGCGCAGCGCCTCACGGCAGTGCCCGGCGCGGACCTGGATACGGGTCAGCGCCACCAGGGTCGCCGTCACCTCCTCGGCCCCGGCCGACCCGCCGATCTCCTGGAGGAGCCGGACGACCTGGTCGCGGGCCTCGGTCACCTGGTCGGAGTCCAGGGCGAGGATCGCCCGCATCCGGATCAGCCGCCGGCTCTCCGGGCCGCCGCCGGCGCCGCCGACCAGGGCGAGCGCCTCTTCCAGCGCGGCGTCGGCGGCGACCGGCTCCCCGGCCAGGGACCGCACCCGGGCGAGGGTGGCGAGCGCCCCGATGCTGGTGTCCGTGTCGCCCGCCGCGGCCGCCTGCCGGGCCGCCCGCCGGGCTTGGCGGGCCGCCTCCGCCAACTCCCCGCACAGCAGCCCCCGTACGGCGGCCCAGTGGTGCAGCCGCGCCTCGGAGCGCGGATCGCCGGCCGCGTCCCGGAGGCCTTCCGCGATCAGGTCCTCGGCGCTCTCCAGCGCCTGCCCGGCGCCGAGCAGCAGGACCAGGCGGGCCCGCACCCGCTGTGCCGCGGAGCCCGACCGGGCGAGGACGGTCCCGGCGGCCTCGCCCGCTTCCTCCGGGCGGCCGGCGTCGCACGCGTACTCGGCCGCGGCCAGCAGCCGTTCGGCACGTTCGGCCGGGCGGCCGTCGGGGGTGCGGCGGGCGGCGAGAGCGGCCAGTTCGAAGGCGGTGCCGGGGGAGCCGTCGCCGCGGGCGGACTCGGCCGCGGACATCAGGGTGCGGGCGGTGGCCTCGTCCTCGTACGGTCGGGCGAGCGCGAGGTGCCGGGCGCGCTCCACGGGCCCGGCCGCCGCCTCGGCCAGCCGCGCGTGTGCCTGCCGCCGGCCGTGCTCGGGGGCGTCGGCGTGCACGGCCGCCCGCAGTACGGGGTGCCGGAACCGTACGATCCCGTCGGCGTCGGCCGTCGCGATGCCGAGCCGTTCGGCCTCCGCGAGGTCCGCGGCGGGGTCGGGGATTCCCGCGGCACGCAGCAGGGTCAGGCTGGGGCGGGCGGCGGCGCTCGCGACGAGGAGGGTGTGCCGTACCGCCTCCGGCAGCGAACGGGCCTGCTCCAGAAGGAGGTTGCGCAGTCTCGGCGGTACGGGCGGGGTCGCGCCGAAGCCGAGGTGCGCCGGGGCGTGCCGGGCGGCCCGCCCCAGCTCCCGCGCGTACCAGGGGTTTCCCGCGGCGGTCTCCTGGACCGCCCGCAGCAGGGCCGGGGGCAGGTCGGCATCGAGGTCGGCGCGGACGAGCCGGGCCGTCTCGTCGTCGGTCAGGGGCGGCATGGGGAGTTCGACGGTGCCGGGCGGGCAGCAGCGCAGCCGTTCGGGCTGCCCGCCGTCCGCCACCCGCTCGGCGGCGAGCATCCGGATGCCGGGACCCTCGAGACGGCGTACGGCGAAGGCGAGGACCTCGGCGGTCGGCTCGTCGAGCCACTGCAGACCGTCGACGACCAGCAGGACGGGGCCGGTGGCGGCCAGGGCGCGCAACGCGTCGAGGACGGCGACACGGACCGCGAGCCGGCCCCGGTCGTCCGCCGGCTCCGGGCCGCGCAGCAGGGCCGCCCGCAGCGCGGTCCGGGGCTCGGGCGGCAGGCTCTCCAGGCAGCTCTCCGGGACGCGTGCGAACAGGCCGACGAGTCCCGCGAAGGGGAGTTGGGTCTCCTCCTCGGCGGGCGAGCAGTGCAGTACGGTGCCGGCCGGCGGGGCGTCGGCGGCCAGGGCCGTCACGAGCGTGGACTTGCCGATGCCGGCGGGACCGTGGAGGAGCACTCCGGGGCGTGCCGCCGCCTGGGCTCGGGCGGCGTCGAGCAGCGCACGGCGCCCGGTCGGAAGCATGTGTTCATGACAACCGTCGATGATCGGCTTGTCAATGACATCGGTCACCTCCCGGACCCGCCCCCGGTGCGCCCCCGGGCCCGGTCGGTGAGCGAGCCGCCGGTTCACATGGTGTGGGGCCGCGGTCCGACGGGGACCGTCACGGTGGCGCCGCCTCCGTCGTCGTCGGTGACGGTGAGCACCGGACGGTGGCCGCCCGGCCTCCGGTACACGTGCTCGGCGTGGCAGGTGGTGCCGGTGATCCTGCCCTTCACCGGGCGGCCGCCGTCCTTCCAGTCGACGGTGCAGGTGTGGGTGTCGGAGCCGCCCCGGTCGGTGAAGGCGGCGGTGACGACCTGGGTGGCGACGGGCAGGGCGAGTTGCCCGACCTCGCCGTCGGCGAGCGCCCGGTCGTATACACGGAAGTCACAAATCCAACCCTTGATGGCACCCGGGGTGATGGTGACGGAGGTGTTGCGGCCGGCCTCGACACCGTCCTCGTAGAGCACGCCCGTGGTGCCGGTCTGGGTGTAGGCGATGCGCTTCCACACCGAGCGGGTGAGGTTGTGGGAGCCGGCCGGCCTGGTCGTCTGCTCGGCGGACCAGTTGCCGGTGGTGAAGAGTTGACTTGCTCCTCGGGCCGAAGCCCGAGGATTCTGGCCTTCTCGATCGTTGCTGTGCCGCTACGCGGCACGGGGTTCGGTCGGGAATCCGTGGCTTCCTGTTTCTTCGCGCTGTGCCGGGATCGCTCCTGGTCTTACCGGCGCTCCGCAGGCCGATACCGCCAGTCCGGCGGCCGTCTTCACGTTGAGTGCGGCGTTGGTGTCCCGGTCATGGACGGACGCTGAGGGGTTTGGGTCCGTCCTTGACGCCGCAGGTGGGGCAGGTCTGGGAGGTCGGTTCGTACCGGTCGATCCTGACCAGGGTCCGCCCGTACCGGGCGGCCTTGTATTCCAGCATGCTGATAAACGAGGACCATCCGGCGTCGTGCACGGACTTGGCCAGCTTCGTGCGAGCCAATCCCGCCACCGACAGATCCTCCACGGCGATCCCTTGGTTCTCGGGGTACCGAGGTGGCGGTCAGCCCGGCGAACCACGCCGCCCGGCGTCTCGCGCGACCGGGCGGGCCTGCGGTGTGCGTCATGTGCGGCTCCCTGCCAAGCCCTTTGTCGTTACATGGAGATGACGTAGCGTTGCGGGAGTGTCAACCGACGGGCATGGCGCTGTCGAGAGTTTTCGAACCATGTCCGGCAAGCCGAACCTGGTGAGGGGAAGGGGAGCGGCGGATTGCCAACTCGCGGCGCTCATGAGGCTTGGAGGTGCCGGTCGCTGGGCATGGCCCTCCTACCGGACGGCAGGCCCGGTCAGGGCTCGGCAAGAGGAGGGCGTCATGGACGGTCGGATTCGCGTGCGCGTTGTTCGTCGGCCCGCTCCCCGGGGGCAGGAGATCGACCGCAGGACGCCTTCCGGGCGGATCCTGCCGTACTAGGGCCTGTCCGGAGGCGGCCCGCGAGTTCGGCCCCTGGCGGGTATGCGACAAGGTCCGGCTCGCCGACCCCCTGGCGGGCCGCCGCCCGGCCGGCCGCGAACAGCGCGGCGGTCGCGGCCTGCTCCCGGTCAACCTGGTGGCCGACCTGCTCCGCGTGCACACGGGACCCGGCGGGACGACCGTACGCTGCTGGATCGGCCGCTGTTCTCAAAGTGCCCCGGATTCACGCCAGTTGACCTGCATGTCCGTTTTGGAGGTCTCGGGGGACCCCCGGGGGCGACCTAATCCAGGGGCGACCGGTTGCGCAGGGACGCATCGGTACACGGCGGTACAGGTCGAGGACCTCAGGCGGCCAGCGGATCCAGCACCAGCGGTTCGATGCGGCCCTCCAGCATCGCGCCGATGCCCTGGACGACGCACACGTCCGGCCGTTCCGCGATGTGCACCGGCATACCGGTGGCCTGCCGCAGCAACTGGTCGAAACCGGGGAGCAGCGCCGAGCCGCCGACCATCATGATCCCGCGGTCGGCGAGATCGGCGACCAGGTCGGGCGGGCAGTCCCGCAGCACCTTGCCGATCCCGTCCAGCACCCCGGTGAGCGGCGTCTGGATGGCATCGCGGACGGCGGCGGTGTCGACCCGCACACTGCGGGCGAGGCCGGTGGCCACGTCCCGCCCGTGGATCTCGGTGGAGGCCGGGCCGTGCGGGGTGAGGCCGTTCCCGGACAGGGCGAGCTGCAGGGGCCGTACCGACTGGCTCGGCAGCATCAGCTCGTGCTCGTGCCGCAGATGCTGCACGATCGCGCGGTCCACGGCCTCGCCGCCGACGGGCAGCCGCTCGGCGCACACGATCGACCCGAGGGAGAGCACCGCGACCTGCGTCGCCGCCGCCCCGCAGACCAGGATCATGGTCGCCTCGGGCCGCTCCACCGGCATCCCGCACCCCACCGCGGCGGCGATCAGGGTGTCGACCAACTCCACCCGCCGTGCCCCCAGTCCCGCCAGCGTCTCGATGGTCGCCCGCTGGGCCAGCGGGTCGGCGTCGTGCGGGGTGCAGGCCGCCGCCCGCAGCCGGGGCTTGCGGCGCAGCGAACGGCGGATCTTGTCGCCGAGCAGATGACGCAGCATCCGCTGGGCGATCTCGATGTCGACGACGCTACCGCCCGAGATGGGGCGTACGACGCGGATGTAGTCGGGCGTCCGGCCCGTCATCTTCTCCGCGAACTCGCCGACGGCGATCAGGGCGCCGGTGCGGGTGTTCACGGCGGCCACGGAAGGCTGGTCAACGACCAGGCCCATGCCCTTCACGTACACCCGGGTGCGGGCGGCCCCCAGATCGACGGCGAAATGGCAGCGGCGCAACTGCTCCAGACTGACGGTCACGGCAGATCCTCCCGAGTGCGCGGGCCGTACGGGGTGACACCGCCGGTCGGCGGCCTGCTTCGCATCCTCCGGGGGATCCGGACGGCGCGCCTTCGGGGGAGGGCCGGGCGGGGCGCGGCTGAATGGGGGGTTTCCCGGCTACAGGGTGCGGGCGGCTTCGAGGAGGGGACGCAGGCCCGGTTCGCCGCCGACGTGGAAGAAGGGAACGTCGGCCTGCCGGGCCGCCTGCCGTTCGGCTTCGGTGGCGCCGACCATCAGGCACTTCGAGGGACGGACGCCGAGGTGCCGCAGGGCCCGCGACACCACGTGCGGGTCGGGCATCGGCGGCGAGTGCAGCCCGTCGCGCCCGTGGACGCCTCCGTGCAGACAGTCGAGGAGCCCGCGCCGGTGCAGGTACGCGGTCGCCGTGTAGGGATCGCAGTCGGTGACGACCGCCAGCTCCAGGCCCATGTCGGCGAGGGTACGGATCACCAGGTCGGCGTCGGGGACGGGGACGGACCGCTCGGCCGACCGCGTTTCCAGCGCCGCGAGGCGCGCGCGCAGCTCCGGGGAGATGTTCCGCGGGTCCAGTGCCGGGGGACGGCCGAGCGGATCCGGACCGAGCAGGCGGGCCAGGAGCGGGATGTCCGGGGCCAGGTCGTCCGGGCCGAGCCGGGCCAGCGTGCCGTCGAAGCCGAACACGACCGCGTCCGCCCGGCGCAGCCGGGCGTTGAGATCGACCCGCTCCGGACGGGCCGGCGGCACGGGGTGGGGGTCGTGGGTCGGCGTGAGCGTGAGGTCCCAGCGGACGTCGATGCCCTGCGGGGCCCGCCGGTCGCCCGGTCCGTCGGCGAGTTCGGCGCTCGCCTGGCGGAGATAGGTGCGCGGGTACTGGTCCGACAGATAGCGCAGCTGCGCTCGCAGGAGGTCGGGGATGGCCCTGTGCGCGGATGCGGCGGTGCCGTGGGTCACCGCCTGGAGGGGATCGACGACGCGCCAGCGGGCTTCGCCGGTGGCGCGGAAGGTCGCCTCGGACTCGTCCAGTTTCAGCCGCCGTTCGGTGAGGTCGACCTCGCGGTAGTGCGTGGCCGCGGGGAACACGACGAGGCTGACCTCGTCGCCGTCGTGGCTCTGGTACACCATGGTCCTGGTCTCCCGGACCGGCTCCGGAAAGAGGCTCCCGCCGGGCAGCGGGTAGGGGCCGTGCACGGGTGTCGGCTTGCGCGTGCCGTCGTACAGCGGACGCCGCAGCACGCACAGCTGGTACCAGCCCTCCTCGGTCCCGCGGCGCAGCGGCAGCAGCAACGGGTCGGGGTCGGTGTCCTCGTCCAGTTCGTCCCGGAGCAGCTGAGGTACGGCGATGATGCCCCGTCGGTCGTCGGCCGCGTCCAGCGTGCGGCGGACCCTCGACAGGGCCGGGGTCACGGTTCGGCCGTCGGCCAGGACACAGGAGAAGATCACCAGACACCTGAGACCGCCCAGCCTCAGCACCTCGTCCTCGAACCGCGCGATGGCGACGAGGACCAGCGGCAGCCCGGAGACGTCCGGCTCCGTCAGCACCGAGTAGCCGTTGCCGAGGGCGGTCATCACGTACTCGCCGGCGCCCAGTGCGGCGTCCGCCAGCAGCCGGGTGACCGCCCGGCCGAGCGCCGCCACGTCGTCCGGGTGCCGGGGGGCGTCGGCGAAGTCGAAGGTGACCAGGGTGCGGTAGGTGGGCGGGGGCGGCCCCGCGGCGGGGGTCCCGGAGCCGGCGTCGGGGTCGTACCCGTCCTCGGTCTCGGTCTCGCTCTCGTGGGGCGGCTCCTCCTCGCCCAGCGGGTCGTCCACCGCGAACAGGCTCTCGGGTACGACGTTCTGCGGCAGCGGCGCCTCGACGGCGGCGGCCGCCTCCTCCTCGATCGCGAAGATCGACGGCAGCGACTCCTCGGTGGGGAAGGAGCCCTCCGGTTCGTCGGGGGCCCGGAGTTCCGGGGGCGGGGCCGGGTACTCGTCCCCGTCGCCCGGCTCGTCGAACTCCGCGCGCAACTCATGCCCTATGGCCCGGAGTTCGGGGTCGGTGCCGCCGGCCAGCTCGTACTCCTCGTAGACCTCCAGCGCTTCGTCGGTACGGCCGAGGCGTTGCAGCGCGATGAGGAGCAGCCGCAGGAGGTCCTCCCGGGAGGGATACGTCCGCAGGAGGTCGGTGAGCCGGCCGGCCGCGCGCTCGTACTCGCCCAGGTCCAGGTCGAGTTCGGCGACCTTGCGGTGCAGGGCCAGGCGGAGTTGCTGGAGCCGGGTGCGGGCGCTGCGGGCGGCGGGGCCGGGGACGTCCGCGAGGGGGCCCGCGTCGCGCCACAGGCCGAGCGCCGTGCCCAGGCGGGCCCGCGCCTCCCGGAGGTCGCCCTGGGCGGCGAGCCCGGTGGCCGTTCGCTCCAGGCCCTCGCAGTGGACCAGGTCCAGGTAGTCGGCGCTGGCGTGGAGCGCGTAGCCGCCGGGAAGGGTGGCCAGGACGCCGGGGCCGAGGGCTTGCCACAGCCGGGACATGATCCGGTCCACGGCCTCCCCCGGGTCCGTCGGCTCCTCGCCGGGGCTCCACAGCCCCTTCCGCAGGGCGTCGCGGGTCACCTCGCGGCCGTGGCGCAGCAGCAGCATGGCCAGCGCCGCGCCTTCCAGGGGGCCGAGGGCCAGGGAGTCGCCGGCGATCTCGGCGGTCACGGGGCCGAGGACGCGGTAGGAGCGCTGCCGGTGCTCCCTCTGGGCTCGCAGCAGCAGCTCACCGTCCGCGAGTTGCTCTCTCCCGGACACCTGCCGGGGCGGCGGGGACAGGAGCAGCGTCAGGGCGTGCGCGTACCGCTCGCGCAGGGACTCCGGCAGGTGGTGGAGCTGTTCCGGCGCGATGGGGGGAGACAGCCGGGGGAGTTCCCCCATGGCCAGGAGCACGAGTACCTGGCCCAGCGAGAACAGGTCCCGCGCCTGTGCAGCCCCCCCTGGCGTCCGGTCCAGAACCGGGGTGACCAGCTTGACGTTCCCGTCGGGCAGCAGCACGACGCGGGACAGGCCCAGGTCCACGGGTGCGACACCGGCGTCATGGAGGGCACCGACGGCTTGGGCGAGCTGCATTCCGATCGACACGAGAAGGGGGCCGGGCAGGTGGTAGCCGTTGGCTGTCGCGAGCTTGTCGAGAGGGATACCGTCCACGTATTCCGTGGCCAGGTACGGCGTCTCGCCCTCGATACCGAAGTCGCTGACGTGTACGACGTTGCGGTGCCCGAACGCGCACAGCCTCTCCGCATCGCGCAGGAACGCCTCCCGCCAACCGGAGACGCGGAGCGGCCGGTAGCGGCGCAGGACCACCTGTCGGCCGGTCTCCCGGTCCTCCGCCAGCCAGGCGGACCCGCCTCGCACGAACCGCCGCAGCAGGCGATAGCGCCCGTTGTCCCCACCCGGTACCGAGTCGGCTCCACCCTCCGCCAGCCGCCGCACACTCTCCGTCCGCACCGTCGCGAACGCCTCGCCGTCCCCGCCCTGGGAGGTGCCGCCCGCCGCCGGGGCCACCGCCCGGAACTCCCCGGGTGCCGCCCCCGCCCGCTCCTCGATCAACTCGCCCACCCGGGCCAGCAGTTCACTCGTGCCGTTCCGGGCCGCCCGCGGCAGGGTGCGCAGCAGCAGCTCACGTACGCCCGGCCGGAACGCGTACGACCCCGGCGGCCCCGGCACCGCCACCAGCACCCCGCTCACGATCACCTCCGCCAGGTGCTGCGGCCGCGGATCCGGCTCCACCGCCCGCTGCACCAGCCGCATGACCGGCAGATCGGGCCGGCCGACCGCGAGATGCCCCGCCAGCCGGAACGCCTCGGGGGACGCGGTCGCCCGGAACCGCAGGACCAGTTCCTCGGCGGAGAGCAGGGACACGTCCGTACGGGAGTCGCCCCGCACACCGCCGTCCAGCAGTGCGGCCGCGCCCGGGAACCGCGCCCCGCCCGCCGACACCACCAGCCCGGCCCAGTTCGCCAGCCACCGCGGCCCGGCGGCCTCCAGCACGGGCAGTACCAGCGACCCCGCCGGCACCTCCTCCTCGTACGGCGTGAAGGTGAGCGCCGATGTCGGTGCCGCCGGGAACGGCGCCGACAGCAGTCCCGGCGTGGCCGGTAACGCCGTGTCGCGCCACAGGTGTTCGGGGAGCGGCTGGAGCAGGGCCAGTGGCATCTGCCGCGCCCACCGCCGCAGCGTGCCGTACCACCGCGCGCCCGCCTCGCCCGATCGCCACTGCGGGCCCATGCAGTCGCTGATCAGGAACGTGACCGTGCGGCCGTCCCCGGGCAGCCCCGCGCCGCTCACGGTGCCGTCCGCGGCCGACCGGTGCACCGCCACCGTCCGGAACACCCCCGACTGGGCCAGCGCCGTGTGCAGTTCGCGGAGCAGCGGGTGCCAGACCGGCATCGTCGGACCGTCGTCGTACACCAGGTTCAGCCGCAGCCAGCGTTCGCGCGCGGGGCGCAGGACCGGGAGCCACCACTCGGGGGCCGCGCCGAGGCGGGCGATGCGGTCGGCGGTGGCGGGTTCGTCGAGACGGTGGCCGGACGGGGCGTCGGTGCGGCGTTTGAGGGGGCGCAGGGAGCGTTGCAGGGCCAGCGGGTGGCGCAGCATGGGCGGCGCGGGCGCCAGGAGGGAGGCGTACGTGCCGGGGGACGGGGTCGCGGAGGGGAGGTGGAGCGGGGTGCGGGTGGGCTCCTGCGGGCTCCCCGCGGCCGGGTGCTCCACCGGGTCGGGCGGCGGCGGGGCGGCGGGTTCCCCGGGCGGCGGGTCCTGTCGTACGGCCGCCTCTCCCGGCGGACCCGCCGGTTCCCCCTCCGGCTGCTCCATCCGCCCCGCCAGCCACAGCAGTTCGGCCAGTTCCCGGGGGGTGGGACGCATGCCACCGCCCGCCTGTGCCAGCAGGCCGGCGAGGCGGGCGAGCGGGGCCGGGTGGTCAGAAGGCATCTGTCCGGGTGGCCTCGCCGAGGTAGGGCATCAGCTGTTCGGCCAGTTCGTCCAGGGACCGGTCGTTCAGGTCGGAGGACCGGGCCAGGTAGATGGCGTTGAGGAGCTGGTCGGTGGCGAGGTCGCCGCCGCCGACCCGGGACAGGAACCGGGTGATCAGCGACTCGGCGTAGCTGTCCGGTTCGCCGAGGTGGGCGCGGACGATCCCGGCGAGCTGCTGGTCGTCGGGCTGGCGGAGCCGGAGCGTGACGCAGCGGCGCAGGAAGGCCGGCGGGAACTCGCGTTCGCCGTTGCTGGTGAGGACGACGAACGGGAACGCCCGGCAGCGCACCCGGCCGCGCTCCACGCCGACGCGTGCGTCGGTGCCGTCGACCATCACCTCGGCGGCGGGGGAGTGCCGGGCGGCACGGACCAGTTCGGGGATCTCGTACTGGCCCTCCTCCAGGACGTTGAGGAGGTCGTTGGGCAGGTCGAGGTCGCTCTTGTCGATCTCGTCGATGAGCAGGGCGCGGGGCCGGCCGTAGGGCAGCAGCGCGGTGCCGAGCGGGCCGAGGCGCAGATGGTCCTCGACGCCGGACTCCGGGACGGGGGCGCCCGGTGCGAGGGCCGCGGCCGACTGGCGGGCCGCGTAGAGGCGGGAGAGTGGGTCGTACTGGTAGAGGCCGTCGTGCAGGGTGCTGCGGCTGGTGATGTTCCAGCGCAGCACCGGGCCCAGCCGCAGCTCGCGGGCGACCGCGTAGGCGAGGGAGGACTTGCCGGTGCCGGGCGGGCCGGTGACCAGTAACGGGCGGCGCAGATAGAGGGCGGCGTTGACGAGCTGGACCGTGTCCGAGGTGGCCTGGTAGGTCGCGGCGCGGTGGGTGCGGTCCGGCGAGGTGGCCGAGGTGTCGTCGGCGTCGGCGGGGGTGGCCAGTTCCGGGCCGCCGTCGAAGGCCCGCCAGGGCGGCGGCGCGGGCAGCTCGGTGATGCCGTCGTGCGGCTCCTTCGTACCGGTGTAGACGGGCCACAGGGGCATGGGGGTCCTTCTCCGTTGGCGGCGGCGGGGTCAGGCGACGGGGGTGTGCAGGCTGGCGGGCGGCTCGGGGTAGCAGTGGGGGTCGTCCCAGAGGAGCTGGACGTCCCGCGCCCAGTGGCCCTCGGGGTCGAGGGCCGCCGCCTCCTCTCGCAAGTGCCATATGAGGCGCGGGAGTTCGGTCGGCGGGACACCGGCGACATACGGGCTCAGGGCGTCGAGGAAGGCGCTGCCCGGGCACGGTCCCGCGTGGTCGGTGCTCGCGCAGCCGGTGCGCGGCCACAGCAGCACCGGGACCGGCATGTTCACGCTGGCCTCGAAGTGCTCCGGGGCCGTGGCCGGCGGGGCGCCGAAACCGGCCAGGGCGGCGTCCTCGTCCCGCAGGCGCTTGCGCAGGCCGAGGGGGTGTTCGGTGCTGCCGCAGTCGACCCGGTGCAGGACCGTCCGGCCCGGACTCCGCTCCAGGGTCCGCCACTTGCCGGCCAGCTGGTGGCGCAGCCGTGCGCTGCGGTGCCGGGAGCGGTCGGTCACCACCAGCGGGTGCGCCAGGCCGAGCGGGGTGGAGTCCTCGGGGCCGCACTCCCAGTGCGCGACCGGCTCGTTCAGCCACTCGCGGGGCAGCACGAAGGTGAGCAACGCCTCGGCGTCCTGGGCGAGATGACCGAAGGCATCGTCGACGCGCTGCTGGACGTAGGCCCGCACCTCACCGCGCGGCAGCCGCTCCACGGCCACCGGCCGACGCTGACCCTCACGGTACGCCGACACCCGTACCGTGACCTGCTCCTGGCCCTCGCCGCTGCGCTCCAGCTCGACGACGATGGGCGCCCAGCCGGCCGTCCGCGCGGCCGCCGGCGGCCGTGGCTCCAGCAGCGCCCGCAGCCGGTCGGCGAACCTCTCCACCGCCTCCGGGTCGTCTACCTGCCACTGCACGTACGCGGCGGCCGCCCGCAGCGACGCGAACCCGTCCGCGGGCGGATCCGGGGCGAAGGGGCCAACCGCGTCCCGGTAGAGCTGGTCGGGACGGCAGTCCAGGCCGGCCTCCTCGGCCCGCCGTACCAGGGTGTGCAGCCGCCCAGTCGCGGCCGGGGTGTCGGCCTCGGGCGCCGGGACCAGCGCGCCCAGGTCGTACCAGTAGCGGGCCATGACCTCGGTGGGCAGCATCCGCCCGATCCGGACGCCCGCCTCGTCGGAGGCCTGCGCGACCATCCCGACCACCCGGTCGTCCGGCAGTGCCAGGGCCGCCCCGCTGAACCCGCCGGCAAGGGGCTGTCCGTGCGCCGAGGCGGCCTCCAGTTGCAGCCACTCGTCGGCGATCAGCGTCCGGGACACGGCACGGTAGCGGGCCTGCACCCCTTCGTCGAAGCCCGCCGGGAAGCCGTACGCCACCAGGTGCGTCCCGTCCTGCTCCGCCCCCGGCGGCGCGAACCGGGCCGGCCGTAACGGCACCTCACGGTCCAGTTCGAGTACGGCGAGGTCGCCCGGGTCGGTCCAGCCGCCCGCCCAGCCGCCGTGCACGGCCACGGTCGCGGTCAGCCCGCCCAGGTCCCGGCGGTTCGGGAAGCTCACCGTCAGCGGCGCCCACTCCCGCTCCTGGACGACATGCGCGCAGGTCAGCACCGTGCGGGGGGCGACGAGGAAGCCCGCCCCGGAGACCGCGCCCCCGCACTCGATCCGGGCGTGCCAGGCAGCGCGGCTCATGTCGCGTCGGCAGCCCCGGAGGCCCAGCTCAGCCGTACCACCAACTGCCCCTCGGCCGCGCCCTTGGCGATCACGGCACCCGCCTCCGCGGTCAGTTTCACCCCGAACTCCAGCTCCACCGAGTCGGGCCGCAGCGCGCCGTCGCGGAAGACCCGCAGCGCGGACTGGGCCGCCGCCCGCACCCCGTCCAGGGCGCCCTCGAAGGAACGGGCCGCCTGCGCCGCCGGTCCCGTACCGCCGTCGCGCGACACCGGGCGGCTGCCGGGGACGCCCTCGGCCGACTCCACGAGCACGACAGCACCGTCCTCGGTCTTGAACTCCATCATCCTCGCCATGGTGCCCGCGGCTCCCCCGTGTCCTCGACCCCGTAACCGGTCCATTGTGGCCGAAGCCGACCCCCCTTGTCCCGGCGCCGTGGCGGAAACCCGCCCGGGCGCCTTCCCGCCGGCACCGCTCAACACCCGTGCAACACCGGTGCCGTGACACTCTTCCCACCAGGTGGTCACCGACACCGCCCTGGACGCCGGCAGCTGGCGGCTCGCCACCCGGGGCCACGCCGAGTGGACCTTCCGGTCGGCGGCCACCCCGGAGGGCCACTGGACCTACCTCCCGCTGATCAACCTCGCCTTCGACGTCGGCACCGACCTCGCGGGGGACGTCAGGGGCGGCCGGCGGGTCCCGGTCGGGATCAGCGCCTCGTACGTGGCCGGGGCGAGCGGCACCGGGACGCTGGGTGCCGGCCGCCTCCAGGTGTCGTACGACGACGGCGCCTCCTGGCGGAACGTCCCCCTCGGCCACGCCGGGCGCGGTGTGCTCGCGGTGCCGCGCGACGCCGCGTACGTCTCGCTGCGCGCCTCGGCGAGCGACGACCGGGGCGGCTCGGTCACCCAGGAGATCGTCCGGGCGGTGGGGGTGCGGTGACCCGGTCCCTCGGGTGACCCGTGATGCCCCGGACCACTCCCAGCTCCACCAGGTCCTGCGGCCGGATCCGCAGCTGGCCGGCGGTGGCCTCGACCTCCTCCGGGGGCCGCTTGAGGATCGCCGCCGCCGGCTCCGGGGCGATGACCGAGAAGTAACTGTCGGGCGTGGCCCAGGTGTTGCCGGGTGCGGCCAGAGCCAGCGCGCCGCCCGAGCCGCCCTCGCCGATGACCAGGGTGGTGATCGGTGTACGGGCCGAGGCCACCGCGCCGAACAGCTCCGCGATCGCCGCGCCCACGCCCTGCCGTTCCGCCTCGGCGTCGTTGGCGGCGCCCGGGGTGTCGACGAGGGTCAGCACGGGGATCCCGAGCCGGTCGGCGAGGCGTATCAGGCGGGTCGCGGTCCGGTATCCGGCGGGCCGGGTCGCGGTGCCGGTCTGCGCGGCGAAGGCGACGGTACGGCCGTCCCGCTCGCCGAACCCGCACAGCATCCCGCCCGGATCCGCGCCGCCGCACCGGTCGCCGACGAGGGCGCCCCGGCGGTCACCGAACCAGGCGTCCAAGTAGGCCTGGGCGCGCGGCCGCCGCGGAGACCGGGCCCGCTGGACGGCCTGCCACCCGGTGCCGGGCAGGCCGGTGTCACCCAGGGCGTCCGGCGGGTCCGCGGGGGCCGTGGCCGGGTTCGTGAGCAGGCGCAGCCACAGCCCGAGCGTCGCCTTCAGCTCTGCCAGCGGCACCACGGCGTCCGCCGACCCCGCCGCGAGCTGCGCCTGGGCGGTGTACGCCGCCGGGTCCGCGTCCGGCGGGCGGACCCGGGAGCCCGCGAAGCCCACCTGCGCCCCGGGCAGCGCCAGGATCACATCGGCGCCGGCGCCCAGGGTGGCCCAGCCGCCGCCGGTCGTCGGATCGCGCAGGACCGCGATCTGCGGCAGCCCCGCCTCCCGGGTGAGCGCCGACTGCCGGGCCACCCGCTGGAGTTGGGACAGGGCGAGCATGCCCTCCTGCATCCGGCTGCCGCCGGTGGCGACCAGCGGGACGACCGGGAGCCGGTGCCCGCGGGCATGCGCGTACGCCGCCTCCAGCCGGTCCCCGGTCCGCTCGCCCAGCGAGCCGCCGAGGAACCCGAACTCGAACACGATCAGCACGGCCGCCGTGCCCTCGACGCGCGCGGTGCCGACGACGACGGACTCCTCCTCGCCGGTGCGCTCGGCGGCACGGGCGCGCGAGGCGTCGTACCCCTGCCAGCCGAGAGGTCCGTCGGGCCGGGACTCCCTTGCCGGGGAGGGGAGTTCGGCGAAGGTGCCGGGGTCGGCGACGAGGTCGAGGAACTGCCGGGCGGAGAGCCGGACCGGCCGGTTCTCAGACACCCAGGGACCGCTTCATGATCTTCCCCATGTCGTTGCGGGGGAGCGCGTCCAGGTAGCGGACGACACGCGGGCGCTTGTGCGGGGCGAGCCGGCCGGCGACATGGTCCGCCAATTCCCTTTCCCCGGGCGGGGACTGCGGATCCGCCGGGACGATCCATGCGACGATCCGCTCGCCGAGGTCCGCGTCCGGCTCCCCGGTGACGGCGGCCTCCCGCACCCCCGGATACTCCAGGAGCGCGTTCTCGATCTCACCGGCCCCGATCTTGTAACCGCCGCTCTTGATCAGGTCGGTGGCCTTCCGCCCGACGATCCGCACATAGCCGTCCGGCTCCCGCACGGCCATGTCGCCGGTCCGGAACCAGCCGTCGGCGGTGAAGGCGGCGGCGGTGGCGTCGGGCCGGTTGAGGTACTCGGTGAACAGGTTCGGGCCGCGCACCTGGATCTCCCCGACGGTCTCCCCGTCGTACTCGGCGATCGCGGTCCCGTCCTCCTGCACCAGCCGCAGCTCCACACCCGGCAGCGGCACCCCGACGGTCCCCGCCCGGGCCTCCCCGTCCGCGCGCACACTGGTGTTCATCAGTGTCTCCGTCATGCCGTACCGCTCGATGACCCGCCGCCCGGTCGCGGCCGCGATCCGCTCGTGGTCGTGGACGGGCAGCGCGGCCGAGCCGGAGACCAGCAGCCGGGCCCGGCCGAGGGCCTTCGCCAGCGCGGGGTCGCCGGGCAGGGCCTCGGCGATGCGGTGGTACATGGTGGGGACGCCGAACACCATGGTCGCGCCGTCGTTCAGCTCGCGGGTCACGCCCTCGGTGTCGAACCGCCCGAGGTGCCGCACGGAACCACCGCGCCGCAACGGTCCGAGGATCCCCAGCACCAGCCCGTGCACATGGAACAACGGCAGCCCGTGCACCAGCACGTCGTCCCCGGTCCACTGCCAGGCGTCGGCCAGCGCGTCCAGGGTGGCGGCCAGCGCCCGGCGCGGGAGGACGGCGCCCTTGGGCGGGCCGGTGGTGCCGGAGGTGTAGACGACGAGGGCGGGGTCGGCCTCGGTGGTGCGGTCCTCGGGGACCGGGCCGGAGGCGTGCGCGTCGACGTCGATCCGCGGCAGCCCGGCGAGCGCGGCGGGGAGTTCGGCACCGGGCGCGGCCAGCACGGCCGTCGGCGCGCTGTCGGAGAGGATGTGCGCGAGTTCCTTGTCGCCGGACTTGGGGTTGAGCGGTACGGCGGCTCGGCCGGCGAGCAGGGTGCCGACGACGGCGACGGCCGTCTCCAGCTCCGGGGTCGCCCACACGGCGACCCGGCCGGCGTCCCGCACCCGGGCCGCGAGGGCGCCCGCGGCGGCGGCGAACTGCCCGTACGTCAACGACCGCTCACCGAACCGCAGGGCGACCTTCCCCCAGACTTCGTCCGGGGGGACCCCCATCTCGCTGCGCTCGCCCGGACCGTCCACCAGGGCCGGAAACAGAAGGGACACGCGACGACTCCTCACCGGTCGGAACCTCGACACCCCCTTCCTACACCAGCCACCACCCTCCGGGGCCGCCCCACCTCCCGTCCCGGGTCGGCTCTTGCCTCGTCTGCTATCCGGCGTGGACGGATGGACGGGTGGGAGACGCCACGTCGGCGACGACCGCGCTCACGTTGTCAGGGCCGCCCACCGAGTTCGCCTCGTCGACCAGCCCCCGTACCGCAGCGCCCGGCTCCAGGCCGCTCCCGCCCAGCAGCTCCTGGATCCGTTCGTCGGAGACCACCCTGGTCAGTCCGTCCGAGCACAGCAGGTACCGGTCGCCGCTCCGGGCCTCGTGCAGTTTCAGATCCGGTGTGGCCGGCTCACCCCCCGACAGCGCCCTGGCCAGCAGCATCCGCTGCGGATGGCTGGCGGCCTCCGCCGGCGTCAGCCGCCCCTCGTCGATCAGCGACTGCACCACACTGTGGTCGTGCGTGATCCGGAACAGCTCCCCGTCCCGCAGCAGATACGCCCGCGAGTCCCCGATGTGCACCAGGGCCAGCCGGGACCCGGTCCACAGCAGCGCGGTGAGTGTCGTACCGACGTCCTCGCTGCCCTCCGCCACGGCCCGCACGGCCTCGTCCGCCGAACGCACCGCGTCCTCCAGGAGGTTCAGCACGTTCCCCGCCGAAAGCTCGGCGTCCTCCAGGAACTTCAGCGCGTCCACGGCGGCGGCGCTGGCCAGCGCCCCGCCCGCCCCGCATCCGTCGGCGACGGCCAGCAGCCGGCGCCCCGCGTACACGGTGTCCTGGTTGGCCGGCCGGACATGCCCCCGGTCCGAGTGGGCGGCGTAACGCAACTCCAGCATCTTCGTCGTTTCCCTTCTCGACTCTCCGGACAGGTGGTCGACGAGGAACGCGGCCAGGTCCCGTCGTACGGCGGTCTCCGCCTCGACCCGGGCCCAGTAGGCCCGGATCTCCTGAGCGGCCCGGTCGGCGGGCAACCCGCACACCTCGCGGATCGGCGCCAACGGCATCCCCAGCCGCCGCAGCCAGGCCACCAGCCGGGCCCGTTCGAGCTGCTCGGCGGCGTAGTACCGGTAGCCGGTGTCCGGGTCGACCCGGGCGGGCCGCAGCAGATCCAGCTCGTCGTACAGCCGCAGCGCCTTCGGCGACAGCCGGCAGGCCTTCGCGAAGGCACCGATGGTCAGCCACTCCATGCCGTACCTCGTGTTCCTCGGCGTCTGTCACCGATGCTGGGGCTTCACCGAAGGTGAAGGTCAACAGGGCGGGCGCGGTTGCGGTGCGGTCGGTGTGGGTGGTTAGCCTGCGGCGGAACGGAAACCGGTCGTCATCTGGACAAGGGAGCCCCGCCGTGCCCCGAATAGCCCTCGCCACCTACGATCCCGGCGCGGAGCCGAGCAAGGACCAGGACCTGCCGGTGCTGCTGCGCGCGCTGGCCGCCGCGGGGGCGGACGCCGTGGCCCGTCCCTGGGACGCCCCCGGCGTGCAGTGGGGTGCCTTCGACCTGGTCGTCATCCGCTCCACCTGGGACTACAGCTGGCGCACGGAGGAGTTCCTGCCGTGGCTGGAGCGGGTGGGGAAGGCGACCCGGATCGCGAATCCGGCCGCGGTGGTCCGCTGGAACAGCGACAAGCGGTACCTCGGGGATCTCGCGGCGGCCGGTGTGCCCGTCGTGCCGACCCGGTATCTCGCCCCGGGCGACCCGGTCGAGCTGCCGTCCGACCGCGACTTCGTGGTCAAGCCCACCTTCGGCGCCGGCGCCCGGTTCGCCGCCCGCTACTCGCCCGACGAGCACGGGACGGCCGTACGGCACCTCGCCCGGATGCACGGCGAGGGGCTGACCGCGATGGTCCAGCCGTACGTCGCCGGCATCGACGTCAGCGGCGAGCGGGCGCTGCAGTTCTTCGGCGGGCGGCTGCTGCACGCCAGCCGCAAGCGGGCCGTCCTCACCCCGGGCACGGCGTACGACGCGGACAAGGTCGCCCACCCCGACCTGGCGCGATGGGACCCGACTCCGGCCGAACTCGCTCTCGCGGAGCGCGCGTTGGCCGCCGTGCCGGAGGCGCCCGAGCTGCTGTACGCCCGGGTGGACCTGGTCGACGGGGCGGACGGGCGGCCGCAGGTGATGGAGCTGGAACTGGTCGAGCCGAACCTGTTCCTGTTCCTGCACCCCGGGTCGGTGGACGCGGTGGCGGAGGCGGTCATCGGCGCGGCTCGTCGATGACCGCGGTGCGCTGCAGCAGGCCCCAGGTGAACTCGGCGACCACCTGACGGCCGTCGGGCACCTTGAAGGTGAGGCCCCAGCAGGTCGGGGCCGTGCCCTCCAGGGGGCGGGCGGGGGCGAAGGCGCGGGCGGCCTCGTCGACCGTGCAGGACCAGGGGGTCAGGTCGTCGAAGGTCTCCAGCCTGGGGGCGGGGGCGCCGGGGGCGCGGACCAGCCACTCGTTCCAGACCGCGCCGCCGGGGGCGACCATGACCTCGAAGCGGAGGGTGGGCCACAGGGGGAGCGGCCACTGCCAGGCCATGCACTCCAGGTCGCCGACGGTGCGTTTGGTCTCGGAGTCGGGCGGGCCGAGGACGGAGCGATAGCGAGACGCCGCGGCGCGCGAACGCGGCGAGCGGACCATCGCCTGCCACCGCTTGTTGGCCTCGCGCGTGTCCGTGAGCGACGCGCCCAGCGTGCGCCGGGCGTCCTCGACCAGGTCCGGGTTGTGGTCGGCCATACGGCGCAGCAGCACCAGCTGGAAGTCCAGTTGCATGCCACCCATGGTGCACATACCGCTACCCGGCTGGTTCCCGGCCATTGCCCGGGCAATCCCCGATGGCTAGCCTGTGTTCGTCATGCCGATCGCCTGTTGATATCTCGAACGTTTCCGCCAGCTTTGACGATATCCGGCGCTTAGACCCAAGGGAGGGGGCCGGACGTGGGACGCCTTGTGCCTGCCGTGACCCGGGCTCTCGACATTCTTGAGCTCTTCCTCGACGGGGACGGGACTCTCTCCGCCCCCGACATAGTGCGCAGACTCCAGCTGCCGCGCACCACCGTGCACGAGCTGGTGACCACGCTCTCCGCCCGGTCGTACATCGTGCCCGTACCCGGACAGCCCGGACGATACCGGCTCGGCGTCCGTCCCTACCAGCTCGGCAGCCGGTATGCCGAGCAGCTCGACCTGGCCGCCGAGGGCCAGCAGGTCGCCCGGTCCGTCGCCGAGACCTGTGACGAGACCGTCCACGTGGCGATCCTCGAAGGCACCGACGTCATCTACATCGCCAAGGTCGACTCCACGCACGCGGTCCGCATGGTCTCCGCCGCCGGCCGCCGCCTCCCCGCCCACTGCACCTCGGTCGGCAAGATGCTGCTGGCCTCGCTGTCGGAGCAGGAGCTGTCCGCGCGCATCCCGGACGACGCCGACCTCGTCGCGATGACCGTGAACAGCATCACCGAGCCGGACGCGCTGCGCGAGGCCCTCGCCGAGATCCGGGCGCGTGGCATCGCCGTGGAGAGCCGGGAGTCCAATCCGGACGTCTCCTGTGTCGCCGCGCCGGTCCGCGACCGTACCGGCCAGGTCGTCGCGGCGATGTCCATCTCCGTCCCGATGATCCGCTGGAGCGACGAGCGCCGCGTCGAGTTGGAGCAGCTCGCCGCCAAGGGCGCCGCCGAACTCTCCGAGCGCCTCGGCCACCGGAGCGTGGCATGACGACGGCACGCACGGCACACACGGCGTACGAGGTCGCGGTGGCGGCGGAGGCGACGCTCGGCGAGGGCCCGACGTGGGACGCGGCGACCGGCCGCCTCGTCTGGATCGACGTCCTGGGTGCGCGGATCCACACCTACGACCCGGCCACGGGCCGCCGTACGATCCGCACCGCCGAGCAGCACATCGGCGCGGTCAAGCCCCGCGCGAACGGCGGCCTGGTCCTCAACCTGCGCGACGGCGTCGGGCTCCTCGACCCCGACGACACGTTCCGCTGGCTGCACCGCGAGCCGGTTCCCGGCCGCCGCGCCAACGACGCGGCGGTGGCGCCGGACGGCTCCCTGTGGGCGGGCACGATGCGCTACGACGAGACGGTGGGCGGTGGCACGCTGTCCCGGGTGACCGGTGACGGCTCGGTCACGACCCTGCTGCCCGATGTCACCGTCAGCAACGGGACGGGCTGGAGCCCGGACGGCAGCCGCGTGTACTACGTCGACACGCCGACCCGCCGCGTGGACGTCTTCGACTACGACGGCGAACTCCCCGCCAACCGGCGTCCGTTGGTGACCATCGAGGAGGGTGCCGGGTTCCCCGACGGGCTGACGGTCGACGCGGAGGGCTGTGTGTGGGTGGCGCTGTGGGGCGGGGGAGCGGTGCGCCGCTACACGCCTGACGGCGAGCTGGACCGGGTGATCGGCCTGCCGGCATCGCTGACGACGGCCTGTGCGTTCGGCGGCGCCGACCTGACCGACCTGTACGTCACGACGGCACGGGTGGGACTGGAGCGGCCGCATCCGACGGCGGGTTCTTTGCTGGTGATTCCGGGGGCCGGCAAGGGAGTCGCCCAACCGGCGTTCCAGGGGTAGCGGTTGCCTCGACCGTCCGTTCGACTGCGGGTGCGTGGGGGCTGGTCGCGCAGTTCCCCGCGCCCCTGAAGGGGCACGTCGTAGCCCTGCAAGTGCCGGTAAGCGACACCCCCCACCCGCACTTACAAGACCCCCGCCGCCTTCAGCTCCTCCGCGGTCAGCGGGGGTCGGGTCAGCTGGGGTCTCAGCGGGCCCACCAGGGCCCCCAGCACCACACCCGGCTTCATCAGCACCTCCGCGCCCCGCTCCAGCGACGTCACGTCCGTCACCCGGCGGGCGATCCGGCCGTTCCCGGTCGCTGTGTACAGGAGGCGGTTCACATACGCCTGCGCCAGCCGGTCCCGCAGTGTCGGTCCGTTCTTCGTCGCGCCGGGGTAGAACACGTCCGCACCCGTCGACAGTTCCCAGGCTGCCCGCGCCGGCCGGCTCACCGCCTTCTGGAGGGACCGGGCGAGCCCGGGTGCGCCCCAGCCCTGACGCCGTATCACGTCCCGTACGGCGAGCGCCCCTTGTGCCGCCACCGACATCCCGTGCCCATACACGGGGTTGAGCGCGCACAACGCGTCGCCGAGGACGGTCAGGTTCTCCGGCCAGGCCTGGGCCCGTTCGTAGAAGTGGCGCCGGTTGGCCGTCGTGCGGGTCACCGACACGTCGGTCAATGGCTCGGCGTTCGCGAGGAGTTCGGCGATGACCGGGTGGGCCAGTTCCTCCCGGGCGTAGCGCAGGAAGTCGTCGGCGTCGGCGCCTGGTTCGCCGCCCCGGCTGCCGTGGAGGGTGACCAGCCACCGGCCGTTCTCGATCGGCATCAGGACGCCGCCGCGTCCGGCGCGGCCGCCCTGCGGGCTCGCCTGGAGGTTGACGATCGGGAAGCCGGTGCGGACCGCCTCCGCCGGGGCCCGGAACATCCGGCTGGCGTAGGCGATACCGGCGTCGACCTCGCGGAACTCGGGTGTGGGGAGGCCGAGTTCGGCCAGCCAGGCGGGTGTGCGGGAGCCGCGGCCGGTCGCGTCGACGACCAGTTGGGTGGTGCGCACGTGTTCCGCGCCGGAGTCGAGCGCCCGCAGCCGTACGCCCGTGACGGCGAGGTCCGTGCCGAGCAGGCCCACCGCCTCGGTTCGCGTCAGCAGTTCGATCCGGTCGTCGGCGAGCACCCGCTCCCGTACCACCCAGTCCAGCAGGTCCCGGCTGCCCGGCAGCACGAACGCCGACTCCGCCCAGCGCCGGTACCAGCCCTGCGGGGACAGGGCCACCATGTCCGTGGTCACCGGCAGCCGCCGTATCCCCGCCGAACGCAGCCGCCCGATGGTGCCGGGCAGCAGTTCCTCCAGGGCGCGTGCGCCGCCGGACCACAGCTGGTGGACGTGCCGGGCCTGCGGGAGCCCCTTGCGCGGTTCCGGTCCGGCGGGTAGCGCGTCCCGTTCCACGACCACGATCCGGTCAGTGAAGGGGGCGAGCGCCCGGGCCGCGAGCAGGCCGGCGAGGGAGCCGCCGAGGACGATGGCGGTGCGGTCAGTCATGAAGGGCAACGCTCTCTGCTGGGGCGGTCGCACGTTCCCGTACCGCCTCGATCCGGTCGGGGTGGCGCAGCGCCCGGGAAACCGCCCCGATCTCCCGGAGAAGGTGGGTGGCGTCCGGGCCGCCGGCCGCGTCGGAGGGTTCGAGGGTACGGCCCCGGGTGCCGACGGCGTTCAGGATGCTGACCGCGGAGGCCAGCGCCCGGGCCCGTTCGGGCGGGTGGCCGAGGCCGAGCGCGGCGTCGTAGGAGCGCCGGTCGAGGTCGGCGTCGATGCGCCGGGTCAGGGGCAGCAGCACGTCCCGGATGAACGTCTCGCGCCGGGTCAGCCTCAGTTCGGGCGTGGCGCGCAGCACGAAGGGGACGCCGTCGCCGTGCACGGTCCGGGTCAGCTGGTACAGCGGCCGCAGCTCGTGGTGGGCGAGCCGGACCCGCCAGCGGTCGTGGAGGTACTGGCCGGCGTGCGGGAGGATGAAGCCGACGGCGATGTTGATCGCGGACAGGGCGGCGACCGGCGGGGCCAGGCTGGTGCTGAGCCAGTCCAGGTCCGAGCCGCACCAGCGGGCGGTGACCGCGACCAGCTTGCAGACGTCGAAGATCAGGTTCAGGACGTAGCCGACGCCGAGCAGCTTCAGTCCCCAGCGCAGCCAGGCGTCCAGGCCCTCGGTGCGCACCCAGTTCCAGATCAGCCGTGAGGTGATGAGACAGGCCACGCAGTGGGCGACGAGGTAGAGCAGGATCTCCTCGCGCATGAAGGGGGTGGTGGCGTAGTACGTGTCCAGGTCCCGGAGCCGTTCCACCGGTACGTCGGCGAGCGCGAACAGCAGCCACAGCGCGGCGATCACCGAGGAGTAGCCGACGATCACCCAGCGCATCGCGCGCCGGGTGGCGGCCGAGCGGTCGGCGAGCCCGTTGCGCCAGGCGATGATCAGCAGCAGACAGGAGCCGCCGAACGCGGTGATGAGCGAGTAGGCCCAGGGCGCGGAGATGTTGGGGACGCCGGTCCACCGGTTCACGGTGGCGATCGTCGACGGCGTGCAGAACACGAACACCGCGCAGGCGAGCAGCAGCAGGCCGCCGACCGCGCGCAGCAGCGGGTCGCGCCACAGCCGGATGATGGTGGGCAGTTTGATCACCAGGGCGGTGGTCAGTACCGCGGTGGGGATCCAGAAGGAGATGTAGAGCTCGCTGAGCAATCCCGAGGGGTTCGCCGCCGACAAGGGTGTGGTCACCGTGCCGCTCCGCCGCGTCCGCGGTAGCCGAGGGTGCGCTGGACGGGGTCGGACGGGGAGCGGCGCCGCTGCTCGACATAGGGCCGGAAGGCGGTCGCCAGCCGGTACCCGAACTCGTCGGCTTCGGCCTCGTCGGACTCCCGGGAGCCGTTGCGTGCGGCCGCCGTCAACGCCGTGTCCCGCCAGCCGGGCCGGCCGGCCAGCGCGCGTGCCGCCTCCGGGCCGACCCCGTGGTGATGGCGGTGGCCGGTGTGCAGATGCCACAACTCATGGCCGAGGATGACCAGTTGCTGTACGGCTTCGGCCCGCTCCTCGACGATGACCAGGTCGAAGTCGTGGAACTCCACCCACAGTCCGGTGACCTCGATCTCGTCCGGGAACCGCTCGAACCGCAGCTCCACCGGCCGCCCGCCGCGCAGCGCGGTCATCTCCTGGCACAGCGCCCGGCACAACTCGCCCACCCCGGCGGGCTGTGGGGACCGGGTGCGGACGGCGGCGGTGAGGTCGGCGGCGAGGACGCGCATCTGTGTGCCCGGCCGGGCGCGCCGCAGCCTCGCGGCGATCCCGGCCCACCGGTGCCGCGCGCCGGCCAAGTCCATCGCTCCCCTTTCGTACCGCCCCGACGGCGGTCACCGCGCTGCGTCGGCCCGTCCGAGATTACGCGTCCGGATGTGTCCGCGTCATGGCTTCCGGTGCCGGTGGTTCACCCGGCAACGACCTTCGGCCGCAGGAATATCCCGCCGGACCCATTGACGCGGAAGCGCTTCGATTTTACGGTCCCGTTCGAAGTTACGAGCGCTCTACGAGATTTCGAACACCTAGGACTTCTACAGTAAGGGCAGGGCATGGGACGACCTGGCCTGAATCGCAGGCAGCTACTGGGCACGGCAGGAGGGTTGGCGGTCGCGGGCAGCCTCGGCTTCGCCGCCCTCGGCACCGGCGCCGACGCGCTCGCCTCCAGCGCGGACACCCGGGTGCGCTACTGGAACCTCTTCAGCGGCGGCGACGGCGCCAACATGATCGCGATGCTGGACGCCTTCCGCAGCGGACACCCCGACATCGACGTGAAGGACTCCACCCTCCAGTGGGGCAACCCCTTCTACACCAAACTCGCCATGGCCGCCGCGGGCAACCGCGCCCCCGAGCTCGGTGTCATGCACATGGGCCGGGTCGCCGGCTTCTCCCCGGGCCGGCTCCTCGACCCGTGGGACCTGGACCTCCTCGCCAAGTACGGTGTCCGCAAGGCGGACTACAACCCGGCGCTGTGGAACCGCGGTGTCATCGACGGCAAGCTCTACGCCCTCCCGCTCGACATCCACGTACAGCTCTGCTTCTACCGCAGGGACGTCCTGAAGAAGGCCGGCCTGCTCGGCGACGACGGCCTGATGATCCCGGTCACCTCCACCGACGAGTGGTTCGACGTCCTGAAGAAGGCCAAGGCGGTCCAGAAGAAAGGCCTGCAGACCATCGGCCTGTGGACCAACGACCAGAACTTCCAGTGGTGGTTCTTCGTCGCCTTCTACACCCAGCTCGGCGGCAAGTGGTTCGACGCCGACAACACCGAGGTCCTCTTCGACACCGACAAGGCCACCCAGGTCCTGGAGTTCTTCCGCAGGCACGTCACCGACGGATACGTCATCCCGGGCGCGCCGACCGGCGAACAGTTCATCAACGGCGCCCCCTTCACCTGGGAGGGCAACTGGTCGGTGCCCGTCTTCTCCGGCGCCGGGCTGGACTACGGCGCGACCCCGCTGCCGCCCGTCTTCGGCAGGCAGGCCACGCACGCCGAGTCGCACTCCTTCGTCCTGCCGCACCAGTCGGGCCGCGGCGGCGCCACGAACGAGGCCGCGCACGAACTGGCCGCGTACGTCGTCACCCACGCCCTCCAGTGGGCGGCCGGCGGCCACATCCCCGCGTACACGCCGACGCTGTCCACCGCCGCGTACAAGAAGCTCACCCCGCAGAAGGAGTACGTCTCCGCGATGTACCACCAGGCCACCGAGCCGAAGGTGTGGTTCGCGGGCTCCACCGGCGTCCTCGCCCAGGACCTCGGTCCGTTGGTCGTCTCCTCGACGATGGGCTCCGCCAAGCCGGCCGCCGTCGCGCAGACGATGCGGAAACACCTCGTCAAGCTCCTCGCCTCGAAGAACCCGATGGACGGCAGGACCGCCGCGCAGGGAGGTACGGCCGCATGACGACCAGTGCAGGGACCGTCGTCGCACCGGTGCGGGCGAGGACCGCCGCCGCCTCCGCGACCGTCCGCCGCAAACAGGGCTTCCAGCACGGGGGCTGGTTCGTCGCCCCGTTCCTGGCGCTCTTCACGCTGTTCGTGGTCTGGCCGCTGCTGCGCGGTGTCTACCTCAGCTTCACCGACGCCAACATCTCCGGCGACGGCGCGAGCTTCATCGGCCTCGACAACTACCGCGAGGCGCTGCACGACCGGGCGATGTGGGACGCGCTCGGGCACAGCGCCTACTTCACGCTGCTCGTCGTCCCGTCCATCACGGTGCTCGCCTTCCTGCTCGCGATGCTCGCCCACCACATCGAGCGCGGCAAGTGGCTGTGGCGCCTGTGCTTCTTCGCCCCTTTCCTGCTCCCCTCCACGGTCGCCGGCAACATCTGGCAGTGGCTGTTCACCCAGGGCATCGGCCTTTTCAACGAGACCTTCGGGCTCGACACCCCCTGGCTGACCGACAAGTCGTACGCGATGCTCGCCATCGTCATCACCACCCTGTGGTGGACGGTCGGCTTCTCCTTCCTCCTCTACCTCGCCGCCCTCCAGGCCATCCCCGACCACCTCTACGAGGCCGCCAAGCTGGACGGAGCGAACGCCTGGCACCGGACGGTCCACATCACCCTGCCGATGCTGCGCCACATCACCGGACTGGTGATCGCGCTCCAGGTCCTCGCCTCGCTCCAGCTCTTCGACCAGGCGGTCGTGATGATGGACTTCGGCCCGGGCCCGGAGCTCTCCACCCGCAGCTTCGTCCAGTACACCCTCGAACAGGGCTTCACCAGCTACCGCGTGGGCTACGCCTCCGCGATGTCCGTCATCTTCTTCGTGATCATCGCTGCCGTCGCCCTCGGACGGACGGCGCTGCTGCGCAACCGTGAGGAGGGCACCCGATGAGCACCACCCAGATCCGCCTGAAGGCCCGCAGGCCGTGGACGCCCAGCCAGATCATCCTGACCCTCCTCGGCGTCGCCGTCTCCGCCGTCTTCGTGGCACCGATCGCCGCGGCCCTGTTCACCTCGCTCAAGTCCGAGGCCGAGGCCGCCGAGATCCCGCCGCACTGGCTGCCGAAGGTGTGGACCGGCCAGGCCTGGAAGGCCCTGTGGGAGACCGGCAACATCACGAACTGGTTCGTCAACTCCCTCGTGGTGTCGATCCTGGTGACGGCCGTCGTGGTCACCGTCGCCGCCCTCGCCGGATACGGCTTCGCCCGCACCGAGTTCCGCGGCAAGGGCCCGCTGCTGGCCCTGGTCATGACGGGCCTGATGATCTCCCCGGCCGTCCTCGGCGTCCCCCTGTTCACCACCGTCCAGCAGATGGGGATGGTCGACACCTACTGGGGCATGATCCTCCCGCAGTGCGCCCCCGCCGCCATGGTCTACATCCTCTACAAGTTCTTCCAGGGCATCCCGCGCGAACTGGAGGAGGCCGCCTTCATCGACGGCGCCGGCCGCTGGCGGATCTTCTTCACCATCGTCGTCCCGCTCTCCCGGCCCTCCCTCGCCGCGGTCGGCATCTTCACCTTCATCGCCTCGTGGAACAACTTCCTGTGGCCGTACATGGTGACCAACAACCCCGACCTGATGACCATGCCGAACGGCATCGCGACCGTCATGAACTCCTACGGCATCCAGTGGGCCCAGCTCATGGCCGGCGGCCTCATGGCGGGCCTGCCGCTGATCGTCGTCTTCGTCTTCTTCCAGCGCCAGATCGTGGCGGGCGTCGCCCACACGGGCCTGGCCGGCCAGTAGGGAGCCCGAGTTGAAGCGCTTCACTCGTAAGGGTGGAGACGTGGGCCGATCCGGTATCTGCGTCCCGTCGACCGGCGTCGCCGCTGTTACAGTCGGCTTGTCCGGCAACGTAGTTGGCGGACCTACCGCCGGACGGGCGGGAAGTCAGGCCGGTGGAGGCCCGCGTAAGACCACGCGAAAATCGTGGCAGCGGCCGTTGAAGCAGGAACCCGCGGATGTGCCACCACGTGGTGCAGGCCGGAATCGCCAGCTCTCGGGCGGGCGAGGACGTCAATGGCTCTACTACGCTGTCTCCTCCTGGGGCACCAACCACTCCGCGATCGGCGTGGCCACCTCCCCGTCCGGCCTCCCGGGCACCTGGACCGACCAGGGCAAGGCGTTCTCGTCGGAGACCACGGACTCCTGGAACGCCATCGACCCGGCGATCGTGCGCGCCGACGGCAAGCTGTGGATGGCGTTCGGCTCGTACTGGACGGGCATCCGCATGATCCAGCTCGATCCCGGGACCGGCAAGGCGATCCCCGGCACGACGGTCGAACACCTGGCGACCCGCCCGGACGCCCCCTACGCCGTCGAAGGCGCCTCGATCCTCCACCACGGCCGCTACTACTACCTCTTCGCGTCCTACGACGCCTGCTGCGCGGGCGTGAACTCGACGTACAAGATCAGGGTGGGCCGCTCGACGACGGTGACGGGGCCGTACGTGGACAGCACGGGGAAGCCGCTGCTGGAGGGCGGCGGCGACCTCCTCCTCTCCTCCCACGGCCGCTACATCGGCCCGGGCGGCGAGTCGACGTTCCGCGCGAACGGCAAGACGTGGCTGGCGTACCACTACTACGACGCAGCTGACAATGGCACCCCGAAGCTGGGGCTCAACCCCTTGAGCTGGACAAAGGACGGCTGGCCAGTGCCCCTTTAGGGGCGCGGGGCTGTGTCCATTTGCGGCTCCGCCGCGTGGGCGCGAGCAACCACGAACCACCTGCACCCGCCCACGATTGAGAACAATCCACCCCGAAAGGCGAACATTGCGCACCGCCCGCTTCACCCTCGACCCCGCCTTCACGATCGGCCCCGTAAACCCCCGCCTCTTCGGCTCCTTCGTCGAGCACCTGGGCCGCTGCGTCTACACCGGCATCTTCGAGCCCACCCACCCCACGGCCGACGCCGAAGGCCTCCGCACCGACGTCCTCGACCTCGTCCGTGAACTCGGCGTCACCACTCTCCGCTACCCCGGCGGCAACTTCGTCTCGGGCTACAAGTGGGAAGACTCCGTCGGCCCGGCAGCGGAGCGCCCCCGCCGCCTCGACCTCGCCTGGCGGTCGACGGAGACCAACCGCTTCGGACTCAGCGAGTACATCGCCTTCCTGAAGAAGGTCGGCCCGCAGGCCGAGCCCATGATGGCGATCAACCTCGGCACGCGGGGCGTGGCGGAGGCCCTGGAACTCCAGGAGTACGCCAACCAGCCCTCCGGAACCGCCCTGTCGGACCTCCGTGCCGCCCACGGCGACAAGGACCCCTTCGGCATCAAGGTCTGGTGTCTGGGCAACGAGATGGACGGCCCCTGGCAGACCGGCCACAAGACCGCCGCGGAATACGGCCGCATCGCCGCCGAGACCGCCCGTGCCATGCGCCAGATGGACCCGTCCGTGGAGCTGGTCGCCTGCGGTTCCTCCAGCCAGTCCATGCCGACCTTCGCCGAGTGGGAGGCGACGGTCCTCGCGGAGACGTACGAACTGGTCGACTACATCTCCCTGCACGCCTACTACGAGCCCCAGGACGGCGACGTCGACTCCTTCCTGGCCTCCGCCGTCGACATGGAGTCCTTCATCGAGAACGTGGTCGCCACCTGTGACCACGTGGGCGCCAGGCTGAAGTCCAAGAAGAGGATCAACCTCTCCTTCGACGAGTGGAACGTCTGGTACACCTCGAAGTGGCACGCGATCGAGAACTCCGACGCGCGGGACTGGCCCGAGGCCCCGCGCCTCCTGGAGGACAACTACAGCGTCACGGACGCCGTCGTCTTCGGCTCCCTCCTCATCGCGCTGCTCCGGCACGCCGACCGCGTCACGGTGGCCTGCCTGGCCCAGCTGGTCAACGTCATCGCCCCGATCATGACCGAGCCCGGCGGCCCCGCCTGGCGCCAGACGACGTTCTTCCCCTTCGCCCAGGCGTCCCGGTACGGCCGGGGCCAGGTCCTGGACGTCCGCGTGGACTCACCGACGTACGAGACGACGAAGTACGGCGAGACGAGCCTGCTGCACGCGACGGCGGTCAGGGCCGATGACGGCACGGTGACCGTCTTCGCCGTCAACCGCAGCCGGACGGAGACCCTGCCCCTGGAGATCGCCCTGAGCGGCCTGGACCTGACGGCGGTGACCGAACACAGCGTCCTGTCGGACCAGGACCCCGACGCCCGCAACACGTTGGAGGAGCCGGAGCGGGTAACCCCTCACCTGGCCGAGGGCACGGCTTTGAAGGAGGACACGCTCAAGACCACCCTGGAGCCCCTGTCCTGGAATGTGATCCGACTGGCCTAGGGATCAGCGCCCCTTGCTTTTAGGGGCGCGGGGCTGTATCGATTTGCGGCTCCGCCGCGTGGGCGCGAGCAACCACACACAACCCGCACTCAACGGCCGGGGGAGTCCACCGAAGCCACCGGTACTCCTCCGGCCGCACTCCCCAGCAACTCCAGCCGCACAACCCCCGGCCCGAACTCGCTCGTCCCATCCGAAAGCACAGCCAGGGCCAACGTATTGGCCCCCCGGGTCCGCAGAATCCCGTTCGGCAGCACGAACGTGTGCTGCGGTCCCACGTCGTTGACGTACTGCCCGAGGTTCCACCCGTTCAGGAAGATCTGCACCCGATAGGCCCGCGCCGGATCGTCTTCCAGCACCAGCCCCACCGACGCGTCGACCCCGTCCGGCACCGCCAGCTTGAAGCCCGTGCGGTACCAGGTGACGCCCATCCCCTTGTCGGCGCGCGGAAGTTCGGCCGGCTCCCACCCGCCGTCCGCGAACCCGGGCAGATGCCAGCCTTTCCGCTCCCCGTAGAGGCCGCCGTTGTTCAGCGGCCCCCGCACCGGATCGGGCGCGGTCTCGCCCTGGATCCGCCAACTCACCTTCGGGGAGGCACCCTTGAAGGTCACGGCGGTCAGGCCGCGGGCCACCTTGTGGGTGTCCAGGGAGCGGCCGTTCATGTCGTGCTGCATCCGCCGCACCAGCACGGACAGCACGTGCTTCTGCTGCTCGCGCCGCTTGTCCTTCTCCCCCTTCTTGGGTTTGGCGACGGAGAACTCGGCCGTGGCCGCCCAACTGCCCTGCCGGACCGTCTTCGTGTCCGGCACCGGCATCCGGTGCGAACCGAGCGGCTTCCCGTCCAGCCAGGCCATCAGCATGCCCTGGGTGCCCGTGCTGTAGGCGAGGGAGAGGGACGCCAGGTCCTCGAGGTCGCCGTCCACCCGGCCTCGGTACCAGACGTCCCCGTAGTGGAAGCCGTAGTCGTCGGCGAACAGCACCGGCTGACCGTCCGGGACGGGCGTCGTGCTGAACGACGTCTTCTTGTCGGCGACCGTCCACGACGAGTCGTCGAAGGCCGGCGCCGACTCGGGGTTCTCGGTCTTCCGGCGCCAGCCGGCCAGGACCGGCAGTGCCGGCTTCGGCGCCCCCGCCAGGTCCGACGTGGCGACCAGGCTCTCGGAGAGGGTCACCCGGGTCTGTACCGGCCGCCCGTTCCAGGTGACCGAGGTGATCCCGCGCGGCCCCCACACCTCCACGCCGCTCGGTCCGACCGTGTCCCCGGTGAGCTGCACGGTCCCGCCGCTGAGCTTGGCGTGCCGCAGCAGTGCGGGGCCGTAGACCAGCAGGGTGCCGGACGGGGTGTCGTACGGGAACAGCCGGAGCGAGGTCGCGTCGTCGGCGAAGAGCAGGAGCAGCGGGGTGTCGCTCTCGCCGCGCTGGACCAGGACCCGGGTGAGCCCGCCCTGGCCGAGCGGCGCGGTGACGTGCAGGACGCCCTGGTCGTAGACCCAGGCCGCCTCGGCGTCCAGGCGCTGGACGAAGGGCTCGGCCGGGCACTCCAGGACCAGGTGCGCCATCTCGCCGTACCGGCCGGTGAACAGGGCGATGTCGTACCGGCCGGCGGTGAACACGGCCATCGGCTGGGCGGTGGCGTACCGCAGCTTCCGCTTGCCGAGGGAGAGCCCGGTGGTGATGAGCCGGGCGTCCTTGGCCGGGACGGTGACCTCGATGTCGTCGCCCCCGTCCCGCTTGCGGGTCTTCAGGGTGGACGTCACCTCGCTCGCACTGTCGTTGCGCAGCACGTACACGTGCGCCTGGGTGTCCGGGTTGGTGAGGTGGTACGTCTTCAGCCCGTCCGCGTGGACGTCCGCCGCGCGCTCCAGCTTGGCGAAGTCCGGGACGCGTTGCAGGAGGTGGCCGAGTTGGTGCATCGGGGCGATCTTCGGGGTGATGTTGCGGGCCTCGTCGATGACCGCGCCGTAGTCGTACGACGTGTAGACGACCGGTGCCGGCAGCCAGCCCCAGTTCGTGCCGCCGTAGGTCATGTAGACGTTGTGCAGGGTGATGCCGTTGGCGAGGTTGGTGAGGTAGAAGCGGCGTTCGTAGGCCGCGTCCCGGGTGCGCCGGGACTCGGCGTACCCCTTGCCGCCGAACTCGACCCCGCCCCACGGGTCGAACCAGCCGCCCCCGAACTCCGGCACGAACCCGGGCGTACGGGGGCTGGCGGTCGCGCCGCCCTTGAGGCCGCCGATCCCGAAGTCGCCCCAGTCCGGCGGGGTCTGGGTGGGGGCGGGGTAGCCGTCGAAGCCGTACAGCCACTTCCCGCTCTCGCCGCCGGTGTCGAAGGAGCCGGGGATCCAGTAGCCGTTGCGGCCCTTGTCGTTGTGGAAGAGGGGGACGTCGATGCCGTCCGCGCGCACCTTCTTGTACAGGTGGGACATGTAGGCGGGGCCGGCCGGGTCGGCGATGTGGCCGTCGTACTCGTTCTCGATCTGGTAGAGCAGGACGGTCCCGCCGCCGTCCGTGTGCTGGTGGCGGCGCACGATGCGGTTGACGGCCGTCAGCCACGCGTCGACGTGCCCGAGGTAGACCGGGTCGTCGGTGCGGGCCGAGCCCTGCGTGGCGGTGAGCCAGCCGGGGAAGCCGCCGGCGTCGACCTCGGCGTTGATGTAGGGGCCGGGGCGCAGGATGACGTACAGCCCGGTCTCGGCGGCGGTGCGCAGGAACAGGTCGAGGTCGCGGACGCCGGTGAAGTCGAACGTGCCGGGCGCGGGGGAGTGGTAGTTCCACGCCACGTAGATGCTGACGGTGTTGTAGCCGTGCGCCCGCATCTTCTCCAGGACGTCCCGCCACAGGGACGGGCTCGGGAGCCGGAAGGGATGCAGTTCACCGGACCACACCACCAGCCGGCGGCCGTCGACGACCAGGGAGTAGTGGTCGTGGCCGATGGCGTGTCGCCGCCCGTCGGCGCTCGGCGCGGCGGGGGCCGGGCCGGTCGGCACGGTGCGTGCGGCGTAGGCCGCGGGCGCCCCGGGGCCGCCGCTGCCGCCCAGGGCGAAGCCGAGCGCGGTCGAGCCGGCGAGGGCACTGAAGGTACGTCTGCTGAGCGCCAAGGGATCCTCCCGGGCGATCTTACGGGGCGCGGGTGCGCCCATTGTCCACGGGAGGACGCCCCACAATGGACGCATGAGGATCTCGGCACGAGCGGATTACGCGGTACGGGCGGTACTGGAGCTCGCCGTACGGCAGGACGACGGCCCGGTGAAGGCCGAGGAGATCGCCGGGGCGCAGGAGATCCCGCACAAATTCCTGGAGGGAATTCTGGGTGACCTCCGGCGCGCCGGGATCGTCGACAGCCGGCGTGGCGGGGGCGGCGGCTACCGGCTGGCGCGGGACGCGTCCGCGATCACCGTGGCGGACCTCATCCGGGCGGTGGACGGCCCGATCGTCTCGGTACGCGGCGAACGCCCGACGGGTCTGGCCTACACCGGCACCGCCCAGCCCCTGCTGCCCCTGTGGATCGCGCTGCGCGCGAACGTCCGCCGGATCCTCGAAGGGGTCACCGTGGCGGACATCGCGGCGGACGCCCTCCCGGAGCCGGTCCGGGCCCTGGCCGCGGAACCGGCGGCATGGGAGAACCCGTAGGGGTGCGGGCGGGCGTTGACGGGGCTGTGAAATCCGCCGTTGTGAATGGCCGGAGTTCGCCCTGACCGCTCGGTGTGGGGGTTCCTACGATGCGAGCGCCTCGTTCTCCACAGGAAACTCACAGGTTCTTCAAAGGTGAACCATACCGAACGCTGAAGGGCGTGCGGGTCCTGGGCCGAGGTGTCACCCCCCACC
Source organism: Streptomyces sp. NPDC048254 (assembly GCF_043201895.1). NCBI lineage: Bacteria > Bacillati > Actinomycetota > Actinomycetes > Kitasatosporales > Streptomycetaceae > Streptomyces > Streptomyces sp. NPDC048254. The sequence goes on from NZ_JBICZJ010000001.1 coordinate 921,029, forward strand.
CGATCACCGAACCGGAGAAACCATGAAACCCATGAGGCATGGACTCCTGCTCGGCGGAGCGCTCACCGCGCTGCTCACCGCCGGGTTGCCCGCTCAGGCCAACGCCTCGTCGTCGCCCGTCTTCGACGACCCGCCGCCGGACAAGATCGTGATCAACGTCGCCACGGTGAACGGCTCCGGCTGTCCGCAGGGCACCACCGCCGTCGCCGTCTCCGAGGACAACGAGGCCTTCACCGTCACCTACAGCGACTACCTCGCCCAGGCCGGCGGCAACTCCGACCCCACCGCCTTCCGACGCAACTGCCAGCTCAACCTGGTCGTTCATGTGCCGGGCGGCTTCACCTACGCCATCGCCAGCGCCGACTACCGCGGCTTCGCCTCCCTCCAGCAGGGCGCCACCGGTACCCAGCGCGCCTCGTACTACTTCCAGGGCTCCTCCAACACGGCCTCCGCGAACCACCCCTTCCGGGGCCCCTACGACGACAACTGGCAGGCCACCGACACCACCGACTGGGCCCAGCTGGTCTGGGCGCCCTGCGGGGTCCAGCGCAACTTCAACATCAACACCGAGCTGCGGGTGACCGCCGGCAGCGCGAACCCCGGCAAGGTCAGCTTCATGACCATGGACTCCACCGACGGTGAGATCAGCACCGTCTACCACCTGGCCTGGAAGGAGTGCCCCGCCAAGTAGTCCGCGCCCCGCTCACAGGCTCCCCGGGCGGACCAGCCCGGTTGACCCCCGTCAGGATGGGCGTGACCTCGATGGTCGTGACGTGTTCGAGCGCGCCGACGGTCTCGCTCAGGAAGACGTAGAGCGCGTCGAGGTCGGCCGCGGCGGCCGCCACCAGCAGGTTGGCGGAGCCGGTGGTCGCCGAGGCGAACCGCACCTGTGGATGGCGGCTGAGCCGCCGGCCGGTCTCCTCCAGGCCGCCGGGGGGGCCACCGTCATCCACAACAACGCCTCGGTACGGATGCCCAGCCGGGCGACCTCGACGTCGACGGCGGCTGGAACGCCTGACCCGGTCGCACGGTGCTCAGCCCCGGGCCGCGGCCGTCTCCCGGAACGTGTTCCGGTACGCCTGCGGGGACACCCCTATCGCCGCGTGCAGGTGCTGCCGCAGGGACGTGCCGGTGGCGAAGCCGACCTCCGCGGCGATCCGGTCGATCGCCAGGTCGCTGGTCTCCAGCAGGTAGCGGGCCCGGTGCACCCGCTGCTGGATCAGCCAGCGGCCGGGGCTGACACCGGTCTCGTCCAGGAAGCGGCGCGCGAAGGTGCGCTGGCTCATCCGGGCGTGCTCCGCCAACTCCCGCAGGGCCAGCGGCCGTTCGAGGTTCTCCAGGGCCCAGGCCCGGGTGGCCGCGGTCCCGGTGGCGCTCTCGTCCGGCACCGGCTGCTCGATGTACTGCGCCTGGCCGCCGTCCCGCCACGGCGGTACGACACACTGCCGGGCCACGCTGTTGGCGACCGCGCTGCCGTGGTCGGAGCGGACGACGTGCAGACAGACGTCGACACCGGAGGCGGCGCCCGCGGAGGTCAGCACGTCACCGTCGTCGATGAACAGCACATCGGGATCCAGCGCGACCTGCGGGAACATCCGCCGGAACCGGGGCGCCAGCGCCCAGTGCGTCGTAGCGGGCCGCCCGTCGAGCAGCCCGGCCGCCGCGAGCGTGAACGCCCCCGTGCAGATGGAGACGATCCGGGCACCGGGCCGGATCCGCCCGAGCGCGGCGGCGACCGGCCCGGGCAGCTCGTCCGCGATCCGCGACATGTCGTACGGCGGTACGACCACGGTGTCCGCGCTCTCCAGCACCTCGGGCCCGTGCCCGACGGTGACCGTGAAGTCGGCGTTGGTCGCCACCGTACGGTCGTCGGTCGCCGCGCAGGTCAGCACCTCGTAGGCGCCGGGGACGCACGGGAAGACCCGGTTCGGGATGCCCAGCTCGAAGGGGTAGACCCCGTCGAGGGCGAGCACGACGACCCGGTGGGGCCGGGTCTTCAGGAAGTCTATGTCGGCGGACATGGCACGATTCTATCGCCAGCCTCCCATGTGGCCATCGCGCGTCCCGCCCCGAAAGGCGTTTGACGCCTTCCGGCGCCCGGTGATCCGATGACACGCATGAGTACAGGGCGGCCGCATCCCGGCATGCACCCCATCGACGACGGCCTTGTACGACGGCTGATCGCCGGGCAGTTCCCGCAGTGGGCGGGGCCGGAGGTGCGGCGCTGGCCGTCCGGCGGCACCGTCAACGCCATGTACCGGCTCGGCGACGACATGGTCGTGCGGCTCCCGCTGGTGAAGGGCGGGGCCGAGGACGTGTCGAGGGAGCGGGAGTGGCTGCCCCGCCTCGCACCCCACCTGCCCGTTCGCATCCCCGAGGTGCTCGGCGCCGGGGAGCCGGCCGAGGGGTATCCGTGGCCGTGGTCGGTCTACCGATGGCTGCCGGGGGAGCTTCCCGAACCGGGCGCCCTGAGCGAGCCCGTGCGGCTCGCCGAGGACCTGGCCGCGTTCGTGACGGCGATGCGCGGCATCCCGCTGCCGGCCGCGCCGCGGGCGTACCGGGGCGGGCCGCTCTCCTCGCTCGACGCGGGGACCCGGGCGGCGATTGAGCAACTGCGTGGTATCCCGCAGGAGGGCGTCGACTGCGATGCCGTGGCCGCCGTGTGGGAGGAGGCGCTGCGGGTCCCGGACGGCGACGGACCGCCGGTATGGCTGCACGCCGACCTGATGCCGGGCAACCTGCTGGTCGACGGCGGCAGGCTGGTTTCCGTCATCGACTTCGGGTGCGCGGGGGTGGGCGACCCGGCCTGCGACCTGTTCCCGGCGTGGAACCTGCTGCCGCCCGAGGGCCGGAAAGCCTTCCGCGAGGCCCTCGCCGTGGACGACGCGACCTGGCTCCGCGGCCGGGCCCGTACCCTCTCCCAGGCGCTGATCGCACTGCCGTACTACCGGGACACCAACCCCGCGATGGCCCGCAACGCCCGGCACGTGATCCGGGCGGTACTGGACGAAGGCTGAGGAAGCCGGAGACCGTCCCATGCCGAGACCCGCCCGATGCCCGACCGCCGCGGCCCACGGGGCGGCGTCATCCCAGAAACAGCGGCAGTCTCCCGCCCCAGTCGCCCAGCGCCGCCCGCTCCGACTCGGTCGGCGCGCGGCGGCCGGTGCCGATCAGCAGAGCGTCCGCGTCGGACAGTGACCCGGGGAAAGCCGCACCGGCGATCTCCTCCAGCATCGCCCGGGCCCCTGCGAGGCTCTCGGCGGGCGTGACAAGGGTGTTCAGAACATCCTGGGCATCGACGACCAGGTGACAGACCAGGTCCCGCACCAGCCAGCCCTTGCACCCCGAGGGCTGTGCGAAGTCCTCGTCCGGGAGTTCGGCGACCAGAAGAACTCCGGCACATACGCGCGAGTGCTCGGCGGTGTCGCCGTTCTCCCTGACCCCGTCCGGCGTCACGCGCCGCGGCGAAAACCGGACGCTGTGGTGGTGCGGAGCGACGCGAGGTTGCCGTGCTCGGGCAACGACCGCCCACGGAAGGCCATCTGACGGTCCGTCGGAATCTGGAGTCCGGGCGACGCGGCGTTCTTGTGCGATCCCTCCCGCGTCCCGATACTGATCGCGAACCACGCGCCAAAGGCGGCGTGCTTGCCCCAGTTGAAGGTCACGACTTCGGGTGCAAAGTCGCCGTCGCGCACGAAGTGTGGCCTCTCTGCGGTGAGTTCTCATGCCCGAACCCGAGGAGGCTGCACACCCGATGCCGTTCCCCCTGCTCAGACCCCCGAAGAAACACGCCGACCGGCGTCGTCTCGCCGCCGTCGCCGTCGGCCTGGCCTGCGCTCTCCTGACCACCCTTCCCGCCGCGGCGGACACCGGTACCGGCACGGTCGCCACCTCGTTGACGGCGAGCGGTGTCAGCACCGACACGACGACCGTCACGCTGGTGACGGGCGACCAGATCGTCGTGACCACCCGGCCCGGTCAGCGGCCCACGTACACCGTGCTCCCCGCCGCGGGCGAGGACGGCGCCGTCGAGTCCTACGACGACGCGTCCGGCGACCACTACGCCATCCCCGCGGTGGCGATGCCCTACCTGGGCAACGGACTCGACCTCTCGCTCTTCGACGTCACCCGGCTCGCACAGGACCAGGCAGGTTCCGGCACCGTCGGCGCAGCCTCTGACAACGTTGCCGGCGCCGACGGCGGCCGCATATCCGTCGACCTGTCCTTCGCCCCGGGCACGACGCCGACCGGGCCCGCGGGAGTCACCCTGACCTCCGTGTCCGGTACCACCGCGCAGGGGTATCTGACCGCCTCCTCGGGCACCGCGTTGACCGCGGCGCTGCGCAGGGCGATCGGCACCGACGTGGCCGCGGGCCGTCAGCCGGGCAGCACACCGCTGTTCGACGGGCTGACCTCGATGGGCCTGACCGGCGCGCACGCCGAAGGCACACCCGACGGAACCGTCAGCCCCAAGTACCCCCTGAAGATCCTGCAGATCGACGCGACGGGGCTGACCGGTCTGCCGGCCAACGCCTACCTGCAGCTGTACAACACGGATTCGTTCACGCGCGAGATCACCCCCGTCACCGTGGTGAACGGCGTCGCGCGCGTCGCGGTACCGGCCGGGAACTACGGGCTCTACGGCCTCTTCTACGACTACGACGCGCAGGGCCGGCTGTCCGCCGTCCGCCAGTTCACCCTCAGCGACTTCACCGTGTCCGCCACCGGGACCACCACGGTGTCGCTCGACGAGACCACCGCGAGCTCCCTGTTCTCGGTCCGGACACCTCGTCCGGCGGTCCAGGACATCCTCATGGCGCACTACTTCCGGCGGGACGCGACCGGCGCCCTGACGAGCATGCTGCTGACGATGTGGGGCAGCACCCCGCTGTACACCAACGCACAGCCCGCCGCCGAGGTCGGTGAGATCCACGACGTCATCCAGTGGGGTGCCACGGCGACCACGGCGAGCGACGCGTACCGCTACGACCTGGCGTACGGGTCGGACGGGGTGCCCGCGGACCAGACGCATGTGGAGACGGCGCGCACGCTCGCCACGGTGCATCAGCACTTCGCCATCGACCCGGCGGCGAACAACACGTACCACGGCTCCCTGCTGAGCGGCTTCGTCGACCCCTACAACGCCGTCGGCGGGGCCACGCAGGTCAGCCCGTGGAACGGGCAGCAGTGGCCCGCCGACCTGACGGAGTACCTCGGCACGGGTGACGGCGGCACCTGGGCGCAGATGGCCAGTTCCCCGGGCGCCGTGTGGCAGTACGCCGATCCCGTCACCTTCGCCGGCGGCCGCTCGTACTCGGTGGACTGGAACCACGGCCCGCTGAAGCCCGCGCTCGGCCGGCACGTCGGCTACCAGTTCTGCTACGCCTGCGCGGCGGGTTCGAACCTCACGATGATCCTGGATCCGGCGGTCGACAGCGTCTCGACGCACGTCGGCTTCTACGCGTTCGTGACGGTGCCGCAGCACTTCACCCTGTACGCGGACGGGCAGCGGGTCTTCGACTCGACGAACCAGTACGGTGTCGAGATCAAGGGGGCGCCGACGACGCCGACGACCTACCGCACGGTGTACGACACCGACCTGAGCGCCAATCCGGCGTTCAGCCAGTCGACCAGGACACACACCGACCTGACGTTCCGGTATGTCCCGCGCACGGGTGGCGGCAGCGCGCTGCCCGACACGGACACCTGCTTCGGCGAGTCGGCGGACACCCCCTGCCAGATCCTCCCCGCCCTCACCCTCGGCTACCGGCTGACCTCCGACAACAACAACACGAGTGACCAGCTGATCCAGACCATGCGGCTCGACGTCGGCCATGTCTCCTACGACGGCGCCGGCTCGCACTCCCGGATCACCTCGGCGAAGGTGTCCGTCTCCTACGACGGAGGCACCACCTGGAAGCCCGCGCTCGTCGTGGGCCTGAACGGGACCTACCAGGCCGCCTGGCTCAACCCGGTCTCCGCGCACGGCACTTCACCCGCGATCAAGGTGACCGCGACCGACGCGGCCGGCGGCTCGATCACCCAGACCATCACCAGCGCGTACACCGTCGCCGCCAGTGGAGGTACCCGATGACCCCGGCGACCCCGGCCCGTATCCGGGCCCTGCTGGTGGCCCTGACCGCCGCGGTGGCGGCCACGACCGCGTCCACGGCGCACGCCACCTCGGCGAGTGTGACCCCGGCGTGCGGCGCCGCGAGCCCCGGCTTCGCGCGGTGCTTCTCCCTGGTCCGCACCGACATCGACGGCGGCAAGGGGGTCCGGGGCCCGAACGCCGCGGGCAGTACGACCGCGACCGCCACCACCCTGCCCAGCGGATACGGTCCCGCCGACCTGGACGCGGCCTACAACCTGCCGAGTTCGGGCGGCGCGGACCAGACGGTGGCGGTCGTCGACGCCGGCGACGACCCGAAGGCCGAGGCCGATCTGGCGGTGTACCGGCAGACGTACGGCCTGCCGCCCTGCACGACGGCCAACGGCTGCTTCCGCAAGGTCAATCAGCGGGGGCAGAGCGCACCGCTGCCGGTCGACCGCGGCTGGGGCGTCGAGATCTCCCTCGACCTGGACATGGTGTCCGCGGCCTGTCCGGACTGTCACATCCTGCTCGTCGAGGGCGACGACGCGAGCGTCGCCAACCTGTCCCAGGCCGTGGACACCGCCGTCGCGCTGGGCGCCACCGAGGTGTCCAACAGCTACGGCACGGCCGAGGGGAACGGACTGCAGAGCTACTCGCCCTCCTACGCCCACCCGGGCGTGGCGATCACCGTGTCCTCCGGCGACTACGGGTACGGCGTGCCGAACTGGCCGGCCGATCTCACCAGTGTCACCGCGGTCGGCGGCACCTCGCTCAGCCGGGCGGGCAACGCCCGTGGCTGGACCGAACAGGCGTGGGGCAACCCCTACGGCGGCGCCGGCAGCGGCTGCTCGGCGTGGATCGACAAACCGGCCTGGCAGACCGACCAGAACTGCCCCGGCCGGATGGTCGCCGACGTCGCGGCGGTCGCCGACCCGCTGACGGGGCCTGCGGTGTACGACAGCTACGGCGGCTATGCCGGGTGGCTCGTCATCGGCGGCACCAGCGCGTCCGCGCCGTACATCGCCGGGGTCATCGCCCTGGCGGGCAACCCGGAGCGGTACGCGGACGCGTCGTACTTCTACGGCGGCACGGCGGGGCTCAACGACGTCGTGGGCGGCACCAACGCGGAGCGCGTGGACTGCGGCGGCGACTACCAGTGCAACGGGGTCACCGGCTACGACGGACCCACGGGCAACGGCTCGCCGAACGGCCTCGCGGCGTTCTGACTCTCGGTGGGGGCCGGCACCGACGGCCCCCACCAGCACCATTCGGGGTGCTCGAATCGCCTGGCACCTGGCTTCATCCGGTCATCGCCCGCAACGCCGCAGCCGTATGCGCGTCCGCCGGGAAGAAGGTCTCGATGGCGATGTGGCTGGTCCAGGGCCTCAGCCGGTCACGGGCTTGCCGAGGCGGATCCGGGTGTCGCAGCCGATGTCCTGGTGGTACGTGGTGGAGCCCTGCCGGTACTCGTAGTGGCAGGTGGTCAGGTCCCCGTGCACGGCGCCGGTCACCTTGACCCGGGCCTCGTAGTACAGGTCCGACAGGGCGTGCGCCTTGATCTGGATCGAACTGCCCTTGTGATCACCGGCACGGTCGACGTCTTCCGCGTCACCGACGGGCATCGCCCCTAAGCGGTGACCGCCGATGCCGGCGGAGCTGTTGATCCGGTACCCCGTGATCCGCAGCCCGGCCGGCACATGGACGATCTTCCCGCTGAGGACGGTGAGCGGCTTCCCCGACTTGTTCTCCATCTGCAGCATGCTCACCCAGTACTCCTTGCCGACCTGGGCGTGCTCGTACCCGGAGATGCCGTAGGCCTGCAGGCTGCCCTCCAGGGCCGTACCCCCGCCGTCGGAGCACGAGGTGAGGGCGGTGGCGCTCAGCGCCAGAAACACGGCGAAAAGGCGTCTGGACATGGCTGGATCTCCCCGGTGGACTCGCAGTGCCGGGATCAAATCACGCCGTTCACGGCATGTGGAGGTCGGGTGGAGGAAGAGTGTGCGAACAATGTGGCCATTTCGGTATGGCCATGTCGCGATCGGCAAGCAGACGAGGCGCCGGAGGCCCGCCGGTGTGTACGCCCGTCGGAGAAGGACCGTGAGGCCACCCGCTTCTCCGACCAGTGTCGTGCCTCCGCGCACCGAGTAAAGGGCGCTGCGCGTCGCCTTCGGCGATGGGCCTGCGGCCCACCCTTGACACGGTGCGCTCCAGCACGGGAGAGAAGCGTGCGGGCGGCCGGAGAGGAACGGGGGGCCGACCGGGGTGTTCCCAGCCGTGGGTCAAGTCCGCATCGACGTCGAGGGCGCGGTCGCGCCTCGCCGGCACGCCGGGCGGGCAAAGCGGCGAACGGCCGGTGGCGGGCGGACCGCTCTGCCCAGCCGCGGCGGGCCCCGCCGTTCCGGTGTCACGGGTTGATCGGAGGATTCGTGCCATCCGCACCCCGATCCATCCCCGCCTCACCTGGCAAACACCCCCCCTGCCTGGCACACATCCTCCAGTCACCACTCCGGGCGGTGCGTGAGGGGGACCGATGCGGAGCTGATCGCTCCGGCCCCGGCCTTCGGCCACTCACCACCAGTCCGTTCGCCGCTTGGCCGTCCCGGCGTGCTGGCGAGGCGCGATCGCGCCCCTTCACGCCGGACGCGTACGCAGCCGACCGTGGGGCCCGTTTGCCTGAGCCGCCCACTTTCCCGGGCTGCCCGCTCGCTTCTCCCCCGTGCTGGAGCGGCCCGTGTCAAGGGTGGGCCGCAGGCCCATCGCCGAAGGCGACGCGCAGCGCCCTTTACTCGGGTCGCGGAGGCACGACCATGAAAGAGAAGCGGGCGGCCCCACAGTCACTTTCCAGTGTGCGTAAGGAAGGTGGCCCAGGCGTGGGGGGAGAGGGCGAGCGCGGGGCCCTGGCGGTTCTTGGAGTCGCGGATGTGGATGGTGGTGGGGCAGGTGGCTACTTCGACGCAGTCGCCGTCACCGCTGCTGCTGTAGCTCGACTTGTACCAGTGGAGGGCGACCTCGACGCAGTCGCCCTCGCTGCCGCTGCTGTAGCTGCTCTTGAACCAGGTCAGTTCGGACGTGCTCATAGCGCTCCTCGCATCCGCTCCAACAGGGCCCTGGAGTCCCGGAGGCTGAGGGCCTGCGAGCGCAGTTTTCCATACCGCTGGTGGAGGACGCTGATCTCTTTCGGATCGGCGATGAGGCGGCCGTTCTTCTGGCCTTCCGAATAAGCGAACCACTGATTCTCGGGGGTCTCAAGCAGTTGCAACGGGCCATCCAGGCCGGCGTGCACGGGCTGCTGCAGAGGCATGATCTGGACCTCTACGTTCCGGTGGCGCTCGACCATCTCCAGTAGATGGTCGAGCAGCTCTCGGGTCACGTCGTCGCCGCCCGTTCGCCGCTCCAGCAGGGCCTGTTCGATGATGAAGCTGAACGCGCACGGTCGCTCCCGCCGGGTGGACAGCAGTTCCTGCCGGGCGATGCGTGCGGCCACCCGGTCGTCCAGTTCCTGGTCGTTGGGAATCGGCGGCACGCTCAATGACACCGCACGCGTGTACTGCTCTGTCTGCAACAGACCCGGCACGACTCGGCATTCGTAGGTGTAGAGGTTGATCGCCGTCGCCTCCATCCGAGCCCACCGCCGGAACCACGCCGCCAACCCCGGCTGCCGAGCGAGATGTCCCGCCGCCCGCCGCAAGGCCCCCGTATTCCCCAGCACCCCCTCCGACGCCTCCACCAACGACTCGTCCGGCATCCGCCTCCCCAACTCCACCGATGCCACCGTGTGTTTCGAGAACCGCACCTGTTCCGCGAACTCCTCCCTGCTCAACCCCGCGTGCTCGCGCAACGCCTGGAGCACCGCTCCGAAGGTCCGCAGACTGTCCGACGACTCCGGCTCCACTCCATCGCCCACGTAGGCCACCTCCCACCCCCCATGGTCACGGCCGGTGACCAGTACGGTCCAGTGCGTCACCGCGTACGCGGGCCCAGCGTACGCGGCTCTCAGCTGGAGAAGTGCTGGTCCGGGGCGGCAGATTGGGCGCATGGACGCTCCCCCCACCACCGTCACCGTGAGTCGAACACTCGCCCAGCGGCTCAGTGCCACCCCGCGTGGCGCCCGGCTCGCCCGTCATCTCGCCGTCGCCCAACTCCACGCGTGGGGCGGGCCGTTCGCGGCGGCGGAGGTGATCGACAAGGTGTCGGTGATCGTCGCGGAGCTGGCGGCCAACGCCGTGACGCACGGGCGGGTGCCGGGGCGGGACTTCGAGCTGCGGGTGTCGCTGGTGACGGGGAGCGTGCGGGTCGAGGTCACGGACACCCTGGCCGAACGGCGGCCGCCCGCACCCGGCGTCGTACGGCCGGCCGGGCCGCTGGACGACGGCGGGCGCGGGCTCGTGCTGGTGGACGCGCTGGCCGATCGGTGGGAGGTGCTGAGCAGGGACTGCGCCGACGCACCGGGCAAGACCGTACGGGCCGAGGTGGACCTGCCGTTCCGGCGCAGAGCCTGAGCGGGGCCCCGGGGGACGTGCCCCCGGGGCCCGGGCGTCAGCTGGAGACGCCGAGGGTGAGCGTGCCGGTGTAGCCGGCGGTGGTGGAGCCGGTGACGGTCATCAGGCCGGAGGTGGCGCCACCGTCGTCGTAGATGGAGTCCTGGGCGAGGGTGGTGCGGGTGACCGTGTTGGTCGAGTAGGGCGAGACCTTGGCGACCGCCGTGGTGATGGTCTCGTTGATGAAGAGCTGGCCCGTGTGCAGGGTCGTACCGCCGGTGAAGGAGCCGTCGGAGGTCAGGGTGACGCCCGTGTGGACCTTCACGTGGATGTGGATGGCGCGGCCCCGGTACCAGCCCGGGTAGATGGTGGTGATGTTGGCGACGCCGCTGGAGTTGGTGAGCACGCCGCCGCGCAGGAAGGTGCCGTCGTCGGCCTCGTTGTGGCCGTTGTTCCCGACGTACCCGGAGTACTCGCCGAGCGCGTCGGAGTGCCAGACCTCCACGAGGGCGTTGGGGATGACGGTGCAGGCGGAGTTGACGACGGTGAGGACGAGCTTGAGCGCGATGCCCGCCTTGCCTTCGGTGATGTCGGTGCGGACCAGCGCGCCGTCGAGGTAGTAGGGGCCTTCGGTCAGCTCCTCCGTGAGCGTGCAGACCGCCGCGGCGGCGGCCGGCTTGAGGTCGGGGGCGGCGACTGCCGCGGGGGCCTCGGTCGAGACCGCTGCACCTACGGCCAGGGCAGCGGCGGTCGTACCGGTGGCGACGAGTACGGTACGGCGCCCGACGGAGCGGGCACCTTCTGAGGTGTCTGTCATGGACACGGCACCGTAGGAACGGTTGCTGTCGGAAAGCTGTCAGTTCGGCAAAGTGAACAACCGTCAAGTCCTGAGTTGAGACAGCCGGACGGACGATCCCTGTTCGGCGCCACGGAACGCGCCGGTACCGGGCACGAAGGGGGCCATTAGGGTCGTTCGCCGCGACGAGGGCGCCCCCTGAACGGCGAGGGCTCGCGGGAATCGGTGCGGGATCCGGGTCTAATCGCGCCAGAGAACCGTGCCGGAGGAGGACTTCCATGGGTGCCACCCCGCTGCTGCCGACACCGTCCGGTCCCTACCTGGACAAAGGGCGGCTGCCCGCCGATTTCTACTCCTTCGAGGAACTGCTGACGGACGGCGAGCGGGAGAAGATCGAGCGCGTCCGCGAATTCCTCAACACGCAGGCCGCTCCCCTCGTCGACGACTACTGGGCGCGGGCCGAGTTCCCCTTCCAGCTGGTGGCGGGATTCGGCGGGCTCGGGCTGGTGGACTGGGCGGACCCGGCCTCCGCGGAATCCAAGCCGAGCAATCTCCTCTCGGGATTCCTCGCGCTGGAATTCGGTCATGTCGACGCGTCCCTGGCGACCTTCTCCGGCGTGCACACGGGGCTCGCCATGGGCTCGATCCTCGCCTGCGGCTCCGAGGAGCAGAAGCAGCGGTGGCTGCCGGCGATGAGCCGCTTCGAGAAGATCGGCGCCTTCGGGCTCACCGAGCCGCACGGCGGTTCCGACGTGGCCGGCGGCCTGAAGACGACCGCGCGCCGCGACGGCGACGGCTGGATCCTCGACGGGGCCAAGCGGTGGATCGGCAACGCGACCTTCGCCGACCTGGTCGTCATCTGGGCGCGGGACACGGAGACGAACCACGTGCTGGGCTTCGTCGTGGAGAAGGACACCCCCGGGTTCACGGCGACGAAGATCGAGAACAAGATGGCGCTGCGGATCGTGCAGAACGCCGACATCGTGCTCGACGGCTGTCGCGTTCCCGAGGCCAACCGGCTGCAGAACGCGAACTCGTTCAAGGACACCGCCGGCATCCTGCGGCAGACCCGCAGCGGGGTGGCCTGGCAGGCCGTGGGGGTGATGTTCGGCGCCTACGAGATCGCGTTGCAGTACGCAAAGGAACGCGAGCAGTTCGGGCGACCGATCGGCGGCTTCCAGCTCGTCCAGGACCTGCTGGTGAAGATGCTCGGCAACGCCACCGCCTCGTGCGGGATGGTGGTGCGCCTGGCCCAGTTGCAGGACGCCGGGATCTACAAGGACGAGCACTCCGCCCTGGCGAAGGCGTACTGCACCGTGCGGATGCGGGAGAGCGTCGGGTGGGCCCGGGAGCTGCTGGCCGGCAACGGCATCGTCCTGGACTACAAGGTCGGCCGGTTCGTCGCCGACGCCGAGGCCCTCTACTCGTACGAGGGCACGCGGGAGATCCAGACCCTGATCGTGGGACGCGCCGTCACCGGCGGCCTGAGCGCCTTCGTGAAGTGATGACGATGACCACCGAATCCGTCTTCACCGGCCTGAAGGTCCTCGACGCGTCCTCGTTCATCGCGGGACCGGCCGCGGCCACCGTGCTCTCCGACTTCGGAGCGGACGTCATCAAGATCGAGCCGCCGGGTGCCGGCGACCCCCAGCGGCGGCTGAGCTCCGTGCCGCCCAGCCCGCGGGCGGAGGCGAACTACAGCTGGCACCTCGCCAACCGCAACAAACGGGGCATGGTGCTGGACCTGAAGGCGCCGACGGCCGTCGAGGTCCTCAAGCGGCTCGTCGAATGGGCCGACGTGGTGATCACCAACTTCCCGCACGGCACCCGCGAGAAGCTGCACCTCGGCTACGAGGAGGTCTCCGGCTGGAACCCGAGGGTCGTCTACGCCGACCTCACCGGCTTCGGGGACACCGGCCCCGACGCCCGGCAGCCGGGCTTCGACCTGACCGCCTTCTGGTCGCGCAGCGGCCTGCTGGCCTCCACCCGCGACGCGGGCGCCCCGCCGACCGTGCCGGTCTGGGGCAGCGGCGACTACACGACGGCGATCGCCATCTACGCGGCGATCACGACCGCCCTCTACCGCCGCGAGCGCACGGGACAAGGGGCCGACGTCGGGACGTCACTGCTCGCCACGGGCGTCTGGGCCACCGGAACCCTCGTGGCCGCCGCCCTCGCCGACGGCACCCCCTTCGAGCTGCACGACCGCAAGGCCCCGGCGAACCCGCTGAACAACCCCTACCGGACCGCGGACGGCGAGTGGCTCATGCTGGTCGCCTCACCCGCGCGCTGGCAGGGACTCGCACGCGCCGTCGGACACCCCGAACTGCTGGAGGACCCCCGCTTCGCCGACCTGGAGGGTCTGATCCGGCACACCTCCGCACTGGCCGAGCTGCTCGACACCGCGTTCCGCTCGCGGCCCTTCGCCCACTGGAAGGACGCACTGGACCGGGAACGCATCACCTACAGCCTCATCCAGACACCGGAAGAGGCCGCGCGGGACCCGCAGCTGCGCGCGAACGACATCGTCGTACCGCTGGAAGGGGTCAGCGGACTGGCGGAGACCGTCAACAGCCCGGTCACCCTCCGAGGGGTGCCGAAGGTGCCGGCGAGACGGGCGCCGGAGCTGGGTGAGCACAACGACGAGATCCTCGCCGAGCTGGGCTTCGGCCCCGCCGAGATCGCCGAGCTGCGCGCCCGGGGAGCGGTTCCCGCCCCGGCGGAGACGGAGCCGCCGCGATGAGCACGGCGCCGGAGGAGTCCGCGGACCGGGTCGTCCCTCCCCCTTCACCTCCCCCTTCACCTTTCTCTTCACCTCGGCTTCGCCCGGAAATCGTCTGGACGAAGGTCTCCGGCCGGTCGGCGTTCACCAGGTGACACGGGACCCGTTGATAGCGTCGGCGTACCCGTGCCGTCCGACCGAGAGAGACCTGATGCCTCCGACGATCCGCAGGGCCGTGATCCCCGCCGCCGGACTCGGCTCCCGTCTGCTGCCGCTGACGAAGGCCACGCCGAAGGAGATGCTCCCGGTCGGCGACAAACCGGTGATCGAGCACACCGTGCGGGAGCTGGTGGACTCCGGCATCACCGACATCACCATCGTCGTCTCGGGCGGCAAGAGCCTGATCCAGGACCACTTCCGGCCCAACCCCGGGCTCGTGGAGCAGCTGCGCGCCGACGGGAAGCCCGCCTACGCGGACGCCGTCGAGGAGGTCGCCGAGCTGGCCCGCCGTGGTCACATCACCTACCTCGACCAGTACGGCCCGTACGGCAACGGCACGCCCGTGCTGAACGCCGCCCGCTCCTTCGGCGACGAGCCCGTCCTGGTGCTCTGGCCCGACGACGTGTTCGTCGCCGACGTCCCCCGCTCCCAGCAGCTGATCCGCGCCTACGAGCAGACCGGCTGCCCGGTGCTGGCCCTGCTGCCGATGGACCCCGCCGACTCCCAGCGCTACGGCGTGCCCATAGTCAAGGAGGACCTCGGCGACGGCCAGCTGCGCATCACCGGCCTGGTGGAGAAGCCCGCGCCGGCCGACGCACCGTCCCCGTACGCGGCCATCGGCGGTTACGTCATCACCCCCGGCATCGTCGACGAACTGCGCGAACAGACCCGCCGCTGGTACGAGCACCGCACCGGCGAGGTGTACCTGACCGACGCCATCAACGCCTACGCCGCCAGCCGGGCCGTGTACGGGCAGGTCATCCGGGGCCGCTGGTACGACACCGGCAACCCCGCCGACTACCTCGTCGCCCAGATGGCCTTCGCCCTCTCCCACCCCGAGTACGGGCCCGTCCTGCGCGGCCTGGTCCGCGGGCTCGACGAGGAGCAGGAGGACGCGCCGGATACGGTATGATCGTCTCAGAGCTGGTCACCGCAAAACCCGGTGGCTGGTAGTGCGTTGGTGGTCCAAGGAAAGACGCCCCGCTTCCTGCGGGGAAATGCAGGTGCAAGGCCTGCCCGGCGCTCCATCCGGTGCCCGTCCGCATGATGCGGACGGGCACCGTGGCGTTTGCCCCCCGCCTCTCGGCGTTCATCGCCTCCGGCAACCCTTTCGGGCTAATCATCCCGCTTCAACCCCCTTTGGCCGCCTGTATCCAGGATTCGGCTGATATGAAACCTCCTGGTCAAAAGGAATCTTCGGGGGCGGGTATGACAACAGCACAGGTCGGTGTGGTGATCGTCGGCGCTGGACCGGCAGGGCTCGTGCTGGGCAATCTGCTCCTGGACCGCGGTGTCGACTGCGTGGTCGGGATCGTGTACGTGCCCGTCGCCGGGCGGACCGTGGAGATCTTCGCGCTGCCCGTGCCGCCCGGCTCCCCGCTGGAGACGGTCGCCGCCGACGAACGCGCCGCCGGCCACGAGTCCCACCACGCGTTCGCCGTGACCGCACCGGGACGGGTGATCCCCGCCGGACTGCGCACCCTGCTGACCGAACGCGCGGGCGCGGTCCCGGACGGCGGCGGCTACAACAAACACGAGAACGTCACCGTCCTCTACTTCCGCACCGCCCACCACCGCCGCTTCGAACTGCGCCTGCCCGGCCGCCACGACCCGGTGCCGGACACGACCCTCTCCCTCCTCGGCGTCACGACCGGCGCGTGGGCCACCCAAGCCGTCCGCACCATGGCCGAACTCCGCATCGCCGACCACCTCGCCGCCCGGCCGGGCCTGGACGCCGACACCCTCGCGGACCACACCGGCACCGACCCCGACGCCCTGCGCCGGCTCCTGCGCTACCTGGCCACCCTGGGCCTGCTGACCGCCTCGGCCGACGGCACCTACCACCTCACCGCCCTCGGCGAGCCCCTGCACACCGGCACCGAGTTCTCCCTGCACCCCCTCGCGCTGCTGTACGGCGGCCCGTTCTACGACTCCTTCGCCGGCCTGACGTACGCCGTACGCACCGGGCAGGAAGCTTTCGCCCACCGCTACGGACAGCACCACTTCCCCTACTTCGCCGAACACCCCGAACTCGGCGACCTCTTCCACCGGGCGATGGCCGCGAGCGCGGAGATGTTCACGCCGGTCCCCGACCTGGTCGACTTCTCCGGCGTACGGCGCGTGGTGGACGTGGGCGGCGGCAACGGCGCGCTGCTCGGCCGGGTCCTGCGGGCCCACGGCCATGTCGAGGGCGTCCTCCTGGAGCGACCGGAGGCCCTGGAGGCGGCCCGCTCGGAACTGGCCGACCTGACCGGCCGCTGCACCTTCGCCGCCGGCGACTTCACCGAGTCCGTCCCGGAGGGCGGCGACGTCTACCTCCTGTCCCGTGTCCTGCACGACTGGGACGACGAACGCTGCGTGACCATCCTGCGGCGCTGCGCCGAGGCGATGCGCGAGGGCAGCCAACTGCTCGTTGTGGAACGCCTGTTGCCCGGCAACAAAGCGGCAGCCTGGGACGTCCACATGCTGTGCAACGTGGGCGGCCGGGAGAGGGAGGAGGCCCATTACGGGCGCCTGCTGGAGGGGGCGGGCTTCAGGCCGACGGCCTGCTACGCGCTCCCCCTCGGAGCGTCGCTGTTGCACGCCGTGCGGGGCTGAGCACTCCACCGCGGGCCGGTGGGGGCGGGCCGCGCAGTTCCCCGCGCCCCTTACGGGGCACGGTTCCGGGTACGGTGCTGATCAGTTTGCGGTGGGGCAACGCGCCCCGACAGGGGCGCGGGGCTGTGTTGGATGTGCGGCTCCGCCGCGTGGGCGCGACCAGCAAGCGCCCCCTTCAGGGGCGCGGGGAACTGCGCGACCAGCCACGATGGCGCCGCACCCGATCTCGCACCGCACCCCTACGGCGTCTACCCGGCCTGCCCCATCCCCGCCGCGTTGGGCCAGCTCTGCGCGTTCGGCCACCCCGTGGCCGGCGCCGGGGCCAACGCGGGTGCCGGAGGTGCCGGCGCCGTCATCCCCCGCACCTGCGCGGCGGTCAGCCCACCCCGCGCCGGAACCCCGGTCGGGGTGGGCCCGGCCGGAGCAGGCGCCGGCACGGGAACCGGGGCCTGCTGCATGGGCATCTGCATCGGCGGCGCCTGCATCGGTGCCTGCATCGGCGGTACCTGCATGGGCGCCTGCATCTGCGCCACCATCGGCTGAGGCTGCTGCATGGCGGGCGCTGCCGCCGGCATCGGCATCCCGACGCCGCCCTGCTGGGCGGCGGCGGGGAGCGGCATGCCGACACCGGCGGCGGGAGCGGCGGCGAGACCCGGCCCCATGGCCGGCGCCGCCGCGAGACCGGGGCCGGGCCCCATACCGACGGCCTGCGCGAGCTGCATGCCCGCCCCGTTGGTCTCGCTCACCAGCCGGTCCACCGCCGCCGTACCCGAGCTGTAGCTGGTCCCATTGCCCAGCTCGGGCACGGCGGCTCCCCTCCTGGACCCGTAGAGCACCTGCTCCATGGCGGACACCAGGCGACGCACGTCCACCTCGGGGCGCACCACGAGTCTCAGGAAGCGGCTGGAAGACCCGATCTTGTTTCCGCACTCGCGGACCAGGATGCGATGCTCGGTGAGCATCCGGTCCCGGACCACCGTGCCCTCGGCGCCGACGGGAAGGCGCACGAAGAGGAAGTTGCCCTGCGAGGGATAGACGGTCAGACCGGGCAGGACGGAGAGCTGGCTGGCCATCTCCAGCCGGTCCTTGCGGACCTGGAGCAGGCTCTGCGCGTACTCGGCGCCGTGCTCCTTGAGCATGAAGACGACGTACTCGGCGAACGCGTTGAGGTTCCACTTCGGCAGCATCGAGCGGACCTTGCCGGCCAGCGAGGGGTTGGCGACCATGTAGCCGAACCGGATGCCGTGCAGACCGAAGTTCTTGCCGAGGCTGCGCAGCACGATGACGTTCGGCCGGAGCATCGCCTCCTGGACGACGCTGGGCTCGGCCTCGGCGTCGGCGAACTCCAGGAACGACTCGTCGATGACGATCAGGTCCAGGTCGGCCATGGCGTCCATGAACTGCACCAGCGCCTGCTTGTGGAGGAAGCCGCCGTCGGGGTTGTTGGGGTTGCAGATGACGGCGACCCGGGTGCCCCGCTTGCGGATGAACTCGGCGTACTGCGCGAGGTCGAGGGCGAAGCCGTTGGACTCCTGGAGCGGGAACATGTCGACGCGCTTGCCGGTCTCCATCGGCTGGTCGGTCCAGCGGCCGAAGGTGGGGACGGGGATGGCGAGGGACTCACGGACCAGCAGGTGGTCGATCCAGGTGATCAGCTCGGTGGAGCCGTTGCCCATGGCGACGGCCTGCGGCGGGAGCTGGAGGAGCTGGCACAGCTCGGCGGTGATGGTGTCGGCGCTGCTCGGGTAGAACGTGATGATGTCCTTGAGTCTGGACGCCATCGTTTCCATCATCGCCGGGGTGGGAAAGTACGGATTGCAGGGAATGCAGAAGTCAACGGGACCGGCACCCTCGCCTCCCTCACGGGTCAGCGCCGCCATCGACGGGCTGTGCGCACCGCTGCGGAACAACGAGGTGACGTTGCCGGCCATTGAACCTCCGTATGAGGCGGGCCCGGTGGGGACGACCGGGCCCGTCGTCTTGGGTGGCCCGCGCGGGGGAGCACGGGCCGCCCTTGAGTACGGAGGCGGGTGTTGCCCTGTTCAAGCGGTGTGAAAAAAGTGTGAGTTTACGTTTCTTCTTGGAACCGACCGCGCGTGGGCGCGACCAGCCCCTTACCGGCCGCGCCCACGCCCTCTCAGGCCCCGAAACTGTGAATCGTCCGGGACTTGTAGGTCTGCCCCGGCCGAAGCACCGTCGACGGGAAGCTCGCGTGGTTCGGCGAGTCAGGGAAGTGCTGGGTCTCCAGGCACAGCGCGTCCCCCTGCCGGTACGTCCGCCCACCCGTCCCCGTCAGCGTCCCGTCCAGGAAGTTCCCGGAGTAGAACTGCAGCCCCGGCTGGTCGGTCGCGATCTTCAGCCTGCGGCCCGACCGCGGGTCCCGCAGCGTCGCGACGTGCTCCGGCTTCGCGGTGATCCCCTTGTCGAGGACCCAGTTGTGGTCGTACCCCTTGGCCAGCACCTGCTGCGCGTGCCCGGCCCGGATGTCCCGCCCGATCGTCTTCGTCTCGCGGAAGTCGAAGGGCGTGCCGTGGACGGTGGCCAGCTCACCGGTCGGGATCAGCCCCGAGTCGGTCGG
The DNA here is from genome assembly GCF_043201895.1 of Streptomyces sp. NPDC048254. Classification (NCBI taxonomy): domain Bacteria; kingdom Bacillati; phylum Actinomycetota; class Actinomycetes; order Kitasatosporales; family Streptomycetaceae; genus Streptomyces; species Streptomyces sp. NPDC048254. The sequence goes on from NZ_JBICZJ010000001.1 coordinate 940,514, forward strand.
CGTGTACCGCCCCGCCGCGATCGTCAGCTCGTGGTCCTCGATGGTGCCGCTGCCCTCGCCGGCGAGGTTCCAGTAGACGTGGCTGGTGAGGTTGACGACCGTGGCCTTGTCGGTGGTGGCCCGGTAGTCGATGATCCACTCGCCGTGCTTGGTGAGGGTGTACGTCACCGTTGCCCTGAGCGTGCCCGGGTAGCCCATCTCCCCGTCGACGCTGGTGTAGTGCAGGACGAGGCCGACGTCCGAGCCCTTGGTGAACGGCTCGACGTCCCAGACGTGCTTGTCGAAGCCCTGGGTGCCGCCGTGCAGGCTGTTCACGCCGTCGTTGACGGAGAGCTGGTAGCTCTTGCCGTCCAGGGTGAACTGCCCCTTGCCGATCCGGTTGCCGTAGCGGCCGATCAGCGCGCCGAAGTACGGCGAACTGGCCACGTAGTCCGCGACGTCGTCGAAGCCGTTGACCACGTTGGCGTAGTGGCCGCGCCGGTCCGGGACCTCCAGGGTCTGGACGACACCGCCCCAGTTGAGGACCTTCAGCCGGGTGCCGCCGTTCTCCAGCGACCAGCGGTAGATCCTGGTGCCGTCGGCGAGCTTCCCGAAGGACTCCTTCACCGGCTTCCTGCCTCCCGAGGCGGCCTGCGCCGTACCCGCGCCGAGCGTGCTCGCGGCGATGCCCGCCGCCGCGGCTCCTGCGATGACCGTGCGTCTGTTCAGTTCCATGTGCGGCTCCCACAAAGGTGGGGCCCCGCCTTCCGGCGGGGCCCGAGCTGACTTACGAACCGGACTTGCGCTTGTTCCACACGTCGAATCCGACCGCCGCGAGGAGGGCGAGGCCCTTGATGACCTGCTGCCAGTCGGTGCCGACGCTGAGGAGGTTCATGCCGTTGTTCAGCACGCCGAGGACGAGACCGCCGATGATGGCACCGAGGATGGTGCCGACACCGCCGCTCATGGAGGCGCCGCCGATGAACGAGGAGGCGATCGCCTCCAGTTCGAAGCCGTCGCCCGCCTTCGGCGAGGCCGCGTTCAGCCGGGCGGCGACCACCAGACCGGCCAGGGCCGCGAGCACGCCCATGTTCAGGAAGACGTAGAAGGTGACCTTCTTGTCCTTGACGCCGGACAGCTTGGCCGCCGGCAGGTTGCCGCCGATCGCGTAGATGTGCCGGCCGAAGACCGCGTTGCGCATCACGTAGCCGTAGCCGACGACCAGCGCGCCCAGGACGATCAGGACGATCGGGGCGCCCTTGTAGCTGGCGAGCAGCATGGTGAGGACGAGGATCGCGGCGATCAGCGCGGTCAGCTTCAGCAGGAACAGCCGGGTGGGCGGCACGTCCAGGGCGAACTCCTGCTGGCGGCGCCGGTCGCGGAACTCCTGCCAGACCACGGCGGCGATCAGCACGATGCCCAGCAGCAGCGTGATGTTGTGGTAGTTGGTGTGCGGGCCCACCTCGGGGAGGAAGCCGTTGCCCAGGTTCTGCAGGCCGTTCGGGAACGGTCCGATGGTCTGGCCCTGGAGCAGGATCTCGGTGAGACCGCGGAAGAGCAGCATCCCGGCGAGGGTGACGATGAACGACGGTATGCCCAAGTAGGCGATCAGCACGCCCTGGAGCGAGCCGGCCACGGCACCCATCGCCAGGCACAGGACCAACGCCAGCGGCCAGGGAACTCCGTGATTGACCGTCAGCACGGCCGCGAAGGCGCCCACGAACGCCGTCAGCGATCCGACCGACAGGTCGATGTGCCCGGCGATGATCACCATCATCATGCCGATGGCCAGGATCAGGATGTAGCTGTTCTGCAGCACCAGGTTGGAGACGTTGCGCGGCAGCAGCAGGTCCCCGTCGGTCCACACGGCGAACAGGGCGACGATCAGGCCGAGCGCGATCAGCATGCCGTACTGGCGCATGTTGCGGCGCAGCCCGTCGAGGACCATCCGGAGCAGGTTCCCGTCGGCGGCCGATCCGCTCCTGCCCGGCGGCGCGGGCGCCGGGCTCTTGGCGGTGACATCCGTGCTCATCGCGTTACCTCTTTGTCCTTCGTCATATGGCGCATCAGCACTTCCTGCGTGGCCTCGGCCCGGGGCACCTCACCGGTCAGCCGGCCCGCGGCCATGGTGTAGATGCGGTCGCACATGCCGAGCAGTTCGGGCAGCTCGGAGGAGATGAAGACGACCGCCTTGCCCTGGGCGGCGAGCTGGTCGATGACCGTGTAGATCTCGTACTTGGCGCCGACGTCGATGCCGCGGGTCGGCTCGTCCAGGATCAGCACGTCCGGACCGGCGAAGATCCACTTGCTGAGGACGACCTTCTGCTGGTTGCCGCCCGACAGCTTGCCCACCGGCTCGAAGACCGTCGGCGCCTTGATGTTCATGGACTTGCGGTAGCCCTCGGAGACCTGCCGCTCCTCGTGTTCGTCCACGATCCCGCGCCTGGCGACCTTGTTCAGAGCGGTCAGCGAGATGTTGCGGTTGATGGTGTCGATGAGGTTGAGGCCGTAGTGCTTGCGGTCCTCGGTGACGTACGCGATGCCGTGCCCGACCGCCTCGGCGACCGACTTGGTACGGATCTCCGTGCCGTCCTTGAGGACCGAGCCGCCCGCGTAACGGCCGTAGGTCCGCCCGAAGACGCTCATCGCGAGTTCGGTGCGGCCGGCGCCCATCAGGCCCGCGATGCCGACGATCTCGCCGCGCCGGACATGGATCGACACGTCGTCGACGACCTTGCGTTCCTGGTCGATCGGGTGCCGCACGGTCCAGTCGCGGATCTCCAGGGCCGGTGCCGCGTCCTCCTCGCCCTCGTAGGGGGTGCGCTCGGGGAAGCGGTGGTCGAGGTCACGGCCGACCATGCCGGAGATGATCCGCTCCTCCGTCGTCCCCGCCGACTTCACGTCGAGGGTCTCGATGGAGTGGCCGTCGCGGATGATCGTCACCGAGTCGGCGACCCGGCGGATCTCGTTGAGCTTGTGCGAGATGATGATCGAGGTGATGCCCTGGTTCTTCAACTCCAGGATCAGGTCGAGGAGTTTGCCGCTGTCCTCGTCGTTCAGAGCCGCGGTCGGCTCGTCGAGGATGAGCAGCTTCACCTTCTTCGAGAGCGCCTTCGCGATCTCCACCAGCTGCTGCTTGCCCACGCCGATGTCGGTGACGCGGGTCTCCGGGTGGTCCTCCAGACCCACCCGGCGCAGCAGTTGGGTGGCGTGCCGCAGGGTCTCCCGCCAGTCGATGAACCCGCCCTTGGCGTGTTCGTTGCCGAGGAAGATGTTCTCCGCCAGCGAGAGGTACGGCGACAGCGCCAGCTCCTGGTGGATGATCACGATGCCGCGCTGCTCGCTCGCCCGGATGTCACCGAACTCGCACGGCTCGCCCTCGAAGAGGATCTCGCCCTCGTAACTGCCGTGCGGATGGACGCCGGAGAGGACCTTCATCAGGGTCGACTTGCCGGCGCCGTTCTCCCCGCAGATGGCGTGGACCTCGCCCTGGCGGACGGTCAGAGTGACGTCCGACAGCGCCTTGACGCCGGGAAAGGTCTTGACGATCGAGCGCATTTCCAGGACGGGTCCCGCCATGGTCTGCCTTCCAATCAGTGCTTGTCGATCAGGGACCGGCGGATTACTTGAGCTCGGCGTCGGTGTAGTAGCCACCCTTGACCAGGATGTCCTCGTAGTTGGACTTGTCGACGCTCACCGGCTGGAGCAGGTAGGCGGGGACGACCTTGGACCCGTTGTCGTACGTCTTGGTGTCGTTGACCTGCGGGGTCTTCTTGTTCAGGACGTCGTCGACCATGGTCGCGGCGACCTTGGCGAGCTGCCGGGTGTCCTTGTAGACGGTCTGCGTCTGCTCACCCGCGATGATCGACTTCACCGAGGCCAGCTCGGCGTCCTGGCCGGTGATGACGGGCAGCGGCTGGCTGCTGGACCCGTAGCCGTCCGACTTCAGCGCGGCGAGGATGCCGATCGAGATGCCGTCGTAGGGCGAGAGCACCGCGTTGACCTTGGCGGACTTGTAGGAGGAGGTGAGGATGTCCTCCATGCGCGACTGCGCGGTCGCGCCGTCCCAGCGGAGCGTGGTGACCTTGTTCAGCGCGGTCTGCCCGGACTTGACCACCAGCTGCTTCTTGTCGATGTACGGCTGGAGCACGCTCATCGCGCCGTTGAAGAAGTACTTGGTGTTGTTGTCGTCGTTGGAGCCGGCGAACAGCTCGATGTTGAACGGGCCCTTCTTGCCGCTGTCCAGGCCCAGCTTGTGCACGATGTACGTGCCCTGCTCGACACCGACCTTCTCGTTGTCGAAGGACGCGTAGTAGTCGACGTTCTTGGTACCGAGGATGAGGCGGTCGTAGGCGATGACCGGGATGTTGGCGTCCGCGGCCTCCTGGAGCACGTTGTTCAGGGACTTGTTGTCGATGGCCGCGATGATCAGGCCCTTGACGCCCTGCGTGATCAGGTTCTCGATCTGCGAGACCTGCTGGTCCGGGTCGTCCTCGCCGTAGACCAGCTTGGTCTTGTACCCCTTGGACTCCAGGTTCTTGACGACGTTCTTGCCGTCGGCGATCCAGCGCTCGGAGGACTTGGTCGGCATCGCGATGCCGATCGTGCCGCCCTTGGCGCTGCTGTTGTCGTCCTTGCTGCCGCCTTCGCTGCTCTGACCGCAGGCGGACAGGGTCAGGGCGAGGGAGGCGGCCCCGGCTATGAGGGTAAGGGCGCTTCTACGAGTGCGCATGTGATCGGTCCCTGTTCTTCTCGTCGTTGAGATGGACTTGCGAGATCGGTTGAAGCGTCCCGAGGGGCAACGCCCCAGGGGCGCGGGGCTGTAGTTGATTTGCGGCTCCGCCGCGTGGGCGCGACCAGCCACACACGACCCGCGGTGGCAGACGGCGCGCAGCCCCCATCGGTCATCCAGCGGAGCCCTCGACGGGGAATCGGTTCAGACGCCCCGGCAACCGCGACCCCAGCGGCGCCATGTCCCCGTCCGCTCCGTGCCGGGCGAGCAGGTCCAGGGCCAGCCGCCCCCGCCGCACCCGCTCCCGCGCGGTGTCCAGGGTCACGTCCCGCAGATGGGTGCCCCACGGGTAGATACCGGGAGCCTTGGACAGACCGAACTTCAGGTAGATCGGTGCGCCGCGCCGGATCAGCTCGGCGACCTCGTACATCCGGACGTAACCGCCGAGGTCGTCGGGGGCCTCGATGTACATGTCCATGGGAGCGCCCGACACCCGGCGGATCTCGGTCAGGTGATCGAGCGTCAGATCGCTCGGCACGTTGACGGAGTCGGCGCCGAGGTGCTCGAAGACCGAGTACGAGGCCGGGTTGACCGGCCCGACCAGCGCGGACACCTTCAGCGTGGTGTCGGCCGGGATGATCCCGGCCCGCCGCGCCCGGTGCAGCGTCCACAGCACGCCCTCGTCGGCGACGAGCAGGCACTTGACGCCCAACTCCGTCGCCCGCACCGCGTCCTCGACGCATCCGGCGACGGCGTCGTGACCGCGTGCGCGCAGTCCGGCGCCCCGCGAGTCGGAGCGCACCGACCCGCCGATGTCCCAGGTGCCGCGCGGGCCGGTGAACAGGCACAGCTCGATGTCCCGTTCGTCGGTCGCCTCGACCATCTCGGTGATCTCGGCGTCGGTGAGCATCCACACACCGCTGCCCTGGCTGATCCGGTGGATCGGTACGTCCAGTCGCGAGGACTCCTTGAGTACGACGGCCAGCGCCTCGGGGCCCTCGCAGGAGGGGATCTCGGTGCGCCACTTGCCGCCGCCCGGGAACGTGTGGGCGGAGGCGTCGGCGGGGTCGAGGGCGGGCGCGCCCAGTCCGAGCGCGGTGAGCGCCTGCTCACCGGGTCGGCGGGCCGCCGTAACGGAAGCGTCGGTCGTCACAAGCTGTCCTTCTTGTTCGGTATTTCGGACGAGGTTCGCGGCTCGGGGTAGGAAAAGGCTTTGGTGGTACGCCGGCCACGGCGAGGTCAGGTCACGCCGCGGCCGGCGTACGACTAGGGGCGGAGCAGCACCTTGCCCACCTTCGGATCACCGGCTCCCACCAGCTCGATGGCCTGCGGGAACCCGGTCAGCGGCAGCTCGTGCGTGACCAGCGGCAGCGGGTCGAGGAGTCCGGCCCCGAAGACGCGTACCGTGTGCGCCCAGGCATCCGGCGGCGCCCCGAAGACGGTGTGCACCTCCAGCTGCCGTACGACGAGGTCGGTCGGGTCCAGACCCTCGGCACCGGCGGCCGGGATACCGGTCAGGACCAGGCGCCCGCCACGCCGGAGCAGGGCGGCGGCGGTGCGCGCGGCGGACGCGGAGCCGGCGGTCTCGATGACCACGTCGAAGTCGTCGGGGAGCTTCTGGTCCCTGGTGCGGAAGTCGGTCGCCCCGAACTGCCGGGAGAGCTCCTCCCGGTCGTTCCGGGTCCCGACCACCAGCAGCTCGCCCGGCGAGATCGCCTTCAGGAACTGCACGGCGAACATCCCGAGCGTCCCGGTGCCGACCACCGCGACCCGCTCGCCCGGCTGCGCGTTGCCCTTCAGCGCGGCCGCCGCGATACAGGCGGCGGGTTCGAGGAGGGCGGCGGCGGTGAGGTCGGCGGCGTCGGGCAGGGGGTGCAGCAGCCGGGCCGGCAGGGTGAGGGTGGCGGCCATGGCACCCGGCTGGGTGAACCCGGTCTCCTCGTACCCGTCCGTGCACAGCGTGGTCTCACCGGCGTGGCACCGGTCGCACACCTGGCAGTTCCGGAACCCCTCGCCGACGACCTTGCGCCCGACGAGCGAGGCAGGCACCCCGGCCCCCACCCGGGAGACGGTCCCCGACCACTCGTGGCCGGGCGTCAGCGGGTAACGGACGTACCCCTCGGGCCGGTTTCCCTGGTACACCTCGCGGTCGCTACCGCAAATCCCGACGGCGTGCACGGCGACCAGCGCCTCGCCGGGACCGGGCTCGCGGGGCGTGTGCGCCTCGATCCGGTGGACGCCCGGCGCCTCGACGACGACCTGGGAGCTCACTTGGTCCCCTTGGGCTTGCGCTGCTCCCAGCCGTCCGCCCAGAGGTCGAAGCGGGCCTGCTGCTGCGGGAACTCGGCGGCGGCGTCGGCGTCGAACTCGACCCCGAGACCGGGTGCGTCGGAGAGGTGGAAGTACCCGTCGACGACCTCCGGCGCCCCCTTGACCACCTTCTTGATGTCGGCGTCGGCGAAGTCGTTGAAGTGCTCCAGGATCTTGAAGTTCGGGGAGGTGAACCCGACCTGGAGGGAGGCGGCGGTCAGCACGGACCCGCCCACGTTGTGCGGGGCGACCAGTACGTAGTGGGTCTCGGCGGTGGCGGCGAGCTTGCGCGTCTCCCAGATTCCACCGATATGGCCGACGTCCGGCTGGATGATGTCGACGGCCTGGCTCTCGAAGAGCTCGCGGAACTCGATCCGGTCGTGGATGCGCTCACCGGTGGCGACCGGGATGTCCACCTTGGCGGCGACCTTCTCCAGCGCCTTCAGGTTCTCCGGCGGGCAGGGCTCCTCCAGCCAGGCCGGCTTGAAGGGCGCCAGCTCGTGCGCGAGCCGGACGGCCGTCGCCGGCGAGAACCGCCCGTGCATCTCCAGCATCAGTTCGGCGTCCGGCCCGATGGCGTCCCGCACGGCCTCGATCAGCGACACGGAGTACAGCGTCTGCTCGTGGTCCAGCTCGAAGTGCCCGGTCCCGAACGGGTCGATCTTCAGCGCCTTGTACCCGCGCTCGATCACCCCCTGGGCGGCCTTGTGGTAAGCCTCCGGCGTTCGCTCGGTCGTGTACCAGCCGTTGGCGTACGCCTTGACCTTGTCGGTGACCTTCCCGCCGAGCAGCTGCCACACCGGCACGCCCAGGGCCTTGCCCTTGATGTCCCAGCAGGCCATCTCCACCACGGCGATGCCGGACATGACGATCTCGCCCGCCCGGCCGTAGTCGCCGTACTTCATCCGGCGTACGAGGTCTTCCACTGCGAACGGGTCCGAACCGAGAATGTGGTTGGCCTCGGCCTCCCGCAGGTAGCCGATCAGCGCGTCGGTGTGACCGAGCATCCGGGTCTCGCCGACTCCCGTGATCCCTTCGTCGGTGTGCACCTGGACGTACGTCAGGTTGCGCCACGGCGTCCCGACCACGTGTGTGCTGATTCCGGTGATGCGCACGGCAGTTGCCCCTCAGCTGTTCGAGATTTCGTCACACGTTCGAAATGCTGGCGTGACAGTAAAGACGGGGCGGTCGGAGTGTCAATGGGTCGAACAGGTAACGGTTTCGACAAGGCTTTCGACAGGTTTTTCGGTCCCCCACAGAACCTTCACAGGGCCGGGTGGTTAAGTGACCGGTGAGGAACTTAGTCTTCCCGCGTCATGGACTACTGCTACCCGTGCCGACGGCACCTCAATGGCGCCCTCGCCTGTCCGGGGTGCGGCGCTCCGGCTGAAACGCTACGCGCGTCCGCGCGGGAAGCGGCCGCCCCCGACCCGGCCACGACCGGTGAGACCTCCTACCCGGAGACGGAGTTCCGCGAGGACGCGCCCGCGGCCGACGGCGGTTACGGCGACGAAGCCGACGAGGCCGACGAAGACGACGCGCCCCTGACGGGTGGCCGGGCGGACCGGCGGCGGGCGGCGCGCGGGCGTGGCGGCCGGAGCCGGGGACGGGTCGCCGAGAGTCCTGCCGAGGGCGCTGAGGGCGCTGAGGAGCCTTCCGCGGCCGACGGGAGCCGTCGCGACCGCAAGGCCGCGGCCCATCGCCGACGGCGCCGCAGAATCCTTCTCGTGAGCGTGGCGTGCGTCCTGGCGGCGGGCGGCCTGAGCCTCGCCGAACTCGGCACGGACGCCATACCGTTCACGACCCCCGGCCCGGCCTCGGCGGGCGGTGACTCCGCCGACGGCGGTACCTCGACGTCGTCCCCTGGTACGACGGCCGAGCCCCTGGGCGACACGTCCGGCGCGTCCGGCGCGGCGGGCTCCGCCTCGCCCGACCCTTCCGCCTCCGCGTCCCCCTCCGCGTCGAAGGACAAGGAGTCGGAGTCGCCGTCGGCGTCCCCGAAGGACACGTCGGCCCAGTCGGCGACGACGGGCGCGGCGACGCGGACACCGACGGCGGCACCGACCTCCACGACGGCCTCGACACCGACGGCGAACCCGACGACATCGAACCCGACCCCGACCCCGTCCGAGAGCCACTCGTGCACGCGGTTCCTGTGGTGGTGCAGCTAGAAGAAGTACCCGCCGAAGCGCGCCCGAAGGTCTGCCGAAGCAAACTCGGCAAATCTTCGGTCACCGTGTCACATCCGCAGAACCCGTTCCGTCATAGGTGTGTATCCCGCTGAACCCAACGGAGGAACACACCATGGAAGCCCGTCTGAACCTCTTCGCCAGTCCCACCGCCAACAAGCTGATCAAGGCGTTCAACGGCGCGGGCAAGGCCGCCGCGGAGACCTCGGTCCCCGCCGCCACCCTGGAGCTGGTCAAGATCCGCGCCAGCCAGATCAACGGCTGCGGCTTCTGCCTCGACATGCACACCAAGGACGCGGCCGCCGCGGGCGAGACCCAGCAGCGCCTCCTCATGGTCGGCGCCTGGCGCGAGGCGACCGTGTTCACCGACGCCGAGCGCGCCGCGCTGGAGCTGGCCGAGCAGGGCACCCGGATCGCCGACGCGGCGGGCGGGGTCCCCGACGAGGTGTGGGAGAACGCGGCCAAGCACTACACCGAAGAGGAACTCATCGCACTGGTGGCGACGATCGCCCTGATCAACGCCTACAACCGGCTGAACGTCATCTTCCAGCAGCCGGCGGGCGACTACCGCCCCGGCCAGTTCGCGTAACCGTCCGAAGCGGGGTGCCGCCAGGTCTCGGCGGCGCCCCCGGCTACGCGTCCAGCATCCGCCGCAGCAGATCCCGCAGCGACAGCCGCTCCGCGTCCGACAGCCCCGCCAGCGGCTCCCGCGCGAAGCGCAGCCCGTCGCGCAGCTCGCGGGCGACCCGCCGGCCCTCGTCCGTCGCCGCGGCCAGCTTCACCCGGCGGTCGGCCGGGTCGGGCCGCCGCTCCGCGAGCCCCCGCGCCTCCAGCCGGTCCACGATCCCCGTCACGTTCGACGGCTCGCACTTCAGCTTCTGCGCCAGCTTCCGCATCGGCAGCGGCTCCAGCGAGAGCAGGCTGAGCAGGCGCGCCTGCGCCCCGGTGAGCGCGTGCTCGCCGGCCGCCTCCTCGTAGTCCGCGTAGAAACGGGCCACCACATCCCCGATCAGCTCGACGACCTCGAAGGTCAGGGCGTCGGGGCGCTGGGTCTTCGCTGGAGTGGGCTGTGAGGACGACATGCGCCCAAGAGTACCCCGTTACTTGACATCCTGAAATATTAAGGAGCATGGTTGTTTCAGGTACTGAAGTAATTAGGAAAGGCGCACGTCATGATCAACCGCGAGTGGCACCTGGCAAGCCGTCCCGTCGGCTGGCCGAAGCCCGAGGACTTCGCCCTGGTCGAGGCGGAGGTCCCGACGCCGGGTGAGGGGCAGGCGCTCGTGCGGAACAAGTACCTCTCCGTCGACCCGTACATGCGGGGCCGCATGAGTGCCGCCAAGTCGTACGCCGCCCCCTTCGAGCTGGGCAAGGTCATGCAGGGCGGCGCGGTCGGCGAGGTCGTCGAGTCCAACGCCGAGGGCATCGCGGTCGGGGACCACGTCCTGCACTTCTTCGGCTGGCGCGAGTACGCGGTCATGGACGCGAAGAACGCCGTCAAGGTCGACGCGGCGGCGGCGCCCCTGTCGACGTACCTCGGCGTCCTCGGCATGACCGGCCTCACCGCCTACGCGGGCCTGCTGCGCACCGCCTCCTTCAAGGAGGGCGACTCCGTCTTCGTCTCCGGCGCGGCCGGCGCGGTCGGCAGCCAGGTCGGCCAGATCGCCAAGCTCAAGGGTGCCTCCCGGGTGATCGGCTCGGCCGGCTCCGACGACAAGGTCAAGCTGCTGGTCGAGGAGTACGGCTTCGACGCGGCCTTCAACTACAAGAACGGCCCGGTCGCCGAGCAGCTGCGCGCGGCCGCGCCCGACGGTGTCGACGTCTACTTCGACAACGTCGGCGGCGACCACCTGGAGGCGGCCATCGGGCAGCTGAACCGGGACGGCCGGATCGCCGTCTGCGGCATGATCTCCGTCTACAACAGCACCGAGCCCGTCCCCGGCCCGAAGAACCTCGCCCGTCTCATCCAGACCCGCGGCCGGATCGAGGGCTTCCTGGTCGGCGACCACTACGACCTGCAGCCGCAGTTCGTCGCCGAGGTCGGCCCGTGGGTGGCCTCCGGGCAGCTGAAGTACCGCGAGACGGTCGTCGAGGGCATCGAGAACAACCTGGAGGCGTTCCTCGGGGTCCTGCGCGGCGACAACACCGGGAAGATGATCGTAAAGCTCTGACCGGCGTGACGATCGGCTGAGATCCGTCGTTGCGCTGTACGGAGGCCGCACCCTTGGACGTGGGGTGCGGCCTCTCGTGTGCCGGGCGCGTTTCAGTTGGCCAGAGCTGCCAAGTGCACCGCCCTTGCCAGCCGGTCGTTCTCCGGTGCCGCTCCTCCCGGGAACGCGAACCTCCGCCGCGTGTAGCCGTAGGCGACCCCGCTCCGCGGGTCCGCGAACGCCTGGGAACCCGCCGCGCCGCTGTGGCCGATCGTGCCCGCGCCCAGGAACGGGTGCCAGGTGTCGGCCGTCGCCTGGAAACCCAGGCCGTACGATTTGTGGGTGCGCGCCACCAGGTCGTAGCCCACCGAGTGGAACTGGCCGAACTCCGCCACCGTGTCCTCCTTCAGCAGCGGGGCCTTGCCGTCGAGCTCGCTGAGCAGCGCCGCGTACATCCCGGCCAGGCCGCGCGCCGACGCCACCCCGCCGAACGACGCCGGGCCCCTGGCGCGGACCCGCGGGTCGTTGGGCAGCGCCGCCAGGTCCACGGGCTCGGCCGCGTGCTCGTTGAAGGCGATCCCGGCGAGGGTGCGCGGGCCGGACGGGAGGGCGTCGAGCAGCGCCTGCTGCTCGGACGTCGGCCGCATCGGCTGCGTCGTGCGGAAACGCGGCTCGTGCGCGGCCGGCAGGCCCAGGAAGAACCCCAGGCCGTAGGGGGCCCGGACCCGCTCCTCGTACACGTCCTGGAGGGTGCGGCCGGTCGCCCGCCGTACCACCTCGCCGGTGAGCGCGCCGATGACCAGGGCGTGGTAGCCGAAGGCGGTGCCCGGGCGCCAGAACGGCCGCTGGTCGGCGAGGCGTTCGGCCATCGCCCGGTCGTCCGTCAGCTCCTGCGGGCTGAACCCGGTGTCGGTGCCGACCAGACCCGCCTGGTGCGCGACCAGATCCCGCAGGGTCAGCGTGCCCTTGCCCTCGGCGGCGAACTCCGGCCAGTAGTAGGTGACCTTACGGTCCAGTTCCAGCGTGCCGTCCTGCACCAGCATCGCCACGACCAGGTGCGCGGCGCCCTTGGTGGACGAGAACACGCCGTAGAGGGACTCCCCGTCGGACCCCTCGCCCGCCCACAGGTCGACGACCCGCCGGCCGTGGACGTACGCACACAACTGTCCCTCGTAGTCGGCCGGTTCGCCGGCGACGAAGGCGGCGAATTCCTCGCGCACCGCCTCGAAGCCCTCCGCGACCGTGCCCCGGACGGTGATCTCCTGCGTCATCCGCTCTCCTCAACCGAGCCGCCGCGGGCAGCTCCCATGGTGAACAACGCCCTGCTGGTTCCTGAGATCGGTACGGCGGGACGTACCCGTTCGACTCAACGGTGACCAGGAGGTCTTGGTGTCACCGTCTTCCAGCGGGTTCATGCCCCCACTGTGCCCCGGGACCGCGCCGGTAAAGTCTTCGCCATGCGTGATCTCGGGGTGGGCTTCGGATATCTGCTCAAGGGCCAGCGGTGGGTCGGCCGGCACGGCAGGCAGTACGGCTTCGGTCTGCTGCCCGGCCTGATCACCCTCGTCCTCTACGCGGCGGCGCTGGTCGCCCTCGCGCTATGGGGAGAGGACTTCGTCGCCTGGGCCACCCCGTTCGCCGACGACTGGTCCAGCCCCTGGCTCGGCCTCTTCCGCGGCTTCCTCACCGCCATGCTGTTCGCCCTCGGCCTCCTCCTCGCCGTCCTCACCTTCACCGCCGTCACGCTGCTGGTCGGCCAGCCCTTCTACGAGAACCTCTCGGAGAAGGTCGACGCGGACGTCTCGCCCGACGGCACCGCTCCCGAGTCCGGGCTGCCGTTCTGGCGCGAGCTGTGGATCTCGGCCCGTGACAGCCTGCGCGTGCTGGTCCGGGCCGGCCTCTGGGGCCTGCTGCTCTTCGCCCTCGGCTTCCTCCCCCTCGTCGGGCAGACCGTCGTACCGGTCGTCGGCTTCTTCGTGACCGGTTTCTTCCTCACCGAGGAACTCGCCGCCGTCGCCCTCCAGCGCCGGGGCGTCGACCTGCGCTCCCGGCTCGCCCTGCTGCGCTCCCGCAAGACCCTGGTGTGGGGCTTCGGCACCCCGCTGGGCCTCGCCTTCCTGGTCCCGTTCGTCGCGGTGTTCCTGATGCCGGGCGCGGTCGCGGGCGCCACCCTCCTCGCCCGCGACCTGCTGGGCGAGGAGACGGCGCAGGAGGACCCGGACCAGGACCCGGATCAGGACCGGGACCGGGACCGGCGGGTCACTTCCTGAGGCTCGCGTCCGCCGCCACGGTCACGATCGCCCGCACCTGGTCGATGATGTCCACCCGGTTCCGCACGAACTCCGGGTCGGTCACCTCGGTGGTGTTCCCGGCCCCGAACTGCAGCACCGGCGTGTGCACATGCCCGCCGGGGAGGCTGTCGTGCAGCCCCAGCCGGTCGCGCAGCAGCGTGGCCCGATAGGCGATCTCGTTGGACAGGTAGTCCCCGCCGCCCCCGGCCCGTGCCGTGGACCCGGGAGTCGGCCCGTCCGCCCGTACGACGGCCGCCGTGCCCCCCGCCGGGATCTCGGTCACCTCGGTGTGGTCGTACACCGGGAACCGCCCGGTGGGCGCCGCCACGATCGCCGCGTACGGCAGGGTCGTGGTCGTCCACTGCGGCTGTGAGGCCGGGTCGGTGACCGGGACGGTCTCCGTCCGGCTCAGGTTGTCGTTGTCGGGGAACCCGCCCCGCCAGGCCCCGTTGGTCCGCTCCACGTCGAACCGCCCGACCCGCCCCTGGCTCACGGTCGTGAACAGGTCCACCTTCGGCAGATACGGCCGCAGCGTCCGCTCCACGGTCCCCTGCGCGAAGTCGTCCCACCGCACCGGGAAGACGGCCGTCTCCACCCGCGCGGGCCCCTGCGCCGTCCGCACGACCGTGCCGTCGAGGGCCAGCGCGCTCGCCCCGGACGGGTTGGAGATCCGGATGTCCCGGTCGAGCGTGAACGGGTCGAACCCGGTGACCAGGATCCGCCGCACGCCCTTGCCGGCATACCGGATGTCGGTCTGCCCGCGCGAGGTCCGCTCCAGCACGTCGAGCAGCGCCGCCCGCTGCCGCTCGCTCAGCCCGAACCCCGGCTCCCAGGTGCGCACGTCCCGGGTCATCCCGAGCCGCGCCCAGTACAGCGGCCGGTCGTCGTCCCGGCTCAGATCGCCGGAGACCGGCCCCCGCCCCTGCGCCCGGTCCACGGCCCGCCGCCACAGCGCGGACCCGTCCCGTACGACGATCCGCCGGGCCTGCGCGTACGAGTGCGCGCCGCCGAGCGCCCGCGCGAACCCCGGCGCCACGGCGTCGAACCCGGACCGCCGGAGTATCTCCTGCGGCACGGCCCGGTCGAGCCGCTGCTCCTCGACGGTGGGGGAGGACGGGGAAGAAGGGGGCGACGGGGAGGGCACGGCAGCCGCGTGTGAGGCGCCCGGGGCGAGCGCCCCGGCCATCAGGGCGATTCCAAGAACACCGATCCGAACGCGCAGCGAAGTCACGGGAGTTGGCCTTCCGTCGCAGTGGGGTGCGTGGTGCCGTTCGGGCCGCAGTATCGCTTGCGGGGTGTGGTGTGGTCCACGCCGGGGGAGCGACCGCGCCATCTCCGGGAGTGTTCGGGACGTGCGGACGCTCCCGGGTGTTTGTGAAGGGTTCGTACGGGATACCTGTGAGGTGGGCGATCACCGGCCGTCGTCTCACAGGCGCGGCTAAGGTCTGGTGCGGGACCAGTCCCCCTTGAGCAGCCCCGGTCCGGGACCTGACCCCTGGACCGGGGCTTGCGGCTGGTCCGTCAGTCCCGCACCCCGAAGCCGTACACCGTCTCCGAGCGGTACACCGTGCCCGGGTCGAGGCGGGTGCTCGGGAACTCCGGGCGGTTGGGGGAGTCCGGGAAGTGCTGGGTCTCCAGAGCGACGCCGTCGCCCGGGGCGAAGGGACCGGTCAGGT
Organism: Streptomyces sp. NPDC048254; assembly: GCF_043201895.1. Lineage (NCBI taxonomy): Bacteria > Bacillati > Actinomycetota > Actinomycetes > Kitasatosporales > Streptomycetaceae > Streptomyces > Streptomyces sp. NPDC048254. Next base: position 955,841 of record NZ_JBICZJ010000001.1, read on the forward strand.
GCTCGGCCGTGTAGAGCTGGACGCCGGGCTCGGTGGTGGCCACGGTGAGGGTGCGGCCGGACGTCGGATCGTGCAGCTCGGCGATCTCGGCGGGGGAGTCCGTGACCCCCTTGTCGAGGACCAGGTTGTGGTCGTAGCCGGAGCCCACCTTGCGGGCCGTACGGAAGTCGAAACGGGAGCCGGAGACGTCCGCCAGGACCCCGGTCGGGATCAGGTCGCCGTCGACGGGGGTGTACCGGGAGGCGGCGATCCGGAGTTCATGGCCGCCCGCGTTCCCGGAGCCCGCGAGGTTGAAGTAGCTGTGGTTGGTGAGGTTCACCACGGTCGGCGCGTCGGTGACCGCCTCGTAGGAGACGCGCAGCGCGCCGGACGCGTCCAGCGTGTACGTCACCGTGAGCTCCAGCCGCCCCGGGAAGCCCTCCTCGCCGTGCGGGCTCACCCGCGTCAGCCGTACCCCGTGCTCGACGCCCTCGACGCCCTCGACGTCCCACACCCGCTTGTCGAAGCCGCGGGCGCCGCCGTGCAGGGAGTTGGGCCCGTTGTTCGGCTCCAGGGCGTAGGTGACGCCGTCCAGCGGGAAGCGGGCGTGCGCGATCCGGTTGGCGTACCGGCCGACCAGGGCGCCGAAGTACGGGCCGGGGTGCTCCAGATAGCCGTCCAGGCCGGCGAACCCCAGCACCACGTCCGCCGTCCGCCCGTCCCGGTCCGGTACCTCCACCGACTGCACGATGCCGCCGTACGACAGGACCCGCACCCGGGTCCCCGCGCGCTCCAGCGTCCAGCGGTGCACCTCGGTGCCGTCGGAAAGTGTACCGAAAAGTTCGCTCATGAGGAAAACCCTAAGCCAAGGGTCTAGTCCACCGGATCCTTGGCCGTGATGGTCCGGTAGGCGATCGCGGCGAGCTTCGACTGGCCGTCGGTGCTCGGATGGAACCAGTCCCAGTGACTCAACTGATCCGTGCCGAAGCGGTACTCGTACACCGCCCCGCCGTCGAAACGGCACCGGCGGTCCTTGGCGCAGACCTGCGCCAGCACCTTGTTGTAGTCCTCGACCCGCTGCTGCACCCGGTCCCGGCGCACGGTCGCCGCGCTGGTCAGGTTGTCCGCGTCGGCCAGCATCGACGGGCAGATACCCAGCTTCCAGATCTGCTTGCCCAGCGGACTGGTCCGCCCCTGCGACCACAGCCGCTTCAGGTTCGGCACGCTCGACACGTACACCTGCGTCTTCGGCAGCGACTTCCGCAGGGTGCCCAGGGCGTCCTCGAACTGGGTGCGGAAGGAGGCCACGGACGTCATCGCGGACACCGACGTACGGCAGGCGTCGTTCGCCCCCGCCATCACCGTCACCAACTGCGGCCTGCGCACCACCGCGTCGGCCATCTGCCCGGACAGGTCGGCCATCCGGGCGCCGGTCACCGCGTAGTTCCAGCTGTGGTCGGCCGCCTTCGCCCGCCCCAGCAGCCGTACCGCCAGGCTGTCCACCTGGTCGCTGGTGCCGGTCGCCCAGGACACCTCCGGGCAGTCCGAGAGCACCGTGCACGCGTCGAAGCCGCGGGTGACGGAGTCGCCGACGGCCGCGATCGAGGCCGGGCTGGGGTCCCACACCGGCACGGTCCGCGCGGCACGCGTCCGGCCGCCGTCGCCCCCCGAGGAGGAACCGCCGATCACGTCGCACCCGGCCAGCCCCAGCGCGGCGGTCGCGGCGACGACACCGATCAGGGCACGCGCACGCCGGCGTCGCTGCTTCCGCATACCCCGCTGGTCCTCTCCGTCGGCTGGTCAGGTCGGCTGGTCAGGTCGGCTGGTTGGTCCCCCTTCATAACAACGCACGGGAGTTCCCACCCCCCGCCCTGCAACGGTCCACCCCCGTACAAGCGTCCCCCTGGGTGAATGGCAGGGGTTTCCTGGCTGTGGGACCGACGGTACGTCACACTCCTTGCGCCGCCGCACGGTAGCCTCGCCATCAACGCGGCCGTCGTGCCACTGCCGCCAGCCAGCAAGCAAGATGTCCCGCTCTGCCCGGAGGTTCCGGTGACGACACGTGGAGTTCTGTACGTGCACTCCGCGCCGCGCGCGCTGTGCCCGCACGTCGAGTGGGCCGTCGCCGGGGTGCTAGGCACGCGCGTCAACCTCGACTGGATCCGGCAGCCGGCGGCCCCCGGCACCTGGCGCTCCGAGTTCTCCTGGCAGGGCGAGGTCGGCACGGCCTCCAAACTGGCCTCCGCGCTGCGCGGCTGGCACCTGCTGCGCTTCGAGGTCACGGCCGAGCCCTGCGCGAAGGCCGAGGGCGAGCGCTACAGCTGCACCCCCGACCTCGGCATCTTCCACGCGGTCACCGGAATCCACGGCGACATCCTGATCCCGGAGGACCGCCTGAGGGCCGCGATGACCCGCTCACGGCGCGGCGAGACCGACCTGGAGGCCGAGATCTCCAAACTCCTCGGCAAGCCCTGGGACGACGAACTGGAGCCGTTCCGCTACGCGGGAGAGGGCGCCCCGGTGAGGTGGCTCCACCAGGTGGTGTGAGCGCCCCGCAAGGGGCGCGGGGAACTGCGCGACCAGCCCCCACCAACCGTCAGTCGACAACGAAACGCAAAGTGGCCCGAACTCCGAGAAGGAGTCCGGGCCACATGCCTTAGAACGGCGTCTCTCAGATCGTCCGGAACGCCAGCGCCACGTTGTGGCCACCGAACCCGAACGAGTCGTTCAGCACCGCGATCCGCCCCTCGGGCAGAGCACGCGCCTTACCCGACACCACATCCGCGTTGACCTCGGGGTCGAGGTTGTCCAGGTTGATGGTCGGCGGAGCCGTACGGTTCACCAGCGCCAGGATCGACGCGACGGTCTCGATACCACCCGCACCACCCAGCAGGTGACCCGTCATCGACTTGGTCGCCGAGATGGCCATGTGGTCGACGTCGTCGCCGAACACCTTCCGCAGCGCCTTGATCTCGGCCACGTCACCCTGCGGCGTCGACGTCGCGTGCGCGTTGACGTGCACGATCTCGGCCGGCTTCAGATCCGTGTTGTCGAGCAGGTTCTGCAGCGCGTGCGCGATGCCGTTGCCCGACGGCTCCGGCTGCGTGATGTGGTGCGCGTCGGCGGAGATGCCCTGCCCGACCGCCTCGACGTAGATCCGCGCCCCGCGCGCCTTCGCGTGCTCCTCGGACTCCAGGACGATCACGCCCGCGCCCTCACCGAGGACGAAGCCGTCACGGCCGGAGTCGTAGGGACGCGACGCGCCCTGGGGGTCGTCGTTGTTCTTGGACATCGCCATCATGTTGCCGAACGCGACGATCGGCAGCGGGTGGATCGCCGCCTCCGTACCGCCGGCCACGACGATGTCCGCACGCCCGGTGCGGATCATCTCGATCGCGTACCCGATGGCCTCGGCGCCGGAGGCGCAGGCCGACACGGGCGTGTGCACACCGGCCCGCGCACCCAGCTCGATACCGACGTTCGCGGCCGGCGAGTTGGGCATCAGCATCGGCACGGTGTGCGGGGAGACACGGCGTACGCCCTTCTCCTTGAGCACGTCGTACTGGTCGAGCAGGGTCGTCACACCGCCGATGCCGGAGGCGATGACGGCGCCGACCCGGTCGGGGTTGGCGGACGAGTCCTCACCGGCCTTGGCGGTGAAACCGGCGTCCTTCCAGGCCTCCTGGGCGGCGATCAGCGCGAACTGCGCGGACCGGTCCAGCTTGCGGGCCTGCGGGCGGGGGATGATCTCGCCCGGTTCGACGGCGATCTGCGCCGCGATACGGACGGGCAGCTCGGCCGCCCAGTCCTGCTCCAGGAGGCGGACACCGGACTTGCCGGCGGTCAGGGCCTCCCAGAACGAAGCTGCGTCGCCACCCAGCGGTGTGGTTGCGCCGATACCGGTGACGACCACGGTGCGATTGGTCGGGCTCACGGGAATTCTTTCTCCAACGGATACGGGATTCGACGGCGCCACCGCCGGGTGGCGGGGCCTCGCAGTCCGGGAACCTGCCGGGTACCCGGGCATGCGGCCCGGGACCCGGCGGGAACTCAGTCCTGGTGCTTGAGGATGTAGTTGGTGGCGTCCCCGACGGTCTTCAGGTTCTTGACGTCCTCGTCCGGGATCTTGACGTCGAAGCGCTCTTCGGCGGCGACGACGACCTCGACCATGGACAGCGAGTCGACGTCCAGGTCGTCGGTGAAGGACTTGTCCAGCTGGACGTCCTCCACGGGGATCCCGGCGATCTCGTTCACGATCTCGGCGAGACCGTCGACGATCTCCTTCTCAGTGGCGGCCATGTCAGGCGCTCCTTCTTAGATGTTCCAGACGGTTGCTGCGGTGTTGCTGGCGGCGTTTCCGGTACCGGATGCATGATCCGGCACGGAGTGCCTAGGGGAGGGTAACGACAGTGGCGGCGTAGACGAGACCCGCCCCGAACCCGATGACGAGCGCGGTGTCGCCGCTCTTCGCCTCGCCGGTCGCCAGGAGCCGCTCCATCGCGAGCGGGATCGAGGCGGCCGAGGTGTTGCCGGTGGTGCGGATGTCACGGGCGACCGTGACGTGCTCCGGCAGCTTGAGAGTCTTCACCATCGAGTCGATGATCCGCACATTGGCCTGGTGCGGGATGAAGACGTCCAGGTCGTCCGCGCTGATTCCGGCCGCGTCCAGCGCCTGCTGAGCGACCTTCGCCATCTCGAACACGGCCCAGCGGAACACCGCCTGGCCCTCCTGCGTGATCGCGGGGAACTTGATGTTGCCGGCGCTGTCGAGGGGGAGGTTGGTGACGTCGCCGACGTGGAACCGGTCCCAGGGCACGGTCTGCTTGATGGTCTCCGACTTGTCGCCCTCGGAGCCCCACACGGTCGGGCCGATCGCCGGCTCCTGCGAGGGGCCGACCACGACCGCGCCCGCGCCGTCGCCGAACAGGAAGGCCGTGGCCCGGTCCTCCAGGTCGGTGAGGTCGCTGAGCCGCTCCACGCCGATCACGAGCACGTACTCGGCGGAACCTTCCACCACCATGCCCTTGGCGAGCGTGAGGCCGTAGCCGAAGCCCGCGCAGCCGGCCGAGATGTCGAAGGCGGCGGCCTTGTTCGTGCCCAGCTTGTCGGCGATCTCGGTCGCCACGGCCGGGGTCTGGCTGAAGTGCGAGACCGTCGAGACGACCACGGCGCCGATCTGCTCGGCGTCGATGCCCGCGTCCGCGATCGCCTTGCCGGACGCCTCGATCGACATCGCGGCGACCGTCTCCTCGGGGCCCGCCCAGTGCCGGGTCTCGATACCGGAGCGCGACCGGATCCACTCGTCGGACGAGTCGATCGTCTCCAGGATCACCTCGTTGGGCACCACGCGGGTCGGGCGGTAGCCGCCGACGCCGAGGATGCGCGCGTACGGCGCACCCTTGCTGGGCTTGATCTTCGACATCGCAGTGGGCTCCTAATTCAGCTGTGCTCGGCGATGAGCTCGCGGGCCGCGTCGAGGTCGGCGGGGGTCTTCAGGGCCAGCGTCTTCACCCCGGGCAGCGCGCGCTTGGCCAGGCCGGTCAGGGTGCCGCCAGGGCACACCTCCAGGAGGGCGGTCACGCCGAGCTCCTTGAAGGTCTCCATGCACAGGTCCCAGCGGACCGGGTTGGCGACCTGCCCGACCAGCCGCTCCACGATCCTGTCGCCGGAGGTGACGGCCCGCCCGTCCCGGTTGGAGACGTAGGTGAGCTTCGGATCGGCGGGGACGAGCTCCTTGGCGGCCTCGGCCAGCTTGTCGACCGCAGGCGCCATGTGGCGCGTGTGGAAGGCGCCGGCGACCTTGAGCGCGACGACCTTGCGGACGCCCTCGGGCTTGTCCTCGCTCAGCGCGGCGAGCTGCTCCAGGGTGCCCGCGGCCACGATCTGACCGGCACCGTTGATGTTCGCCGGGGTCAGGCCCAGCTTCTCCAGGTGCGCGACCGACACGTCCGGGTCGCCGCCGAGCAGCGCCGACATGCCGGTCTCGGTGATCGCGGCGGCCTCGGCCATCGCCACACCCCGCTTGCGGACCAGGCGCAGCGCGTCGGTGTCGTCCAGGACGCCCGCGAAGGCGGCGGCGGTGATCTCACCGACGCTGTGCCCCGCGACCGCGCCCGGCGCGATGTCCGTCATGGCACCGAGTGCCGCGCCGGACAGGATCCCGGCGGCGACGAGCAGCGGCTGCGCGATCGCGGTGTCCCGGATCTCGTCCGCGTCCGCGTTCGTGCCGTAGTGCACCAGATCGAGCCCGATGACGTCGGACCATTCACGCAAACGGTCCTGGGCACCGGGGAGTTCGAGCCAGGGGGTCAGGAAGCCAGGCGTCTGGGCGCCCTGGCCGGGAGCGACGAGTACGAGCACTCTCACACTCTCTCTTGGGGAGCCCCACGGCCGCCCGTGGGGACAAGGACGAAGAACACGAGGGGGTTTTGTGGACCCCCGACAAAATCCTATGGCTGGGGATCTCCATCGACCAGACGCCCCAGGATCAGTGCGATCCGCAGCGTGAAGGCGGATCGTACATCGGATGGCGACCATCCGGTGACGTCAGTCACACGTCGAAGCCGGTAGCGCACGGTGTTCGGGTGGACGAAGAGCATCCGGGCCGCGCCCTCCAGGCTGCTCGCCTGTTCCAGATAGACGCTCAGCGTTTCCAGGAGCGCCGAGCCCGCTTCTTCCAGCGGTCTGTAGATCTCCTCCACCAACTGCTCGCGCGCGCCCGGATCACCTGCCATGGCGCGTTCCGGAAGCAGGTCGTCCGCCAGCACCGGCCGCGGTGCGTCCTGCCAGGCGGAGCAGGCCTTGAGCCCCGCGGCGGCGGCCTGCGCGGACCGGGTGGCGGCCAGCAGATCGGGTACCACGGGCCCCGCGACCACCGGTCCGGCGGCGTAGGGCCCGATCAGCGACTTGGCGACGGCCAGCGGGTTGTCGTTGCCGCCCGCGATGACCACGAGCCGGTCCCCGAGTACCCCGGTGAGCACCTGCAGCTTGGCGTGCCGGGCGGCCCGCCGGATGGCCTCGACGGTCAGCTCACTGTCCCCGTCGGGCGCGGTACCGAGCACGACACACACATGCTCGGGCGAGTTCCAGCCCAGTGCGGCGGCCCGGCTCACCGCCCCCTCGTCGGCCTCCCCGCTCAGCACCGCGTTGACGACCAGCGACTCCAGCCGGGCGTCCCAGGCACCGCGTGCCTCGGCGGCCTGGGCGTACACCTGGGCGGTGGCGAAGGCGATCTCCCGGGCGTAGACCAGCAGCGCCTCCCGCAGTACCCGCTCGTCGCCGGGGGCCGCCACCTCGTCGATGGCGCTCTCCATGACCTCGATGGTCGTCCGCACCATCTCCACGGTCTGCCGCAGCGTGATCGCCCGGGTCAGCTCGCGAGGGGCGGTCCCGAAGACGTCCGTCGAGATCGCCTGCGGAGCATCGGGATGCCGGAACCACTCGGTGAAGGCCGCGATACCCGCCTGGGCGACGAGCCCGATCCAGGAACGGTTCTCCGGGGGCATGGCCCGGTACCACGGCAGGGTCTCGTCCATCCGTGCGATGGCCTGGGCGGCGAGGCTGCCGGACGACTTCTCCAGCCGCTTCAGGGTCGCGGAGTGCTGGTGGACTGCATGAGCCGAGGGGTCGGACTTGCGCGTTACTGGTTCGGGCACGGGGACAAGACTGCCTTATCCGGACGGGAGCATGCGCCGCCGGGTGCCGACTGCGGTCTACGGTGGTTCCGTGATGGACGTACGGCGCGCGGCCGAGCGCTACCCCGGGGGAGACCGGGCGACCGGAATCGAGTCCCGCCACGCCTTCTCCTTCGGCCCGCACTACGACCCCGGCAACCTCCGCTTCGGCGCGGTCATCGCCTGCAACGAGGAGCGTCTGGCGCCGGGCGCCGGCTTCGACGAGCATCCGCACAGCCACACCGAGATCGTGACCTGGGTGGTCGAGGGCGAGCTGACCCACCGGGACTCGGCGGGCAACGAGACGGTGGTCCGCCGGGGGGACGTGCAGCGGCTCAGCTCGGCGAGGGGTGTCCGCCATGTCGAGCGCAACGACGGGGCGGGGCCGCTGGTCTTCCTTCAGATGTGGCTGGCCCCGGTACGCCCCGGCGGTGAGCCGTCGTACGAGATCGTCCGCGGCATCGCCGACTCGACGCCGTACGCCGTGCCGGAGGCCGCGGCGATGCTGCACGTCCGCCGACTGGGGGTGGGGGAGCGGACGGCGGTCCCGGACGGGGCGTATGTGTACGTGCATGTGGTGCGGGGGGAAGTGCGGGTGGGTGGGGAGGAGTTGGGGCCGGGGGATTCGGTCAGGGTGGAGGGGGCGAAGGATTTGGAGGCGGAAGGCGTGACAAAGGCGGAGTTGTTGCTGTGGGAGATGGCTGAGTAGCACTTCGGCTGCGGGCCGGTGGGGGCTGGTCGCGCAGTTCCCCGCGCCCCTTACGGGGCGCTCCGGTCGCGCCAGCTTCATAGCCGCGGGCAGTCGTGGCGCGGCGGCACCCTGCCGGCGCCGGTAAGCGAAACCCCGCCCGGCCCACCCTCAGCCGCGGAGCTCCGTCAGCACCGAGTCCGTGAATGCCGGCCACGCCTCCACCGCCCAGGGGCCGAACGCCCGGTCCGTGAGGGCCACGGACGCCACCCCCGCGTCGGGGTCCACCCACAGGAACGTCCCCGACTGGCCGAAGTGCCCGAACGCCCGAGGCGAGGACGAAGACCCCGTCCAGTGCGGGGACTTGCCGTCCCGGATCTCGAAGCCCAGACCCCAGTCGTTCGGGTTCTGGTGGCCGTACCCCGGCAACACGCCCTTCGTCCCGGGGTATTGGACGGTCAGCGTCGCCTCCGCCACCGTCCGCGGGTCCAGCAGCCTCGGCGCCTGCAACTCCGCCGCGAAGCGGAGCAGGTCGGAGACCGAGGAGATGCCGTCCTTCGCCGGTGACCCGTCGAGAGACGTCGACGTCATGCCCAGCGGCTCCAGGACCGCCTGCCGCAGATACTCGCCGAACGGAATCTCCGTCGCCTTGGCGACATGGTCCCCGAGCACCTCGAACCCGGCGTTGGAGTACAGCCGCCGCTCCCCGGGCGGCGCCGTCACCCGGTGTTCGTCGAAGGCCAGCCCCGAGGTGTGCGCGAGCAGATGCCGGACCGTCGACCCCCGCGGGCCGGCCGGCTCGTCCAGCTCGACCGCCCCCTCCTCGTACGCGACGAGCACCGCGTACGCGGCGAGCGGCTTGGTCACGGAGGCCAGCGGGAAGCGCTGCCCGGCCGGACCGTGGGTGCCCAGGACCGTCCCGTCGGCCCGTACGGCACCCGCCGCCGCGGTGGGGACCGGCCAGTTCTCGATCAACGCAAGGCTCTGCAAGGACATACCGACGAGCCTAAGCCGATCAGAGCGTCAGGATCATCGTGGGGTCCGGCTTGTGGACGAAGCCGAGCGCGGCGTAGAGGGGCTCGGCCTCGGGCGACGCGGTCAGCATGACCTGCCCGGCACCCCGCTCGCGGAACCAGGCGAGCAGTTCCGCCATGCACGCGCGCGCGTACCCGCGACGGCGCGCGTCCGGGTCGGTGGCCACGCTGAAGACGTACCCGGAGTGCCCGTGCGGACTGGACGCCTTGCCGATCCGGTAGTCGAGGGTCCCGACGACCAGCGCGGCCAGCGCCCCCGGCCGGTCCGGGTGGTCGACGACGAACGCGGCGAAGTCCCCGTCCGGCTCGCCCAGCCGCTCCCGGAGCCCCGGCAGCGCCAGGGCGTGCCAGTGGGTGGAGGCGTCCCCACCGGGCAGTGCGTCGATCATGATCTGGCGCAGACGCAGCACTTCGGATGCGTCCTCGGGCCTGGCACGGCGTACGAGACTCATACCCGCGCACGGTAGTCAGCGGCCGTCCCCCGCGTCGCGCGGATTTCTTACCGTCTTCCCGGTTTCCGCTTGCTTCGAGCGCACTCGAAGGTCGTAGCGTTGGGTCATGACGGTGATGCAGACCTCGACCGCGGCCCCCACTCAGCAGTCCGACCGCGCACCCGCCGACATCTGTTCCGCGCCGCCCCGCCGGCATCCGCGCCCCGAGGGCCAGGACCACTACACGATCAGCGAGGTCGTCGCCTTCACCGGCCTGACCGCCCACACCCTGCGCTGGTACGAGCGGATCGGCCTGATGTCCCACATCGACCGTTCCCACACCGGCCAGCGCCGCTACAGCAACAGCGACCTGGACTGGCTGGACTTCGTGACCAAGCTCCGGCTGACCGGGATGCCGGTGGCGGACATGGTCCGGTACGCGGAGCTGGTACGGGAGGGCGACGGCACCTACCAGGAGCGCCGGGAGCTGCTGGAACAGACGCGCAGGGACGTCCTGGGCCGCATCGCCGAGCTGCACGACACGCTGTCGGTGCTGGACCGGAAGATCAGTTTCTACGGGACGGGCGGGAGCTGAGGCACCCTCAGAGCTCCGCCAGCAGTTCCGCCTTCTTCGCGGCGAACTCCTCGTCGGTGACCAGCCCCGCCTGGTGCAGGTCCCCCAGATGGCGAATCCGCTCCGCGATGTCGGCGGGGTCCCGGCGTCCTGCCGACGACGGCAGCGCGGCCCCGCCCTTCGCCCGTACCGCCTCCAGGACCGCCGCGGCGAACGGCAGCGACTCGTGCACCGGCCCGTACCCGAGCCCGAACACCACGGTCGCCGGATCCTGGTCGGCCGGGACCGCCGGCGCCGCCCCGGTGAGGTCCCCGCGGCGCAGCAGTCGCAGATGTCCCTCGAAGACCTCCGGGGACCGCCACTCCACACCCCCGAGGTCGGCCACCGCGAAGCGCTGGTCGCCGGCCTTCCACTTGGACGTCGACGCGCCCGTCCAGGACCAGCGGAAGTGCACGGCCTTGCCGTCGAAGCTCGCCTTGCCGTCGTACGCCTTGAACTGCCGGGGCGCCTCGGGCGCGGCCACCAGAAACCTTTCGGCCGGTTCGGACCCGGACTCGGTGAGCAGCGGCCGCAGTTCGTCGGCGTAGTACTCCGCGAGGGTCTCCCGCTCGGCGGGGAGGACGAGCCGGTAGGGGTCGCTGCCGTCCTTCAGCTGCCCGGCGGCCGCCTCCATCAGGGGATCGGCGCCCGGGCGCGGCTCGGCCCGCAGGACCACCGTGCCCCGTTTGCCGGGAGTGAGCGTCACCCCCGAGAGCGCGGCGAACGGCACCCGGCGTTCCCCCAGCGTCTGGAAGAGCTTGGGTGTTCGAATCCCCCGTTCGTAGCGGATGAGCACGGAGTCGGACTCGAACTCCCAGGCGGCATGAAATCCGGCCAGTACGTCACCCATGCGGCTCATCGTATGCGGCACGTGCTTCCCAGTCCCATCCCCGCGCATACCGCACTTCCTGCTGTCTCTACGCGCGTCCGGCCGTCAACGTGCCGGACAAACCCGCCCGGCACCCGTCATCGTCGTGGGCGCAGGTCACCGCGCCGTATGCGCCAACCCCGATGTCGGCGAGGTTGCGCAGGCTGTCCGTGCCCGGCTCGAAGTAGCCGGCGTGTCCCTGTGCGTCGTGCGCCGACAGCACCCGCGCCCCGAAGGAGGAGGAGACGGGGTCGGCGCCGTGGCCCAGTCCGCCGAACTCCATGTAGGGGACGTCCTGGATCCAGTCGGTGGCGTCCCGCATCGCCCACACCCGGGCGGAGGTACCCAGGTGGGAGGCGTTTTCGACCCGCATCCCGGGGCTGGCGGCCACCGCTATGTCGGACACCCGGTCCGGCATGCCGTGCGCGGCCACCCCGCAGACCACGGAACCGTAGCTGTGGCAGAACATCGAAACCGGCGCCACCGGTGCCGTGCCGGGCAGCGCGCGCAGCAGCGCGTTGAGGCGTACGGCGCCCTGCTCGGCGGCCGTGCCGGTCGCCGCGCCCACGCCGAGCCCGTCGGGCGCGGTGTAGTCGGCCCAGGCGATCACCGCCGTACGGGTCGCGGGGTTCGCCGTGCGCTCCGCCCCGTACAGCGCCTTGGCCATGCCGACCGGGGCGGTGTACTGACGGTTCGTCCGCTGGAAGGTGAGCAGGTCGGTGTCGACGCCGGGGACGACGACGGAGATCCGCTCGGCCCTGGTGAGGTCGCCGAACACCTCGGCGACCCGGCCGCTGCCGTCCGGGTCGAAGGCGAGGATCTGCCGGCCCTTGGCCATCAGCGCCTCGTAGCGGTGCATCCGGCGGCCCGCGTCCTGTTGTCCGGCCGCGGTGAGCCGTGGGTCGTGCATCCGTTTCTTCTCGACGGCACGCTGCTGGTCGAGGGCGATGTGGTTGGCCCGGTAGCGCAGGCCGGCCGGGGCGCCGTTCATGTTGCCGACCGCGAGCGGGTAGCGGTGCACGAGCCGGTCGCGCTCCTGCGCGGTGAGCGTGGCGAAGAAACGCGTGAGCCGCGCGGGGGACCCCTCCGGGTCCGGCAGGTGGAGACCGTGCACGCTGCCGTGCTCCCACTTGTCGAGGGAGGTCTGCAGGGCGGTGGTCTCGCGGTGCGCGCGCATGGCCGTCCAGCCGGTGGTCGCGAGCATCACGAACACCACGGACAGGGCCAGCAGCGCGCGCCAGACGTTCAGAGGCGGGGAGGTGTCGAAGGAAGTCACTGGGAGGACACACTAGGAGAACGAAGGGGTCTCGCGGTAACCGAGTGACGGTTATCACGTTTCGGCAAAGGTGTGGTCGATCTCGGCTCGTGCGGTCCGTCTCGGCTCGCGCGACGCTCTCAGTTCCCGTGGCTCTCGCGCCAGTTGCCGGTGAGTGCCGGTCCCACCTGGTCGAGGTACGACGCGGTGAGTTCGCGCATCGCCGTGACGCCGAAGTCGTCGCCGACCGACCACTGCCGCTCGGTGACCCGGATGACCGCGCCGAACACGGCGACCACGAGCCGCGGCCGGGGGTCGGTGTCCGGGTCGACGCCCTCCCGCTCGGCGACGATCCGCGCGATCTCCTCCTCCGTCTCCGCCTGGCGCCGCAGGTGGGCGGCGAACAGCACCGGCGTCGCCTCGATCATCCTGTACGTGCGCATCAGCAGCTCCACCGGGACGTACCGCTCGATGGCCTCCTCGATGCTGTCCCAGCTGTCCATGACGGACCGGCGCAGCGCCTCCAGCGGGGTCTCCTCGGCCGGGCGCCGGCGTACCGCCTCGACGTAGTGCGCCTCGGTGAGCCGGGGCACGAAGAAGGCCACGTCCTCCTTGCTGGCGAAGTAGCGGAAGAAGGTGCGCTGCGAGACGTCGACGGACTCGACGATCTCGTCGACGGTGGTGTGCTCGTAGCCCTGGGTCACGAACAGCTCCAGCGCGTTGCGCAGCAGCGCGTCCCGGGTGCGCTGTTTCTTGCGTTCGCGCAACGTTTCCATGCCTGACAGTTACTGACTAGTGATTTCGTTTGTCAACTGTCAGCAGCTGTCACTAGCCTCGATCGTATGACTAGTCAGACCACGATCGACACGGCGGGGTCGGGGGACGTAACACCTGCAGCCCTGCCGGAACAGCCGCCGGCCGCCGGCCTGCGAGGCCACCCCTGGTTCACCCTGATCACCGTCGCCGTCGGGGTCATGATGGTCGCCCTCGACGGCACCATCGTGGCCATCGCCAACCCGGCGATCCAGAAGGACCTCGGCGCCACCTTCGCCCAGGTGCAGTGGATCACCAACGGCTACTTCCTCGCCCTCGCGGTCTCCCTGATCACCGCGGGCAAGCTCGGTGACCGCTTCGGCCACCGGCAGACCTTCCTGATCGGTGTCGTCGGCTTCGCCGCCGCCTCGGGCGCCATCGGCCTGTCCGACAGCATCGGCCTGGTCGTCACCTTCCGTGTCTTCCAGGGCCTGTTCGGCGCGCTGCTGATGCCGGCCGCGCTCGGCCTGCTGCGGGCCACCTTCCCGGCCGAGAAGCTCAACATGGCGATCGGCATCTGGGGCATGGTCATCGGTGCCTCCACCGCGGGCGGTCCGATCCTCGGCGGTGTGCTGGTGCAGCACGTCAGCTGGCAGTCGGTGTTCTTCATCAACGTGCCGGTCGGCCTGATCGCCCTGGTCCTGGGCGTCCTGATCCTGCGCGACCACCGTGCCGCCCTCGGGCGGAGCCCGGAAAGCGGATACAGCGCCCCGCGCTCCTTCGACCTGCTCGGCATCGCCCTGCTCTCCGGCGCGATGTTCTGCCTGGTCTGGGCGCTCATCAAGGCGCCGAGCTGGGGCTGGGGCGCCGGCCTGACGTGGACGTTCATCGCCGCGTCCGTGCTGGGCTTCGCCCTCTTCGCCTTCTGGGAGACCAGGGTCAAGGAGCCGCTGATCCCGCTCACCCTGTTCCGCTCGGTCCCGCTCTCCGCGGGCGTGGTCCTGATGGTCCTGATGGCCATCGCCTTCATGGGCGGCCTGTTCTTCGTGACGTTCTACCTCCAGAACGTCCACGGCATGGACCCGGTGGACGCCGGTCTCCATCTCCTTCCCCTCACCGGCATGATGATCGTCGGCTCCCCGCTGGCCGGCGCCGCGATCACCAAGCTCGGCCCGCGGATCCCGCTGGCCGGTGGCATGGCGGCCACCGCGATCGCCATGTACGGCATGTCCACCTTGAAGGCGGACACCAGCAGCGGCGTGATGTCCATCTGGTTCGCCCTGCTCGGCCTCGGTCTTGCGCCGGTCATGGTCGGCGCCACCGAGGTCATCGTCGGCAACGCGGCGATGGAGCTGTCCGGTGTGGCCGGCGGACTCCAGCAGGCCGCGATGCAGATCGGCGGCAGCCTCGGTACGGCCGTCCTGGGCGCCGTGATGGCCTCCAAGGTCGACGGCGACCTGCCGGGCAACTGGGCCGACGCGGGGCTGCCGAAGCTGACCGACGCGCAGCTGGCGCAGGCCTCCGAGGCGGTCCAGGTCGGTGTCGCGCCGGTCGCCAAGGGGACGCCCGCGGAGATCGCCGCGAAGATCTCCGACGTCGCCCACGACACGTTCATCTCCGGCATGAGCCTCGCCTCGCTGGTCGCGGCGGGTGTGGCGGCGGTCGCGATCCTGGTCGCGCTGTTCACCAAGCGCGGCGAGAACGCGGACGCCGGTGCGGGGGTCGGGCACATCTAGCGCGGGTTCAGTTCGCAGCCCCGGACGATATGTCCGGTTTCTTGTGGCGGAGTTCCCCTATCAGGGTGACTCCGCTAAAGATTCCTCGCCCTCGGCACGCGCCGCAGGTCACAGTGGGTCAAGTCCTCCGCAGGGCATGGGAGGACACCCGGGCCGCGGCGCGCTGCCGGAGGGGGGCAGCGCGCGGGCAGGTCTGCGGACGCGGAACAGGGGTACCCGGTCATCGCACCCGAACAGTCCATGGAGACCAGGGAGTTGATGATGGCGAGCTTCGGGCAACGAACACGCGGGTACCCCCGTTCACGCGGCCGGGCAGGTGCGCGGGCCGGGCTGGACCGTGGCACGCTCGGAATCATCGGCACGGTGTTCGCCGTGGTCGGCTTCTTCGCCCTCGGGATCGTGCTGGGGCCGGCGGCGCTGGTGTGCGGCTGGCTCTCCATGGGCCGCAGGTGGTCGCCGAACAGCTCGATTCCGGCGCTGGTGGCGGTGGTGCTGGGGGCGATCGACACGGTGCTGGCGCTGTTCTGGCTGGCGGGCGTATCGGTCTAGCCGCGGGCCGGTGGGGGTTGCTCGCGCCCACGCGGCGGAGCCGCACATCGACACAGCCCCGCGCCCCTAAAGGGGCGCCTCAGCTGCGGGCAGTCGTGCTTCCCCCAGAGCCCGAAAGGCCTGGGGGGACCCCCAGGCGGCACGGGTGGGCGCAGCGGCACCCGGCCAGCGCCGGTGAGTGTCCCGCTGCGCCGGCCCCCACCCCCTCGCGCAGAGCAACCACCTCGGCCCGCAGCGCCCGCACCTCCTCGGTCAGCAGAGCGATCGCCTCCGTCTGCCGGCGCTCCTCCACGTCGTCCTTCTCGAACCGTGCGATGAACCACGTCGCGATGTTCGCCGTCACCACACCCAGCAGGGCGATCCCGGACAGCATCAGGCCGACCGCGATCATCCGGCCCAGCCCGGTCGTCGGCGCGTGGTCGCCGTACCCCACCGTCGTCATCGTCGTGAACGACCACCACAGCGCGTCACCCAGCGTGCGGATGTTCCCGTCCGGGGAGTCCCGCTCCACCGAGAGCACGGCCAGCGAGCCGAACATCAGCAGGCCGACGACCGCGCCCACCACATACGTCGTCAGCCGGATCTGCGAGGCCATCCGGGCCCGTCGCCCCACCAGCGTCAGCGTCGCGACGAGCCGGAGCAGCCGCAGCGGCTGGAGTATCGGCAGCACCACCGCGCACAGGTCTATCCAGTGCGTCCGCACGAACTCCTTGCGCCGGGGCGCCAGAGCCAGCCGTACGAGGTAGTCGAGAGCGAACGAACCCCACACCACCCACTCCGCCACCGTGCACGCGGCGGTGAGGACATGCCCTGCGGAACTGTCCACGATCGGCAGCGCGTAGGCGACGGCGAAGGCCACCGCGAGCGCCAGCAACGGCCGTTGGGTCACCTGCTCCCAACGCGCCTGCGCGGACTGTCGCTCCATGAGGGCATCGTAGGCACTGTCCGCGCCCCAAAGAGGCGCGGACAGCATCGGTCCGCGGCTCCGCCGCGTGGGCGCGACCAGCCACGACGTCGCCGCAGCCCCCCACCGCCCGCCGGCCGAAGCCGAGCGCAGCGGCTACGCGTCGCCGCCCGCCGCGCCCGGGTGCGCCGCCGTCACGTCCAGCAGCTGGTAGCGGTCGATGGCCTGCTTGAGCACCGAGCGGTCGAGCCTGCCCTCACGGGCCAGCTCGGTCAGGACCGCGACCACGATCGACTGCGCGTCGATGTGGAAGAACCGGCGTGCCGCGCCGCGCGTGTCGGCGAAGCCGAAGCCGTCGGCCCCCAGCGACTGGTACGTGCCCGGCACCCAGCGGGCGATCTGGTCCGGAACCGATCGCATCCAGTCGGAGACGGCCACGAACGGACCCTCGGCGACGCTCAGCTTGCGCGTCACGTACGGGGTGCGCTGCTCCTCCTCCGGGTGGAGGAGGTTGTGCTCCTCGCAGGCCACGGCCTCGCGCCGCAGCTCGTTCCAGGAGGTGGCGGACCAGACGTCGGCCTTCACGTTCCAGTCCGCGGCGAGGATCCGCTGCGCCTCGATCGCCCACGGGACCGCGACACCGGACGCCATGATCTGCGCCGGGACGGTGCCGTTCGTGCCCGCGCTGATCCGGTGGATGCCCTTGAGGATGCCCTCGACGTCCACGTCGGCCGGCTCGGCCGGGTGCTGGATCGGCTCGTTGTAGACGGTCAGGTAGTAGAAGACGTCCTCGCCGTGCGGGTGCTCGGCGTCACCGCCGTACATCCGGCGCAGGCCGTCCTGGACGATGTGCGCGATCTCGTACGCGTACGCCGGGTCGTAGGCCACGCATCCCGGGTTCGTCGAGGCGAGCAGCTGGGAGTGGCCGTCGGCGTGCTGGAGACCCTCACCGGTCAGGGTCGTACGGCCGGCGGTCGCACCCAGGACGAAACCGCGCGCCAGCTGGTCGGCCATCTGCCAGAACTGGTCGCCGGTGCGCTGGAAACCGAACATCGAGTAGAAGACGTAGACCGGGATGAGCGGCTCGCCGTGGGTGGCGTAGGCCGAGCCCGCCGCGATCAGGGAGGCCGTGCAGCCGGCCTCGGAGATGCCGTCGTGCAGCATCTGGCCGGTCGGCGACTCCTTGTAGGCGAGCAGCAGGTCGCGGTCGACCGCCTCGTACTGCTGGCCGAGCGGGTTGTAGATCTTCGCACTCGGGAAGAAGGAGTCCATGCCGAAGGTGCGGTACTCGTCCGGCGCGATCAGGACGAAGCGACGGCCGATCTCCTTGTCCCGCATGAGGTCCTTCAGGAGACGGACAAAGGCCATGGTGGTCGCGATGGACTGCTGGCCGGTGCCCTTCTTCACGGTCGCGTACGTCTTGTCGTCCGGCAGCGCAAGCGGCTGGGAGCGCACGACGCGGGTCGGGACGTAGCCGCCGAGCCCCTTGCGCCGGTCGTGCATGTACTGGATCTCCTCCGAGTTCCGGCCCGGGTGGTAGTACGGCGGCAGGCCGGACTCCAGCTCCTGGTCGGAGATCGGCAGGTGCAGCCGGTCCCGGAAGCCCTTGAGGTCGGCGACCGTCAGCTTCTTCATCTGGTGCGTGGCGTTGCGGCCCTCGAAGTTCGGGCCCAGCGTCCAGCCCTTGATCGTCTTGGCCAGGATGACCGTCGGCTGGCCCCGGTGCTCGGTGGCCGCCTTGAACGCCGCGTAGATCTTGCGGTGGTCGTGGCCGCCGCGGCCCAGGTGCAGGATCTGGTCGTCGCTCATGTGCTCGACCATCGCGCGCAGCCGCTGGTCGTCACCGAAGAAGTGGTCGCGGATGTACCCGCCGGACTCGGTGGCGTAGGTCTGGAACTGACCGTCGGGGGTCGTGTTCATCTTGTTGACCAGGACGCCGTCACGGTCCTGGGCGAGCAGCGGGTCCCAGGTGCGGTCCCAGACCAGCTTGATCACGTTCCAGCCGGCGCCCCGGAAGACCGACTCCAGCTCCTGGATGATCTTGCCGTTGCCGCGCACCGGGCCGTCGAGCCGCTGGAGGTTGCAGTTGACGACGAAGGTCAGGTTGTCCAGGCCCTCGCGCGCGGCGATGGACAGCTGGCCGAGCGACTCCGGCTCGTCCATCTCGCCGTCGCCGAGGAACGCCCAGACGTGTGACTTCGAGGTGTCGGCGATCCCGCGCGCGTGCATGTAGCGGTTCATCCGCGCCTGGTAGATCGCGCCGATCGGGCCGAGGCCCATCGACACCGTCGGGAACTCCCAGAAGTCCGGCATCGAGCGCGGGTGCGGGTAGCTGGAGAGGCCGTTCGGGTATTTCGACTTCTCCTGGCGGAAGCCGTCCAGCTGCTCCTCGCCGAGCCGGTCGAGCAGGAACGCGCGCGCGTAGATGCCGGGGGAGGCGTGCCCCTGGAAGAAGACCTGGTCGCCGCCGTGGCCGTCGTCCTTGCCGCGGAAGAAGTGGTTGAAGCCGACGTCGTAGAGGGACGCTGAGGAGGCGAAGGTGGCGATGTGGCCGCCGACACCGATGCCCGGACGCTGCGCACGGGAGACCATCACGGCCGCGTTCCAGCGGGTCGCGTTGAGGACCTTGCGCTCGATCTCCTCGTTGCCCGGGAAGAACGGCTCCGCGCGCGTGGGGATCGTGTTGACGTAGTCCGTGCTGCGCATCTCGGGTACGGCCACCCGCCGCTCGCGGGCGCGCTCGATCAGGCGGAGCATCAGATAACGGGCCCGTTCCCGGCCGCGCTCGTCCACGGCGGCGTCGAGCGAGTCGAGCCACTCCTGGGTTTCCTCGGGATCGAAGTCAGGAACCTGACTCGGAAGGCCGCCAATGATGATCGGGTTGCGATCGGATCCGGAAGCCACGCTGTTCCTTACCTGTCAGAGGGGCACTGATTCCCTGCGTTTTCCTGCATGTCCCTGCGTTTCCCTACACCGCTGTCCATCGTCCACCTCGGGGCAGCGCACGTCATCTCTACCGTGAGGTAACTCGGTCCCGGCCAAAACGCAACGATACGCCCGGGGTGTGACGTGCTTGGCAAACTCGTTCGACCGTCGTATGTGAGGATGATTCCGAAAGGAACATTGCGGGCAAAAGGGAGTGGTGTGTGCCACACCCGTCTGCGATACGGTGCCGGGAGTTGCGGCGACACGGCCGGGATCGTCACCGTTTCGGCGGTCTGAACGGCCGGGTACTTGCGCGATCCGTCCCGCCCGTGTGGACTACGGCCAATGCTTCGCGCACGCGCGTGGCTGAGTTAATCAACAAGACATGATCAGGAGGCAACCCGTGAGCGCGACCGCGGACCACGCGGAGGAGCGGACCACCCCTGCCGTCAGGCTGGGGTTCCAGCCAGACCAGGTGGTCCAGGAGATCGGCTACGACGACGACGTCGACCAGGAACTCCGCGAGTCCATCGAAGACACCATCGGCACCGAGTTGGTGGACGAGGACTACGACGACGTGGCCGACGCCGTGGTGCTGTGGTTCCGTGAGGATGACGGCGACCTGACGGACGCGCTGGTGGATGCCGTCACGTACATGGAGGAAGGCGGCTGGATCCTGCTGCTGACTCCGAAGACGGGCCGTGACGGCTACGTCGAGCCGAGCGACATCGGCGAGGCGGCCACGACCGCCGGCCTCTCGCAGACCAAGAGCGTCAGCGTGGGCAAGGACTGGAACGGCAGCCGGCTGCTGACCCCGAAGGGCGCCGCCAAGAAGCGCTGAGCCCCGCCCGGCGGACGGACCGAGCCCCGGTCCGTCCGTCGGCCTGCCGTGATCGCCGCGCGAAGGTCGCCGCATAGGGTGTCCTCACCCGAACAGCCCCTTACGAAGGGATGCAGCGATGGCGATCCAGGTCGGCGACAAGGCGCCCGACTTCGAGCTCAAGGACAACCACGGCCGGTCCGTGCGGCTGTCCGACTTCCGCGGCGAGAAGAACGTCGTGCTGCTCTTCTACCCGTTCGCCTTCACCGGCGTGTGCACCGGTGAGCTGTGCGAGCTGCGCGACCACCTGCCCCAGTTCGAGGACCGCGGCACCCAGCTGCTCGCCGTCTCCAACGACTCCATCCACACCCTGCGTGTCTTCGCCGAGCAGGAGGGCCTGGAGTACCCGCTGCTCAGCGACTTCTGGCCGCACGGCGAGACCTCACGCGCCTACGGCGTCTTCGACGAGGCCAAGGGCTGTGCGGTCCGCGGCACCTTCGTCATCGACAAGGAGGGCGTCGTGCGGTGGACCGTGGTCAACGGACTGCCGGACGCGCGCGACCTGAACGACTACGTGAAGGCGCTCGACGCCCTGTAGACCGCTTCGTGGACCGTTCGTCGATCCCCTAGGGGTCGACAGGGCCGACACCCGGTAATTCTTCGGGGTCCAGGGCCTGCGGGGGGCGGGAACCCGTCACTAGGATCGAATCGTTGATCCGGTATCCGAAGCACCACGGGGGCTCCCCGCCCCTGGACACCACAAGGGAGGACTCGTGGGAGTCAGCCTCAGCAAGGGCGGCAACGTATCGCTGACGAAGGAGGCCCCCGGCCTGACCGCGGTCCTCGTCGGTCTGGGCTGGGACGTCCGGACCACCACCGGCACCGACTTCGACCTCGACGCCAGCGCACTGCTGCTGAACGCAGAGGGCAAGGTCGGCAGTGACGCGAACTTCGTCTTCTTCAACAACCTCAAGAGCCCCGAAGGGTCGGTCGAGCACACCGGTGACAACCTCACCGGTGAGGGCGAGGGCGACGACGAGGTGATCAAGGTCAGCCTGGCCACGGTCCCCGCCGACGTCGAGAAGATCGTCTTCCCGGTGTCGATCTACGACGCCGACAACCGCCAGCAGTCCTTCGGCCAGGTCCGCAACGCGTTCATCCGCGTCGTGAACCAGGCCGGCGGCGCCGAGATCGCCCGGTACGACCTGTCCGAGGACGCCTCGACCGAGACCGCCATGGTCTTCGGCGAGCTGTACCGCAACGGCGCGGAGTGGAAGTTCCGCGCCATCGGCCAGGGCTACGCCTCCGGCCTGCGCGGCATCGCCCAGGACTTCGGCGTCAACGTCTGAGTCCGTCCGGGCGCCCGCCGAGGGCGTTCGAAAGTCCGCACTGTCCGGCGTCGCACCGTTTACGGTCGGCGCCGGACGTGCAGGACAACCGGAGAAACATCGCTAGGGGAGGACCAGCACCATGGGCGTCACGCTCGCCAAGGGAGGCAATGTCTCCCTCTCCAAGGCCGCACCGAACCTCACCAACGTCATGATCGGACTCGGCTGGGACGCCCGCTCCACCACCGGCGCCCCCTTCGACCTCGACGCCAGCGCGCTGCTGTGCAAGGACGGCCGGGTGCTCGGCGACGAGTGGTTCGTCTTCTACAACCAGCTCAAGAGCCCCGACGGCTCCGTCGAGCACACCGGAGACAACCTCACCGGTGAGGGCGAGGGCGACGACGAATCGATTCTGGTCGACCTGCCCAAGGTGCCGGCCGAGTGCGACAAGATCATCTTCCCGGTCTCCATCCACCTGGCCGACGATCGCGGCCAGACCTTCGGCCAGGTCTCCAACGCGTTCATCCGGGTGGTCAACCAGGCCGACGGCCAGGAGCTCGCCCGCTACGACCTCAGCGAGGACGCCTCCACCGAGACCGCCATGATCTTCGGCGAGCTCTACCGGTACCAGGGCGAATGGAAGTTCCGGGCCGTCGGCCAGGGCTACGCCTCCGGGCTGCGGGGTATCGCGCTCGACTTCGGTGTGAACGTCTCGTAGCACCCGTCACAGCCGGATGTAGGGCCCGCGCGAGCCGTAGGACACCGATGCCCTCTAGACTCCGTGGTCAACAGTGAGTAAAGCCGAGGCGGGAGAGACCCTCCCCCAGACTCCGTCTGGGAGGTACCCCCACACACCATGATTGGGTAACCAGTGCTTCTGAAAACCTTCGGTTGGTCGTTCGCGATCACCGCGCTCGGCCTGGTCGCCGCGGTCTTCTACGGGGGGTGGGAGGCCTTCGGCATCGTCGCGATCCTCGCCGTCCTCGAGATCTCCCTGTCGTTCGACAACGCGGTCGTCAACGCCGGAATCCTGAAGAAGATGAGTGCCTTCTGGCAGAAGATCTTCCTCACGGTCGGCGTTCTCATCGCGGTCTTCGGCATGCGGCTGGTCTTCCCGGTCGTGATCGTCGCGGTCACCGCCAAGATGGGCCCCATCGAGGCCGTCGACCTCGCGCTCAACAACAAGGACCGCTACCAGGAACTGGTCACCGACGCCCACCCGGCGATCGCCGCCTTCGGCGGCATGTTCCTGCTGATGATCTTCCTCGACTTCATCTTCGAGGACCGGGACATCCAGTGGCTGCGCTGGATCGAGCGCCCGCTGGCCAAGCTCGGCAAGGTCGACATGCTGGCGGTCTGCATCGCCCTGATCGTCCTGCTGATCACCTCCTTCACCTTCGCCGTCCACGCCCACCAGCACGGCGGCGGCCATGTCGACAAGGCGCAGACGGTCCTGATCGCCGGTATCGCCGGCCTGATCACCTACATGATCGTCGGTGGCCTCTCCGGCTTCTTCGAGGACCGGCTCGAAGCCGAGGAGGAACGCGAGCACGAGGAGGAGGAAGAGGCCGAGCGCACCGGCAAGAAGAAGTCGTCGGTCGTCCTGGCCGGCCAGGCAGCGTTCTTCATGTTCCTCTACCTGGAGGTCCTGGACGCGTCCTTCTCCTTCGACGGCGTGATCGGCGCGTTCGCCATCACCAACGACATCGTGCTGATGGCCCTCGGCCTCGGTATCGGCGCGATGTACGTCCGGTCGCTCACGGTCTACCTGGTCCGGCAGGGCACCCTCGACGACTACGTCTACCTGGAGCACGGCGCCCACTACGCGATCGGCGCGCTGGCGGTCATCCTGATGGTCACCATCCAGTACCAGATCCACGAGGTCATCACCGGTCTCGTCGGCGTCGTCCTGATCGGCTGGTCGTTCTGGTCCTCCGTGCGACGCAACCAGCGGTTGGCGGCGGCCGAGGGAAAAGCGGGGACGGACGAGAAGACTGAGGTCTCGTCCGGCGTCTGAACCGGCTCACCGGGCCGAAAACGGAGGGTGTGACACCCTTCTGGACGAGGAACGCTCTGTTCGGGGCGGCCGGCACGGTCGGCCGCCCCGAGGCGTCGGCGGAAGTCTCTGGGGGCGGGAATGGGTTTCTTCGACGGACTGCTGGGCGGAAGGGCGGCCGAGTTCGACTCGGGCAGCGCCGCGTCCAACGCCATCGAGCTCACCAAGCGGCACCAGCAGGTGTCCCTCACGAAGCAGGGCGCGGCCACCGGCAACCTGCGCATCAACCTCGCCTGGCGGATGCGGACGTCCGACTTCGACGGCGAACAGCGGACGAGCCTGTTCCGGCACCCCTTCAAGGCGCTCAGGCCGCCGGAGGTGCTCGGACACGGGCAGAGCATGGTCAACGTCGACCTCGACCTCGGGGCGCTGTACGAGCTGACCGACGGGAGCAAGGGCGTCGTACAGCCGCTCGGCGGCCTGCTCGGGGACGTGAACGCACCGCCGTACGTCAAGCTCAGCGGCGACGACCGGTTCGGGTCCGCGTCCGGCGAGACGATGTACGTCAACCTTGATCATCGGGACGACATCAGGCGGCTGCTGGTCTTCGTGTACATCTACGACCAGACGCCGGCGTTCGACCGTACCCACGCGATCGTGACGCTCTACCCCAGCAACGGGCCGCGGATCGAGATAGGCCTGGACGAACGGCATCCGCAGGCCCGGTCGTGTGCGGTGGTGATGATCGAGAACGTGAAGGGCGAACTGGTCGTCCGGCGTGAGGTGAAGTTCGTGTACGGGTTCCAGGGGGAGCTGGACCGGTTGTACGGGTGGGGGTTGCAGTGGGGGCGGGGTTACAAGACGAAGGTGGAGAAGTAGGGCGGCTACGGAGGTACCGTCACCGCCCGATGAACTGCGGTCCCTGCGGAGGCAGCCGGAAGTCCGTGTTCGGGACCGTCGCCACCGGGATCGGGGCCGGCGGGGGGTAGCCGTAGCCCGACTGGGGCTGCTGCTGGGGGTAGCCGTAGGCCGGCGAGGTCGGCTGCGGGTAGCCGTACGCCGGCTGGGCCGGGACCGAGGTCGGCTGCTCGGGCGGCAGCGGCTGGGAGGCCGGGAGCTCCTCCAGCGACTCCGACTCGTCCACCGAGATGCCGAAGTCGGTCGCCAGGCCCCTGAGGCCGTTGCTGTAGCCCTCGCCCAGCGCGCGGAACTTCCAGCCCTCGCCCCTGCGGTACAGCTCGCCGCAGATCAGGGCCGTCTCGGCGCCGGTCTCCGGCTTGATGTCGAAGTGGGCCAGCGGCTCGGCGTCGGGAGCCGAGGCGTCGTACAGCAGGATGCGCAGGGCGGGTACGTGTTCGAACGGGACGCCGTCCGCCGATGCGACCAGGAGGATTCGGCCGACGTTGGGCTCGACACCGGGGAGATCTGTCTGGATCGTGTCGGTGAGGCCTTCGGCCACCCGTTTCTTGCCCAGCCGCCAGACCTTCCCGGAAGGGTGCCGGGGCTGGTTGTAGAAGACGAAGTCCTCGTCGGAGCGCACACGTCCGTCGGGGCCGAGGAGCAGCGCCGAGGCGTCGACGTCCGGGACTCCCTGTCCGGGGGTCCAGCGCAGTACCGCGCGGACCGTGGTGGCCTCCACGGGGACGTTCGACCCCTTCAGCATCGCGTGCGTCATGCGGTCATCCTGCCCTCTCGGTCCTGGTCACGACAACGCGGGGGGCTCCCCGACCGACACAGGCGGGTTACCTGGAATTCATGCCCGGCGGGAACCCTCGACATGGCTTTGTACGTACTATTACCGGCCACCCTTTACCAATTTCACAGACTTGGTCTACGCCGCCGCGGGGAGTTTTATGCGTCATTTCGGGCACATCGCACCTGAGGTGCGGCAGCGTCTCTTCCACCAGGAGCCGTGCGAGTTCACCGCCGACTCCCCGGCCCGGCTGCTCTCGGCGGCCCTGGGCGCCACGCTGTACAGCCCGGCCACCCGGGAGCGGCTCGCCGACGACATCGTCAAACAGGCGGGACTCGGTGTGGTCTCGATGGTGCTGTGCCTGGAGGACTCCATCGGCGACGAGGACGTGGTGGCGGGCGAGGCGAACCTCGTCCGCCAGTTCGCCGACCTGGCCGCCCGGGTCCGGGCGGGCGTGGAGCTGCCGCTGCTCTTCATCCGGGTGCGCGAGCCCGAGCAGATCCCCGATCTGGTACGGCGGCTCGGCGGCAGCGTGTCGCTGCTGTCGGGGTTCGTGTTCCCGAAGTTCACCGAGGAGCGCGGTATCCCCTTCCTGGAGGCGCTGACCGGAGCCGAGGCGCGCAGCGGCCGCCGGCTCTTCGGGATGCCCGTCCTGGAGACGCCCGAGCTGATGTACCGGGAGACGCGCGTGGACGCCCTGGAGGGCATCGCCCGCGCCGTGGACAAGTACCGGAGCAAGGTGCTGGCTCTGAGGCTCGGGGTGACCGATTTCTGCTCCTCGTACGGGCTGCGGCGGGCACCCGACATGACCGCCTACGACGTGCAGATCATCGCCTCCGTGATCGCGGACGTGGTGAACATGCTGGGGCGGGCCGACGGCACCGGGTTCACGGTGACCGGGCCGGTCTGGGAGTACTTCCGGGTCCCCGAGCGCATGTTCAAGCCGATGCTCCGCTCCAGCCCCTTCCTGGAGGAGCAGGCCGTGGAACTGCGCAACCGCCTCATCGAACATGCCATGGACGGGCTGCTCAGGGAGATCTCCCTGGACCACGCCAACGGGCTGCTCGGCAAGACCTGCATCCACCCCTCGCACGTCATCCCCGTGCACGCGCTGTCGGTCGTCAGTCACGAGGAGTTCTCGGACGCCCAGGACATCCTCCGGCCGGAACGGGGCGGTGGGGGTGTGCTTCGCTCGGCGTACACGAACAAGATGAACGAGGTGAAGCCGCACCGCGCCTGGGCCGAGCGGACCATGCTGCGGGCCGAGGTGTTCGGCGTGGCCAACGAGGACGTCGGCTTCGTGGAGCTGCTCGCCGCCGGAATCCCCGGCTGACGGGCCCTAGGGGACGACACAGGAAACGCATGAACATCGCAGTGAACAACGGGGACTGGTCCGGCAGCTGGGTCGCGGAGCGACTCGGCGTCGAACTCGTGGGCGACGACGGCCTGCGGGCCCTGCTCGGACTGGCCCTGCGCCGCAACCCCAAGCGGGCCCACCTGCTGGTCTCCAACGTGCTCGGCAAGCACGTGCCGCAGTCGCCCGCGGTGGTCTACGGCCACGGGTTCACCCTCGGCCGCCGGGTGCGTGAACTCCTCGGCGACGAGGAGGCGGCCCGGGCCGTGGTGGTGGGCTACGCCGAGACGGCCACCGGCCTCGGCCACTCCGTCGCGGACGGCATCGGCCTCGCCCCCTACCTGCACTCCACACGGCGCCCGGTCCCGGGCGTCACCCCGGCCGGCGGCTTCGAGGAGTCCCACTCCCACGCGACCTCGCATCTGCTGCTCCCGGAGGACCCGGCGCTGCTGGCCGGCGAGGGCCCGCTGGTCCTGGTGGACGACGAGTTCTCCACGGGCAACACGGTCCTGAACACGATCAGGGACCTGCACGCCCGTTATCCGCGGAAACGTTACGTCGTGGTGGCTCTGGTGGATATGCGCTCGACGGCGGACGCGGGTCGCCTCGCGGATCTCGCCGGTGAGATCGGCGCGAGGGTGGACCTGGTGGCCGGCGCGTCGGGGACGGTACGGCTGCCGGAGGGGGTGTTGGAGAAGGGGCAGGAGCTGGTGGCGCGGTACGAGGAGAGTGCCGCGAATGGTGACCGGCCGGGTGCGGCGCCGTCTGGGCTGAGCGCGCAGTTTCCCGCGCCCCTAGGTGGGTGGACTGGTAGTCGCCTTCAAGGGCAACGCCCTGAAGGGGCGCGGGGCTGTGTTGAATCTGCGGCTACCGCCGCGCGGGCGCGAACGGCCCCCACCGGCCCGCAGCCGACCGACAACGGCACCACCCCCCACCCCACCCACCCCACCCGCGTCGACCTGCACTGGCCACACGGCCTCCCCGACGGCGGACGGCACGGCTTCACCCCGGCCCACCGAATACGCCTCGAAACGGCCCTCCCCGCCATGGCCGCACGCCTCGCCGAGGCCCTGCCCCCCGACGCCCGCCGCGTACTCACCCTCGGCTTCGAGGAGCTGATGTACGCCCCCCTCCGGGTCGCCCGTGAGCTGGAGCCCCTCGTCGCCGCCGAGGTGCGGTACTCCACCACCACCCGCTCGCCCGTCCTGGCCGTCGACGACCCCGGCTACGCCATCCGCAGCCGTCTCGTCTTCCCGGCCCACGACAACCCCGCCGACGGCCCCGGCGAGCGCTACGCGTACAACGTGGCAGGCGCCGGCTTCGACGCGGTGGTCGTCTTCGTCGACTCCGCCGGCGACACCCCCGAACTGCACGCACCGGACGGCCTGTTGGCCCGGCTCGGCGCGCATGCCCCGCATGTCCTGCTCGCGGTTGTACCGTCGTACGCCCCCGCGCTGACCGAAGAGAGCCCCGCCATGCTGCCCGAGCCCCTCCGCGGCCCCGCCTTCTCCTCGTATCCGCCGGAGGACGTCGGCTGGCTGCTCCAGGACCTCTCGGACGTCCAGCTGGAGGCGCCGACCGAGGAGCGCGAGGAGGCGGTCCAGAGCGGCGGCGCGCACTACGCCGAGTCGCTGCCGATGGAGTACCAGCCGAGCGAGCAGTACCAGGCGTTGTTCCACGCGGCCCTGGAGACCTCGGCGGCGCGGATCGCGCAGGCGGTCGGGGTCGTCACCGAGACCGTGCTGGCCGAACGGTCGCCGCGGCCGGTCCTGGTGTCGCTGGCGCGGGCCGGGACCCCGGTGGGCGTCCTGATGCGCCGCTGGGCGCGGTTCCGGTACGGCGCCGAGCTGCCGCACTACGCCGTGTCGATCGTGCGCGGCCGCGGTATCGACGCGAACGCGCTGCGCTGGCTGGCCGCGCACCACGAGCCGCGGGACGTCGTGTTCGTGGACGGCTGGACCGGGAAGGGCGCGATCACCCGGGAACTCGCCGACGCGATCGGGGAGTTCGAGGAGCGGGAGGGCGTCTCCGGGTTCGACCCGGAGATCGCGGTGCTCGCGGACCCCGGGTCGTGCGTGCGGACGTACGGCACCCGGGAGGACTTCCTGATCCCCTCCGCCTGCCTCAACTCGACGGTCTCCGGGCTGATCTCGCGGACCGTGCTGCGGGCCGACCTGGTGGGTCCTGACGACTTCCACGGCGCGAAGTTCTACCGCGAACTGGCCGGGGCCGATGTGTCCGTGGCCTTCCTGGACGCGGTCGCGGCGCGGTTCGAGGAGGTCGTGGACGCGGTGGACGACGCCGTGAAGGAGCTGGCCGTCGCGGACCGCACGCCGACCTGGGAGGGCTGGGCGGCCGTCGAGCGGATCAGCGAGGAGTACGGCATCCACGACGTGAACCTCGTCAAGCCGGGCGTGGGGGAGACCACCCGGGTGCTGCTGCGCCGGGTGCCCTGGAAGATCCTGGCGCGGGCCGGGGCGGGCGCCGACCTGGACCATGTGCGGCTGCTGGCCGAACAGCGCGGTGTGCCGGTGGAGGAGGTCGGCGAACTGCCGTACACCTGTGTCGGGTTGATCCATCCCAAGTACACGCGCGGGGCGACCGGCGCCGACGGCAAGGCGGTGAACGTCTGATGGCGCTGCTGGTGGCGAGCGACCTCGACCGTACGCTCATCTACTCGGCGGGTGCCCTGGCGCTGACCATGCCGGACGCGCGGGCGCCCCGGCTGCTCTGTGTCGAGGTGCACGAGAGCAGGCCGCTGTCGTACCTGACCGAGACCTCCGCGCGATTGCTGACCGAGCTCGGGGACGCGGCCGTCTTCGTGCCGACGACCACCCGGACCCGTAAGCAGTACGAGCGGATCAACCTGCCGGGGCCCGCGCCGCGGTACGCCATCTGTGCCAACGGCGGGCATCTGCTGGTGGACGGGGTGTCCGACGGGGACTGGCACGGGCAGGTGCTGGCACGGCTGGCCGACGAGTGCGCGCCGCTGGACGAGGTGCGGGCGTACCTGACGGAGCACGCCGACCCGGTGTGGCTGCGCAAGCTCCGGGTCGCCGAGGACCTGTTCGCCTACCTGGTGGTGGAGCGGGAGCTGCTGCCCGAGGAGTGGGTGAAGAGCCTCGCGGTGTGGGCGGAGAACCGCGGCTGGACGGTGTCGTTGCAGGGGCGGAAGATCTACGCCGTGCCGAAGCCGCTGACGAAGAGCGCGGCGATGCGGGAGGTCGCGCGGCGGACCGGCGCCGAGCTGACGCTGGCCGCGGGGGACTCGCTGCTCGACGCCGACCTGTTGCTGGCCGCGGACCGTGGCTGGCGCCCGGGGCACGGCGAGTTGGCCGACGCCGGATGGGCCGGGCCGGCCGTCGTCGCGTTGCCGGAACGCGGGGTGCTGGCCGGAGAACGAATCCTTCGGGAATTCCTGAAGACGGTCCGTACGGAGGGCTAGCCGCAGCAGCCGCCGCCGCAGCAGCCGCCGGAGCTGGGGGCGGCGGCGGGTGCGGAAGCCGTACCGCCCACCGCCACTGTGGACAAGAGCTTTACGGTGTCTTCATGCCCTTGCGGGCATGCTGCCGGAGCGGACGACTCGGCCATGGGGCGGGACAGTTCGAAGGTGTCGCCGCAGGTGCGGCAGCGGTACTCGTAGCGGGGCATGGGGACAGGCTAACGGGAGTACTGAGGAAGTGATGGGCATCACTGCACCTCAGAATTTCATGAGTGTTCCTTTCTGTCCGATACTTGTGCGGAGATTTTGAAAAGATCGCTGATAATTTAAGCTGGCCGCGAGGAGCCGAAAGACCGGGGGATGAGGGGGGCTCGCAGCGCCGCGCCCGCCGCGGACCTGCCACCCGTCGTGTCTAACCGCGCGCGCAAGACCGAGTGCGAGGGGAGACGCAGTCGTGACGGACGCATCGGAGCGGACGGACGACCCGGAGGACGGCCATGACCAGGCCGGATCCCGGGATCGAAAGCCGTTCGAGCCGGACGCGACCCTGCATCTGAAGGTCGACGGCCTGCGCGCGGAGCATGCTCCGCGGCAGAAGGGCGACGACGCTCAGCGTGCGCAGGAGGTCGCACGGCAGAAGGCAGAGGCGCTGTGGAACGAGCTGCACGCCCTGCGGGCGGAGAAGGCCGACGCCGCGAAGGCGGAGAAGGGCGCGGGCGACATCCCGGCGCCCCGTGCGGGAGAGCGGCGGAAGAAGCCGGACCCGCCGAGGCATGACGAGACCCTGCATCTGAAGGTGGACGCCCTGCGGGCGGACGTCACGATGCAGATCCGGGTGCCCGAACAACGCCGGCCGGAGCCGGAGCCGGAGCCGGAGCCGGCGGCCTCGGGCGGCCGTGCCGAACGGCGCCGCAGCGCCCGCCCGTCGCCGCGTGAACGCGTGCTGGCGGCGGTGGCGGGACTCCGGGCCCTCGTGGGTCCCCGGCTCGCGCCACTGGCCCCGTACGCGCGGAAGCTGCGCCCCGAGTACCCGCGGCCCGGCCGGACCGGCTGGCGGCGCTGGATGCCCTCCTGGCGGCAGTGGCTGGGAGGCTTTCTCGGGAGCATCGGCCTGACCGGGCTGTTCCTCGTCGTCGCCTACGCGGCCACGGACATACCGTCCAACCTCAACACGTACGCCACCCAGCAGGACAATGTCTACTTCTGGTCCGACGGGACGCCGATGGCCCGGACCGGCTGGGTGCAGCGGCAGGACATGCCGCTCAAGGACATACCGGTGGACGTGCGCTGGGCGGTGCTCGCGGCGGAGAACGAGAGCTTCTACTCCGACCCCGGTATCTCCGTCAAAGGCATAGCCCGGGCCCTGTATCGCACGGTCGGTGAAGGGGACACCGAGGGCGGGTCCACTATTACCCAGCAATATGTGAAAAACGTCTATCTGACACAGAACCAGACGGTGAGCCGTAAATTCACCGAGGCGATGATCTCCCTCAAGCTCGACAACAGGATGAGCAAGGACCAGATCCTGGAGGGCTACCTCAACACCAGCTGGTTCGGCCGCGGGACGTACGGCATCCAGCGCGCCGCCCAGGCCTACTACGGCAAGGACGTCGGCCAGCTGAACGCCAGCCAGGCCGCCATGCTCGCCTCGCTGCTCAAGGGCGCCGGACTCTACGACCCGACGCTGAGCAAGGCCAACCACAAGCGCGCGGTGGAGCGTTGGTCCTGGATCCTGGACCGGATGGTCAAGATCGGCAAACTGTCGCCGGCCGAACGGGCCAAGTACAAGACCTTCCCGGACCCGATCAAGAACAACAAGGTGTACGACACCGGCAGTCAGAGCGACTATCTGGTCGAACTGGCCCAGCAGTACGCCAAGAAGTCCGCCCACATCTCGGACAAGCAGTTCGACCTCGGCGGATACCAGATCTACACGACCTTCGACCGCAAGAAGGAGGACACCCTCACCAAGGCGGTCAACAAGGCCCGCAAGGCGGCCAAGGAGAGCGACCCCGACCTTGCGAAGGCCGCACACTACGGCGCCGCCTCGGTCGCCACCGACGGACGGATCGTCGCCGTGTACGGCGGACCCGACCACCGTACGCAGGGCTACAACGAGTCCAACTCGACCACCGTCCCGGCCGGTACCGCCTTCCTGCCCTTCGTCTACGCCGCAGGGCTCCAGAACGGCGTCCACAAGGAGCGCGGCGGGGCCGCCACCTCGGTCACCCCGGAGACCCTCTACGACGGGAACGACAAGGTCCCCGTCACGACGCCGGACGGGCCGTACTGGGACCGCAGCGGCAAGAAGGTCTTCGCGAACAACGACAACGGGACGTCCTACGGACAGATCAGCCTGGGCCAGGCCCTCGCCCAGTCCGTGAACACACCGTTCATGCAACTCGGCATGGACACCGGGCTCGACAAGGTGCGGTCCACCGCGGTGGCATCCGGGCTGCTCTCCGACAGCATCGGGGCACAGGTACCGACGCTGTCCATGGGCAGCTCCACGCCCAGCGCGATCCGGATGGCGAGCGGCTACGCCACCTTCGCGGCCGGCGGCAACCACACCGAGCCGTACTCGGTCGCCAAGATCACCCGCAACGGCCACCGGGTCGTCCTCGACACCCCGCAGCCGACCCGCGCGGTCCGCGACGACGTGGCCGAGGAAGTCCAGCAGGCACTCACCGAATCGTTCCGCCTCGCCCACCCGACCGCCTCCGCCAGTGCCGGAGCGGCGGGCAAGGCGGGCACCACCAACGCCACCGGCAAGGACACCGCCTCCTGGTACACCGGCACGGCCTCGTCCGTGACCACGTCCGTCGTCGTCTACCGCATCGACCTGAACAAATCCCTGGAGCCGCTCCCGCTCAAGGGACTCGCCGGCACCGGCGACGACAACGTCCCGTACGCGGTCTGGGCACAGGCCATGGGCCTTGACTGACCACCGAAGCCCGAAGCTCCCCACACCACCCGCAGAATGAGCCCCGCATGAAGCCCCGCACGAAGCCGACAACCGGCGGCCACCGACGCAAGGCGCCCGCCCGTGACCGCCGTCCAGCCCGCCCGGAGTTCCTGACCCTGGCCGCCTTCCTCGTCGTCGCCTCCCTCGTCGCGGGCTATCTGGTGCTCACCAGACAGGACGACACGGCACCCACCGCCGCCGGCACCAGAAAGGCCTCCCCGTCGCCGTCGGCGAGCCCGAAGTGGGACGGCAAGACCAAGATCCTCGGGGACGGGTCGACGTCGTACACCGGGCCGCAGACCGGCCAGTTGAAGCCCGAGAAGCTCAAGCCGGGTGAGAAGCCGCCCCAGTTCGTCGTCTTCTCCTGGGACGGCGCCCTGGAGGGCGACGACCATCTCTTCTCGCACTACCGGGAGATGGCCAAGGAGTACAACGCCCACATGACCTTCTTCCTCACCGGCATCTACCTGCTGCCCAAGAGCAAGAAGTCGCTCTACACCGGGCCCATGCACTCCCCGGGCGACGCCGCCATCGACTACGCCACCGACGCACACATCCGCACCACGCTGGAGCAGCTGCGCGAGGCCTACAACCAGGGCAACGAGATCGGCACCCACTTCAACGGCCACTTCTGCGAGAAGAAGGGCGGCGGCGAGTGGAGCGTCGCGCAGTGGAAGAGCGAGATCGACCAGTTCTACAAGTTCGTGGAGAACTGGAAGACCAACACCGGCTTCAAGGACATCCCCGCCCTGCCCTTCGACTTCAAGCAGGAGGTCGTCGGCGGCCGCGCCCCCTGCCTGGAAGGCCAGCCCAACCTGCTCAAGGCCCTGCAGAAGTACGGCTACAACTGGAAGTACGACGCCAGCTCCCCCGGTGACTACCAGATATGGCCGTCCAAGAAGAACGGCCTCTGGAACTTCCCGCTGGAGCTGCTGCCCTACGGCGACAACATCCAGGCCCTGTCGATGGACTTCAACTTCCTCTACAACCAGTCCAACGGAGAGGTCGACGGCGACTCGTCCCAGTACGCCACCTGGGAGCAGGAAACCGTCAACTCCTACATGAACGGCTTCAACCGCGTCTACTACGGCAGCCGGGCCCCGCTGTTCATCGGCAACCACTTCGAGGACTGGAACGGCAGCATCTACATGAAGGCCATCGACCAGATCATCCCGAAGATCTGCACCAAGAAGGGCGTCAAGTGCGTCTCCTTCAAGGAACTCGCCGACTGGATGGACGCCCAGGACCCGGAGACCCTCGCCCGCCTGCGCTCCCTGGACCCGGCACAGGCCCCGGCCGACTGGTCGACCATCGTCAAGTGACCACGGCGAAGTGACCGCAGCGGGTGACACGGTTCAAGTACCGGGCACGGAAAGCGATTCCCCGGATGCAACCCCCTTCACAGGAGCCACACATGCCGTGCGAAGATGCCGTCGCCCGGTAGGTGTACCGGCGTAGAGGGGAAACACCATTGAAATCCAGAAAACTGAGCCGTAAGCGCAGCCGTGCGGCCATAGTGACGGCGGCGGCCGCCTCGGTCGTCGCCGGCGTCGCCCTCGTGCCCAACTGGAGCGCGGGCGCGGCCGTCGTCGACGACCCGACCGTGGACGCCGCGACCAAGGCGACCTTCCAGAAGCTGGCCGACGCGGTCTTCACCGACCGCACCCAGGCCCTCGTGCGCGGGGCCACCACGAAGCAGAGCACGTCCCGCTTCTCCGGCGACGTCCGCCTCTCCAGCACCCAGTCGCGTGACGAGAACTCCGCACTGACCCAGCTGCGCGGCCGCCAGAACAGCCTCGCCAAACTCGGTGAGACGTACAGCGCCGGCAACACCCGGGTCACGCTCGACGCGACCCGCGTCACCGGCCGTACCGCCAAGGCCGACGTCACCGAGACCACGACGCTGACCTACGCGAAGGCCACCGGCGACGCGCCGAAGACCACCGGCTTCCAGTCCCACCACGAGCTGACCTTCAAGGCCGACCAGCAGGGCACCTGGCAGCTCACCACCATCAAGGACACGGACGACGGCGGCCTCGCCGTCAACACCCTGTCCAAGCCCTCGGTCAAGGCGCCCGCCACCGGCGACGACGGCGACACCATGCCGAACGCCCCGCGCGCGGCGACCACCCGCAACCCGGTGGCCGTCCCGAAGACCAGCACCACGTACGACTACAAGGCCATGGCGACCTACGCCGAGAAGTACTGGAACGTCTACAACAAGGACTACCCGGACTTCAACGGCCACGCGGACGGCGGCGACTGCACCAACTTCGTCAGCCAGTCCCTGAAGGCCGGCGGCTGGAAGCACGTCCCCGGCTACGTCTACGACTACACGAAGTGGTTCGGCACCGCCGACATCCAGTCGGACTCGTTCGTCGGCGTCAACGAATGGTCCTGGTTCGCCCAGAACTCCAAGCGGACCACCCCGCTCGCCAACGTCTACCAGCTGGAGGTCGGCGACGTCCTCCAGATGGACTTCGACCGGGACGGGTCCAAGGACCACACGATGATCGTGACGTACAAGAGCAACGGCATCCCGTACGTCACGTACCACTCGAACAACACCCTGCGCAGGTCGGTGGCGAGCCTCGTCGCGTCGTACCCGAACGCGTACTACTACGCCTACCGCACCTGATCACCGGAGGTGACGGCCCGCTGCTCCGCATCGGGGTGGCGGGCCCGCCAGTACGGGTTGTCGTGCGGCAGGTTCGTACTGACCCTGCCGTACATCCCGAACACCATCAGCACGATGCCCACCACGAAACTGAACAGCACGTTCTGGATCCTGAAGGCCAGGAAGTTCGAGTCCGTGTCGAGCAGGCCCAGGAACAGGAAGCCGTTCAGGATGAACAGCACACCGAGCACCATGTTCAACGTGGACGCGAAGTTCCCGCCGATCACCATCCCGACGAACAGCAGGACGCCGACACAGATCGACAGCACGCTCAGCGCGCCGTTGGTGTTCAGACCGATCGCGGTGTTGCCGCCGGTGTCGAAGAACCCGATGTTGTCGGTGAGCCCGAGGATGCCGAAGGCCAGCAGGAACAGACCCATCAGGCCCGCCCCGATCCGGTAGACCCTGTTCAGACGGTGGTCGACGGGCAGCGCCTCGTCGAACATGATCCGCTGCCGCGGCCCCGGGCGCGTTACGTGTGAGGCCATCTCCGCCTCCTGATCTCGAATGCGGGCTCTACCCAATATCCGCCCGCACCGCCCCGTCGGCAACGGCTCACGGATGACCGGTGCCCCGGTCCTCCCGGATCTGCCCGACCACCCGCGTCACCGACGCCCGCACCGACTCCGTCTCCGTCAGGAAGTGCCAGTAGTCGGGATGACGCCCCTCCAGCGTCCCGATCGCCCGCTCCAGCCGGGCCACCGCGTCGTCCAGGGGCCGCGCGTGCCGCGGATCGGGACTGTTGCGCCCGGACATCGCCAGCCGCTGCGCGTCCCGGATCGCGAACCGGGTCCGCTCGATCTCCGCCTGCGGATCCTTCTGCACGGCGTTCAGCCGGGCCAGCCGGTCACCGGCCGCCGACACCGCCTCGTCGGTGCTGTTCAGCAGCGCCCGCACGGTGGACAGCAGCGAGGTGGCGTCCGCCCACTTCTGCGCGTCCCGGGCGGCCTGCGCCTCCTTCAGCTTCTGCTCGGCCTGCCGGACGTTCTCCGCGGCCTGCCGGGGCACCTGCTGCAGATCCTGCCAGCAGGCCGCCGAGAACCGCCGCCGCAACTCGCTCAGCACCGGGTCCACCTGCCCGGCCCGGGTGGTCAGCGCCTGCGCGCGCGTGCGCAGACTCACCAGCCGGTGGTCGATCTCGGCGGCCTTCTCCGGCAGCCGCTCCGCCTCGACCCGGATGGCCTCGGCCTCCCGCTGCACCCGCCCGGCCCGCTCCAGGGTCGCCTGCACACCGTGCTGCCCCGCACCCTGATTGAGCTTCGTCAGCTCCGGCGAGAGCGCGGCCAGCCGGGCCGCCAGCTCATCGGCCCTGATCCGGGTCTCCCGCACGGCATCCAGCGCGTTGCTGGCCGCCAGCAGCGCCTGCCGGGCCCGCTCCACGGCCGGCGCGAGCCGCGCCAGCTGCGTCTCGGCCTTGCCCAGCAGGGGCCCGAGCGAATCCCCGAACCGGTCCAGCTCCCCCTTGACCCGGACCAGCTCGTCCTTGGCCCCGGAGATCTCCCCGCGCGCCCGCGCCGCGACCGCGGCTTCGAGATCGTCCCGGTCCAGGTCGTAGGCGTCTATGGCCTGGATGTACCGGTTGCTGACCTCGTCGATGCGCCGCCCCAGCGCCTCGAAGTCGGAGACGGCACGACGGGCGGCCGGCGTGTCGTCGACGGCGGAGATGGTCTCTATGGAGATCCGCAGATCCCGCTGGGCGGTGTCCAGCTCGTAGAAGGCGTTGGCCGCGGCGTCCTTGGCCGCCTGGGCCTCGGCCCGCTGGCTCTCCGCCCGCCCGCCGAACCACCGCCGGGTACCGCCCCCGGCGAACGCCCCCGGCACCACGAGCACGGCGAGCAACGGCAGGCTCACGAGGGTGAACATGTCCCGCAGAGGAGTGCGCCGGTCCCGCTCGGGGGGCGAGTACGACTGCTCGGATGCCGCCGAAGTCGCCGATGTCGCCGTCACTTCTCCCTCTCCCGTGCCGCGGTGCGCCCCAGTGTGCTGGCGGTCCTCACATTCTCCCACCAGTGAAAGACGAACACACGGGCCGGTCAGTTCGCGGTTCGCGGGATCGGTCCGCGGTATTTCCCGGCGGGTTCGGCCCGGATACGGGTTTGCGGGACAGTGCCTCGGGCAATGTAGGCTGTCGACTCGTCTCGGGTGCGTAGCTCAGTGGTAGAGCGCCTGCCTTACAAGCAGGATGTCGGCGGTTCGAAACCGTCCGCGCCCACGTGAAGAGGACCCCGGCCGATGCGGCCGGGGTCCTCTCGTGCTCTCAGGTCTCCTCGCTCGCATGCTTGAGGCGGCTTCGGGCGTCCACCCGGTCCGGCGCCGTGACCTCCGCCCAGAAGCGGTGGCCGCTGACGAAGACGGCGAGTTCGTGTTCGCGGCGGCGCAGTTTCTCCACCTCGGCCTGTTCGTCCTCGGTCCAGCCCGGGGAGGCGGGGCGCTCCACCTTGCGCCAGCCGCCGCCGTCACTGAATCCGTCCAGCGGCACGACCGACCAGGGGAGCCGCTTCAGCAGGGCCGACAGCTCGGCCCGGACCTGATGCAGCTCCTCCTGACCGGCGAGGAGGTCACTCGGAAAGTCATAGGTCGCAGCCACGCGGCAATGGTACGCCTGTTCGATTTTAGGTGGCGAGTTGGTTCGTGGGGTTCATGTGTTCGATGGCGTGTGCGCTGAAGGGGCTTGAGCGTTGTCGCCGGCGCCTCTGGGCTCAATCCGCTGGTCCAGGCCGCGCAGGACTCGCTCCCGCGTCGACGGCCTGGGCTGTCTGCCGCTGAGGAGGCGCGGAGGCGGCACTGAACAGCGCGTGCACGGCTGCACCGACCTGGGTGGCGACGATCTCGGGGGTGGAGGCGTCGAGCTTGCCGTCCAGGTGCAGGAAGGCAAGGCCGTGGACGAGGGCCCATGCCGTGGTCGACAGGGTGTCCGCGTCCGAAGTGGGAAAGGCGGCTCGGACGATGCCGTGGACGTACTCCGAGATGACCGCGGTCGCGGCGACTCGTTCCTCGCTGGTCGGGTCGCAGGGCTCGGCGAACATCGTCCGGAACAGGGCGGGGTGGTCGAGCGCGAACCGCACGTAGGCGACGGCGACGGCGGCCAGATCGTCGGGTGTCGCGGGGGAGGGGTGGGCCGCGGCCAGGTCCCTGGCGAGTTCGCGGTATCCCTCGGCGGCGACCGCGGAGACCAGGGCGTCACGGTCCGCGAAGTGACGGTAGGGGGCTGTCGCCGACGCGCCGGCTCGGCGTGCCACTGCTCGCAGTGACAGTGCGGCGCTGCCGTCTTCTTCCAGCAGCGCTCGCGCGGCGCGCAGGCAGGCGGCACGCAGATCTCCGTGGTGGTACGCGGTGGCTTGCGGCACAGGTCACACTCCCTCATGTTTACGCCGCTTACATCATCCCCTAATGTGAACGGTGCATACATCGTAGGCGACTCCGCGAAGTCCGCGACCGCCTTCCGAGCGGACGCCGGCGCCACCGGACGTACGCGCTCGCTCGTCCCGAACGCGGCGTGCGCCGTTCAGGCCACGCGGGAGATCGTCCCCGGCCGCGCGCCATGTATTCAACGTAAACATCGGGCTCCTCGTCGAGGACATCAGGCAGGAGCCCTTCACCGCCTCGTGTGGATGGAGTGCCATGAAAGCAGTGTCGATCAAGGAACCCGGCGGCCCCGAGGTCCTGGAGTGGGTCGAGGCCGAAGATCCCGTCCCCGCGGTCGGCGAGGTCGTCATCGACGTGGTGGCAGCAGCCCTGAACCGGGCGGACGTCATGCAGCGGATGGGCCTCTATCCGCTGCCGCCGGGAACGTCGCCCTATCCGGGACTCGAGGTCTCCGGCCATGTCAGTGCTCTCGGCGAAGGTGTGACCGGCCTACGGGTGGGCGACGAGGTCTGTGCCCTGCTGACCGGAGGCGGATACGCACAGAAGGTCGCCGTGCCGGCCGGGCAACTGCTGCCGGTGCCCAAGGGGGTCGGCCTGGTCGAGGCCGCGGCCCTGCCGGAGGCGGTCGCCACCGTGTGGTCGAACATCGTCATGACCGCCGGCCTCAAGCAAGGCGAGACCTTTCTCGTGCACGGCGGCGCCGGCGGGGTGGGCACCATGGCCATCCAGATCGCCAAGGCGCTCGGCGCCCGCGTCGTCACCACCGTCGGCAGCCCCGAAAAAGCCGCCCGGGCGCGTGAGCTGGGCGCGGATGCGACGATCAACTACCGCGAGCAGGACTTCGCCGAGCACGGCCCCTACGACGTCATCCTGGATGTCATCGGCGGTCAGTACCTGCAACGGAACATCCAGTCCTTGGCCCCCGACGGGCGACTGGTCGTCATCGGGCTGCAGCAGGGAATGGAAGGTCAACTCAACCTTGCGGACCTCGTGTTCAAACGGATCTCGGTACACGGCACCACGCTGCGCACCCGGTCCGCGGAGCAGAAGGCCGCGATCGTCGCCGAGGTCCGCAGGAACGTCTGGCCGATGATCGAGAACGGATCCGTGCAGTTGGTTCTCGACCGGACCCTGCCTATGGCGGAAGCCGCCGAAGCACACCGTCTCATGGAGGAAGGCCGGCACGTCGGCAAGATCCTGCTGTTGAACAACTGAGCCGCAGCCAGGCCGAACGGGTCCTCGTCGAGGGGGAGCGGCGTGCGGACCGCCCCCTACGGCCGCAGCGGCTCCCCTACGGCCGCAGCGGCTCCACCCGCACCGTCAGGTACGTCTCTCCCGGCCCCGGAGGCCGGTTCCACGGGCGGGTGTGGAAGGTGTGCAGGCGGCCCCGGGTGAGGGCCGACCGTGGCAGGCGGACGGGGAGTTCGGCCGCGAGGGCCTCCAGGGCGCGACGCTGCCGGTCCTCGGCGGACGCGTCCGCGGGGGAGAGGAACGCTGCCGGTACGGGACCCCGGGTGTCGGACGTGGCGTCGCGGAGCGTGCAGCCGTAGCGTTCCGCGCCGTTCTCCGCGACGGAAAGGTGGAAGACGGCCGGGCGTGCGTGGCCGGATTCGCTCCACACCGTCACCACGCGGGTGCCCGCGGAGGCGGCCAGGCCCGGGGAGACGAACCACCGTTCGTCGAACCGCCCGCCCGGGTTCGGTGCGAAGGCGAAGCTCCAGCCCGGCCCCGCCCGGCCCACGGCCGTCAGCGCCTGGTCCGCCCAGGGGGGAGCGTCGGCACTGCCGCGGAAGCGTTGCCGCGCCTCCCACAGCGTCGCCGGGTCGTTGAGGACGGTGGCTTCGCGCTCGCCCAGCAGCGCCGGCAGCTCGGCCGGTGCCACCCCCTCCACGAGCAGGAACCGGTACGACGTCAGGAAGTTCCCGGGGTCTCCGTCCGCCAGCCAGGCCAGGCCCGGCGGGTCCAGGTCGGTGGTGGGCGGTGGGACCTCGCCCGGTTGCCCGGCCCGGGGCGTCGCCAGCAGCTCCCGGCCGCGCTCCGGGGTGATCAGGGGACCCAGGAGCGGGTCGGCGCACAGGCCGACCGGGGCGAGATGGTCGGCGCTGAGCGGACGCCACTCGGGCAGCGCGGCCCGCAGGGTGTGCCAGGCCGCGTCCGTATCGCCCCAGCGGGCCTGTTCGCGCGCCTCCTCGACGGCCCGTCCGAAGACGCCCTCGGCGGTGTAGCGGAAGGTGCCCGCACGGATCTGGCGCAGTATCCCGTCCGCCGCCTCGCGCACCGCGTCCGAGGCGCCGGGCAGGTCATAGGGCGACAGCTCCTGGTCCCGGCGCATGCGCGCGTGCTCGGCCAGCAGCACGGGCACGACCTCCGGAACGTACACCGGGTCGGCCGCCAGGCCGTGGAAGTACACCATGTACATCTGGCCGAGCAGCCGGCGGATCTGGTCGCGCAGCCCGGTCGCCCGTGGCCTGCCGAACGAGACCGCGTCCGCCAGCGCCGTCGCGGCCTGCTCGTACCGCCCGCCCAGCGCGTCCTGCCGCGCCGCCTCGACGGCCGCGTCCTGGGCCCGTGTGGTGGCGTTGACGAACTCGGTCCCCGTCCGCTCCGAGCCGCTCACCGCGAGGCTGTGGAACTGCCGGTACATCGCCGCCATGAACGCGCCGAACGAGCCGTACCGCGTCGGCTGGTCCCCGTGCCAGGGCGCCCAGCTGTACACGGCCCACTCGCCCGAGCCGTCCACGTCCCCCGGGTCCAGCAGGACGTACACGGCGTCGGACTCCACGTCCAGTTGCAGCGCCCGCCCCCACATCCCGGCGAGGAGGGCGTCCTCGGGCGTGGGGTCGTCGTCCAGTTCCCCGGGGAAGTACTCGGACAGGCCCGCCGCGTCCTCGTGCCACCGGGCCCGCTCGGTGCCGGCCAGCAGCCAGACGAAGCCGCCCGCGTGCCGCCAGCCGTCGGTCACCGCGAGGAACGTCCGGTACGACGGCGGCAGCCGGTGCCCGAGCCGCTCCTCCAGCGCGCGTATGCGCTCCTCGGACGCGGGCGGGAAGCCCAGCCACCCCGTCCGCAACGGCTCCTCGTCCCGTGCCGGCCGCCCGCCCTCCGGCGTCTCCCCGTCCTGCGCGTCCACCCACTCCTGGCTCCACCGCGCCAGGAGCGACCGCCACTGCTCGACCGTGTCCGTCATGCCGTCCGTCATGCCGGTGATCCTGGCAGCCGCCACTGACAACGCCCCGCCCGTGAGTGGGAGTCTGGAGGCGGAGATCGCGTTCCCGCCCGGCGGGAGAACGGAGCAGGAGACAGGATGAGCGGGCAGCAGTCGACGTTCGTGAAGGTGTGCGGACTCACCCAGGAGCAGCAGATCGACTGGGCCGTCGAGCTGGGGTACGACGCGATCGGGATCGTCGTGACCCCGAAGAGCAAGCGGTACTGCCCGCCCGCGCGGGCCGTGGAACTCGCCGGGTACGCCCGCGGCCGGATCCCGGTCTTCGCCGTGGCCCTGACGTACGACGAGACGGCCGAGGTCGCCGAGCACGTCGACACCGTGCAGATCTACGAGACCGCCGACGTCCCGAACCTCGCCCTCGCCTCCGGCACCCGGCCCGAGCGGCCGGAGGCCCTCCAGTACTTCTTCTACGACGCCAGCGCGGGCAGCGGCGTGTTCGCCGACATCCCCGCCTGGGTCGCGGAGGTGCCCGGGAAGGTCGTCATCGCCGGCGGCCTCGACGAACACAACGTGGCCGGTGTCATCGAGGCCTTCGGCCCCTATGGCGTGGACGTCTCCAGCAGCGTCGAGACCGCGCCGGGGGTCAAGAGCCGCGAGAAGATGGCCGCCTTCATCGCCGCCGCCCGGACCCCCGGGCGGGACAGCCGCTGAGCGCTCCGCCGGAGGCGCGGTGATGTGCCGTCGTGGCCGTGTTCGGCGTGTTTTCCATGGGGCTGTCCTCTCGTCGGTCGGCCCCGGGAGCGGTGGCCGCCACAGGACGATCCTCGCAGGAGGAAGGGGAGCTGCGGGAGACTGGGGACATGTGCCGGAGTATCAAGACCCTGCGTCCGCCCCAGCTGGCCGAGGAGGCCACCGAGGAGGAGATCCGTGCTGCCGCGTTGCAGTACGTGCGGAAGGTGTCCGGGTTCCGGGCGCCGGCCGCGCACAACCGGGAGGTGTTCGAGCGGGCGGTGGAGGCGGTGGCGGCCGCTACCGCCGAGCTGCTCGGGGGACTGGAGGTGCGGGGGCAGGCGGTGCGCGAAGCCGCCGGGTGAGGCACGACCGCCCGCGGCTGGTGAACACGGTGACGGATCAGGCCGGGCGTCTTCGCATCAGGAACCCCGCTCCCGCTCCCGCCCCGAACAGCGCCACCACCGAGACCGCCGTCGCCAGCCAGGTCGCGCCCAGCCACTGGGCGCCCAGGTAGCCGAGGGCGACGCTGTAGACCGCCCAGGTCAGGCCCGCCAGGGCGGACCAGGGGAGGAAGTCGCGGACGCGGCGGTGGGTCGCGCCGGCGCCCAGGGAGACGAGCGAGCGGCCGGCCGGGGCGAAGCGGGCGAGTACGACCAGCGCGCCGCCGCCCCGGGTCAGGGCCTCGCCGAGACGTTCCTGCGCGTTGCTCAGCCGCCGGGAGCGGGCGATCGCGCGGTCCAGGCGGGCCCCGCCGCGCCAGGCCAGCCGGTAGGCGACCAGGTCGCCGAGGACCGACGCGGTGGCGGCGCAGAAGGTCAGCGCGAGGATGTCGGGTATGACGTGCGGGACGGGCCCGGGCGCCGCCCCGGTGCCCGCCGCCGCTGCCGTGGCCGCGGTGATGACCAGGACACCGCTGGGCAGGACCGGCAGGAACACATCAAGCAGCACGGAGACCGCCACCATGGCGTATATCCATGGCCCGGCCTCCAGCGACCCCATGCTTTCCCACACGACGGTTCCCCCGTGATTGTCCTGTTGCGCCCCCCGACGTCAGCCATACAGCGTACGCGGAGGGTGTGACAGGAGTTTCACGGGGGGTTTGCGAAATCCGCAAACGGTTAAGCGGCCACCGGCGTGTTGCGCGCACCCGGCAGGACCGGTTCCGCTCCCGCCTCGGGCGCGGCCGTCCGGAGCACCGCCCGTGCGATCGCGTCGGCGTCCGACAGGGTCACCGAGTCCACGCCCGGCCGGGCGCCCGCCGCGGTCACCCAGTGCACGCCCTCCGTGGGCACGCCGAAGGCGAACCGTCCCGGGTGCGGCAGGCCGTTGCGGTCGATCAGCCGGTATGGGCGGGGTGTCACGTCCAGGCCCCCGGTCTGGTGGCCGTCCACCCGGTGCGGGCGGCACGCGCCCTCCCGCACCAGCCCGGCCAGCAGCTCGTCGGCGGTACGGCGCAGGTCCGGCTCCGGGAGGCGGGCCTCTATGAGCGTGGTCACCCGGACCGCCGAGCCGGGG
The DNA here is from genome assembly GCF_043201895.1 of Streptomyces sp. NPDC048254. Taxonomy (NCBI): domain Bacteria; kingdom Bacillati; phylum Actinomycetota; class Actinomycetes; order Kitasatosporales; family Streptomycetaceae; genus Streptomyces; species Streptomyces sp. NPDC048254. The sequence continues at coordinate 1,000,303 of NZ_JBICZJ010000001.1, forward strand.
ACCGCCGGGGAGCGGGCCGTCCACGCGCCGTCCGCCCGGCCCACTTCCAGACCGGGGCCCAGCACCTCCACCACGCCCGCCGCCAGCAGCGCGGTCAGCTCCTCGACCCGGCGGCGGGGCGGGCCGATGGACAGGAACGCGTTGAGCGGGGTGTACCAGCCGTCCAGGTGGGCCCGCCGGGAGGCGCCGGTCAGGCCGCCGTGGTCGACGACCAGCCGTATCTCGTTGCGCAGGTCGCGCAGCACGTCCAGGGCCGCCTTGAGCGGGCCGCGCACATTGCCGAGGGCGGCCTGTGCCGCGTCCTCGCGGAGGTGCCCGAGGAGCCAGTCGCGCCACTCCGCCGGACCGGCGAACTCCCGCTCCCCGTACGGCCGCTGGAGGCGCTCCCAGGACCAGCGGTCCGCCTCCGGGACACCGGCCCCGTCGAGTACGGCGGTCTCCGCGCGCCGGCCGTCGGCCGCGAGGAAGCGCTCGGTGAGGTCCGGGTCGCCGGTCAGGGCGGTGTAGTAGACCGTCTCCACCTCCTTCGCCACCAGCGGCCAGACCTCCGCGAGGAAGTCGGGCGCCTCGCCGGAGTCCGCGCGTTTGCGCAGGCCCGCGATCGCCTCGGGGGTGAGCAGCAGCGGGGTGTGCCGGCCGTACGGGCCCTTGGCGTTGTCGCCGCGCGCCTGGTACGGGACGCCCCGCCGGGAGCCCGCGTACAGGCGGGGCTCGCGGCCCGAGGGCGTGTAGCGCAGGCCGCCGGCCGGTGCCCGGGTGAAACGGCCGCCCCGGCCGGTGGTCAGCAGGGCGAGGTGGTCGAAGAAGTTGAGGCCGAGGCCGCGCAGCAGCACCGGTTCGCCGGGGGCGATCGGGGTGAGATCGACGTCGGCCGGGTTGGCGGGCGGTATGTGGCGCAGGCCGTGCCGGGCGGCGTGTGCCAGGTGGCGGCGGTCCTCGGGGGTCGCCGCCGCCGGGAGGTGGCCTTGGGCCAGCACCACCGCCGCCAGACCGGGCAGGGCGTGGCCGTCGTCGAGGGTGAGCGTCTGGCGGCCGTCGGGGCCGTCGGCGAGCCGTACGGCACGGGCGCGGTGGGTCTCGACGCGGACCGCCTCCGGTGCCAGGGCGACCGTCCTCGCGAACACCCACTCCAGGTAGCGGCCGTAGTGGGCGCGGGTCGGGTAGTCGTCGGGGTCCAGTTCGCCGGCCGCCCACTCGTGCAGGCTGGGGCCGGGCCGGACCGGGCCCGAGCACTCCACGCTGTCGTCGGTGAAGAGGGTGACCTGGCTCGCCACGGTGTTCATCAGCAGCTCCGCCGACTGCGCCGTACGCCAGACCCGGCCCGGGCCCGGCGGCGCCGGGTCGATCACATGGACCGTGAGGCGCGATCCCGGGGGCAGCAGCTCGGGTGCGGAGGCGCAGAGGCGTTCCAGGACGCTGGTGCCGCGCGGTCCGGCGCCGACCAGGGCGACGGCGACCGGGGCGGATTCCTGGGGCGAGGCAGACAAGGACATGACTCCCGGGCGGGTGGGGGCGCTTGGCAGGAACACCGCCCGCACGGAATCGGGAAGCGGACGGTCCGCCTCATCATGCCGTCGCGATTAACAGAAGCCAACGCGCGCCCCACAAGCCTCGGATGTCCCTCATGGGGTGGTGAGGGTGGACTCCTCCACGGTCTCCAGCGTCCCGTTCCGCCGGGCCCGCTCCAGCCGCAGCCGGGCCGAACGGCCGTGCAGGGTCAGCGTCATGAGCTGGTTGCCGAACCACGGCCCGCCCCTCTTCCGCCACGTCACGGGCGGTCGCGCGGAGCGTCCGTGACGGGTGAAACGGCGGCCGAGGAACCGGGCCAGGGCGCTCCAGCCGAACCGGAAGCCGACCCGGATCGTCGGCGGTACGGAGTTGTGGACGGGCGAGCAGGTGAGTTGCAGCACACTGGAGGCGGGCCCGGTGCCGGCCGGCCACGCGGGCTCGGCGACGTAGGCGTGATGGACGTCCCCGGAGAGCACGCAGATCGACGCGGGTGCCCCGGGGCCCGAGCCGGTGCGGGCGATCAGGCCGGCCAGTTCGGCGAAGGAGGCCGGGAAGGCCGCCCAGTGCTCCAGGTCGGCCGCGCGCCGCAGCCGCTCCCCGAACCCCGCCCACCGGGCGCCCCGTTCGCCCCGGCACAGGGCCGCGTCCCAGGTCTCCAGGTCGTGTATGAGGTGCGGCAGCAGCCAGGGCAGCGAGGTGCCGACCAGGAGGTGGTCGTACGACTCCCGGTCGGCCAGCGCCTGTTCGCGCAGCCATTCGGCCTCGCCGGGGTCGAGCATGGCGCGGTCGTGCTCGTCCAGCACCCGCGCCGCCCGGGTGTCCACCATCAGCAGCCGCACCCGCCCGAAGTCGCGCCGGTAACTCCAGCGCACCGAGCCCGGGTCGGTGTCGGCCTTGGCCGCGAAGGCGCGCAACTCGTCGGTGCTGTCGGGGGATTCGCGTACGGCCGTGTAGAGCGGGTCGGCGGCCAGCTCGGCGGGGGAGAGGTTCCCCAGGTGCTGGTGCACCCAGTACGACATCAGCCCGCTCAGCAGCCGCTCCTGCCACCAGGGCGTGGCCCGCACGTCGGCCAGCCAGGCGGCGGAGGTGTTCCAGTCGTCTATGACGTCGTGGTCGTCGAAGATCATGCAACTGGGCACGGTGGACAGTAGCCACCGCACCTCGGGGTCGAGCCAGGACTCGTAGTAGAGGCGGGTGTACTCCTCGTAGTCCGCGACCTCGGCGCCGGGCGGCTCAGACAGGTCGCGGCGGGCGGCCAGCCAGTGGTGGGTCGCCGTCGAGGTCTCGTCGGCGTACACCTGGTCGCCCAACAGCAGCAGTACGTCCGGCCGTTCGCCGCCGGCGGCGACGCGTGCGGCCAGGCTGTCCAGGGCGTCGGGGCCGACCGGGTCCTGGCCGTCGGCCGGGGGAGCGGCCCAGCGGCAGGAGCCGAAGGTCACACGGAGCCCGTCGTCCTCGGCGGGGACGCGGATCACCGAGGCCGGGAACCGGGAGTCCGGCAGCGGCCACACCCGCGTGCCGTCCAGGATCACCTCGTACGGTGTGGAGGTCCCCGGTGTCAGCCCGGTGACCGGGACCAGGGCGTAGTGGTGGCCGGCCACCTGGAAGGTGCGCGTGCTGCCGCCGGCCCCGTCCGGGCAGCGCACCTCGGCGGTGCACGGACGGCTCGTCTCGACCCAGACGGTCGCCGACGAGCCGTCGGTGTACCTCAGCAGTGGTCCCAGGCGCAGTCCGGCCACGTTCGCCCGCCCTCTTCCCCGGTCGGTTCGCCTCCGTCGCCCCGTACGGTACGGAACGGCGGAGGTCAGCGGGGAGGCTTCGACGCGGGAAAGAGAGCGGGAAGGGGGGTGGAGCGTGGCCGGAATGCGGGGGAAGCGGGACCTTCTGTGCGCCCGGCTGTCTGCCGGGCTGTCCTACGGGCGGGTCAGCAGGCGGAGAGGTAGCTGGTGAGCGCGCTCTTCTCGGCGGAGTCGACCGAGAGGCCGTAGTAGTACTTCACCTGGACCCAGGCGCGGACGTAGGTGCAGCGGTACGACGTCAGCGACGGCATCCAGGTGGCCGGGTCCTGGTCGCCCTTGGACTGGTTGACGTTGTCCGTGACGGCGAGCAGCTGCGGGCGGGTGACGTCGTTGGCGAAGGCCTGGCGCTGGGCCGTGGTCCAGTTGCGGGCGCCGGAGTCCCAGGCCTCGGCCAGCGGGACCAGGTGGTCGATGTCGACGTCGGAGGCGGCGGTCCAGGTGGCGCCGTCGTAGGGGGAGTACCAGCTGCCGCTGGTGGAGACACAGGCGGAGTCGGTGACGACGTTCGAACCGTCCCGCTTGAGGATGTACTCACGGGTGTTGCAGGTGCCGCTGATGGTGATCCAGGTCGGGAACAGGTCACGCGCGTAGCCGGTCCTGACCTCGGTCGCCACGGTGAGGGAGGCGAGGTAGGTGCGGGCGGTGGACGCGCTGACCGGGGTGGGAAGGGCGGCGGAGGCGCTCGGGGAGTTGAAAAGGGCGGCGGAGGCTATCAGGCCGGTGAATGCCGCGAGTATGCTGAGTCGTCGACGCGCGTAGAACTTCGGCATGCGAACTCCCTGGTGGGGGTGGGGTGTTGGAGCGCGAGCGTGGGAATGCTCGCGCTGCCGTGTTGCCGTGGGGTGAGCGTTGGGTAAGAAGCTAGTGACGTGTTCATGACACGACAAGGTGTGCGACGTGACTCACAGGCGGGATCTCCGGCCTTGGAAATCGGTGTGGTGCTCACGTACCGTGGAGGGCGTTGAAGGGGAGTAGCTCTTCGCCGGACCGTCGACATACTGCTCAGCCCGTCTGAGCCGGCGCCCGGAGGCGGACCTCGATCACGAGGCTGTCAGCGAGACCTTCGGCAAGCAGTGCACGCCTGTGCCGTACAGCGGCGCGGGTGATCCATGTGTGCTGCCGTGCCGAGGTGTCGTGTGTTCCGCGCGAAGTGCAGCACTCTCGGTGGGGTGGCCCCGACCGATTGAGGACCCTTGATCAGCATCACCGTGACGGCGCTCGTCTTCGGCGTCATCTTCCTCGCCGAACTGCCCGACAAGACCGCGCTCGCCGGCCTCGTCCTGGGCACCCGCTACCGGGCGTCCTACGTCTTCGCGGGCGTCGCGGCCGCCTTCCTCCTGCACGTCGTGCTCGCCGTCGCGGCCGGCAGTGTGCTGACCCTGTTGCCCCAGCAGATCGTGCACGCCCTGACCGGCGTGCTCTTCCTCGGCGGCGCGGCCGTGCTGCTGCTGAAGAAGGGCGAGGAGGAAGAGGAGGTCCGCAAGCCCGCCGACCAGTCCTTCTGGAAGGTCGCCGGTACCGGTTTCATGCTCATCCTGGTCGCCGAGTTCGGTGACCTCACCCAGATCATGACGGCGAACCTCGCGGCCCGGTACGACGACCCGCTCTCCGTCGGCCTCGGCGCGGTGCTCGGCCTGTGGGCGGTGGCCGGACTCGGCATCGTCGGCGGCAGGGCGCTGATGAAGAAGGTGCCGCTGCGGCTGATCACGCAGATCGCGGCCGTGCTGATGCTGGCGCTGGGCGTGTGGAGCCTGTGGGAGGCGATCGCCGGCTGAGCCGGACCCGTCCCGCCGGGGGCCCGGCGAGCTGAAGAATCGGTGAACGGTCGGCGACGGCGGTGGCGGGATGGCCGCACCTTTTTGTACCGTAGAGAAACAAAGTGGCTCCCGCCCGTTTTCCCTGACCGGCGGGCGGGGCCGCTCTGTTTTGCTTTGCCCGGCCTGCTTAGGAGCTGCCCGATGACGGCCACCGTCCTCACCGCCCGCGCCCTCCTGCTCGACATGGACGGCACCCTCGTCAACTCCGACGCCGTCGTCGAACGCATCTGGCGGAACTGGTCCGAGCGGCACGGGCTGGACGGCGACGAGGTCATGAAGGTCGTCCACGGGCGCCAGGGGCACGCGTCCATGGCGGTGCTGCTGCCGGACCGGCCCGTGCAGCAGAACCTCGCGGACAACGCGCGGATGCTGGCCGAGGAGACCGCCGACATGGACGGCGTGGTGGAAGTCCCCGGTGCCGCGGCCTTCCTCGCCTCGCTCAGCGGACTGCCGCACGCCCTGGTGACCTCGGCGGACGTGGCGCTGTCGACGGCGCGGATGGCCGCGGCCGGGCTGCCGCTGCCGGCGGTGCGGATCACGGCGGAGTCGGTGGGCGCGAGCAAGCCGGACCCCGAGGGCTTCCTGAAGGGAGCGGCCGAACTGGGCGTCGCTCCGGCGGACTGCCTGGTCTTCGAGGACTCGGGCGCGGGGATCGCGGCGGGGCGCGCGGCGGGGATGCGGGTGGTGGGCGTCGGTGCCCGGGCGGGCGTGCACGGCCCGGACGCGGTGGTGCGGGACCTGACGGGGGTGCGGGTGGAGGCCACGGGGGACGGCTCGCTCCGGGTGCGCGTCGGCTGAGGTGAAGGGCGGGAGTGCTCCTGCGGCCGATCGGGCCGCCAGCCCGGGGTGTCGGCGGTGCCGGGCGCGCGATACTACAAGCCGGCCGTGCGGGAGAGCGTCCACATGTAGTGCCATCTGTCCTCGCGCAGACGACGGGTGCTGTTGTCGGCGAGAGCGTTGATCACGGCCCAGATGCCGCCACTGGTTCCGACCACGCCGACGGCGGACTCCAGCGCGGGACCGTAGACCGCCACGAGCGCGGCTCCCACGGTGCCCACCGCTGCGCCGCTGGCGGAAAGGAACCGCTTGTGTCTGGCCTGCTCCATCTCGGCCCGGGACGCGCGAATCTGTTCCTTGATCTCCAATGCCAGCTTGAGCAGCTGGCGTTCCGAATCGACGGCGTTCAGTGCTGGATCAATGTCGAGCAGCTTCAGTCGGAGATAGTCGCGGAACGCGGAGTAGGAGTTGAACTCGCCCACCGTGATCCGGCTGAAATCACGCAGGCCGACCCCGTCGATGAACGGCAGTTCGATGGAGAGGATCGGTCGGATCAGCTGGCTCTTGATGGGGTCGGCTCCGGACGCGTCGATGGCCCGGCCGTCCTCGATGAGGTAGTCGACCGCCCTTGCCCGCTCGGCCGCGGTCAGCTGTGTCGGTACTCCCCCGCGGGTCTCCACGAAGGCGGTCGAGTACGTCGGCAAGTACCAGGCCAGGCCGGCTTCGAGCAGGGGCTGTGCGTCCAGCAGCCACTGGCCGAGGGCGTCCAGATCCGGACAGTGCATGCCGTAGCGGGTCGCCCGGTTGTTCTGGTCCACTATGTGCTGTAGCCCGAGTTGACCGTTGGCGACCGCTCCGCCCATGCCGCTGGTGTCCCGGACCGAACCTTGGGCGCCGAGGAAGTGGATCGTGGCCGTGGGATCGTGGGCCAGCAGCAAGGTGTCGGAGATCAGTGCCGCCCGCTTGGTTACCTTCTCGAACCCGTGACGATCGTCGCCGACCTGAAGTCCCAGATAGAACCGCGACCGGGTGCGGTTCTTGTCCTCGACGAGAGTCACTGACCGACTGCGTTTCCACAGGAACTTGCCGTACTCGACGGCCACCTGTTCGGCGGTGGAGTACCTGCCGCGCCGTACGCCGGAGAAGAACTGTTTCATCTCTCTGGTCACACGGTCGTTCTGAGAAGGATCCCTTCGCCTGAACATCAGGCCACCGCCCCCCGGCACAGATCACCACGACTCACCTTTTGCCAGGTTAGTACGCCGGCCGGTGGTTTCCTCATGCGTTCGTACGAGATGCGTTCGTACGAGGCCGGCGCTGTCGATTCCCTACGGCTCGGTCGTCTCCGACTCCAGGGCCGCCCGCGTGGCCGTCCCGTACACCCCCGACTCGTCCGTCACGATCCCGCGCGCCAGCTGGTACGTGCGCACCGCGTCCTCGGTCCGGTGCCCGTAGTAGCCGTCGGCATTGCCCGAGAAGAGCCTCAGCTGCGTCAGCCGCAGCTGGAGCTCCGTCACCTCAGCGCCGCTGTCGCCGGGGCGCAGGACGGGGGCCGACGTGGGCCGCGCGGAGGCGGCCGTGCCGGTCGTGGACGCCGACTGGGTCGGCGTGGCCGAGCGGGACGCGGTCGCGGACGGGCTCGGGCTCGCCGTCCGTGAGGACGAGGCCGTCGGCGACGCGCTCGCGCCGACGGGGGCGGACGCGGACGGCACGGTCGGCGCCGGCGCTTGTGCCGACGTCACCGGCGCCGCCGCCGAAGGCGACCCCGTGCTCGGCGTCACGTCGGGAACGCTCTCCCGGACGTCCTGCGGCGCCGCCGTGTCCCGCGTCGGTGTCACATGGGAGAACAGCCCGCTCGCGAAACCGGCCACCGCGAGGATCCCGATCACCGCCCCGGCGATCGAGAGGACCAGCACCCACCGAGGCCGGCGCCGACGGGGCTCTCCCTGACCGGGAGGGACCACGGACGCTTCCCCGGGCCCCACACCGGCGCCCACCGCCTCCCGCACCACCCGCAACGGCATGGTCGCCGCCTCGACCACCGGCAACGGCTGGGTCCTCCCACCACCGGCCCCGCTGTCGGCCCCGGTCCCGGTCCTGGCCTCGGTCCGGGCCCCACCGCCGGTCCCGGCCCGGTGCTCGGCCTCGGCCCCGCTGTCAGCCTCGCTTCCGACCCCGACCCCGACCCCGACCCCGACCCCGACCCCGGCCTCGCCGTCGGTCGCGGCCCTGGCCCCGCCGTCGGTCGCGGCTCCGCTGTCAGTCCCGGCCCCGGTGCCGGCCGCCCCGGTCCAAGCCCCACCGTCGGCCTCAGCCCCACCGTCGGCCCCAGCGCCAGCCCCAGTCCCGGAGAGGTCGACGTACGGTCGTATGCGCAGGGGGTCGAAGTCCTCCGCGGCTGCCTGTTCGGCCGTGCGTGCGTCGCGCAGTGCGTCGGATGCCCGCCGGGTGCAGTCGCAGGAAGGTGTGTTGTCCCGCCCCCTCGGCGCTCCGCACTCCGGGCACCGGTGGCCCCCGGTCGTATCCGTCACGGTGTTCGTCCCTCCCCTCGCGCCCCACGAACCCTCACGAACTCCACAGATTATGCGGGGTACCCACACGCACGTTCGCCGGTTCCCCTTGTTTCAGGAGGTGCGAAGGGGGCTCGACGGGCCATACCGGGCGACACCGTCCACGATGGAAGATGGCTGAAAGCATCCCGGGAGGTCTCCATGGCCCTGGACATGACGCACACCCAGGCGAAGGACGCGGAGCACGTACCAGGCAATGTGCTCGTCCCGATCGGCGCCCTGCTGCTCGGCCTGCTGTTGGCCGCGCTGGACCAGACCATCGTGTCGACCGCGCTGCCGACGATCGTCAGTGATCTGGGCGGCCTTGAGCATCTGTCGTGGGTGGTCACCGCCTACCTGCTGGCGTCCACGGCCGCCACCCCGCTGTGGGGCAAGCTCGGTGACCAGTACGGGCGCAAGCGGCTCTTCCAGGCGGCGATCGTGATCTTCCTCGTCGGGTCGGCCCTGTGCGGGATGGCCCGGAACATGGGCGAGCTGATCGGCTTCCGCGCGTTGCAGGGTCTGGGCGGCGGCGGGCTCCTGGTGCTGTCGATGGCGATCGTGGGCGACCTCGTGCCGCCGCGTGAACGGGGGCGCTACCAGGGGCTGTTCGGTGCCGTCTTCGGCGCGACCAGCGTGCTGGGGCCACTGCTCGGCGGGGTGCTCACCGAGCACTTGAGCTGGCGCTGGGTGTTCTACGTCAACCTGCCCGTCGGCGTGGTCGCGCTCGCCGTGATCGCCGTCGCCCTGCACATACCGCGCAGGACCGCCCGCCATGTCATCGACTATCTCGGCACGTTGCTGATCGCCGCCGTCGCCACCTGCCTGGTGCTGGTGGCCTCGCTGGGCGGCACGACCTGGCGCTGGGGGTCGCCGGGGATCATCGGGCTCGCGGTGCTCGGGGTGCTGCTCGCCGTCGCCTTCGTGGCCGTCGAGCGGCGGGCCGCCGAACCCGTGCTCCCGCTGAAGCTCTTCGGCATCCGCACCTTCACGCTCGCCGCCGTGATCAGCTTCATCGTCGGCTTCGCGATGTTCGGCGCGATGACCTACCTGCCGACCTTCCTCCAGGTCGTGCAGGGCATCTCGCCGACCCTGTCGGGTGTGCACATGCTGCCGATGGTGATCGGCCTGCTGCTGTCCTCCACCCTGTCCGGACAGATCGTCAGCCACTCGGGCCGCTGGAAGGTGTTCCCGATCGCCGGCACCGCCGTCACCGCCTTCGGCCTGCTGCTGCTCCACCGGCTCGACGAACACAGCTCGACGATCGAGATGAGCTGCTACTTCTTCGTCTTCGGCCTCGGCCTCGGCCTGGTCATGCAGGTGCTGGTGCTGATCGTGCAGAACTCCGTCTCGTACGAGGATCTCGGCGTCGCCACCTCCGGCGCGACCTTCTTCCGCTCCATCGGCGCCTCCTTCGGCGTGGCCATCTTCGGCTCGGTCTTCGCGAGCCGCCTCGCCGACAAGCTGGCCGACGCCTTCCAGGGCGTCCGCCTCCCGGCCGGGGTCACCCCGGATGCCCTCAAGGCCGACCCGCGCGGTATCGCCGAACTGCCGCCCGCGCTGCGCCCGGCGGCCCTGCACGCGTACGCGTCCTCGATCACCGACGTCTTCCTGTACGCCGCTCCGGTGGCCGCCCTCGGCTTCGTCCTGGCCTGGTTCCTCAAGGAGGACCGGCTGCGCGGCTCGGTCACCGCGCCGGACGCGTCGGAGACCATCCCGCCCAACCCGGTGCAGCGGTCGTCGTACGACGAGTGCTGCCGGGCCCTGTCGCTGCTCGGCACCCGGGAGGGCCGCCGGGAGATCTACCGGAAGATCAACGAGCGGGCCGGGGTGGACCTGGTGCCCGCGGCCGGCTGGCTGCTGCTGCGGATCCGCAGATACGGCTCGGTGGAGCCGGGCCGGCTCGCCGAACGCGGGGCCGTCCCGATGGCCGTCGTCCTGGAGGGTGCCCGCCAGCTGGAGGAGCGCAACCTCGTCGACCGCCTGGGCCTCGACCTGACCCTGACCGAGCAGGGCCGCGAGATCGCCGAACGGCTCGCCAGGGCCCGCGAGGAGTCCCTGGCCGACCTGCTCGGCGACTGGTGGAGCTCCGACCGGCCCACCGACCTGGACCGCCTGGTGCGCGACCTGACCGACGAACTCTGCGGCACCGAACGCGAACAGCCCCAGAACCCGGCCTCCCAGCACGTCAGTTGACGAGTTCCTTGCGGAACCAGTGCTCGGCGTAGATGTCGTCGTTGTGCCGTTCGGTCTCGGTGTAGCCGAGCCGTGCGTACAGGGCGCGGGCCTCGACGAGGTCGGTGCGGGTGTCCAGCACGAGCCGCCCGGCCCCGAGCGCGCGGGCCGCGTCCTCGGCCGCCGCGACCAGGAGTGCGGCGCCGCCCCGGCCGCGCAGCGCCTCGTACACGAAGACCCGGGTGAGTTCGGCGGTGGCCGGATCCAGGAGCCGTACGCCCGCGCTGCCGGCCGGCGCACCGTCGTACCGTGCGATCAGCAACCGCCCGGTGGGTGGGGCGAGTTCGGATCCCGGACGGGCGGCGATCTCGCGTTCCAGCTCGGCCGGGTCGGTGCGCCGGCCCTCGTGGCGCAGGTACCAGCGGTCGCTGACCTCCGTGTAGTACGCCCGCCACAGAGCGGCGGCCACGGGTGAGTCGGGGCGTTCCGGGGTGATCGTCCAGGTGGTCATGGACGGCAGTCTCGGGCGGACCCGGGTGGGTCGTGCAACCGAATTCGGCGCGGGCCCGGTTCGGCCGCATGGCCCGGGGCCGTTTGCGGGGCGCTGTGCGGGTCACCCGGAGGGCGAGCCGGCCCGTCGGGCCGAGACACCGGAAGGCAACCATGTCCACAGGCTTGATCATCGCGATTGTGATCGTGGCCGCCGTGGTCGTCGTCGCGGCCGTGCTGGTCGCGCGCTCCAGGAGGAGCGGCCCGCACGGCCTGAAGCAGCGCTTCGGGCCCGAGTACGAGCGGGCCGTGGCCCAGCACAGCGGCGACACCAAGGCGGCCGAGCAGGAGCTCGCCGAACGGGTGCAGCGCCACGGCGACCTGCACGAGCGGCCGCTGGAACCGGCGGAGCGCGAACGCTACGCGGCCCGCTGGACGACCGCACAGGAACACTTCGTCGACTCGCCGCGGGAGTCCGTGACCGAGATCGACCGGCTGCTCGCCGAAGTGGCGGCCGCCCGTGGCTTCCCGGCCGGTGCCGAGTACGACGACCAGGTCGCCGCGCTGTCCGTGCACCACGCCGACCACGTCGACGGCTACCGCCGCGTCCACCGCGCCGCCCAGGCGCCCGTGAGCGGGGCCGAGCAGAACCAGGCGGGCACCGAGGAGATGCGCACGGCCATGATCGAGGCCCGCTCCCTCTTCGACGACCTGGTCACCCAGTCGGCCGGCGAGACCGGTCGGCACCGCGCCGGTGTCGGTGCCGACACCGGCGGCCATCCGCATCTGCCCTGGTCCGCCGACCGGAGCCGCCCGAAGGAGAGCTGACCGACATGACCGACGCGAGGACAGAGAAGGGCCGCCAGCAGGGGAGCGGCGACATATATCCCGGCGATGAGGCGATGCCGGGACGCGAGGAGCGCACGACCAAGCGCACGACCGGGGGCATGACCGACCGGGGCGACGCCTCTGTCAGGGGGGCCACCCCCGGGCGGGAGGACATCGCGCCGGAGCGTATGGACGACCGGGAGGAGGCGCCCGGGCAGGCGGTGCTGGTGGCCGGCAAGGGTCCGGGCCATGCGCCGGACCCGACCCGCGACGACCGGCTCGCACGCAACGACGACCCGCGGATGCCGACCGACGACCCGCGGACGCCGGCCGGCGAAGGGCGGATGTCGAACGACGACCGACTGGCGGCGGACGACGACCGGCAGGCGGCCCATGACGACCGGCTGATGCCGAACGAGGAGTGCGGGCAGCTGGAGCGGCGCCTCCAGCACGCGGTCACCGGTTTCGTCGACGAGCCGCGCGCGGCCGTCGAGGAGGCCGACCGGGCCGTCGAGGAACTCAGCGCCCGCTTCACCGACGCCGTCGACCGGCGCCGCCGTACCCTGCGCGGCAGCTGGCAGGACACCGACCGGGACCACCCCGGCTCGGCCGACACCGAACAGCTTCGGCTGGCGCTGCGCGACTACCGCGAACTGGCGGACCGGCTGCTACACATCTGAGTCCGCCGCCGCCTCGGCCGCAGCCCGGCGCTCCCGCCACTCGCGTACGACCTCCTCGACGTCGTACGGCTTCTTGCCCAGCGGGGGCCCGGGCGGCGGCTTGAACATCATGTCCCGGATCTTCGCGTTGACCTCCGTGAGGATCTTGCGGACGATCCGCTCCGAGGGGGCCGCGTAGGCGGCCGCCAGCGCGTCCTCGGCCTCCTTGCGCAGGGCGAGGGACGGCGGCAGCATCGCCAGGCCCTCCCGGGCCATCTTCCTTCTGACCCACCACAGTTCGTCGTAGGGCGTGTCCAGGTCGGCCGGCAACGGCTCACCCGTGCCCGCGAGTTGATCGAAGTCACCGCGCCGCTGCGCATCGAGGATCTGCTTGTCGACCCAGGATTCGAACGGCACCCCGGGTGGCTTTCGCTCGGTCATGACTTCATTGTGCCGGACGCCACCCCGCCGGGCGTTTTATCATGCGCCGGAGATCCACGAACGATTCAGGAACCGCGCAGGGGGAACGCACGTGCTCGAACTCACCATGGCCTCCGTGTCCGGGGACGCGGGCGAGACAGCCGGAATGCTCATGGCCGACGCGCCCAGCGAACCGGGCGCCGTGCTGCGAGTGGGCCGCGATGCCTCCGCCTGCCGGCTCACCACGCCCGACGACTGGCTGTTCGTCTCCCGGGTGCACCTGGAGTTCCTGTGCGGGCCCGAGGGCGGCTGGCAGGTCACCTGGCTGCGCGGTTCCCAGGCCGAACCGTCCTCCGAGGTACTGCTGACCGTCGGCGAGTACGCCCAGGCCATCGGCTACGGCGGTACGGTCGCACTGCCCCGGGGCGGCTCCGGCGAGATCGTCGTCCGGGACCGCACCGCCCCGCGCAGCGTCAACGTGGGCTTCTACCACGAGGCTTGAGACCCGGCCCCGGCCGGACCGAGGCCGGACCGGGCCAGTACCGGGCTAGGCCAGGGCTAGGCCAGTACCCGGGCCAGGGCGAAGCCGTCGTAGCCCTTGCTGCCGACCGTCTGGATCGCCGTACCGCTCAGCCTCGGGTGGGCGGCGATCAGCTCGATCGCGGCACGGGTGCCGACCACGTCCGGTTCGCTGCTGTCCGCGTCGACGACCCGGCCGCCGCGCACCACGTTGTCGATGATGATCAGGCTGCCGGTGCGGGTGAGCCGCAGCGCCCACTCCACGTAGTGCGGGTTGTTGACCTTGTCGGCGTCGATGAAGACCAGGTCGAAGGGGGCCGGGTTCTCGTCGGCGAGCTTGGGCAGCGACTCCAGGGCGGGGCCGACCCGCACCTCGACGAGCCGCTCCAGCCCGGCGCGGGCGATGTTGCGGACCGCCACCTCGGCGTGCCGGGCGCTGTACTCCAGCGAGATCAGCCTGCCGTCCTCGGGCAGGGCGCGGGCCAGCCAGATGGTGCTGTAGCCGCCGAGGGTGCCGATCTCCAGGATGCTCCGGGCGTCCTGGACCTGTGCGAGGAGCTGGAGCAGCTTGCCCTGGTTGGGGGTCACGTTGACGTGCGGGAGGGCGTTGGCCTCGCTCTCACGCAGGGCCGCCTGGAGCGCCTCGTCGTCCGGCGAGAGGTGGCTGGTGAAGTAGAAGTCGACGTCGTCCCAGAGCTGAGAGCCGCTCATGCGTCCGCTGCCTTTCGGATATCCGGTAACCGTCCAGTGACGGCTACTTGCTTAGCACTACTCAGGAGGCGGGTGACTCGGTGATCTCCCGCCCCGGTACCGGACGGAACTCAGCCGATCGGCGCAGGGGGCTGGGCCGGGGGCGGGGGCGGCTGGACCGGTGGCGGGGGCTGTACCGGCGGTGGGGGCAGGGCCGGGCGGCGGGAGCGTCGTACGGCTACCAGGGAGGCGACCGTGACGGCCAGCAGCAGTGCGGCGCCGACCGTGAGCAGCCACAGCGGGATCCCGGCCGCCTCGCGCAGCCGGTCCTCGTAGACGACCTGCTGGACGGGGGTGTCCGAGGACGCCCGGCGCAGCACGTGGTCGTCGGAGATCCGGGACGGGTACGGAAACTCCTGGCCGATGGCCGTCAGATACGGGGTGCCGGCGGCGAGTTCGCGGAGATCGCCGGTCGGACGGCTGAGCCGGCCGGCGTAGACGACCCTCGGGCGCTCGCCGCCGATCGCCGCGCGCGGCTCCATGCGGTGGGCGGCGAGCACGAACAGGCCCAGCGACTGCGGGGTGGCCGCGAGTCCGGACAGCCGCATCGGGTAGACGGGCCGGTCGCTGGCGAAGGCGAGGCGCAGGGGGTCGAGGGCGCCGTTCAGCGTGGTGCCCGCGGTCTCGGGGGCGAGCCGGACCGCGACGTACTCCCAGCGCTGCTCGACGTACGGCCGGAGCGCGGTGTCCAGGCGGGGTGGGAACGGGAAGCCGTTGCTGCGCAGCCAGCCGTCCAGGGCGCCGGGGTCGGTGGCGGTCAGCTGGGCCACGTCGAACGGGCCGAGCCGCCGGCGGCCGACGACGCCGACGCCGGGGGCATTCGCGGCGCCGTCGGGCGGGCCGGCCGTCGTGGTACCGCCGGTGGTGAGGGGCCAGTCGCCGTTCTGGGGCCAGAAGTGGTACCGGGTGCGGTGCACCGGGGCGGTGAGGGTGTGCAGCTCGTCGAAGAGGGCCGGGTCGGCGAGGGCGACGGTGGCGCGGTGCGGGACGGGCATGATCCAGGCGGCGCGGTCGGCGTCGCCGTCGACCGTCAGGCGCATCACGATCTGTTCGCGGGTGCCGTCCCAGCGGAGGACCGACTCCTCCCGGCCGACGGTGACCTGCTGCCGGCCGGCGGGGACGAGGGCGCCGCAGCCGCAGGCGAAGGCGGGGGCGGCGAGCCAGCCGAGCTGGATGCCGGTGAGCAGGAGGAGGACCGTGAGTAAGCGTGTGCGTCGGCGGGGTCGCCGCTGGCCGATCATGAACCGATGCCCTCCGCCGTACCGTCGATCTAGGACTTCAGACGGTATAGCGGAAGGCGTGGCCCGAGGGGGTACTTCCGGACGGCTACCGTCTGTCTACCGACGGTACGGGCAGACGGGACGGATCGTTCGAACGGTGCAGGTGAGTGGGGGTTTTGCGCAGTTCCCCGCGCCCCGAAAGGGGCGCTTCGACCGACGGTGCTGAACCGGGCAGGGGCTTGCCTGCGGTTTCTGTCATGCGCCAGGCCGCGAAGCCGCCGATGATCGCCGCCGCCATCATGTAGTACGCGGGCATCATCATGTCGCCCGTCGCTCCGATCAGGGCCGTCACCACCAGCGGGGTCGTGCCGCCGAAGAGGGACACCGAGACGTTGAAGCCGATCGACAGGGAGCCGTAGCGGACCCGGGTCGGGAAGAGGGCCGGGAGGGCCGCCGGCATCGCTGCCGTGAAGCAGACCAGGAGGAGGCCCAGGGCGCCCATGCCGAGGCCGACCGCCAGCAGGCTGCCCTGGCGGATCAGGAGCAGGGCCGGGACGGAGACGAGCAGGAAGCCCGCGCAGCCCGCGGCGATCACCGGGCGGCGGCCGACGCGGTCGGTGAGCGCGCCGGCGAACGGCTGCACGATCATCATCAGGGTCATGACGGCGAGGACCACCAGCAGGCCGTGCGTCTCGTCGTACTTCAGCTCGCTCGTCAGATAGCTCGGCATGTACGACAGCAGCATGTAGTCCGTGACGTTGAAGACCAGGACCAGGGCCATGCACAGCAGCAGGGCCTTCCACTGGCCGGTGATCATCTCGCGCAGCGGGACCTTCGGGCGGGCCTGCTCGGCCTTCTCGACCTCGGCGGCGAACGCGGGGGTCTCCTCCAGGCGCATCCGCAGGTAGAGGCCGATGATGCCCATCGGGCCCGCGATCAGGAACGGGATGCGCCAGCCCCAGGAGGTGAGGTCGCCGTCGGAGAGCAGGGCCGTCATCAGGGTGACCAGGCCCGCGCCGCCGATGTAGCCCGCGAGCGTGCCGAACTCCAGCCAGCTGCCGAAGAAGCCGCGCTTCTTGTCCGGCGCGTACTCGGCGATGAACGTGGACGCGCCCGCGTACTCGCCGCCGGTCGAGAAGCCCTGCACCAGGCGGGCGGCCAGGAGCAGGATCGGGGCGCCGACGCCGATCGTCGCGTACGAGGGGATCAGGCCGATCGCGAAGGTGCCGGCCGCCATCATGATCATGGTGACGGCGAGGACCTTCTGGCGGCCCACGCGGTCGCCGAGCGGGCCGAAGACCATGCCGCCGACCGGGCGGACCAGGAAGGCCGCGGCGAAGGCGCCGAACGTGGACAGCAGCTGGGCGGTCGGGTTGCCGGACGGGAAGAAGACCTTGCCCAGGGTCACCGCGATGTAGCTGTAGACGCCGAAGTCGAACCACTCCATGGCGTTGCCGAGCGCGGCCGCCTTCACGGCGCGCTTCACCAGCGCGGGGTCGGTGACGGTCGGCGCTGGGGCGGCCCTACGGGGGCCGGGGATGTTGACGGACGGGGTGACGGCTGTGGCGGTCGCCAAAACGGGGCTCGCCTACCTTTCGACGGGGACGGGGGCGCGGCCCGTACGGCGCCGGACGGGTCGAAAAGCGACGATAGGAGGACTTGGGCCCGTTACGTCGCGTACACGCATCCGTGCATTGTGCAGCTAAATGCGGTGTACGCAGGGACGTATGCCCCCTCCCGTGGCCGTATGCGGACCACGCGCTGTGATCCTTGTCGCGCTCCACGCGGGCAGCCGCACCCCTTCCGGCCTGTCGCCTTCCGGACAGAACGCGGACGGACGTCAGGTGAAGAGGGGGTTGCCCGCGTCTCTCACAGAAAGGAATGGGAGCCTCATGGGGGTTCTCAGGGTTCTCAGAGCGAACGAGCGGGGCGGGAGGCCGGCGCGGCGTGGCGAACGTGGAACACAGTGGGAGACCGGGAGACGCGTTCGGGGGAGCGGAACCAGGGACGCGGTTCAGAATGGCCCGGCTCGGGCTGTGGGCGGTGGCCGCGATCCTCGCCGTACGGCAGATGGCCGTGGTCCTCGGCACCCCGAGCGGGGACCGGCTGACGGATCTGGAGACCTGGGTCGGCCCGGAGGGCGTGCTGCACGTCAAGGGCTCGCTCTACGACTCGACCCAGTTCACCGGGTCCCCGTTCGGCGGGCTGGTGCTCAAGCCGCTCACCAAGGCCGCCGAGCAGGCCCTCGGCTGGGGCTGGACCTTCGGCACGCTGCTGCTGGTGGTCGCCCTCGGCCTGGTCGCCGCCCGCGCGCTGCCGCAGCCGGTGAGCCGCCGTACCGCGCTGCTGGCCGCGCCGGTCGCCGTCAGCCTGCTGATGCTCTCGCTGCCGGTTCGCAACACCCTCTGGCTCGGCCAGACCAGCATCATCCCGGTCCTGCTCGTCCTGCTCGGCTGCTTCGCCGCCCGCGGGCAGCGCGACGGCGGCCTGTGCGTAGGCCTGGCCGCCGCGCTCCAGCCGGCCCTGTTGCTGTTCGCCCCGCTGCTCTGGTTCACCGGCCGCCGCCGGGCCGCCCTCGCCTCCGGCGTCACCTTCGCCGCGTGCACGGCGCTGGCCTGGGCGGCGCTGCCGCACGACTCGGGCACGTACTGGGTCCACCACATCGCCGGCGTCGGCCTCGGCGGCCAGGCGGACGAGCTCGGCAACCAGTCGCTGCACGGCGCCCTGCTGCGGTTCGGGCTGAGCGGCCCGCTGGAGATCGTCCTGTTCCTGGCGCTCGGTGCGACCGTGGCCGTTTTCGCGCTGCGCCGCGCGGTGCGCTACGCCCGGGACGGGCAGCTGCTGCTGGCGGTCGCGATCACCGGCTGCGCGGTGGTGGCGGTGTCGCCGGCCGCCTGGCAGCACCAGCTGCTGTGGGTGCTGCTCGCGGTGGTCGGCCGGACCGGGCGGCGCGCCGCCGACCGGTCGGTGTGGCCGGTCGTGGTGGTCATGGTGATGACGCTGCCCGCCAAGGCGCTGCTGCCGAACCAGTCCCTCTTCGTGCCGGTGCGCGACAACGCCGTCCTGCTGGCCGCCCTGGCCGCGGCCACGGTCGTACCGTTCCTGTCCCGCACCGACCCGGAGTTCGCCCGCCCGGTCCCGACGGACTACGCGGAGCCGGTGCCGGCCCGCTTCGGCCGGGTGCCGCTGGCCCCCTGGCTGCGCCGGGTCCTGACCCGGCCGAACCTCTTCCTCGAACTGGTCGCGATGCGGCTGGTCTACTTCGCCTACCAGCAGATCCGGCTGGCCGCCGCCGGGGACGGGGACGGCACCTCCGGGCGGGTCCGGGCCGAGCACCACGGGCACCAGATCCTCGACATCGAGCGGTTCCTGCACCTCGACATCGAGCACTGGGTCAACCACACCGTGTACGGCATCGGCCGGCTGCGCGGCTTCCTCGACTTCTACTACGAGTCCTTCCACTTCGTCGTCCCGCTGACCGTCCTCGCGGTCCTCTACGTCCGCCGCCCGGTCGACTACCGCTGGGCCCGTACCGCCCTCGGCTTCGCCACCGCGTTCGCCCTGATCGGCTTCTGGCTCTACCCGCTGGCCCCGCCGCGTCTGATGCCGGGGCTCGGCATCATCGACACCGTGCACGGCCCGCAGGACTTCGCCAAGCCGGACTACGGCACCCTCACCGAGCTGACCAACCAGTACGCGGCGATGCCCTCGCTGCACTTCGGCTGGGCGCTGTGGTGCGGGATCGTCATCGCCGTCGTCGCCCCGACGTGGTGGCTGAAGGCCCTCGGCCTGATCCACCCCCTGTTCACGGTCTCGGCGATCATCGGCACGGGCAACCACTGGGTCCTGGACGCGGTGGGGGGTGCGGCGGTGGTCGGCGCGGGGTTCGGCGTCGGGTATCTGCTGCAGGGGCCGCGGGCTCGGGCCCTGCGGGTGGCGGGGGCCGACAAGGAGGACCGGGAGCCGGTGACGGTGCCGGCTCCCGGCTGACGCCTGCCAGCGCTGCGCGCTCGGCTGGAAGCGCCGCGGTGCGCTGTCGTTCGTCCGCGGCGCCGTCGTGGCTGGTCGCGCCCACGCGGCGGCAGCCGCACATTCAATACAGCCCCGCGCCCCTTCGGGGCGCTTCTCAGAGGCGCTGGATGATCGTCCCGGTGGCCAGGCCGCCGCCCGCGCACATGGTCACCAGGGCGAACTCCTTGTCCGCGCGCTCCAGTTCGTGCAGGGCCGTGGTGATCAGGCGGGCGCCCGTGGCCCCCACCGGATGGCCCAGGGCGATCGCGCCGCCGTTGACGTTGACCTTGTCCAGGCTCTGCTCGAAGACCTGGGCCCAGCTCAGCACCACCGACGCGAACGCCTCGTTGATCTCGACCAGGTCGATGTCCTTGAGGGTCATGCCGGCCTTGCCGAGCACGGCCCGGGTCGCGTCGATCGGGCCGTCGAGGTGGAAGTGCGGGTCGGCGCCGACCAGGGCCTGGGCGACGATCCGGGCCCGCGGGCGCAGCTTCAGGGCGCGGGCCATCCGCTTCGACGCCCACATGATGGCGGCCGCGCCGTCCGAGATCTGCGACGAGTTGCCCGCGGTGTGGACCGCCGTCGGCATCACCGGCTTCAGACCGGACAGCGCCTCCATGGACGTGTCGCGCAGGCCCTCGTCCCTGTCGACCAGGCGCCACATGCCCTGCCCGGCGTGCTGCTCCTCCTCCGTCGTCGGCACCTGCACGGCGAAGGTCTCCCGCTTGAAGCGCTCCTCGGCCCAGGCGTACGCCGCCCGCTCCTGCGAGAGCAGCCCGAGCGAGTCGACGTTCTCC
This sequence comes from Streptomyces sp. NPDC048254, assembly GCF_043201895.1. Classification (NCBI taxonomy): domain Bacteria; kingdom Bacillati; phylum Actinomycetota; class Actinomycetes; order Kitasatosporales; family Streptomycetaceae; genus Streptomyces; species Streptomyces sp. NPDC048254. Next base: position 1,020,622 of record NZ_JBICZJ010000001.1, read on the forward strand.
CTGGTCAGGCCCCGGTGACGGGCGATGCGCTCGGCGGCCTCGAACTGGTTCGGCAGGTCGACGTTCCACTCGTCGGGGAAGGGCTTGCCCGGCCCGTGCTTGGAGCCGGAGCCCAGCGGCACCCGCGACATCGCCTCGATCCCGCAGCTGATCCCGACGTCGATGACCCCGGCGGCGATCATGTTGGCGGTCATGTGCGAGGCCTGCTGCGAGGAGCCGCACTGGCAGTCGACGGTGGTGGCCGCGGTCTCGTACGGCAGCCCGACGGTCAGCCAGGCCGTACGCGCGGGGTTCATGGACTGCTCGCCGGCGTGGGTCACCGTGCCGCCGACGATCTGCTCGACCGCGTCGGCGGGAATGCCGGTGCGGCCGAGGAGTTCTCGGTAGGTCTCGCCCAGGAGGTAGGCGGGATGCAGATTGGCCAGCGCGCCGCCGCGCTTGCCGATGGGGGTGCGTACGGCTTCGACGATCACGGGTTCCGCGGCCATGGGGGCTCGGTCCTCTCCTCGGTCACCCGCGCGGCGCAGGGGCGTCCCGGCCCGGCCCGCCACGCAGAACTAGAACGCGTACTAGTTCTGTGTGCAGTCTGCTGACAGCCCGTCCGCAATCGCAAGGGGGGTGCACGCAATTGGGGTGACCGTGCCCCTTGCGACTTGTAGAACCCGTTACTACCTTCACGGCAACCGGCTCTTTCTGATGGTCCATCAGATGGTCGTCGTAAGGCATACGTATCCAGGTTCGTACACGGTGGGAGTGAGCCGCCATGCCCTGTCCCGCACTGCCCGACGGGTTCGACCTCACCGACCCCGATCTGCTCCATCACCGGGTGCCGCTCCCGGAGTTCGCCGAGCTGCGCCGGGCGGAACCGGTCCGCTGGATCGAACAGCCGCACGGCATAGCCGGCTTCGCGGACGACGGCTACTGGGCCGTCACCCGGCACGCGGACGTCAAGTACGTCTCCACGCACCCCGAGATCTTCTCGTCCTGGCTCAACACCGCGATCATCCGCTTCGGCGAGCACATGCAGCGGGACGCGATCGACGCCCAGCGGCTGATCCTGCTGAACATGGACCCGCCCGAGCACACCCGGGTCCGCCAGATCATCCAGCGCGGTTTCACGCCCCGGTCGATCCGTGCTCTGGAGGAGCGGCTGCGCACCCGCGCGCTGGCGATCACCGACGCGGCCCGCGCCCACTCCGGCCCCTTCGACTTCGTCACCGAGGTCGCCTGCGAGCTCCCCCTCCAGGCGATCGCCGAACTGATCGGCATCCCGCAGGACGACCGGGCCAAGATCTTCGACTGGTCCAACAAGATGATCTCGTACGACGACCCGGAGTACGCGATCACCGAGGAGGTGGGCGCCGAGTCGGCCACCGAGCTGATCGCCTACGCGATGAACATGGCCGCCGACCGCAAGCAGTGCCCGGCCAAGGACATCGTCTCCACGCTGGTGGCGGCCGAGGACGAGGGCAACCTGAACTCCGACGAGTTCGGCTTCTTCGTGCTGATGCTCGCGGTGGCCGGCAACGAGACCACCCGCAACGCCATCACCCACGGCATGCACGCCTTCCTCACCCACCCCGAGGCCTGGGACCTCTACAAGCGCGAGCGCCCGTCGACCGCCGCCGAGGAGATCGTCCGCTGGGCCACCCCGGTCAACTCCTTCCAGCGCACCGCCACCCAGGACACCGAGCTGGGCGGCAAGCTGATCCGCAAGGGCGACCGGGTCGGCGTCTTCTACGCCTCGGCCAACCACGACCCCGAGGTCTTCACCGACCCCGACGCCTTCGACATCACCCGCGACCCCAACCCCCACCTCGGCTTCGGCGGCGGCGGCCCGCACTACTGCCTGGGCAAGTCCCTCGCGGTCCTCGAAATCGACCTGATCTTCAACGCGATAGCCGACGCGATGCCGACCCTGCGCCTGGTCGGCGACCCGGACCGGCTGCGCTCGGCGTGGATCAACGGGGTGAAGCACCTCCAGGTCACCACGTCGTAACCCCGCGACCCGGGCCGACGGCTCCCGGCGCCGCCGGCCCGCCCCGAGGGAGGCAGGAGCACCCCCTCCCCACGCCCCGTTCCTGCCTCCCCCGAGACGCCGGCGCCGCACGCTCCCGTCACTCCCGTCACTCCTGTCCGGACGCCACCACCGCCAGCGCCCCGGCGACCACCGCCGTGACGAGCAGCGGGATCCCCAGGTTCTCGTGGAGGACCAGCCAGGCGCCCAGGACCGCGCCGGCGACCAGCGCGAGGACCGCGGCAACGCGGCGCGGGGAGTGCGGCCTGGTGGCGTCGCCGAGGTGGGACTCGGAGACCAGGCCGGTCAGGGTCGTCGTCAGGACCGTGGTCGCCGTCAGGTCGGGGATCCCCAGCTTGCGGACGCTCGCGTTGCGCAGACCCATCGCGAAGGCGGTCAGCGCGATCAGGGTGTACGTCGTCGCCGTCCCGCCGTGCCGGGCGAAGGCCACCACGGCGGACGCGGCCAACAGGACCGCCTCCGCGGCCAGGGTCACCCGCATCCACCGCCGGCGGGAGCTGCCGCCGAACCGGGCCGAGACCCGGCCGCCCACCGCCGCGCCCAGCAGAAAGGCGGCCAGCGAGGCCGCCGAGTGGGGGACGGAGAAGCCGGGCGCCCCGGCGGCCGCGAAGCCCAGGACCACCACGTTGCCGGTCATGTTCGCGGTGAAGACATGGCCGAGGCCGAGATAGCTGACGGCGTCGATCATGCCGCTCATCATGGTCAGGGCCAGCAGTACGAACACCAGCCGCACACCGCGGGTCTCGGGATCGGGGGTCGGTGTCGCCGTGGGTATCGCTCCTCCGGTGGGGACGCGCCGGACCGGGGGCTTGCCCGGCCCCGGGGTCCGGCGGCTCTGGGACATCAGTCCACCACGTCCGGACATGCGTCGGCACCCTCGCCCGGGAGGAGGGGGCGAGGGTGCCGAGGTGCGGGGGAGCGGGTCGGCCGGCTCAGTACCAACCGTTGGCCTGCCAGAAGCTCCAGGCGGCCGTCGGGCTGCCGTAGCGGGAGTTCATGTAGTCCAGACCCCACTTGATCTGGGTGGCCGGGTTGGTCTTCCAGTCGGAGCCGGCGGACGCCATCTTCGAGCCCGGCAGGGCCTGGACCAGGCCGTAGGCGCCGGAGGAGCTGTTGGTGGCGCTGGGGTTCCAGCCGCTCTCATGCGAGACGATCTTGCTGAACGCGTTGAACTGCGCGGCGTCCGGAATCATCTTGTGCGCGATCGTCTGAGCGGAGGAGGCCGAGCCGGTGGCGGCCTGGGCGGGCGCCGCGCTCAGCGCCATACCGGCGGTGGCGGCGGCCACGGCGGCAGCGGTGAGGACCTTCTTCGGGGAGGCGATGCGGCGGATGATGGACACGGACACGGAGAACCTCGTTCGTCGGGGACAGGGGGTCGCCGTGCTCCGGAACCACCCGTAGGCGGTGGCCGTGTGCGTCGGCTCCGTGGCCCGCTGGGAGCCGGTGGTGCCTGGCGACGTCGTCCAGAGAAGCAGGCCGGAAACCCGTCCGCAATCACCCCTTTTACTAGTTGTGGTCGCATTGGCGGTGATGGTCCGTTGTGTGGCGTGGCTCTCAATGTGCAGGTCAGGGCCCCTGGCGAATCGGACATTTAGGAAAAGCCTGTCTACTAGTCCGGATCGTAGGTGACGTGCGTCATGTGGGGTGCTTCACCGGTCGCGTCACCGGGTGCGTACGACGCCTCACGCCCCGGGGCCGTCGAATGTGACGGCGGTCTCGAAAGCGGCCCTTCTGGTCGCCCGGCGCAGCGTCCGCAGCAGGGCCGGCCCGAGGACCAGGGTGAGGACGACCGTGCACAGGGCACGGCCCAGGTTCCAGCCCATGGCGGTGGCCAGGCTGTAGGCGAGGAACCGGGCCAGATTGGCGGCGGGCCCGGCGTGCGGGTCGAAGGCGATGTTCGAGGCGGTGCCGGCCAGCAGCGGCCAGCCGGCCAGGTCCACGACCATGCCGTAGCCGAACGCGGCCAGGAAGCCGTAGCCCGCCAGCAGCGCCAGCTCACCGCGCCCGCGCAGCCGCCCGGCACCCGGCAGCAGCCCGGCCCCCATCGTGAACCAGCCCATCGCCAGCATCTGGAACGGCAGCCACGGCCCCACCCCGCCGGTGAGCAGCGCCGACGCGAACATGGTGAGCGAGCCGAGGGTGAACCCGAAGCCCGGCCCCAGCACCCGCCCGCTCAGCACCATCAGGAAGAACATCGGCTCGATCCCGGCGGTGCCCGCGCCGATCGGCCGCAGCGCCGCACCGGTCGCGGCCAGCACGCCGAGCATGGCGACGGCCTTCGGACCGAGCCCCGACTCGGAGATCGTCGCCCCGAGCACGGCGACCAGCAGGAGCAGCAGGCCCGCGAAGAGCCAGGGCGCGTCCTGGGCGTGCGAGGTGAGCCGGGAGGACGGCGGGGCGAGGAAGGGCCAGCCGACCGCGACCACGCCGACGGCACTGACGAGGACGAGGGCGGCCAGGGAACGGGGGCCGAGCCGCACCGGGCCGGTCATGCCAGTGCCTCCCGCACCTGGGCCACGGTCAGCCACCGCTGCGGCGCGAGGACCTTCGTCACCTGCGGGGCGAAGGACGGCGAGGACACGACGATGTCGTCCGTCGGCCCGTCCGCGATCACCTCGCCCTCCGCGAGCAGCACGACCCGGTGCGCGATCTCCGCGGCCAGCTCCACGTCGTGCGTGGCCAGCACGATCCCGTGCCCGTCGGCGGCGAGCCCGCGCAGCACGCCGACCAGCCGGGCCTTCGCCGCGTAGTCGAGGCCCCGGGTCGGCTCGTCCAGCAGGAGCAGCGGCGGCCGGGCCGTCAGTACGACGGCCAGTGCCAGCGCCAGCCGCTGTCCCTCGGACAGATCGCGCGGATGGGTGGCGTCGGCGACCCCGGGGAGCAGCCCGGACACCAGCTCACGACAGGTCCCGGACGCCGCTCCGGCATCCCGGTCGGCGGCCGCGCACTCGGCGCCGACCGTGTCGGCGTACAGCAGGTCACGGGGTTCCTGCGGGACCAGACCGACCAGGCGTACGAGGTCCCGCGGGCGGGTGCGATGCGGCACCGCCCCGCCGACCCGGACCGTCCCGGAGCCCGGCTCCACCAGCCCGACCAGGGCGCCCAGCAGCGTGGACTTCCCGGCGCCGTTACGGCCCATGAGGGCGACGGTCTCGCCGGGCGCGACGGCGAGATCGACACCACACAGCGCGTCCACCCGGTCCCGGCGGACGGCGAGGGAGCGGACCTCGGCGAGGGGAGGGACGGGAGCCGAGGGGCCCGCCGAGGCGGCGGACCCCTGGATTCCGGGCCGCCCGGCGCGGGGAGCGCCGGGGGCGGCGGGCCACCAGCGGTGTGGTGCCCGCCCGGTGGGGGGAGTGGTGGCGGGGGTGGCGGTGGGCCGCTGGGCTTCGGCCGACCCGGTGCCGGGAGTGGTGGCGGGGGTCGCCGGGGCGCCGGGGGTCCGATGGTTCGGGGTCGCCGAGGTGTCGGGGGTCCCATGGTCCGGGGCCGTCCGACCGGCGAGGCGCTCTCGCAGCCCGGACGCCCGGCGCCGGGCGTCCCGTACGGTCATCGGCAGCGGTGACCACCCGGCCAGCCGACCCAGCTCCACCACCGGCGGGCACACCGGCGACACGGCCATCACCTCGGCGGGAGTGCCACACACCGGCGCGGCCCCCGGCTCCGGAAGCAGCACGACCCGGTCGGCGTACTGCACCACCCGCTCCAGCCGGTGCTCGGCCAGGAACACCGTGGTCCCCAGGTCGTGCACCAGCCGCTGGAGCACGGCCAGCACCTCCTCGGCGGCGGCCGGGTCGAGCGCGGAGGTCGGCTCGTCGAGGACCAGGACCTCCGGGTGCGGGGTGAGCACCGACCCGATCGCGACCCGCTGCCGCTGCCCGCCCGAGAGCGTGCCGATCGCCCGGTGCCGCAGCCCGTCGAGCCCCAGCAGATCGAGGGTCTCCTCGACCCGGCGCCGCATCACGGCCGGCGCGATACCCAACGACTCCATCCCGTAGGCGAGTTCGTCCTCCACCGTGCCGGTCACGAAGTGGGCGAGCGGATCCTGCCCCACCGTGCCGACGACATCGGCGAGTTCACGCGGCTTGTGCGTGCGGGTGTCCCGCCCGGCGACGGTGACCCGGCCGCGCAGCGTGCCGCCGGTGAAGTGCGGCACCAGCCCGCTGACGGAGTTCAGGATCGTCGACTTGCCGGTACCGGACGGGCCCACCAGGAGGACGAGTTCACCTTCCGGCACCTCGAAGTCGACACCCCGGACGGCTGGCCGGGCCGCGCCCTCGTACGTCACGGAGACGTCCTCGAAACGGATCACGACGGCTCCTTCGGCACGACGAGGGCGGGCAGCAGCCCGAGCAGCACGGCGGCCGCGGGCCACAGCGGCAGCGTGGGGGCGACCAGCGGTACGACCCCGGGCTGCAGGGCGTCCGGATCCCGTACCGCGGCGAGCGCCAGCAGCCCGGCGACGGCGGCGCCCGACCCGGACACCAGCCAGGCCCGCGCGTCCCACGCGTCCGGCCGGTAGCGGGTGCGCAGCGAACGGCGGCCACCGAGCCGCAGCCCCGCCAGCGCGGCGACCACCCCGGCCAGCAGCAGGGGCAGCCCGTAACCGCCGCCCTCGGCGCTGAGCAGCCCGTACGTTCCCGCGCACACCCCGAGCAGCCCGCCGAGGGTCAGCGCGGCCGTCGTACGACGGACCCGGTCCGGTACGTCGGCGCTGCGGCCGTAACCGCGCGCGTCCATCGCCGCGGCGAGGGCGACCGAGCGCTCCAACGCGCCCTCCAGGACCGGCAGTCCGACCTGGAGCAGACCCCGGACGCCGGAGTCGGGGCGGCCGCGCAGCCGGCGGGCGGCGCGCAGCCGCTGGACGTCGGCGATCAGGTTCGGCGCGAAGGTGAGGGCGACGACCACGGCCACGCCCAGCTCGTACAGGGCGCCGGGCAGCGACTTCAGAAGACGGGCCGGATCGGCGAGCGCGTTGGCGGCGCCGACGCAGATCAGCAGGGTGGCGATCCTGAGGCCGTCGTAGAGGGCGAAGGCCAGCGCCTCGGCGGTGACCCGGCCACCGAGCCGGATGCCCTGCGCCCAGTGGGGGAGCGGGACCTCGGGGAGGGTGACGAGGGTGTGCGAGCCGGGGATGGGGGAGCCGAGGAGGACGGTGAAGGCGAGGCGGACGAGCAGGACGGCGAGGGCGAGCCTGGCGAAGGCGGAGTAGGAACGGGACCCCTGCGTCCGGCTCCGGCAGGCGGCCACGACGTAGCCGGTGACCGCGACGAGAAGGGCGAGCAGGAGGGGGTTGGTGGTCCGCGAGGCGGCGACACCGAGGGAGAGCGCCCAGAGCCACCAGGCACCGGGGTGCAGGCCTCGGGTACGCCGGGACCGGGGCACGGGGGGTGTCACCCGCCCGCGCTCATGGGGTGCGCCGCGAAGGGGCGCGGGCCGTATCGATCCGCGACTCCGCCGCGTGGGCGCGACCAGCCCCCGCCCACCCGCACTGTGACGATCACGCATTCCTTCGCCGCCGCGCCTGCCAGAAAGCACCCGCGGCCACCACCACGACCACCCCCGCACCGGCCAGCAGTCCCACCGACGGCCCGCCGCCCGACGTTCCACCGGCCGACGTACCGCCCGCCGCCACCTTCTCCCCGCATCCCTTCTCGGGATACCCCCCGATCGCGCACAGCAACGCGTTCGCGTCGTACCGCAACGGCTTGGCCACCGCGGCCAGCGCCTCCGCCGCCGTCGCATCGTCCGGCACCACCGCGCACGCGGTCCGCCGCACCGGCGGCCGCTGCGCGGACGGCGCGTCCGCCGTCGTACCGAAGTCGATGACCAGCCCCACCCGTTTCTTCCCCCGGACGGCGGCCGTGTCGGCGCAGATCGTCCCGAAGGCCGCCGTCCCGCGTGGCTGCGACGCGTCCCCCGAGTCCTCGCTCACCGCGAACCGGAACCCCTCGACAGCGCCGTCGTCCGGCCGCGCCGTGGCGGGTCCCTGCGTGGCGTACGTCCACCGCGAGCCGTCCCGCTCCCAGAAGGACCAGTAGCGGTAACCGGCCGCCTCCGCCGGCGCCGCGGTCGCCAGCAGGGTCAGCGCGGCCATCACCAGCAGCGCCGCACGGCGGACGCGGGTCACGGCTGCCGCTGCTTCCGGCGCCCGCTGAACAGGAAGCCGATGCCGATGCCGGCGACGAGCCCGGTACCGACGATCCACCAGACGCTGGTGCCCGACGAGTCCTTCTTCTCCTTGGTGTGCGCGGCCGCGGCCGCGGGGGCCGGGCCCGTCGCGTTGAGCGCCGTCACCAGGTTCGTACCGCCGAAGTCACGCGGATCCGTGCCCATCGCGTGCGCCGCGAAGATCAGCTCGGCATAGGCCGCGGGCCCGCTCTGCTTCGCCCACGGCACGGCGTGGGCCTCCAGCCAGGCGTACGGCTTCCGCGCCTGCTTGGTCCAGCCCTGCGCGGCCATGGCCACGACCGCGTCGGCGGTGTTGCCGTAGTCCGGCTGGGGCTTGGCGCCGGCGAGCGCGGAGACCAGGTGTCCCTGGCCGTCCGTGGCGTCCGCCAGATACGCGGCGCCGTTGCGGGCCACGTCCGCCGGGGTCAGCGCCTTGTCGGAGTCGGCGCAGGCATAGCCCTCCGCCGGGGCCTTCCCGGCCGTGGCCGCGAACCCCTTGCCGAGCAGACCGAGCACCCCGGCGGCGGTCGCGTCCGCGTTGGCGGCCAGCTTCCCCTTCTTGTCCGGCTGGTAGGCGAGGCCGCCGCCGCCGTCCTCGTCGCAGGGGATGGACCACTTGGCGATGAGGTCGGCCGCCGCCTTGTCCGGGCTCTCGCCGGCCGCGGTGAGCGCGCCGATCACCACGCCGGTGGAGTTGGTGTCGCTGGGCGAGCCGGGGGTGTAACCCCAGCCGCCGTCCTTGTTCCGCTGGGCCTTCAGCCAGGTCACCGCCTTGCCGACGGCGTCGTCGTGCCCGCCGAGCGCCGCCAGCGCCTGTACGGCGGCGGCCGTGCTGTTCGTGTCGACCGTCACCTTGGCGCCGCAGGCCGCGGCCGGCTCGGCACGGAACGCCGCGTACGAGCCGTTCGCGCACTGCTGCCCGGCCAGCCAGTCCACCGCCTTCGCGGCCGGGGTCAGGCCCACCGTGTGCTGGGCGAGCAGGGCCAGCGACTGACGCCAGACGCCGTCGTACTTGGGATCCATGCTGCCGAACAGCCCCGACGGGAGCACCGTCGAAGCGGACGGGGACGGGTCGTCGGCGGCCGTCGCGGTCATGGCGGGCGTGGCGGCGCCGATGACGGCGGTGGCGGCCAGCACCGCGGCGCTGCGGCGGAGGACGGTCATGATCGGCGGGTGCCTCTCCCTGCGGGGGAGCCGGGCGGCACGGGACACCCCGGCGGCTCGGCTCCGTGAACCTCGACGGTGCCGTGCGCCGACGGGTGCCGGCGCACATGAGCCGATCAACGTCCCGCGCGGGGCGGTCCGGCTCACCGTCGGTGCGACGGTTCGCGGGCAGGGGTGTCCCCCGGTTCGGGCGAAGCCGGGAACCGAGGAAGGAGCGGCGCCGGGTTTGCACCGGCTTTCCCCCGTACGGGTGATGACGACCCGGCTACCTTACCGGCCGCCGAATCGAAGCTGAGGGGCGGCTGTGGGTCGTAGTGGCTGGTTATGGTCATGCCATGACGGGGAGACTGCTCGGTTCGGGGCGTTCGGCCGACGTGTACGAGATCGACGAGGCGTGGGTGCTGCGCCGGGACCGGGACGGCTGGGGGGACGCGGCCGCCGAGGGCGCGGTGATGACGTACGTGCGGGAGCACGGGTACCCGGTGCCCCGGGTGCGGGCCTCCGGGTCCCGTACCGACCTGGTGATGGAACGGCTGTCCGGGCCGACCATGCTGGCGGCGCTGCTCGCGGGAGAGATGGGAGCGGCGGAGGGCGGTGCGCTGCTCGCTTCGCTGCTGCGGCGGCTGCACGCGGTGCCCGGACGGGACCCGGCCGAGCCCGGCTCCCGTGTCCTCCACCTCGACCTGCATCCCGACAACGTGATGCTGACGCCCGACGGGCCTCGGGTCATCGACTGGACCAACGCCGAGGACGGGCCGCCCGGCCTCGACTGGGCCATGTCCGCGGTGATCCTCGCCCAGGTCGCGGTGGGCGATCTGCCGGTGGCCCGCGATCTGCTCGCGGCCCTGCTCGCCGATCCGGGCGAACTGACCGAGGAGGGGTTGGCGGAGGCCCTGCGACGACGGGCGGCCAATCCGACGATGAGCCGCCGGGAGGTCGAACTGCTTGGCGCGGCGGAGAGGTTGATACGGACCCTGATGTGACCGGACCGCGGGCTGACCTCGGCTGCGATCCGGTGGCGGCTCGGTGGGGCGCGGGGCCGCATCGGTGTGCGGCTCCGCCGCGAGACGCGACTGGTCAGGACGGTGCCGGGGCCGAACGGCGGTCGCCGGCCGGCGGCGATGGTGCTGTGGCTGAGCGAGGGGTGTCGAGCGGCGGTGCCGGGGGCGAACGAGGGCCGCCGACCGGCCACGATGGCGCCGGGGCCGAATGACGGCCGCCGACCGGCCACGACGGTGTCGCCGCCGACCGGCGGCCGTACATCACGGCCTGGGCGGCGAAGCGTTCAGGCCGCTGTCACGATCGGGGCGATGCCCGCGGACAGGTGGCGGCCCATCCGGCGCAGGGCGTCGTCGCAGCCGGCGGGATCCTCGCCGACGGCCACCCACAGCGCCAGCCGGTCGTCGACGGTCGCGTGCGGCCCGGCGGTGACCTGGCGGCCGGCGTCCTGGGTGAGGATCATGCGTTCGGCGCCGGGCTCCTGGGCCGCGTCGGGGGAGAGGGTCAGGTGGTCGAGGCGGCCGGTGGCGGCCGGGTACGCGAACCGGATCGCGGCCGCCCGCTGCAGGGTGGGCGTGGTGTCCGGCACCTCGCCGGTGGCCAGCGCGGCGGCGGCCTGCGCGAGGTCGACGCCGGTGGCGCGTCTGACGAGGAGCGGGATCAGGTCGCCCGGGAGGCACGGGGTGACGTCGGTGACCCGGGGGCCGCGGTCGGTGAGCCGCAACCCGATGTGCAGCACACCCCGGGTGAGGCCGAGGGCGTGCACGGTGCGGTCGACGGCCAGGCGCAGGAAACGGTTGTGCAGCAGGCCGTCGTGGGCGTGCACGGTGTGCCGGAGCGGCTGCCGGGCAGGCGCCGGGCCCAGGGTCGTACGGGTGATGGCGACGATGCGGATCTCGCCGTCCAGGACGACGGTCTCGGCGCTGACCCTGGGCGTGCCCGGGTCGTCGACGGGGGCCGCGCCGGCGACGAGCGAGGCCCGCAGCGCGGCCGGGTCGGCGCAGGCGGCGGCCGCGGCGAGGGAGGGGCCGGGGAGCCCCAACTGCCCGGCGATCCTGGCGGCGGCGACCGCGTACTCGGCCGAGTGGGCCAGCACCCCGCGGACCCGGTGCCGGGCCGCGAACCGCACCACCGCCGACGCCGTCGCCCCGTCCTTGCCGGGGTCCGCCGCGAGGTGGCCGGCCAGGCACGGGTGGGCCCAGGCGGGCGGCGCGGCGTCCACCAGCACCACGGGGCGGGCCGCGGCGAGGCGCGTCAGCACGAACTCGTCGTACGCGCGCCGGCGGCCGGCGCCGAGGAGCAGGATGGGCTGCGACATCGGTGCGCCTCACCTTCCGGGAGGAGGCGGGCGGCTGGTCGCCCCGGATGCCGCTCCCCCATGGGCGGCACCCGAAGCGGGTCGGTTCGACCGTGGCCTGGTGACGTGATCGTTCCCGATCCTTTCTGCCGTACCGTCATATGTCAACGATTGCTGCCCCATTCCGCAGTGACCCTTGTCATGTCTGGTGAGCGGGGCGAGGAATTGGATAACCTCGCGTCTGCTCGGCCGACCGACTGCTCGGCTGACGCCCAGTCAACGACGTGTTTCCAGGGGGACCTTGGTGAGTGACGCCCATGCCCCGCTGGCCGGCGTACTGGCACGGCTCGGGGAACTGACCGGACGGCCCGGACGGCTGTCCGAGGTGCTGGACGTGGCCGACCTGTCGTACCGCACCGGGGTCCCCGTCGGGACCGTCGCCGAACTGCTCGCAGGCGGGACCGCGCCCGAGGCGGGGCTCGCCGAACGGGTGCGGCAGCGGCTGGACTTCATCCGCGAGAACCGGCGCCGGCCCGACGGCAAGCGGTACTCGCTGGGCGAGCTCGCGGCGATCGCCGGCACCAGCAGGCAGTGGCTGAGCGAATGGCGCAAGAGCGGCATGCCGGGCCTCGAACACACCGACCGGCTGAGGCGGTTCTTCGGACTGCCGCCCGGTTTCTTCACCGCCGACGAGCCCGAGGCGTTGTACGAGGCGCTCCAGCCGGTACTGCAGGGGCTGGAGGCGCAGGCCGACCCGCTGTCCCGGCTGCGCGAGAGCGGCCTGGTCCGGCTGGCCGCCCGTGCACCGCAGATGAACGCGCGCCAACTCGCCACCCTCGCCGACCTGGCGGAGATGCTCATCACGTCCGAGAGTGCCACCGTCGGCCACGCCGTCAACTAGGCGTGGAGCGGGCGGCCGCCTCACGACTCCGCTACACCGCCACGTACGTCACCGGCTCGCTCCCCGCCACCGGTTCCACGAGGCCCTGTTTCACCAGGCGCCGCAGGTGCGCCTCCGCCTCCGAGACGGCGATGTTCCGCGATCCGTAGGGGATCTGCTCCCAGGGCCGGTTCCACTCCATCCGCACGGCCAACTCCCACAGGGTGAGGGGCTGTCGGAGCAGGGCGAGGAGCGCGGTGAGACGTTCCTCGTGGTGGGTCAGGAGCTCCCGTACCCGTGCCGGTGCGTCGGTGAAGGTGTACTGGTGGGCCGGGAGGACCTGGGCGGGGGCGAGCCGGCCGATGCGTTCCAGGGAGTCGAGGTAGTCACCGAGGGGGTCGGTGACGGTCGCGTCGTCGGGATCCTCGTAGAGACCGATGTGCGGCGTGATCTCGGGAAGCAGATGATCACCGGAGAACAGCCGCCCACGCCCCGGCAGTTGACTCGGATACTCCCCCTCCAGATGCAGGCAGACATGCCCGGGCGTGTGCCCCGGAGTCCAGACGGCACGCAGCCGCCGGCCGGGCAGGTCGAGCAGCTCGCCGGGAAGGATCTCGCGATCGGGAAGAGCGGGGGACAGGCCCGGCGGAGAGTTGCGCCGACGGGGTCCGCCCCGCAGCGGCGCCACATGCTCCTCGGGCGCACCGGCGGCCGTCAGCTTCGCCGCCATGTAGGTGAACCACCGCTCGGGCCGGGTCTCCCGGGCCCGTCGCACGATGGCCGCGTCGGCGGCGTGCATGGCAAGCCAGGCCCCGGAGGCCTCCCGTACCCGCCCCGACAGACCGTGATGATCGGGGTGATGGTGGGTGATGACGACCCCGTACACCTCACCGACACCCGTACCGCACGCCGCCAGCCCCGCCACCAGAACGTCCCAGGACCCGGGATCGTCCCACCCGGTGTCGACCAGCACCGGCCCACGATCGGTGTCGACGACGTACACCAGCGTGTGGCCAAGGGGATTGTCCGGAATGGGAACCTCGACGGACCGCACACCCCCACCGTGATCGTGCACGGCCACCTCCGCCCGCCCCGCCGGCTCGTCCGACCCGTCGTGCTCGCCCTGACTGCTCGCCATTCGTCGCCCTCCGCCCCCGCACCGCCGCACGGCCATTGCTCACTATAACTAGAACTGGTATCAGTTCTGAAACATCGTCAGGAAGGGTGGCGGGGCGCCATGACCGAGTTCCTGGAACACGGACAGCTGTTCATCGGCGGGGAGTTGACCGATCCTCTGGGCAAGGACGTCATCGAGGTGGTCTCGCCGCACACCGAGGAGGTGTTCGGGCGGGTGCCGCATGCCTCGCGGGAGGACGTGGACCGGGCGGTCGGGGTCGCGCGGCGCGCCTTCGACGAGGGGCCCTGGCCGCGGATGAGCCTTGCGGAGCGGGTCGAGGTCGTCACTCGGATCAAGGACGCGATCGCCGTACGGCATGAGGAGATCGCGCGGGTGATCTCCTCCGAGAACGGTTCGCCGTACTCGTGGAGCGTGCTCGCGCAGGCGCTCGGCGCGATGATGGTGTGGGACTCGGCGATCAGGGTGGCACGCGACTTCACGTACGAGGAGACGCGCGACGGGGTGCTGGGGAAGATCCTGGTGCGGCGGGAGCCGGTCGGGGTCGTGGCGGCCGTCGTGCCCTGGAACGTGCCGCAGTTCGTGGCCGCCGCCAAGCTCGCCCCCGCGCTGCTCACCGGCTGCACGGTCGTGCTCAAGCCGTCCCCGGAGTCGCCGCTGGACGCCTACATACTCGGCGAGATCACCAAGGAGGCCGGGCTGCCGGACGGCGTCCTGTCCATCCTCCCGGCGGACCGCGAGGTGAGCGAGTATCTCGTCTCGCATCCGGGCGTCGACAAGGTCTCCTTCACCGGCTCGGTCGCGGCCGGCAAGCGGGTGATGGAGGTGGCCGCGAAGAACCTCACCCGGGTGACCCTGGAGCTGGGCGGCAAGTCGGCCGCGGTCGTGCTGCCGGACGCCGACGTGGCGGTCTCCGTCGCCGGGATCGTCCCCGCGGCCTGGATGAACAACGGCCAGGCGTGCGTCGCGCAGACCCGCATCCTCGTCCCGCGCTCCCGCTACGACGAGTTCGCCGACGCCCTCGCGGCCGCGGCGAGCGCCCTGAAGGTCGGCGACCCGCTGGACCCGGCCACCCAGGTGGGCCCCCTCGTCGCCCGCCGCCAGCAGCAGCGGAACCTGGACTACATCCGCATCGGCCAGGAGGAAGGCGCGAAGATCCTCACGGGCGGCGGCCGTCCGGCGGGCCTGGAGAAGGGCTGGTACGTCGAGCCCACCCTCTTCGGCGACGTCGACAACTCCATGCGGATAGCCCGCGAGGAGATCTTCGGTCCGGTGATCTGCCTCCTCCCCTACGGCGACGAGTCCGAGGCCCTGAAGATCGCGAACGACTCGGACTACGGGCTGAGCGGAAGCGTGTGGACGGCGGACGTGGAGCACGGCATCGAGGTCGCGCGTCAGGTCCGTACCGGCACCTACTCCGTCAACACCTTCAGCCTGGACATGCTCGGGCCGTTCGGCGGCTACAAGAACTCGGGTCTGGGGCGGGAGTTCGGGCCCGAGGGGTACAGCGAGTTCCTCGAACACAAGATGATCCACCTCCCGGCCGGCTGGGAGGCGTGAGAGGCCATGGGGGACCGCTGGCACGTCGAGGTCGACCGTTCGATCTGCATCGGCTCGGCCCAGTGCGTCAACCGCGCCACCGGGGCCTTCCGCCTCGACTCCGCCATGCAGTCCCACCCCGTGGACCCGGAGACGGACGCCAACGGCAGGATCCTCGACGCGGCCGAGAACTGCCCGGTGGAGGCGATCACGATCACTCTGCTGGGCAGCGGGGAACCCGTCTTCCCGCCCGAGGACTAGCTTCCGCCCGAGGCTAGGCCCTGTCGTCAAATTCCCATCTGCCCCGCGACGCCATGCATGCACTCTCGCCGCACCGGGCCCTGACCCAAGTACGTCCAGTACGAGGCTCAGGGCCCGGCACGCCAAGAGCACGCACCTGACGCCGCGGGGCCCGCCCTCCGGGCGGACGACGGGAATTTGACGACAGGGCCTAGCGGGGCTGAAGGGCGGCGAACAGTGCCCTGACGCGCGTGCCGTCCGGTTGCTGCCAGGCTCCGGTGACATGCCCGGCCGCGTCGGCGGGCGGCAGCGAGCCGGGGGTCAGTACCCGCCGTAGCCGCAGGACCAGGCCGTCGTCCGCAACGGCGAACTCGGTGCTCTCGTCGGTGTCGACGGGGGCGCCGATGCCGGGGAGCGGGCCCGCGCCGGTGTATCCGCGGGCGACCTCCCGGTCCGGGGTGTCGGTGATGCTCTGTGCCTGCGCCGCGGCACGCCCCTCGATCAGGGCGCCCAACTCGGCCGTCAGCACGGGGTCGTGGCAGCCGTCATAGGCCCAGCGCGTACCGAGCACACCGTGCTCCATGGTGCCGATGAGAGCGTGCTCGGCGCCGTCGAGCGGGGCGGCGCGATAGGTGAGCGGTACGAGATACGCGTCCGTGCCCTCGGTGGCGACCATGAACTCGATCCCCACCTCGCCCTCCGGGTCGTCGAGCCGGAACCCGCCGGCCTTCACCAACTCCGGTGCGGCGGGTCCGTGGTACCAGGGACGGGTGGGGAGCCAGTCGGCCAGGAGCTCGACCTTGGTGGGCTTGAGGGTGGTGTGGTGGATGAGTGCCATGGGGGAGATTCTCTGATCAGGCGCCGAGTCCCGCCAGAGACTTTTCACCCCGGCGACTGATCCGCCGGCTCGGCGCCGACCCGCCGACGGCTCGACCCCGGCCGCCGACGGCCCGCCCCCGGCCCGGCGTGGTCTGTCGGTGGCCTGGGATACGCTCCTGCCGTCCGGTGGGCCGATCAGGGTGGGGAACGTGCGCAAGTCCGAGGCCGAGGGCCTGATCAAGGAGGCCTACGAGGCCTGGGAGGCCGAGGAGTGGCTGACCGCCGCCGGGCTCTTCGAGCGGGTTCTCGCGCGGTTCCCGGACGAGGAGCGGAGCGCGGTGTGGTGGTACGACGCGGCGCTCGCCCACAAGTTCCTGCGCAACTGGGCCAAGGCCTGCGAGCTGGGCCGCGAGGCAGCCGCCCGCGCTCCGCGCGGTGAGGGCGACCCGGCGTTCTGGAACCTCGGCATCGCGGCCACCATCCAGGGCGACTGGGCCACCGCCCGGGACGCCTGGGCCGGCTTCGGCATCGAACTCCCGGCGGGGGAGGGGGAGATCGACGGGCGGTTCGGGGCGGCCTGCGTGCGGCTGGACACCGGCGGCGAGCGCGAGGTCGTGTGGATCGACCGGTGGTGTCCCACGCGGGGGCGGGTGATGAACGTGCCGGTGACGGCGGGGCGGCGGTTCGGGGAGGTCGTCGTGCACGACGGCGAGCCCACGGGGCGCCGGGTGGTCGACGGCCGCGAGTTCCCCGTCTTCGACGAGCTGCTCCTCCTCCGGGCGTCCGGGCTGCCGACCCTGGAGGTGACGGTGAACGCCGGCGAGGCCGCCGACCTGGACGCGCTGATCGCCCTCTTCGTCGAGCACGAGTTCGGCGCGGAACCCGCGAGCAGCCTGGAGGTGCTCTGCGCCTGTTGCAGCGAGGGCACCCACGAACAGTCGCGCAAGGTCCACGCGGGGGCCCAGCGGGTGTCCCTGGCGGCCCCGGAGGAAGAGGCCCGGCTGCTGCTGGAGCGCTGGGCGGGGGAAACCGCGATCGGGCGGAGCTGGAGCGGGCTGGAGACGGTGGGCTAGCGACCCGGAGGGCTGGGCCGGCGGCCCGGAGACGCTCGCGCATGCGCCCGTATCAGGAAAAGTAGAAAAAATCCACCATTGGGGTGTTCTATTCCCCTCCATGCGTTCTATGCTGGTATCAGCCTACGAGGCGAGTGAGGGAGTCCGAGCGGAGTAGCCGACTCAGGCGTGACGCAGATGCATACGCATCCGCCGGTGCCGACGTCGACGGTCGGGCTGAGAGGTCGAAAGGCAGCAGTTGGGCCGGACGGCGACCCCCATCACCTGATCCGGACCATGCCGGCGAAGGGAACCCGTCTCGTAGGTCTTCGCATGCCCTACGGCTTGTCCTGTGGCTTCCCGCCCGGCTCCGTCAGGTCGATCAGCCGGCACACCGTCTCGATGTCGATCTTCACCTGGGCGATGGAGGCGCGGCCCGAGAGCCAGGTGATCAGGGCCGAGTGCCAGGTGTGCTCGATGACGCGGACGGCGGAGAGCTGGGCGGGGGTCGGGTCGGTCAGGCCCATCGCGTCCAGGATGATCGCCGTCGTCTGCCGGGAGACCTGGTCCACCTCGGGCGAGACGCTGCGGTCGGCGAAGGTCAGGGCCCGGACCATCGCGTCGGCCAGATGTGGCTCGCGCTGCAGTGCCCGGAAGGCCCGCATCAGGGTCTCGGCGACCCGCTCGGACGCCGTCTCGCCCGCCGGCGGCTTCTTGCGCAGCGTGCCGTGCATGTGCTCCAGCTGGTCCTGCATGGTCGCGACCAGCAGATGGACCTTGGACGGGAAGTACCGGTAGAGCGTGCCCAGCGCCACCTGGGAGGACTCGGCCACCTCGCGCATCTGCACCGCGTCGAAACCGCCCCGGCTGGCCAGCTGGGCGCTCGCGTGCAGGATCCGGCGGCGCCGGGCCTCCTGCCGCTCGGTGAGCGGCGGGGTGGCCGATCTGGCGCCGATGTCCACCTTGGCTTCCGCAGGCATGGGTCCCGTCCGTGACAGTCGGTGAGGGCAGTGCTCAGGGCGAGTGATCAGACAGCATGGCAGGGGTCGCGTCGTGGCGCGAATCACCTGATCCACTGCTCACTCCGCCCCTACCTGCCGGTAGATTCAGAGGCTCTTGAACGATCAAGTCTGAAACTTGTTCTAGATTAGCGTCCCGGCGTAACCTCGCGGGAAAGTGCAGGGAGAAGGGGGCCCAGAGTGACCGCTGAGGCCAGGCGGACGGGTGCCGACCAGGAACCCGCCGCCGGTGGGGGCCCCTCCCGCGCGAGCGCAGCCGAGCGTGGGGGAGAGCGACCGCTCGACATCGCGCTCCTCACCTATAAAGGGAACCCGTTCTGCGGCGGCCAGGGCGTCTACGTACGGCACCTCTCCCGCGAACTGGCCCGCCTCGGTCACCGTGTCGAGGTGATCGGCTCGCAGCCGTACCCCGTCCTCGACGAGGGCTACCCCGCGCTCAGCCTCACCGAGCTGCCCAGCCTCGATCTGTACCGCTCCCCGGACCCCTTCCGGACGCCCGGGCGGGACGAGTACCGGGACTGGGTCGACGCGCTCGAAGTGGCCACCATGTGGACCGGCGGCTTCCCCGAACCGCTGACCTTCTCGCTCCGCGCCCGCCGCCATCTGCGCGCCCGTGCCGGGGAGTTCGACGTCGTCCACGACAACCAGACGCTGGGATACGGCCTGTTGGGGGACGTCGGCGCCCCCCTCGTCACCACCATCCACCACCCCATCACCGTCGACCGGCAGTTGGAGCTGGACGCGGCCGAGGGGTGGAAGCGGCGGTACTCGGTACGCCGCTGGTACGCCTTCACCCGGATGCAGAAGCGGGTCGCCCGCCGGCTGCCCTCCGTGCTCACCGTCTCCGGCACCTCCCGTCAGGAGATCGTCGACCATCTCGGCGTCCGCGAGGACCGCGTGCACGTCGTCCACATCGGCGCCGACACCGACCTCTTCGCGCCGAATCCCGCCGTACCGCAGGTGCCCGGCCGGATCGTCACCACCTCCAGCGCGGACGTACCCCTGAAGGGGCTGGTCTTCCTGGCCGAGGCCCTCGCCAAGGTACGGACCGAACACCCCGCCGCCCACCTCGTCGTCGTCGGCAAGCGGCCCACCGAGGGGCCCGTCGCGCAGGCGGTGGAACGTTACGGCCTGGACGGCGCCGTCGAGTTCGTGAAGGGCATCTCCGACGCCGAACTCGTCGACCTGGTCCGTTCGGCCGAGGTCGCGTGCGTGCCGTCGCTCTACGAGGGCTTCTCCCTGCCCGCCGCCGAGGCCATGGCGACCGGCACCCCGCTGCTCGCCACGACGGGCGGCGCGATTCCCGAGGTCGCCGGACGGGACGGGGAGACCTGCCTGGCCGTGCCGCCGGGCGACGCCGACGCGCTGGCCGCCGGACTGCGCCGCCTCCTCGGCGACCCGGAGCTGCGGGTACGGCTGGGCCGGGCCGGCCGTGAGCGGGTGCTACGGCACTTCACCTGGGCGCGCGCCGCGGAGGGCACGGTGGCCCGCTACCGCGAGGCGATCGCCGCCGCACCGAACCGAACCGGGCCGCGCCCGGTGACTGCTGCGGCTGCCCGCCCGGCGACCATGGCTGTCGGCCGCCCGGCGACCACGGCGGTTGTTCGTCCTGGGACCGCGGCTGCCGACCGCCCCGCGGCCACGGCGGCCGATGACCCCGGCACCCCGGCGGCCGCCCGCCCCGTGACCACGGCCGTCGAACGCCCCGTGGTGCCGGAGGCCCCAGAGGTCGTCTCCCCGGACTTTGTCTCTTCAGAGGTTGTCAATTCCGAAGGCAGGGCTACGTGCTGACCGTCGACTTCTCCCGGTTCCCGCTCGCCCCGGGGGACCGCGTCCTGGACCTCGGCTGCGGGGCCGGACGCCACGCCTTCGAGTGCTACCGGCGCGGCGCCCAGGTCGTGGCCCTCGACCAGAACGGTGAGGAGATCCGCGAGGTCGCCAAGTGGTTCGCGGCGATGGAGGAGGCCGGCGAGGCCCCGGCGGGCGCGACCGCCACCGCCATGGAGGGCGACGCGCTGGCGCTCCCCTTCCCCGACGAGTCCTTCGACGTCGTCATCATCTCCGAGGTCATGGAGCACATCCCCGACGACAAGGGCGTGCTCGCCGAGATGGTGCGCGTGCTCAGGCCCGGCGGGCGGATAGCCGTCACCGTGCCGCGCTACGGCCCCGAGAAGGTCTGCTGGACCCTCTCCGACGCCTATCACGAGGTCGAGGGCGGGCACATCCGCATCTACAAGGCCGACGAGCTGGTCGGGAAGATCAAGGAAGCCGGTCTGCGGCCGTACGGCAGCCACCACGCGCACGCGCTGCACTCGCCGTACTGGTGGCTGAAGTGCGCGTTCGGCGTCGACAACGACAAGGCGCTGCCGGTACGGGCGTACCACAAGCTGCTCGTCTGGGACATCATGAAGAAGCCGCTGGCCACGCGCGTCGCCGAGCAGGCGCTGAACCCGGTCATGGGCAAGAGCTTCGTCGTCTACGCCACCAAGCCGCACCTGCCCCGGACCGAGGCCGGGACCGGCGCCGGGACCGACGCCCCCGCGGACACCGAGGTGGCCGCCAAGTGACCACCCCCCGGACAGAACACCTCGTCCTGCCCGGGGTCCTCACCGCCGGGCAGGCTGCCGCGACCGTCCGTGGCATCCTCGCCGTACAGCGGGAGGACGGTGCGATCCCCTGGTTCCGGGGGCACCACCTCGACCCCTGGGACCACACCGAGGCCGCGATGGCGCTGGACGCGGCCGGGGAGCACGCGGCCGCCGAGCGGGCCTACATCTGGCTGGCCCGGCACCAGAACGAGGACGGCTCCTGGTACGCGGCCTACGCCGACGGCGCCTACGACGACGTCACCGACCGGGCCCGCGAGTCCAACTTCGTCGCCTACATCGCCGTAGGCGTCTGGCACCACTACCTCTCCACCGGCGACGACACCTTCCTCGACCGGATGTGGCCCGCCGTCTACGCGGCCGTCGAGTGGGTGCTGCGGTTGCAGCAGCCCGGCGGCGAGATCGGCTGGCGCCGCGAGGACGACGGGACGGCCGCCGACGACGCGCTGCTGACCGGGAGTTCGTCGGTCCACCACGCGCTGCGCTGCGCGCTCGCCATCGCCGAGCAGCGGGAAGAGCCGCAGCCGGACTGGGAGTTGGCGGTGGGCGCGCTGCGGCACGCGATACGGCGCCACCCGGAGCGGTTCCTGGACAAGGACCGGTACTCGATGGACTGGTACTACCCGGTGCTGGGCGGGGCGTTGACGGGTGCGGAGGCGGGCGCGCGGATCGAGAAGGACTGGGAGCGGTTCGTCGTACCCGGGTTCGGGGTGCGGTGTGTCGTACCCAATCCGTGGGTGACGGGCGGGGAGTCGGCCGAACTCGCCCTCGCGCTGTGGGCGGTGGGCGAGTCCGACCGGGCGTTGGAGATCCTGCAGTCCATCCAGCACCTGCGGGACGCGGAGTCGGGGCTGTACTGGACCGGATACGTCTTCGAGGACGACGCGATCTGGCCGCGGGAGCTGACCACGTGGACGGCGGGGTCGCTGTTGCTGGCCGTGGCCGCGCTCGGGGGGCATGACGCCACGTGTGCGGTGTTCGGGGGCGCGCAGCTTCCTGCCGGGCTCGAGGTGGACTGCTGCGCCTGAGGGGGCGGGGGCGCCGCCCTGACCGGCGTTCTCAGTGCCGCTGCATCCGGTTGGCGATCGCGTGGCCGATGAACAGGTAGACGACCGCGGCGAGGCCGTATCCCGCCACCACCCTCGCCCATGCCTCGTCGAAGGTGAACAGGTCGCGTGACCAGCCGGCCAGCCAGGCGGCCGCGTTGTGGACGAACTGGACCAGGCTGTTCGCCCGGTTCGCGTCCAGCAGGTACATCATTATCCAGAGGCCCAGTATGAGGGCCATGATGTCGGCGATGACCGCGACGACCGTGCCTGCCTGATTGTGACGATATCGAGGGGACATGCCCTTCGGGTTGCCGTCGATCGGTCCTTGAAACCCGAACCGGGTTCCCCCGAGTGGCGAGGTGCCGCCGTCTGGGTGACGCTGCCGGAGGAAGCAACCGCTCGGGGAGGACATCGAGACACACGGGAGGACCCCGTGCCCGTACCGATACGGCGCCTGGTCGTCGCGCTGACCCTCTGCTGCGCACTCGTCGCCGGCGTGACCGCATGCAGCAGCACTCAGAGCAAGTCCACCGACACCGGCATGGCCGCGGTACCCGTGGCCGACACGCCCAGTCCGAGTACGTCCGCCGAGAAACAGAAGTTCGCGAAGACCCGGTTCGTCGCGAACGCGTCACTCGCGGCCGGCGCGACCTACCAGTGGATCGTGAAACCCTGGAAGGCCGGCAAGTTCAAGAAAGGCGCCCACGGCCGCACCTTCGCCCTGATCAAGGCCGGTCTCGCGGGCACCTTCGCCTACAACCGGCTGCAGGCCGCCAAGCGGAACGCCCAGGGTGATCCGCTGCTGTCCAAGGCCGTCGCCCCGCTCTCGTCCGGCATCGACGCGCTGAAGGACCTGCCGTCCAAGCTTCGCAAGGGCGACGGGAACGCGGCCAGTTCGTTCAACGACGTCATCAACAACGTGAAGGACGCGGGGAAGAGCGCCGGCGCCCCGGTCACCAACCAGGTGCCTTCGACGTCTCAACTCACCCACTGAGAAACGCGGTTCGGGAACGGCGCCGGAGCGTCTGAGTGCCGTACGCCCGGTGTTCGGCTCGTTCGCCCGGTGTTCGGCCGGAGTTGACGCTTCCGGCGGAGACCGTTCGAGGCGGTCCCCGATGATCCTGCCCCGGAGAGGCAGGAGCGCAGGTGTCCGACTCCAGACCCGTCACCGCCGACGAGCCCCGGCTCGGCCTCGGCCGAAGACCCCGGCGCCGTTTCCCCCGCCGCGTCCTGCTCGCCCTTCCACCGAGCCCGCCCATGTCAGGGTGACCTGCTCGGTCTCCGAGGTCCGCGAGGAGTTCCAGGACGAGGAGTACTCCGACGGCGTCGGGTTCCAAGCCCGCTGCCCGGGCAAGGTGCGCAGCCGGAACCGCCGGGCCCGGGAGCTGACCGTGGACCCGCTCGCCGTCTGCCGTTGAATCCTGGTCGGCCGGCTAGGAGTTGAGCTCCGCGAGCACCCGCAGGGTGTGCGGGTCGGGGGCCAGGGCCAGCAGGTCGGTCACCGGGCCCTCGCGCCACGACTCCAGCCGCTCGGCGATGCGTTCGCGCGGGCCGACCAGCGAGATCTCGTCGGCGAACGCGTCCGGCACCGCCAGCACGGCCTCCTCGCGCCGCCCGGACAGGAACAGTTCCTGGATCCGCCGCGCCTCCTCCTCGTACCCCATGCGCGCCATGAGGTCGGCGTGGAAGTTGCGGGCCGCGTGGCCCATCCCGCCGATGTAGAAGCCGAGCATGGCCTTCACGGGCAGCAGCCCGGCGGCCACGTCGTCGCAGACCTTCACCTGGGCCATGGGGGCGACCAGGAAGCCCTCCGGCAGGTCCGCCAGTGCGGGCCCGTACACCTCGGGCCGGCTCGGCGCCCAGTACAGCGGCAGCCAGCCGTCGGCGATCCGGACCGTCTGGGCGACGTTCTTCGGCCCCTCGGCGCCCAGCAGGATCGGCAGGTCGGCCCGGAGCGGGTGGGTGATCGGCTTCAGCGGCTTGCCGAGACCGGTGGCGTCAGGACCCCGGTACGGATGGGAGTGGAACCGCCCCGCCGACTCGACCGGACCCTCCCGGCGCAGCACCTGCCGTACGACGTCCACGTACTCCCTGGTCGCGGTCAGCGGCGACGTCGGGAACGGGCGGCCGTACCAGCCCTCCACGACCTGCGGCCCGGACAGGCCGAGCCCCAGCATCACCCGGCCCCCCGACAGGTGGTCCAGGGTCAGCGCGTGCATCGCGGTGGTGGTCGGCGAGCGGGCCGCCATCTGGGCAACGGCCGTACCCAGCCTGATGGTTGTCGTCTGCGCGGCGATCCAGGTGAGCGGGGTGAAGGCGTCCGAGCCCCAGGACTCCGCCGTCCACACCGAGTGGTACCCGAGCCGCTCCGCCTCCCGCGCCAGCGGCACATGCTCCGGGGAGGGCCCCCGCCCCCAGTATCCGAGCGCCAACCCGAGCCGCATGCGAGCCTCCTGACGATGCGTCAGACGATCGGGGGACGACTGTACGACAACGGCCCCCCGCCCGGAAGGGCGAGGGGCCGTGGGTGGTCTTCGGGGGGTCAGCCGCGCTGGATCCCGGAGGTGTCCTGCAGCACGCCGCGGCGGCCGTCCTGCGTCTGTGCCACCAGGGCGCCGCCGCGCTGCTCGACGGCCAAGTACCAGGTGCCGGGAGCCAGTTCGGCGATCGGCGCGGTCGAGCCGTCCTCCGCGAACAGCGGCCGGGCCACCGGGACGGCGAACCAGAACGGCGAGAAGTCGGGTGCGGGGGTGGCCGGCTGCTGGTGCGCGGCGGCCGGGGGCTGCTGCTGGCCGAACGGCTGACCGGCCTGCGGCTGGGCGCCGTACGGCTGGCCGGGCTGCGGGGCGGCACCGGGGTAGCCGTAGCCGCCGGGGGGCTGGGCGCCGTAGGGCTGCGGGGCCGGCGGCTTGGGGGCCGGGACCAGGGCCGCCTGGAGGGCCGGGACCAGCGGGGTGGCGATCGCGGCCGCGGCCGCGACCAGCGTCGCGAGCAGGCCGAGGATCAGACCGGAACCGGCGCCGATGTCGACGGTGTTGAGGTCGTCGAACGCGCCCAGCGGGTCGATGGTCGACCAGAGCGCGGTCCACAGGGCGAACACCGTGAGCCCGACGCCGATCTGGCCCAGGTCGAGACCGACGAACTTCAGCGGCTGCGGAAGCGCGCGGGCGAGGACGATCAGGACCGCGCCGGCGATCCCGCCGACGTACATGCTCATCACCAGGCCGAGGTTGTCCCAGGCGTTCGGGCCGGACTTGTCGAACGTGTTGAGGAACGACGCGATGAAGAGCAACACCGCTGCTCCGATCAGCACGCCGTCGCCTCTAGTGAGGGAGCGGATATTCACTTCGGGTCCTTCGCAGGTCGTCTCGTCGGCGGAGGAGGCGTCGCACGTGGCCTCTCACGGTAGGTAGGAAGGACACTATCGTCCGGTCGATCAGGCTGTCCGCCCGGTCCTGCCCGCCGATGTCTACTCCGCGCAGGAAACTCACGATTCCGTTACCCGCGGCGGTCGCCTATTTACGGAGGAAGTCCGCGATGCCGTCCGAGATGCCCTGCGCCGCCTTCTGCCGCCAGGCCCCGCTGGTCACCAGCGCCGCGTCCTTGCTGTCGCGCATGTTGCCGCACTCGATGAACACCTTGGGAACCGTCGACAGATTGAGACCGCCGAGATCCTTGCGTACGTCGAGACCGGTGCCGTCGCCGACGTAGTTGGACGGGGAACTGCCGGTCGCCTTCGCGAAGTCGCTCTCGATGCGCTCGCCCAGGGTGCGCGAGGGGCCGACGATCGGGCGGGTGTCGGCGCTGCCGGAGTGCACGGACGCGGGCAGGATGACGTGGAAGCCGCGGTCGCCCTCGGGCGCCCCGTCGGCGTGGATGGAGATGGCCGCGTCGGCGTGCGTGTCGTTCCCGATCTTCGCCCGCTGGTCCACGCACGGTCCCCAGACGGGACGGTCCCCGTCATGGGTCAGTTTCACCGTGGCGCCCTGCTCCTCCAGCAGCGTCCGGAGCCGGTGCGCGACGTCGAGCGTGAACCGCGCCTCCGAGTAACCGGCGTTGGTGGAGGTTCCCGTCGTGTCGCACTCCTTCCAGTTCGTCCCGATATCCACCTTCTGGTTGATCTCGGACGTGTGCTGGAAGTTCCCCGGGTTGTGCCCCGGGTCGATGACGACGACCTTGCCCTTCAGCGGGGGAGCCGCACTGGGGCTGGGCACCTTGGCGTCATCGCCGGGCGACACGGGCGCCGACCTGGGCGTCGCCGCGTCCGCGTCCCCGCCACCACTCCCGCCGGGCTTGCCCACTCCCTCGAACACCACCCAACCGAGCAGCGCACCGGGCACGAGCGCGGCGAGAGCGACGGTCATGGGCGCCCGCCGGGAGCGCCGCTGCTGCTGGGAACCGAATTCCGGGCCTGTGTACGACACGTCTGCCACCCTAACCGCCGTCCGGGGTGTCCATACGGTCCGTGAGGGCCGTTGGGATGACGGCTCAGGGGCGGTTCTTCCGCCCCCGTCCGCATGGACTGTGAGAGATGTGTGAGACGGCCGCTGTACCTTTCAGGACTCGGCAGCCCGTGCCGATCGCCGCGCACCTCAACCGTGAGGTGCCACGCGGGTTCTGACCGCAACCTCCTGCACCAAGTGGCCCCCGCCTCGGCTGTCGAGGACGGGGGCTTTCTGCATCGTTCATGCGACCGACGTACCTCCCTGTACCCCGCGCGACGGCGCCTAGAGTTCGCACAGCACCCGAACACCTCTGGGGGGAACCATGAGAGCCCGCATCACCATCGCTGCCATCACGGCCGCGCTCGCCATCACCCTCGTCGGCTGTAGCAGCGACAGCAAGATCGACGCTGCCGAGCCGAAGACCAGCGCGCGCAGCAAGCCCAGCGCCGACATCAGCGCCGCCGAGAAGGCCGTCGGCATCCCGCCCGAGCCGACTGCGGTCATGCGTGTCGAACTCCTACGCGCCCTTGCCGCGGCTAACCAGGGCATCGTGAAGTACGAGGACAAGGCCATCGACGCCGCGCGTAACCAGTGCAGCGCACTCGACAGCGACAAGGCTGACTGGGCCGCTTCCCAGCGCTTCACCTACAAGGACGTCACGACCACCGAGGCGCAGGGCAAACAGATCAACGAGGCGCTCAAGGGCCTCAACTTCTGCAAGGTCTGACCACACCGCACCACCGGCAAGGACGTCGCCGACCACGAGTCCCGCCTCCGCACGCTGGAGCACACCATCTGGCGTGCGGCCGGTAACGCCGCCGTCCTCGGCGCGGGTGCCGGAGTGCTCGCCCACTTCCTCATGCGATGACCGCGGCCCTGCTCTCCTTCGGGAGGGCGAGGCCGCTTTCGTGCGTCCGGGGCCAGCCCTGGGCATCGATGGTCCTGACGAACCGGTGGACGGCGCGTGATAGACCGAATGCTCACACCCAAGGGAGGGGCCCGGAATGACGTACGCCGAAGACCCGAAGCGTCTGGCGCGCCTGCTGCGAGACCTCGCAGACGCTTTGGAGGCCACGGGAGTCAACCCGATCGGAGCCACCAATGAACGGCATCTGATGGACGACGCCCGGTCGGCCGCTCGTGAGCTTGACTCAAGTGCCGGCGGCAGGATGCCTGGAGGGTTCGCCGCCTTCTGAAGCCATCGCCGTGTCCTGTCCCAGGGCGTCGGGCCCCCAGATCACCCAATGAAACGGTTCGGGAAGCCGCGGACATTCCCGCGCTGCCACGGAAAACGGCTCCGGCTGCGCCTCGGACGAAGCATGCACAACGCCTGGCGTCGAACCCGTGACGCCGGCACCCGTTGAACGGGAAAATGAGCCATGGAGACCGTCATCAAGGTCATCGTGGGGCTGAAGTTTGTGGGCCTCGCGCTCTTCGGTGTCGTGCTGGTCATCAGCTTCGTCTACACGATCGCCGTCGGCCCTGACGATCCCGCGTCGAAACAGGGGTCCACCGCCGTCTGCAAGGACGGCACGGTTCTGCAACCGCCGTGGAATCTCTGCGGGCAGGAACACGGCTACCTCGATCACTGGACGACGGCCCCGGACGCCACGGTCCCGTAGCCTCCGGCCGAGTCGCCTGAGGGAGTTCTCCCTATGCGCCTCCCCGCCCTGCCTCCCTCCCCGACTTCCGAAGGGCATCTGTGACCCTGGCGTCGAGACCGGGTAGATCAGGGTGATGGGCGAGGATCCAGTCGAGGCTATGGCCGTAATCGTCGAAGAGGGCCGCCTTCTTCTGATCCGCCGCAGCGTCGCCGAGGGAGGCCTCGTGTGGGCGCTCCCCGGCGGCGTCGTCGAACCAGGCGAGACCGCAGAGCAAGCGGCGGCGCGGGAAACTCTCGAAGAGACCGGGCTGACCGTGGAAGCCGTTGAAGAGCTCGGCGGGCGTGTGCACCCTGACACCGGCCGACGCATCGCCTACGTGGCTTGCGCGATCCTTGATGGCGCTGCGCACGCCGCATCGCCGCGGGAGGTCTCCGCCATGGCTTGGGCGGCCCGCGACGAGATCCCCTGGTACGTGCCGCGCGGCCTGTACCCGCCCGTCCAGGCCTACCTTGACCGCCAGTAGCGGTGACCCTCTGCATGGTTCTCCCGACCGCGCAGGGGACTCTTCATGCCCGTCGCGCCCACAACGCGTGGCAGCACACACAGCGACGGAATGCGGTGAGACTTCGCATGTGGCATGCCGACAAACACGGCTGAGTCCGGCATTACATGTCGAGATGCCGAACTGTTTCGCCACACAGGCGGCTTACTGCGGCACGGGCAGCGCCACGGGCTGGTCTTGCCCGTCCCACTTCACATGGATCGCGTTCAACGGAGGGAGCCCCATAGCCCTCATGACGTGGAACTCGTGTCCCTCCCCAGGTTCCAGAGTGACGCCGTAAGGAGCGTTTCGACACTGGCCCGGTTCTCCGGCTTGAACCGTGGTCACATTTATTGCGGGCCCTGTGCCAGCGTTCCGCAGGATGTACCGGCCCGGGGGCCTTCGTATTCCCATCTCCGGCCCCGCGACTGCGGGCTCCACCTTCAGGTCCGGCTTCGGCCGCGCAGCTTCCGCTTCGGCATCCCGCCTCTCTACCGCCTCGCGCTGCATCTCAGCGAGCACAGCCTCATCCGCCGCCGCCGAGCGGGCTGCCGCCTCCGCAGATTGCTTGGCGGCCTCCGCAGATTCCTTGCTGTGCTTCAGGGCAATGCCGCTTATAACAGCCGCCATGATGGCCACAGCCAGAGCGCCCCAGCTTGGCGCGTCTCCCCCAGTTCATGAGAGCACGGTAGCGGTGGTCCCCCGGTGCCCCGCATCTGCGCCCATCCGCTCAGCCAACGGCTTCGAATCACACACGAGGGCATCGGGAAGCGAGGCCCTCACCCGTGGCCGGCTGTTGCCGGGACGCTCCAGCCGGGCCACGAGAGCCGTGCCAAGCACGTGCCATCGCCGAGAAAACCAGCAGGTCAAAGACCAACCAACCGCATCCCTTATGCGGTGTGGGGTTCACTCGTGCAGCGTCACAACACGGACACACCGCCCACACTCCCGCCCCTGCGCGGGGCATGATGCCCACCTCCACACGCACGTCCAGGGGGGACCATGCGCGCCCGCACCACCACCGTAGCCGCCGTTCTACTGCTCGGCGCGACCGCCACTGCCTGCGGCAGCAGCAGCGAGCCCAAGGCGATCCGAGTCACCGTCACTCAGACCGTCACGGCCACGCCTGGAGACGAAGGCGCTTCCGCCGACACGTCCTCGTCCAAGACGTACACCTTCGGCGACCCGTGGGAGTTCGAGAGCTCCGACACCACTGATCCCTTCGAAGGGTCAGCCACCGTGCTCGGTTACAAACAGGGCATCAGCTCCGTAGGCAGCGCCAGCGAAGAGGCCGGCCAGTCGGGCTACGTGTGGGCATACGCAGACCTGAAGGTGTGCTCAACGAAGGGCTCGTACACGGACGACACCTCGAGCTGGACGCTCTACTACAACGACGGCAGCCGGATTGACCCGTCGAGCAGTATGTACGGCGACTTCCCGAAGCCCGAGTTCCCTGTCCAAGTCACGATTACGGCAGGCAAGTGCGCGCGAGGCAAGCTCGTGTTCCCGGTCCCGGGGGCAAGAGGCCTGCGTCTGTGCTCTACGCGCCGTCGGGATTGGATGACCCGAAGGAGTGGACGGTCCCGAAGGCGTAGGCGAGAAGAGCCCCCAGCGCAGGCCGTAATGGACCGCCTGGGGGCTTTCTGTTGCCCGACACCGGATTGCGCGCAACCGCGCCGTCCGACCGTCAGCGGGCAATCTGCGGCAATCCTCAAGCGATCCCGGGCCATCCCGCGCATCCTGAACACCCGACCACCAGGCGACGGAGGCGACATGACGCTCAGGCTCCTTGGCACGACCAGCGAGGAAGGCGACTGCCCCACCCTCTACGAGATCGAGGGCACCGACGAGATCCTCGTCCAGGGCGACCGCGAGACCACCCCCGAGCACCTCGCGCAGCTGCGGGACGTCAAGCCGTCCGAGAGCTTTGTACGGGTCCCGCGCAGCCTGCTGGCCCGCTACGCGCCCCAGGCCGCTGCCCCCGAGCTCCAGCCATTCGCCTCCATCACCCACCTGTTCCGCGAGTTCCGGCACACGGCCTGGCGGCTGGAGACCCGCCGCGGCTACGCCTCCGACCTGAAGAGCCCCAACTGGCCGAAGTTCCAGGCGGGCGAGTCGTTCGGCTTCAACCCGGACAGCGCCTGGCATGCCAACGTCCGTGCCCAGACCGAGGCAGGGAAGCGATTCGAGCGGGTCCGGCTGGTCGACGAGCCGATGACCGAGGGACAGCGGTTCCTGCTCGCGACGGGCCAGGGAGCCGTGGCCGCCGGCGAAGACATCCGCAACCTCACCCGCAGCCACGCCGAGCAGCTGCGGCTGCCCGACTTCGACTTCTGGGTCTTCGACAGCCGGATCGTGGCCCGGTTCGCGTTCGACGAGAACAACGCCACCCTCGGCGTGTACGTCACCGAGGACCCCGCCGAAGTCCTCGCCGCCTGCCAGGCCCGGGACGCTGCATGGCATCGCGCTGTGCCTACGCGAGAGTTCGCCGAACGGGTACGTTCCACCGTGTGAGCACCGACTTCCAGACCGCCCGCGAAGCCCTCGGCGCGCGCCTGCGCGAACTGCGCGTCGAGGCAGGACTGGAAGGCAGGGCCGTCGCCGCCGAACTCGGCTGGCAGACCTCGAAGGTCAGCCGCCTGCAGAACGGCAAGCAGACCCCCACCCGCGACGACCTCACTGCCTGGACCCAGGCCATCGGCCGACCCGACGTCGAGGCCGAACTGCACGGGCTGCTCGCCGCCCTGGACATGAAACAGCAGCACCGGTCCTGGCGGCGGCAGCTGGCCGGCGGACACCGGGCGCGCCAAGAGATCGCCGTCCGGCAGACCGACAACACCACGATGATCCGCGGCCTAGAAGTCGTCCGCGTGCCGGGCCTGTTCCAGACCCCGGAGTACGCGCGGGTCCTGTTCGAGACGAACGCCGCGTTCCGCGGGATCCCTTCGACGACCGAGGCCGCGGTCGAGGCCCGGATGCGCCGCCAGAACGCGCTGTACGACCCGGAGAAGACGTTCCGGTTCCTGGTGTGCGAGGCCGCGCTCTACCACCGGTCATGCCCTGCTGACGTGATGGCCGAGCAACTCGACCGGCTGTACAACCTCGTCGGGCAGCGGCGCATCGAGGTCGGCATCCTGCCGTTCGGGGCGCAGTTGCGGCGCACTGCCCCGCACGCGTTCTGGATCTATGACCGGCGGCTGGTCATCGTTGAGACCATCAGTGAGGAACTGTGGCTCAATGGCGACGAGGACATTGAGCTGTACGAACGGGCCTGGGATTGGCTCGCCGAGTCCGCCGAGCACGGACCCGCGGCACGCCGTCTGATCGGCCGCGCGCGGGCCTCCCTGGACCTCACATAGGCAATCCGCCGCAAGCCCCCGGTCTACATGCGCAATCGGGCGCAATCGGCCTGCAGGCGGGCAATCACAGCCCCTACGGTCCCGGGCATGGCCCAACCCACCAGCACCGCCCTGCGGTACGAAGCCGGTGATGCGTGGCTCGCCAACTGCGCCCCGCACGCCCACCTTGTACGTGAAGCCTGGTCGAAAGACGCCCTGGCCCCCATAACGTCCGGCGCCCACTGGCTCGTCGCCGCCGCCCGGCTCGTCCACACCATGCCGGCCCTCACCCGCATCCCCGAAGGGCAGCGCGGCCCCGTCCTCGCGGACACGCAGGGCGACAGCGCCTGGTGGCTCGTGCCCCTCGACGCCGCCGAGGAACTCGCCGACGTCCGCTCAGTGTCCGTGAAGCCGCCCGGCTGGACCCTGGACTGTCCGCCCGCTGGCCGGATGCTGTTCGGGCACCTGTGGCTGAACCACCCGGACGGGACGGGCGTCCTCACCGCCCCTGCCGTCCTCGCGGCCGCGCTCGGCCCGGGCGGCTACCGCTTCCGGACGGGGGTGCAGGAATGACCGCAGGCGTGTCCATGACCGAGGCACAGCAGCAGCTTGCGCCGGACATCGCGACCATGCGCAGCACCGCGCAACGGTTCCTCGCCCCGGACGCCCGCCCCATCCCCACCGACGAGGTGACGACGCTGCGGGCCGCGCTGCGCGGGCAGATCGAAGAACTCATCCCCACCATTGAGGCGATGACCCGCCAGCTCCCGGCGGACGACATCCCGAGCGCATGCGCCCTCGCCTGCACCAGGGAGGCCAGCATGCGGCTCGGCCTGCGCCCCGGCTACAACAGCCCCGGCCAGATGACGGTGGCAATGAAGCTCGCCCGGTCCGTGATGGCCCTGTGCGACCACTACGAAAACCTTGGCGGCCAGCCGGTCACTCCGTCCCCAGTAGGCGCCTCAAGCCGCCGCCCCGGCTCCCCACCCATGGACAGGTCGGGCAGCCGGGGCAGCTCTGAGCCGCCTCCCGCACCACGGTGCGAGAGGCCCGGCGCCCCGACCGAGGGCGCCCATCCACAACAGGAGGAAGACGTGACCGTCGCATTAGAGCGTCCCGTGGGTACCGACCCGCTCACCCTGGTCGACTCCGAGGTGAGCGACCTGCTCACCCGTCGGATCGTCACCGACCACCCGGAGGTCAGCGCCGACACCGCGCGCCGCATCGTCGGCCAGGCCGCCGCGTTCATCGCCGCGTCCGGTCGGCAGCCGGGCCAGTCCCTCGCCCCGAGCATGCTGGTCGACTACGGCTGGCACGCGTTCATCCTGCACACCGCCGACTACGCCGAGTTCTGCCAGCGCGTCGTCGGCCGCTTCGTCCACCACGTCCCGATCGCCGAGAACGAGCAGGCCCCCGGCGGGCCGCAGGCCACCCGAGACCGCACCCTCGCCGCCATCACGGCCGCCGGGTACGCCATCGACGAAGAGCTTTGGCCGGACACGGCCGACTGCACCCAATGCCACGCGGGGTGCACCGACAGCCCGAACAGCGGCAAGCACTGACCCATCCTGTGCAAGACTCCAGCCGCCCGAATCTCCAGTCGGGCGGCTGGCCCTCCGAGCGGAGCACCACGTGACTGACACGGCGATCGCCTGGGACACCTACTCGCGGCAGCGCCCCGAACGGCGGCCGGTGAACTCGCGCGGCGAAACCACCTGGTTCAACTGGACCCAGTACGAAGACCACGGGCCGAACGCCGAACTCCTCGACGTCGCCCCCGGGGCCCGCGTCCTGGATTTGGGCTGCGGCAAGGCCGGCAACGCTGCCCACCTCGCCGCCCTCGGCATGCACGCCGTTGGCGTCGACGTCTCCCCCAAGCAGCTCACCGCGGCGCGCGCGCGGTGGAGCGAACTGCCAGGCCTGGAGCTGCACCAGGCGGAAGCCGTCCAGTTCCTTCAGCAGGCCCGAGAATTCGACGCCGTCTACTCGGTGTTCGGCGCCCTGTGGTTCACCGACCCGGCCCGGCTGCTGCCCGCCATTCGCGCGCGGCTACGGCCGGGCGGCCGGCTCGTGTTCTCGCAGCGGCCCCCGGTCGAGGGCTGCTACGGCTGTCAGGCGTCGTACATCCCCCGCGGCAGCGACGAGGACCCGCTCGTCGTGAAGCGCTGGGACTACGAACGCGATGCGTGGAAACAGCTGCTCGCCGAGCACGGCTTCGGCGATGTGCGCGCCGAAGTGCTGGCCGCGCCGCCCGGGCGGCGCACGGTGGGAACGCTGATCGTCTCGGCGCGGGCTTGAGCCGCCCAGTCGGGCCAGCGGTTATCCCGGCCTCGGCCGCGTTCGCAGCCGTCACCTGATCGCCCGTCCGGTTCGGCACCCCAGGCGTAACGCGGGCTGGACGGGCTCAAGGCCCCGGCGGGTACACCTCTCCTGCCGGGGCGTCTTCCTGCCGTTCAGTGACCACGCGGCGGCTTCAGCGCCGCCTCGGTCGAACCCCGAACGCGAACCGTCCTGCGCAGCTGGTCCACCAGGAATTCGCGACTCTAACCGCGCCCTCAGATCCCCGCCCCCGTTCGCCGCAGGACGCGCAGCGAGTCGTGCGCCGAGACCTCCGTGAACGCGCCCGAGTCCAGGGCGCGGAGGTAGACGCGGTAAGGGGCCTGGCCGGTGAACTCATCCTTCGGGTCCGGGAAGACGTCGTGGATCAGCAGAAGGCCGCCTTGGGCCACATGGGGGGCCCAGCCCTCGTAGTCGGCGGTGGCGTGCTCGTCGGTGTGGCCGCCGTCGATGAAGACGAACCCGAGGGGCGAGTTCCAGAACGCGGCGATCTGCGGGGAACGGCCGACGACGGCGACGACATGGTCTTCGAGCCCGGCCCGGTGCAGGGTGCGCCGGAACGTCGGCAGCGTGTCCATCAGCCCGAGCTCCGGGTCGACCGTCTCCGGGTCGTGGTAGTCCCAGCCCGGCTGCTGCTCCTCGCTGCCCCGGTGATGGTCGACGGTGACAGCGGTGACCCCGGTGGCGCGCGCCGCGTCGGCGAGGAGAAGCGTGGAGCGTCCGCAGTACGTCCCCACCTCCAGGAGGGGCAGGCCGAGTTCCCCGGCTTCGACAGCGGCCGCGTACAGCGCCAGCCCCTCGTGCGGGGGCATGAACCCCTTGGCCTTCTCGAACGCGGCGAGGATCTCGGGCTTGGGGGCGGCCGAGGCCATGGGGGTCCTTTCGGTCGATACGACGTTCCGGCCACCCATGCTGCCGCACCCCCTGCCGGACTCCGGCAGGGGGTGCGGATGCAACGTCCTCAGGGTTGGCGCGCCCTTGGGGGCGCGGGGCCGTATCAATGTGCGGCTCCGCCGCGTGGGCGCGACCAGCCCCCACACGCCCGCAGCCGACAACGCGCCCGTTAAGCCGTAACAGTCTCTCCCGGCAACGAGAGATCCAGGTCAACGGCCCGCTCATCCCCCGCATGCGAAGCCGAAGAAGCCAACGGCCCATGCCCCGCCGCCTTCGCGGCCAGCACGTACGCCCCCTCGGTAGGCACCGTCAGCGCATACGTACCGTCGTCACCGGACAGCGTGGCGCCCGCCTGCCGCCCCCGCCGGTCGATCAGCGTGACCTTGGCGCGGGCGACCGGAACGCCCGCGGCGTCCAGCACGCGCCCACGGAAGCCCCGCAGCACCTCCTCGGCGTCGGCCAGCACCGCGTCCTCGTCGCTGCTCGCCCGCAACCGCGTGTGCTGGGCGACCTCCGCCGCCGGCGTGCTCCGCTTCGGCAGCAGCAGGGCGAGGACCAGGCCCACGGTCACCGCACCCGTCGCGATCAGGAAGGAGACCCGGAAGCCGTGCATGGTCGGGATG
Organism: Streptomyces sp. NPDC048254; assembly: GCF_043201895.1. Classification (NCBI taxonomy): domain Bacteria; kingdom Bacillati; phylum Actinomycetota; class Actinomycetes; order Kitasatosporales; family Streptomycetaceae; genus Streptomyces; species Streptomyces sp. NPDC048254. The sequence continues at coordinate 1,056,412 of NZ_JBICZJ010000001.1, forward strand.
TTGACGCCGCCCACGTTGTTCGCCGTGTTGGCCAGCACCATGCCGATGACGGCGCTGGACACGGACGTACCGATGGACCGCATCAGGGTGTTGAGACCGTTCGCCGCGCCCGTCTCCGACGCCGGCACCGCGCCGACGATCAGGGCCGGGAGGGACGAGTACGCGAGGCCGATGCCGGCGCCCAGCACCACCGCGATGACCAGGCTCTGCCAGGCCGCGCTCATCAGGCCGAGGCCCGCGCCGTAGCCGATGCCGATGATCAGCATGCCGAGGATCAGGGTGGTCTTGGGGCCGTACTTGGCGGACAGCCGGGCGTAGACGGGGGCCGTGAACATCATCGTCAGGCCCAGCGGGGCGACCAGCAGACCGGCGGTGACCATCGACTGGCCGAGGCCGTAGCCGGTGGCCTTCGGGAGCTGGAGCAGCTGCGGCAGGACCAGCGAGACGACGTAGAAGCTGACGCCGACCATGATCGAGGCGAGGTTGGTGAAGAGCACCGCCGGGCGGGCCGTGGTGCGCAGGTCGACCAGTGGGGCCTTGACCCGCAGCTCCATCACGCCCCACAGGAGGAGGACGACGGCGGAGGCGGCGAAGAGGCCGAGGGTGGTGCCGGAGGTCCAGCCCCAGTCACTGCCCTTGGTGATCGGGAGGAGGAAGAGGACCAGGCCGACGGAGAGACCGATCGCGCCCAGGACGTCGAACGTGCCCTCGGCGCGCGCCGGGGACTCCGGTACGGCGAGGAGGGTGAGGGCGATGGCCATGACGCCCAGGCCGGCGGCGCCGTAGAACAGGGCGTGCCAGTCGGCGTGCTGCGCGACCAGGGCCGCGGCGGGCAGCGCGAGGCCGCCGCCGACGCCGATCGAGGAGCTCATCAGGGCCATCGCCGAGGCGAGCTTCTCGCGCGGCAGCATGTCGCGCATCAGGCCGATGCCCAGCGGGATCGCGCCCATGGCGAAGCCCTGCAGGGTGCGGCCGACGATCATCGTGAGCAGTTCGCTGGTGAGTGCGCTGACCAGCGCGCCCACCACCATCACGGAGAGGCTGAATATCAGCATCCGCCGCTTGCCGTACAGGTCGCCGAGGCGGCCCATGATCGGAGTGGCCACGGCGCCGGACAGCAGCGTCGAGGTCAGGACCCAGGTGGCGTTGCTGGGCTCGGTGCCCAGCAGTTGCGGCAGGTCCTTGATCACCGGAACGAGCAGGGTCTGCATCACCGCGACCACGATGCCCGCGAAGGCGAGTACCGGGACCACGGCCCCGCTCGCGCCCCGGGCGGGCTGGTCGGTCGTGTGCGTCATGGAGTGAGGCCTCCGGGCCAAGAGAGTGACGGGAAGTGCGCGAAGGGACGGATCCGGCATCGGATAAGTGGTGGGTAAACCTCGTATGCACAGGCAACTATTCCGTTGCTTCGAGCTGCTAACGAATTCTTGACCGTCCCATGGGTTTCTGATCCGCCGTCAGGCTCTGGTCAATTTATGGAACGTGTTCTAGTCTCACGCGCCATGAGTGCCACGATGAGTGCCGTGAGTGCTACGAGGGCGTATGTCGCCGGGGTCGGAATGACCCGGTTCGAGAAGCCCGAGACCCGCGACTGGCAGTACTGGGACATGGTCCGGGAGGCGGGCGGGTCCGCGCTCGCGGACGCGGGCATCTCCTACGGTGATGTGGAACAGGTTCCTGTTGGCTACTGCTTCCAGCCCTCCACCGCGGGCCAGCGCGCCGCCTATGAACTGGGTCTCACCGGCGTCCCCGTCTACAACGTCAACAACAACTGCGCCACCGGCGCCACCGCCCTGATGCTGGCCCGCCAGCTCGTCGAGGGCGGGGCGGCCGACTGCGTCCTGGCCCTCGGCTTCGAGAAGATGAAGAGGGGAGCGCTGGGGGGCGGGGCGGACAGTGACGACTTCTCGACGTCACCCGTCGCCCGGCACTACGGGATCATGGCCGCCCGGCACGGCTTCGAGATGACCCCGCCCACCGCGCAGATCTTCGGCGACGCGGCCCGCGAGCACATGGAGCGGTACGGCACCACCGAGGCACAGCTCGCCGCCGTGGCCGTCAAGAACCACCGGCACTCCGCGCACAACCCGTACGCCCAGTTCCAGGACGTGTACGACGTCGCCGGCGTCCTCGCCGCCCGCACCGTCCACCGCCCGCTCACCAAACTCCAGTGCTCGCCCACCTCCGACGGCGCGGCGGCGGCCGTGGTCGTCTCGGAACGGTTCGCCGAGCGGCGCGGGCTCACCGGCCTCGTCGAGATCGTCGCGCAGGCGATGACGACGGACACCGAGGAGTCCTTCACGTCGGGCTCGTGCATCGACGTCGTCGGGCAGCCGATGTCACGGGCGGCGGCCCGCCGGGTGTACGACCGCTCGGGACTCGGCATCGAGGACGTCGACGTCGTGGAACTGCACGACTGCTTCTCCGTCAACGAGCTGCTGACGTACGAGGCGCTCGGCATGTGCCCGGTGGGCGAGTCGGGCAAGCTCGTCGAGTCCGGGGCGACGACGTACGGCGGCCGCTGGGTGGTGAACCCCTCCGGAGGGCTCATCTCCAAGGGGCACCCGCTCGGCGCGACCGGCCTCGCGCAGACCGCCGAACTGGTGTGGCAGCTGCGGGGCACGGCGGGGGAGCGGCAGGTGCCGGACGCGCGGGTGGGGCTCGCGCACAACATCGGGCTGGGCGGGGCGGCGGTGGTGACCATGCTCCGGAAGACGGTGTAGGCCGTACGACCGAGGACCAGGTGGGCCGAAAAGCCGATGCAAGGACCGTAACCGGCTTGAGAGCATGACGGTCATGCTCGAAGCCGCGGACACCTCACGAATATCCCGCCGTACCGCGACCCCCACCTGGCTGGTGGTCGCGCTGGCGTGTGCCGGGCAGTTCCTGGTCGTGCTCGACGTGTCCGTGGTGAACGTGGCCCTGCCGTCGATGCGCGCGGACCTGGGGCTGAGCGCGTCCGGCCTGCAGTGGGTGGTGAACGCGTACGCCATCGCCTTCGCCGGCTTCATGCTGCTCGGCGGGCGGGCCGGTGACCTGTACGGCCGTAAGCGGATGTTCCTGGTCGGGCTCGCTCTGTTCACGCTGGCCTCGCTCGGCGGCGGCCTCGCCCAGGACGGCTGGCAGCTGCTGCTCGCCCGGGCCGTGCAGGGGCTGGGTGCGGCGGTCCTCGCGCCCTCGACGCTGACCCTGCTCACGGCCGCCGTGCCGGAGGGCCCGGCCCGGGCGCGGGCGATCGCCACCTGGACGGCGGTCGGGGCCGGCGGCGGCGCGGCCGGCGGGCTGGTCGGCGGGGTGCTGGTGGACGTGCTGTCCTGGCGCTGGGTGCTGCTGATCAACGTGCCGGTGGGCGCGCTGGTCCTCGCCGGGTCCGTGCTGTGGCTGACGGAGAGCCGGGCCGGGGACGGACGGCGGCTCGACCTGCCCGGCGCGCTGCTGGTGACAGCGGGCCTCGCGACCCTGGCGTACGGGGTCTCGCAGACCGAGGCCAAGGGGTGGACGGCCGCCGCCACCCTGGTCCCGCTGGCCGCCGGGATCGCCCTGCTCGGGCTGTTCCTGGCCGTCGAGGCGCGTACGGCGGCCCCGCTGATGCCGCTCGGCCTGCTCGGGCGGCGGACGGTGGCGTCGGCCAACGCGGCCATGCTGGTGTCCGGGTCGGCGATGTTCTGCATGTGGTACTTCATGACGCTGTACGCCCAGAACGTCCTCGGCTACTCCCCGCTGGAGGCGGGCCTCGCCCTGGTGCCCAGCTCGGTCGCGGTGCTCGTCGGCTCCAAGCTGGCGCCCCGGCTGATGCGGCGGGCGGGCACGCGGCCGGTGGCGGTGACGGGCACGCTGATCGCGGCGACCGGGTTCGGCTGGCAGTCGACCATGGGCCCGCACGGCGCCTATACGACGGCGATCATGCTCCCCGGGATCCTGATGATGCTCGGCGCGGGCCTGGCCGCGACCCCGCTGGCCGCGCTGGCCACCTCCGGGGCGGCGCCGGGGGAGGCCGGGCTGCTCTCGGGGCTCGTCAACACCTCGCGCACGATGGGCGGTTCGCTCGGCCTCGCGGTGATGTCGACGGTCGCGGCGGCCCGGACGGGCGAGGACGGCGGGGCGGCCGCCCTCACGGAGGGGTACGCGGCCGCCTTCCGCACCAGCACGGGGGTGCTGCTGGCCGGGGCGGTGCTGATGCTGCTGTGGCTGCCGCGGCGGACGGCTGCCGTGACGTAGTGCCGGAATTTCCGGCGCGGCGGGCAACGGTCCGGGCTGTTCCACGACGTTGGGCATACCGCGGCAGTTTGATGTGGAGTGCCGGTAAGACGGGCACACGTGCCCGCACAGCGGTGCTCATTTCCAGAGCTTCAAGGTCGGCTGCCGGCCGCGGCTGATGCGCAGGGCACAGGGAGCTCACAGCCACCCCTGCTGCCGGGCCTCCCGTACCGCCTCCGTGCGGTTGCGGGTGCCGGTCTTGCCGATCGCGGCGGACAGGTAGTTGCGGACCGTCGACTCCGACAGGTGCAGCTTCGCCGCGACGTCGGCGACGGTCGCGCCGTCCACCGACGCCTTCAGCACATCGCACTCGCGGGCGGTGAGCGGGTTCGGCCCGGCGCTGAGCGCGGCCGCGGCGAGCGCGGGGTCGACCACGTTCTCCCCGGTGAGCACCTGCCGGATCGCCCGGGCCAGGTCCTCGACCGGACCGTCCTTGACGAGGAAGCCGGCCGCCCCGGCCTCCATGGCCCGGCGCAGATAGCCGGGCCGGCCGAAGGTGGTCAGGATCAGCACCCGGCAGTCGGGCGCCTGCGCGCGCAGCTCCGCCGCGGCGTCCAGGCCGCTGATCCCCGGCAGTTCGATGTCGAGGAGGGCCACATCGGGCCGGTGGACGAGCGCGGCGTCCACGATCGCGTCACCCGTCGCGACCTGGGCGACGACCTCGATGTCCGGCTCCATCCCGAGCAGTAAGGCGAGGGCCCCGCGCATCATGCCCTGGTCCTCGGCGAGCAGCACCCTGATCGACTTGGCGGGCCGGTGGTCCCGGGGCATCTCGTTCGCAGGCTCGTACACAGCCCAAGCCTAGCCTCGGGCCCGGCAATTAAAGAGTGGTCCTTGTTCCGCGCCGCAGGGCTTGACGGCGGTTGACCGTGCTCAAACAATCACCTCTGCAATTCTCTGAATTCCCGGCCAATGGTCGGTATTTCGATCGCCGAATAGGTTCGGTATTTCGATCGAACGACGTTCGGTATACCGACCAGGAACCCGCACCGCCCTACGAGGAACCGAAGAAGAGGTGCATCGTGTTCTCAGTGTCCCTACGAGCCCTGCGCTCCTGTCCGCCACGCGTCAGGAGAGCCCTGCTGTCCGCGCTCGCGGCCTTCGCGACCGTCGCCGCGCTCGTCGTCGGGGCCGGCGCCCCGCAGGCCGCCGCCGCGAGTTCGCTGCCCTGTGACGTCTACGCCACCGCCGGCACGCCGTGCGTGGCCGCGCACAGCATGGTCCGGGCGCTGTACTCGTCGTACAGCGGATCCCTGTACCAGGTGCAGCGCGCCTCGGACGGCGCCACGGCCGACATCGGTCTGCTGGCCGCCGGCGGATACGCCAACGCGCCCGCGCAGGACTCCTTCTGCTCCGGTACGACCTGCATCATCACCAAGATCTACGACCAGTCCAGCAAGCACAACGACCTCACCGTCGAGGGTGCGGGCGGGGCCGGCGCGGCCGATGTCGGGGCCCCGGCGGACGCGCTGCCGGTGACCGTCGGCGGGCACCAGGTCTACGGCCTGGAGATCTCGGCCGGCATGGGCTACCGGGACAACTCCACCTCCGGTGTCGCCACCAACGGCGCCGCCGAGGGGATGTACATGGTCACCTCCGGCACCCACGTCAACGGCAGCTGCTGCTTCGACTACGGCAACGCCGAGACCAACAACAAGGACACCGGCAACGGCCACATGGACGCCATCAACTTCGGCACCGAGTGCTGGTTCGCGCCCTGCTACGGCTCGGGCCCCTGGGTGCAGGCGGACCTGGAGAACGGGCTGTTCCAGTCCAACCTCGGCTACAGCACCAACTCCTCCAACACGGGGACGGGCGCGACACCTTTCGTCACCGCGTTGCTGAAGAACAACGGCCAGGACCATTTCGCACTGAAATGGGGAAACGCGCAATCCGGCGGTCTCACCACCACGTATTCCGGCGGTGAGCCCACCACCAGCGGCTACTCGCCCATGCACCAGGAGGGCGCGATCGTCCTCGGTACCGGCGGGGACAACAGCAACGGCTCCATCGGCTCGTTCTTCGAGGGTGTGATGACCTCCGGCATCCCGACCGACGCCGCCGACAACGCCGTCCAGTCCAACATCGTCTCCGTCGGCTACGGCGGCGCGACCGGCTCCACCGGCACGCTCAGCCCCGGCTCGGAGATCTCCCTGAAGGCCACGACGTCCTGCTGCACCACCGACTACGTCCGCCACCAGGCCAACGCGGCCGTCCTCTCCGCCGTCACTTCCAGCAGCTCCGCCCTGGACAAGAGCGACGCCACCTGGATCGTCCGCCGCGGACTGGCCGGCAGCTCCTGCGTCTCCTTCGAGTCGCGCAACTACCCGGGCGACTTCCTGCGGCACTACAACTTCAAGCTCCTGCGGCAGCCCATGGACGGCACCGCCACGTTCAGAGCCGACGCCACGTTCTGCCCGGAGACCGGCAAGAGCGGCACGGGCACCTCGTTCGCCTCGTACAACTACCCGACGCGCTATCTGCGCCACTACAACTACAACGTCTACATAGCGAGCGACGGCGGTTCCAACGCCTGGGACAGCGCGACCTCGTGGACCGACGACGTGAGCTGGGTCGTCAGTTCGCCCTGGGCGCCGTAGTCGTCACCGTCATAGCGGTCAGCAACTCCAGCGACTCGGTGGGGAGTTCCGCGGTGACCTTGAAGCCGCCGCGTGGCGACGGGCCGGCTCTCAGAGAGCCGCCCGCCGCCGCGAGGCGCTCGGTCAGCCCCTTCAGGCCGGTGCCGCCGACGCCCTCGTGGCGGGGCTCGGCGGCGTTCGCGCCGGTGCCGTCGTCGGTGACCGTCAACCGGACCTGCTCGGCGCCGCTGTCGACGGTGATCTCGCAGCGGGTGGCGTCGCTGTGCCGGACCACGTTGGTGACCGCCTCGCGCACCACCCAGCCCAGCAGTGTCTCGGTCTGCGGGGCGAGCGGCGTCCCGGTCTGCCTGACGACCGGCTCGACGCTCGCCGCCGAGAGGGCCGAGCGGGCCCGGTCGAGTTCCGTGGCCAGGCTGCCCTCGCGGTAGCCGGTGACCGCCTCGCGGATCTCGGTGAGCGCCTGCCTGCCGACCGACTCGATGTCGGAGATCTGGGAGAGGGCCGCGTCCATGTCGCGGGGGGCGAGGCGGCGGGCGGCCTCCGACTTGACGACGATCACCGAGAGGGTGTGGCCGAGCAGGTCGTGCAGATCCCGGGAGAAGCGCAGCCGCTCCTTCTCCACCGCGCGCCGGGCCAGCTCCCCGCGGGCCGCGCGCAGCTCCCGTACCGCCTCGGACAGGGAGAGGATCGCGGCGGTCACCATGGTGGACAGGAAGGTGCCGTAGGCGACGTTGATCGCGTCCCAGCCCGCCCGGAACACGGAGACCGCCGCCGCGAGGGCGGTCAGCGACAGGCCGATCCGACCCAGCCGCGGGCCGCGCAGGCAGGCCCCGGTGGCGAGGCCGAGCAGCGGGAAGAAGTACAGCCAGCTGCCGCCGTAGCCGAGGGCGAGGCCGCAGGTGAGCAGGCCCATCAGGCCGAGCGCCGCCCGCGTCGGGACCGCCTCGCGCTTCTCCTTCACGAAGGAGCGGAACACGACGTAGATGTAGAGGGAGTTGAAGGCGAACAGGCCCAGGCCGCCGATCCAGGGGTTGGGGGTCTTGCCCTGGAGGAGGTTGGAGAAGGAGCCCAGCCCCAGCAGCAGCCACGGCAGCAGGGAGAAGCCGCTCGGTGGCGGACCCGGGTTCTCGGGCCACTCGCCCTTGCGGCGCGCCTCCTTCTGCGCGGCCCTGAACTCCGCCCTGTCGGCCTTCCACTGAGTCCGCGCCGCCTGCCACCGGCGTATCTGGCAGGTGATCCCTCGCATCCAGGACATCTCTCTTGCTCCCCCGGTCACACGGTCCGCCCGGTCCGGCGGTACGCCGACACGGTCTTGGCCGCCCCCGCGAAGGACACGGCCCGCTCTGTCCGGCCTGCCGTCCCACCCGTCCAAGTCATGACCACGAGGCTACAAACCCGGGCCGCCGCACGGCAGATGCGCTTGTACGGACTCGGGCAGGACAAATGTCCTGGCCCGGTCCCGCTGTATCTTTCGGCCCAGCTGGATCTGACACTGCGTCAGGAGCCTTCACAAGTGTGGAGCGCTCCGCTATACAAGGGGCGCTGGACTGGAACGCGTTCTAGGGAGGGTCCGGCGGATCAGGCCGGCTGCGGGCGACAGCGCTTCTCGGCCGGGCCGAGCGGGCCGGACGCGCGTGCCGGGCCCGACGCCGACCTGATGCGCCGGACGCCCCCCGGGACCCGCTCCGTGGACGACCTCGGCGCGGCCGACGGTGCGGACGGTCGTGCCGAGGTCTTGAGACACCTCAGGAGCCGTATGCCCATCGACGCAGCCAAGGCCCTCGCCGCCGAACCCCGGTCCGGGGAGATCGGCTGGGAGCGCCGGGACGTCCAGCTCTACCACCTCGGCATCGGCGCGGGCCGGCCGGCGACCGACCCCGACGAACTGCGCTACACCCTGGAGACCCGGCTGCACGTGCTGCCCAGCTTCGCCACCGTCGCGGGCGCCGGCTCGCCCGGGGTGATCAGCGGACTGTCCATGCCCGGCGTCGACGTCGACCTCGCCAAGGTGCTGCACGGCGGCCAGTCCCTGACCCTGCACCGGCCCATCCCGGTCGCGGGCACGGCGACCGCCACCGGCCGGATCGCCGCCGTGTACGACAAGGGCAAGGCGGCCGTCCTGGTGATGCGCACCGAGGTCGCGGACGCCGACGGCCCGCTGTGGACCAACGACGCGCAGATCTTCGTACGGGGGGAGGGCGGCTGGGGCGGCGACCGCGGCCCCGCCACCCGCCTGGACCCACCCGCCGGCGAGCCCGACCGGACCGTCGAGCGCCCGATCCGCGAGGACCAGGCCCTGCTCTACCGCCTCTCCGGCGACTACAACCCGCTGCACGCCGACCCGGAGTTCGCCAAGCTCGCCGGCTTCGACCGGCCCATCCTGCACGGGCTGTGCACCTACGGCATGACGCTCAAGGCGGTCGTGGACACCCTGCTCGGCGGGGACGTGAGCAGGGTGCGGTCGTACACGACGCGGTTCGCCGGGGTGGTCTATCCGGGGGAGACCCTGCGCATCCGCATGTGGCAGGGCGACGCGCAGGTCCGCGTCGCCGTCAGTGCCGTCGAGCGGGAGGACGCGCCCGTCCTCGCCGACACGATCGTCGAACACTCCTGATCCAGCTTGATCCAGCTTGATCCAGCTTGAACCAGCTCGGTCCAGAACGCAGTCGAGGGGAGAGCCGCACCATGCGCGCAGCCGTACTGCAGGAGACAGGCCAGGAGAAGCTTGAGGTCCTCGACGACGTCGAGGCGGTCGGATTCGGCCCCGGCCGGGTGCGGATACGGGTGCGCGCCACCGGGCTGTGCCACTCGGACCTGTCGGCGATGAACGGGGTGCTGCCGCAGCCGGCCCCGTTCGTGCCGGGCCACGAGGGCGCGGGCGAGGTCCTGGAGGTGGGGGAGGGCGTCACCCGGGTGAAGCCGGGCGACCGGGTGGTCGTCTGCTGGCTGCCGGCGTGCGGGGCGTGTCCGGCCTGCAAGCGCGGGCAGACCGAACTGTGCCTGGCCGGGTTCATGAACGCCGGCACCCCCAACTTCAGGCGCCCCGGCGGTGACGTCTTCGGCTTCGCGGGCACCGGCACCTTCGCCGAGGAGGTCGTGGTCGACGCCGGGTGCGCGGTGCCGATCCCGGACGACGTGCCCTTCGACATCGCCGCGCTGATCGGCTGCGGGGTGACCACCGGGCTCGGCGCGGCCCTCAACACGGCCGATGTGGAGGCCGGTTCGTCGGTCGCAGTGATCGGGTGCGGAGGGGTCGGGATCTCGGCGATCCAGGGAGCGCGGCTCAAGGGCGCGGCCGAGATCGTCGCCGTCGACCCGGTCGCGTCGCGGCGCGAGTCGGCGCTCAGGTTCGGGGCGACGAAGGCGGTCTCGCCCGACGAACTGCCCGGCGCCAAGCAGGAGGTGACCGCCGGCGAGGGCTTCGACTACGTCTTCGAGGTCGTCGGCAGGTCCGCCACCGCCCGCACGGCGTACGAGAACACCCGGCGCGGCGGCACCCTCGTGGTCGTCGGCGCCGGCGCCATGGACGACTTCCTCCAGCTCAACATGTTCGAGCTGTTCTTCGACGAGAAGCGGATCCTGCCGTCGATGTACGGCGGCGGGGACGTGGTCGGCTCCTACGAGCGCACGATCGCCCTGTGGCGGGCCGGCCGCGTCGACCTGGAGGGCCTGATCACCCACCGGGTGCCGCTGGCGGAGATCAACGAGGCCCTGGACCAGATGCGCACCGGCACCGCGCTGCGCACCTGCATAGAGATCTGAGGGGCCGCCGTATGCCGGAAAGGACACTGTCGGAACGGCCACTCGAAGGGCTCAGCGCGATCGTCACGGGCGCGGGCCGGGGGCTCGGCCGGGCCGAGGCGCTCGAACTGGCCCGGCTGGGCGCGGCCGTCGTCGTCAACGACTTCGGCCAGCCGGGCCGCGACGGCTCGGGGACGGCCTCCACGGGCCCCGCCGAGCAGGTCGCCGAGGAGATCCGCGCCGCGGGCGGCCGGGCCGTCGCCCACACCGGAGACATCGCCGACTTCGCACAGGCGCGAGACCTTCTCACCCTGGCGACAACCCATTACGGAAAGCTGGACATCCTCGTCAACAACGCCGGCATCCTGCGCGACCGCATGGTCTTCTCCATGACCGAGGACGAGTGGGACTCGGTGATCCGGGTCCACCTCAAGGGCCACTTCAACACCACCCGCTTCGCGGCCGCGCACTGGCGGGAGCGGTCCAAGGCGGCCGGCGGCGCCAAGGTGTACGGCCGGATCGTCAACACCTCCTCCGAGGCCTTCCTCGCCGGTTCCGCGGGCCAGCCCAACTACGCGGCGGCGAAAGGCGGCATCGTCGGCCTGACCACCTCCACCGCCCTCGCCCTCGCCAAGTACGGCGTGACCGCCAACGTGATCTGCCCGCGGGCCCGCACCCGGATGACCGAGGACGTCTTCGCCGGGTTCGAGCGGCCCGCCGAGGGCCTCGACCCGCTCGCCCCCGAACACGTCGCCCCGCTCGTCGGCTACCTGGCGTCCCCGGCCGCCGAGCGGATCAACGGCCAGCTGCTGGTCGCGCACGGCGGCATGGTCGCGATCGTCGAACGGCCGCGGGTCCAGGCCAGGTTCGACAGCAAGCAGAACACCTTCGACTACGGCGAACTCGACGCCCTGCTCACCCCGCACTACGCCGACCGGCCGCCGGGGGAGACCTTCGCGGCGGCGGAGGTGCTGGGGCTGAAGCGGCGGTAGCGACGCAGACGACAGCGGCCCCACCCCCACGGGCGGAGCCGCTGTCGTACGACGTACCGTCAGGCCGCGGTCTCGGCCGGCTCCGGCTTGCGGTGCCGGCCGCTCGGGGCCGATTCGCCGTCCTGGGCCGAGACCGGACCACGGTGCTTGCCGTGGCTGTCGGACTCGTGCAGGTCGGCGGACAGGTGCTGAGACGTGCTGGTGTCGCTCATCGGAAGAATTCACCCCGTCAACATGATCTTTCTTACAGCGCGGCGAGTTTAACCAACCCACCACAGGGCGAATCCAGGCAGGCACGCCGACCGGTGCTACTTCGTTACAAGCCTTCTCTACTTCGTTACGAGCCGCCCCAGCGGGGCCTGTTGCAAGGGCACCGGCCGGGCCACGACAGGCTCCGGAGGATCCGGTTCCGCCGGCTCCCCGGGCATACCCGACGCCCCGGCAGCCGTGCCGTCCCGAACCGGATCTCCCGGGCCCGCGTCCCCCGGCCCCCCGTGTTCCCCCGTCTCCCCCCAGGGCACCGCGACCTCCGCCACGCCGCACGGGACCTCCCCCGTGGCGTACGGCAGCCGCAGCACCCCGTCCTGCGTCCACAGCCCGGCACCGGCCAACCACCCCTGCGGCGCCGGGAGATGGCACACCCCGCGGGCCCTCGGCCGCCAGGCACCGAGCCAGCTGCCGAGCGGCCCGTCGATGCGCAGCGCCACCCCGCAGCTCTCCGGCATCAGCACCAGCCCCGGCTGGATCGCGAACGGCGTCACCGTGCACTCCGCCAGCCGCAGGCTCTCCGGGAAGCGCACCGGCAGCGTGCTGCCGAGGACACCCCAGCCCAACCGTTCCTGCCCGGGGCTGGGCGCGTCCGACCCGACCAGGATCAGCCCGCTGTCCGGGTCGGCGACCAGCAGCCGGTCGTCGCTGTCCGCCGCGATCTGCAGCAGCGGCGACACCTCGCCGCCCCGCGCCAGATCGACCACCACCGCCTTGTTCCGCCCGCCCAGCTCCCGGTCCAGGGCCAGCATCCGCCCGCACCGGTCCAGCCAGACCCCGCCCGAACAGCGTCCCGGAACCACCGCGAGCCGCTCCGGCCCGAAGGCCCCGCCCGCCACCAGCCACACCACCGAGGAGCGCGGCCCGACGGCGAGCGCGTAGGCGTCACCGCCGCCCGGCGCGGGCGGCAGCAGCCGCAGCGAGGTTCCCGCGTCCGGGCACTCCACCGCGCCCAGCGGCAGCTCACCGGTACCGGGCCCGGTCGGATAGAGCAGCGCGAAGTGGTGCCGCCCGTCCACCAGCCGGCGGATGAGCACCCGCCCGTCGCCCATCGGCTGCACCTCCGTGCCCGGCTCCTCGGGCTGGTTGCCGGGCAGCGGCACGGCATACGGCTCGGGGCCGTCCAGCGTCCACCGCTCCGGGTACCAGGAACCTTCCTGCCGGGCCAGCCGGGCCGCGTACGCCCCGTCCGCCGTGATGGTGCAGCCCGCTCTCGGCGCGCTGTCGTCCTCGTCCGCAGCCGAGGGTTCGATCGCACAGGCCGTCATCGCTCGGTCACCTCCGGCAACGAAGCTAGTTTTCGCACGCACAGGCGGGGGACCGGCGGTCGGCGACTTCACACATATGGATGCACACGCGGCGATTCACCTGAGGAAACGGGGACGGGTGTGCTGGGCGTCGCCTCCCGTGGGCGAGCAGGTACGGCCCCGGGGAACAGGCAGGTAGCCTTTCCCCGTGCCCCGTCTGTCAGAAGTCATCGCCGCGCTGGAGAACCTGTGGCCCGCCGCGCGGGCCGAGTCCTGGGACGCGGTCGGCACCGTCGTGGGCGACCCCGAGCAGGAGGTCACCCGGGTCCTCTTCGCCGTCGACCCGGTGCGGGACATCGTCGACGAGGCGGTGAAGCTGGGCGCCGACCTGCTGGTCACCCACCACCCCCTCTACCTGCGCGGTACGACGACGGTCGCGGCGAGCCACTTCAAGGGCCGGGTGGTCCACACCCTCATCAAGAACGACATCGCGCTGCACGTCGCCCACACCAACGCCGACACCGCCGACCCGGGCGTCTCCGACGCGCTCGCGGGCGCCCTGGACCTGCGGGTGGTACGCCCCCTCGTCCCGGACCCCACCGACCCGGAGGGCCGCCGTGGCCTGGGCCGGGTCTGCGAACTGGACCACCCGGTCAGCCTCGGCGAACTCGCGCGTCGGGCGGCCGAGCGCCTCCCCGCCACCGCGCAGGGCATCCGCGTCGCCGGCGACCCCGAGGCCCTCGTCCGTACGATCGCCGTCAGCGGCGGCTCCGGCGACAGCCTCTTCGACGTCGTACGCGCCGCCGGGGTGGACGCCTTCCTCACGGCGGACCTGCGCCACCACCCGGCCTCCGAAGCCCTGGCCCACAGTCCCCTCGCGCTGCTCGACGCGGCGCACTGGGCCACCGAATGGCCCTGGTGCGAGCTGGCCGCAGCCCAGCTCGACGAAATCTCCGACCGCCACGGCTGGGACCTTCGCGTGCACGTCTCCAAGACGGTCACCGACCCCTGGACCAGCCACTCCCCCTCCCTTGGAGCCCCCAACTGAACGCCGCGCCCGCCGACCAGATCCGACTCCTCGACGTCCAGGCCCTGGACGTCCGCCTCCAGCAGCTGGCGCACAAGCGGAAGTCGCTGCCCGAACACGCCGAGATCGACTCGCTGACGAAGGACCTCACCCAGCTGCGCGACCTGCTCGTGGCCGCGCAGACCGAGGAGAGCGACACCGCCCGCGAGCAGACCAAGGCCGAGCAGGACGTGGACCAGGTGCGCCAGCGCGCCGCCCGCGACCAGCAGCGCCTGGACTCCGGCGCGGTCACCTCCCCGAAGGACCTGGAGAACCTCCAGAAGGAGATCGTCTCCCTCGCCAAGCGCCAGGGCGACCTGGAGGACGTCGTCCTGGAGGTCATGGAGCGCCGCGAGTCCGCCCAGGAGCGGGTCGCCGAACTGACCGAGCGGACCGGCGCCGTCCAGGGCCGGATCGACGAGGCCACCGCCCGCCGCAACGCCGCGTCCGGAGAGCTCGAGGCCGAGGCGGCCACGGTCACCAAGGAGCGCGAGGTCATCGCGGGCACGGTCCCGGCGGACCTGCTGAAGCTCTATGACAAGCTGCGCGAGCAGCAGGGCGGCATCGGCGCGGCCAAGCTGTACGCGCGCAGCTGCCAGGGCTGCCGTCAGGAGCTCGCCATCACCGAGCTGAACGAGATCCGCTCGGCCGCGCCCGACACGGTGGTGCGCTGCGAGAACTGCCGCCGCATCCTGGTGCGCACGTCCGAGTCGGGTCTGTAGGAACACTTAAGGGGCGTACGTGGCAAGGGAGTTCATCGTCGAGGCGGACGGCGGTTCCCGGGGCAACCCGGGGCCGGCCGGCTACGGCGCGGTCGTCATCGACGCGGCGACCGGCGAGACGCTGGCGGAGGCGGCCGAGTACCTCGGCGTCGTCACCAACAACGTCGCCGAGTACCGCGGCCTCCTCGCGGGCCTGCGCGCGGCGCACGACCTCGATCCGGCCGCCACCGTCCACGTCCGCATGGACTCCAAGCTGGTCGTCGAGCAGATGACGGGCCGCTGGAAGATCAAACACCCCGACATGAAGCCCCTGGCGGCAGAGGCGGCCCGGGTGTTCCCGGCGGACCGGGTGACCTACGAGTGGATCCCGAGAGCCGAGAACAAACACGCCGACCGCCTGGCGAACGAGGCGATGGACGCGGGCAAGCGGGGCGAGCAGTGGTCATCGACGGCGGCTGCAGCGCCCCTTCAGGGGCGCGGGGCTGAGACATTTGCGGCTCCGCCGCGTGGGCGCGACCAGCCCCCACCGGCCGGCACTGTGACGACTACCGAGAAGCCCGCCGCCGACACCCGTGCCGCCCGCTCCGTGGCGAGCCCCGGCTGGAGCTCGGCTCCCGACCTCGGTGCCCCGGCCACCTTCGTCCTCCTCCGCCACGGCGAAACCCTCCTCACCCCCCAGAAACGCTTCTCCGGCAGCGGCGGCACCGACCCCGCCCTCTCCGACGCCGGCCAGGAGCAGGCGCGGCGCGCCGCCGAGACCCTCGCCCGGCGCGGCACGATCGAGGTGATCCTCGCCTCCCCCCTCACCCGCACCCGGCAGACCGCCGCAGCCGTCGCCGAGCGCCTCGGCCTCGACGTCACGATCGAGGAGGGGCTCAAGGAGACGGACTTCGGCACCTGGGAGGGCCTCACCTTCGGCGAGGTCCGCGAGCGCTACCCGGACGACCTGAACGCCTGGCTCGCCGACCCGGAGGCCCACCCCACCGGCGGCGGCGAGAGCTTCGCCGAGACGGCGACCCGCATCGCGGCCACCCGGGACAAGCTGGTCGCGGCCTACGCGGGCCGCACGGTCCTGCTGGTCACCCACGTCACGCCGATCAAGACGTTCGTACGGCTCGCCCTCGGCGCCCCGGCGGAGTCCCTGTTCCGCATGGAACTGTCGGCGGCCTCCCTGTCCGCGGTGGCGTACTACGCGGACGGCAACGCGAGCGTACGGCTCTTCAACGACACGTCCCACCTGCGCCCCTGAGGCCCGCCGCGGCCCGCGCCAGCGACTCGACGCGGGCCCAGTCCCGGGCCGCCACGGCGTCCGCCGGGAGCATCCAAGTGCCGCCCACGCAGCCGACGTTGGGCAGGGCGAGGTACTCCGGGGCGTTCTCCGCGCCGATCCCGCCGGTCGGGCAGAAGCGGGCCTGCGGGAGGGGACCCGCGAGGGACTTCAGATAGGCCGTGCCGCCGGCGGCCTGCGCCGGGAAGAACTTCATCTCCCGCACCCCGCGTTCGAGCAGCGCCACCACCTCCGAGGCGGTCGACACGCCCGGCAGGAACGGCACCCCGGACGCTGCCATCGCCGCCAGGAGCCCGTCCGTCCACCCCGGGCTCACGAGAAACCGGGCCCCGGCCGCCACGCACTCCGTGACCTGTCCGGGCGTCAGCACGGTCCCCGCCCCGACCACCGCGTCCGGCACCGCACCGGCGATCGCCCGGATAGCGTCCAGCGCCGCCGGGGTTCGCAGGGTCACCTCGATCGCGGGCAGCCCCCCGGCGACCAGCGCCCGCGCGAGCGGTACGGCATCGCCGGCGTCCTCGATCACGACGACGGGGACGACGGGGGCGAGGTCCAGCACGGAGGTGGGCATGGCCGACATCCTGCCGGGGCGATGCGCACCGCGCAAAGCCTGTTGCGCATACTGCAATGGGTGGCGTCTCCTAGTGGATTTCGTCCACCAGCACATCCAGCGCCCAGGCCTGCCCCGCCTTCCCCGGCGCCGCGACCTCCACCTCGTACCCCAGGTCCCGCAACGCCTCCACCAGCTCACCCGGACCGCTCGGCGCGATCCCGGCGGTCAGCAGACTCCGTACGATCCGCCCCTTGGTCGCCTTGTTGAAGTGGCTCACCACCTTCCGCGTCGGCGCGTGCAGCACCCGCACGGTCGCCGTCCGCGAGGCCACCTCCCCCTTCGGCTTCCACGCCGCCGCGTACGCCGCCGACCGCAGATCCAGCACCAGCCCCGACCCGGCCGCCTCCGGCAGCACCTCGGCCATCGGCTTCCGCCAGTGCGTCCCCAGCGCGCCGAGCCCGGGCAGTTTCACGCCCATCGAGCAGCGGTACGAGGGGATCCGGTCCGTCACCCGGACCGCTCCCCACAGCCCCGAGAACACCAGCAGCGACCGCGCCGCCCGCCGCTTCGCCGCCGTGTCCAGGGAGGCCAGGCCGAGGGCGTCGTACAGCACCCCCGTGTAGATCTCCCCGGCCGGCCGCGCGCCCGCCGTCCGCAGCTCCGTGTTCTTGGCGACCTCGCCGCGCAGCCCCTCGCTCAGCCCGAGGACCTCGCGCGCCTTCTCCTCGTCACCGGCGCACAGGTCGACCAGTTCGGCGAGCACGGCCTCGCGGGCGTCCGCGAGCCCCGGCAGGGACAGCGACAGAGGCTTCAGCGGGGCACCACGGCCCGAGGACGCCTTGCCTTCCGAGGGCGGCAGCAGGACCAGCACACGTACTCCTCATCACCATCGAGCCCACCAGCAAGCTCACCAGCAAGCTCGACATCAAGTTCGACATCACGTCCGTCATCGACGCTTCGCGCCAGCGTAGAGCGCCGGACCGGCACGATGTGACTACGCTCGTCGTATGCCCAGCCGCCACATACGCGTCAAGGGTGCCCCCGAGGCTCCCCTCCGGGCCGCGCTCGCCGCGCTCCGGGCCGACCTCGGCATCCAGGAGAACTTCCTGACCGAGGTGCAAGCGGAGGCCGAGAGCGCCGCCAGGTACCCGGCCGTGCCCGCCCACGACGCGACCGACCTCCCCTTCCTCACGATCGACCCGCCCACCGCCCAGGACCTCGACCAGGCGATGCACCTCTCCCGGCGCCGCGGCGGCTACCGCGTCCGGTACGCCATCGCCGACGTCGCCGCCTTCGTCGTACCCGGCGGCGCGCTGGACTCCGAGGCACACCACCGCGTGAACACGCTCTACTTCCCGGACGAGCGGGTCCCGCTGCACCCCGCCGTGCTCGGCGAGGGCGCGGCCAGCCTGCTCCCCGGCCAGACCTGCCCGGCCGTCCTGTGGACCATCGACCTGGACGAAGAGGGGCGCACGCTGACCGCCGACGTCCGCCGGTCCCTCGTCCGCAGCCGGGCCAAGCTGGACTACGCCGGCGTGCAGCAGCACCTCGACGAGGGGACCGCCGAGGAGCTCCTCGCCCTGCTCAAGGAGATCGGCGAGGCGCGCGAACGCCTGGAGGTGGAGCGCGGCGGCATCTCGCTCAACGTGCCCGAGCAGGAGATCGTCGAGTACGACCACACCTACCGGCTCAGCTACCGCGCCCCACTCCCCGCCGAGTCCTGGAACGCCCAGATCTCCCTGCTCACCGGCATGGCCGCGGCCGATCTGATGCTGGCCCACGGCACCGGCGTCCTGCGCACCCTGCCCACCGCCCCCGACGGCGCGGTCGCGCGGCTGCGCCGTACCGCGACCGCCCTGCACATCGACTGGCCGCACCATGTCTCGTACGCCGCGCTGATCCGCTCCCTGAACCCCCGCCGCCCCCGCCACGCGGCCTTCCTCCAGGAGTGCACCACGCTGCTGCGCGGCGCCGGCTACACGGTCTTCCGGGACGGCGTGCTGCCCGCGATCACCACCCACGCGGCCGTGGCCGCCCCCTACGCGCACTGCACCGCGCCGCTGCGCCGCCTCGCCGACCGCTACGCCTCCGAGCTGTGCCTGGCGGCGGCCGCCGGCGAGACCCCGCCCGACTGGGTGCTGATGGCGCTGGACCTGCTCCCCAAGGAGATGGCCGAGGGCGCGCGGCGCGCGGGCACGGTGGAGCGGGAGTGCGTCGACATCGTCGAGGCGGCCCTGCTCAGGGACCGGGTCGGGGAGGTCTTCGACGGGTGCGTGGTGGAGGTCGAGGCGCGTCAGCCGACCGTGGGGAAGGTGCTGTTGCAGCAGCCCGCCGTCATAGGCCGGATCGAGGCCGGCGCGCCCCTTCCGCTGGGCGAGCGGCTGCCGGTGCGGCTGACCCAGGCCGATCCGGGGACGGCGAAGGTGCGGTTCGCGCCCGCGTGAGCTGTCGTACGAGACCGGTGGCGTCGTCGGCGTGGAACCGCACGACGCTCACCTCGCGGCGGCGGCCCAGCAGGGTGAAGTGGGCCAGGGGCGCGGCCAGTTCGAGGGTCACCGAGGTCTGGGAGCCGATGGGCACGTCGAGTCGGGCCTCGGCGTCCGGTCGTGCTGGTAACGCGTCTCGTGCCGTACGGACTTGATCGCGTCCAGCGGGATGCGCAGATCGAGCCGGACGCCGTCTCGGCGAACAGCGCGGCCAGTTCCGGCGAGACGGGCCCCTCGGCGGGCAGTTCGCCCGCGTCCAGCAGCGCCCGCAGCCGCTGCCGCCGCTCCCGGATCCCCGCCTCCTGCCGGGCGAGGTCCTCGTCGAGTTCGGTGAGCACCTCGACGAGGTCCTTGCCGGCGTCGTCCGCGAGTACGTCCCGTACTTCGGCGAGCCCGAGGCCCAGCCCGGTCAGCCGCCGGATCCGGGCGAGGACCACGGCGTGCCGGAGGGTGTAGTCCCGGATGGGGGCACCGCCCGCTCGAGCGAAGCCGAGAGTGGGGGACGTTGGAGAGCCGCTCGGGCTCGGGCAGCAGGCCCAGGTGGTGGTAGTGCCGCACCGTGCGCGTGGTGACGCCGACGGTGGCGGCGAGTTCTCCGATCCGCATGACACCAGTACAGACGTTGACGTCGCGGCAAGGTCAACCGAGCAGCCGCGGGCTCAGTCGGTGACGAACCAGCGGATCAGAGCGTCGTCGAGGTCGTCGCCCCGGTCGTCGTCCCCGTCCGCGGCCCAGGCCACGAACCCGTCGGGCCGGACGAGGAGGCCGGTCAGCTCCGGCCGCCCCGGGCAGGCCGCACCGACGACGTCCACCCGGTCGCCGTACCCCTCCGCCCGGGCGCGCAGCTTCGGGTCGTCCGCGAGGTCGAACAGAACCGCCCGGCCGCCATGCAGCCGGTCGCCCAGCCGGGTGCCGTCGGAGAACTCCAGGTCAGGGGCGCTCCGCCCGGTCAGCGGGTGCTCGCCGGGCAGCTCGTAGTGCTGCCAGACACCGGAGATCTGCTTGACGAGGTACGTCGTCCCGTCCCGCGTCAGCGCGAGATCGGTGACCACCCGGCGCAGGGCGCGGGCGTGCCGGTCGGGCCGCATCACGGCGATCTGGGCGCGGGTCCAGTCCAGCACCCAGGCACCGATCGGGTGCCGTTCGCCGGTGTAGCTGTCGAGCAGGGACTCCGGGGCCCGCCCCCGCGCCACGGCGGCCAGCTTCCAGCCGAGGTTCATGGCGTCGCCGAGCCCGAGGTTGAGCCCCTGCCCGCCGAACGGCGAGTGCACGTGCGCCGCGTCCCCGGCGAGCAGAACCCGGCCCTTGCGGTAGGTGCTCGCCTGCCGGGCGTTGTCGGTGAACCGGGTCGACGAGTGCACCTCGTGGATGGTCACGTCGGGCACCCCCGACACCCGGCGCAGGGCGGCCTGGAGCTCCTCGGCGGTGATGGGCGCGGAGCGGTCGGCGGGCGGCCCGTCGAACTCGACGGTGAGGATCCGGCCGGGGAAGGGCCCGTTGACGTACGTCCCGACGTCGGTGGTGTTCCACCCCTTCCCCAGCCGCTCACCCCCGGTCATCTCGACGACCGCCTGGTAGCCGGTGATCTCCGGTTCGGTCCCTGGGAAGTCGATCCCGGCGAGCTTGCGGACGGTACTCCGCCCGCCGTCGCACCCGACGAGCCAGCCGGCCCGGACCGTCTCGGAGGCGCCCAGCCGTACGGTGACGCCGTCGTCGTCGGCGTCGAAGCCGGTCAGCTCCACGCCCCGGCGGACCTCGACGCCGAGCCGCTCGGCGCGGGCGGCCAGGATCCGCTCCAGGTCGGCCTGCGGGACACCGAGGCCGACCCGGTCGGCGGGGCCGATGTCGGCGAACGCCGGGTCGGAGTCGTCGAACAGGTCACCGCGCATCATGATCCCGGCGAAGTGCCCGGCGAACTTGGGGGGAGTGCGGGGCGCGTCCTTCGGGGGAGTGTCGGGCGCGTCCTGCGGGGAAGTGCGGGGCGCGTCCTTCAGGGGAGTCCCGGGCGCGTCGGCACCGCGGTCCCGGTCCCCGAGGAAGGCCTGCAACCGCCACCGGTTCCGCTCCCAGGCCTCCGCGAGCTCGGGCAGCATGCCCCGCCGGTAGAGGGCCACCGCGCCGGCCGTGTTGATGCCGCCCGCCTTGATGGTCACGTCCACCTCGGCCAGCCGCTCCACGACCAGCACACTCGCCCCGCCGAGCCGCAGCTCCCCGGCGAGGAAGAGCCCGACGGGGCCGCCGCCGGCCACCACCACGTCGTACATGTCCACGTTCTTGCGCTCTGTTGTCGTCGTAGTCATGACTTCACTGTAGTCACTAAAAGTTTCGAGCGGCTATAGTTTTCTCGTGATCGATGAGAACAGGCCAGGGGAGTCCCTGCGGGAGCGCAAGAAGCGGGAGACGCGGCAGCGGATCTCGAACGTCGCGACGGTGATGTTCCGGGAACACGGCTTCGACCAGGTGACCGTCGCCGAGGTCGCGCGGGCGGCGGGCGTCTCGGCGATGACCGTCTTCAACTACTTCCCGCGCAAGGAGGACCTGTTCCTCGACCGCATCCCGGAGGCCGTCCGGGCCTTCTCCGGGGCGGTACGGGACCGCGCCCCCGGCGAGCCCCCGCTCACGGCGCTGCGCCGGCTGGCCTTCCGGTTCATCGACGCGGGGCACCCGCTGGGCGGGCTGGGGGAGGGCTTCGAGGGCTTCTGGCCGGTCGTGGCCGCCTCGCCGGCGCTGCTGGCGCGTGCCCGCGAGGGGGCCGAGGAGGTGGAGCGGGCGCTGGCCGGAGCGCTCGCCGAGGCCGGGCAGGCCGACCCGGAGCTGCTGGCGGCCGTGACCGTCGCCGCGTACCGCGCGGTGTGCGTCGCCTCCGTGCGGCGCCAGCTCGCGGGCGAGCCGTTCCCGGAGATCGCGGAGGACCACCGGGCGCGGATGGGGGCGGCGTTCGACGCGCTGGAGCGGATGGAGCGGACGGGGCATGAAACCGGCACCTGAGCGCGTTGCAAATGTGAGGTCTGGGGGGTACCGAAGGTGGCGGAACACGCACGGTGGACGAGGGCTCGGCTGGGCCGCTGCGGGCCGCCGCTCGACCTGCTGACGGCGCATTTCGAACGCCACATCTACGCCCCGCACGCGCACGCGGAGTTCACGATCGGGGTGTGCGTGGGCGGCTCCGAGATCATCGACTACCGGGGCGGCCACATCCGCAGCGGCCCCGGCGCGATCGTCGTACTGGCCCCCGGCGAGATGCACACCGGCGGCCCGGCCACCCCGACCGAGGGCTACGCCTACCGCGCCCTGTACGCGGACCCGTCCCTGCTGGCGGAGGGCACCCTGGGCACCGGCACACCGCACTTCCGCGACCCGGTGCTGGACGACCCGGAACTGGCCGCGGCCTTCCGCCAGACCCACACCGACCTGGCCGGCTGCCCCGACCCGCTGGAAGCGGAATCCCGCCTCCCGTGGCTGCTGACGGCCCTGTCCCACCGCCACTCCACGGCCCGCCGGGCGACGGACCACGTCCCCGGGGCACAGGGGATATCCCTCGTCGTCCGAGACCGGCTCGCCGACGAACTCACCGCCCCACCCTCCCTCTCCGACCTGGCCGCCGACCTGGGCCTCTCCCGCTACCAGCTCCTCAGGGCCTTCCGTACGACGATGGGCGTCCCGCCGTACGCCTGGCTGGCCCAGTACCGGGTGACCCGGGCCCGCGGTCTGCTGGAGGCGGGCGTACGCCCGGCCGAGGCCGCCGCCCTGGTGGGCTTCGCCGACCAGGCCCACCTCACCCGCTGGTTCCGCCGGGTGCTGGGCGTGACCCCGGCGGCGTACCGCAACAGCGTTCAAGACGCGGGACGGCCCTGACACTCATGCTCTGTACATGACTGCACGAGGCTGGTTCCTCTTCTCCCTCATGGGAGTGATCTGGGGTATCCCCTATCTGATGATCAAGGTGGCGGTGGACGAGGTGTCCCCGTCGATGGTGGTGTTCGCGCGTTGCGCGGTGGGCGCGGCCCTGCTCCTCCCACTGGCGATCCGCCAAGGCGGCCTGTGGTTGACCATCCGCACCCACTGGCGCCCGATGCTGGCCTTCGCGTGCATAGAGATCATGGGCCCCTGGTTCACGCTCACGGACGCGGAACGCCACCTGTCCAGCTCGACGGCGGGCCTGCTGATAGCGGGCGTACCGATCGTGGGCGTGGTGGCGGCACGCTACTTCGGCGGCGAACGGGAGCACCTGGGCGCACGCCGGATCGCGGGCCTCCTGATCGGCCTGGCCGGCGTGGGCGTCCTGACCGTCCCCCACCTCACCGGCGGCGACGCCCGCTCCCTGGGCGAGGTCCTGCTGACGGTGATCGGCTACGCGACGGCACCCCTGATAGCGGCCCGCCGCCTGAAGGACGTCCCGACACTGCAGCTCATAGCGCCGTGCCTGACCCTGGCAACGATCGTCTACGCCCCCGCAGCCGCAGCCACCTGGCCCGCGTCGATGCCCTCTTCCGGCGCCCTCATCTCCCTCCTCGCCCTGGGCGTCCTGTGCACCGCGGTGGCCTTCGTAGCCTTCCTGGAGCTCATCAAGGAGATAGGCCCGACCCGCTCGACGGTGATCACGTACGTCAACCCGGCGGTGGCGGTGGCGGCGGGCGCGTTGTTCCTGGACGAGCGCTTCACCGCGACGATCGGGGTCTCCTTCGCGTTGATCCTGGCGGGGTCGGTACTGGCGACGATGGCCTCCGCACCGAAGGGGTCGGCGGACCCGGACCCGGTGCCGGTGCGCCCCGCCCGGCAGTGGCTCCGCCGCGGACCGGCCCCGGCCCCCCGGCCGGAACGAGACGAGGCCGGCGCCCGGTAGCATGGTCCACACGGCAGACGAGCCGGGCGGACGGCCGCGTGGAGTCCCCTCAGGGGGCTTCCCGAGGAACGTCCGGGCTCCACAGGGCAGGGTGGTGGCTAACGGCCACCCGAGGCGACTCGCGGGACAGTGCCACAGAAAGCAAACCGCCGGGGACCTCGGTCCTCGGTAAGGGTGAAACGGTGGTGTAAGAGACCACCAGTGCCCAGGGCGACCTGGGCAGCTAGGTAAACCCCACCCGGAGCAAGGTCAAGAGGGGCCGCTGTAACAGGCGGCCCTGCGGGGACGTTCGAGGGCTGCCCGCCCGAGCCCCCGGGTAGACCGCACGAGGCCGGTGGCAACACCGGCCCTAGATGGATGGCCGTCGCCTCGGCTCCCGCGAGGGACCGGGGTACAGAACCCGGCGTAACATCCGAGTACCGTTCCCGCCCGGTATTTGCCCAGGTCAGAGGGCTGCGGTGTGGAGAAAATCGGCGGCCGGGTCGAATCCGGGTCGAATTTCATCGTGTGTGTGCAGCGCGACGTACGCCGTCTGAAGCACCATTCACCGAAAACGCTGTGACCAGCAACGTTGCGCCCGACAGCAGGACTCCTCGGACGATACAAAAATATTGTCCGGAGAGTCCCACTCGGTCAAAGCTGGATGATTGGGACAACGGCCCGCTCTGTCAGACCTCGCTCGTATCCTCACGCCGTGATCCCATCTCAAGGCTCAGGCGCATCCCGGAGTGACGCGGCAGCGCTCGCCGCCTGGCCACCTCAGCCAGTGCCGCTCGACACCGGGAGCGGCGGACGCGAGGACCGGTTACGGATGCTTCGCCAGATGCGTTCCGTCTGGAACGACTTCAACGGGGCCCGCCGTGAGCTGATCAAGAAGGAACTCGCAGCGGCCCAGGCCCGGCAGGCCGAAGTCACCGCTTACTGGAATCGGCACAAGGTCACGGTCAAGGACCGGTGGGGTAGTCGTACCGGTGGCCGGGGAGAAACCACCGTCGCGGACATCCCGGAGGTCGCAGCGCAGTGGCACCCAGACAACCTCGCCCTACCCGAGAACGTCTTGGCGACAGCTCAAAGACGCGGTGAGGTCAGCCCGCACCTGTGGCAATGCCCCCTTGGCCTCAGCCACGAACCGTGGCCGGCCTGGCCCAAGGACCGTATCCAGAAAGGCGCGGGGTGCCCCGCGTGCCGCCGTTTGATCCGGCTCACGGACCTTCCGACCCTGGCCGCCCAATACCGAGGACAGAGACCGGCGAGCGACATCACCCACGCTGCGCACGAGAGCGTGCCGTGGACCTGCCGGACATGGGCGGTCGACCCAAGTACCGGAGCATGGCAGCCGGTTGAGCACCGTTTCGAAGCGGTGGTCAAAGAGCGGGCTCTTCAGGGAGACGGCTGTCTGGTGTGTGCGGGGTACGTGACCGACGATACGAATTCGTTGTCCACCTGGTTTCTGGAAATCGCGGACGAGTTGGATGCTCCGGACCTTGACCCGCGTGGGCTGCCTACCAGCCAGCACAACATCCCTCGCAAGCAGGCCGCTGAAGCCAACAGCAAGGGCATGTACGCGACCCTGCCTTGGAGGTGCCGTCATGGCCACGGCTGGGAGGCCACCGTCCTCAACCGTGTTCAGGGCACCGGTTGCGGCAAGTGCTCGACCTCTGGGATATCGAAGGAGCAGGTCCGGCTGGTTGCTGAACTCGCGGGACTCATCGACCTCGTGTCGCCAGTGAGCCGGGATCCGCGGTTGCCGGACGGCGTGCCCGACTTCGCCTCGCACCAGCTCACCGTTCGGCCCGAGTACAAGCCGGCCCACTGGCGCTACAAGGACGTCGAGGTCGACGCGGTCTTCCATCTGCCTCACGGTGTCCGCGTAGGGCTTGAGTACGACGGCGCATTCCACCACTCGGCCAGACAGAGGGACCGCCGCCAGTACGAGAACGACAAGAGCCGGGTTCTGGTTGAAGCAGGGCTCCTGGACTTGCTCATGCACGTGAGGATCGGTGATCTACCGGAGATGGTGGCCCCTCACGCTCTGGTCGTGGCGGTGCCTGAGCGGGCCACTGCCTATGAGCAGACCAGTGCGGTGGCCTCGGCCCTCTTGGCGCGCTTCCCCGAGGCTGTGCCGAGCCTGGAGGCGTACCTCAACGGCGGCAGGGCCCGGCACCAGGCCGCTGCCGATGCCTACATCACCGCGGTGTGGGGCGAACTGCGTCCTCCGCGCCGAAAGCCAAAGAAGGCGGGCTCGCCGACACCGCGCCGCCTTTCACCAACGGCCCCGCACGCGGACAGCCTGCTGTCACCCGTCTCCGAGCCCTACCGGAACCCGGAAAGCCCAGATGAGATCATCCGCGACTACCAGTGCGCATGCCTAAATCCAGCGATCTTCACCGCTGTCCAGTCCCAGGTGACTTACGGAAACACCCGTAGCTGCGGATGTCTGGCCATGCAGGCCAGGCGGCGTCGGCGACCAGCTGTCTCTGGGACCGAGACCCGTGCTGTCCGAGCCTGGGCTGAGCAACGGGGGATAGTCATCGGTGGCAGCGGCCGGGTCCCGGACCGGGTGACGGCTTCCTACCGGCTCGACCAAGCCGGGCGCGAAGACTTGCTCGGCCCGGATGGGCTGCTCGACGAGGCAGGCGTTCGCGAGTGGGCGGTACGCGCAGGACGACGGCTGGGCGCGAGGGGCAGGGTGACTGGAGATCTGTGGCTTGACTACTCCACGGAGAAGCTCACGGCTGGGACACCGATCAAGGAGACGCCGAATCCGGCTGTCGGTCGCTGATCGGAGGAGCTCGGGCGCCGCGCCTGGTCGGCTACCATGGTCGACACGGCAGACGAGCCGGGCGGACGGCCGCGTGGAGCCCTCAGGGGCTTCCCGAGGAACGTCCGGACTCCACAGGGCAGGGTGGTGGCTAACGGCCACCCGGGGTGACCCGCGGGACAGTGCCACAGAAAACAGACCGCCGGGGATCTCGATCCTCGGTAAGGGTGAAACGGTGGTGTAAGAGACCACCAGTGCCCAGGGTGACCTGGGCAGCTAGGTAAACCCCACCCGGAGCAAGGTCAAAAGGAGCGCCGTAAAACGTGCTCTGCGCGGACGTTCGAGGGCTGCCCGCCCGAGTCCGCGGGTAGACCGCACGAGGCCAGCGGCAACGTTGGCCCTAGATGGATGGCCGTCTCCCCGGCCGCCGCGAGGCGACCGGGTGACAAAATCCGGCGTACAGCCCGACTCGTCTGTCGGCAGGGCTCTGACCTGGCCTTATGGCCTGGTCGGGGCCCTTTCCTGTGCCTGGGGGTTTCCCGGTTCTATCTGGGAGTTCCCGGGAGTTCCCGTGAAAGTGTGCACGCGTTGTGCACTGGGCGGGGTGTCGGATGGTGGGTTCGATGAGTGCTGATGTCGAGCCTCAGGAGAGGGGTGCCGGGAGCCGGGGCTTCGACCTTGACGTGTGGATCCGGCCGCTGTGTGCTCTCGTGGTGGCCGGAGTCGCGGCTTACGCCTCGTACATTCATCAGCGGGAGTTCGCGCTGCAGGGCGGGGCCGATACGGTCAGCGCTTCGTTGTGGCCGCTGTCCGTGGACGGCCTCCTGCTCCTGGCCACGGCCGGCCTGCTGAAGCCCACGGCGCCCCACACGCGCCGGGTGAAAGGCGTGGTGTGGGCGGCTCTCTTGTTGGGGATCGCGGTCTCGCTGGCGGCGAATATCGCGGCGGCACCGGCTCTGGAGTGGAAGCCGGTCCTTGTCGCCGGATGGCCTCCCGTCGCGTTGCTGCTGTCGGTGGAACTCCTGGTGCATCGCCCGGATGACATGCAGGGGGAGCGGGGAGGGCGAAGGGGGCAGGCGAAGAGCGAGCGGCTGCGGGAGGACGGCGATCCGTTGCTGCCGCGCGCTCGCATGGCCGATGCCCGGCACCGGGAGCTGCACCAACGACCCGTCTCGGCCGAGACGCTGCGAAAGGAACTGCGCATCGGCGCGAGACGATCGCGGCAGTTGGCCGCGGTCGTACGGGGGAGCCGAAGTGGCAGCGACGAGACAGAGGCGTTCCACAATCGGGCAAATAGACCAAAGGGTCGACGTTCCGATTGAGCCCTGGCTCGGGTCGTCGGGCTCGGGCCGTGGTGTGGCTGGCTTTTCTTCTGGTACCGCGGTGTCGTTGGCGGCGAATGTGGCGGCTGTACAGGCACACGGGCGCACGTCGGCGGCTGCTCCCCGCACGTGCCCGAACTTGAGGAAGTCTGACGAAGAGGGGAGCGACCAGTGGCCACTCCCGTCTGCAGCAGTGGCTGGTTGAGCGGTCGCAGGGACGAGAGGACCATCAACGTGCAGACAAAACATGTCAGTTCGTCTGCGGCTGTCGTCATCACCGGCGGATGCCCGGCGAGGTCAGCCAGTGAGTGGGAAGCGCTGGACGAATGGTGTCGACGCGGACTCGCTCACCCGGCTGGAACAAGCCGTAGGCCGGCCGTGCTGACTGTCGGGATGCCCTCTGGCTGGCCGTGCAGGGAAGTCAGTTCGTTCACAAGCTGCTGGGACAGGCGCCCGGACGGCGGCGCCCCAGTTCGGCGTCCGTAGAGCGGCTTCAGCATGCGCCCTGTGGCCTGCGGTGGTGTTCTGCCGAGCGCGTCCGCCCATGTAGAGCGTCGTCCGAGACGAGAGCAAGGAGCACCCCCGGCACGCGCAGACCCTACCGGGCCTGGGCATTGGCTCCTGACGGCCAGTCTGCCGCCAGTCCGGTGAGGTCTTGAACCTGGCCGTCGGGCCCTACTCGGGGGCATCGTCAGGTGTCGCTCTGGGGAGGCAGGCCGGTGATGCCCTCCACGATGTGATATTCCTGCCGCGTGGTCCGCTGCAGCGGCTCCTCTGGCGACGTCGAGACACGGATCGATGCGGACGCGGACTCCAGTGTCTCGGAGTCCGCGGGCACCCGCGGACTGGGCCTGAGCACCACGCTGGTCTTCAGCCAGCGCAACGACCGCGAACCCTGTGATCAAACCGGACTCACGACAGTAACGACCTGGACTATCGCTCCCGCGAAGACCGGGCCGATAACAGGGCTACCGATCAGCTTTCCAGCGAGTCGGCGAAGTGCCGGAATTCCTTGCGGTCCTGGTGCATCGTCCACAGGGTTCGCGCGAGCACGGCCGGGTCGCTCTTCGGGTCTCCGGGGGTGATCGCGCCGGGGATGATGAGCTGCGCCGCGTGGATGTTCTCCTCGGCGAGGGCGTCGTGCAGCAGCCGGGCGTACGCGCTCTCGGCGGCGAAGGCGATCGAGGTGCCGGCGAGGGCGGCGCGGGGGACGACGGCGGTGCCGCCGTTGACGAAGAGGAGGGTGCCGCGGCCGAGTTCGCGCATGCCGGGCAGCAGGTGTCGTACGGCGGTCACGGGTCCGTGGAGCGAGAACTCCAGTGGGCCGGTGAGGTCGGCGGACGTGGTCTCCAGCACCGGGCGCATGAAGTCCCGGTGCGGGACCGGGCTGTACTGCAGGACCTCGATGGGGCCCAGGGTCGCGGTCGCCGCGTCCAGGGCGGTGGTGAGGGCCTTCGGGTCGCGTACGTCGGCGGCGAAACCGCGGGCAGTGATGTCCTCGCTCGTGAGGGTGTCGGCGAGGGTGTCGGCGTGGTCCTGGCTGCGGGAGATGAGGGCGACGTCGTAGCCCTCGTGGCCGAACTGCCGCGCGACAGCGGCGCCGAGGCCGGGGCCGGCTCCGATGATGGCGATGGTGGTCATGAGTGACTCCTGTTTCCGGTTCGCGGGTGGGGGTTGGGCTTGTGGTCGGCCCGGCGGCGTTAGGGGCGTGGTCAGCTCGGCAGGAGTTTGAGGGTCGTGGCTCGGGTGCCGGAGGCCATCATGGTCTTCACGTAACTTCCGCCATAGCGGCTGTACTTGGTGCGGTACGCGGCGTCGACCCGGTCGTTGACGCCGGAGTCGGTCTCCGCCACGAAGGTGATGTCCTTGTCGACGCCACCGGAGCGGATGTGGCCCGTGCCGTTCGTCCGGGCGGTGCAGTACCAGGAACCCTCGGTGCCCCGGTAGGAGCGGACGTAGAGGTCGTCGCCGTCGCGGACCACCCAGATCGGTACCGGCCTGTGCAGCGTGCCGTCGTTGCGCAGGGGTGCCACTTCCAACTCGTCCGCGGCTTCGATCCTGCTGAGTTCGTCAGTCGTCCACTTCGTCATCTGTTCGTCTCCTTCACGGCGGGAGTGATGTGCGGGGCGGGTTGTCTCGTTACTTCGGCTGTGGAGGGGGTTCGAGCAGGAGGTTGGCGGCGGTTGCGCAGAAGACCACCACCGCGGCGATCGTCAGGCTTTCGCGCAGGCCGTGCAGGAGCTGCGTGTGGTGGGTGAGCAGTGTGCCGAAGACGGCCACGGCGAGGGCGCCGCCGATCTGGCGGCTGGTGTTGAACACGCCGCTGGCCACGCCCGAACGGTGGGCGGGGACGCTGTCCAGGAGCAGCGCGGTGGTCGGCTGCATGGCCAGGGGGCCGCAGATTCCGACCGGGATCATCACGGTCGCCAGCAGCCAGGCCGGGGCGGAGGCGGGGAGGGTGGCGAGCACCGTCAGGCTCACGCCCATCAGGAACATCCCGCCGACGATGGGTACCCGCGGGCCGAACCTCTCGGTGAGCCGGGCGGTCGGCACGCCCAGGAAGGCCGACAGGGCGGTCATCGGCAGGAAGACCAGGCCGGTGGCCAGTGAGGACAGGCCCCGCTCCTGCTGGAGGTAGAGGCTGTAGACGAAGACCGTGCCGGTCAGGCCGGCCATGAACGCGAAGCCGCTGCCCGAGGCGATCAGCATGGTGCGGGAGCGGAACAGGTCCGGCGGCACCATCGGGTGCTTGCCGCGCGCCTGGGCCGCGACGAAGACGACCAGGGCCAGAACCGCGACCGCGAGGGCTATGAGTACCTTCGGTGCGCCGAACGCGTCGGCGCCGGCTTCGATCACCCCGAACGTGAGCCCGCCCATGGCGAGTACGGCAGCGATCTGCCCCGTCCGGTCCAAGGGCACCTCGCGGTGCGGCGAGCGAGCGGCGCGGGCCAGCAGGAACAGCGCGACCACGCCGACGGGCAGGTTGATGAAGAAAATCATCCGCCAGCTGGCCAGGCTCAGGGCGCCGCCCGCGACCGGTCCGGCCGCGGCGGCCACCGAGCCGCTGATGGTCCACCAGGCGATCGCCCGGCCGCGCTTGACCGGGTCGGGGTAGGCCTCGCGGATCAGCGTCAGCGAGGACGGCATCATCATCGCGGCGCCCGCGCCCTGCACCAGGCGGGCGGCGACCAGCACAGGCAGGTTCGGTGCCAGGCCGCAGGCGGCCGAGGCGGCGACAAAAACGGCCAGTCCCGTACCGAAGGCGCAGCGGGCGCCTATGCGGTCGCTGAGGGATCCGGCGGACAGCAACAGCGCGGCGAACATGAGCGTGTAGCCGTCGATCACCCACTGCAGGCCCGTCATCCCTCCGCCGAGATCGTCCCGGATGTCGGGCAGCGCGACGTTCACCACCAGTGCGTCGAGCGTGATGACGAAGAAGCCGAGCACGGCAGCCGCGAGCGCGGCGGAGGCGGAGCCGCGCGGTTCGTCGGCTTCAACAGCCGTGAGCCGGGACGCGGCGCGCGGGGCGGACATCGTGGGTGAGCTCCTGGAATGCAGAGGCGGAGAGAGAAGGAGTGTTGCCGTGGCGGACCGACACGGAACCCGGAACGGTGGACGGTCAGTGCGTGGTGAAGCCGCCATCGACAGGCAGCGCGACGCCGACCACGAAGCTGGCGCCGGGGCTGCACAGCCAGAGAACGGCCGCGGCGATCTCGTCCGCGCGTCCCAGCCTGCCGATCGGCTGGTCCCTCATGATCTCGGCCATGGCTTCGGCCTGGCCTTCGAGCATGTCCGCGACCATGGGCGTGTTGATCACTCCGGGGCAGATGGCGTTGATGCGGATGCCCTTGGGGGCGTACTCGACCGCGGCGCTCTTGGTCAGGCCGATCACGCCGTGCTTGGACGCGTGGTAGGCCGCGCGTTCCGGCAGGCCCACGAGGCCACCCAGCGAGGAGCAGTTGACGATCGCACCGCTGCCCTGCGTCCGCATCTGGCGCAGCTCGTGCTTCTGGGCGGCCCAGACGCCGCGCAGGTTGACCGCGTTGACACGGTCGAAGTTCTCGGCCGTCTCGTCGGCCGCGTCACTCGGCGGCACCTGGATACCGGCGTTGTTGAACGCCATGTCCAGGCGGCCGAACGTCGTGACCGCACGTTCGACCACCGCGGCCGCCTGGCTCTCGTCCGTGACATCGCAGGCGACGCCGATCGCCTGGTGGCCGGCCGCGGTCAGTTCCTCGGCCGCCGCTTCTACGGCGTCCTTGTCGACGTCCGCCAGGACGACCGCAGCGCCGGCCTTGGCGAAGGCGTGGGCCGTCACGAGCCCCATGCCGGATGCCGCGCCGGTGACGAGCGCGACCTGGTTGGTGAAGTCGTAGGTCGGATTCATGGTGTGGGTGGTTCCCGTCGTTGAAGGCTCATCGCGGCGGAAGGCGCTGCGGTCAGCCGGTTGGTGGCCGAGGTGCACTGGGGAGGGCTGGGGCCCGGCGGGCCGCCGGGCCCCAGCCCGAGGGCTCGTGTCTCAGGGGCGCAGCAGTGCCTTGATGGCGCGGCGCTCGTCCATGGCCTTGTAGCCCTCGGCGACCTGGTCGAGGGGGAGGGCCAGGTCGAAGACCTTGCCCGGGTTGATGCGGCCGTCCAGGACCCGCTCGATCAGGTCGGGCAGGAACCGGCGTACGGGGGCCGGGCCGCCGCGCAGGCCGACGTGGGAGTAGAACAGTTCCTCGCCGCTGATCTCCACGTCGTGCGGGACGCCGACGAAGCCGACGTTGCCGCCCGGGCGGGTGGAGCGCAGGGCCTGGAGCATGGACTCCTGGGTGCCGACGCATTCGAGAACCGAGTCGGCGCCGATGCCGCCGGTCAGCTCCTTGACGCGGGCGATGCCCTCGTCGCCGCGCTCGGTGACGATGTCGGTCGCGCCGAACTCCGTCGCGAGCTTCTGGCGGGACGCGTGGCGGCTCATGGCGATGACGCGCTCGGCGCCCAGTTCCTTGGCGGCGATGACGCCGGACAGGCCGACCGCGCCGTCACCGACGACGACGGCGGTGGAGCCGGGCTTGACCTCGGCGGCGATGGCGGCGTACCAGCCGGTGCCCATCACGTCGGAGAGCGCCAGCAGGCTGGGGATCAGTGCCTCGTCCGGCTGGCCGGCGGTGGCGACCAGGGTGCCCTCGGCGTTCGGGATGCGGACGTACTCGGCCTGGCAGGTGCTCATGAACTCGCGGTGCAGGCAGGAGGACTGGTAGCCGTTACGGCAGTTGGGACAGGTGTTGTCCGAGGTCGCGAACGACCCGATGACGAACTGCCCCGGCTTGACGGAGGTGACGTCTCCGCCGACCTCCTCGACGATGCCGACGTACTCGTGGCCCATGGGGTGGGGTTCGGTGACCGGGTTGATGCCGCGGTAGTCCCACAGGTCCGAGCCGCACACGCAGGTGGCGACGGTACGGATGATCGTGTCGGTCGGGTTGACGATCTCGGGGTCGGCGAGCTCCTCGAAGCGCACGTCTCCGGGAGCATGAATGACGGCTCCACGCATGACTGTTCCTTGCTGTGTGGTGGGGCGGGCGGGCCCGCCTCGGGGGTGTGGTGATGGTGATGATCGGCTGGTCAGCGGGCGATCCGGTGCGCACACGCGGGCGGTCCTACACGGATGGCCTTGTGCCCACGCGGCAACGCCGTAGGGGTTGCTACGGGAGATTCAGGCGGCGGTGTCGGCGTGTGCCAGGTCGCCGATCTCGCGGGAGGCCTTCGCCTGCGCCAGCAGTTCGTGTGCCTTGGCCTCGACAGCGTCGAGGGCGTCCGCGCCGGCGATGAGACGCAGCGGTGGCTCGCCCTGGTCCGCGATGGCCACCAGCACCTGGGCGAGCTTGGCGGGGTCGCCTGCCTGTCGGCCGTTCATGCTCTTCCAGGCTTCGACCGTGGGGGTGGTCCGCGGGGCGTAGTCGTCGATGGACAGCTCCGCCCAGGCGGTGGAGGCGTCCCCGAGCAACTCCGTGCGGAACATGCCGGGTTCCACGATCGTGGTGCGGATGTCGTAGGGGGCCACGTCGTGGCGCAGCGACTCCATCCAGCCCTCCACAGCGAACTTGGAGGCGGCATACGCGCCGCCGAACTCTCCGCCGACCACGCCGGCTGACGAGGAGATCGTGATGACGTGACCGGCTCGCTGCCCGCGCATGAGGGGCAGGACGGCGCGCGTGACGTTCATCGGGCCGAAGAGGTTGGTCTCGATCTGCCGGCGCAGCTGCGCGGGCGAGATCTCCTCGAAGTAGCCGGCGAGGAAGCTCCCGGCGTTGTTGACCAGGACGTCGATACGGCCGAAGCGCTCGACGGCCGCCTGCGCGGCTGCCTGCGCGTCCTCCACGTCGGTGATGTCCAGCTCGGTGACCAGCAGCCTGTCCTGCGGTCCGCCCAGAGCCTCCTCCACATCCTCGGGACGGCGGCCGGTAGCGACGACCTGGTGACCGGCGGCGAGAGCCTCACGGGCGATGTCCGCGCCCAGACCGCGTCCGGCACCGGTGACGAAAATGACCTTGCTCATGAGGGATTTCCTTCCGAGTGCCGTAATCGGCACCCAGTTGTGTGGGGCGATGACACGTGGTCGCCGGAGGAGGCCAGGGCTTCGGCGGCTGAAGGTGAGACCGATCGGGTCTGCCGGGCCGAGGCGATCGATTTCCCTGGCTGTCCTCTCCCGGCTATGTCTTCGACTTTTGCATCTTCACGCGCGCCCGCAAAGGGGAGAATTCCATCCTGGGAGAGGAGTATCCAGGGAGAAAACTCTCCCCCCCACCCGACTTGCGGAGGGTGCCAGACTGGTCGGCATGACCAGTGACGCGCATCTCAATGAGCTGGGTGAGTTCCTCAAGGCCCGCCGTTCCGAGCTCAGCCCCCGCGAGGTCGGCCTGCCCGAAACCGGTGGGCGGCGGCGCGTGGCCGGGCTTCGCCGTGAGGAGGTCGCCCTGCTCACGGCTATCAGTACGGACTACTACACCCGCCTGGAGCAGGGGCGTATTCAGCCGTCCGCGTCCGTGCTGGCCGCTCTCGCCCGTGTGCTGCATCTGGAGGGCGACCAGCGGGACTATCTGTTCGGGCTGGCGGGAAAGGAAGCCGGCGGGCCGAGGCGGCGCACCGTGCAGAAAGTGCAGCCACAGTTGCAGCGGCTGCTCGACGATCTCACCGCTACTCCCGGTATGGTCACAGGCCGCCGAATGGACGTTCTGGCGTGGAATCCATTGGCTGCCGCATTGATGACCGATTTCTCGAAGATTCCGGAGAAACAGCGAAACTACGTCCGGGTGCTCTTTACCGATCCTGAGGTGCGAGCACTGTATGCGGACTGGGAGACCAACGCCCGTATGTGCGTCTCTCACCTGCGCATGCAGGCTGCCCAATACCCCGACGACCCGCGCTTGGCCGCTCTCGTCGGCGAGTTGTCGGTGCAGGACGCGAACTTCCGGGAGTGGTGGGGAGGCCACCATGTGGCCTCCCGCTCCCTGGGAACCAAGGTGTTCCACCACCCGGTAGTCGGTGAACTCGTCCTCGACTGGGCCACTCTCACCTGCAGCACGGACTCCGAACAGGAACTCCTCATCTGGACCGCCGAGCCGGGCACGCCCTCCTACGACGGTCTGCGCTTCCTTGCCTCCTGGGCTGCTACCCACATCGGGCAGGCCGGGGCGGACGCGGTCGGCTGACCTGGCCCCGGCTCGCCGAGGCGGCGATTCGTGGCACCTCGGGACGTCTGCCGGAGACGGGCTCACACCGTCGCGCGACGTGTATCCGCGTCGCCCGCGGTCCCTTCCTCCTGGTCGGTTCCCTGGCGGACGAGCCGGGACTCCTGAGTACGCGGGGTGCGCCGCAGGGCGAGGACGGTCAGCGGCACCAGGGTGAGGGTCGCCACCACCGCGCCGACCAGGGCCGGCCCGGTCTGGCCGAGCGACGAGTCCAGCGAGATGCCCCCGGCCCACGAACCGACGGCCGTACCGGTGTTGAAGGCCGACACGGTCAGCGCGGCGGCGAGCGTGGGAGCGGAACCGCCAAAGCGTACGGCCAGAGCGGTGACCACGGGGACCACGGTGAAGCCGGTCATGCCCATGAGAACCACCAGGATGACGGTCGCCACGGCACTGGTGGACAGCGGAACCAGCAGGAGCAGGACCAGCGCGGTCAGGGCGGCACCGGTGAGGGTGGTGGCCGAGGGCCTGCGGTCGCCGAAGCGGCCCCCGGCCGTGGTGCCCAGCAGAGCACCCACACCGAACCCGACCAGGACCAGCGCCACGGCGCCCGAGGGGATACCGGCACGCTCGGTCAGCAACGGCGAGATGTAGCTGTAGGTGGCCATCAGACCGCCCATGAGCAGGGCGGCGGCACTGAGCGCCAGCCAGATCCGGCCCTGGCGCAGCGCGGCGAACTCGGCCCGGATCGAGGGCACTTCATGCCGTTCCACGGCCGGCATGAGCCGGAGGATGGCCGGTACGGCGGCGGCCGACAGGGCGGCCAGCACCCAGAAGGGGCCGCGCCAGCCGATGAACTGTCCGGCCCAGGCGCCGAGCGGCACGCCGATCACGTTGGCGATGGTCATGCCGCCGTTCATCACGCCCAGGGCACGTGAGCTGGCGGCGGGGCCCGCAGCGGTGGTGGCCACGACCGCGCCGACGGACCAGAAGGCTCCGGTGGCCAGGGCGGTCACCACCCGGGCGGCGAGGAGGATCGTGAAGGAGGAGCTGAGCGCGGCGATCACATGGCCGACGGAGAAGATCGCGAGGGCCATGACCAGCGTGGACCGCTGGGGGAGGCGGA
This sequence comes from Streptomyces sp. NPDC048254, assembly GCF_043201895.1. Lineage (NCBI taxonomy): Bacteria > Bacillati > Actinomycetota > Actinomycetes > Kitasatosporales > Streptomycetaceae > Streptomyces > Streptomyces sp. NPDC048254. The sequence continues at coordinate 1,093,356 of NZ_JBICZJ010000001.1, forward strand.
GCGTCGCGACGGCCATCAGCGGGGCGCCGACGATCATGCCGACCGCGAACGCCGTGATCAGCAGGCCGGTCCGGGCGACGCTGACCCCGAGGTCGCCGGCCATCTCGGGCAGCAGACCCGCGATGACGAACTCGGTGGTGCCCATCAGGAACGTGCCGGCGGACATCACCCATACGACGAGGGGGAGCTTGCCGGACCTTTCATTGGTCGGGGATGACATGGTGTGAAGGTCTCTTTCCTACGTGGAACTACGGAGGGCCGCGGAGTGTGGGGACCGCCGACCCTCGGGAATGCGCCGATCGGTGGCCATGTGGCCACAGGGCCGGAGCGGCGTACCGGCCACGCTGTCGGTACGCGGAGTGATGTCACACGACGGTGGTCCTGACGCCATACGCTGAAATCACGAGGCAATTCGCCACAAGTGCGACCGGTCGATGATGCCGACGGCCACCACATCGACAATGCCATCAGCTCACACGCGTGAAAATGGGAGGGATTTCTCCTGGGTCAAAACTATCCTGGGACAAAACTCTCCCTCCCAACGGGACGGCGAACGATGCAACACTGAGGGGCATGACCAGTGACGCCCATCTCAATGAACTGGGAGAATTCCTCAAGGCCCGGCGTGCCGAGCTCAGCCCCCGCACGGTCGGCCTGCCTGAGGCTGGCGGGCCGCGGCGCGTGGCCGGACTCCGCCGGGAGGAGGTGGCCCTGCTCGCCTCGATCAGCACCGACTACTACACCCGCGTGGAGCAGGGCCGGATCCAGGCGTCCGCGCCCGTGCTGGCTGCCATTGCCCGCGCCCTGCACCTCGGTAATGACCAGCGGGACTATATGTTCGAGCTGGCAGGAAAAGGAATCGGCCGACCGCGCCGACGTGCTGTGCAGAAAGTCCAGCCGCAGCTGCAACGGCTGATGAATGACCTCACGGCGACACCCGCCATGGTTCTGGGTCGCCGTATGGATATTCTGGCGTGGAATCCCACGGCCGCCGCACTGGTCACGGATTTCGCAAAAGTCCCGGAGAAGAAGCGCAACTATATTCGGCTGCTCTTCACCGACCCTGCCGTCAAGGCGCTGTACCCGGACTGGGAGAACGTCGGCCGCGGCTGCGTGGCTCAGTTGCGCAATGAAGCCGCCAAGTACCCCGACGACCCGAAGCTGACGGCTCTGGTCGGCGAGCTGTCGGTGCAGAACGATCACTTCCGGCAGTGGTGGGGCGCGCACCACGTCTCCGCACTGACCGTGGGCACGAAGACGATCAGCCACCCGGTGGCGGGCGAACTCCGTCTCGAATGGGACACCCTCACCTGCAGCACCGACCCCGACCAGCAACTGGTCATCTGGACCGCGGAGCCGGGCACCTCCTCCTATGACGGCCTGCGCTTCCTCTCCTCCTGGGCCTCCACGCCCCAGCCCCAGCAGACCGCGTCCGACCCCGCCGACTGACGCGTCCGGCCAGGATGTTCACCGGTTGACGACGACGCGGGCCCACGCCGCCCAGGACACAGGCGAGCGGGCAACCCCCACCTTCCGCCCACCGAAGGCATACGCATGTCCACTGAACTCACGGACTCAGCCGTACCTCCAACCGACGAGTCCCGTCCGACGCCGACCCGGCGCACCTTCATCGCGACGACCACCGCGGTCGGCGGTGCGGTCGTCGCGGGCGGGCTGACCGCGGGACCGTTCGGAGCGGAGGAAGCAGCCGCCGCGGAGCCGCCGCCCAGCGGCAGCGTCTCCCTGACCGTCAACGGCAAGCGGCACACCGTCACGATCGACAACCGCACCTCGCTCCTCGACCTGGTCCGCGAACACCTCGGGCTGCCCGGCAGCAAGAAGGGCTGCAACGCCGGGGCCTGCGGGGCGTGCACGGTCCTGGTCGACGGCCGCCGGGTCAACTCCTGCCTGACGCTGGCGGTACGGCTGGAGGGCGCCGAGGTCACCACCATCGAGGGCCTCGCCCCGAACGACGACCAACTGCACCCGTTGCAGGAGGCGTTCATCGAGCAGGACGCCTTCCAGTGCGGCTACTGCACGCCGGGCCAGATCATGTCCGCCGTCGGCTGCATCCAGGAGGGCCACACCGGCTCCGCGGAGGAGATCCGGGAGTGGATGAGCGGCAACATCTGCCGCTGCGGCTGCTACATCAAGATCGTCAAAGCGGTCGAGCAGACCGCGAACGGGAAGTGAGCGCTGTGCACCCCTTCTCCTACACGAAGCCTTCCGGCATCCGCGAGGCCCTCAACGCCGGTCGCCACGGCGGCCGTTACATCGCCGGCGGCACCACGCTCGTCGACTTGATGCGGGAGACCGTCGAGCGGCCGGAATCCCTCGTCGACATCAGCGCCCTGCCGCTGCGCGAGGTCACCGTCACCGAACGCGGCGGCCTGCGCATCGGCGCCCTGGTGCGGATGGCCGAGGCCGCCGGACACCCGAAGGTGCGCACCCTCTACCCGGTGATCTCACAGGCGCTGGAACTGAGCGCGTCGGCCCAGCTGCGCAACATGGCCACCATCGGCGGCAACATCATGCAGCGCACCCGCTGCACCTACTTCCGTGACGTCACCGCCAACTGCAACAAGCGTGAGCCCGGCTCCGGTTGCGCGGCACGGGACGGCTTCAACCGCACGCACGCGATCCTCGGCACCTCCGACTCCTGCGTTGCCACGCACCCCTCCGACGTGGCCGTCGCCTTCGCCGCGCTGGACGCGAGTGTGCAGCTGGTCGGTCAGGACGGCGGGCGCAGCGTCCCCTTCACCGACTTCCTGTTGCGGCCGGGCAGCACCCCCAGCCGTGAACAGGCCCTCCGGCGAGGCGAGTTGATCACCGGTGTGGAGATCCCGGCCCATCCGCGCCCGCTGAAGTCGGGTTACCTGAAGGTGCGTGACCGGCAGTCGTACGAGTTCGCGCTGACCTCCGCCGCCGTCGCCCTGCACGTACGCGGTGGCGTAGTCCGCGAGGCGAAGGTCGCCGCCGGAGGTGTGGGCACCGTGCCGTGGAAGCTGCCCGCCGTCGAGCGCCACCTCATCGGGGAGCGGCCCTCCGAGGCCCTGTGGACCGCGGCGGCCGAGCGTGCCGCCGACGGGGCCCGCCCGCTGGAACACAACGGCTTCAAGGCCGAGTTGCTGAAACGCACCGTCGAACGCCAGCTGCGCATCGTAGGAGGTACCCAGTGAGCCCGCAGCCGCAGGCAGCCGTCGGCGCGCCGCTGTCCCGGGTGGACGGGCGGCTGAAGGTGACGGGCAGGGCGACCTTCGCCGCCGAGCACGACATCGACGGAGTGGTCCACGCGGTCGTCGTCGACAGCAGCGTCGGCCTGGGACGGATCACCGGCATCGACACCCGCGCCGCACTCGCCCAGCCCGGCGTCCTGAAGGTGATCAGCCACCTCAACACGCCCGAGCTGGCGTACCGCGACAACGCCGGCTCCAACAACCCACCGGGCAGACGGCTTCGCGTCTTCCAGGACGACCAGGTCCTCTTCCACGGCCAGCCGGTGGCCGTCGCCGTGGCCACCACCCTGGAAGGCGCACAGCACGCCGCGAGCCTGGTGAAGGTCTCGTACGACGCGGAGAAGCCCTCCACCGACCTGACGGCCGCGAAGGCCGACGAGCCGACGACGTACGCGCGCGGTGACGCTGACAAGGCGCTCCAATCCGCCGCCGTACGGCTGGAGATGACGTACCGGGCCGCCCGCAACAACCACAACCCGATGGAGCCGCACGCCACCATCGCCCGGTGGGATGGCGACCGGCTCACGGTGTGGGACAAGACCCAGTGGGTCGTCGGCGGCACGCAGACGGAACTCGCGGCCGTGTTCGGCATCCCGCTGGAGTCGGTACGCGTCATCTCGCCGTTCGTCGGCGGCGGCTTCGGCAGTGCTCTGCGCACCTGGCCGCACACCACGATCGCGGCCCTGGCCGCACGCGAGACGGGCCGGCCGGTCAAACTCGTCCTCACCCGACGGCAGTTGTACTTCGGGACCGGCTTTCGGCCCGCGTACGAGTACAAGGTGCGCCTCGGCAGCGACCGGCGCGGCCGGCTGACCGCGATGACGCACGACGTGCGGGCCGAGACGTCGTCGTACGAGACGTTCACGGAAGCCGTGCTGGTGCCGGGGCAGATGCTCTACAGCATGCCCAACGTCCAACAGGCCTACAGCACCGTGCCGTTGGACGTGCACACGCCGCTCTACATGCGCGGCCCCGGCTACGCCACCGCCTCCTTCGTCATCGAGTCCGCGATGGACGAACTCGCCCACGAACTCGGCGTGGACCCGATCGAGCTGCGCCGACGCAACGAACCCGACGACGACCAGTCCAGCGGGCTGCCGTTCTCCACCCGCAGGTTGCGCGAGTGCTACACCACCGGGGCCCGGGAGTTCGGCTGGGACCGGCGCGATCCCAGGCCGCGTTCCACCCGCGACGGGGACTGGCTGATCGGCATGGGCATGGCGGCGGGGGTCTACGACACCGTGCGGGTCGCGGCCCAGGCCCGGGTGAGGCTGGACGCCGACGGCACGGCAGTGGTCGAGGCGGCGTCCAGCGACATGGGCCCGGGCACGTACACCTCCCAGACCCAGGTCGCCGCGGACGCCCTCGGCCTGACCATGCGCACCGTGACCTTCCGGCTCGGCGACTCCCTGATGCCGCCGACCCCGCCGCACGGCGGCTCCATGACCATGGCCAGCGTCGGCTCGGCTGTCCAGATCGGCTGCGACCAACTGCGCGAGCAGGCCATCAAGTTGGCTGTCGAGGACGAGGACTCGCCGCTGTACGGGGCCGACGCAGACACCGTCGTCGTACGAAGCGGCCGGCTGCACGTGAAGGACGACCCGGCACGCGGAGAGACGTACCGGCAGCTCCTGACCCGCAACAACCGGAGCCACCTGGACACGCTCGGGTCGTACACGCCCGCCGAGGCCCGCTTCTCCATGTTCGCCTACAACGCGACCTTCGCCGAGGTCGCCGTCGACGCCCGCCTCGGGCTGGTACGGGTCCGGCGTCTGCTCGGCGTGTACGACGCGGGCCGCATCATCAGCCCCAAACTCGCCGACAGCCAGGCGCTCGGCGGCATGGTGGGCGGCATCGGCACGGCCCTGCTTGAGCACACGGTCACCGATCACCGCGACGGCCGAATCGTCAACGCCGACCTCGCCAACTACCTCGTCCCCGTCAACGCCGACGTGCCCGACCTGCGGGCGATCTACATCGACGGGGAGGACCGCGAGGCCGACCCGATCGGCGTCAAGGGTCTCGGCGAGGTCGTCCATGTGGGGGTGGCACCCGCCATCGCCAACGCGGTCTTCCACGCCACCGGGCGCCGGATCCGCGAACTGCCCATCACCGCTGAGGCGTTGCTCTGAGCTGAGCCTCCGATACGAGCCCCCGGGTGGCCGGCTTGGTGGTGAGACGGCCGCCCGAAGCGCTCTCCCCATGACCGTCCGGCGGTTCTGCACGCCCCCGCCGCCGGATACCAGGGCCGCCGTCGCGTCCGTTCCCCCGCGGCGCGGCGGCGGCCCGCCCAAGGCGTAGACGCCCGCCCGGGGAGACCCTCCATGCTGAACATCGCAGTGAAGCCGCCCTTTCCGCCACCAGCCACGGCCGCAGGACCGTGGGCTGTGAACGGCCGCGCGGGTCCCCTTCCCACCTGAACGGGGTGGCCACGGTTGGTCGTGGCCACCCCTGTTCCTACCGATCGGACCTAGCCGGTGGGATCCATCGCCGTCAGTTCAAGGTCCAGGTCTGATTGGTGCCGCCAGTGGCGGCCCACTGCTCCACGGTCGCCCCGGCGGTGGCCGACGCTCCGGTCACGTCCGCGATCAGGCCGCTGTTGAGGTTGACGAGGACGTAGGAGGCGTTGGACGAGGAGGTGTAGGAGCCGGCTGCCTCCAGCGCCCATTGCTGGTTGGCGCCGTTGTTGCAGGTCCAGATGTCCAACTGGGTGCCCTGTGTTGTGGACTGGTTGGGCACGTCGAGGCACTTGCCGCTGGCGACGCCGGTGAAGGTGTAGACGTTGCCGCTGACCTGCTTGAGCGTCCACTGCTGGTTGGAGGCCCCGTTGGAGCCCCATTGGTCGATGCCCGCGCCGTTGGCCGTCGACCCGTTGCTGACGTCCATCACCAGTCCGCTTCCGGAGCTGGTGAGCCGGTGCGTGGCCGCGGCGGGGTTGGAGGTGCCCGACCAGGTGCCGGTGGTCACGTCGAGGGTCCAGGAGTTCTGCCAGCCGACGGCCACGGTCGTGCCGCTGATCGTCATCGGCAGCCACACGAGGGGAGAGGCGCCCAGGTTGGAGGTCGTCCAGCGGTCGCCGGCGTAGATGAACGTGGTGCCGGAGCTGCCCTGGACCGGGATGATGTTGGCGGTCTGGGTGTTGTAGGTCTTGGTGCCCACGGGCGCGAAGCTGCGGAACGCGGACCATGTGCCGGTGAGTGAGGTCGTCGTGGCGTATACGTTGTCGTTGGTGTTCCAGCCGGTCAGGTGGGACCCGAGCAGGTAGTACCGGCCCCCGGTCTTCACCATTGCCGGCGACTCGTAGTCGGCGAAGACCTTGACCGCGCTGGTGACGCTGAGGTAGTCGGCCGAGAGTTTGTCGATACGCAGGCCGTTGGCGCGGTCCTCGCTCAGCAGGTAGCCGGTGCCGTCGGTGTCCTGGAAGAGGCCGATGTCCCGGCTCTGGTAGCCGAGCGGCCGGAAGCTGCCCTGGTAGCTGTAGGCACCGCACGGCGTGCTGCTGGTCGCGACGCCGACCTTGGCCTCTGCGTAGCTGGAGCTGTCGATGTGCAGGTACATCACGTACTTGCCGGTCGACGCGTTGTAGATGACCTTGGGACGTTCCACGACACGGTTCGGCCCCAGGTCACCGCTCGACTGCTGGCTCAGGGCGGCGCCCTGGTAGGCCCAGTGGGACAGGTCGCTGGACTTGTAGCAGCTGATGGACTGGAACTGGGCGTTGGTGGAGCTCTCTCCCGACTTGTTCTCGCCGAAGCCGTACCAGTCGGAGCCGACCTTCACGATGCCGAGTCCATGCATCTGAAGGGTGTTGCCCGAGGTGTCGTTCCAGGCAGCGCCAGGGGTGAAGGTGCCGTTGGTGTCGGCGTGGGCCGCGGGCGCCGACAGAAGCGCCGCGGCGGTCAGAGCGATGAGTGCGCCGAGGGCGGAGCCCAGGCGCCGTACGGAGGTCAAAAACCGTGCGGGCATGCCGAACCTCATCGGGTGGGGGCTGGTGGGTCACCAATCATGTTCATGGTTGCGCAAACATGTTGGGTCGTGTTGAGTCTGCTGCCGCCCCGGCGAGGTAGTCAAGAGGTTGTTCACACATTCGTCATCCCAGGGCAACGGGCCACAATTTCGCCGAAACGGCCGGTGGAGACCGGCCGGTAAGGGGTGGCCCGTCGCTCGTCGGCGGGTCAGCGGGTCGTTCCCGGGGAGACCCGAGATCGCGGACGTCTACATGGCGGGGCGAAGCCCAAACGACGACATCCACCATGGCCGGCGTCGAAGCGGGGTCTCCGGATGTGGCCGCGCCGGTCGAGCACGTTCTGAACCGGCGGACGGTGCCGGGCGAGACGGCCTCGCGGCCGTAGAACATCTTTGCGGCGGCGGAAAGGGAGACGCCGGCCTCGCGGGCGATGACGGCAAGCGTCGGACCGGCGGGCATGCCCTTCGCCTGGGCGAGCGTCGTCCCCGGGCGCCGCCCTGTCGGTCCCCTACGGCTTCTTCGTCCTCGGCCGCTTCGGTGGCGGCGCGGTGCTCGCGCGTACGACGAGTCGGGGTTCGACGGAGGCGACCAGTCCTCCGATCGACTCGCCGCCCTCGATCTGCCGCAGCAGTACGGAGACGCAGGCGCGGCCCATTTCCTCGAAGTCCTGGTGGACGGTGGTGAGCGGCGGCTGGAGGTAGGCGGCCTCGGCGACGTCATCGAAGCCGACGACGCTCACGTCGCCCGGCACTGTACGGCCGGCTTCGGCCAAGGCCCGGATCAGGCCGATCGCCATGTGGTCATTGCCCGCGAACACCGCGGTGACGTCGTCTCGGGCGGCGAGTTCACGGCCGATGGCGTAGCCGGACTCGGCGCTCCAGTCGCCGTAGCTGACGGGCGGGACGGGGGCTCCGGCTTCCTTCAGCGCCGTGTGCCAGGCCGTGACCCGATGGCGGGCCGAGTAGGAGTCCTGTGGGCCCGCGAGGTGCCAGACAGTGGTGTGCCCCAAGGAGAGCAGGTGCTCGGTGGCGGCGCGGGCTCCTACGAGTTGGTTGTTGTCGACCGCGGGGAAGCGCTGGCCAGGGGCCCCGTCGGCCATCACGATCGGGACTCCGGGAGGCAGCTGTAGCTCGGGGCGGTCCAGGATCTGAGCCTCGATCAGCACGATGCCGTCGACGGCCTGGCTGGTGAGCTGGGAGAACGCCTGTCGCACGGCTCCTTCGGTGGCGGTCCTGACCACGGCGACGTTGACCGAATACCCGGCGTCCTGGGCGACTGCCGCGATGGACTGCAGCGTCCGGGCGTTGCCATGGGCGCTCAGGTCGAAGCTGATGACACCGAGCATCCGGAACTGGCCGGTCGCCAGCGCACGGGCGGCGGTGTTGGTCCGGTACCCCAGCATCCGCATGGCGGTCAGGACGCGCTGCCGGGTCTCCTCGTCGACGTTGGACCTGTCGTTGGCGACCCGGGAAACGGTCTGGCTGGAGACACCGGCCAGCGCGGCGACGTCGGCCTGCGAGGGCGGCCGTGTGCGCGCGGGGGGAACGCCCTCAGCGGCGGCTCCGGCCGGGGTGCTCCCCACCCTGCCCATACCTTGATCTCCGCTCTCCCAGGCTGCTTGCTCTCCCCCGGATGTTGGCGCAAACACCGGTGTGGAGTCAATTCGAACGCGGACACGGTACCTCCAGGGCCTCCAGATGGGGAGGTCAGAGCGCCGCAGTGCCTGGCATGCACCCTATCTGGAGCTTTCGCCGCACGGGACATCCGTCGGATTCCTTTTGGTAACACCCTCTTGACACATGAGAGCGGGCGCGTGCAGTCTCCCATCCAGTTAAGCGTGTTTGCGCAAACACGACCCCTCAGAATCGCGTGAACAGGACCAGAGCCTTGAGCAAGCTGTCATCGTCCGCACATCCGCCCCGCCGGGGGGTGACTTCTCCGCACGGCCGTTTCGGCTATGTCTTCTTCTTGCCGTTCCTGGTGGTTTTCGCGGTCGCCATCGCCGCACCGCTGCTGTACGCGGTCTACTTGAGCCTCTTCCAGGAGCGGTTGGTCGGCGGCACCGTCTTCGTCGGCTTCGAGAACTACACCCGGGCCTTCGGCGACACCCTCTTCCGCGTGGGGCTGGCGCGGGTGGCGCTCTTCCTCGCCGTACAGGTGCCGATCATGCTCGGCCTCGCGCTGCTCGCCGCGCTGATCATCGACAGTGGCCGGCTGCGCTGGGCCGGCCTGTTCCGCATCGGCATCTTCATCCCCTACGCCGTCCCCGCCGTGGTGGCGGCGCTCATGTGGGGATATCTGTACGGCCCGAACTTCGGCCTCGTCCACCAGGTCGGCGACGCGCTCGGCGTCGCCATGCCGAACCTGCTGTCCAAGTCCTGGATGCTGGCCGCCATCGGCAACATCAACACCTGGGAGTACGTCGGCTACAACATGCTCATCCTGTACGCGGCGCTGCGCGCGGTACCGGAGGAGCTGTACGAGGCCGCGGAGATGGACGGCGCCGGAGCGATCCGCCAGGCATGGAGCATCAAGATCCCGGCGCTGCGTCAGGCCCTGCTGCTGACCGTCATTTTCTCGATCATCGGCAGCTTCCAGCTCTTCAACGAGCCCAACATCCTGCAGTCGCTGGCCCCCGACGTCATCACCACCAGCTACACGCCCAACATGTACGCCTACAACCTGGCGTTCAACGGCCGGCAGTTCAACTACTCCGCCGCCGTCGCCGTCCTGCTCGGCGTGGTCACGGCCGCCGTCGCCTACGCGGTCCAGCTCTGGACCGCCCGGAAGGAGCGCGTCCTGTGACCGCCACCGCCACCGCCACTGCCCCCGTCCGCCGTCGGACCCGCCGCGGCCGCCCCGCCGGCTCCGGCCAGCGTGCCCCGCGGCGCCGCGGCAGCACCTCGCTGACGGTGGCCATGTTCCTGATGCTCGCCTACACCCTGTTGCCCCTGTTCTGGCTGCTGATGAGCAGTACCAAGAACAGCAAGTCGCTGTTCTCCAGCTTCGGCCTGTGGTTCGGCGACGGCTTCCACTTCTTCCAGAACATCCACGACGTCCTGACCTACGACGACGGCATCTACTTCCGCTGGTTCGGCAACACCCTGCTCTACTCCGTGGTGGGCGCGGGCGGAGCGGCGATCATCGCGACAGCGGGCGGCTACGCGTTGGCGAAGTACGAGTTCCGTGGGAAGAAGGCGCTGTTCGCCCTGGTACTGGGTGCCGTCACCATCCCCACCACCGCGCTGGCCGTCCCCACCTACCTGCTGTTCAGCAAGGTGGGCATCGTCAACACTCCCTGGGCGGTGCTGATCCCGGCGCTCGCCAGCCCATTCGGTCTGTACCTGATGCGGGTCTACGCGCTGGACGCGGTGCCCGACTCCATGCTCGAAGCCGCCCGCATCGACGGTTCGGGCGAGCTGCGGACCTTCTTCACCATCTCGCTGCGGCTGCTGGCTCCCGGCTTCGTCACGGTGCTCCTGTTCGCGCTCGTCGCGACCTGGAACAACTACTTCCTGCCGCTGATCGTGCTGAGCGATCCCGATTGGTTCCCCCTGACGGTGGGCCTGAACCAGTGGAACACCCAGGCCAGCGGACAAAGCACGGTCGGCACCGCACAGCTCTACCCGCTGATCGTCACGGGGAGTCTGCTGGCGATCGTGCCCCTGATCATCGCCTTCCTCTTCCTGCAGCGCTTCTGGCAGTCCGGCCTCGCCAGCGGAAGCGTCAAGCAGTAACCCCCTCCACCCCAACGCCCGTTCCACCTCCCACAATGACGTAGAGGAGCACCACCCCCATGTCCCTTACACGCCCGTCCCGTAGACGATTCCTCCTCGCTGCCGCACCCGCCGCCGCGCTGGCTCTCACACTGACCGCCTGCTCCGGGGCCGCGGACTCGGACGGCGCGAGCGCTGCCTCGACCGCAGGCGCGCTCGACAAGCCGACCACGCTGACCTTCTGGACCTGGACGCCCAACCTCAAGCCGATCGTCGCCAAGTTCGAGGCGCTCCACCCCAAGATCAAGATCAACGTGGTCAACGCGGGTCAGGGACCCGCCGAGTACACGAAGCTCCAGACCGCCATCAAGGCCGGCACCGGCGGCCCCGACATCGCCCAGGTCGAGTACTTCGCGCTGCCGGAAATGGCCCTGTCCAAGGACCTGGTGAACCTCAACGACTACAAGATCCAGTCGCTCAAGGACAAGTTCACCGCCTCCGCCTGGTCCCAGGTCTCCACCAACGGCGGGGTCTACGGCGTCCCCCAGGACACCGGCCCGCTGACCATGTTCTACCGCACCGACGTCTTCAAGAAGCTCGGCCTGCAGCCGCCCAAGACCTGGAAGGAGTTCGCCGCCGCCGCGGCCAAGATCCACGCGGCGGACCCCACCCACTACATCACCGCCGTGGACCCGAGCGACGCCGGCGTTGTCGACAGCCTCATCTGGCAGGCCGGCGGCAAGCCCTTCCAGACCACGGGATCCACCAAGGTCTCGGTCAACCTCAAGGACGCCGGCGCGACCAAGGTCAGCACCCTGTGGACCTCCCTGCTGTCGAAGAAGCTCGCCGACCCCACCGCCATCTGGACCAACGAGTGGTGGCAGGGCATGGCCAGCGGCAAGTACGCCACGTGGATCGCCGGCGCCTGGGCACCGGGCAGCATCGCCGCCACCATCCCGCAGACCTCCGGGAAGTGGGCCGCCGCCCCGGTCCCGCAGTGGACGGCCGGCGACAAGGCCTCCTCCGAGAACGGCGGCTCCTCCAACGCCGTACCGGTGACCAGCAAGAACAAGGCCGCAGCGGTGGCCTTCGCCACCTGGCTCAACTCCGACCCGACCGCGACCAAGGCGCTGGCCGACGGCGGACTCTTCCCGGCCACCTCGGCGCTGCTCAAGGATCCCGCCTTCCTCGACAAGAAGATCGCCGTGCTCGGTGACCAGCAGGCCAATCAGGTCTACGCCGCCTCGTCCGCCCAGGTCACCCCCGGCTGGCAGTACCTGCCCTTCCAGGTCTACGCCAACTCGGTGTTCAAGGACACCACCGGGCAGGCCATCAGCGGGAGAACCGACCTGTCCGCCGGTCTGACGGCCTGGCAGAAGCGGATCACCGACTACGGGAACCAGCAGGGCTTCACCGTTTCCGGGGGCTGACCACCGCTGGACCTCCTCCACCGGGGCGGGGCGCCATCACACCGTGGTCGCCCCGCCCCATCCTCCGCGTCACAAGGAGCAGCCCAGTCGTGCCCGTGCTTGAGATCGTCGACGAGGGGTTCCTTCTCGACGCGCAGCCGTTCCAGATCATCTCCGGAGGTCTGCACTACTTCCGTGTCCATCCCGAGCAGTGGGCCGACCGGCTGCACAAGGCCCGACTGATGGGCCTCAACACCGTGGAGACGTACGTCCCCTGGAACCTGCACGAGCGCCGGCCGGGCGAGTTCCGCATGGACGGCGCCCTCGACCTGCCACGTTTTATCGAGCTGGCCGCCGTCGAGGGCCTGCACGTTGTGCTGCGTCCCGGCCCGTACATCTGCGCCGAGTGGGAGGGCGGCGGTCTGCCGTCCTGGCTGCTGGCCGAGCCGGGTATCGTCCTGCGCAGCACCGACCAGCGCTACCTCGCCGCGGTGGACCGCTACTTCGCGGCACTGCTCCCGCTCCTGCTGCCCTACCTGGGCACCCGTGGCGGCCCGGTGATCGCCGTACAGATCGAGAACGAGTACGGTGCCTACGGTGACGACGTCGCCTACCTGCGCCACCTCGCCGACCTGCTGCGCCAGTACGGCGTCGACGTACCGCTGTTCACCTCCGACCAGCCCGTCGACCTGGCACGCGGCGGGCTGGACGGGGTGCTGCGAACGGCGAACTTCGGCAGCCGGGCCACGGCGAACCTCGCCGAGCTGCGCCGCCACCAGCACACCGGCCCACTGATGTGCACCGAGTTCTGGAACGGCTGGTTCGATCACTGGGGCGGGGTGCACGCCGCGCGCAGCGCCGGGGACGCCGCCGCGACAATGGACGAGATGCTGGCCGCCGGAGCCTCGGTGAACTTCTACATGTTCCACGGCGGCACCAACTTCGGCTTCGCCAACGGCGCCAACGACAAGGGCGACTACCGGCCCACCGTCACCTCCTACGACTACGACGCCCCGCTCGACGAGGCAGGCGACCCCAGTCCCAAGTACGCCGCCTTCCGGGAGGTCATCGCCAAGTACGCCCCGGTGCCCAACGAGAAGGTGCCCGACCCGGTGCCCAAGCTCGCCGTCCTCGGGGTCGAACTCACCCACGGCGCCGCCTTGTTCGACAACCTGCCGGTCCTGGGCGGCGATCGGGCAGTGAGCGCAGAGCAGCCGCTGGCCATGGAGCAGTTGGGCCAGGACTTCGGGTTCGTCCATTACCGCACCAGCCTGCCCTCCGCCGGCCCCGCGCTGCTGACCGTCGGTGACGTCCGCGACCGGGCCCAGGTGTTCCTGGACGGGCAACCTGTCGGCGTTCTGGAACGCGAGAACCACGAGCACGCCCTGGCCTTCGCCGTACCCCGAGCGGGGGCAGTGCTCTCCGTACTGGTCGAGAACCAGGGCCGGGTCAACTACGGCCAGGGCATCCACGACCGCAAGGGACTGCTCGGCCCGGTCGCTCTGAACGGCGTCGAACTCACCGGCTGGCAGTGCACTCCGCTGGGACTCGACACCCTCGACGGCCTGGCCTTCGCTCCGACATGCACACCGCACCTCGGCCCGGCCTTCCACCTCGGCCACTTCGACATCGAGCAGCCCGCCGACACCTTCCTGTCCCTGACGGGCTGGACCAAGGGCAACGCCTGGATCAACGGCTTCTCCCTCGGCCGGTACTGGTCGCGCGGCCCGCAGCACACCCTTTACGTCCCCGGGCCCGTGCTGCGCCCCGGCCGCAACGAGATCACCGTCCTCGAACTCCACGCCACCATCACGCACACCGTCGACCTTCGCGACACCCCCGACCTCGGACCCACCGAGGAGTAGCGGGGCCCCCGGCTCCCGTCACGTTCTTCGCCACCACTCCCTTTGCCACCACTCCGAAAGGACCTCCCGCAATGGCCCACCAGGCCGCCGACGACCGCTACACCTCGATGACCTACCGGCGCGCCGGACACAGCGGCGTGCTCCTGCCCGCCGTCTCGCTGGGCTTGTGGCACAACTTCGGCGACAGCGCCCCGCTGGAGAACCAGCGGGCGGTGCTGCGCCGGGCCTTCGACCGCGGGGTGACCCACATCGACCTCGCCAACAACTACGGCCCGCCCTACGGCTCCGCCGAGGCGAACTTCGGCACGCTCTACGCACAGGACTTCCGCCCGTACCGGGACGAGCTGTTCATCGCCACCAAGGCCGGCTACGACATGTGGCCCGGACCCTACGGCGACGGCGGCTCGCGCAAGTACCTTCTGTCCAGCCTGGACCAGTCGCTGCGCCGTACCGGCCTGGACCACGTGGACGTGTTCTACTCGCACCGCTTCGACCCGGACACACCCCTGGAAGAGACCATGGGCGCCCTCGACACCGCCGTCCGCCAGGGCAAGGCCCTGTACGCGGGCATCTCCAACTACTCACCGGAACAGCACCGCCGCGCCGTGGAGATCCTGGGCGGCCTCGGCACCCCACTGCTCCTGCACCAGGCCGCGTACTCCATGCTCGACCGCACCGTCGAGCCCGGCGTACTGGACGCCGTCGGTGACTCCGGAAGCAGCCTCATCGCGTTCTCCCCGCTGGCCCAGGGCCTGCTGACGAACCGCTACCTCAAGGGGATTCCGGCCGGCTCACGGATGGCGGTGGGGCACTTCCTCAAGAGCGACGCCCTCACCGAGGAGAAGCTCGCCCTCATCCGCGCCCTCGCCAAGGTGGCGGAACAGCGCGGGCAGACGCTCGCGCAGCTCGCCCTCGCCTGGATCCTGCGCGACCCACGTGTCGTCTCGGTCATCATCGGCGCCAGCAGCGTCGCCCAACTCGACCAGAACCTCGCAGCGTTGGACGCCGCACCCCTGAACGCCGACGAGCTGACCGAGATCGACCGACTCCTCGCGACCACAGGCACCCACTGACGCGGTGCGCGCGGACGGCCATAATCGCGCTCAACTACCCCGTGGAGGAGCACCTGATGAGCCAAGAGGGCGGAACCCGTCCAGCGCCCGCCCCGGAGCCGACCATCCATGAGCCGGTCGACGAGCCCACTCAGGACGACGGGCTGTTCGAGCACTGCCCCTGGCTCTTCGGCGAAGGCGCCTCGGACACGCAGCGCGCCGAACAGCGGCTGTGGCAACAGAAGTTGCTCGCCACCGGGACCGTGACTTTCGGCGAGCGGTGCTACGTCGCGAAGTCGGCCGCCGTGTACCCGGACCGCCTGCACCTGGGCGACGACTCCTACATCGGCGCCCACGCGTACGTCACCGGCGACATCACGGTCGGCGCCGACTGCTCGCTGAACCCCTTCACAACCGTCCGCGGCACCGTGACACTCGGCGACGGCGTCCGCATCGGCGCCCACACCTCCCTGCTGGGCTTCAACCACACCGCCGAGCCCGACCGCCCGGTCCACCAGCAGCCCGTCACCAGCCGCGGGATCAGCGTCGGCGATGACGTGTGGATCGGCTCTCATGTCGTCGTCCTCGACGGGGTGAGCATCGGCGACCACTGCGTCATCGGCGCCGGAGCGGTGGTCACCAAGTCCGTCCCCGCCTGGACGGTAGCGGCCGGTAATCCCGCGCGACCGATCCGCGACCGCTGGACGACCACCCGCCCGGCCGCCGCCGGCACCTCTCATGAGCAACTCGCGGAGCAGCTCGCCGAGTTCGGTCGTACGGCCACCGACCACGCGGCCGGCCTCATCGCCCGCTGCTGGGCCCCAGACGCTCCGGGCGGCGGGCAGTACGTCGACCACCCAGGAGCGGCACCCACCGTGCGGGCTCACTGCGACGCGGTGGAGATCGCGGACCTGCTGCTCGGGGACGTCCCCGAGCAGGGCACGGCCGCCTTCCATATCGAGCGGTTGCGCGCAGCCCAGGACCCGCTCACCGGCCTGGTGCCCGAGACCGACCCGGCGACCGGACTGCCGCGCCCGCTCCCGCCCCCGGCTGCGGACGGGTTCGTCGACCACGGAGCGGCGCAGTACCACGTGCTGTCCGTCGGCTACGCGTTGGACCTGCTCGGCAGTTCCTTCACTCATCCGATCGGCATGGCCCGCACCATGACGGCAGACCGACTCGTCCACCGCCTCGACGCTCTGCCCTGGCAGGACCGGGCCTGGCACGCGGGCAGCTGGATCGACTCCTGGGCCACCGCCGCCCACTGGAACCTGCGCCGGGACGACGAACCGCCCGCTTCCGGCGCACGGGAGGCACTCTTCGGCTGGCTGCTCACCCGCGTCGACCCCTGCACCGGCCTGTGGGGTGCCGACTCACCGAGCACCGGGCGACTCCAGCAGGTGAACGGCTACTACCGGCTCACCCGCGGAACCTTCGCCCAGTTCGGCCTGCCCGTCCCGCATCCAGAACGGGTCATCGACACCGTCCTGAACCACAGCCGCGACCCCCGCCATTTCACTCCAGGACGCGAGAACGCCTGCAACATCCTCGACGTCGCCCACCCCCTGTGGCTCTGCGCCCGCCAGACCAGCCACCGCAACGCGGAGCTCCGGCTCTGGGCGGCCGGGCAACTCGCCGAAGCCCTGCCCCGCTGGCACCCGGGGCAGGGCTTCGGATTCGGGCCCCCGGCCGACGGCGGCGGCCCCGGCCGCGAGCCGGGCCTGCAGGGCACCGAGATGTGGCTTGCCATCGTGTGGACCCTCGCCGACCTCATCGGCCTGTCCGACCTGCTCGGCTACCGGCCCCGCGGCGTCCACCGTCCCGAACCGGCGGTAGCCCTGGCCACTGGAGGCCGAAGGATCTGAACCTGCAACCCACACTCGGCGTCATCGTCCCGTTCTTCCACGTCGCCCTGTACTTCGACTCCTGCCTGGGCTCCCTCGCAACTCAGCCCCTGGACGGCATGGAGAGATGACGTCCCTTGTGATGGTGTAGGCGATCAATCGTCCGTAGCATTCGGGGTGTTGGAGAGAGCGCGGGTGGTGTGGTCGGCGTGTTCATCGGCGTAGATGGCGGTCATGCTGCCCTCGGAGAGGTAGCGGGGGTCAAGCGCGTCACGAGGCCGCCGCCCGCACCGGCCAGGGCCGCAAGAGCTGAATCACACCACCCCAGTTACGCCGTTGGCTGGGTAGACGTAGCTCACGGGCAGACACGGCGGTACGGGGCGTGCGTGACGTACCTCTTCCACTGGCCCTAGGCGAGCGTGCCGCCCCCGACCCGCGCGCACACGCGGTCGGCGGCCCGGGCCGTGTCGACGACGTATCGCTGGAGAGGAACATGCGCGCTGGTCGCGTACAGCGTGCGGCTGTCGGCGCTGAAGGCCAGGGAGTCGATCGCCTCGCCGGGTCAGTGGGCCGCCGAGGGGTGCAGGGCGGGACCACACCGACGACGACCTGGTCATCGCCCTGCACCTGGCCCCGCGGCTTCCTCGCTCAGATCGATCCTCGCATCATCCAGAACCTGCCGGAGCGGGACGGGCAGCACTTGGGTCTTCTGGGAGCCGGCGAGACCGAACATCTCCGCAAGGCCCTGCGTGCTGAGGCCTGAACCCATCGAGGCAGACCGGGACGCCAGCGCCCGGCTGCGGTCTCCATGATGGGGACCGAAGTCCCGGGGGACCGGCCGCCAGTCGTGCCGTCGGTGCTGCTCCGCCACCTCGTGACCGTGCCCGTTTGCTCCGGGATCAGCGGCTTCGCGATCGCACATGTAAGTCGGCCAGCGCAAGACAGCCAACGCTCCTCTCCTCGTACGCGAACAGTGTCCTCCTCATCTGGCGGGACACGGTCACTGACACCGCCTTTGCGTAACTGCTCACTTGCCTGCCCGAGCAGTTGCATCCGTTTGGCCACCCAACCACTGATCTGCTTCGTAGACCGCCCCGACATGGCGATCCGCCTGCTCCAACCCCAACCAGCACGTACCAGCGGGTAGTCGAGAGAACTTCCCTCCTCGTCGATCTTGGAGCCCGATAGACCTTGACGTAAGAAATGTTACCGGTAACATTTCTCCTCGTCGGGGCACAGCACGTACCCGGGCCGTCACTGTTCGTGCCGGTTCGGCGGCCCCGTGATCCGCGTACCACCAGTCCATTTCTCCTACGTGTTCCATACGCGAAAGGTGTGCTGTGCCGCGGGAAAGACGCGTCTTCAACGACCGGCGACCGGTGCTCAGCGTCGTCGTCCCCTGCTACAACGAGGTGGAGGTGCTGGCTCGCACCCATGCCCGCCTCACCCAGGTTCTCGCAGGGCTCGCCGGATTCGAGTGCGAGCAGATCTATGTGGATGACGGCAGCGTCGACGGCACCTGGGAGGTCATCAACTCCTTTGCTGGGGCGTCTGGTTCGGTCCGGGCCGTCCGGCTCAGTCGGAACTTCGGGCATCAGGCCGCCTGTCTGGCCGGACTGCGCGAGTCCCTGGGCGACGCCGTCGTCGTCATCGACGCGGACCTGCAGGATCCGCCGGAGCTGATCCCGGAGCTCGCCGCGTTGTGGCGGGACGGCTGGTCCGTGGTGTCCGCGCGGCGTCGCAGTCGCGACGGCGAGACGCTGTTCAAGAAGGCCAGCGCCTACGCCTTCTACCGTCTGCTCAACGCCCTCTCCGATCACTCGCTCGCGCTCGACACCGGTGACTTCCGGCTCCTTGACCGGGAGTTGGTGGCGCTGCTGACCGGCGTACCGGACAAGAACCTGTATCTGCGCGGCGCCGTGAGCTGGTTCGGGCTGCCCGAGACCAGCGTGACGTACGACCGCGACCCACGGCAGGCGGGCGAGTCCAAGTACACCCTGCGCAAGATGCTCGCGCTGTCGCGGCGCGGCCTGCTGGCCGGTTCGGTGGCGCCGTTGCGTCTGTCCGCGTATCTGGGAACAGCCGTGCTGACAGGGGGAGTTGCCGCCGCCGCAGTCCAACGTGACGTGCGGCTGCTCGCCAGGCCCGGAGCCTTCGGTGCGCACGCGCTCGCGCTCGGCGTCGTCGGCGAGTACCTGCACGCGGTGTTCCGGCAGGTGCAGGGCCGGCCCGACTACGTGATCCAGGACCGGCTCGGTGGCGAGGACCGTCCCGGGGCCGCCTCTCCACCCCCTTCCAAGAAGCCTGTCAAGGAGCCTGTCGCACTGTGAGTACGGACACCAGCACGGACACCACCGCCCAGTCCGCCACTGACGCCGAGCCCGTGGACGCCGTTATTGTCGGCGCCGGATTCACCGGTCTGTCCGCCGCGCTCGAACTCGCCCTGCAGGGTCGCAGCGTGCGCGTCATCGAACGCGAGGAGAAGGCCGGCGGGCTCGCCGCGAGCTTCGACATCGGGGACGGCAAGCGCCTTGAGCGCTTCTACCACCACTGGTTCTCCTCCGACGAGGAGATGATCCGGCTGTGCGAGCGCCTCGGCATATCCCACCTCCTGGAGGCACACGAGACCCGCACCGGCATCTACTACGCCAACTCGGTCTACCGGCTCTCCGCCCCGCTGGACGTGTTGCGCTTCGCACCGCTGCCGCTACGCGACCGGATCCGCCTCGGACTGCTCGCGCTGCGCGCCCAACGGGTCAAGCACTGGAGGGAGTTGGAGTCCTTGACCGCACGGGAGTGGCTGGTCTCCCTGGGCGGCCGACGGGTGTACGACGTGGTGTGGCGGCCGCTCCTGGAAGGCAAGTTCGGCAAGCACGCCGACCAGGTCGGCGCCACCTGGATGTGGACCAAGCTGCACCTGCGCGGCGGCAGCCGCACCCGCTCCGGCAAGGAGACCCTCTACTACATCAAGGGCGGCAGCGAGGCGCTGCTGAGCGCACTCCAGCAGCGCCTGGAGTCCCTCGGTGTCGACATCCGAACCGGGATGCCGGTCGAAGCGGTGCACACCGACGGCGCCTCAGTGAGCGGAGTGACGGCCGCGGGTGTCTTCCATCCTGCCCCCCAGGTGCTGATCACCACCGCGCCGCGGCTCGCCGCCGGGCTCCTCGACGGCGCCGATCACCCTGCCATACCGGAGCTGCAGCGGCGTTGGTCGGCCGTCGACTATCTCGGCAACGTGTGCCTGGTCCTGGAGAACAACCGCCGGCTCTCCGACACGTACTGGCTCAACGTCAACGACCCCGGCTTCCCCTACGTCGGCGTCATCGAGCACACCAACCTCGACCGGCCCGAGCGCTACGACGGCAACCACGTCGTCTATCTCTCGAAGTATCTGCCGACCGACGCGGAGCTGTACCGGATGTCCGACGAGGAGGTCTTCGAGTACAGCCTGCCGCACATCCGGCGCATGTTCCCCGGCTTCGAGCGCAGCTGGGTGCAGCGCTACCACGTCTGGCGCGCCGAGCACGCCCAGCCCGTCATCACTCCGCACTACACCCGCACCATGCCCGAGGTGGAGTCCCGCGTCCAGGGCCTGTATCTGGCGGGCATGGCGCAGGTGTTCCCCGAAGACCGGGGCACCAACTACGCGGTGCGCGACGGCCGCAGGGCCGGACGCCTCATCGCCGACCGGCTGTCCGCCGCTGCCTCCGCCAGGAGTTCCCGTGTCTGACCTGATCACCCTGGACCAGGCCGAGGCGATGACCACCGAGCAGGTCCACGATCTGTACCGGCGCTACGTGAGTCGCAGCCAGGTCTCCCTCATCGGTTCGTTCGGCTTCGGCCGCGACCTGGTCGACCACGCCCAGGGCGCGTGGATCCATCTGCGCGACGGGCGCCGGATCCTCGACTTCACCGGCGGCGTCGGCGTCCTGAGCCACGGGCACAACCACCCGCGCATCCTCGAAGCGCGACGCCGCTTCCAGGAGTCGCGCCGCATGGAAGTGCACAAGAACTACTTCTCGCCGTACGTGGCCGCGCTCAGCCACAATCTTGCCCAGTTGCTGCCCGGCGATCTGAACATCAGCTACTTCCCCAACTCCGGTGCGGAGGCGGTGGAAGGCGCGGTCAAGCTCGCCTACAAGTACCACCGGGGCCGGCGCGGCACCGTCCTGCACACCGACATCGCCTTCCACGGCAAGCTCCTCGGCGCGGGCAGCCTCACCGCCTCGCCCGAGATCCACTTCCCCTACCCGCAGATCCCGGGCACGGACACGTTCGCGTACGACGACCTGCCCTCCTTCCTCCTCGCTCTGGAGCGGCACACCACCTCGGCGGGCGAGAGTGACGTGTACGCCGTCGTCATCGAGCCGTTCAGCGCTTCCAGCCTGCGCGAGTGCTCGCCGGAGTTCCTCCGCCAGGTGCGCCGCATCTGCACTGAGCGCGACATCGTGCTGATCTTCGACGAGGTGTACACGGGCTGGGGAAAGACCGGGGCGCTGTTCCACTTCATGCACCACCCCGGGCTCGTGCCCGACGTCGTGACGACCTCGAAGTCGTTCGGCGGCGGCAAGGCGTCCATCTCCGGCTACATCACCCGTGAGCCGATCTTCCGCGCCGCGTACGACAACCTGTCCGACGCCACGCTGCACAGCACCACGTACTACGGGTTCGGCGAGGAGACGGCGACCGCCCTGGAAGCCGTGGCGGTCGCCGTCGAGGAGGACTTCCCCGGCCGCGCCCGTGCCCTGGGCGAACGCCTCGAAAGGGGCCTCGCGGAGGTGGCTGCCCGCCATCCTCGTCTGGTGAAGCGGGTGGCGGGGCGCGGCGCGCTGCACGGTGTGTTCCTCACCCCGGGCCCGGACATCCCGGCCGCGCTGCGCGAGATGCTGCCCACATCGCTGGCCAAGGATCCGCAGGCCGTCTCCAAGCTGCTGACCGGAGCGGTGGTCGCCGCCCTCTACCGCGACCACGGCGTTCTCACCTTCTTCGGCTCCAACCGCCTCATCGCCCTGATCGTCTCGCCGCCGCTGGTCGCGCGGGACGACGAGGTGGACCTGTTCCTGAAGGCCCTTGACGAGGTGCTCGCGCAGGGAGCCGCGGGGCTCCTGGCCGGTCTGCTGCGGGAGAAGGTGACCGCGTGAATGCCGATGCACGCGTGAAAGCCGGCGAACGGGCTCTCTACGACAGCGGTCTGCCCACCTGCTGGGCCGGCGCCTATGCGGCACTGCGCGACTCCCGGGTCCTGGACCGGGCGGTGCACCACACCGCCGCGAGCCTGGACCGGATGCCCGCCGCCTATCGGTGGGGCACGGCTGCGGCCCTGCGGCTGTTTCCGGCCGCGTTTCGCGCGGTGACACAGGTGAGCCCCCATGCCGCCACTCCCGAGCAGTTGAGGCGTGGCCTGGCGCGGCTGCGCAGCTGGCCCGGCTACGGCGAACTGTTGCGGGCCACCACGGCGTTGGCCCTGTACGGGGCCCTGGACGGCACCGCTCCCCGGACGGTCACGCGGGTGCGGGAGGCCGTCCGATGAGTCGCGCCTCACACGCCGTCGACTGCGACGCCCTGGTCATCGGCTCCGGTGCGGGCGGCAGCGTCGCCGCGCTCGAACTCGCCCGCGCGGGGCGGTCGGTGACCGTCCTGGAGGAGGGCCCTCGAGTCACCACGCAGGAACTGGCGGCGGCCAGCCCGGCGGAGTCGATGCGGCGCCTGTACCGCAATGGAGGAGCGACCGCGGTCTTCGGGACGCCCACCATCGCGTATGGCGAGGCCCGCGCGGTGGGCGGCACCACGGTCGTCAACGGCGGGCTCCTGTGGGAGCCGTCGTCGTCGGTCCTGGACCGCTGGGCCGCCTGGTCCGGTTACGGGAGCTACCGCTCTCCCGCCGTCGGCGCCCGGTTCGCCGACGTCAAACAGCGCCTGGGCATGATCGTGCAGGAGCACGGTGAGGGCAATGAGGACTCCCGTCTGCTGGCGGGCGCCGCCGAGTCACTCGGCTGGCGCTGGCAGCATCCGCAGCGGGCGGTGCGCGGTTGCGAGCATCGCAACCAGTGCGCCACCGGCTGTCCCAGCGGCGCCAAGCAGAGTATGGCCGTCAGCTATCTGCCGCAGGCGGAAGCGCTCGGCGCGCACGTCCGTGACGGTGTACGCGTGCGGCGGATCGCCCACCGGCGCGGCGTGGTCCACGGCGTGGAGGCGACGGACACCGACGGACGGTTGATCCGCTACCGCCCCCGCACCGTCTTCCTCGCCGCGGGCCCCATCGGCACGCCCGTGCTGCTGCGCCGCAGCTCCATCCACCGGCGCACGGCCGGTCGCCGCCTCGCCCTCCACCTCAATCTCCGGACGATCGCCCGCTTCCCCCGAGTCGTCGACGCGGTGCGGGGCACCATGTTCACCGCCCAGGTCCAGGAGCACTCCGCGCTCGGCATGCTCGTCATGCCGTCCAATCTGACCCCGGGCGGACTCGGCGCCGCGCTCGCCGGGCGTGATCCGCGGCAGGTCTCTGAACTGCTGGACGCGCGGCCTTACTTGGGCATGTTCACCACCCAGGTGCGCATGCAGGGCGCCGCGGGCATCGCGGGGACGGTGGGCGGCGCACCGCTGCTGCGCCACGGCATGACCCGCGCCGACCATCACGCCCTGTGCCTCGCGTTCCGCAGAACCGCGCAACTGCTCTTCGCCGCCGGCGCGGTGCAACTGCTGCCGCCCACGTCGACGGCCGGGCCGCTGTGCAGCGAGGCCGACGTCGACGCGTACTGCGCCCAAGTGAAACCGTCCGACTGGGAGTTGGTGTCGGTACACGGCATGGCCAGCTGCCCCATGGCGCTGCCCGAGCGCGGCGGAGTGTGCGACGAGTCCGGCCGACCCCACGGCTTCAACAACCTGTACGTGTGCGATGCCAGCGTGCTGCCCGGCGCGCCCGGCATCAGCCCACAAGGAACGATCATGTCCTTCGCCCACGAGATCGTGGGCCGCCATCTGGAGTCCGTGTGAGCGAACAGACAACCGGCCTCCGGGCCGACGCACCCCGACAGACGGCGGACGCGCCGCTGTTCAGTACCGCCGCCGTGGTCGCGTCCTGCGTGGGCTTCGTCCTCATCGGCGCGCTCCAGGCCCTGTACGGCCCGGCGATCCCGGCCTTCCGCAAGGAGTTCGGGCTCTCACCATCAGGCGCGGGACTCGGCCTGAGCGCGCACTTCATCGGCGGCGTCGCCGGAGTGCTGCTCTTCGACCGGCTCTTCGGCCGCCTGGGCAACCGACAGATCCTCGCCACCTCGTACGTCCTGATGGCGCTCGGCGCCGCGGGCGTCGCCCTCGCTCCCAGCTGGCCTCTCGCGCTGGTCGCGGCGCTCCTCGCCGGGCTGGGCTTCGGCGGTATCGACTACGGCCTCAACCAGCTGTTCGCGGTCGGCTTCGGACACCGCTCGACCGCCATGCTGAACATCCTCAACGCGCACTTCGGGGTCGGTGCCATCCTCGGCCCGGCACTGATCGGCGTAGTGGGTTCCTCGCACTATCCCGCGGTGTTCCTGTGCTTCGCGCTGGCCAACCTGCCGCTGCTGCTCTGCCTGGGGGGCGTACGCGACCGCGGCCCGCAGCCGACCTCGGCGCCGCGGACGGCCGGCGAGTCCGGGGCCCTCGGCCGCAGCCTCGGTTCGGTGCTCGCGGTCTTCGTCACGCTCTACGTGCTGCACGTCGGCATCGAGGCGGGCGTCGGCGGCTGGGAGCCCACGCACTTGGAGACCGTCGGCTTCACGGCGGGGGTGGCCGCCACCGCCACCTCCGTGTACTGGCTGATGATGACCGTCGGCCGGTTCCTGGTCGCGCCCATCGCGCTGCGGTTCTCGGCCCAGGCCATCATCACGGTCTCCTGTGCGGGTATGACGGTGTGCCTGCTCCTCGCCACGGTGCCGGGCCTGGCCCCGTACGCGTACGCGGGCGTCGGCCTGTTCATCGCGCCGATCTTTCCGACCGGCCTGCCCTGGCTGAACAAGGCGGCTCCCCAGGCTCGCAGGGCCGGCGCCGTGGTGATCGCCGCGTCCATGGTCGGCGGCGTCGCCGCGGGTCCCGTGCTCGGCAAGGCCATCGAGTGGTCGGGGGTCCGCGCCGTTCCGCTCCTGCTGTGCTGCCTCTCGGCGCTGTGCCTGACCGCCACCCTCTGGCTGATCCGCACCACCCGCACCCGCTGACCACAACCTCCCACCGAAAGGGAACAACCCTCGCATGTCCACTCTGACGACGACGTCCGACGGCTTCCTGCTGCACGGCGAACCGTTCCGGATCATCTCCGGCGCGATGCACTACTTCCGCATTCACCCCGACCAGTGGGCCGACCGCCTTCGCAAGGCCCGCCTGATGGGCCTCAACACCATCGAGACGTACGTGCCGTGGGATCTCCACCAGCCCGACCCCGACCGCTTCGTTCTCGACGGCATCCTCGACCTGCCCCGCTATCTGCGCCTGGCGCAGGCCGAGGGCCTGTACGTCCTCCTGCGGCCGGGCCCCTACATCTGCGCCGAGTGGGACGGCGGTGGCCTGCCGTCCTGGCTCACCGCCGATCCCGGCATCCAACTGCGCACCAGCGACCCGAAGTTCACCGACCCCGTCGACCGCTACCTGGACCTCCTGCTGCCCCCGCTGCTGCCGCACATGGCCGCGTCCGGCGGTCCCGTCATCGCCGTACAGGTGGAGAACGAGTACGGGGCCTTCGGCGACGACACTGACTACTTGCGGCACCTGGAGCACGCCCTGCGCTCGCGCGGCGTCGAGGAGCTGCTGTTCACCTGCGACCAGGCCAACCCCGAGCACCTGGCCGCGGGCAGCCTGCCCGACGTGCTGGCCACCGGCACGTTCGGCGGTAAGGTCACCGACGCACTGGCCCAACTGCGCGCCCACCGGCCCGAAGGCCCCTTGATGTGCTCGGAGTTCTGGATCGGCTGGTTCGACCACTGGGGTGAGCCACACCACGTGCGCGACGCCGCCGACGCCGCGGCCGACCTCGACCGGCTGCTGACCGCCGGCGCCTCGGTGAACATCTACATGTTCCACGGCGGCACCAACTTCGGCTTCACCAACGGCGCCAACCACGACCACGCCTACGCCCCGACCATCACCTCCTACGACTACGACGCCCCGCTCACCGAGAGCGGCGACCCCGGCCCGAAGTACCACGCCTTCCGCGAGGTCATCGCCCGCCACGCATCCGTGCCCGACGAACCCATCCCCTCGCCGAGCGGCAAACTCCCCACCGCCACCATTGAGTTGGACCGGCACGCTGCGCTGCTGCCGCACGCCAGCACGCTGGCTGAACCCGTGCACGCCGAGAACCCGCCGACGATGGAGGAGCTGGGGCTGCGTTCCGGGTACGTGCTGTACCGCACCACCCTGCCCGCCGCGGGCGACGGCCTGCTGCACTTCGCGGGGGGCGTCGGCGACCGCGCCCAGGTCTTCGTCGACGGCGCCCCGGCCGGCGTACTGGAGCGAGAACGCCACGACGAGGCCCTGCCCGTGCGCGTCCCCCGCTCCGGCGCGACGCTGGACGTGCTGGTGGAGAACATGGGCGGCGTCAACTACGGCTCTCGCATCGGCTCTCCCAAGGGCCTGCTCGGCCCGGTCACCCTCAACTCCGCCTCCCTGCACGGCTGGGACTGCCACCCGCTGGCCCTGGACGACCTGAGCCGGCTGCCCTTCACCCCCGAGTACGCCATCGGCCCCGCCTTCCACCACGGCACCTTCGACGTACGCACCCCTGCCGACACCTTCCTGGCCCTGCCCGGCTGGACCAAGGGCCAGGCCTGGGTCAACGGCTTCCACCTCGGCCGCTACTGGAACCGCGGCCCGCAGCACACCCTGTACGTCCCCGCCCCCCTCCTGCGCCCCGGCAGCAACGACCTCGTCCTGCTGGAACTGCACGCCACCACCAGCAACCATGCCCGCCTCACCCAGACCCCCGACCTCGGACCGGTGAAGACCCACTGATGCCCAACCACCGCCCGCGCCTTCGCTCCCGGTGGCCGCCCCTGATCCCCGGTCTCCGGCGCCGGGAAGCCGCGCTCCGGCACGTCGAATCGACGGCTGGGCGCACCAGGAGGGTCCGACCGGACTGAACCCCGCCCCACGGCAGAGCCCCTGACCCGCCCGGCCTATCCTGGCTGCCGGCCGGGCGGGCCAAGGACCGCCGTGCGACAGAACCAAAGGAACCCTCGCCATGCCCCGAAGCACCGCCGACGGCCCAGCCCCCAAAGGGCGCAGCCGCCGCAGCTTCGCGGGCACCCGCCCCGTGATGGACGACGTGGCACAGCTGGCCGGGGTCTCCAAGCAGACAGTCTCCCGCGTCCTCAACGACCACCCGGCCGTCCGCCCCGAGACTCGCGAGGCAGTCCAGAACGCCATGCGCAGCCTCGGCTACCTCCCCAGCCGCAGCGCCCGATCCCTGGCCAGCGGCAAGACCCGCCTGCTCGGCGTGATCTCCTTCGACGCAGCCCGCTACGGGCCCGCCTCGGCTCTCACCGCCATCAACGCCGCGGCGCAGGAGGCCGGTTACCTGGTCAGTTCCATCGCCGTCGACACCGCCGACCGCGACACCGTGGTCCACGCAGCCGCCCGGCTGACGGCCGAGGGCGCCGACGGCGTGATCGCCATCACGGCCCAGAAGCACATGGGCAAGGCCCTCGCACAGGCCCGCCTCGACACCCCCCTGGTGGTCCTGGAGAACGACCTCGAAGACGGCACACCCCTGGTCACCGCGGACTCCCGCACCGGAGCACGCAAGGCCGTCGAACACCTCCTGAGCCTCGGCCACGCCACCGTCCACCACATCGCCGGCCCCACCGGCTGGACCTCCGCCGACCGCCGAGCGGACAGCTGGCGCGCCACACTGAAGGCGGCCGGAGCCGAGGTCCCCGCCCCCCTCATCGGCGACTGGAGCGCCGACTCCGGGTACGACCTCGGCCGTCGCCTCGCCGAACACCCCGGCGTCACCGCCGTGTTCGCCTCCAACGACCAGATGGCGCTAGGCGTCCTGCGCGCCTTCCACGAGGCGGGACGGCCCGTGCCCGACGAGGTCAGCGTCGTCGGCTACGACGACATCCCCGAGGCCGCCCACCTGCTCCCCCCGCTGACCACGGTTCGCACCGACTTCACCGAGATCGGCACCCGCGCACTGCGCCTGCTCCTGGACCGGATCGACGGCGCGCCCGTACCCGAGACCGAGACGGTCATCCCCGTCGAACTCATCATCCGCCGCAGCACCGGGCCGGCGCCGAGGAACTGAAGCCACGTGCGCGGTGCATACCGGGTGACCATGCCGCGCCACTGTGCCTGCTGCCACCGAATCCGGTCGGGGTGGTGGCGGTGGGCTCATCGGTCGGTCGGCAGTGCCTGCTCGGTCCAGATGCACTTGCCAGAAGGGGTGTAGCGGGCTCCCCAGCGGTCGGCCATCGCCGCGACCAGCTGCAGTCCACGGCCGCCCTCGTCGGTGTCCGCCGCGCGCCGGATGCGCGGCATGCTGAGGCTGCCGTCGGAGACCTCGCAGATCAGTGTCCGGCTGCGCAGGAGACGTATGGTTATCGGCCCGCTGGCGTGCCGTACGACGTTGCCGACCAGCTCGCTGACGAGTAGTTCGGTGGTCATGGACAGCTCATCCAGAGCCCATGCCGCGAGTTGCTTCCGGACGCTGTGGCGAGCCTGGCCCGCGGCCATGGGCTCGTCGGGCAGTTGCCAGCAGGCGATGTCCTGCGGGGCCAGAGCGTGGGTGCGCGCCACCAGAAGAGCGGCGTCGTCGCTGATCCGGTACGGGTCGGGCAGCATCTCGGCGATCAGGTCGTCGCACAGGCCGTCGAGTCCGGGAGCGCCGTCGTACCCGGTTCCGAGCCGCCGACGGAGTCGGGCCATGCCCTCGTCGATGTCGCGGCCGGCCGATTCGACCAGGCCGTCGGTGTAGAGCACGAGCAGGCTGTCCTCGGGGAGCGTCATCTCAGCCATGTCCAAGGGCGGCGCCGCGACGCCGAGCGGGGGATTGCACGGGAGATCGAGGAAGTAGGCGGCGCCGTCGGGCGGGACCACCGCGGGCGGTGGGTGACCGGCCGTGATGACCGAGCAGCGGCGGTCGGCGGGGTCGTACACGGCATAGAGGCACGTGGCGTAGAAGTCCTCGCCCAAGCCGACGACCGTCTCGTCAAGGTGGGAGAAGAGCTCGTCCGGGGGCATTTCGAGGTCCGCGAGCGTACGGACGGCGGTCCGCAGCCGCCCCATGGTCGCGGCCTCGGACAGACCGTGGCCCATGACGTCCCCGATGACCAGGGCGACCCGGTCCGCGGACAGCGGGATGACGTCGTACCAGTCACCGCCGACTTCCATGTCCGTCCCGGCGGGCAGGTAGCGGGCGGCCGCGGTCACGGCCGGTACCGAGGGCAGGACGCGGGGGAGCAGTCCGCGCTGCAGCTCCTGGGCTCGGGTGTGTTCGGCGTCGTACAACCTGGCCCGCTCCATGGCCTGGGCGACCAGGCCGCTCAGCGCCGTGATCAGCGTCTGTTCCTCGCGACGGAAGACCTGCGGCCGATCGTAGGTGATGACACAGACCCCGATCCTCCGCCCGGAGACGATCAGCGGCAGGTGTGCCCACGCCTGCTTGCCGCTCAGGGCCACGATGTCAGTCATCCCGGGGTAGCGGCGGATCAACTCCTCCGGCGAGGAAATGAAGTTGGGTACGCCGTCGAGGAGAGCCTGGGCTACCTCCGGGAGGTTCTCGACCGGGACTGCCTCCACCCGCTCTATGACTTCCTGCCGTACGCCCACGGCAGCGACCAAGAACACGCGCCCCGCCTCAAGGACCCAGACGCCGACTCCTGTCGCGCCGACCAGCGGCAGCATGTACTCGTTCACCGTGTTCACCACGTCGTGCCCGGTCACCGCCGCCGCGAGGGCACGTGTCAGCGCCACAATCGGGGTGGTTGCCCAGCCGACGGCAGCGTCCACCGGAACCTGCTCGGCCGCGTGCCGCCGGATGCCGGTGATGTCGCTGAGGTAGACCGTCAGGCCGTCGGCCACCGGAACCAGTCGTATGCGCAGCCACCGCTGGTGGGTGGACCACGGTATGTCCAGGCCGAGCGGTTCGCCGTCCGCGACGGCCCGCCTGGCGGCCTCCTCCACGCCGAGAGTGCGGAGGTCCGGGACGGCCTCCCACAGGCAGCGGCCGGGCAACTGCTCGGGAAGGCCGAGGAGGTGCTCGGCGCCGCCGCTGCTGGAAGCGACGCGCCAGGAGCCGTCGAGGGCCAGGACTCCGTCGCTGGCCTGCCGCAGAGCGTGGTCGATGAAGTCCCGGGTGAGTCTGCTGTCGGTGGCGTCCCTGACCGTGCCGCTCAGCCGGGCCCCTCCGCCGTTCCTGTCGCCCCGGTCACGGCTGCGCCAGGTCACCCAGCGGAAGTCGCCGTCGTGTCGGCGAATCCGGAACTCGACGCTGTACGCGCTCGGGCCGCCGCGCGCCTGGGCGGCCCAGGCCAGCACCCGCTGCAGGTCCTCGGGGTGAACCAGCCGTTGCCATGTGCCGGTTCGCCCGTCGAGGGTGTCCGTGTCGCATCCGAGGATCCTGACTGCGGATGCGTCCAGAGTCACCGTGTCGCTGGTGAAGTCCCAGTCCCAGATGCCGAATTCGGGCCCCCGGCGGATCTGCGAGGATCCACCGTCGCGGCGCCTCCCGGACTCCGCCGCACTCTTGGCCGTCCGGACCGCGCACAGCCGATCCCCGATGCACCGGGCCACGGCGTGGAGCACCCGCCGCTCCTCCGCGTCCGGCTCCTGAGACGCGGAGGTGAGGACGGACAGCACACCCGTCCGGCCGCCCCGGGTCAGCACCGGGACGGAGGCCAGTCCGGTGCCGACGGGCAGGCGGTCCGAGCCGACGCGGGGATCCCGGTCGCCGTGCGCCGGCATCCATGCGAAGGAGCGGGTGAGGACAGCGCGGGCGGGTGCCACCGCTTCGCCGCGCCCTACGTCCTCCCACGCCCTGACGAAGGAATCGGAAAGCCCGGTGTGCGCGGCCAGCAGCATGGGGCCGCTGTCCATGGGGTCCCGATGGATCATGCCGCCCAGCCCGTGCAGTACCGCCACGGCCGAAGCGATTCCGAGGCGTAGCAGCTCGTCTTCGTCCGGTCCTGCTGTGATGGCGTGCTCTGCGGCCGGGCTCATGTCCTCACCTACTCAATTCGAGCATAGAGGGCTTACCACCCATATGTGCCAGGAATCCGTGGTAGTGAGCGCGCCCACGGCGTGCCGGGCATGGAGCCGACCGAGGCATCGCGTTGCTGCGCTCGGTGCAGAGGTCGGCCCCCTGTCCTCTCAGTGTGGCTCGCGGACCACCGCGACGCCTCCGGCAGGCACGGTGACCGACCCACAGACCGGCTTGCCGGTGAGGAGTTCCACGCCGTCCGCGGGGACCTCGGCGCCCGCTCCGCCGTGATCGATCAGGAACAGGTAGTCGGCATCCGTGCCGCTTCGCCGGACGACCTCAAGGCCGCCGGGCGCATCGGTGAGTACCGGCTGAACGTCGGCGTCCTCGCGGATGCGGTCCATCAGGGCGGCGAGGGTCGCGGGGTCGGGGCGGGTGGCCAGGTACCAGGCGGTTCCGCTCTCGGAGGTGTGGCGGGTGACCGCCGGCGATCCGGCGAGTGGTCCGTCGGCGAAGGACGCGACGAGGTCAGCGCCCGCGAGCTGGATCCGCTCGGACCACAAGGTGGCGGTGGCGCCTGCAGGGGCCTGCCCGGTGAGCTGGAGCGTCTGGCCGGGCAGCAGCGGGAAGAGCTCGTCGGTGCGCACGCCGAGGAGGTCCCGGAAGGCACCGGGGTAGCTGCCCGGCCGGACGTGGCAGTTCTCGTCGACCGCGCCACTGTGGAAGCCGACGGCCAGGGTGCCGCCGCGCTCGGCGAAGCCTGCCAGGTTGGCCGCGCCCGCGTCGTCGACCAGGTAGAGGCTGGGTGCCAGGACCAGGCGGTAGCGGTCGAGGTCGGCGTCCGGCCGGACGAAGTCCACTGCTACCCCGGCCCGCCACAGCGGGGTGTACCAGTCCCGGACCAGGTCCTGGAAGCGCAGTGCGCCGCTGGGCTGGGAGGGGAGCTCCAGGGCCCAGCGAGAGTCCCAGTCCCAGACGATCGCGACCTGGGCGTCGACGCTGCTGCCGCGCACCTCGGCGAGGGCGTCGAGGTCCGAGCCGAGCTGCACGACGTCCTGCCAGATCCGACTCTCGGTTCCGGCGTGCGGCAGCATCGCGGAGTGCCACTGCTCGGCACCGGCCTTGGCGGCTCGCCACTGGAAGAAGAAGATCCCGTCGGCCCCACGAGCCACGTTGGCAAGGGCGTTGCGACGCATCTCGCCCGGATGCTTGGCACGGTTGACGGGCTGCCAGTTGACGGCTCCGGTCGAGTGCTCCATCAGCATCCAGGGGCCCCCGGCGAGGGAGCGCATCAGGTCGGCGCTGAGCGCGATGTCGATGTCGGATTCCGGGTCGTCGGACATCAGGTAGTGGTCGTTGGAGACGATGTCCAACTCGGGTGCCCAGCGCCAGTAGTCCAGGGCGTCGAAGGTGCGCAGCACCATGAGGTTGGTGGTGGCGGGGATGTGGGGTGCCGCCCGCCGCAGGATGTCGCGTTCGGCGGTGCACAGCGAGAGCAGTTCGTCGGAGCAGAAGCGGCGCCAGTCCAGTTGGTGGGTGGGGTTGGGAGGGGCTCCGGTGGCGCGGGGCGGCAGGATCTCCTCCCAGTCGTAGTACCACTGGCTCCAGAAGGTGGTGCCCCAGGCGTGGTTGAGCGCGTCCAGGTCGTCGGCGTAGCGGGCGCGCAGCCAGGTGCGGAAGGCCGCGGCGCTGGTGTCGCAGTAGCAGGCGGCGTTGTGGCAGCCGTACTCGTTGTGCACGTGCCACATGGCCACGGCCGGGTGCTCGGCGTACCGCTCGGCCAGGGCGCCCGCGATGCGCAGGGCGGCGGTCCGGTAGGCGGGACTGCTGGGGCAGAAGGTCTGGCGGCTGCCGTACGACAGGTTGCGGCCGTCCCGGTCGACGGGCAGGGCGTCCGGGTGGGCGCGGAAGAACCAGGCAGGTGGGGCCGCGGTGGGGGTGGCCAGGTCGGCGGCGATGCCGTTGGCGTGCAGCAGGTCGAGAATGCGGTCCATCCGGGCGAAGTCGTAGACGCCCTCGGAGGGTTCGAGCAGAGCCCAGGAGAAGACGCCGACGTTGACCATGGTCACCCCGGCCTCACGCATCAGGCGCATGTCCTCGGCCCAGACCTCCTCGGGCCACTGCTCGGGGTTGTAGTCGCCGCCGTAGGCGATGCCGGGAACGCGCAGCGGACGTGCGGATGTCATTGGTGGTCAGCTCCGATGGAGGAAGTGGCGGAAGTGGCGGAAAGGGAGGAGGCGCCGAGCAGGCGGCGGGTGGTGGTGAGGCCCCAGTCGTCGAGGGAGAGGAGCCGGTCGCTGGAGGCCATCAGCCCGCCGGTCGTCTCCAGGTACGCCGCCCAGCGCTCGCGGCTCTCCACGGGGTGACCGGCTATCAGACGGCCGGGGTCGTTGACCCAGAGGCGGCCGTGCTGCCATCGGCGTC
Organism: Streptomyces sp. NPDC048254; assembly: GCF_043201895.1. Classification (NCBI taxonomy): domain Bacteria; kingdom Bacillati; phylum Actinomycetota; class Actinomycetes; order Kitasatosporales; family Streptomycetaceae; genus Streptomyces; species Streptomyces sp. NPDC048254. The sequence goes on from NZ_JBICZJ010000001.1 coordinate 1,127,033, forward strand.
CCGTTCCGGTGAACTCGGCGCTATCCAGGCCGGGTTGGCCGAAGCCCTCGGCCTCGGGGTAGTGGTGCGGGGCCGTGCCGGGGCTGACGCGCATGGCGTCGAAGAGGCCGATGGAGGGGAGCATCGGCGCGCCGCAGCCCACCAGGTACGCGTCCGGACCGATCGCCTCGCGGATCAGAGCGATGCCTTCGCGGTACGCCGTGAGAGCGTCGGCCCCCGAGTGCCGTACGCCGTCCAGCGCGCCGGCGTAGAGGAAGCCGACCTTGAAGTAGTCGTAGCCCTCGATGCGCAGCACCGCGAACACCTCGATCAGGTACGCCGCCGCGGCCAGGTGCGTGGCATCCAGGACGTACAGGTCGTTGCCCCGGTTGCGGCCCGCCCGGAGGGGGCTGCCGTCCGAGGTCCGGACGAGCCAGTCGGGGTGGACCGCGGCGAGTTCGCTGTTCGGGTCGACCAGGAAAGGTGCCGTCCAGATGCCCGCCCTGCGGCCCCCCGCGCGGATGGTGTCGGCGAGTCGGGCTCGGGAGGTGAAGCGATCGGAGAGGGTGAGCCAGTCGCCGAGCGCGCTCTGGTGGCCGTCGTCGATCTGGACGACGTCTACGGGAAGGGCGAGGGCGTCCATCGCGGTGAGGTTCTCGCGTATGTCGTCCTCGGTCACCGCGTTGAAGTGCTCGTACCTGGAGCACCACACGGTCGGCGCGGGCCGGGGTGCGGGCAGGCCGAGCCCGTCCGCCCAGGCGGCGAGGGCACCCTGGATGCCGTCCGGGCCCGGGCGGTGACTGTGCTCGGCGACGGGTCCGTCGGCGCTCACCTCGGCGCGGCCCTCGCGGACGGTGAGCCGGATGGACGGTACGGCGTGCAGCGGGTCGGCCGCCGCCCACAGCCGGACCGGTGAGCCGTCACCCGGGTCCAGCGCCAGCAGTCCCTCCCCTTGGAAGGTCCCGGCCGGGACGGTGCGCCCGGGCCGGTAGCAGACGGTCGCCCGGTTGTTGTTCGTCGGCCGGTACGGAGTGTCGGCGAGGGCGTAGGTGCCGCTGGGGCTCCAGGACTGCCAGCCCTCCTCGTGGACCCGAGCGGCGGCGGGGTCCACGAGGAGGGAGGTGAGAGGGGTGAAGGGAGGGGGCACGGTGGTGGTTTCTTTCTCCGGGCGTCAGCTCTTGTTGGCGCCCAGGGGCAGGCCGCTGACGAACTGTCGTTGGTGGACCGGCCGAACAGGGGGCGGTTCATGTCGGGTCCTGACCAGGCCTGTAGGCCGGAGAGGTGGCGGGGACGGGGCCGTCGAAACAACCATCGTCAAACACGATCGAACAAAGACGATCGGAACGCGAGGACCATAAATCCAACCAGTGGCCTCCTGTCAAGACCCTCCGCTCGATGCGTCATACAGGCAATGCGCACGGGAAGAGCGAAGCGAAGATGCGTTGCCCGAACTCTTGACGCGCGACCTCCCGAGCCGTAGACATTGACCGCGCGGTCATACAGCTGACCTAGCCGTATTCAGAGTATCCGGTCATCGGGAGACGTCATGGCACGAGTGGTGGGACTGGGCGCAAGCCCTGGTTTGCCGCGCAGTGAGGACGTTGCTCGCGTGGCCGGCGTCTCACGCAAGACGGTGTCGAGGGTCCTCAACGGTGAGCCGCACGTCTCCGCCGACGTGCGCCGACGCGTACTCGAAGCTACGGAAAGGCTCGGTTACCGGCTGAACAACGCGGCTCGGGTGTTGGCTTCTGGTCGAACCCGCTCCATCGGCGTGGTGACGCTCGGGACCGCCGGATACGGTGTCGCCTCGCTGCTCGTCGGTATCGAGCGAGCCGTTCGGGACGCCGGCTACGCCCTGCGTGTGGTCAGCACCCTGGAAGGCGACGAACGGGGCATCGCCGGCGCCGTTGGCTCACTGCTCGAACAGGGCGTGGACGGCATTGTCATCTCCGAGCCGGTGGACGAGGGAGAAGTCGCCCTCCGCGCCGACGTGCCGGTCCTCTTCCTCGGTGCGCCCCCGGTCTTCACCGCCTCCAGGACCGTGACCGCAGGGGTCGGCTCCGATCTCCTGGCCCGGGCCGCGACCGAGCATCTGCTGGATCTGGGACACACGACGGTCCATCACCTCGCCGGTCCTCAGCAGTGGTACGCCGCGAAGGACCGTCTCGCGGGATGGCGGGCGGCACTGGAGGAAAGGGGCAGGACCGCACCCCCTGTCATCGAGGGCGACTGGTCGGCCGCCTCCGGATACGCGGCGGGCCGCGAACTGGCTGCCGACCCCACCGTGACCGCGGTGTTCGCGGCGGGCGACGACATGGCCATCGGCCTGATCCACGCGCTGCTGGGAGCCGGCCGACGCGTGCCGGACGACGTCAGCGTCGTGGGCTTCGACGACAACCCCGTCTTCGCCTACGTGTCTCCGCCGCTGACCACCGTGCGCCAGCCCTTCGACGCCGCGGCGAAGGAAGGACTCAGGCTTCTCGTGCATGCCATCGAGAAGCCCGACGAAGACCTTCCGCCGGCGAGTACGCCACCGGTCGAGCTCGTCGTCCGCTCCTCGACGGCGGCGCCCGCGCCGCTTCGCCAGGAGTCGACGGCGCGCCACATCACCTGAGCACCTTCCGACTTCGACATCCTCCCCGGAGAAGCCCAAGAGGCGTACCTCCGGCAACGGCCGACCAAGACCGGTAGGCCGCAGGACCGGTCCCCGTACCCCGCGCGCCTGTACCTGTCGCCGACGGTCGTCTCACCCATGAGCATGCCTGCGTCCACCGGCATGTCGTCGTACGTCATCCGTGCCCCCTCCGGCTGCGTACCCAAGAGCCGCCCGCCGCTGCCGTTCCGGGACGTTCCGGAAGTGGCGGGCTCCAACACCCACCCGTGCACCGCATGTTGGGAGCCGCACATGTCCATCACACAGGAAGGCGCCAGACAGCGCGCCGTTCCGCGTCCCCACCCCGCCACCGTCCTCCTCATGCTGCTCTCGCTGATCGCAGCAGCCGTCACGCTCCTCGTCCCCGCCGCGGGCAAGGCGCACGCCGTCTCCCGCGCCTCGCAGACGCTGGCCGGCCCGCTGGCCAACGCTCCCTCCCCGGGCACGCTCTACCCGCGGGCGATGCGAATGAAGTACAGCGGCGCGTCCAACGGCACCATGCTCGCCACCTACGAGCAGTGGACCTCGGGGACCCCGGTCCTCCCGATCTACCGCAGCACCGATAACGGCAACACCTGGACCCAGATCTCCAGCGTCACCGACACCCAGAATGGCTGGGGCATGCGCTGGGAGCCGGACCTGTACGAGCTGCCCACCGCTATCGGGAACTTCCCCGCCGGGACCATCCTGGCCTCGGGCGCCTCGGTGCCCAGTGACCGGTCGGCGATCAAGATCGACATGTACGCGAGCACCGACCACGGGCTGACCTGGAACTTCGTCAGCAACATCGCCACCGGCGGCGAGGCCATCAGCGACAACGGCCACACCCCGGTGTGGGAGCCGTTCCTGATGGTCTCCGGCAACAAGCTCATCGCCTACTACTCCGACCAGCGCGACCCGGCCCACGGTCAGAAGATCGTGCACCAGGTCACCACGGACGGCGTCAACTGGGGCCCGGTCGTCGATGACGTGGCGGTGCCCACGTACAGCAGCCGCCCCGGCATGCCGACCGTCGCGAAGCTGCCCAACGGCAACTACGTCATGACGTACGAGTACGGCGGTGCCCCCGAGGGCAACTTCGCCGTCTACTACAAGATCTCCGCCGACCCGGAGGGCTTTGGCTCCGTCGCCGGTACGGCGCTGAACTCCGGCGGCGTGCCCACCAGCTCCCCGTTCATCACCTGGCTCCCCACCGGCGGCGCCAACGGCACCCTGGTGGTCAGCGCCAACAGCACGTCCGACCTGTTCCTCAACACCCAGAACGGTGCCGCGGGCGCCTGGACGCGCATCCCCTCCAACGTGGCCGCCGGTTACAGCCGGGGCATGCTCCCGCTCGCGGACGGGCACAGCCTGGAGGTCTTCAGCGGAGGACGGCTGAGGAGCACCGGGGTGAACTCGGTCACTTACAGCACCATCGACCTGGGCGGCGGCATCTCGGACGGAGCCACCTACACCGTCTCCAACGCCAACAGCAACCTGAAGCTCACCATCGCCGGCGGCTCCACCACCAACGGCACCTACGCCACCCAGCAGAACACCGACAACGCCACCGACCAGCAGTGGCGCTTCGACCAGCAGGCATCCGGCTACTTCAAGATCGTCAACGTCGCCAGCGGCAAGGTCCTGGGCGTGGAGAACCAGTCCGCCGCCAACGGCGCCAAGATCCTCCAGTGGAGTGACAACGGCAGCACCGACCACGACTGGGCCGTGGCACCCAACCCGGCGGGCGGCTTCACCATCACCAACCGCGTCAACGGCAAGGCCCTGGAAATCCCCGGCGGCTCCACCACCGTCGGCACCACGGCGGACCAGAGCACCGACACAGCCTCCGCCACCCAGCGGTGGAACCTCACCCAGATCGCCCCGCCGAGCCTGGCCACCGGCCAGTACGTCCTGGTCAACAAGAACAGCGGCAAGTACCTCGACATACCCGCCGCCTCCACCACCGCGGGCACGGCGGCCCAGCAGTGGCAGAACAGCGCCTGTGCATGCCAGTTGTGGAGCTTCCAGTCCCAGACCGGCGGTGCGTGGTCGGTCACCAACGTCAACAGCGGGCTGAAACTCGACATCAACAACGGCTCCACCACCGTCGGTGCGGCCATCGTCCAGAACGCCGCCACCAGCGGTGCCTCCCAGAAGTGGACCCTGACCGACGCGGGCGACGGCTACTACAAGGTCGCCAACACGAACAGCGGCCTGCTGGCCGGTGTCGCCGGGTCCTCCACCGCGAACGGCGGGGCCGTCGTCCAGTGGACCGACGTCAGTGTGAACGACCAGCTCTGGAAGATCGTCCGGGTCAACTGACCCTCTGAGAAGGGGATTTCCACCGGTCAAAAGCAAAGAAGGCAGGGCCTCCAGGGAGCTCGGGTTACCCCCCCAGGCATCTATCAGGAGGCCCTGCCGGCACATCACGATCGGCAGGTCGTCGCGGCCCCGGCGGTGCGGTCGCGTCGGTCCTGCGATCGCCCATCCGATTTCGGTTATGCGGTGCGTGCTCGCCCCCTCTTCTAGATGACGATGTACCTCCGGTGATGCTGCGAGAGAGCCGATGCGCACAGTAGACATGCCCGACACCGATACCGTCACTGCCGCCCGGGACGGAGACCAGCACGCGCTCGACCAGTTGGTCGCGGGCTCCCTGCCGTTCGTCTACAACGTCGTCGGACGGGCGCTGGGCGGACACCTCGATGTGGACGACGTGGTCCAGGACACCATGATCAGCATGGTCTCCGCCCTCGACAGCCTGCGCGAGGCGGAACTCTTCCGCTCCTGGCTGGTCGCGATCGCGATGCAGAAGGTCCGCGAACGATGGCGCGGACAGCAGAGCCGTCCCGCTCTCTCGTTCCTCGACGAGGTGCTCGAAGCGCAGGATCCGAGCGCCGACTTCGTCGAGGTGACGATCCTCCGGCTGGGCCTGTCGGGCCAGCGCCGCGAGGTCGCCGAGGCGACCCGCTGGCTCGATCCCGCGGAACGTGAACTGCTCTCGGTGTGGTGGCTGGAGGCATCCGGCCAGTTCACCAGAGCCGAACTCGCCGCCGCACTCGAACTGACTCCGCAGCACACCGCGGTGCGGGTGCAGCGGCTCAGGGAACGCCTTGAGTCGGCCCGAATCGTCGTCCGCGCGCTCGACGCCGTCTCCCGTTGCCCCGGCCTGGCCCAGCTCACCGAGGGCTGGGACGGCATACCGGCCGGGCTGTGGCGTAAGCGAATCGCCCGGCACATCCGCGCCTGCGCCACTTGCGGCGCGCTCGGGCAGGATCTGGTACCCGCCGAAAGACTGCTCGCGGGGCTCGCGCTGGTACCCGTATCGGCAGGCCTTGGGACGACCGCGCTGCTCTACCAGCTCGGCGCGGCTCACACCGCCGCAGCCACGGGCGCTGCCGCACCTCACGCCGTGGGCCTGGCCGGCACCCGGCTCGCGGACGTCGTCCACTACCTGATGGCGAAGCCCGCGGTGGCACTCACGGCCGGCGCGGTGGTGGTGAGCGGAGGAGCGCTCACCGGGTACGCCGTACTGCACTCACCGCCGCCCCGGCACCACGCCGCCGCCACCACGCCGACGCCGGTAAGCACGAGCCAGAACACCGCCGGGCCCACGGCGATCCCGAACATGTCGACAGTCCCGAGCAGCCCCGTCTACGGCCAGAACATCGACCACGCGGAGAGCGCCCCGAACCCCGACACCCCACCGGGAGAACTTCCAGTGCGTCCCCAGCCCGCCCCCGTCGCCATGTCGGGCACGTACGGCAACCGGCATCCCGGCGCGACCGGGGAGATGTACGTCCTCAACCACCGCGGTGACAACCTGACGATCAGCGGGCGCGGCTACTTCTTCGTACGCTGGCAGGTGACCGTCTTCCCGGGCGCCATCGCGATGCCGACCTGGACCGGACTGACCGGCAAGCTGTTCCACGTGGCCTCCGGCGGCGGTCGCCGGATGGACGACCTGCAACCGGGCACCACCGATGAACACACCTGGCTCGGGAACCGTCCCCTGGGCTACGCCACGCTGCCGGCCGGCGCGCAGCAGATGTGGCAGAACGAGTACTACTACGTCGACGGCACGGTCACGCTGAATCTCAACCAGAACGGCCTCAAGTACGCCCTGATCGTCGCCTCCTGCAGTCGGCAGCACATCAACGACGAGATCAGTCAGGCCCCTTCGGACGATCCGGCCCTCGGCTACGTCCGGTACGGCATCGTCAGGGACACCGGCGACGACGGCGCTCCGGTGCCGCAGTACCTCACTCGGAGCGCCCCGGCCGACCCGCTCGCGGTGCCCCAGCTCTCCAGGCTTCCCTGAAACGGCGCCGGGGCACCACCACGGTGACCGGCTAGCGGGTGAAGGTCAGGGTCCCGAAGCCGAGTTGGTCGAAGCCGCCGCTGTTGGGGCCGTAGTCCCCGCCGCCGCCCTCGGCACGGGTCTTCTGGGCGAAGGCCGCCACGTTGGGCGCGGACAGGCCTCTGCGCTTGACGTAGTGGTTGTAGACCAGCTCCCACTCCGGACGTTCGGCGCCCCGGCTCGCCGGGGAAACACCGGGCTGGGTCTGGCGGGCGCCGGACCGGCCGGTGCCCCAGGTGTAGGCGGTGTAGGGGACGTCCTGGCCGAGGTTGTACCTGGCGACGTACTCGGCGCCCTTGAGGAAGCGATTGTCGTCGTAGCCGTACAGGTCGTAACCCTGGTTCCAGGCCATCTCGCAGAAGCTTCCCATCAGCGCGATGCCGAGCGTGGCATGGCCCTGGTCGCGGCCCGACTCCTGCCACTGGCCGAGGCCGCCTGGATAGACGAAGGGGACGGCGTGCTTGATGGAGCCGTTGCCGGCGCCCTCCTTGAAGTAGTCGACGGCCTGCTCGACCTTGGCGCGGTCGTCGCAGAAGATGCCGATGGCCAGGACCGAGGCCATGTTGCACAGGTCCCAGTTCGCCCAGTAGTTGGTGATGTAGGCGTCGTTGTGCGTGGTCAGGAAGCGGTCGTTCATCGGGTAGAAGATGGTGAGCAGCATCTTCTGGAAGCGGGCCACGTCGAATCCGTCGTAGCCGCGCATGATCTCGGCGGCGTTGGCGAACTGGTAGCCGTAGATCCCCGCGGCCAGGAAGCGGTCCGCGTTGCCGTTGAGGTTGGCCAGGGTGCCGGACCAGGCGTTGAGGATGTTCCGGGCGGCGTCGCCGTGGGCTCTCTCGCCGGTGACCTTCCAGCGCAGCGCGTTCTGGTAGGCGGCGTGAATGTCGTTGTAGAGCGTCACATAGTTCTGCCCGGCACCACCCCGGATCACTGTGGGCATCGCGCGCGGGGACCAGGTGCTCTGCGAATGCCGGTTCGCCACCAGTCGGTCATAGCCGGCCTTCCAAGGCTGGGCGCCTGCCTTCACCTTCTCCGCCATGCGGGCGAAGTCGGCCTCCGTGTGCAACAGCCCCGGGTGAGCGAACCCCGAGGTGGGCCGCGCGGTCGCCGTACCGACCGCACCGCCGGTCGGCGTCGCCGTCGGTGTCGGTGTCGGACTGCAGTCTGCCAGCGCCGCGTTCGCGCTGCCGCCGGCGAACGTGGCCCCTCCGACGACACCTGCCGTACCCGCAACGGCTATTCCGGCAATCCCCAGCATGCCGCGGCGGCTGATGCGGTGCTTGTTCTGCTGACTCACCACGAGTCCTCTCTCCCTGTGTGCCGAATTCCGTCCGGCACACAGGAGATGTGGTGCGTCGGCGCGCCATAACAGGAACTGGGGCCGAGTTTCGGCATCACCCGTGTCCTGGATCGTTCTGGTGATGCCTTCCGGAGATCACCAGGGCAGTGCCGCGTCCGCGGCCGGGGCGCCGTCGCCCCAGAACCGCCCGCTCGGGCCGTCGGCCGGCAGTGTGGCCAGCGCGACGCTCACCAAGGCGCCCTGCTCCGGCGTGCGGGAGCCGGTGTGACGCGTGAGGTCGGTCGCGCAGTGGCTGGGATTGGCGGCGTTGACCTTGATCGGGGTGTCCCGCAGCTCCTTCGCGTACATCACGGTGACCATGTTCAGCGCGGTCTTCGACGCCGGGTAGGGAATCGTGGCCAACTGATGGAGCGGATGCTCCGGATCGCTCATGAAGGTCAGCGACCCGACTTCGCTGGAGACGTTGACGATACGAGCCGCCTCGGCGTTCCGCAGCAGCGGCAGGAACGCGTTGGTGACCGCCACCACCCCGAACACGTTCGCCTCGAAGACCTGGCGGAGGGCGGCCCGGGTGGCGGCACTCGGTCCGCCACGGGCGCCTTCGACATCACCGACGATGCCCGCGTTGTTGACCAGGACGTCGAGCCGCCCGTACTCGGCGTCCACCCGGTCGGCCGCTCGCTGGACGGACGCGTCGTCGGTGACGTCGATGTGGAGGAACCGGGCGTCGACGCCGCCCTCACGCAGGGCCAGCGCGGCCTTCTGCCCGAGTTCCTCGTTCCGCGCACCGACCAGGACGGTCATCCCGCGCTTGCCGAGCAGCCGGGCGGTCTCGTAGCCGATGCCCTTGTTGGCGCCTGTGATCAGCGCAATCAGTGTCATGCTCCGACCCTGCGGTGCCGGTGTCCGGCTCACCAGAGGCCTGGTGAAGCTGGTATCGGCGATACCACCCAGGTAGCGCTCACGGCGGTCGGGGCTGAGGCAACATGGAGGGATGATCCTGCGCGAGGAGCTGGCGGCGTTCCTGAGGGCTCGCCGGGCTCGTCTCCAACCTCGCGACGTCGGCCTGCCGGACGGTCTGCGCCGCCGCACGCCCGGTCTGCGCCGGCAGGAGGTCGCCCAACTCGCCGGAATGTCCGTCGAGTACTACATCCGGCTCGAACAGGGCCGTGGCCCGAACCCGTCCCGGCAGGTGCTCGCCGCACTGGCCAGGGCACTGCTGCTCACCCGCGACGAGCGGGACTACCTCTTCCGCGTCGCCGACGAAAGGCCGCCCCCGGTCGTCGGCCCGGTCCGCGAACTCACCCCCGCGGTGCGATGCCTCCTCGACAGCATGCCGGAGGTGCCGGCCTACGTCGTCGACGCGAAGTACGACCTCCTGGCCTGGAACACGCTCGCGGCGCACTTCATCAGCAGCATCGCGCGGGCACCGGAGGACGACCGCAACCTCGTCCGCTGGATGTTCCGCGAGGCCCTCGACGACCACCGCTGGGACGACGAGTCGGCGATCGCCTTCGCCCGCGCGACCGTGGCCGACCTGCGCGCCGCCTATGCCCTCCACCCCGGCGACCGCGGGATCGAAGGGCTCGTCACCGAACTCCTCGGCACCTCACCCCGATTCGCCGAGATGTGGGCGACCCACGACGTCGAGGTACGACGCCGGGTCATCAAGAAGATCGACTCCTCCACCTTCGGGCCGCTGGAGTACGAATGTCAGGTACTCCACATCCCCGAGACCGGTCAACGCCTCATCGTCTACTGCGCCGAGGCCGGCTCTGCGACCCGGGAGCTCTTCTGCCGTCTCGCTGCCACGGCTGTCTGAGCGGAGTGCCATGTGCCGCACTCGGCCGACAGCGCCAGCCAGCCCTCGGCTACCAGCCGATCTCCGTCTGCACCGACACGCCCGTATTGATCTCACTGCGCACTCCCGGCGTGCTGAGGATCGGAATGTCGAGCTGGTTCGCGATCGGGGTGTTGCAGACCGACCTGTTCGGTGCGGTTGTGGCTCTTCCACACCAGGTGAAGTCGTCCAGGAGCTTCTTCGTGTAGGCGGTGTCGGGCAGGGCTGTGAAGAGCACGGCGGTGTTGCGCGCACCGTCGCCGGGCGTGTGGATGTCGATGCGGTCGGCGAGCTGATTGGGAAGGAGTTCCTGGACGCACCCCTGTGAGGGCAGGGAGGGTCGGTCGACCTGCCGAGAAGGTCATCGAGGCCCGGTGCGTCTGAGCCGCTCCTGGACGCCGAGTTGAAGGCAGGAGGGGGCAGGCGCCTCAGGACGCGGACGACGCGCAAGTACCGAAGGCAGAGCCGTTCCGCAACGAGGTCGTCGGAGCATCGATGTGTGAGAACGCGGTACCGAACACGGTGACCGTGACCTCCTCCACAGCGAGGGGAGGGTGGGCGTAGGTGTCCCAGGTCTCGGAGAACTTGGCGTGCCGGGAGAGCGCCTGCACAGTCTTCGGGTCGTGCTTGCCGGAACCGCCGAGCGTGCTGGTATAGAAGTGCTTGAGGTCGTGGAAGCGGGTCCTGTCCGGAAGCCCGGCTTGCTTCACTGCCCTTCGCCACTTCTGATGGAAATCGGTGGGCAGCACAGGCTGGCCGAAACGGTTCGTGACGATCAGGCCCTCGTCCGGCGGCTCGACGTAGCCGCGGGCCCGGCGTCGGCGCTCGGCGGCTGGCGAGACGGGCTCCGGCTCGGAGAAGCGTGACGCGTGCTGTGTCAGCTGCTCGATCAGGAAGTGATCCACAGGCAAGGTGGCGTAGCTGGCCTTGGTCTTGAGGCGCACGGCCTTGCCGCGCTGCCGTTGCTCTTCGATGTGAAGTAGGGCGTGATTCCAGGCAACCTGACTTCGCTTCAGCCCGAAGGCCTCGCCCTGGCGCAGCCCGGCACAGGCTCCGAGCCAGATCAGGACCTCATAGCGAGGCGCCACCCTTCGCATCGCCGCCGCGACCGCCGCGACCTGCCCAGGAGACAGGGCGACCTTGACGCGTGGCGTCACGTCCGGGAGATCGATCCGCGCCACGATGTTGGGAGGGAGCGGAACGTCCTCGTCCAGCATGTAATGCATGAGGATGCGCCAGGTCTTGAAGATCTGGACGACGGTGCAGGCCGAGTCGAGGCCTTGCTTGTCGAGGAGGTAGTCGACGAAGGCCATGGAATCAGGGCGGCGCAGGCTGCTTGCGGTGCGGTGGCCGGCGAACGGCAGGATGTGGCTACGGAGATGACTTTCGTAGGTGTCGCAGGTATTGGCGTTCTTCTTCCGCTTGCGCCTCCTGTTCATCATCTCGGCTGCGAAGTATTCAACCTGCAGGCTGCCTGGACTGTTGTCTCGCGACGTCTGTCTTTCAGATTCCATGAGCACCTTGTCGAGGTGCTCGCGGGCTTCCTGCCAGGTGGCAAAAGCCGGCCGTTTCTCATTTCCTGAGCAGTCGGTGTACCGAGACTGCCAGCGATGGCCGCGGCCGTGGTCCGTAGACGGATACAGCGGCTCAAGTGGTCGGCCGCATTGGCACGGTGTGTCACCGCGTTCTGGTTTCGGATACCTCTTATGCCAGCGGTCGAACGGCTCGATCGGCTTGCTCATGTGCCCTGCCCACGAAACTGAGCTGAATACTGGACCCGCCGCCGACCCTTTCGCACTGGCTTGGCGGCGTGTGCGGCGGCCTTGCTGCTGGCCGCCAGGAGCGATGCTGTCCACTACAACCAGTAGTTATGCACAGCTGTTCATGGTGCACGCAAAGGTGTGACGGTCGAGTCACGGTGTGCCAGCACGTGAACCGTCACCGGACCCGCGACTCTTGTCCCTGGGTATGCAAATCCGTCGCCTCAGAGAGGAGCGGGGATACAGCCTGGAAGAACTCGCAGAACGCAGCGGGCTGAGCTTCCGCGGCCTCATTTATATCGAGCACGGGCAGCGCAGTCCCAGCGTTCTTACCCTCTTGGACATCGCTGCAGGACTCGATGTGGTACCGGGGGAACTCGTCAATCACATCGCCCAGGAGGAATCCGGCAAATCTGCCCCTGACGGTTCGAGGTGACAATCCGAGAATCGTGATTTCGTCAGGCGGGGTGCTGGGGTCGCAGCCTGTCCTCGCTGTCTCGCGGTTCGTCCGGAGGCTCGCGCGTGTGGTGTACAGGAACCCGTCGAGGCGCCCAGGCGCTGCTGTACTGCCGTGCGTGGGCGGCCTGTTGTCGTGCCGACTGCGGGCGCTCCCCTTCCGGCCGCGGCAGGGTGACCTGACTGACGTGCCCTGACCCTGGAGGCTGCCGAGGCGATTTGGCGTGCCCATTTCCAGCAGTGGGGAGGTATTTCGTTCCTGAGGTGCAAGTGCCGGGAGTAATCGTATGATGCGTCAGAGCCGCGTGCGGGTGGGGCACTTGATGCGGTTGCAGCCGCCTGTGCCGTCGAAGGCATAGGCCTCAGGCTCTCGGGGGCGTCGTTGTACTTGGCATGTCTGTACGCGGAGAATTTCCGAATCTTCGGTTCGTTGCCGCAGAAGGACGGCGACCCGGACGCCAGTCTGAATCTGGAGTTCGGTCCCGCCACGAACGTCCTCGTCGGCGAGAACGACAGCGGCAAGACGGCCATCATCGATGCGATCCGCCTGTGCCTGCTGACGACGGCGGCTGACTTCTACCGGATCACGCGTGACGACTTCCACGTCGGACAGGACGGCCGAGCAGGGACCTTCAAGATCACCTGCGGTTTCAAGGACCTGACGACGGAAGAACAAGGGGTCTTCCTGGAACTGCTCACCACCGACGACGACGGCAACGTCGCCCTCTATGTCACCGTCAAAGCGGAGCTGATGGAGCCGCTGCCTCCCCACCGGGTCTCGGTCACCACGCGCACCGGACGCGACGGGCAGGGACCCGCTCTGGACGGTGCCGCACGCGAACTGCTGAAGGCCACCTACCTGCGCCCGTTGCGGGATGCCGAGGCCGAACTGCGCTCCGGCCGGGGATCGCGTCTCTCGCAGATCCTCGCCGGCTACCCGGCCATGCGCGTACAAGGCGACGACGACTTCGACGAGGAGAGCGACAGCGCCACCACCCTGGTCGGCATCCTGCGCCGCGCGGAACGCCACATCGGTGACAACGCGGCGGTGGCCGCGGCCCGCAACGACATCAACACCGGCTACCTGCAGAAGTTCTCCATCGGCTCCGACGTCCTGCGAGCCGAGATCGGCGTCGCCGGCGACGCCACCCTCGCCCGCGCCCTGGAACGGCTGGAACTCACCCTGTTCGCGGGCACGGGGGAGTGGACCAGACACGGACTGGGCTACAACAACGCCCTGTTCATGGCAGCCGAACTGCTCTTGCTCGGCAACAGCGCCTTCGCACCCCTGCTGCTGATCGAGGAACCCGAAGCCCACCTCCACCCGCAACTTCAGACGCGCATCATGGACCTCCTGCGGGATCGTGCCGAGGCCGCCAAGACGGCCGGGACGCCGCCGGTCCAGGTCATCCTCACCACCCACAGCCCCAACCTGGCCTCGGCCATCCCGGTCGAACACCTCACCCTCGTCGCCCGCGGATCCACCTTCCGTCTGGCACCGGGACTGACCTGCCTCGACGAGGGCGACTACGCCTTCCTCACCCGCTTCCTCGACGTGACCAAGGCCAACCTGTTCTTCGCCCGCAGCGTCGCCATCGTCGAAGGCGACGCCGAAGCCATCGTTTTGCCCGCCCTCGCACAGGCGGTCGGCCGATCCTTCAGCGAATGCGGCGTCAGCGTCGTCAATGTCGGCGGCGTCGGTCTCTTCCGCTACAGCCGGATCTTCCAGCGCGACGGCGAGCAGATCCCGGTCGCCGTGGCCTGCATCCGAGACCGGGACCTGGTTCCAGCCGGTACCTCTGCGGAGATGCGCAAGAAGCTGAAGTGCTCGGCGGAGATGACCAAGCAAGAGATCGACAAACACGTCGCAGGGTTGAAAGAGGAGGACAGCGGCCACGTACGCACATTCGTCTCAGACCACTGGACGTTGGAGTACGACCTGGCCGCCGGCTCCTGGACCATGGCGACCCTGATGCACCAGGCCGTTCGTGCCGCTGTCGCCTCCAAGACCACCTGGCCCACCGCGGACAGACTCGCCGACCTGGACCGACTGGCGCAGGAGGAGGTCAAGAAGTGGCGAGAGAGCAACGTTCCCCTGGAAAAGGCGGCCTTGGACATTTATGAGCCGCTGCGCATGGGCCGGGGAAGTAAGCCGATCGCCGCCCACCACGCGGCCCGGCTCCTGCAGACCACCTCCGTGACCGAGGACGATCTGCCGCCCTACCTCGTAGCCGCCTTCACGTACCTGTGCAGCGAGGTCTGAGCAATGACACCCCTCTACGCGCCCGACGTCTTCATCAAGGACAAGGTCGAAGCCCTCGCCCAGCAACTCGGCCTCGAACTGCCGCACCAGGAGCAGTGGGACTTCATCCAGAGCGCGGAATCCCTGGACCTCCAGGCAGCTCCCGGCTCGGGCAAGACCAGCCTGATCGGGCTCAAGCTCGCCCTCCTGAGCCAGGGATGGACCTCGCCCACGCGAGGCATCTGCGTCCTGTCCCACACCAACACGGCCAAGGACGAGATCACCCACCGCCTCCCCGCCACATCGGTGGGACGCCGCCTGCTGCAGTACCCGCACTTCATCGGCACGATCCAGGCCTTCACCAACACCTTCCTCGCCCTGCCGGCCCTACGATCCCGGGGCATTGAAGTCCAGACCGTAGACGACCAGGCCTACGCGGACGAAGCCCACCGGCTGCTCGAACGCCACCCCCGGTTCCGGAAACTCAACACCGCACTCGGGCACCGCACGAACGGCCCCGCACTCGTCGCCGAGGCCCGCTACCTCTGCGACGCCGGAGACCTGATCGCGGTGGGACCTGATGGCACCCCGCCCTTCAAAGCATCCAGCGACAGTGGCCAACAATTCGCCGCTCTCAAACAGGTGCTCACCGAGCGTGGCGTCTTCCGCTACCACGACATGTTCGCCCTCGCCGAGCACCACCTCTTTCATCACCCCCAGCTCGCGCCGGCTGTCGCCCACCGCTTTCCCTTCGTCCTCCTGGACGAAATGCAGGACACCAGCGATCTCCAGCAACGCCTGCTCGACAAGGTCTTCGGCCCGCCGGGCACGGTCGTCCAGCGTGTGGGTGACGTCAACCAGCGCATCTTCGCCGACGCACCGGATGCCGCACAGCCCTCGTCGTTTCCCCTGCCGCACGCCGCCCAACTCCCCGTCAGCCGCAGGTTCGGCAGCAAGATCGCAGCACTCGCCAGCGACCTCACGGTCCACCGCCGCCAACACATCGACGGCGCCGGCCACGACGGGACCGTCGCCCTCCTGCTCTTCGACGACGACACCGTCGCCGAGGTCGTACCGGCCTTCGAACGGATGGCAGCGGCCACCGTCCCCCGCCAACTGCTGCTGGACAACCCGCCCCGCGTCTTGGGCGCCCGCCTCACCCGGGGAAGCGCCAAGGCCTTTCCACAGTCCCTTTCCTGCTACGTACCCGGCTTCACCGCCACTCCGGTCCAGACAACCGGCAGTTTCATCACGACAGCACGTACCGCCCAGGCCCAGCGGCAATCCGGCGACAACAACGCAGCCGTCACGCTCCTGTGGAACGCAATCCGTGACGTAGCCCGACTCGCCAGTTCCGGCGGCCTGCCCCCGCTGAGGGATGGTGCCCCTTCTCGTGGTGTAGGCGATCAACTGGCGGGCGTGTTCGGACTATTGGGTAGTGCGGGGGCGCTTTCGTGGAGTTCGGGATAGAG